>NZ_CP049135.1:0-1937775 GCF_014171495.1 Paraburkholderia tropica
ATGCGTGTGCCTTCGTATCCGGCGCCGCGCTCGCCGCATCTGCCGCCGAACCGGCCGCCCAATGTTCCGCCGAACCTGCCTGGCGCGTCCGCGCGCGCACCGGCGGAACCGGCGCGCCGTTCGGGCCTGCGCCGCGCGATGGGCCGCGACACGCTGCCCGTCATCGCGCTGTGGACCTTCACCGCGCTGCTGATCCTCGCGCATCAGGGCTCGGTGCTCACGCTCGCGTTTCCGGTGCTCGCCATCGGCGTGGGTTTCTGGCTCTATTTCGTGAATCCGGTGCGCTATATCGGCTTCATGTGGTGGCTGTGGTTCCTGAGCCCCGAAGTGCGCCGTCTCGCCGACTACGGCAAAGGCGGCTTCACGCCCACGAGCCTGATTCAGGTCGCGCCGCTCGCCGTCACCATGATCAGCGGCATTTCGCTGATCCGCTATTACCCGATCCTCGCGCAACGACGCGTTTGCCGCTGCTGCTGGCGCTGCTCGGCATCGCCTATGGATTCGCGTGGGCGTGGTCGCGAGCGGCCCGCAGCGGCTGTCTACGACCTCGCGAACTGGGTCTATCCGCTGCTGATCGGCTTCACATCATGGTGCTCACGCGCCAGTATCCCGAGGCGCGCGACACCATCATCAACACCTTCATCTACGCATGTTCGTGATGGGCGCGTACGGTCTCGTGCAGTTCTTCATCATGCCGCCGTGGGACGCGATGTGGATGATCGGCTCGGACATGAATTCGCAGGGAGACCCCGTGCCGCTCGCGTGCGCGTGTTCAGCACGATGAATTCGTCGGGTCCGTTCGCATTCGCGATGATGGGCGCGATGGTGCTCGTGATGGCCGCGAAACATCGCGTGCGCTGGGTCGCGGCGGCCTTCGGCTCTTTTCGTTCGCGCTGTCGCTGGTGCGTTCGACGTGGGGCGGCTGGGCCATCGCGATGGTGATCCAGCTGATGAAGTCGAGCAACAAGGTGCGCATCCGCATCATCGTGAGCGCATTCGTGCTCGCGGGCGTGTGCGTGCCGTTGCTCACCTTCGGCCCGGTCGCGGACCGCATGCAGCAGCGCCTGAACACGCTCGTCAATCTCAGCGACGATCAGAGCTACGAAGCGCGCAACCAGTTCTACGCCGACTTCGCGAAGAAGGCCTTTACCGACGTGTCGGGCGAAGGCTTCGGCTCGACCGGCGCATCGACGAAGCTGTCGAGCAGCACGGCCAGCTCGGCCAGTACGGCAGCTTCGACAGCGGCGTGATGAACATTCCGTTCGTGCTCGGCTGCCGGCACGCTGCTCTACATGTCGGGCGTGATCTGGCTGATGGCGCGCGCGCTGCGCATCGCGCTGCGGCTCTCCGAAGACCGCTACGTGTGCGCGTGCATGAGCCTGATGATCTCGATCTTCGCGATGCTGGTGTTCACGAACTCGCTGGTCGGCACGGGCGGTCTGCTGCTGTTTTCCAGTGTGTTTTCCATTCTCAGCGCGGGGCACTGGACCCGGATGAACCGGCAGGCCTCGCGCGCCACTCCCGTTGTTACCCCTGTTACGGAGATCTCCGATTGAGAGTCGCAATCGTCACGCACGTAGTGCGCCATAACGACGGCCAGGGGCGCGTCAACCATGAAATCGCGCGCGCGGCGCTCGACGAGGGCTTCGAGGTCACGCTGGTGGCCCGGCACGTCGCGCCCGAACTGCTCGAACATCCGCGGGTGAAGTGGGTGCCCGTGCAGCCCTCGCGCCTGTGGCGACCAACTTGCTGCGCCAGCAGGTGTTCGCGCTGAAAAGCGCGTGGTGGCTGCGCCGCCATCGCCGCGACTACGACGTGCTGCACGTCAACGGCTTCATCACGTGGGCGCATGCCGACGTGAACACCGCGCACTTCGTGCACGGCGGCTGGGCGCGCAGCAAGTACTACCCGTTCGGCCTCACGCGCGGCGCGTGGTCGGCGTATCAGTTCGTCTATACGCGCGTGAACGCAGTGCTCGAACGCTGGGCGTACCGCCGCTCGCGCGTGATCGCCGCCGTTTCGCGCAAGGTCGCCGATGAAATCCGCGCGTGCGGCGGTGATCCCGTCGAGCGACTCGACGTGATCTACAACGGCGTCGATACGCGCGGCTTCTCGGGCGCGAGCGCGGACCGCTCGCACTTCAAGCTGCCCGTGGACAAATTCCTGCTGCTGTTTGTCGGCGATCTGCGCACGCCGCGCAAGAACCTCGGCACCGTGCTCGAAGCGCTCAAGCAATTGCCGGAGCACGTGCATCTCGCGGTCGCCGGTTATCTGCTGGGCAGTCCGTATCCGGAGATGGCGCGCCAGCTCGGCATCGAGTCGCGCGTGCATTTTCTCGGCCTCGTGCGCGAAATGCCGATGCTGATGCGCAGCGTCGACGCCTACGTGTTCCCGTCGCGCTACGAAGCCATGTCGCTCTCGCTGCTCGAAGCGATGGCGGCGGGCTGCCGGTGGTGACGGCGCGCACGGCGGGCGGCGCGGAAATCATCACGCCCGAATGCGGCATCGTGCTCGA
Organism: Paraburkholderia tropica; assembly: GCF_014171495.1. Lineage (NCBI taxonomy): Bacteria > Pseudomonadati > Pseudomonadota > Betaproteobacteria > Burkholderiales > Burkholderiaceae > Paraburkholderia > Paraburkholderia tropica. The sequence goes on from NZ_CP049135.1 coordinate 2,516, forward strand.
AGATCCCGACGACGCGGCCGCGCTCGCCAACGCAATCCAGCAACTCGACGACGACACGCCGCGCCGCCTCGCGATGGGCGAAGCCGCGGCGGAACTCGCGTGCAGCTTCGGCTGGGCGCGCATGGCGGCACAGTACATCGCGCTCTACCGGCAACTGGCCGGCGACGCCAACGAAGCCGTGCGCGGCGGCGAACGGCCCTTCGCGGCGGCGGCGACGCTGCCCGGCGGCCAGACGCTGCAGCGCGCGGATACTCCCTGAAATAACGACTCAACGCCAATTCAACGGCACAGACGGCCATAACAAGGACATGCGATGACGAAACATTCCATCCATTCGCTACAGATCGGCATGCACTGGTTTCCGGAGCGTGCGGGCGGCCTCGACCGCATGTATTACTCGCTCGTGGGCGCGCTGCCCGGCGCGGGCGTGAAGGTGCGCGGCGTGGTGGCCGGCTCGCCCAAGGTGGCCGAAGACAGCGGCGGCGCGATTCAGGGCTTCGGCTCGGCCGCGCGCGCCTTGCCGTTCCGTCTGATGGACGCGCGCCGCGCGCTGCGCCGCGAAGTGCGCCGCGAACGCCCGGACGTGATCTCCTCGCACTTCGCGCTCTACACGTTCCCCGGCCTCGACGTCACGCGCGGCATTCCGCAGGTCTCGCATTTTCAGGGACCGTGGGCCGACGAGAGCTTCGTCGAAGGCGCGGCATCGCTGAGCCAGCGCATCAAGCATTCGCTGGAGCAGTCGGTATATGAGCGCTCGTCGCGTCTGATCGTGCTGTCGAAAGCGTTCGGCGACATCCTCACGAAGCGTTACGCGATCTCGCCCGAACGCGTGCGTATCGTGCCGGGCTGCGTGGATACCGCGCATTTCGATCCGGCCTGCTCGCAAGGCGAAGCGCGTTTGCGCCTGCAACTGCCGCAGAATCGCCCGATCGTGCTGGCCGTGCGCCGCCTCGTGCGCCGCATGGGTCTCGAAGATCTGATCGACGCGATCAAGCAGGTGAAGCAGCGTCATCCCGACGTGCTGTTGCTGATCGCAGGCCGTGGCCGTCTGGAATCCGAACTCCAGCAGCGTATCGACGCAGCGGGTCTCACCGACAACGTGAAGCTGCTCGGCTTCGTGCCCGACGCGCATCTGCCGTCGCTCTATCGCGCCGCGACGCTGAGCGTGGTGCCGACGGTCGCGCTCGAAGGCTTCGGCCTCATCACGGTGGAATCGCTGTCCGCAGGCACGCCTGTTCTGGTGACGCCGGTCGGCGGTCTGCCCGAAGCGGTGGAAGGACTTTCGCAGGATCTCGTGCTGCCTTCGACGGGCGCGGGCGCGATTGCCGAAGGGATCGACGGCGCGCTGTCCGGCCGCATCAAGATGCCCGACGAGCACGCATGCAAGGCCTACGCGCGCGAGCATTTCGACAATGCGGTGATCGCAAAGCGCGTGGCGGATGTCTACGCCGAGGCGATCGCGGCGGCGCATTGAGCGTCACGCGTATCGAAGCCGGAAAATGAAACTGCCGCTCGAAAGAGCGGCAGTTTTTTGCAGCGGAAGAAACAAGCGCAGCCTCATCGCGTATCGAGACACACCTGGCGCGCTTCTTCGTACATCCAGCGCAGCGTATCTTCGAGCGGCTTGCGCGCGCTGTCGCCGACAATGCCGCGCAGCTTCGCATTCGAGCCGATCAACTGACGCACTTCGTTGGCGCGCACGAAACGCGGATCGACTTTCACGTCGATGCTGTAGCCCGCGATACGCGAGAGCGCGTCGAGCAATGCACCGAGCGTGTGGCCCGTGCCCGAGCACACATTGACGGTCGCGCCGCGCGGCGCCGCTTCGATCAGTTTCGCGTAGGCGTTCACCACGTCGCGCACATCGGAGAAGTCGCGCGCGACGTGCAGATTGCCGAGCGAAATCGTTTTCTCGCCGCGTGCGTAGTGATCGACGATCTTCGGAATCAGGAAGTCCGCCGACTGACCCACGCCCGTGTAGTTGAACGGCCGCGCGACGATGATCGGCAATTGCGCGTCCCAGCGTTTCGCGACGTACTCCATCGCGAGCTTGCTCACGGCGTAGTCGTTCGCGGGCTGGGGCGCGACGGTTTCGTCGATCACGCCGTTGGTGGCGTTGCCGTAGATGTTCGCGCTGCTCGCGAGCAGCACCGCGCGCGGCACGTGGCGCTGATGCGCGAGCGCGTCGAGCAGGTTGCGCGTGCCCACGACGTTGACCACGTAGGTGCGCGCGACATCGCTGTCGGCCACGTGCGCCACGGCGGCGAGATGCACGACCACGTCCGGCTGCACCGTTTCGACCGCGTGCGCGAGCGCGCCGCGGTCGAGCAGATCGGCGGCGAGCGGCGTGACGATGTCGGCGAGCTGCGTGTTGGCGAGCGTTTCGCCGGGGCGCACCGTGCCCCAGACGCGATAGCCGCTCGACGCGAGCCGCGCCGCCATGTAGCGGCCGGTGAAGCCGCCCACGCCGGTGATCAGCGCGCGCCGGGCGCGCGTGTCGTCAGAACGTGTCATGTCGTTCGTTGCGGGTGAGGTCGGCCGTGACCATCATCTGGCAGAGCTGCTCCAGCGACGTCTGCGGCTCCCAGCCGAGCTTGGTGCGCGCCTTGTCCGAGCTGCCGATCAGCAGATCGACTTCGGCGGGGCGATAGAAACGCGGGCTCACGCGCACGAGCGTGCGGCCGTTCGAAATGTCGATGCCGGTTTCGCGTTCGCCGCGGCCCGACCATTCGAGCTGAAAGCCGGCCGCCGCGAAGGCCATCGTCACGAAGTCGCGCACGGTTTCGGTGCGGCCCGTCGCGAGCACATAGGTGTCCGGTTCTTCGGCCTGCAGCATGCGCCACATGCCTTCGACGTATTCGGAGGCGTAACCCCAGTCGCGCTTGGCGTCGAGATTGCCGAGTTCGAGCACGCTCTGTTTGCCGAGCTTGATCTTCGCGACGGCGTCCGTGATCTTGCGCGTCACGAATTCGCGGCCGCGCAGCGGCGATTCGTGATTGAAGAGAATGCCGCTGGTCGCGAAGATGTCATAGGACTCGCGGTAATTCACGGTCGACCAGTGCGCGAACAGCTTGGCGATGCCATACGGGCTGCGCGGATAGAAGGGCGTGTCTTCGCGTTGCGGCACGGCCTGGACCTTGCCGAACATTTCGGACGTCGACGCCTGGTAGTAGCGCGTGCGCGGATTCACCACGCGAATCGCTTCGAGCAGATTGAGCGCGCCGATGCCGGTGACTTCGGCGGTCGTGACCGGCTGATCGAACGACACGCCCACGAAGCTCTGCGCCGCGAGATTGTAGATCTCGCCCGCCTGCGAGCGTTCGAGCAGACGCATGGTCGAGCCCGCATCGGTGAGATCGTGCTCGACGAGTTCGAGCGAAGGATGATCGGTGACGCCGAGTTCGTTCATGCGCCAGAAATTGACCGAACTGGTGCGCCGGTAAGTGCCGACCACCTGATAGCCCTTGTCGAGCAGCAGTTTGGTCAGATACGCGCCGTCCTGGCCGGATACGCCGGTGATGATCGCTTTGCGTCGTTCGTTCATGTGTGTACCTTTGAAGTAGCGAACGTGGAAACGGAAACTGCCTTTCAGGACTGCGAGCTGGACGCGCTCACGCCGCGCACCGTGGCGCTCGCGCCAACCGGCGTCGAGCGGCGCGACGGTCCGCGCGTGAGGCGTTTTTCGAACAGGAACCAGCTGGCGCTTGCGTAGGCGAGCGTGATGGCGAGCGCGATGGCCGCGCTCACCGGGCGGCTGTAGTGGTGCTCCCACACCGCATAGAGAATCGTGAGGTGAATCAGGTAAATCGTGTAGCTGATGGTGCCCACATAGACGAGCACCGGATTGCAGAGCAGACGCTTGACGATGCCCTTCGATTGCAGCGCGACCACGACCGCCGAGGTGCAGAGCACGAGCGACACGCTATAGAGGAGCGCATTCGACAGCGGCGTGTTCATGCCGCGAAAACGCGGGTAATGCAGATGCAGCCACGCGAGCACCGCGAGCGCCGCGAAGAAGAAAATCGCCGCGGGCACCTTGAACGGATCGAGCGCATTGCGGTCGCGGCGCACCATCACGGCGAGCAGCGAACCGGCGGCGAGCAGGTCCATGCGGAACGGCGTGAGGTAGTAGATCGGCCAGTAGCTGTCGAACCACGGCGTTGCGATGGCGCGCAGCACGGGCACGATCAGCACGAGCGCGACGGCCACCACGGCGAGCAGGCGGCGCGGCAGCAACAGCACCACGAAGGGCCAGAAGATGTAGAACTGCTCTTCGACGGCGAGCGACCAGAGAATGTTGAGACTGTCGTGGCCGCTCTGGCCGAGCGCATCGCCGATATTGGTCGCGAAGAACGCATACCACGGCCAGTAGCGCGCCCAGCCGAGGCCGAACAGCAGCGACGAAACGATCATCAGCAGGATGTACGGCGGCAGGATGCGGCGCACGCGTCGCGCGTAGAAGTAGCTGAAGTACGACTGCCCGCGCGCCTTGCGTTCGAGCAGGATGCCCGTGATCAGAAAGCCGCTCAGCACGAAGAACAGATCCACGCCCATCCATAGCGGCGCCTTGAGCGCGTGCTGTGCGAAAACGGCGAGCACGGCGATGGCGCGCAGGCCGTCGAGCTGGACGATGCGGTGGGCGTGTTGCGGCGGGCTGGCGAGGCTGTTAACGGTCATCGGTTATCCGGTGGGTTCATACGTGCACAGTCCGGATCATTCTAGAAAGAATTAAATGGTCAAAAAGCCGAAATATATCGGTGGCCTGATTTTTAAAATGAAAGCCGATTTAGATCGGTAAATATGAATCGGCGCACGCGGAAGTCGTGATTGCGAAATCGGGAAAATCTTGCTGATCGCCCATGTGGCAGGGCTTTGCGCGCGGCGCGGGTATTTATTTCGCAAACACCGCGCGGGTACGGGTTTCGATTGAATTTTTTTGAATTATTTTCGCTTTTTGTGGGGTGATTTTTCACCGTGAATGTACGGCATGATCCAGCGGAATCGCCGTATTCTGACCGGAGGAATTGCCTTGCCGTTTCCGATTCCCGACCGCCGCATGCGCAGGGCGCTGGCGCTGGCCGCTTTGAGCGCGTTCGTCTGTACCTCGTCGGTGCAGACGCTTGCCGCGCCTCCACTGAACGTCACGACGTCGTGGATCGGCAATACCTTTGGTTATGGCCAGGGGACGTGGACGCAGATCAATATCACCGCGATCGCGGTCACGCCCGACGGCAAGGTCTTCACGAACGCGCCGTGGGATGAAAGCGGCGGCGAGATCAGCGCCTACCAGGACGGCAAATCGCTCGGCTTCGCGGGCGGCACGCATGGTTGGGGCGGGCAGGGCGGCAACGCCGTGGCGCTCAACCACCGCTATCTGTACGCGGCCGTGGGCGTGGGCAACGAGAAGGGGCATCTGGTGGGCGGCGGCGTGTGGCCCGACAAGGGCCGCCAGTGGTTTGGCATCACGCGTCGTCCGCTCGACGAGCCCAAGCGCGCCGCCGCGTTCCAGGCCTCGCCGCAGCCGCTCAATCCGCATGCGCAGCTCGCCAGCGCCTTCCTGAAGATCGCCGATGTGCCCACAGGTCAGCACGCCGATGTAGGCGGCCTCGCGGCCACTGACACGCTGCTTTACGTGAGCAACACGTCGATGAACCGCATCGAGGTCTACGACGCGAACTCGATGCAGCGTAAATCGCAATTCGACGTGCACGAGCCGGGCCGCATTGCACTCGCCGCCGACGGGTCGCTGTGGGTGCTGACCGGCACCGTGAACGACCGCGCGCCGCGCGTCGCGCATTATTCGCCGGACGGCAAACTGATCGGCGACACGCTCGAACTGCCCGCCGATACCCAGGCCGTCGATCTCGCCGTGGACCCCTCGCAACGCATTCTGGTCGCCGACAACGGCCCGCGCCAGCAGATCCTGATCTATGCGCGCAACGGCAAGAACTACGCCGCAAGCGGCACGCTCGGCGAGCGCGGCGGCATTTTCTCGGGCGTTGCCGGACGCCCCGGCCCGGGTCGCTTCAACGGACTCACGGGCGTGGGCACGGATGCGAAGGGCAACATCTACGTCTCGACCAACGGTATCGGCCCGAAGCACGACACGATTGGCGCGGGTCTCGGCGCGACGCTCGAAAGCTACGCGCCCGACGGCAAGCGCCAGTGGATCGTGGAAGGGCTGCTGTTCGTCGATGGTGCCTGGATGGACCCGGCGCGGCCTAACAGCGTCTACACCGGCAACAAGCGTTTCGAACTCGATCTGTCGAAGCCGCCGGGGCAGGATTCGAAATATGTAGGGTTCCTGTCTAATCGATTCAAGTATCCCGACGACCCGGTATTTCACACGGATCAGTGGCCCGGCCTGCCGACGGCGCGCCAGCTCAACGGCCACACGTTCCTGTATCTCACCGACATGTACGCGGATCACCTGAAGATCTATCGCTTCGATCCGCAACGCGACGGCGAGACCGCGATTCCTTCGGGCTTTATCGCGGGCCGCGAGCGTCCCGTGCTGCACGTGCCGAACGCGCCGCCCGGCGGCGACTGGATCTGGCGCGACGTCAACGGCAACGGCGCATTCGATACCGACGAATACACGCGCAATCCGGGCCGCGAAAAACTCGGCGGCGGCTGGGGCTGGTGGATCGACACGCGCGGCGACATCTGGCGCGCGCGCGACGAGAAGGGCATCTGGCGCTTCCGTTTCGGCGGCCTCGATGCAAAGGGCAATCCGATCTACTCGTACGACAAGCTCGATAAGTACGCGATTCCCGCGCCGTTCACCGAAGTGCATCGCGCGATCTACGAACCCGAAACAGACACGCTCTACGTGACCGGCTATACCGCCGATGCGCCGCACGATCCGGGCTTCTGGAAAGAAGCGGGCCGCGTGCTGGTGCGCTACGACAAATGGTCGAGCGGTCATCCCGAACAGCGCTACGTGTTGCGCCTACCGTGGGACCCGAAGGCGAAGCCGCCGGTCACGCCCGCTGGCCTTACTGTGGAAGGGCAATACCTCTTCGTGGTCGAGCCCGCGGGCAACGTCCACGTGTTCGACAAGACGAGCGCGAAGGAGATCGGCACCTTCGGCCCCGGCGCGGAAGTGGGCAATGCGTCGGGCTGGGTCGACGTGCCCTTCGGCATCACGGCGCATCGCCAGCCCAATGGCGAATACCTGATCTTCGTGGAAGAGGATGCACGCGGCAAGGTGCTCATGTACCGCTGGAAACCGGCTTGATGCGCGCGTCCGCCGCCTCGCCACGCTACTGGACAATCTATGGATAAAGGCATTCTGCGCAACGTTGCGATCAACCTGTTCGGGCTCATACTGCCGACCTTCGTGTCGCTCGTCACGGTGCCCTCGTACATCAAGATGCTGGGCGTCGAACGCTACGGCGTGATTGCGCTGGTGTGGACGCTGATCGGCTATTTCAGCGTGCTCGATCTGGGCATGAGCATGGCCGCGCAGAACCAGATCTCGAAGGCGTATGCGTCGAAAGACGCCGACGCCTGCGAGCGCGTGTTCTGGAGCGCCTTCTGGCTCAACTTCATTACGGGCGCGATTGGCGGCCTGCTGATCTATTCGGGCGGCGCGTTCTACACCGCGTACTTCACGCACGTGACGCCCGAGCTGCGCCACGAGGTCTATCTCGCGCTGCCGTGGCTCGCGGTGGCGATTCCGATTGCGAACGTTTCGTGGGTGTTCGCGGGCGCGATCAACGGCGCGGAACGCTTCGGCATCTACAACACGAACCAGACGCTCGGGACCTTTCTGTTCCAGCTCTTGCCGCTGGGCGCGGCCTGGGTCATCGCGCCGAATCTGCAGACCGTGCTCGCCGCCGCCGTGATGGCGCGTATCTTCGCGGGCCTGCTGCTCGGCCGCTCCGCGTTGCGTGTGCTCGGCATTCGCCGCGTGCTCGGTCCGCGTCTGGACACCTCGAAGGCGCTGTTCAATTTCGGCGGCTGGATGCTGGTCGCGAGCATCACGACGATGGTCGCCGATTCGCTCGACCGCATGATGCTCGGCGCGGGGCTCGGCGCGCGTTTCGTCACGTATTACACGGTGCCGCAGAACCTCGTCACGCGTTTGAACATGGTGCCGAACGCGCTCGTTCGCACGCTGTTTCCGCGTCTTTCCGCCTTGCGCCGCGAGCACGCCGACGAGATCGCCGCGCAGTCGCTGCAATTTCTCAACGCGATTTTCACGCCCGTTGCGATTGGCGCGATCGTCGTGCTCGAACCCTTCCTGCGCGTGTGGGTGGGGCCGGTCATCGCCGGACATGGCGCGCCCGTGGGCCGTTTCCTGATCGTCGCCGTGTGGCTGATCGGGCAGGCGGGCGTCACGCGCATCCTGATCCAGTCGCAGAACAACCCGGCGGTGGCCGCGCGCGTCGGTCTGATCGAACTGCCGCTGTTTGCGGGGCTGCTGTGGCTCGGCATCGACCGTTTCGGTCTGCCCGGCGCGGCGGCGGCCGTGCTGTTCCGCTCGCTGTTCGATTACGTCGTGCTGCTGTGGCTGTCACGCATTCATAGCCGCGCGATCGTCGTCGATATGTTTGCACACCTGAGTTTTCTCGCCGCCGCGCTCGGAATCGCGTGGTGGGTGCCGGACGCGCTCGTCGCGATCGGCGCGGGCGTGGTGCTGGCGCTGGCCAACTGCGCGTGGTCGGTGATCACGACGCCGTTGCTGCGCGGCTACGTCCGTTCCCTCTTGTTTCGTCTCAACTCCCGGAAAAGCGCATGAGTCATGAACTGATCGACGAAGCGGCGTCGTCCGAACGCGCCGCCGCGCCTGTCCAACGGCGCGACGCTTCTTCTTCCTCGCGCGGCGAATCGCGCACGGTCACCGAGTTGCGGCCCGCGCACGAAGGACGTGCCGCGCGCCGCCACCCGCGCGTGGCCATCGTGCACGACTGGCTCGTCACCTATGCGGGCGCCGAGCGCGTGCTCGAACAGATCATCGACTGTTTCCCCGACGCGGATCTGTTTTCCGTGGTCGATTTCGTCGAGGACAAGGATCGCGGCTTCCTGCGCGGCAAGCGCGCGACGACGTCGTTTGTGCAGCGTCTGCCGAAAGCGCGCACGAAGTATCGCGCCTATCTGCCGTTCATGCCGCTCGCGATCGAGCAACTCGACGTCTCCGATTACGACGTGGTGATTTCGAGTTCGCATGCGGTCGCCAAGGGCGTGCTGACCGGGCCGGACCAGTTTCACATCAGCTACGTGCATTCGCCGATTCGTTATGCGTGGGATTTGCAGCATCAGTATCTGCAGGAATCGAAGCTCACGCGCGGACCGAAGTCGATGCTTGCACGGCTGATTCTTCACTACATCCGCAATTGGGATGTGCGCACGGCGAATTCCGTCGACCAGTTCGTGGCCAATTCGGCATTCATCGCGAGGCGCATTCACAAGGTGTATCAGCGTGAAGCGGAGGTGGTGTATCCGCCCGTCGATGTCGATGCGTTCGAGCTGGAAACGAAGAAGGAAGATTTTTATCTGACCGCTTCGCGACTCGTGCCGTACAAGAAGATCGATCTGATCGTCGAGGCGTTTGCTCGGATGCCGGACAAGAAACTCGTCGTGATCGGCGATGGTCCGGATATGCAGAAGGTCCGCGCGAAAGCGGGACCGAATGTGGAAGTGATGGGGTATCAGCCGTTCGCGGTGCTGCACGATCGCATGCGCCGCGCGAAGGCGTTCGTGTTCGCGGCGGAAGAAGACTTCGGCATTTCGGTGGTGGAAGCGCAGGCGTGCGGTACGCCGGTCATTGCGTATGGCAAGGGCGGCGCGCTCGAAACCGTGCGCGATACCGGCTCGCATCCGACTGGCTTGTTCTTCGACGAGCAGCGTGCGGAAGCGATCATCGCGGCCGTGGCGTCGTTCGAGCGCGACCCCGGACGATTCCGCGCCGAGGCGTGCCGCGCGAACGCGGAGCAGTTTTCGGCGCAGCATTTCCGCGAACAGTTTTTCGCGCGCGTGGCGCGGGCCGTGCCCGCGATCGCCGAAGCGGGACTGGCGCGCGCGCCCGTTGCGCCGCCGCCCGATACGCGTGGCGATGCGGCCGCAAGCAACGCACCGCGCGTGTTGGCGATCGATCAGAGCGGCGTGCTGGGCGGCGCTGAATTGTCCTTGCTCGAAGTGGTGAAGGGCCTGCGTTCGCGCATCGACGTGCTGCTGTTCAACGACGGGCCGTTCCGCGAAGCGCTCGACGCCGCGGGCGCGCGCGTCGACGTGCTCGATTCGGGCGCGTTGCAAAACGTGCGGCGCGACGGCGGCGCTGCGCCGAAGCTGGGCGTGCTGGCCGGCATCGCTTCGCTGGTGCGCGAAACGCGCCGCCGCGCGCGCGAAGCTGACGTGCTCTATGCCAACACGCAGCGCGCGATGGTGATCGGCGTGCTGGCGGGCAAACTCGCCCGCAAGCCGGTCGTCTGGCATCTGCGCGATATCGTCAGCGATGAGCATTTCGGGCGCGTGCAGCGCACGGTCATCAAGGGCTGCGCGAAGCTCGGCCTCGCGCATGTGATCGCGAATTCGCATGCGTCGGCGCAGGTGTTCGCCGATCTCACGCGCTTCGACGCGCGTCGTATCGACGTCGTGCATAACGGTGTCGACGAATCGCCGTTCCGCGCGCTCGCGCGGGTGCCGCAAGCGCAGTTGCGCGCGCAGATCGGCTTGCCGCAGGACGCGTTTCTGGTCGGTGCGTTCAGCCGTCTCGCGCGCTGGAAAGGCCAGCATGTGCTGCTCGAAGCGTTGTTGCTCGAACCGCGCGCGCATGCCGTGTTCGTCGGCGCGCCGCTGTTTGGCGAAGATGCCTACGCGCAGGAACTGCATGACTTCGTGAAGGCGAACGGTCTGGAATCGCGCGTGCATTTCCTCGGTTTCCGCCACGATATCGCGGCCTGCATGCGCGCGATGGATGTGATCGCGCATACGTCGATCACGGCCGAGCCGTTCGGACGCGTGGTGGTTGAAGGCATGTTCGCGCAGCGGCCCGTGGTGGCGTCGCGCGACGGCGGTGTGACCGAGATCGTCACGCACGGCAAGAGCGGGCTGCTCTGCACGCCGGGCGACGCGCGCGAACTCGCAACGACGCTGGGCGCGCTCTACGACGACGAAAATCTGCGCGAGCGGCTCGCACAGGACGGCCTGGCAGTGGCGCGCGAGCGCTTCGGCAAGGAACAGTATGTGGAGGCTGTTGAGCGCGTACTGGACGGCGTGGCGGCCCGCGCGCGTTAAGCAGACGCAGCGGACATAGCCGGCGCATCGACCGGAAGACGGCACGCAGATTCAGGGAGGACGCTTCGGCCTGCACAGGTGGGAGGAGCAAAAGAAAGGGGCCGCCTATGCGGCCCCTTTCTTCATGGCGAGATGTGAAGCGCTTGAATCACACCGCGCGCTTGCGCAGCCGCGCCGCCACATTGAGCGCGGGGCGTTCGAAGAGTCGATAAAACACCCACGCGACCGGCAGCACCGCGAGCGTGAAGCCGAACGACGGCCAGATCGACGTTTGCAGTTCCGAGCGGAACAGCAGCGAGCCGAGCAGCACGAACAGCGGCAGGTGTATCAGATACAGCGAATAGCTGAATTCGCCGAGCTTCGAGAACAGCGGTAGCAGCACGCCGCCGCTCGCCAGCGGGCGCGCGAGCGCCTTGACGAGATAGCAGGCGAACGCGCAGGCCCAGAGCTGAAACGCGCCGTACTGGCCGAAGTGGAACGCGGCGCAGCCCGCGACCGCGAACACGGCGGCAGCGGGCCAGGCGAAGCGAAAACCCTCGGAGCCGCGCAAACGCGCTTCGGCGATCCACGCGCCGAGCATCCACGAGAACCAGTAGGACGTGAAGAACACGATGTCGTGCGGCGCGAGCGTGAGCGCCGACATCACGTTGATGGCGGCGACCGCGGCGAGCACCGCATTGAAGCCGAAGCGGCGGCGCGCGGCGAACAGCAACGGGTAGAGCAGATAGAACTGCACTTCGAGCGAGAGCGTCCAGAGCGCGCCATTCGAGCCGTAGGTCTTGCCCGCCACGCCTTGCAGCGAGAACAGATTGACGAGAAAGGCCTGCGGGCCGATGTCAAGAATCTTGTGGCTCACGGGCGTCATCGTCAGGCTGATCGAATCGGCGACGAAGGTGAGCGCGAGCGCCGCGAGCAGCACCGGATAGATCCGCACGAAACGGCGCAGCCAGAATTGCTTCGCATCGAGCTGGAAGCCGGGATTCGCGAGCAGGCGCGCGGCGCCGCTGCGGTGAATGCAATAGCCGCTGATGACGAAGAAGATCGGCACGCCCGCCGATCCCCACGCCACCGGCAGCGTGAGCCACGCGGCGATCGTGCCGGGGCTCGCGAGGCTCGCGTGGGTCTGGTGGAATGCGCCCATGCCGATCCAGGTGACCTGGCGGCAGTGGAAATAGGCCACGAGCAGGGCGGCGAAGCCGCGCAGCGCGTCGATCAGATGATCGCCGGCGACGACGGCGGCTGCGGGCCGCGCGGCGGCGGGCATGGCGGATGCTGGCGGCAGAACGGTTTCGAGTGCGGGATCGCTCATCGTATGCACAGGGAGTCCAGGGTACTTCGCGATCTTAGGCGGCCCGCGCGACGAAATTATGCAAAAGTTTTTCGAAAAGTATTCCTGGCGTATTCCTGGAAATTGGGAGAAATGAGGGAAAGCGGACGGCGAATTAATGCCGGTTGCGTCGAAATCAGGAAATAAAACCTTGTAACCTTAAAGCGATTTATTTGCGCAATTTGAAATGCTAGCGTGAAGGGGATCGCCTATGGTCGCTGGAGATTTCGATGAACCTGCATTTACTGGCCGGCATTGCCGTGCTGTTGATACTCGTCGCGGTGTCGGCGTATCGGGAGGCGCTGCGCAATGAGCCTATCCGGCGCTCGCGCACGCAATCGGCACGATTGCCGCCCGCCGACGAAGCGGAGTAAACTGCGCGGGCATCGTTGTGCCATTCGTGCCATTTCGTGTCATTGCGCCACGCTTCGCGCAGTCGCTCTGGCACAGCGCCACTCGCCGATAAGCCGATCCGGAAATTCATGCCGGTTATTCGCATCGCATGGTAATAATTTCCGCGAAACCGCGGTAAATCGGCGATAAGCCGACGATAAGTCGGCAGCATTGAGTCCGCGTCAGATTTAATTCGGATTTTTGTCTTTTTATTTTTCCGAAAAAAAGACGGGCCGATATCTTTCAATATAAAAAAGTTGCTGTGACAGAACACTCGGGGATGCCGGCTTGCCTTGCTGCGAGACCGTTACTCAAACGATCGAACTGGGAATGGACATCATGCTGAAAGTTACCAAAGCGGTATTTCCTGTTGCGGGCCTCGGTACGCGCTTCTTGCCTGCCACCAAGGCCAGCCCGAAGGAAATGCTGCCGATCGTCGACAAGCCGCTCATTCAATATGCGGTGGAAGAGGCGATCGCTGCGGGAATCACCGAGATGATTTTCGTGACCGGGCGCAGCAAGCGCGCAATCGAGGATCACTTCGACAAATCGTACGAGATCGAGGCTGAACTCGAAGCCCGCAACAAACAAAAGCTGCTCGACCTTGTTCGCAGCATCAAACCCAGTAACGTGGACTGCTTTTACGTGCGTCAGGCCGAAGCGCTCGGTCTCGGCCACGCGGTGCTGTGCGCCGAAAAGCTTGTGGGCGGCAGCCCGTTCGCGGTGATTCTCGCCGACGACCTGCTGTATAGCCCCACGCCGGTGATGAAGCAGCTCGTCAACACCTTCAACCACTATCACAGCTCGGTGGTCGGCGTGGAAGCCATTCCGCGCGAGCACACCGCGCAATATGGCGTGGTCGACGGCCGCGAGTGGGAAGAGGACGTGTTCAAGCTCTCGGGCATCGTCGAAAAGCCGGCGCCGGAAGTCGCGCCGTCGAATCTCGGCGTGGTGGGCCGCTACGTGCTGATGCCGACGATCTTCGATCATCTGCGTGCGCTCAAGCCGGGCGCGGGCGGCGAACTGCAACTCACCGACGGTCTGCAATCGCTGCTGACCGAGGAGCAGGTGCTCGCGTACCGCTATATGGGCACGCGTTTCGATTGCGGCAGCAAGCTCGGTTATCTGAAGGCCACGGTGGAATTCGCGCTGCGTCACCCTGAGGTGAAGGACGAATTCGAGGCCTATTTGCAGAACCATCTGCCGCAAGCGCTGGCTGCGGCGGCGTAATCCGGCAATCGGTTCAGAAAACGCATGGCGCGTGAGGCGTGCCATGCGTTTTCACGCTGGACTCGCCCATTCAGGCGCGCGCCTGCCAGAACGCGCGCTGCACACGCATCACGTCGTCCTCCACATCGGCTACGGGGCCGATCAGTTCGACGGGCTTCTGGCAGTGATCGAACACATAGCGCGACGCGACGCTCATCGTCGGATTCTCGGCGTGATTGCCGGTCGCCTCCAGCAAACGCGCTTCGGTCATGCCGAACACCACGCGGCCGATATTGGCCCAGTAGGCCGTGCCCGCGCACATGCAGCACGGTTCGACCGAGGTGTAGAGCGTGCACGCCCATAAATACTCGGCGCTGAAATTCATCGCGGCAATGCGCGCGAGCACGGATTCCGCGTGATTCACGGTGTCGACGTTGCCTTGCTCGATCAGCACGGTTTCGTGATCGGGGCCGACGAGGATCGCGCCGAACGGATGGTGGCCGAACGACGCGGCCCGTTCGCCCACGGCCGCCGAACGCCGCAGATGGCGCACGATCTGTTCGTGCGTCGGCGCGGTGCGTAGCGGCGCAGTGGACGATTGATGGATCGGCTTCATCGCTGCGTGTCTCCGTCTTGATTGCAGAAAAGGCCTGATTTTCAGGCCTTTTCTGCATTTTATAAATTGCGCGCTTACTTCGGCACCGTGCCGTCCACGCCTTCGACGAACCAGTTCAGGCGCAGCAGATCGGTATCCGACAGCGCCTTGCCCGCGGCCACGCGAATCGCGCCCGACTGGTCCTTGATCGGACCGGCGAACGGATCGAATTTACCCGCGACGATCGCATCGCGCTTCTCGGCCAGCGCCTTTTGCGCGGTCGGCGAAACGGCCTGCGTGTTGATATCGGCGAGATCGATGGCCTTTTCCTTGAGGCCCCACCAGACCGGCGCGTTGGTCCACGTACCCGACATCACCTGCTGGATCAGATGCGAGTAATAGACGCCCCAGTAGCTCACGCACGCGCCGAGCTGGGCGTTCGGGCCGAACTTCTTCATGTCCGAATCCCAGCCGAATGCGTGCACTTTCTTCTGCTCGGCGGTTTGCATCGTTGCCGTGGAGTCGGTGTTCTGGATCAGCACGTCGGCGCCCTGGCCGATCAGCGTTTCGGCGGCCTGCTTTTCCTTGCCCGGATCGAACCAGCTATTGATCCAGATAACCTTGGTGCGAACCTTCGGGTTCACCGAACGCGCGCCCATCGTGAAGGCGTCGATATTGCGCACGACTTCGGGCACCGGCACCGAGCCGACGAAACCGAGCGTGTTGGACTTCGTCGTGTAGCCCGCCACCACGCCCGCGAGGTACGCGCTCTGATACGTGCGCACGTCGTAGGTCGCGAAGTTCGGCGCTTTCTTGTAGCCCGTCGCGTGCATGAACACGGTGTCGGGATAGTCCTTCGCCACTTTGAGTTCGAAGTCCTGGAAGCCGAAACTCGAGCCGACGATGATCTTGTTGCCTTTCGCGGCGAGGTCGCGGAACACGCGCTCGGAGTCGGCCGATTCGGGCACGTCTTCGACGCGCGTCACCTTGATCTTGTCGCCGTACTGCGCTTCGACGGCTTTCACGCCCTGTTCGTGCGCGTAGGTCCAGCCTGCATCGCCGGGGTTGCCGAGGTAGACGAAGGCCACGCCCATCGGCGCGGTGGCGGCGTGTCCGATGCCGCTCGTGAGGGCGGCGAACAGGGCGGCAAGGAGCGGTGCGCAAACGCGGCGAGCGCGGGGCAGGCGGACTTTCATGAATTCTCCGGTGAAGGGCAAGTCGTGTTTGCACCATGTTCGCGAGCCAAATATAAGGGAAATATTTGTGTCCCTTATTGCGGGTATAACGGAATGGATATGAAAGGGCGGGGGCGGCAAAGTGGAGACCGGGCGCGTGGGCATGCCGAATGCGCTCGGCGAGCGGCCTGGCTCAGCGTGGCTTCGTGCGTGCGGTTGACGTCGATTCGCAAAGATTCGCCCGCGCGTCGGATGACGCCAGGCGAGTGCATGCTCGTCGAATACGTGCGTATTCATGCGCGATGAATGAAGGCACGCGTCGCGCCGCTGTTACGCGGAACCCGATCACCCGGCCATGGGTCTTTCATAGCGTGGAGAGACGCACGACCGAGATTCACGACGAAAACAGGAGAGCCGTTCATGACCCGTCATCCCGTGGCAGGCAGCGATCATCCGGCGCCGACCGGCGCGCGATGCGTCGGCGCTTGCGATCCCGCGGAGCATTTCGACATCGTCCTCATCTTGCGGCGCCAGGCGCAGGCCGCGTTCACCGAACTGGTCGACAAGATCGCTTCGGGCGCGGCGGGCGCGCAGCCCGTTTCGCGCGCGGACTACGAGAAGCGCTTCGGCGCGTCGCAGGCCGATATTCAAAGCGTCGAGACCTTCGCGAAGGCGCATGGCCTGAGTGTCGTGAGCGCCGACGCGGGCGCGCGGCGCGTGGTGCTCTCGGGCACCGTGCAGCAATACAACGCGGCGTTCGGCGTCGATTTGCAGCGCTTCGAGCATCAGGTCGGCACGCTCAAGCAGCACTATCGCCAACCGAACGGCCCGGTGCATCTGCCCGACGACATGCACGAGATCGTCACCGCCGTGGTCGGGCTCGACAATCGCGCGAAGGTGCGGCCGCACTTTCGCATCGATTCGACGCAAGGCGGCCAGAACGATAACCCGATCCACGCGCCCATCCGCGCCGCGCGCGCCGTGAATCGCTCGTTCACGCCGCTCGAACTCGCGAGCCTCTACGATTTCCCCGCCGGCGACGGCAAAGGCCAGTGCATCGCGCTGATCGAAATGGGCGGCGGCTACACGGAGTCCGACCTCAAGGCCTATTTCAGCGCGCTCGGCGTGGCCATGCCGAAGGTGGAAGCGGTGTCCGTCGATCAGGCGAAGAACGCGCCGACCGGCGACGCGAACGGCCCGGACGGCGAAGTGACGCTCGACGTCGAGATCGTGGGCGCGCTCGCGCCGGCCGCGCTGATCGCGGTGTACTTCGCGCCCAACAGCGAAGCCGGTTTCGTCGACGCGGTGAGCGCGGCGCTGCACGACAGCCAGCGCAAGCCCTCGGTCATTTCGATCAGCTGGGGCGCGCCCGAATCGGCGTGGTCGCAGCAGACGCTCAGCGCGCTGAACGACGCGCTGCAAACCGCCGTCGCGCTGGGCGTGACG
This sequence comes from Paraburkholderia tropica, assembly GCF_014171495.1. Lineage (NCBI taxonomy): Bacteria > Pseudomonadati > Pseudomonadota > Betaproteobacteria > Burkholderiales > Burkholderiaceae > Paraburkholderia > Paraburkholderia tropica. The sequence continues at coordinate 19,902 of NZ_CP049135.1, forward strand.
GTGTGCGCGGCATCGGGCGACAGCGGCTCGTCGGATGGCCTGACCGACGGCGCCGATCACGTCGATTTCCCGGCGTCGAGCCCGTACGCGCTCGGCTGCGGCGGCACGCACGTCACGGCCGCAAACGGCCAGATCACGCGCGAGTCCGTCTGGGGCAGCGCCGCCGCGCAGGGCGACGGCGCGACCGGCGGCGGCGTCAGCGCCACCTTCGCGCTGCCCGCTTGGCAGAAGGGTTTGCGCGTCGTGCGCAGCAGCGGCGGCGCGGGCGCGCTGGTGCGGCGCGGCGTGCCCGACGTGGCCGGCGACGCCGATCCGGCCAGCGGTTATGCCGTGCACATCGGCGGCGCGGATACGGTGGTGGGCGGCACGAGCGCGGTCGCGCCGCTGTGGGCCGCGCTGATCGCGCGCATCAACGCGACCAACGGCAAGGCGGCGGGTTTCGTCAATGCGAAGCTCTACGCGCAGCCCGGCGCGTTCAACGACATCACGAGCGGCAACAACGGCGATTACACCGCCGGGCCGGGCTGGGACGCCTGCACGGGACTCGGCACGCCGGTGGGCGGCAAGGTGGCGGCGGCGCTCGGCTCGGCGTAGCATCGAGTGCCTGCGCGCTCCGCCCGGTTCGGCTCGATGCGGGGCGTACACAAAAGTTTTCCTGGTTTCCGAAGCGAAACCGCGTGCCATCCGCGCCGTGTCGATCGTGACGCGGCGCCCCGGCACGCGGTGCGTCACCGTTGCAGCCCCCGCGCCTGTCGCCAGGCGCGGCGCTGAACGACCCACCGGCGTACCACGAGCAAGGAGACGACATGAACGAAGAGGCTCAGTCCAGCAACGGTCAAGAACACGGTCCGGCCGGCAGCAACGGCAAGCACCGCAGCCCCGCCGACCAGCCGTGCTTCGATCCCACCGCCTACGGCAACGGTCCCGACGACTTCGTCACCGACATGACCGAGAACGCCGCCATCACGCATCACGCGATCCAGATCGGCAAGGAGGTGATCGCCTACACCGCGACCGCGGGCCACCTCGTCACCGTCGATCCGAGCAGCTCGCAGCCCAACGCGAAGATCTTCTACGTGGCGTTCACGAAGGACGGCGTGCAGGCGCAGGACCGTCCGGTCACGTTCTTCTACAACGGCGGGCCGGGTTCGTCGTCGGTGTTCGTGCTGCTCGGCTCGTTCGCGCCGCGGCGCATCAAGACGTCGATGCCGGGCTTCACGCCGCCCGCGCCGTATACGCTCGAAGACAATCCCGACAGCCTGCTCGACAAGAGCGACCTCATCTTCGTCAATCCGGTCGGCACGGGGTATTCGGCGGCCATCGCGCCGCACCACAACCGCGACTTCTGGGGCGTCGATCAGGACGCGGACTCGCTCAAGCAGTTCATCAAGCGCTATCTGAGCGCGAACGATCGCTGGAATTCGCCGAAGTTTCTGTACGGCGAATCGTATGGCACGGCGCGCAGCTGCGTGCTCGCATACCGGCTGCACGAAGACGGCGTGGACCTGAACGGCATCACGCTGCAATCGTCGATACTCGATTACACGCAGAGCGGCAATCCCATCGGCGCCTTGCCGACGGCCGCCGCCGACGCGTGGTTCCACAAGCGGCTCGGCGTGAAGCCCGCGCCGAAGGATCTGCAGAGTTTCGTCGCGCAGGTCGCGCAATTCGCGCGCACCGATTATCGCGAGGCGCTGGCGAAATTTCCCGATCCGAAAGACTCGTCGATTCCCGCCACGCTCAAGACGCTCTCGCAATACACGGGCATCGACACGCAAACGCTGCAAGCCTGGAATCTCGATGTCGCCGGTTACGACAGCCGCGGCAATTCGCTCTTTCTCACCACGCTGCTCAAGGACAAGGGCGTGGCGCTCGGTTCGTACGACGGGCGCGTGACGGCGATCGACACGGGCATTGCGGGCAATGTCGATCCGAACGCGGGCGGCAACGATCCGACCATGACGGCGGTCAGCGGCGTTTATACGGCGATGTGGAACAGCTATCTGAACGAGACGCTCAAGTTCCGCACCAATTCGTCGTTCACGGACCTCAACGATCAGGCGTTCAAGAACTGGAATTTCGGCCATATCGATCCGACCGGCGCGCAGAAGGGCGTCGACGCGCAAGGCAATATCGTGCTCTACACGGCCGGCGATCTGGCGGCGGTGATGGCCTTGAATCCGGATCTACGCGTGCTGTCCGCGAACGGCTATTACGACTTCGTCACGCCGTTCTATCAGACCGTGATCGATCTGCAGAAGATGCCGCTCGCCGACCAGAAAGTGCGCGACAACCTCAGCGCGCGCTTCTATCCCTCGGGGCATATGGTGTATCTCGACGGCGCGTCGCGCACGGCGCTCAAGGCCGATCTCGCGAAGCTCTACCAGAGCGCGGTCGCCGACCGTCCGGCCGTGGCGCGCATCCGCGCGTTGCAGCGCATGAGCACGATGAGCGCGCTGCATCACTGAGCGCGATGGCCGGCCGCGCGTGAAGCGCGAGGGCGTGCGTCAGAGCGTGCGCCCTTGCGCCATCGCGGCGAGGCACGCGCGCGCGTCGCCTTGCACGATGCGCGCCGAGCACGCGATCATGAGGTTCTTCGAGAGCCCGAAATCTTCGACCAGGAAGCCGCGTTCGCAGACGCGTCCGCGCGGATCGGCGCGCGAGGGCACGCGTTCGGCCAGCGTGCCGTCGTCCGTCGTGTAGGCCCAGATCTCCTTGCCGAGCGCGGCGGCGAAGCCGATCTCGAACGCCGTGCCGGAGTCGGGCTCGCCGGGGCCGCGAAAGTCGTCGACATTCGCCATGACGATGTCGGCGGTGCGGATCGATTCGATGTTCGCGTGGTAGATCCAGGCGGCCTGGCGCGGGCCGTCGAGGTCGGCGGGCGCCTGGGCGTCGAGCGGATAGACGCCTTCGAAGCCGAACTCCGCACACGCGGCAACGAGTCGCGCGCCGTGCTCGATCGCATCGAGACGAAAAACGTCGAAGCCCGCGAGATAGACGCGCGGGCGGCGGGGCGAGGCGGCGAGGGTCATGGCGGGGCGTCTCCAGTCGGGGCCGTGGGGCGTGTGCCGATTCTAGCCCCGTTGCCCGCGCCCGCGCAGGTTCAGCGCTTCGCCTGGCAGGGGTACGCGGCGATCAGCGCCTTGTAGACGACCGCGCCCGTGGGCTCGAGCATATTTTCCAGATGGCCCTTCATATACGCGAGCACCGCGCCGAGTTGCTGCGGACGCGTGGCCGTCGGCGGCAGGCAGTAGCGCGGCTGCTGGCGGTCGAGCAGCGCCTGCACGAGCGCGCCGTTGGCGTAGCCGGCCATGTACAGCAGGCAGGCGTCGCGGTTCTCGGGCTTCTGGCAGGCGGCGTAGAACACATCGGACTGATCGATGGAGGGCGCGGCTTGCGCGGGCGCCGGTTGCGCCGATGCGCTGCCGGCGGTGAATGCGGCAGCAAGCGCCAGCGCGGTGAGGGTTGCCTTGATCATATTGCTTCCGAAGGAGGGAGTGCGAACGAATACAGCGCGAATGCGGAATGCGCGAGCGCGGCGTGCCGGCGAGGCCGATGCGCGCGGCGGCCCGTGCGAGCCGGGCGCAAGGATAGCCGCGCCGCTTTATCTCAGGCTTGCCGTCCGTCAAGGGGAAGCGATGGCCGTGGCATGATGCAGGGCGGCATCGGATTTCGGGATGCGCGCAAGGTTTGCTGCCGTTCGCCCGTCAACAAGGAGAGAGACTGTTATGAGCCGATTGAGGCGCCCGCCGTCAGGTCTGCGTGCCGCCGCCGGCACCGCGCTCGTCAGGTCCGTCGTGTCCGTCACGTTCGTCGCGTTCGTTGCGATGGCGGCGGCCGCCGTGGCGTGGCCGGGGCTGGCGCGCGCGCAGGTCGCGCAGCCCACGCTCGACAAGATCCGCGACGCCAACGCGATCGCGATCGGCTACAGCGAGACCTCGGTGCCGTTTTCGTCCGTCGATGCGAACGGCAAGGTCGTCGGCTTTTCGCAGGACATATGCGACCGCGTGATCGCGGCGGTCAAGGCGCACACGCAGCGGCCGGGGCTGGGCGTGCGCTTTATCGCCGTCACGTCGCAGAATCTCATGCCGCTCGTGCAGAACGGCAGCGTCGATCTGGTCTGCGGCGTCACGACCAATACCCGCGCGCGCCAGCGCCAGGTGCAGTTCTCCGACACGTTTTTCATCGCCGATACGCGCCTGCTCACGCGCCGCAACTCGGGCATTCACGATTTTCCGGACCTCGCGGGCAAGACCGTGGTCACGAATCAGGGCACGACGTCCGAGCGCATGCTGCGCCGCATGAATCTCGATCGCCGCATGAACATGCAGGTGCTCAGCGCGCACGACTACGGCGAGGGACGGCGCATGCTCGAATCGGGCCGCGCCGTGGCCTACATGATGGACGACGTCCTGCTCGCGGGCACGCGCGCCCACATGGCGAAGCCGGCGGACTGGGTGATCGTCGGCACGCCGCAGTCGTCCGAGGCGTATGCGTTCGTGATGCGCAACGGCGACCCGGCTTTCCGTCAGGTCGTCGACGACGCGATGAGCGCGCTCATGAGGAGCGGCGAAATGGGCAAGCTCTACACGAAGTGGTTCGAGCAGCCGACGCCCGGCAGCGGCGCGGACTGGCGGTTTCCGATGAGCGACGCGCTGCGCAAGCTCTACGCCGCGCCGAACGACCGCGCGCTCGATTGAGCGGCGATACCGATCCCCGCGCCGAACGGGGACTTTTGCGGGGCGGCCGGCGCGATCGTGAGATGATCTCGGTCCCGGCCAGCGGCGCGAGCGCGCGTTGCCGATCGGAAACACGGCGCAAGCGGGCGCAAGCAGGCGCAAGCAAGACACAAGCCGCGTGTTTCCGATGCGAAAATGGCGGGCTTAAGCGTGCCTGAACGAAACAGGCGACGCGGATACGAAACACGAACACGGCGCGCGGGCCGCGCGCACGCAGACCTCAGGGAGCGGACATGCAGGAACAGGGCAGCACGGTGGTGATCGTCGGGGCAGGGCACGCGGGTGGCAACGCCGCGGCGCTGCTGCGTCAATACGGTTTTGAAGGGCGCATCGTGCTGGTGGGCGAGGAGCCTGTGCCGCCGTATCATCGTCCGCCGCTCAGCAAGGCGTATCTGAAGGGCGAGACCGACGTCGAGCGCCTCTGGCTCAAGCCGCGCCAGTTCTACGAAGACAACCGTATCGAGCTGAAGCTCGGCGTGAGCGCGCAGTCGCTCGACCGCGCGGGCCATACGCTCACGCTCGGCGACGGCAGCAGCCTGCACTACGACAAGCTGATTCTCGCGACCGGCTCGCTGCCGCGCGCGCTGACGGTGCCGGGCCACGACCTCTCGGGCGTGGTCGCGCTGCGCACGCTCGCCGACGCCGACGTGCTGCGCGAACGCGTTCAGCCCGGCGAAAAGCTCGTCGTGATCGGCGCGGGCTATATCGGCCTGGAAGCCGCCGCCGCCGCGCGTCAGCTCGGCCACGACGTGACCGTGCTGGAAGCCGCGCCGCGCGTGCTGGGCCGCGTGACGGGCGAAATCGTGTCGACGTTCTACGCCGACCTGCATCGCGCGCAGGGCGTCGATCTGCGCCTGAACGCGAAGATCGAGGCGCTGGTCGGCGAAAACGGCAAGCTCACGGGCGTGCAGCTCGCGGGCGGCGAAGTGGTGCCGGCCACGCTGGCGCTGATCGGCATCGGCATCGTGCCGAACGTGGGGCTGGCCGAGACGGCGGGCATCGTCTGCGTCAACGGCATTCAGGTCGACGACGATTCGCGCACCTCCGACGCGGACGTATTCGCCATCGGCGACTGCGCGAGCCGTCCGCTTTCGCACTACAGCCGCACGGGCCGCCTCGAAAGCGTGCACAACGCGGTCGAACAGGCGAAGCTCGCGGCGGCGGCGATCGTCGGCAAGCCGCGTCCGGCCTGCGACGCACCGTGGTTCTGGTCCGATCAGTACGAACTGAAGCTGCAGACCGTCGGCCTGCTCGAAGGCTACGACGAGACCGTCGTGCGCGGCGATCCGGCGGCGCGTCGCTTTGCCGTCTACTACCTGAAAAACGGCACGCTGCTGGCGGTCGATGCGGTCAGTTCGATGTCCGATTTCCTGTGCGGCAAGAAGCTGGTCGGTTCGGGCAAGACGCTCGACGTGGCGGCGCTGCGCGATCCGGCTACGGATATCGGCAAGTTCGCGGCGGCCACGCTGGCCTGAGCGCGGCGGCTGCGCCAGCAGACGGGAACGAAGCGCGGTTGAATTCAAGCGCGAATTCGACCGCGCTTCGACCGCGGTTCGACCGTGACTTCGCGACCAACACTTCAGCGCATGTTCGCGCCACGCGCGCGCTACACCGCACTATCCACGCACGAAAGCCCTCATACGGCTCACGTTATCCCCGGCGTGGACGCCGTGCCCGCTCCGGGCGCACGCGCGGCCTGAACCGGCCTGAACCGTCGCTGGCCGCGTCGCAAAACCTGGCATCGTCGAGCACGCCGATGTCGTAAACTATCGCATCGGGCCGCGGATATCCTCCGGGCGGCACGCGCCACTCCGCGCCGCGCCCGAGTTTCCTATCGGCAACATTTGCGACATTTACGACCAGGCGACATGGCCGCATTCCACCCGCACGATCTTCTTTCCCGGCCCGCCCGCGCGCCGCAACGGAGCCGCATGTGAACGCGCGCGCCTTGCCTCCGGGCCTGATGCTCGTTCACGGCAACGAGCCCGAACGGCTGCGCGACCTGATCGTTCAGTGGATCGGTCAGCATCCGATCGCGCCGCTCGAAAAGGAAATGCTGCTGGTGCAGAGTAACGGCATCGCGCAGTGGCTCAAGCTCGCGTTCGCCGCCGATCCCGAGGACGGCGGGTGTGGCATCGCAGCGGCGCTGGAAATGTCGCTGCCGTCGCGTTTTCTCTGGCAGGTGTATCGCGCGGTGCTGGGCGAGGACGCGGTGCCGGCCGTCTCGCCGTTCGATAAATCGCGCCTCGTCTGGCGGCTGATGCGCATGCTGCCCGCGCTGCTCGACGAGCCGGGCTACGAGCCGCTCAAGCGCTTCATGGCCAACGACGAGGAACAGCGCAAGTGTTTTCAGCTCGCGCAACGCGTGGCCGACCTGTTCGACCAGTACCAGGTGTATCGCGCCGACTGGCTCGCTGCGTGGGCCGATCACGACGACGTGCTGATCGACGCGCGCAACAACCGCGTGCCGCTCGCCGACGACGCGCGCTGGCAAGCCGCGCTCTGGCGCGCGCTGCTCGCCGACGTGAGCGAGCGCGCGCCTGCGGGTAGCGCACTCGCGCAAACCGGCCGGGCGGCGGTGCACGATCTCTTCATGCGCCGCGCGCAGGCGTGGCAGGAAGGCGAGCCGAGGCCGCGTGGCCTGCCGCGCCGCCTCGTGGTGTTCGGCATTTCGAGTCTGCCGCGCCAGTCGCTCGAAGTGCTTGCGGCGCTCGCGCGCTGGAGCCAGGTGCTGCTCTGCGTGCACAACCCGTGCATGCACTACTGGGCCGATATCGTCGCCGACCAGGATCTGCTGCGCGCGCGTCACGCGCGTCAGCGCCGCCGCGCGGGCGCGCCCGCCGTGCTCGACGAATCGCAACTGCATCTGCACGCGCAACCCTTGCTGGCGGCGTGGGGCAAGCAGGGGCGCGACTTCATCGGCCTGCTCGACGAATACGACAGCGACGAAGCGCGCGAAACCTACACGCCGCATTTCACGCGCATCGGTCAGCGTATCGATCTGTTCGACGGCGCCGACGCGCACACGTTGCTGCAAGAACTGCAGGACGATATTCGCGATCTGCGTCCGCTGCCGGAGACGCGCGAGCATTGGCCCGCCGTCGATCCGCAGACCGACGAGTCGATCCGCTTTCACGTCGCGCACAGCGCGCAGCGCGAAGTGGAGATCCTGCACGACCGTCTGCTCGCGGCGTTCGCGGCCGACCCCGCGATGCGGCCGCGCGACGTGATCGTGATGGTGCCCGACATCGAGATTTACACGCCGCATATTCAAGCCGTGTTCGGTCTTGTCGATAGCGACGATCCGCGCTATATCCCGTTCAGCGTCGCGGACCGCGCGCAGCGCGCATTCGATCCGTTGATCGGCGCGCTCGAAATGCTGCTCGCGCTGCCGCACGGACGCGTCACCGTGAGCGACGTGCTCGATCTGCTCGAAGTGCCCGCCGTGCGCACGCGCTTCGAGATCGACGCGGAGGATGTGCCGACGCTGCGCAACTGGATCGATGGCGCGAATATCCGCTGGGGTTTGCATGCCGAACAGCGCGCGAGCCTCGGCCTGCCGCATGGCGAAAGCGGCGCGCCGAACAGTTGGGCTTTCGGGCTGCGCCGGATGCTGCTCGGTTATGCGGCCGGCGATCGTGCGAGCGCGTGGCGCGGGATCGAGCCGTATGCGGAAATCGGCGGGCTCGACGCGGCCTTGCTCGGCCCGCTTACACGCCTGATCGACGCACTCGACCACGCATGGCGCACGCTGCGCGAACCGGCGAGCGTGGACGTCTGGTGCGAGCGTCTGCGCGCGTTGAAGGCCACCTTCTTCGCCACCGACGAAGGCGAGGACGCGTACACGCTCGAACGCCTCGACAGCGCGCTCGAAACGTGGCGCGACGCGTGCAGCGAAGCCGAACTCACGGACGCGCTGCCGCTCGCCATCGTCGCCGAAAACTGGCTCGGCCAGCTCGACGGCGGCGGCCTTTCGCAGCGCTTTTTCGCAGGCGCGGTGACCTTCGCCACGCTCATGCCGATGCGCGCGATTCCGTTTCGCTACGTCTGTCTGCTCGGGATGAACGACGGCGATTATCCGCGCAGCCGCACGCCGCTCGACTTCGACCTGATGCGGCGCGACTATCGTCCCGGCGACCGTTCGCGCCGCGAGGACGACCGCTATCTGTTTCTCGAAGCGCTGCTGTCCGCACGCGAGCATCTGCATATCTCGTGGATCGGCCGCAGCGTGACCGACAACACACCGCGTCCGCCTTCGGTGCTGGTCGGGCAGTTGCGCGATCACATCAAGGCGGGCTGGCGGCTCGACAGCGAAGACGGCAAGCCCGACGCGCTACTCGACGCGCTCACGATCGAACATCGGTTGCAGCCGTTCAGCGCCGACTACTTTCCGGCCGATCCGCGTCACGCGCCGCTGTACACCTATGCGCACGAATGGAGCCGTCCCGCGCCGCTGGCGAGCGCCGCGGCCGACGCGCCGACGCTGCCCGCGCCCGAGCGCGACGAGCCGCTTTCGGTGCGTGAACTCGCGGAGTTTCTTCGCGATCCGGTGCGCAGCTTCTTTCGTCAGCGTTTGCGCGTGGCGCTCGAAATGCAGGACGAAGCGAGCGAGAACCACGAGCCGTTCGAAGTGGATGCATTGCAGGCGTGGCAGTTGCAGGGCGAACTGATTCGCGCGCAGGTGGCGGCGATGGAGCGCGGCGAAACCGATCTCGAACCGGTCGCGCGCGAACGGCTCGAACGCATGCATCGCAGCGGCGATCTCGCGAGCGGCGGCTTCGGCGAAGTGATCGGCGAGGAACTGCTCGCGCCGATGGAAGAACTGTTCATCGAATATCGCAAGGCGCTCGCGCGCTGGCCGCGTCTGCGTACCGATCAATATGAAATTCGTCTGGATCTCGCGCGCGAAGGTCGCACGATCGACGTGCAGGATTGGCTCGACGATATTCGCGAAGGCGAGGACGGCACGCTCGGGCGCGTGATTCTCGAACCCGGCACGCTCGTGAAGGACAACAAGTATCGCGGCGAACGGCTCGTCGCATACTGGGTCGCGCACGTTGCAGCGCAACTCGCGGTGGGCGAAGTGACCACGGTCGTGGTGAGTAAGGTGGGCGTGGCGGAGTTCGCGCCGCTCGCGCGCGAGACTGCGCGCGCGTGGTTGCTCGCGCTGCTGGCGGCGTGGGACGAAGGCGCGCGGCGGCCGTTGCCGCTCGCGGTGAAAACGGCCTTCGCCTGGCTGCGCAAATTGCCGGCGGACTACGACGCGGCGGCGGGCGCGGTGCCCGCCGAAGCGTGGGAAGCGGCGCGCACGGCCTTCGAGGGCGCGGCGCGCATGGCGGGCGAGTGCGAGACGAATCCGTACGTGCGCCGCGCATTTCCCGACTTCGACACGCTGATCGCAGGCGACGAATTCGCGACGCTCGCGGCCACGTTATTGCTGCCGGTGCAGCGCGCGCCGCTCGCTTCATCGAAGAAGAAAAGCGGCGCCGCGTCTGCCGACAACGCAGGAGACGCCGCATGACCCCGGCCGACGACATGATCGCCAACGAATTGAAGCCGCTCTCGTTTCCGCTTTACGGCAGCCGCCTGATCGAAGCGAGCGCGGGCACGGGCAAGACTTTCACGATCGCGATGCTTTACGTGCGGCTCGTGCTCGGTCATGCGGGCACGCGTGACGCTCAGGAGCGCGACGAATTCGACTTCGACGACGAGTTCGACGAATTCGACGAATTCGACGAATCCCACGAAGACGAAGAAGCGCTCGCGCACAGCGAAACCGCTGCCGATGCACAGCCCGCGATGCGTCCGCTCACGCCGCCGGAAATTCTCGTCGTGACCTTCACGGACGCGGCCACGAAGGAGCTGCGCGAGCGGATCCGCGCGCGTCTGATCGAAGCGGCCGAGTATTTCCGCGCCGAGCCCGACGAGGATTCGCAGCGCGCGACGGGCACCGATCTGCTGCACGATCTGCGTGCGGAATATCCCGAAGCGCAATGGCCCGCGTGCGCGCGCCGTCTGCAACTCGCTGCCGAATGGATGGACGAAGCCGCGGTCTCGACGATTCACGGCTGGTGCAATCGCATGCTGAGCGAGCACGCATTCGACAGCGACAGCCTGTTTTCGCAGACGCTCGAAGCCGATCAGACCGAGTTGCGCGCCGAAGTCGTGCGCGATTACTGGCGCACGTTTCTCGCGCCGCTCGATGCGCAAGACGCCGCGCAGGTCCGCGCGTGGTTCGCGAGTCCCGATGCCTTGCACGGTGCGATTCGCAGCCTGCTCGGTCACGCCGAACTGCTGCCCGACGCCGACGTGCCCGAAGCCGCGCTGAGCGAAGCCCGCAAGCAGGCGCACGACGCGCTCGAACTGCTGAAAGCGCCGTGGCGCACGGGCATTGACGAAGCGGAAGGACTGATTGCGGCCGCGCGCGAGAAAAAGCTGTTCGACGCGAAGAAACTGAATACGCGCAATTGCGAAACGTGGTTCAGCAAGCTGCGCGAATGGGCCAACGATCCCGACAGTCTGCATCCCGGTTTCAAGGACGATGCCGCCGTGTGGACGCGTCTTACGCCCGCCGGCCTCGCGGAAATCTGGAAGGACGGTCCGCCGCCCGCGCACGATTGCTTCGTGGCGATGGAGGCGTTGCGCGAGGCGCTGGCCGCGCGGCCCACGGCGAAGCTGCCGATTCTTTGCCACGCGGCGCGCTGGATCGCGCGGCGCTTCGAAGAGGAAGAGACGCGGCGCTCGCAGATGGGTTTCGACGAACTGCTCACGCGTCTGCTCGACGCGCTGAAGAAGCCTAATGGGCCGCGTCTCGCCGAGATCATCCGCAAGCAGTATCCTGTGGCCTTGATCGACGAGTTCCAGGACACCGATCCAGTGCAGTACCGGATCTTCGATGCGGTCTACGATATCCAGGCGAACCGCAATGAGACGGCTATCGTCTTGATTGGCGATCCTAAGCAAGCGATCTACGCGTTCCGTGGCGCGGATATCTACACGTATCTGCGCGCGCGCGAGGCGTGCGCGGGGCGGCTCTATACGCTCAAGAAAAATTTCCGCTCCACGCGCGCGATGGTCGATGCGGTCAATCGCTGTTTCGAGGCGGCGGAGCAGCGGCCCGAAGGCAGCGGCGCATTCCTGTTTCGCGGCGCGCCAGGCGAAGCCAATGCGTTGCCTTTCGTCGCGGCGGATGCAGCCGGGCGTCCCGACTCGCTGGTCGCGCCTGGCGGCGACGTGCCCGCGCTGAACGTCTGGTGGTTGCCCGCTTCGGCCGACGGCAAACCCTTGAGCAAGACCGCGTATTTCGCGAGCATGGCGGCGAGTTGCGCGACCGAGATGGCGCGCCTGCTGAATCTCGGCCAGGCGGGCACGGCGGGCTTCGAAGGCGAGCACGGCATGCGGCCCCTGCAACCGGCCGACATGGCGGTGCTCGTGAACAATCGCGACGAAGCGCGCGCGATTCGCGAAGCGCTGGCGGCGCGTGGCGTGCGCAGCGTTTATCTGTCCGATCGCGATTCCGTGTATCAAACGCCGCAAGCGGAAGAATTGCGCTACTGGCTCGGCGCGTGCGCCGAACCCGACGACGGCCGCCTCGTGCGCAGCGCGCTCGCAACGGGATCGCTCGGCCTCGGCTGGGATGAACTCGATGCGCTCGGTCGCGACGAAATCGCATGGGAAGCGCGCGTGCTGCAATTTCGCGGCTATCGCGAAGTGTGGCGCAAGAAGGGCGTGCTGCCGATGCTGCGTCGTCTGCTCAACGACTTCCATGTGCCGCAGCGGCTGCTCGGCGCGAGCGCGGCGGCGGGTCTGAACGGCGAGCGCGCGCTCACGAATCTGCTGCATCTGGCCGAACTGTTGCAGCAGGCGAGCACGCAGCTCGATGGCGAACACGCATTGATCCGCTATCTCGACGAACAACGCGAGGACGAGAGTGCGGGCGGCGGTGGCGACGCACGCCAGTTGCGCCTCGAAAGCGACGCGGGACTCGTGCAGGTGGTGACGATCCACAAGTCGAAAGGCCTCGAATATCCGCTCGTATTTCTGCCGTTCGCGTGCGCGCATCGCGCGGTGAAGGCCGACGACGTGCCGTTCAAATGGCACGACGAGGCGGGCAATCTGCGCGTCACGCTCGAAGCGGATAGGCAGGTGCTGGCGCAGGCCGATCGCGAACGGCTCGGCGAGGATCTGCGCAAGCTTTACGTCGCGCTCACGCGCGCGCGTTACGCGACGTGGATCGGTTATGCGCCGTTGCAGAACGTCGAAGGCAGCGCATTCGGTTATCTGGTGAGCGGCGGCGCGCCGTTGCCGGCGGAGCAGAGCGCGACGCTGCTCGGCGAGTTGCGCGGCGCATGCGCGGATATCGCGGTGGCGGAAGCGCCTGTGCCCACGCACGAAACCTTCGCGCTGCGCGGGCCGGGCGTCGTGCGCGGTCACGCGCGCATGTTCCCGCGGCGTGGGCGCGAACCGTGGTGGATCGCGAGCTATTCGAGCCTGAAAACCGTGGAGGGCACGCAACTCGCCTACGCGGCGCAGATGGCGCAGGAAGAACACATCGCGCCCGACACGCGCAGTGAAGACGTGTTTCGCGAACTGCTCGACGCGCGCGTGATCGACGATGTCGACGCGGACGATGTGTTGCCCGTATCGGCGGAACTCGCGCCCGAGGGCGCGCCGATGCACGGCTTCGAGCGCGGCGCGGACGCGGGCAGCTTCCTGCACGAACTCATCGAGTGGGTGGCGAACGAGGGCTTTGCGGAAGTCGCGCGCGACGCCACGAAACTGCGCGACATGATCGCGCGGCGCTGCAACGTGCGCGGCTGGTCGCAATGGATCGATACGCTCACCTCGTGGATGCTGGCGTGGTTGAGCACGCCGCTGCGTCTGCCGTCGATCGATGGCGAAGCGGTGGCGCCGCTCACGCTCGCGAAGCTCGACAGCGCGTCGTATATGGCGGAAATGGAATTCTGGGTCGCGGCGCACAAGGTGAATACGCTCGAACTCGATGCGCTCGTCACCGAACTCACGCTCGACGGCGCGCCGCGTCCGCCGCTCGACGCGACGCGTTTGAACGGTATGCTCAAGGGTTTTATCGATCTGGTGTTCGAGCACGAGGGTCGCTATTACGTCGCCGATTACAAATCGAACTGGCTCGGAGCCGACGATGATTCGTACACCGAATCGAGAATGAGCGCGCAGATTCTGCACTCGCGTTATGAGTTGCAGTACGCGCTTTATCTGTTCGCGCTGCATCGTTTGCTGAAGGCGCGTTTGCCCGATTACGACTACGACCTGCACGTGGGCGGCGCCGTCTATATGTTCCTGCGCGGCGGCCGTGCGCCGAGCCAGGGCCTGCATTGGGAGCGCCCGCCGCGCGAGTTGATCGAAGGACTCGATGCGCTGTTCGCGCATCACGACGCGCTTGAGGATGCAGCATGAGCCCGCGACGCAACACGCGCAACGATTTGCCGAAAGGCGCGATCGGCACGACCGGCGATCTGTTCGATACGTTTTTGCCTGAAGAGATCGAGGAGGAGGCGAAGCCGGCGCCTGTCGAAGCCGCTGAGTCCATCGCGCAGCGTCCCAACGTCAGCGAGTCGGCGGCGCAGATGCTCGCGACGCTCGATCGCTGGGTGGAGCGCGGCTGGCTGCGCACGCTCGACGGCGCGTTCGCGCGCTTTCTGCTCGACGAGACGCCCGATGCGCCGCCGCTGTTGCTGCTCGCCGCCGCGCTCGCGAGTCATCAGTTGGGGCGCGGCCATGTGTGTCTCGACTTGCAGGCGACGCTCGACGATCCCGCCTTCGCGCTCTCGTTGCCGCCCGACGGTCCGCAAACGCCCACGGCCGAGCCGCCGCAGCCGCCCGCCGAAGTGCTCGCGGGGGTGACGCTCGAGCGCTGGCGCGCGGCGCTCGACGCGCCGGAACTGGTCGGGCACGCGCAAGCCGATGGGCACGACAGCACGCAAGCCAGCGTGCAAGACAGCACGCCGCTCGTGCTGGCCGGCAATCGTTTCTATCTGCGCCGGTACTGGCAGTACGAGCAGGACGTGCGCGCGGGTATCGAAGCGCGGCTTGCGCGCGGACCGCGTCTCGAAGCGGCGCTGCCCGCCGCGGCGGCGCGCGCGGCGCTCGACGCCTTGTTCGCGCCGCGTTCGGCATCGGCAAAAGGCGCGGACTGGCAGAAACTCGCGTGCGCGCTCGCGGCGCGCAGCGCGTTCAGCATCATCACGGGCGGACCCGGCACGGGCAAGACGACCACCGTCGTCAAATTGCTGGCGCTGCTGCAAACGCTGGCGCTCGATCCGGACGGCACAGGCGGACGCCCGCTGCGCATTCGCCTCGCCGCGCCGACGGGCAAGGCCGCCGCGCGCCTGAACGAATCGATCGCGGGCGCCGTCGAACGATTGCCGTTCGACGCGCTCGCGCAGCGCGTCGATCCGGCTGCGCTGCGCAGCGCGATTCCGACTGTCGTGACCACGCTGCATCGCGTGCTCGGCACGCGGCCCGGCAGCCGGCGTTTTCGTCACGATGCGGGCAATCCGCTGCCCGTCGACGTGCTCGTGATCGACGAAGCGTCGATGGTCGATCTGGAGATGATGGCCGCGGTGCTCGATGCGTTGCCGTCGAATGCGCGTCTGATCCTGCTCGGCGACAAGGACCAGCTGGCCTCGGTCGAAGCGGGCGCGGTGCTCGGCGAACTTTGCGAGCGCGCGCGCGACGGCCACTACACGGAGGCGACGCGCGCATGGCTCGAAGCGGCCACGGGCGAGCGCATCGACGCCGCCATGCTCGATACGCACGGCACGCCGCTCGATCAGGCCGTGGCGATGCTGCGCGAGAGCCATCGTTTCGCATCGGAAAGCGGGATTGGCGCGCTGGCAGAACTCGTCAACGCGGGCGATGCCACGGGCGTGGCGAAGATCTGGACGCGCGGCTATGCGGATCTCGCGCGCCTCATCTGTCCGGCGGGCGACGACGCGCCGTTGCGCGCGCTGATCACCGACGGCGTGGTGAACGAAGAAGCGGGCGGCGGCAGCAGCGCGCCCGCCACGCAGCGCCGGGGCTATCGGCATTATCTGCACACCATGCGTGCGTTGCGTCCGGAAGCGGGCGCGTCGCCGGAAGCGCTGGCGAAGTGGGCATCGGCGGTTTTGCAGGCGCATACGCAGTTCCAGTTGCTGTGCGCGTTGCGACGCGGCACTTGGGGCGTGGAGGGGCTTAATCGGCGCGTCGCGCGGTTGCTGCAGGAAGACGGTCTGATCGATCCGCTCGGCGACTGGTATGCGGGGCGGCCCGTGCTCGTCACGCATAACGACTACGAGCTTGGGCTGATGAACGGCGATATCGGCATTGCGCTCGATCTGCCCGTGGAAGCGGGCGCGCCGCCGGTGCTGCGCGTGGCGTTCCCGTCGGGCGATGGCGCGGGCGGCGTGAAGTGGGTGTCGCCGAGCCGCCTGCAAGGCGTCGAGACCGTGTTCGCGCTGACCGTGCACAAGTCGCAGGGTTCGGAATTCACGCACGCGGCGCTCGTGCTGCCCGATACGTACAGTCCGATTCTCACGCGCGAACTCGTCTACACGGGCATCACGCGCGCGCGCACGTGGTTCACGCTGGCCGTGCCGGAAGGGCGCTCGGTGCTGGAGCGCGCGGTTTGCGCCCGCGTGCAGCGCGCGAGCGGCTTGATGGCGGCGCTATTCGACGACGCGCGCTGAAACGCGGCATTGCGATGTTGTTGCATGCGATCGCCGCGCGCGTTTCCCATCGGAAATCGAGAAAACTTCTGAACCCATGACGAAACAAACGGGCCGCGCCGGATCATGCAGATGATCCGGGGCGGCCCGTTATTCTCCGATCGGAAATCGGGAAAACTTTGCTTTTCCCGCGATGGTTCCCGGTCGTCGTGCGGCCTTAAACGATCGTCAGCGTGACGTCGATGTTGCCGCGCGTGGCGTTCGAGTACGGGCACACGATGTGAGCCTTGTCGACCAGCGCCTGAGCGGCTTCGCGGTCGAGGCCCGGCAGCGAGACGCGCAGTTCCACTTCGATGCCGAAGCCGTTCGGAATCTGGCCGATGCCGACGCGGCCCGTAACCGAGACGTCCGCCGGAATGGCGATCTTGTCGCGCGCGGCGACGAACTTCATCGCGCCGATGAAACACGCGCTGTAACCGGCTGCGAACAGTTGCTCCGGGTTCGTGCCGGCGCCGCCTGCACCGCCCAGTTCGCGCGGCGTCGTGAGCTTGAGGTCGAGGTTGCTCTCGGGCACAACGGCGCGGCCGTCACGGCCTCCGGTTGCGGTGGCTTCGGCGGTGTAGAGGACTTTTTCGATCGACATGACTGACTCTCCAGTGTGAGTAACGATAGGTCAAGCAACAAGGTTGATTCGTTAGTCGTCCAGATCGAAGGGATCTTCGCGACCGGTTGTGCCACTGTTGTGCAGCGACGATAACGGTCATTCGTGGCGTACGCGTGATCGTCATCGTGATTCTCGTAATGCTATCTATCACTAGATAGACAACGGGGTCCAACAATGGGGCGGTGAACCGCCCCGGTACTGCAATCCTTGCCTGTGGCCGCGTTGCTATGCCCCTCAGGCCGCGACTCGCCACATGGCTTCCACGTCTTCCAGACGCGACTTCGTGTGAAACAGCCGGCTCGCGATCACGCTGCCTTGCAGCGCCGCGAACAGCGTGCGCGCCGCGCTTTCCGGCTTGCCTTTCGCGACCAGCGTGCCTTCCTCGACGCCTTGCGCCAGCACCTTGGCCAGCCAGGCTTCGTTGGTGCGGAAGAAGGCCTGCACCGCTTCACGCACGGTTTCGGGCAGCGTCTCGATGTCGGCGGCGAGCATGCCGCACAGACAGATCTGGTTGCCGTCGCCCAAGGTCTTGCCGAAGAAGCGCGTGTACAGGCTGAGCTTTTCGTTCGCCGGCAACGCCGGGTCGATCGACTGCAATGCCCGCACGACTTCTTCGCTGTACTGCTTGACCGCTTCGAGCACCAGGTCGTCCTTCGACGGGAAGTAGTAGTGGATGCTCGATGTTTTCACGCCGACCAGTTCCGACAGGTCGCGATAGCTGAAGCCGTTGTAACCCCGCAGCATCATCAACGTGATGGCGTGATCCAGAAGCTGCTCGCGTACGGTTGATTGCGTGTCCATGGGTGTTAATTTATCTACTGGAAGATAGATTGTCAAGTTTCCGAAGCGAAATATTTTTTCGCACTGGAAAGCCCTTGTTTCTGCACGGTTTCCGATCGGAAACCGGGTCTTAACGTTTTCTTGATGCCTGCATTCTTACCATTGCAAATCGCAATCATTCTTATTTGTGATGGCGATGCCGGCAGGCAATCCAGCAAAACAGGAAACTGGGGTGAATACAACATGCAGTTGAATCGGGGAACGCGAGGCCGTCCGTCGGGCTTGCTGATCAATCTGTTCGGCGCGACGTTCGGTTGCGTCGCGCTGACGGCGGCGCACGCGCAAACGTCGGCGCACGCGCAAACGTCGGCGCAATCCACACAAACCGCGCAGACGACGCAACCGGCACAAGCCGCACAAGCCGCGAATACGACCGACGCAACCGGCGCCACGCAAACCGCTGGCGCGACGCTGCCCGCCGTGAACGTCAGCGGCAGGAACTCGCCATATCAGACGAAATACGTGGAGTCGGATCAGTTCACGGCGCCGCTGCTCGACATCGCGCAGAGCATCGCGATCGTGCCCAGGCGCGTGCTCGATGAACAGCAGGCGCAAAGTCTCCAGGACATTCTCAAGAACGTGCCGGGCATCACGTTCACGTCGGGCGAGGGTAATCTCGGCTGGGGCGACATGTTCACGATTCGCGGCTTTTCGGGCGAGCAGAGCATCACGATCGACGGCCTGCGCGACGCGGGCCTCGCGAGCCGCTCGGACACCTTCGACGTCGATCGCGTGGAAGTGTTCAAGGGCACCGGCACGATCGAATCGGGCGTGGCCGCGCCGGGCGGCAGCGTCAATCTCGTCACGAAGGAAGCGCATCTCGACGACGCGTATCACCTCGCGACCACACTCGGCTCGGCGCGCTATCGCCGCGTGAGCGCCGACCTCAACAAGCAGATCGGCGAGCACTCGGCGCTGCGTCTGAATCTCATGCGCCACACGCAGGACGTGGACGGTCGCGCCAACGTGCACGACGACCGCTGGGGCGTGGCCGGTTCGCTCGCGATGGGGCTCGGCACGCCCACGCGCGTGACGCTCGACTATTTCCATCAGCAGGACAACAACGTGCCGGACACCGGCGTGCCGATCGAGCGCGGCACGGGCGGCCAGCGCATGCCCGGCGTGCCGCGCAATGGCTGGTATGGCGACCCGAATCTCTACAAGGATCACTCGACCACCAACCGCGCGAGCGTGAAGATCGAGCACGACTTCAACGACAACCTGCGCATCTCGAACATGACGCGCTGGGAGCAGACCGATCGCACCACCGTGCTCGCGCCCGCGCGTTTCAATTCGACGAGCGGCACGTCGTACGGCTACGTGGGCTCGGGCTCGCTTGTGACGAGCGCCTCGGGCGTGCTCTCGTACAGCGGCGTGTCGGCGGACCCGAATCTCTCGCCGCTCGCGGTGCTGCGCGGCAACAACTACGGCACGTCGAAGCGCTACGACATTCTCGCCAACGAGACCAACGTGAACACGTCGTTCGATACGGCGGGGCTGCATCACGATGTCGTCGTCGGCGCGGAGTTCTATCACGAGCGTTATGGCGATCTGCCGCGCAGCGTGGTCGCGCCATCGACGAATCCGGTGATGGACCTCACGAACGCGTATGGCACGAGCATGGGCGGCGTGAACGCGATGGAAGGCACGACCGGCGACTACGCGGCGGTCAACGATGCGGGCGTGTATATCCGCGATACCGTGACGATCACGCCGAAGTGGATCGTTGAAGGCGCGGCGCGCTACGACCGTTTCTGGGTCAAGCAGGTGAGCGGCGCGGCCAACGCGCACTCGGTGCTGACGACGAGCGACGGCGCGTTCAGCGGCCGTATCGGCATCACGTACAAGCCGCTGCCGTTCGGCAGCCTCTACGCGACCTACGGGCGTGCGGCGCAGCCTTCGGCGGTGGGCGCGACGACCAACAACACGATTTACGGCGCGACCTCGGCGGCCACGGCGAGCCTCAAACCGGCCGTGGCGCAGACCTGGGAGCTGGGTACCAAGTGGGATCTGCTCGACCGGCGTCTGTCGATCACGAGCGCACTGTTCCGCACCGAACTCAGCGATTCGTGGGACTACGGCGACACGACGTCGAGCGTCGTGCGCGAGTTGCCGCCCAAACGCGTTGATGGCATCGAACTGGGCGTGTCGGGCAACATCACCGAAAAGTGGTCGGCGTTCGCGGGCTTCGCGGCGATGCGCGGGCGCATCACGAAAGGCATCAACGAAGGCCAGCGACCGGCCAACGTGCCGAACGCGACCGTCAATCTCTGGACCTCGTATGCGGTCACGCCGAAGTTCTCGGTGAGCTATGGCGTGCAGTACGTCGGCACGCGCCGTTATACCGACAACGAATACGTCGGCGGCCAGAACAACAACAGCAGCACGGTGAGCGGCGCGAGCGGCAATCATCCGGCCTATGTGTACGACGCGGAAAAAGCGCCGGCATTCTGGCTGCATTCGCTCGCGGCGCGCTATGAGGTCAACAAGAATCTCGCGCTGAGCCTCAACGTGCAGAACCTGTTCAACACGTTCTACTACTCGGCGGTGGGGGCGTCGCTCGACGGCTTCCAGTTGTATGGCGTGCCGGGTGCCGGACGCACCGTGCTGCTGTCGGCGGACGTGCGTTTCTAGCGGTTTTCGCGAGCGGCGCCGCCGCTCGCCCATTCAGACGATGCACAGAGTGAAACGATGATCGTGGAAATTCCGGGCGTATTCAGCCCGCAGGAATCGAAGGTGCGGGTCGAGCGGTTGCGCGCGGCGCAATGGATCGACGGCAAGGCGACGGCGGGCGCGCAATCGCAGCGCGTCAAACACAATCGCCAACTCGGTGGCGACGATCCGCTCGCACGCGAGATCGGCGACGAGATTATCGACCGTCTCGCGAAGGATGCGGTGTTCATGTCGGCGGCGCTGCCGAAGCGTATTTATCCGCCGCTGTTCAACAGTTATGGAATTGGAGAATCATTCGGATTCCATATCGATAACGCAGTGCGCGGTATTCGCGCGTCACGTGAGCGGGTGCGAACCGATCTGTCCGCCACGTTGTTTCTCGCCGATCCGGCGAGCTACGATGGCGGCGAACTCGTGATTCGCGACACCTATGGCGAGCAGCGCGTGAAGCTGCCCGCAGGGCACATAATCCTGTATCCGGGGTCGAGCGTGCACAAAGTCGAGCCGGTCACGCGCGGCGAGCGCATCGCGTCGTTCTTCTGGATCGAAAGCCTCGTGCGCGAGGACGCGCAGCGCGCGCTGCTGCTCGATATGGACGTCGCGATCCAGCGGCTCACGATGCAGAACGCCAGCGACGAATCGCTCGTGCAGCTCACCGGCTGTTATCACAATCTGCTGCGCATGTGGGCCGATTGCTGATTGTGGATTGCTGAGCGCCGGGCGCCGGGCGCGCGTAGCGCGTTGGCTGTGTCGGATCGGAAACCGGGAAAACTCGCGCATGCACGCGAGTTTCCGATACGCGTCGCATCGTCGTTCGCGTTTCCGTGAGGAAACGCGAAGCGCGATCGCTCAGCGCGTGGCGGTTTTCGCGGGCGTCGAATCCGTTTTCTCGGCGACGCGCTTTTCGCCGTCCGTGCCGCCCTGGCGGCTCCAGTGCTCGAGCAGCACGCGGGTTTGATCGGCGATATTCGCTTTCAGAAACTCGGCTCTTTCGGCGTCGATATCGTCCCATTTCAGCGTCGACAGCGTCACGCGGCGCGCGATGTAGAACAGCAGAAACTGGCCGTAGAGGCTGAGCATCCGCATGACGGTGAGCGGATCGTCAGCGCTCATGCCGCTGATGCGGGCGAGCAGCGTGATGTTCACCTCGTTGAGCGGCGCGCGTACGCGCTGGCGCAGGACTTCGGAGCCCGATTCCGGTTCGCCGCCGCCTTGCTCGCGCGCGAAAAAGAGCCGCTGGTCGGGGTCGCTGCGCTTGACGAAGGTGCGATCGGCGACGGCGCGCTGAATGTCGAGAAACGCGTCGATCAGCTCGGCGGTGTCGCCGTTGCGTTCGAGCACGGCGCGTGCGCGCAGCACGGCGGGCTCGAAGGATTGCCATGACTCGTCGGCGAGCGATTCGGCGCACGCGCAGTACAGCCCTTCCTTGCTCTCGAAGTAGTACTGGAGGGCCGGCGCGTTGACGCCCGCGCGCGCGGCGATATCCCGGGTGGAGGCGCCTTCGAAACCGTGCTTGCCAAACAGGCTGATGGCCGCTTCGATAATCTTGCGGCGCGTTTCGTCGCCGCGCGCGTAGCCGCCCGCTTTGGGACGCCGTAGCGGTTTCGTGTCGTTCATGTGATTCGGGTAGCGATCGGATTTCTCGAAATATATCACTTGACACAATTTTTCCGGATGGAATAATTTTGCCAACTGGAATAAATTGAGACTGATAAGAACATGTCAACGACCGCAGGTGCGCCCGGACGAGATGCGTCGAGCGACACCCATTCACCCGATAAGCGCGATATTCAAACCGCCGATAACAAGACCGGCGACAAGACCGGCAACAAGTCGGGCAAGAAGCGCATCGTCCTGATCGGCCTCTGCATCGTGGCGCTGCTCGCGGGCGCGACGTGGCTCGGTCACTGGTGGCGGGTCGGCCGCTTCATCGAGAGCACCGACGACGCCTATCTTCAGGCCGACAGCGTCACCGTCGCGCCGAAAGTCAGCGGCTATATCACCGACGTCTTCGTCGCCGACAACCAGGCCGTGAAGGCCGGCGATCCGCTGGTGAAACTCGACGCGCGCCAGTATCAAGTCGCGCTCGATCAGGCCAACGCCACCGTCGATGCGCGCCAGGCCGACATTCAGCACGCCGAGGCGCAACTCGTTCAGCAGCGCGCGAACATCGAGCAGACCCAGGCGCAGCAGGACGTGGCGCGCGTGAGCTTGCGGCACGCGCAGGACGAAGTCGCGCGTTACGCGCCGCTGGCGGCCACGGGCGCGGAAACGGTCGAGCGTCTCACCGAACTCAAGAGCACGCGCGATCAGGCACAGGCGACGCTGGCGGCGGATTCGGCGTCGGTCGAGGCGGCGCGTTCGCAGATTGCCGCGCTCACGGCGCAACTCGCGCAGGCGCGCGCCCAGCTCGAAGCGGCGCGCGCGAGCGCGGCGCAATCGCAGCTCGATCTCGACAACACCGTCGTGAAGGCGGCGCTGTCCGGCCGCGTCGGCGATCGCACCGTGCGCGTGGGCCAGTACGTGCAGCCAGGCACGCGCATGCTGACTGTGGTGCCGGTCCAGCAGACCTATCTCACGGCGAACTTCAAGGAAACGCAGATCGGCCGCATGCGCGTGGGGCAACCGGTGGAAATGCGCGTCGACGCCTTGTCGGGTCACACGCTGCATGGCGTGGTCGACAGCTTTGCGCCGGGCACGGGCGCGCAGTTCGCGCTGCTGCCGCCGGAAAACGCCACCGGCAACTTCACGAAGATCGTGCAGCGCGTGCCGGTGCGCATTCGTCTCGACGTCGGGCCGGAAACGCGCTCGGTGCTGCTGCCCGGCATGTCCGTGAATGTCGACGTCGATACGCGTTCGGCGCGCGACGACGATCGCCGCATCGACGCAGAGAACCATCGTGGCTGACGTACCCAACGTCCCACCCAACGCCGCGCAAGCACCCGCCGCGCCGCAGCCGCACGGCGAGCAGCGCGCGGGCGTCGCCGACTGGATCGCGGTGGCCGCCGGCGCGCTGG
Organism: Paraburkholderia tropica; assembly: GCF_014171495.1. NCBI lineage: Bacteria > Pseudomonadati > Pseudomonadota > Betaproteobacteria > Burkholderiales > Burkholderiaceae > Paraburkholderia > Paraburkholderia tropica. The sequence continues at coordinate 43,522 of NZ_CP049135.1, forward strand.
GCGCGTTGATGGCCACGCTCGACATCTCCATCACGAACTCGGCGCTGCCGCAGATCCAGGGCGAAATCGGCGCGACCGGCACCGAAGGCACGTGGATTTCCACGGGCTATCTGATGTCCGAGATCGTGATGATTCCGCTCGCCGCGTGGCTCACGCGTGTGTTCGGACTCCGAAACTTTCTGCTGGCGAATGCCGCGCTCTTTATCGGCTTCTCGATGATGTGCGGCTGGTCGAGCACGCTCGCCGTGATGATCGCGGGCCGCATCGGCCAGGGCTTCACCGGCGGCGCGATGATCCCCACGGCGCAGACCATCATCCGCACGCGGCTGCCGCTTTCGCAGCTACCTGTGGGCATGACGGTGTTCGGGCTCATCGTGCTGCTCGGGCCGTTGCTCGGGCCCGTGGTGGGCGGTTGGCTCGCGGAGAACATCAGCTGGAGCTGGTGCTTCTTCATCAACCTGCCCGTGTGTATCGCGCTGATTACGCTGCTGATCGTGGGCCTGCCCGCCGACCGTCCGCACTGGGAGGCTTTTTTCAAGGCCGACTGGCTGGGCATCGTCGGTCTCGCGGTCGGCCTGAGCACGCTCACGGTCGTGCTCGAAGAGGGTCAACGCGAGCGCTGGTTCGAATCGAGCATGATCGTCACGCTGAGCTGCGTGTCGCTCGCGGGCATGGTGCTGATCGCGATCTCGCAGTTCGTCGCGAAGAAGCCCATCTTGCGGCTCTCGCTCATGCGCAACCCGCGCTACGCGAGCGTGATCGTCATCGTGTCGGCGGTGGGCGCGGGCCTCTATGGCATTTCGTATCTGCTGCCGCAGTTCCTGAGCCTCGTCGCTGGATACAACGCGGAGCAATCGGGCGCGATCATGCTGCTGTCCGGGCTGCCGGCCTTCCTCGTGATGCCGATTCTGCCGCGTCTGCTCGCGAAGGTCGATTTCCGCGTGCTGGTGGTGAGCGGCCTGCTGCTGTTCACGCTGAGCTGCATGCTCGATATTTCGCTGACCGCGCAGAGCGTGGGCCACGATTTCGTGTGGTCGCAGCTGATTCGCGGCGTGGCGCAGATGCTCGCGATGATGCCGCTGAATCAGGCCTCGATGGCGGCGGTCGCGCGCGAGGATTCCGGCGATGCGGCGGGTCTCTACAACATGGCGCGCAATCTCGGCGGCTCGGTGGGGCTCGCGATCATCGGCACGCTGATCGATCGCCGCGAGACCTTCCACACGGCCATGTTGCGCGAGTCGATCAGCGCGAATTCGCTGATCGGTCAGGAGCGACTCGCGAACGGCGCGGCCAGCTGGTTTGCGCAGAACGGCGACATGGCCTATTCGAAGATGATCTCGCTTGCCCAGATCGCTTCGCAGATCCAGCAGCAATCGATGGTGATGACGTACTCCGAAACATTCTGGGTGCTCGGTATTGCGCTCGCGGCGTGTGTGCCGCTCGCGCTCATGCTCAAGAAACCGCAGCCCGGCGCGAAGCCGCCGTCCGCCGGCCACTGACGCTTCAATATTCGACTCATGACGGCCATTCGTTCTTACCGCTTTCCTCGGGCAAAGCCCTTCACGCGCCTCACGCTGCTCGCCGGTGCATGCGTGCTGTCGGCCTGCACCGTGGGCCCCGACTATCACGGCGCGCCCGCGGTCGCGCCCGAAGCCGCGAGCGCCGCGAACTTCGTGCGTACGCCCGCGCAGGGCGTGACGACGGCGCGCGCGCCGAGCGACTGGTGGACCGCGCTCGACGATCCGCATCTGAACGCGCTGATCGCGGCGGCGCTCGAACACAATCCCGATGTGCGCGTCGCGCAGGCGCGGCTGCGCGAATCGCGTGCGCAACTGCAGCAACAGCGCGCGGCCGAATTGCCGAAGGTGTCGGCCGCGGTCGCCGCGCCGCGCATGCGCGAACCCGATCTCAGTACGCTCTCGCAGTCGTCGGGGAGTTCGGTTTCGGGACGCGGGCCGCTGCAGTTCTATACGGCGGGCTTCGACGCGTCGTGGGAAATCGACCTGTTCGGCGGCACGCGCCGCGCGGTGGAAGCGGCCACCGACGAAGCCGACGCCGTATCCGCCGATCTCGCCGACACGCAGGTGTCGCTCGCGGCCGAAGTGGCGCAGGCCTATATCGATCTGCGCGACGAGCAGCAGCGTTTCGCGCTTGCGCAGCGCACGGCGGAGATTCAGCAGCAGTCGCTTACGCTGACCGAGCAGCGCCGCGCGGGCGGCACGGCCGCCGAGGTGGACGTCGAGCGTCTGACCACGCAGGTCGAAAACACGCGCTCGACGCTTGCGCCGCTCGCCGCGCAAGTGGAGATGTCGCTCGATCAGCTCGCGGTGCTCACGGGCAAGGCGCCCGGCGCGCTCGACGCGGAACTGGCCGCGCCGAGCCCGTTGCCGACGTTGCCCGCCACCGTCACGGTCAGCGATCCCGCAACCGTGCTCGCGCAGCGCCCCGACATTCGCGCTGCCGAGCGCAGGCTTGCGTCGAGCAATGCGCAGATTGGCCAGCACGTGGCCGACTATTTTCCGAAGCTCACGCTGTTCGGCGACCTTGGCTTCACCGCCGCCGATCCGGGCCATCTGATGCGCAAGCGCAATTTCAGCTGGGTGGGCGCGCCGTATCTGCAATGGAATCTGTTTGATTTCGGCCGCACGGCCGGTGCCGTGCGTGGCGCAGAAGCCTCGCGCGACGAAGCCGAAGCGCGTTACGAAAAAACGGTGCTCGCCGCGTTGCAGGACGCCAATGGCGCGCTCTCGCGCTATGGCTATCAGCGCGAGCACGTGGTGACGCTGCAGAAAGTGCAGGCGTCGGCGGAGCGCTCGGCCACGCTGATGCGTCAGCGTTATCGTGCGGGTGCGTCGAGCCTCGTCGATCTGCTCGATACGCAGCGCGCCGAATTTGCAGCGCAACAGGACGTGGTGTCCGCGCAGGCGCAGTTGCTCAAGGACTTCGTCTCCTTGCAGAAGAGTCTGGGTCTGGGCTGGCGCAGCGCTTCGCAAAGTCCGCTCAAAAGCTGAACCGGGCGGCGCGCTCGCGCCGCGAAAATATCCACGCCACATCAAACCCCAGATAGTGGGAAATCACCCTCAATTTGCGGGGTAAACGATGAGCGGGCAACGATTAAAAATCGAATTCGCTCGCCTTTCAGGCTGCTATATTTTTTCGTCAGGGAGTCGCGACTAGAACCCGGACGCCATGCGCGTGCGTGCCGATCCGGCGTGGATGAGACATCCAGGAGGAGGCATGAAGCTGAAGAAGGCCATCGACCGCGTGCCTGGCGGCCTGATGCTGGTGCCCTTGCTGCTCGGCGCCTGCGTGCACACGTTCGCGCCCGGCGCGGGCAAGTACTTCGGTTCGTTCACCAACGGGCTGATCGCCGGGACCGTGCCGATCCTCGCGGTCTGGTTCTTCTGCATGGGCGCGACCATCGATCTGCGCGCGACCGGCGCGGTGCTGCGCAAATCCGGCACCTTGCTCGCGACGAAAACCGCGGTTGCGTGGATTGCCACGCTGGTCGCGGCGCGCTATCTGCCCGCCGACGGCGTCAAGGCCGGCCTGTTCGCGGGGCTTTCGGTGCTCGCCATCACCACCTCGATGGACATGACCAACGGCGGCCTCTACGCCGCCGTCATGCAGCAATACGGCACAAAGGAAGAGGCGGGCGCGTTCGTGCTGATGTCGATCGAATCGGGGCCGCTCGTCAGCATGCTCATTCTGGGCGCGACGGGCGTGGCCTTCTTCGAGCCGCGTCTGTTCGCGGGCGCGGTGCTGCCGTTTCTCGTCGGCTTCGTGCTCGGCAATCTCGATCACGATCTGCGCGATCTGTTCGGACGCTGCGTGCATCCGCTGATTCCGTTTTTCGGCTTCGCGCTCGGCAACGGCATCGACCTTGGCGTGATCGTCAACAGCGGGTTCGCGGGCGTGATGCTGGGGCTCGGCGTGATCGTCGTGACCGGCATTCCGCTGATTCTCGCGGATCGTCTGCTCGCGGGCGGCAATGGCGCGGCGGGACTCGCGGCGTCGTCGACGGCGGGCGCGGCGGTGGCGAACCCCGCGATCATCGGCGAGATGATTCCGCGCTTCAAGCCGCTCGTGCCGGCCGCGACCGCGATGGTCGCCACGTCGTGCCTCGTCACGGCGATCCTCGTGCCGATCCTCACGGCGCTGTGGGTGCGCAGGAAAAGCGCGCGCGACGCTTTGCGCGAAGAGTTCATGGGGCCGCCCGTGCAGCCGGTTGCGAGCCAGGACGTGCACGTTTGATTCGCGCCTTGAATTCCGCCTGATCCGCGCGCGTCGCGTCAGTTTCGTGCGGCGCCGCGCGCCATGCTCGCGAGCACGCCGTCGCGGCGGATCAGCGCATGGAATAGCGCGGCCGCGAGATGCATCAACACCGTCGCGAACAGCGCGAACGCGAGCCACGTATGCGCCGCGCGCAACCACGCATAGAGCGTGACGTTGTGCGGCACGATCGGCGGCAACTGCACGCCGCTTGCGAGCACGACCGGATAGCCGCCCGCCGACAACATCGACCAGCCGATCAGCGGCATCGCGATCATCAACGCATACAGCACGAGATGCGAGGCGTGCGCCGCGCCGCGCTGCCACGCGGGAATATCGGCGGGCAGGGCGGGCGCGCCGCGCGAGAGGCGCACGGCCACGCGCACGATCACGAGCAGCAGCAGCGCGATGCCGAGCGGCCGATGCAGCGCGATCAGCGTCTCGTGCAGGCGCGAAACGGTCGCGACCATGCCGACGCCCACGAACAGCATCGCGATGATCAACACGGCCATCGACCAGTGAATCAGCCGCGCGAGGCCGCTGAAATGGGTGCCGGTTTTCATGGCTGAGTGTCTCCGTGCGGTTCGTGCGATTGCGCGGCTTCTTCGCGCGTGCGGCGGTTGAACGAAACGGCATAGGCGGCCGAGCGTGCCGCGAGCAGCGGATCGTCGGACGGTTTCAGGCCGTCGGGCAGAATCGTCGGGTCGTAATTCACGTCGCGGCAAGCGCCTTCGCGCTGCGGCGTCGCGCGGCGCAGCACCAGCGTGCCCGCGTCGATCTGCTCGCGGTCGGCGGGCCATTGCTGCGTGGCGTCGTTGGTCGGGTCGCCGGGCTGGCCGACCGTCAGCACGAGACGCCAAAGCAGCGGACCTTGCGCGAGGCGTGCTTCGAGATCGTCGGCGAGAAAATCCGGATCGTTCTTCTGCGCGGCGCTTTGCGGCGCGTAGGCGATCTCGGGCACGGTCTGCCAGCGGATCGCACGCGTGTTGTCCTCGGCATCCGTGGCGAGGAACGCGTTGATGCTGTAGAAGCCGGTGTTGGCGAAACTCGACGAAGGCGGATGCGACTTCAACCATTGCCGGAACGGCAGCGTTTCCGGATTCGCGTCAAAAAACGCGTTGAGTTTCGCGGGATCGGGCTTGCCGGTAGCCGGGTCGGGTTTCGAGGCCACCAGTTGCTGATAAAACTGCTTCGGTGTCCGAACGACGAAAACCGGCGTCGAATTCATGCCGGTGCGCCATTGCTCGCCGTCCTTCAACTGGAACAGCAGCGCCATGCTGCGTACCGGCGTGCTGGCGTCGGGCGCGGACGGATTGCTGCCCGGAATGGCGAAGCGGCCGATCACCGGCGTCTCGCCCGGCGCGAACACAGCCGCGCGCGAGACGCGTGCGCCGTTGCCGTTGCTTTCGAACTCGCCTTCGAGGCAGAGGCCCTTGGCGTGATTGCGCCGGAAGCCCGCATGCACGCCGTAATTCGACTCGAAGGTGTTGATGATGTGCGGCGCGTTCACGCGTTTGGGCGTGAGCCAGCCGGCGGTCCAGGCGAACGCGCCGGCGGCGCCGACGACGACCGCCGCGATGGCCGCGAGCCGGCACGGCATGCAGATGGCGTTCTGGCTCATGGCGCGCTCCTGCGCCGCGTGGAGGTACGATGAGGCATGATCGGTCCTGTCGATGGCCAATAAGGGCTGTTACTGGCGTCAACACGGCGGGCACGCGGTCTATTCCACCCGATGCAGAAGTTTTTTTGCGGGTTTTTTTGCGGCGATCGAGCGGCGCCGGTGTCAGGCGAACGAAACCAACAGGAGCGAACGATGCTGAAGCTGACGGGCGGGTGTCTATGCGGGAAGATCCGCTACGAGATCGCGGGCGAGGCGATCGGCAACACGGCGTGCCATTGCGTGGATTGCCGCCGTGCTTCGGGCGCGCCCTTCGTGGCGTGGCTGAGCGTGGCGCGCACGGCGTTTCGCGTGACGGCGGGTCATCTGAAGCGCTATGCGTCGAGCCCCAAGGTCGAGCGCGGCTTTTGCGCCGACTGCGGCACGCCGATCACCTACCACAGCGCCGCCTTCGCAGACGAGATCGATGTAGCGACCGGCACGCTCGATCAGCCCGATGCCGCGCCGCCCGAGCGGCACTCGTGGGTGTCGCAGCAGCTTGCGTGGGTGAAGCTGGCGGACGGCCTTCCGCGCCATCCGCGAAGTTATACGGAATCCTGAATAACCAGCCGATAAAAAACGCCGCGGCGCATTGACAGCGCCGCGGCGTTTCGCTCGATCAACGATGTTCGGTGACGAACTTCGTGACCAGATACGCTTCCATCGCTTCCGTACCGCCTTCCGAACCGTAGCCCGAATCCTTCACGCCGCCGAACGGCACTTCGGGCAGCGCGAGGCCGTGGTGATTGATCGACAGCATGCCGGTTTCCACGTCTTCGGAGAGCGCCGCCGAGGTCGCGCTCGAACGCGTGTAGGCATACGCGGCGAGACCGTACGGCAGACGATTCGCTTCGGCGATCGCGTCTTCGTAACGCGAGAAGCGCGTGATCGGCGCGAGCGGGCCGAACGGCTCTTCGTTCATGATGCGCGCGGAGAGCGGCACGTCGGTCAGCACGGTCGGCGCGAAGAAGTAGCCTTCGCGGCCCACGCGTTCGCCGCCCGTGAGCACCTTCGCGCCGTGTTCGCGCGCGTCGGCCACGAGTCGCTCCATGGCGGCGAGGCGGCGGTCGTTGGCGAGCGGGCCCATTTGCACGCCTTCATGCAGGCCGTTGCCGACCTTCACGGTCTTGATGGCGGCCACGAAGTGCTCGACGAACTCGTCGTATGCGGCGTCTTCCACCATGAAGCGCGTGGGCGAAATGCAGACCTGACCCGCGTTGCGGATCTTCGCGCCCGCGAGCAGCTTGGCGGCGCGCGGCACGTCGGCGTCGGCGAACACGATGGCGGGGGCGTGGCCGCCGAGTTCCATCGTCGCGCGCTTCATGTGCTCGCCGGCCTTCGAGGCCAGCAGCTTGCCCACCGGCGTCGAGCCCGTGAACGAGATCTTGCGGATCGCCGGATGCGCGATCAGATACGACGACACTTCCGAGGGCACGCCGAACACCAGATTCAGCGCGCCTTGCGGCAGACCCGCGTCGATGAACACCTGCACGAGCGCCGCGCAGCTGGCCGGCGTTTCTTCCGGTCCCTTGAGCACGACGGTACAGCCCGAAGCGAGCGCGGCCGAGACCTTGCGCACGGCTTGATTGAGCGGGAAATTCCAGGGCGTGAAGCAGGCGACCGGGCCAACCGGTTCGCGCGTGACGATCTGGCGGACGGCGTCGGTGCGCGAGGGCACCACGCGGCCATAAGTGCGGCGGCCTTCTTCGGCGAACCAGTCGATCACGTCGGCGCCCGCGAGCGTTTCAGCCTTGGCTTCGCCGAGCGGCTTGCCTTGTTCGCGCGTCATGATCGCGGCGATGTCGCCTGCGCGTTCGCGCAGCAGGTCGGCGGCGCGGCGCATGAGCTTGCTGCGCTCGAGCGGCGAGACCTTGCGCCATGCGTTGAACGCGCGCGCCGAGGCGTCGGCTGCGTCCGAAAGGTCCTGCTCGCTCGCGAGGCTCAGGCGGCCGATTTCCGCTTCGGTGGCCGGGTCGATCACGGCGATCGTCTTTGCGCCGGCGCGCCACGCGCCGTCGACGTAGATCTGGGTATCCGGATAGGGCTTCACGCTGGAACTCATGATGGGGCGATCCTTTGCAACGATGCAACGGTGAGAGGAGCCGGCGACGCGCTCGGCAACGCGCGTCGCGTGGGCCGCGGGACCGCTCATTGTGCCACCGCTTCGCAAGGCTTGCAGGCGGCCTCCGGAGTGCCGTCATGTGGCACAAAAGCAAAAAGCCCTTCGGCAAATGCGAAGGGCCTTGTGGATAGCCCCGTGTTTCAGGGGCTGAAGCGCATTGCGCCGGCGCGCGTTTATACGTCCCGCATCAGAATTCGAGCGTGGCGTTCGCAACGAAGGTGCGTGTGGCCGACGGCATCACGTAATAGCCCCACGCGGCGGTCCAGTAGCGGCGGTTGAACAGATTGTTCACGCCCGCGCGCAGCGTCACGTCCTTGCCCGCGACCTGGGTTTCGTATTTCGCGCTCAGGTCCCACGTGGTGTACGCCGGCACGAACTGCGTGTTGGCCGCATCGACCGCCATGTTGCCGACATACTTGCCGCCGAACGCGACCGTCAGCGCGCGCAGATACGACGGGTTGTATTCCACGCGGCCCGTGACCGTGAAGCGCGGCGCGCCGTAGATGCGCTTGCCGTCCACGCTTGCATCGTCGACATCGACAGCCTTCGCGTTCAGCCACATGACGCCGCCCATCAGACGCCAGTCGGCGGCGAGCTGCAGCCAGCCGCTCGCGTCGATGCCCTGATAACGCTTCGTGCCGCTCTGCGTAAACACGTTCGCCGAGTTGGTGTACTCGTAACCCTGATCGATGCGGAACAGCGCGAGATTCGCGCCCCAGTTGCGATGATCGGCCTTGAGGCCCACTTCGTATTGCTTGCTCTTGAGCGGCCCGAAGGTCTGCGGATAGTTCACGTTCGTGTTGCTCGACGCGCCGCCTTGCTGCAGCGCTTCCACGTAGCTCGCGTAGACTGTGGTGTCGGGATCGAGCTTGAACATCAGCGCGCCGGTGGGCGTGACGGGGTTCGCGCTGTAATCGGCCTGCACCGACTGATCGACGTTATAGACGCGGTCGCGGAACTGCGTATAACGCAGGCCGAGCAGCGCCGAAAGACGCGGCGTGATCTGCACCGTGTCGCTCGCGTAGAGCGCGGTCTGCGTGGTGCGTTCGTGGCGGAACAGATTTTCGCCGATATGCACCGCGTCGTTCGTGAGCAGCGTGCTCTGGTACAGATTGCCGGTGCCGAGGCTATAGCCGTCGTTCCAGCCTTCGCTGTCGTCGTATTCGCTTTGCTGGGTCTGGTAGCTCGCGCCGATCACCACGTCGTGCTTGAACGGTCCCGTGTTGAACTTGCCTTGCACCATCGCGTCGACGTTCTGATAGAAGTAGCGCGTCAACGCCGCATACAGCGTGTTCTGATAATCGCCCGCCGCGTTGTAGACGTACAGCAGGCTGTCCGAGTTGGTGCGGTTTTCCTTCGCGAAGCGGTATTTCAGGCTCGCGCGCCACGTGTCGGAAATGCGATAGTCGAGGCCCGTGCCGAACGAAGCGATCTCGGTCTCGTAGAAGTTCTGCGGCTGCGTGAGATCGCGCGTGACCTTGCCCGCGTCGGGAATGCCGAGGCCGCCGCCCACGTAGATGCCGAACAGCGTGCCGTTGGTCTTGCGCTTCTGGTAGAACGCGTCGGCGGTCCAGGTGAGATCGGGCGTGATGCGCAAGTCGAGCGCGAGCGACGCCACCTGGCGGCGCACGTGGCCGTTCGCTTCGGCGGTGTTGCCGTCTTCGTTGACGAGATTCAGGCGATAACCGAAGCGCTTGTCGTTGCCGAAACGCCCGCCCAGATCGATCTTTTCGCTGAACACGCCCGCCGATTGATAGCCGATCGAGAAGCTGCGGTACGGGTCGTCGGTGGGGCGCTTGAGCACGTAATTGACGATGCCGCCGGGCGTGCTGAAGCCGTACATGAAGCCGGAGAGACCCTTGAGCACTTCCACCTGCTCGAACTGTTCGAGCGATAGTTCGGTGTCCCAGGAAGGGAAATTCTGGCCGTCGACTTTCACGCCGTTGAGCATGTCGACCGCGAGGCCGCGAATCGCGAAGGCGGAGTTCTCACCGGTCGCGTTGTCGCCGACGACGGTCACCGCCGGATCGTATTTGAAGAGATCGTTGGCCGTGTTGGCGAGCAGATCCTTGCCGCGTTCCGTCGTCACCACATCGGTCGAGAACGGCGTGTCCACCTGGCGGCGATTGCCGAGCGCGCCGGCCGTCACGCGCTTGGGCGAGGCCGTCTCGCTGTCGCGCGCGGCGTTCACCTTGACGGCGGGCAGCGCCTTGCCGTCGGCGGCGTCGCCGGTTACCGCGTCGCCGGTGTTATCGCTTTGGGTTGCCGGTTGTGTCTCCGTTTGCGCGATCGCCTGGGCGCAGCCGGCCGTCGACAGCGTGGAGAGCGTCACGCCCGCGCTGACGAGCAGCGCGGCGCTCAGCGAAGTGCGGGCGCCCATGACGGGGCGGGACGCGAAGGCAGGGCCGGATCGGCGCGCGGCAGCAGTATTCTTCATATTATTCTGATGAGTCGGATGACCGGGCGCCCCCGGTTGGACGGTGTACGCGTGTCATCGCATGCAAGTGCGATGAAAGTGCAGTGAAAGAATCGGCCAGATCGTAATGGAAATGATTCGCATCTACAACAAAATGCATAAAGGTGTCTGAAAGGTGTTGAATTGGGCGGGAGCGGCTTGCCTGGGCTGCGCTTTTGTGCACATGACGGCGGCGCGCAATGCGGGATCGATGGCGGCGCGGACGCACCAAAGCACACGGCGCCCGAAGGCGCCGTGCGAGGAGAGCGGGGCAGAGAAGAGAAGCGGGCGGGTGAAGGCCCGCTGCGAGGCGGGGTTTAGCTGATCTGCGTGATCGGCGCGACGGCGGCCGGGTCGCTGATGCTCGGCTTGCCGGTTTCGACGTGACCGGCGTAGCGGCGCGCGAAGCTGGTGTCGTCGCGATTCGTGACCGTGAGGTCGTACCAGTGATGGCTCGACGCCAGCACCCACGGTTCTTCGATGCGCGCGCCCGCGGGGACCACGATCAGGCGCTCGCGCGCGCCGTAGGCGTTGTCGGTGACCGTGAGGCGCGCGAGGCCGCCGCCCGTGTTCGTGAACTTGAGGAACAGGTTGCCGTTGGCCACGTCGTACTGCGCTGTGATTTCGGGTTGCGGCGTGCCGCCGTGCTTACCCTGTTGCGACGTCTGCGTGGCCGCGACCGTGCCCGAGAAGCGGCGCACGAAGCCGTTCGGACCGTGCACTTCGAACCCGTAGACGCCGTCGGTCGCGCCCAGATCCCAGGTGTCGTCGATCGACTTGCCTGCTTCCACCGTGTAGCGCCACGGACCGTCCGTGCGGTTCGTGCCGTACACGTAGAAGTGCGCGCCCTGGCGGCCCTTGTTCGCGAACGTGATCGAGAGCGCGTTCTTCGTCGGATCGACGTGTGCGTTCACGTGCAACTCGTAGGGCAGCGCGCGCGCGTAACGCACGCCGGGTTCCTGCGCATCGATCGGGCCGGGCGTGGCGGGCACCGTGGGCGCGGCGTTGGCCGAGCACTGGTTGTCGGCCATCGACATGTAATTGCTGGTGTCGGGCAGCGCGGGCATCGATGCATCGGGCGTGCGGAAATCGAACGCCGTGGTGAGGTCGCCGCAAACAGCGCGACGCCATGCCGTGATGTTCGGCTCCTGCACGCCAAAGCGTTCTTCGATGAAGCGAATGACCGAAGTGTGATCGAACACCTGCGAGCAGACGAAGCCGCCCTTGCTCCACGGCGAGACGATGGTCATCGGCACGCGCGGTCCGAGGCCGTAGGGCAGGCCGTCGGCGGTGTACGAGCCGCCGCGCGCCGGATTGACGACGTTATGGATTTCGCCTTCGACGCTGACCGTCGACTTGCCCTGCGACGACGTCGTGGGCGGCTGCGGCGGCACGACGTGATCGAAGAAGCCGTCGTTCTCGTCGTACATGATAAAGAGGACGGTCTTGCTCCACACTTCGGGATTCGAGGTCAGCGCGTCGAGAATCTGCGAGGTGTATTCCGCGCCGTAGGCGGGCGTGTATTTCGGATGCTCCGAGAACGCGGCGGGCGGCAGCAGCCACGACACTTGCGGCAACTTGTTCGCCAGCACGTCCTGCTTGAGATCGGCGATCGTGCGCGCGGTCTGCGCGCGCTGATAGAGCGCCGAACCCGGTTGCGCGTTGATGAAGTTCGCGAAGTTCTGCAGGATGTTGGTGCCGTAATTGCCGTTCAGCGGATCGCTGCCGTTCGTGCCTTGCTGATAGATCTGCCACGAAACGCCGGCGGCCTGCAGGCGCTCGGGATAGGTCGTCCACGAGAGCAGTTGATACGCGGGCGGCACGTCGCCATCCACGTAATCGTTGTTGTCGAGCAGCGGGCCGCCCATCGTGCCGGTCGGATCGACCATGCCGGTCATCAGATAGGAACGGTTCGGGTGCGTCGGGCCGGGCAGCGAGCAGAAGTAGTTGTCGCAGACGGTGAACGCATCGGCCAGCGCGTAGTGGAACGGAATGTCCGCGCGCATGTAATAGCCCATCGTCATGTCGGTCTTGTACTGCGGCCACTGATTGTGCCGACCGTTGTTGATCGCGTATTGCGTCGGATACCACGAGTGATCGAGGTCGCCCACGCATTGCGCGCTGGTGGTCTGCGTGTTGAGGTGGAACGGCAGCACCGGCTTCGTGGCGTCTTCCTTCGACGGCTGATACCAGACCGGCAGGCCGCCCGGCAGCGGAATCGGCAGGCGGTCGTTATAGCCGCGCACGCCGCGCAGATGGCCGAAGTAGTGGTCGAACGAGCGGTTCTCCTGCATGAACACGACGATGTGCTCGACGTCGCGGATCGAACCCGTGCGCGAGAACGCGGGAATCGCGAGCGCGCTACGGATCGATTCGGGAAGCACGGTCATCGCGGCGGCGGCTGCGCCCGATGAAGCGACGGTTTGCAGGAAACGGCGACGGCTGGTTGACGTCATTGTTGTTCACCTTTCTGCTTGCGGATGGAATTAAGTGTGCATAGGCACACAACGGTGTATTACTGGCTCGTCGTTACGGTGCTGCGGGATTCGTTGCCGGTGCTGGAGTTGGCGTCGGCGTTGATGGCGCTGTTCGTTTGGGGCGGCTCGTCGCCGGGCGCGTAGCTCATGACGGGTGCGATCTGCTCGCTGTCCGCCGCGAGACTCGCTTGCACGCTTTGCACGGGATCGCTCGCATAAACGGCGGGCGCGGCGGCGAGCGTGTCGCTGGCGGCGTTGGCGGCATTGCCTGCATTCCCGGCGTTGGCGTATGCGGCGGTATCCGCGGCATTTGCGGCATTCGCGGCATTCGCGGTGAGATTCGGCGCACTCTGCTGCGGCGCCGATGACGACGCGTTATCGCCCGGCCCGCAGGCAGCGAGCGCCATGGTTGCGAGCACAACGGAAATCGCGGTCGCCGGCGTGACGGCGAGAGAGCGTCGAGTCATGTGCGCTTGCACTCCCGTGAATGGATCGGCGCACAGTTTCCGGTAAGGAGAAGAAAGAATTGTGAAACGGGTGAAAACGTTTGCGCGCGATGATTTTTCTTTTGCAAACGGGATTGATCGAATGCGGAATGCGTAAAAGATGCGTGCCGTGCGAGTTAATTCTTTCTAATCGCCGACAAAACTTTCTCGATACTTTCGAAGGGTTTAATTGCACCGGATGCAAAACGCAGGACGAAAAAAAGCCCGTCCGGAGACGGGCTTTTCGTATCGCCGATTCGCGCGAAACGGCTTGCGCGAATCAGATTGCGCGAATCGGCGCGCTTTAGAAGCGCGTCAGCATGCCGACCGCGCCCATGACCTGATTGCCCGTCGACGACGAGCCGCCCGCGTTGTACATCACCGCGACGTTCTTGTTGCCCGTGGCGTGCTGGAACATCGCTTCGGCGTACAGTTCGGTGCGCTTGGACAGCGAGTAACGCGCGATCGCGTTCACCTGGTTCCACTTCGGATCGGCGCCATACGAGGTTGCGCCGCTCAGATGTGCGTCGGTGTACGCATACGACAGACCGGCCTTGAAGGCGGGCGTGAAGTTGTACATGCCGTTGACTTCGTAGTTGTCGAAGCGCACCGAGCCGTTGCTCAGGCCGAATGCGCTGGTGCCTTGATACTGGCTGTGCGAGTAGACGAAGCCCACGACGGCCGGGCCGAAGCCGTAGTTCAGGCCGGCGGCCACGGTGCGCTGCACGTCGGACGTCAGGCTGCCCTTGACTTCGGCCTGATCGACCGCGCCGGCGGTATTCGTGAACGCGCTGGTCGTGCCCGACACCGTCTTCGCGCCCGAACCGTTGGTCTGCAGGTAGCCCGCGGCGGCCGTCAACGAACCGAACGTGTAGCTGGCGGCGGCGCTGTATGCGCGGCTGACGGCGAAGTCCGTGTTGTTGCTGAACGCGTACATGCCGCCGAACTTGAAGCCGCCGTAGTTCAGGCTGGTGTACTTGACCGAGTTGTTGAAGCGGACGCTGTGCTGGAGATTGTCGTTGTCGTACGGATGCGCGAAGCCCGAGTCGCCGAACGTGCCGGCCGTGGCCGAGAGCGGCGCAACGAAGTCGACGACGTCGTCGTACTGGCGACCCATCGTGAGCGTACCGAACGTGTTGCTGCTCAGGCCGACATACGCCTGGCGACCGAACAGGCGGCTGTTCTGGCCGAGCTGGCCGTTGTTGACGCTGAAACCGTTTTCGAGCAGGAAGATCGCCTTCAGACCGCCGCCGAGATCTTCGGCGCCCTTGAGGCCGAAGCGGCTGCCGCTGATGTTGCCGCTCGCGAGCGCCACGCGGCCGCTGCCGCCGACATTGTTCGTGTAGGCGATGCCCGCATCGACGAGGCCGTAAAGGGTGACCGAGCTTTGAGCGTGGGCGGACGCTGCGGCGAATGCGGTAACGCACGCGGCGGCGATAGAGATTTTTTTCACTGTGGGACTCCAGTCCTGTAGAAACGCCGGGTTGAGACGGGAGCGAGTATAGGAAGCGACCTTGGATGAAAGGTGACGGGCAGTCCGCAAGGACTATTCCGTAATCTGGAAGAATAGTTTCAAAAAATTGAAATAAATCGGCGCAAGTCATGCACCGTCAATACTTGCGCCGCGCATGACACGCCGATATGACTGATTGCGCGGTCCATTGAGTCGCATTTGCACAACAAGTGGAATTCATGCGGCGCGGCGCGTGATGCAGGCTATGCGTGGTTATCCGCGTTTCGCCAGCACATCGGTGGCGCGATGCGGCTGCGCGACCTGATCGATCAGCAGCACGTCGCCGCTCGCGTGTTGCGTGCGCAACGGCAGGATCGCCTGATAAGCCGGCGAACGATACCAGGCGCGGGCACGCTCGCGATCGTCGAATTCGATCATGATGAGGTCGCCCTTGAATGCGCCTTCGAGCCGCTCGACGCGTCCGCCGTGAATGAGGAACCGGCCGCCGAACGGCGCGAGCGTGGCGTCGATCTTCTCCAGATACTCGACGATCTCCGCGCAAGCTTCGCAGCGGTGCAGATGGGCAATGGCGTAAGCGGTCATGGCGATCCTCGCGGTGTGTGCTCAGTGGTGCATTCAGTGAAGCGATGCAAGCGAGGATAGGGCGCGCGCGGCGGCGTGGCGATTACGTGGCAGGTAATGCAAGCCTGTGACAATAACGTTAAATAACGTCTGAATTAAACGAAAGCTGAATCGGCAGAAAATTATTGAAATGCTCAAAAAACGCTTGCAAAGTTTAGGGGAAAACCCTATAGTTGAACCGTCTCCTCCATGTCTCCTCCTGATATGGATTCAGCCCGCCAACTTAGGTGGGCTTTTTCTTTTGGTGCGCTGGTTTTGCGCGGGTGTTCTTCGAGCATCGCATGCGCTTATTGCGTCCGCGCATTACGCCTGTAATGCCCGCTTTCCCGCGCATCGCTTGCCGCTTCCGTTGCGGCGATCCATCGAGAGTAAAATAAGCTAATCGGCGTCCAGTCGGGACGCTCCGAACTCCCAAGCCCGATGAAACCGTCTTCCGCGCAGGAACCCAGGCGCAAGCGCCCGCCGACCTGGCTGCTCAATACGCTGACCGCGCTCGTCGGCGTGCTCACGCTGGCGATCGGCGTGGGCTGGCTGATCCGCAGCTGGATCGTCGATATGGAAATTCCGTACTTCGCGATCCCGCTCGTGATGTGCGTGCCGGTGATCGTCGCCGTCGCGTTCCGTAATTTCTGGGACTAGCGCGGACCGTCGTCCGCGCTTTGCGATCGGGTCGCTTTGATCGTTTATTTCACCGCTTCTTCTTCGACCTGACCGGCGAACGCCAACGCGCACGCCTCGCGCACGCGCTCGATGACCGCGCCCCACGTTTCGTAATTGCCTTGCCGGAACAGCCGCACGTTCTGCGGATACCACGGCGAATCCTCGCGCTCGTACAACCAGCGCCAGTCCAGGTCGCGACGCGGCAGCATGATCCAGCACGGCTTGCCGAGCGAGGCGGCCAGATGCGCCGTCGACGTATCCACGCAGATCACGAGATCGAGCTGCGCGATGATCGCGGCCGTATCGACGAAATCCGTGACTTCGCTGCCCAGCGGCAGAATCGGCTGATGCAGCGGCGCGCGCAGCGCTTCGTCTTCGCCCGCGCCTTTTTGCAGGCTCACGAAGCGCAGACCCGGCACGCGCCAGAGCGGCGCGAGCGCGGCCAGCGACGGGATCGAGCGATGATGATCGTTGTGATGTTTCGGGTTGCCGCGCCACACGAGACCCACGCGCGTGCCCGGCGCCAGCGTGTCGAGGCGCGCGGCCCAGTGTTCTAGGAGCGCCGCGTCGGGCGGGAAATGCGTGGGTGCAGGCGTGGTCTCCAGCGTCGTGCCCAGATGCATCGGCAAGCTCAGCGGGCTGACCCAGTAGTCGAATTGCGACGCGCGCGAAACGGCCTCGGGATGATCGATCACCATGTCGACGCCTTCCACGCCCGCGAGCACGCGATGCAGCGTGTTCACGCACGCGAACGTCACGTGCGCCGCGCCTTGCGCCTTCAGCAGCCGCGCGTAACGCGCGAATTGCAGCATGTCGCCGAGTCCGTCTTCCTGCCACAGCAGCAGCGCCTTGCCCGCGATCGGCTCGCCTTGCCAGTGCAGGCAGTCGAGCATGTCGCGCGAGTGATAGTGCACGAAACCCGTGTTGTCGTAGCGTCGTTCGTAGAGGCGCCAGCCTTCTTCGTAACGTCCCATCGCGATGAGCAGCGTGGCGAGGCGGAACTGCGCGTCGCCATACGCGGGATTCAGTTCGAACGCGCGGCGATAAGCCGCTTCCGCTTCGTCGAGCGCGCCGAGTTCCTTGTGCGTGCTGCCGAGATTGAAATGCGTGAGCGCGAAGTCGGGATTGCAGACGAGCGCTTCCTGGAAGATCGCGAGCGCTTCCTGCAGCCGGTCGAGCGCGACGAGCACGCCGCCGAGATTGTTGAGCGTTTCCGTATGCGTCGGCGCGAGGCGCAGCGCCTGGCGATAGGCGGTTTCGGCTTCGGGATAGCGTTCGAGCTGCCGCAGCACGACGCCGAGGTTGTAATGCGCCTCCGCGTGATCGGGGCGTAGCGCGAGCGCTTGCCGGAACAGTTGTTCGGCGTCGGGCAGACGCTTGAGGTCGACGAGCACGCAGCCGAGATTGATGACCGCCTCGACGTAATCGGGACGAATCTGCACCGCGCGGCGGCAGACCATTTCCGCTTCGCCGAGCCGGCCGAGCGTCTTGAGCAGCGCGCCGTAGTTGTTGAGCGCCTCGGGATACTGCGGTTGCACGAGCAGCGCCTGGCGAAACGCTTCTTCTGCATCGGCGAGACGTCCGCACTCGCGCAGCAGATTGCCGAGATTGTTATGCGCGCGCGCGCCTTGCGGATTGGCCGCCACCGCCGCGCGATAGGCCGCTTCGGCTTCGTCGAGACGTCCCGTCGTGTGCAGCGCGAGGCCGAGGTTGTAATGCGCGTCGGCGTGCGCGGGGTTGTGCGCGAGCGCCGCGCGGTAGGCCGCTTCGGCTTCCTGCTGGCGTCCGAGCCGATGCAGCACGGTGCCGAGATTGCTCCAGGCGTCGGCGTGCGCGGGCGTCAGGGCGAGCAGCTTGCGCCAGACCGCTTCCGCGGCGGGCAGCTTGCCGAGCGCCGTGAGCATCGCGGCGAGCCCGTTGTAGGCCTCGACGTGTTGCGGCTGCGCGTCGATACAGCGCTGCCACAGCGCTTCGGCGGCGTTGGCCTGGCCCGATCCCATCGCGCAGAGTGCGGCGAAATTGAGCACGTCGACGCGCGCGGCGTCGTCGGCGCACGGCTGCGTGCCGACGAAGGGCCCGATCACGGCATAGGCATCCGCGAAACGGCCTTGCGCGCACAGGGCGCTTGCCTCTTGCAGGCAATCGGGGCGAAGAGGCGCGGCGGTCGTCGTCGTGGTCACGGTGGTGCTGGGCGAAATAAAGGACTGTATGAGCTTAAGCCATCTGCGGCCCGCGCAACGTCGCGATAAGAGCGCACAGACTGCGTTTTTTCGGGCGATCGGACCTTCACGGCGGTTACGGCCCGCGTGCGCGCCGAATCCCTGCGAAAGCCCGGGAAGGAATGGAAAAATCCGGCAAGGTCGCTTGCAGGTTCGTAAGGCGTCGAGGGCGTCTTCAGCGCCCGCTGCAAAGCCGCGCTATGCTCTTCGGGATCGCGCGCGGCGGGTCGTCCGCTGACGTTTGCCGCTTGCGCGCCGCTTCCACAGGAGACATCGATGCAATACCGCCGTTTCGGCCAGACCGGCCTCACCGTTTCGCGTCTTTGCCTCGGGACCATGACCTTCGGTTTGCAGACCGAAGAGGACGTGTCCCGCCGCATTCTCGACAAGGCCGCCGACGCGGGCATCAATTTCATCGACACCGCCGACGTCTACCCGCTCGGCGGCGGCGAATCGCGCGCGGGCCGCACCGAGGAGATCGTCGGGCGCTGGCTCAACGCGGAGAAGGGACGCCGCGAGCGCTTCATCCTCGCGACCAAGGCGGTCGGCAAGGTCGGGCCGTCGCCGTGGGATCAGGGCGCGTCGCGCAAGCATCTGCTCGATGCCATCGACGCCTCGCTGCGCCGCCTCGGCACCGATTACGTCGATCTCTATCAGCTCCACTCCGACGACGCGAACACGCCACTCGACGAAACGATCGAAGCGCTCGACACGATCGTGCGCTCGGGCAAGGCGCGCTACATCGGCGTGTCGAATTTTCTGGCGTATCGCCTCGCGCGCGCGCTCGGCCGCGCCGATTTCCTGCGCTGCGCGCGCTTCGTGTCGGTGCAGCCGCGCTACAACCTGCTGTTCCGCCAGATCGAGCGCGAACTGCTGCCGCTCGCGAACGAGGAAGGGCTCGCGGTGATTCCGTACAACCCGCTGGCGGGCGGCCTGCTGACCGGCAAGTACCAGCAGGGCAGTGCGCCGTCCGAAGGCCGCTTCACGCAGAGCGTGGGCGTGGCCGGTTCGATGTATCAGGACCGCTACTGGCACGAGCGCGAGTTCGCGAGCATCGAGAAACTGCGCGCGATCGTGGAGCAGGGCGGCCAGTCGCTCACGACGGCGTCCGTCGCGTGGGTGCTGGCGAATCCGCAGGTGACGTCGGCGCTGATCGGCGCGAGCCGGCCCGAGCAACTGGATGCGTCGATTGCCGCCGCCGATCTCGTGCTCGATCCCGCGCTCAAACAGCAGCTCGACGAAGCGAGCCACGAGTACCGCATGGGCGACGCGGCGCGTTGATCAGGCATCCGAAGTAATTGACGGGGTGTGAAAAAGGCGAGCGTGTTGCGCTCGCCTTTTTTATCGTCGATCGAAATGCAGACGCCTTAAGACACCGTCTAAGGCACGAGCACCTGACGACCCACCACCTTGCCGTGCGCGAGCGCTTCGAGCGCGTCGTTCACTTCGCCGAGCGGACGCGGCGACACCGCCGACGGCTGCATCTTGCCGTCGCGCATGAGCGTGACGAGTTCGCGCAATTCGGGCAGCGTGCCCACATAGCTGCCTTCGATCTTGAGCGGGCGCATCGGAATGATCGGCAGCGAGAGCGTGATGTCGCCGCCCATCAGGCCGACCACCACCACATGCCCGCCGCGTGCGCACGAATCGAGCGCGAGCTTCACCGTGGGCGTCGCGCCGACGAGATCGAGCACGGCGCGCGCGCCGCCGCCCGTGGCTTCGATGATCTGCTTCGCCGCATCGGGCGCGCGTGCGTCGATGGCGGCCAGCGCGCCCGCCTTGAGCGCGGCTTCGCGCTTGGCGGCGTCCACGTCGACGACAATCGCGCCTTTCGCGCCGAGCGCCTTGAGCACTTCGATCGCCATCATGCCGAGCCCGCCCGCGCCGATGATCACGACCGCGTCGTCGTGAATGCGCTCGCCGAACTTCTTCACCGCCGAATACGTGGTCACGCCCGCGCAGGCGAGCGGCGCGGCTTTCACGGGATCGAGGCCGCCGAGATCGACCAGATAGCGCGGATGCGGCACGATCACGTAGTCGGCGAAACCGCCGTCGCGCATCACGCCGAGCGATTGCGGCTTCGTGCAGATATTTTCCTCGCCGCGCTGGCAGGCCGCGCAGACGCCGCAGCCGATCCACGGATGCACCACGGCCACCGTGCCGGTCTTCACGTCGCCGGCATCGGGGCCCGCCGCGACGATTTCCCCGCAGATTTCATGGCTGAGCGTGAGCGGCAGCTTGATGCCGCGATCGGCGAGCGACAGCTTCTTGCCGCCGCCGAGGTCGTAGTAGCCCTCCCAGATATGCAGGTCGGAATGGCACAGACCGGCGGCTTTCACGCGCACGAGCACTTCCGTGCCTTTGGGTTGCGGCGTGTCGCGCTGGACGAGTTCGAGCGGTTGACCGTGACCGGTCACGCAATAACAACGCATCTGCATCGATGTCTCCGTGTGTGTTGTGTCAAGCAGGCGGGCGATGTCGAATCCTCTGCATCATAACGGATTGCGGATAAATTCGTCCGGTCGTTCGTTTTTATGGGGCGATAACCGGAATGCAGGCGTGGCGTGCGCATGAGCGTTCACTTTGCGGTCATGCTTGAAGCGGGTCGCGTACCATGAGCCGGTCCACTCCGTGCAAAGCGCAAAGGCTCTCATGCGTTGCCTCCTGTTCGCTATCGGATCGCGCGGGCGCGCAGGCGCGCGCGCATGAGCGGCCTCGTCGAATCGCTGGGCGTGCTGATCGGCGGCATCGGCCTGTTTCTGCTCGGCATCACGATGATGACCAACGGCCTGAAGCTCGCGGCCGGGCCCGCGCTCGAAGTGATCCTGAGCCGCGCGACGCGCACGCCCGCGGCGGGCCTCGCGTCGGGCGTGCTGGTCACGGCGCTGGTGCAGTCGTCGAGCGCGGTGACGGTCGCGGTGATCGGCTTCGTGAACGCGGGCCTGCTCGATCTCGGCGGCGCGCTCTGGGTGCTGTTCGGCGCCAATCTCGGCATGACGACCACCGGCTGGATCGTCTCGCTGCTCGGCCTGAAGATGAAGATCGACGCGCTCGCGCTGCCGCTCGTCGGCATCGGCATCGCGCTGCGGCTGACGGGCGTGGGGCAGCGGCGCGGCGCGCTCGGCGATGCGCTGGCGGGCTTCGGCATTCTGTTCATCGGCATCGCCACGTTGCAGGGCGCGTTCACCGGCCTCGTCGCGCAGTACCGGTTGCCGCAGGGCGAAGGGCTCGTCGAAGTGCTGATGCAGGTGTTCGCGGGCCTTGTCATCACGTTGCTCGTGCAGTCGTCGTCGGCGACCATGACCATCACGCTCGCCGCCGCGCAAGGCGGCATGCTGAGCACGCAGGGCGGCGCGGCCGTGATCATCGGCGCGAACATCGGCACCACGGCCACGGCGCTGCTGGCGGCCGTGGGCGCGACGCCCAACGCGCGGCGCGCGGCGGTCGCGCAGGTGATCTTCAACGTGGTGACGGGGCTCGTCGCCACCGCGCTGCTGCCGTGGATGATCGGCTTCATCGTGCGCGTGGGCGACTGGCTGCATCTGCCGCACGATCCTGCCATCGCGCTCGCGCTCTTTCACACGGCGTTCAACGTGCTGGGTCTCGTCATCATGGTGCCGTTGGCGGGGCGGCTCACGCGCTGGCTGCAGAGCCGTTTTCGCGCGCGCGAGGGCGACGAGGGCGCGCCGCAATTTCTCGACGACACCGTGGCCGTGGTGCCCGAACTCGCCGCCGACGCGCTGCGCCACGAAGTCAAGCGCATCGGCGCGATCGTGCGACGCATGGTGCGCATGACGCTCGCGGGCGCCGACGCTCACGCGCTCGCGCATGAACAGAGCGCGACCACGCGGCTGTTCAACACAGCGCAGAAGTTCGTACAGCGAATGAATCGGCAGGAGATGGTGCCGGCCACGGCGGCGGCGCTCGCCGAGTCGCTGCGCGAGCTGCGTTATCACGAAAGCGCGGCGGAGCAGGCCATGCAGGCCGCGGCGCTCGCGAACGTGCTGCCCGACGCGGGCGTCGCCGCGAGTTACGCGCAGTTCGAGCGCCGTTCGCTCGCGCTGCTCGACGCGATCGAGGCCGTCGATCACGCCAGTCGGGAGAACGAAAGTCGTCTGCGATCGCCCGGCGAGGACAGCGCGCTGATCGAAAATCTCTCGCAGGCGATGGAGGGCGCGTATGGCGCGCTCAAGGCGCAACTGCTCGGCGAGGGTGCGGCGGGCACGGTGTCGATTGCGCTGATGGAAGAGTTGTTGCGTCGTCACAGTGCGTTGCGGCGCGCGTTGCAACAGGTCGCGAAGGCGCATTCGCGCGCGCTTTCCTTCGCGGATTGAAGCCGATCCAAGCACGCGAAAAGCTCATCGAAACCTCATCGGACGAATTCGAAAGTGCCTTAAAAAAGGCCCGGATCGCATGCGATTGATTGCATGGCTAACGACAAACGGTTATCCTGTGGCCATGTTCGATCAGTGTCTTTATTTCAACACGTCGGCGCTGGCACGCCGCCTCGAACGCGAGTGGTCTGAAGCTTTCGAGCCTTTCGGCCTCACGCCGCCCCAGGGTTTCATGCTGCGCGCGGTGCTGGAACGGCCCGGTTCTTTGCAGCACGAGCTTTCGGACATGCTCTCGATCGCACGGCCCACGGCCACGCGCGTCATCGACGGTCTGGAGGCGCGCGGCTATGTCGAGCGCCAGCGCACCGAAGGCGATCAGCGCGAAGTGGCCATCGTGCCCACGGCGCAGGCGCAGGCCATTCGCGAGGCGCTGCATCACGCGAGCGCAACGGTCACGGGGCGCATCAAGCGCACGCTGGGCGGCGAGGCGTTCGTCGACACCGTGAGCCGTCTGCGCACCGCGCGCGCGACGCTCGGCTAGCCGCCATCGATCAACACAGGCAATCGCAAACAACAGCAGGAAACTGCAGCACGCGCGCGTTCTCGCGATTCAGGGCGAACGCCGCGCGGGTAGTGAATGGAGTGGCATCATGCGGCGCATCGGCGCTTTTTGTATTTCGACGTGGCTGGCCGCGTTGATTCTCTTTCTGGGGCGCCATTCGGTGCCGATGATGGCGCTGAGCGGCGTGGTGGTGTTCGCCGGTCTTGATCTGTTTCATCCCGAGCGCGCGGGCGCGGAGAATGCGTCGCCGGGCGACGATCGTCGCTGATCGTTCGCGCGAGTCGTTGCCTGGGTTGCCTGCCTTGCCGCGTTGAATGTATCGGCGCCAGAGCAGATACATCGGCAAACACCAACAAAAACGCCGCGCATGAAGCGCGGCGTTTTTTCATGCTTCGAATCTCAGCACGAAATCATCAAGCCTCTTCGGCCCACGACATGTTCTCGCGCGCGAGCAGCGCCGACGAAGCCGCCGGGCCGAACGTGCCCGCCGTGTACGTGCGCGGGCGGTCGTTCAGTTCCTTCCAGCCGTCGAGAATCGGCTCGACCCACGTCCATGCGGCTTCGAGTTCGTCGCGGCGCATGAAGTGCGTGAGACGGCCGCGAATCACGTCGATCAGCAGACGCTCGTACGCTTCCGCGCGGCGCTCCGGAATTGCCTGCTGCAAATCCAGATTCAGATTCACCGGCAGCATGTTCATGCCGCTGCCCGGTTCCTTCGCGAGCATCTGCAACTGGATCGATTCTTCCGGCTGCAACTGGATCACGAGTCGATTGCCGTAATTGCGCGGGCCGCTCGGGAAGATCGAGAACGGCAGGTCCGCGAATTCGATCACGATTTCCGACTGGCGCTTTTGCAGGCGCTTGCCCGTGCGCAGGAAGAACGGCACGTTGGCCCAGCGCCAGTTGTTGATGTGCGCGCGGATCGCCACGAAGGTTTCGGCCTTGCTGTCGGCCGGCACGTTGTCTTCTTCCAGATAGCCCTTCACCGGCTGTCCGTCGACGGCGCCCGCCGCGTACTGGCCGCGCACCGTGTCGCGCGCGATATCGGCGAGCGACATCGGGCGCAGCGAGCGCAGCACCTTGAGCTTTTCGTCGCGCACCGCGTCCGGATCGAGCGAAACGGGCGGCTCCATCGCCACGATGCACAGCAGTTGCAGCAGGTGGTTCTGCACCATGTCGCGCAGCGCGCCCGTGTGATCGTAGAAGCCCGCGCGGCTGCCCACGCCCACGGTTTCCGCCACCGTGATCTGCACGCTGCGGATATACGGCGCTTGCCACAGCGGTCCGAAGATCGGATTGCCGAAGCGCAGCACCATCAGGTTCTGCACCGTTTCCTTGCCGAGATAATGGTCGATGCGGTAGATCTGCGATTCCGCGAAGTGACGGCCCACCGACTCGTTGATCTCCTGCGCCGAAGCGAGGTCGTGGCCGAGCGGCTTTTCGAGCACGACGCGCGACTGGCTGTCGAGCAGACCGCCGGCCGACAGGTTGTCGCAGATCGTCGTGAAGAGTTCGGGCGACGTCGAAAGATAGAACACGCGCAGCGCGTGCTCGCGCGAAGCCTGCTTCAGATGCGCGTAATCGGCGGGATCGTTCACGTCGATGATCACGTACTGGAACAGGCTCAGATAACGGTCCCACGCTTGCGGGTCGAAGGCCTTGGCGTCGATGAACGGACGCGACTGCTCTTCCATGAACTTGCGATAGTCGTCGATGGTCCAGTTCTTGCGGCCGACGGCGATGATGCGCGTCTCGGCGGGCAGGTTGCCGTGCAGGTGCGCCATGTAGAGCGCGGGGAGCAGTTTGCGCGCGGCCAGGTCGCCTCCGCCGCCGAAGATGATCATGTCGACGGGCTGTTCGGGCGCGGCTTGGGCAGGCTGATTCGTCATGGCAGGTCGCTCGCTTGTGGCGATGTGTGGCGCTAGGTTGCGAAGTGTGCAGCCGGCGCGGGGGCCGGAGCGTTGAAAACGGTAATGGTGCATGGTTTTGCGCGAGTTTGCACGCATCACGCCGATTCAATTCGATTCGTCTTTGCCGACGCGAACGGGCCGATGAACGGTTCGCGCACGTCCACGCGCGATCTTGCGCGAATCGATCGCGAATCGATGGGATGGCGCACCCTGCGTTGCTCGCTTCGCGCTGAAGCGTTGCTAACGTTGTTTAGCGCTCGCTCGCGGGCGGCGGCGTTTGCTGCATTTAGCCCCGCATCGCGCAGGGTTTTTATGGCGCGGCCCGCAGCGCGGCTCATGGCGCAGCATCAACCGAGCCCAGGCACGCTCACGCCTAGCGCCTGCACGAGCAGCAGCGCGTTGAGCGCGAGCACGGTCAGCGCGCCCAGCACCGCGAGCCACGCCACCCACGCGCTATTCGCGTACGCGCCCATGACGTCGCGCCGGCACGTGAACACCACCAGCACGGCCATCGGAAACGGCAGCGCGAGACTCAGCACGACCTGGCTTGCGACCAGCGCATCGGTGGCGTTCACGCCGAGGCCCACGACCGCGAAGCTCGGCGCCATCGTCACGAGGCGGCGCAGCCAGAGCGGAATCTGGAAGCCGACGAAGCCCTGCATGATCATCTGTCCCGCGAGCGTGCCGACCACCGAACTCGAAATGCCCGAGGCGATCAGCGAAGCCAGAAAGATGCCCGCCGCGGCCACGCCGAACAGCGGCGCGAGCGTGTGCCAGGCGGTCCTGATTTCGGCGACATCGGCATGGCCCTGATGAAACGACGCCGACGCCATGATCACCATCGCCATGTTGATGAGGCCCGCGAACGCCAGCGCGATGACCACTTCGACGTTCGAAAAGCGCAGCAGACGTGCGCGTTCGGCGTCGTTGCGCGGCTGCACGCGCGCCTGGGTGAGCCCGGAATGCAGGAAGAGGGCGTGCGGCATGACCGTCGCGCCGACGATGCCGACCGCGATCGTGACCGCCTGCGCATCGGGCAGGCGCGGCGAGAAGGTGCCGCGCAGCACGCCCGTCCACGCAACCGGCACGATGAAGAGTTCGAGCAGATAGCAGAGCCCGATCAGGCCGACGAGCGCGCCGATCACGAGTTCGAGCGGCCGGAAACCCGCGCGCTCGAAGAACAGCAGCCCATAGGTGACGAGCGCCGTGACGGCCATGCCCGCGATCAGCGGCAGATGGAACAGCAGCGCGAGGCCGATCGCGCCGCCGAGGAATTCGGCGAGATCGGTGGCCATGGCGGCGATCTCGCTCACGATCCACATGCACCAGACGAGCGGCGCGGGCAGGCGCTCGCGGCACAGCTCGGCGAGATTGCGGCCGGTGACGATGCCGAGTTTCGCCGACAAGGCCTGGAACAGCATCGCCACGCCGTTGGCGAGCAGCACGACCCACAGCAGCGCGTAACCGTAGCGCGCGCCCGCCTGGATGTTGGTCGCGAAGTTGCCGGGGTCCATGTACGCGACCGAGACGATCACGGCCGGGCCCGCGAGCGGCAGCAGCAGCGCGGCGCCGCGCCGGCGCCCTTCGAGCGCTTCGCGTACCTTGCGCACCGTGCCCGCGGAGAGACCGTCGGGCACGTCGCGCACATCGTCGTCGCGGGTGCGATGCTGCATGGGCGCCTCGTCGCGGTTGCGGGGCCGGAACACACGCGCCTCGCGCACGCCGCGGCTCACAATTTGTCGGAAATCAGCAGAAAAGCGCGTCAGAATGTGCCACGCGCGTCATCGGAATGCATCGCTCACGCGTTAAGCAGATGATCCGCGGCGCGCGATTCGCTGCCCGGTTTCATTGAGGTTTCATCTGGCTTTCGACCGCGTTGCGGCGCACCAGCAACTATCTCAGCACAAACCGGCCCCGCGCGCTTTCCCCGGCCGCTTTTCCCGGCAATTCCCCGGCCTCACGCCCTTACGAAATGTCCCATTTCCCGATTTTCTCCCTGACCCGCAAACGCGCCGCAGCGGCGCTCCTCGCGGGCGGTCTCGCTTGCAGCGCGCTGGCCCACGCCGACGCCAACGTCAATCCGAACGACAAGGTCATCGTGCTCGACTCCGGCGAGGCTCAGCTTTCGCTGATCGACGAAGCGAGCCGCACCGTCGTGGGCACGGAGCCCACCGGCAAGGAACCGCATCACCTGATGATCACGCCCGACGGCCAGTCGCTGATCGTCGCCGATTCCGTCTCGAACGACCTGCTGTTCCTCGACCCGCACAGCGGCAAGGTGCAGCGCCGCGTCGAAGGGATCGAAGATCCGTACCAGCTCGGCTTCTCGCCCGACCACAAGTGGTTCGTGACGGCCGGCCTGCGTCTGGACCGCGTGGACATCTACAGCTACAACGGCCATGACGTCACGCTCGTCAAGCGCATCCCGCTCGCGAAGACGCCGAGCCACATCACCTTCGCGTCGGACAACAAGACCGCGTTCGTGACGCTTCAGGACACCGGCGAAGTGGCGGCCATCGACCTGCCGACGCAGACCGTGCTCTGGAAGCTGCATATCGGCAACACGCCCGCGGGCCTGTGGATGACGCCCGGCGACAAGTACCTGCTGGTCGGCATGACGGGCGAGGACGACGTGGCCGTGGTGGACTGGCACAACCGCACGCTGGTGAAAAAGATCCAGACCGGGCGCGGCGCGCACAACTTCCGCAATCTCGACGACGGCAAGCACATCGCCGTGTCGAATCGCGTGGAAAGCACCATCAGCATTCTCGATTACACGACGCTCACCAAGGTCGCCGACATCACGGGCCTGCGCCCCGGTCCCGACGACATGGAACTTTCCGCCGACAAACGCTATCTGTGGGTTACGTTCCGCTTCGCGAAGCACGTGGGCATCATCGATCTCACGACGCGCAAGCTGATCGATACGATCGCCGTGGGCCGCTCGCCGCACGGCATCTATTTCGCCAACAGCGCGCCGTTTTACGCGCCGAATCCGGATTGACGAGCGGGAGTCCCGATGCTTGACACGCTGCTTTCGCAGGCCGACAACCTCGTTTCGTGGCTGCAGACGCTCGTCTACGTCGACGTCGTGCAGCCGATCTTCTACAAGGTCGGCCTGATGGGCTACGACGAGGACACCTACGACGCGCTCTATTGGGTGATCGTCGGCGTGCTCGAAATCGCGCTGACTTACGTGCTGCTGCGCCCGCTCGAAGCGCTGCGCCCGGCCGAATCGTGGCAGGACCGCAAGGCGCTGCGCGCCGACGTCTGGTACACGTGGATCGCGAAGCTCGGCATTCTGAACATGGCGTTCTTCTTCATGCTCACGCCGCTGTTCAACCATCTGCAAAGCGAGATGGCGATCCACAACATTCCGAACATCGACGTGGACAGCCTGTGGCCCGGCGTCACCGACAAGCCGTACGTCTCGTTCCTGGTCTATCTGGTCGTGCTCGATTTCGCGGGCTACTGGTATCACCGCTGGCAGCATCGTTTCGGCGTGTGGTGGGAATTGCACGCGGTGCACCATAGCCAGCAGCAGATGTCGCTCTGGTGCGACGACCGCAATCACTTCCTCGACGACATCGTGCAGGCGGCGTTTTTTGCGGCGATTTCGCTGTTTATCGGCGTGCCGCCCGCGCAGTTCGTCGTGTTGATCGCGGTGAGCAACTTCCTGCAGGCCGTGCAGCACGTGAACGCGCGGCTCGACTACGGCCGGGTGCTGGAGCGCATTCTCGTGAGCCCGGCGTTTCATCGCCGCCATCACGCGATCGGCTACGGCCACGAAGGCACGCGCTACGGCTGCAACTTCGGCGTGCTGTTTCCGTGGTGGGACGTGATGTTCCGCACCGCGTCCTGGAACAAGGCGCCGGAACCCACGGGCATCCGCGACCAGTTGCCCGCGCCGCACGGCAAGGGCGTGAACTACGGCGACGGCCTGATCGCCCAGCAGTGGCTCGCGCTCGTGCGCATCGCGAAGCGGCTGGCGGGCAAGGGCTATCCGATGGGCGGCACGGCGAACTGAGCCGGCGCTCGCGCGTCGGCGTGACGCACATCCACCACGAGGCGGCCGCGAGCCGCCTCGTTTCGTTGACGGCCAAGGTGCGGCAGATGCGATAATCCCGACTTGTCCCCCGCGAGACGCGTGCGCCGCGTCCGCATCATCTGCATGAAATCTGCATAAAAAGCGCAGGCGTTGCATGAGACTGGAGAGCACCTTGAGCCGTATCGACAACCCGCAGCACGACCAGGAAGTCGGCTTTGCCGACGCCACCCAGGACACCACCCGCATCGACGACGTGCGCATCGGCGCCGTGCGTCCGCTCATCTCGCCCGCGCTGCTGCTCGACGAGCTGCCGGTGCCGCAGGACACGCAGACGCTCGTCGAAACGAGCCGCGCGCAGATTGCCGAGGTGCTCGCGCAGCGCGACGACCGCCTCGTGATCGTGGTCGGGCCGTGCTCGATCCACGACCACGACCAGGCGATCGAATACGCGAAGCTGCTCAAGGCGAAGGCTGACACGCTGAGCGACGACCTGCTGATCGTGATGCGCGTCTACTTCGAGAAGCCGCGCACGACGGTGGGCTGGAAGGGCTATATCAACGATCCGCGTCTCGACGGCAGCTTCCGCATCAACGAAGGGCTGCGCAAGGCGCGCGAGCTGCTGCTCGACATCAACGCGCTCGGCCTGCCGACCGGCACCGAATTCCTCGATCTGCTGAGCCCGCAATACATCGCCGATCTGGTGGCGTGGGGCGCGATCGGCGCGCGCACGACCGAGAGCCAGAGCCATCGGCAACTGGCGTCGGGGCTGTCGTGCCCGATCGGCTTCAAGAACGGCACGGACGGCGGCGTGCAGGTCGCGGCGGACGCGATCGTGGCCGCGAGCGCGAGCCACGCGTTCATGGGCATGACGAAGATGGGCATGGCCGCGATCTTCGAAACGCGCGGCAACGACGCCTGCCACGTGATTCTGCGCGGCGGCAAGAGCGGGCCGAATTACGACGCGGCGTCGGTGGCGGCGTGCTGCGCGTCGCTCGCGAAGGCGGGGCTGCGCGAGCAGGTGATGATCGACTGCTCGCACGCGAATTCGAGCAAGCAGCATCAGCGTCAGATCGACGTGGCGCGCGATATCGGCGAGCAGTTGAAGGGCGGCGATGCGCGCATCGTCGGCGTGATGATCGAGAGCCATCTGGAAGAAGGGCGTCAGGACCAGCAGCCGGGCGTGCCGCTCAAGCGCGGCGTGTCGATCACCGACGCGTGCATCAGCTGGGCGCAGACCGAGCCCGTGCTCGACGCGCTGGCGCAAGCGGTGCGTGTGCGCCGGACGACGCGCGCGGGTTGAGGGGCGGGTTTGCGGGCGCTTTCATCGGCGCCTTGTTCGGGACGTAAAAAAACGCGCGGCGGACTCCGAGTCCGGCGCGCGTTTTTTATGCGTCTCTCGCGTCTCGCGCGTGTTGAAAAGACCCGATCAGGCTTTGGCCGCCGCGCTCGCGTCCGGAACACGATTCGCGACTTCGTCGCCGAAACCGCGCACCTGGCCGACCCACAGCACGGCCACCACGGCGAGCGCCGCCGCGAGCCAGCCGTTGTAGCCGAAGCCGACGATCGTCCCATGCGGACCGTTTTGCAGCAGCAGCCCGCCAACCCACGCGCCGATGCCCGTGCCCAGCGCCTGCACCGCGTTGTTCGCGCTCAGGAACGCACCGCGCCGTGCGGGCTCGGGAATCGTCGTGAGCAGCGCCTGCATCGGCACCATGCGGCTCGACAGCGCGATCATGAACACCGCGAAGAAGCCGACCATCGCGATGAACGGCAGCACCGGCAGATGCGTGACGAACAGCACCGGCGCGATCGACACGAGCGCCATGATGCGGAACACGCGGCGCTTGCCGTAACGATCCGCGAGACGGCCCACCGCGCGCGCGGTCAGGAAGGTCGACGCGCCGCCCGCCACGTAGAGCCACGAAAGCTGCTCGGGCGCGACGCCGTAGTTGGCGACCAGCATCGGCGAAATGAACGGGATCACCAGCATGTGCGCGCACATCATCGTGAAGGTAAGCGCGAACGCCTTCATGTGACGCGGCAGCGTGAGCAGTTGCCACAGCCGCGGCACGATGTCGGCGAGCGGCGTGTCGCGGTCGACGTGCTCGGTGAGCGGCGGAATCACGCGCGAGCCCGCCACCCAGATCACGGCGGAGAGCGCGACGAGCAGCAGGAACGGCGCGCTCCAGCCGAAGTGCGCGCCGAGCACGATGCCCGCCGGCACGCCCGCGATCGCGGCCATCGAGAAGCCCGTCATGATGACGCCGGTCGCAGCGCCGCGGCGCTGGATGGGAATCACGTCGCTGACGATCGCCATCACGATCGAGCCGAGCACGCCGCCCGTGAGACCGGCGAATGCGCGCGCGAACAGCAGCAGATGGAAGTTGGTCGCGAACGCACAGGCCAGATTCGACAGCGCGAACAGCGCATAGGCGACCTGCAGCAGACGACGCCGGTCGAAGCGGTCGATATAGGTGGCCGCGAGCAGCCCGGACAAACCGGAACACAGCGAGTACGCGGACACGGCCGTCGCGAACATCGCGGGCGTGATCGCGAACGCGTGCATGATCTGCGGGCCGAGCGGCATCATCACCATGAAGTCCATGATGACGGTGAACTGCGTGAGCGCCAGCAGCCAGAGCAGCGTGCGTTCGCGCAGCGGATTGAGTGTGAGGGTCATTCGGGACCTTGTTCAAGCACATACGGCCCCGCGAAAAGGCGGGGCCGTATGTGCGGGTTTCAGCGATCGCCGACCGCCGATCGAGGCTGAATCAATCGTCGATCGTTTCGTGCGCGGCCTGCGCGCCGCGGCGCCAGTACGCCGACGCACGAATGCGCTTCTTGTCGACGCCGCGCTCGTTGCACAGCTTCGCGCGCACGGCGCGAATCACCGAGGCTTCGCCGGCTGCCCATACGAAGCCGTCGCCGGGCGGCAGCCAGACTTCGTCGACGGCGTCGACGAGCGGGTTTTCCGATTCGGATTCCTCGCGGTAGCACCAGATCGCGTAGAGATCGGCGGCGGTCGGCAGTTCGATGCGCGCCGCGCGGTTCGCCACTTCGGCGACCACGGCCACGCGCGCGCCGGCGGGCAGCTCGCTCAGGCGGCGCTGAATCGCGGGCAGGGCGGTTTCATCGCCGATCAGCAAGTGCCAGTCGAAGCCCGTGGGGATCACCATCGAACCGCGCGGGCCGCCCACGCCGAGATACTGGCCGGGCTGCGCCTGCGCCGCCCACGCCGTGGCAGGACCGGCTTCGTGCAGGGCGAACTCGATATCGAGTTCATTGGCGACGGGGTCGAAACGGCGCGGCGTGTAATCGCGCGCGGCGGGACGCTCGACGCCTTCGGGAAACACGATGCCGTCCGGGCCGAGACTCGGCAGGACCGGCTGGCTCGCGCCCTCGGGCGGGAAGAACACCTTCACGTGATCGTCGAACGACGCCGACACGAAGTCGCTGAGATCGCCCGTGAGCGTGACGCGCACGAGCGCGGACGACAGCGCCTCGACGCGCACGACGCGCAGCAGGCGGAACTTGAGCGGATGTCGCACGCGGACGACGTCGAGCTTGCTTTGATTCTGCATCTTTGACTCCGATAGGGGGGGCGGTCGATCGACGAGGGATGAAGGGCACTGCGCCGGTGATCAGGCGCCGCTGTTCTCTCCGCCGCCGTTGCTGCCGCCTTCGATTTCCTGGGTGGCGCGCGCGAGGATGGCCGCGATGCGGCGCTGCTCGTCGGGCGCGACGTCCGTGCGGCGCAGCAACGCGCGCTTGAGCGCGCGGCGCGCGTCGATCAGCTCGCGCACCCAGCCGGTGCCGTCCGACGGGTCTTCGCCCGCGAGCGCGCGGCGCATGACTTCCATCTTGCGGCCGAAGTGCGTGAGCTTGGCGAGGATCAGGTCGGCGCGTTCGCGATTGGCGTCCAGATACTGACGACCTTCGTCGGACAGCTCGTAACGCTTGCGATTGCCTTCGAGCGCCACGCTGACGTAGCCGAGTTCTTCCAGATACGTGAGCGCCGGATAGACCATGCCGGGGCTCGGGCTGTAGAAGCCGTTCGAGCGCGCGTCGAGCGCCTTGATCAGCTCGTAGCCGTGGCTCGGGCGTTCGGCGAGCAGCACGAGCAGCATCAGTTGCAGGTCTTCCGAGCTGAACTTGCGGCCGCGGCCGAAACCGTCGCCGTCACCGAAGTTGCCGAAACCGCCGCCGCGGCCAAAACCTTCGCTGAAATCGCCTGGGCCTTCGCCGCCGCGATGGCGGCCCATGGCGTGGCGCAGCGCGTGCAGAGGGTGGCGCATCGCGAAGCGGGCGGTGTGCATGTCGCCGCGGCCGAAGCCGAAGCCGAAAGCGAAGGCGCGCTCGCTGCGTTGTTCGTGGCGTTCGCTACGTTCATGACGTTCGGCAGGGCCGAAACCGTCCTGGCGGCGGTCGGCGAAATCGCGCTCCGGCTGGCCGTGACGGCCTCGACGGCCGTGGTGTCCGTGATGACCGGACAGGTGATGGTGGTGGCGCATAGGGCCTCCTTAACATTTGAGTGTCTTAAAACATGTCTTAAGATATATATCGTAAGAGCGTTTGTCAAAGAGAATTTTGGGGGCGCGATCGCAGCCCTCGAGCACGAAGTCGCGCTCCGACCACCGATAACGCCGCTGCATCGCGCAAGGCCGGCAAGCGCGCCGTGCCGGGAAATCAGCCTGCTTGGTGCGCATCCGCACTTAACGCCTTACAGTTTGCGATCACGATCTCCCGACTGGTCAGCAGGGGAAGTCGATGACTGCAACGAACGAGTGGGCGGCCTCCGAAGGATTTGCAGCAGTGAGTCCCGCGAGTGCGCAAGCGCTGGCCAGATCAATGGACGACTATGGGGTCGGCGTCCTTCACGAGATTGTCCCGGCGGCGATCCTCGCGAAACTGCGAAGTTTCATCGAGCAGCAGATCGAGCAACACGACGGGCAGTACTTCAGCTTCGAAGGCAAATCATGGATCACCGGCACCTGCCTGCAGCCCTTATTCGAGGATGCGGGTCTGCGGAGTCTGCTGCGATCCCTCTATGAAAGGAAGATGCGCGCATCGCCGCCGAGCAGGCGGATCTTCCCGGTTCTGCGTGTGCTGACCGGTACGCACGGATTGCGGCATGCGCTCAATTTTCACTACGACTCGTATGTCGTGACGGTGCTGATCCCCATTCTGATTCCCCATGCGCCGGGTGAGCCGCCGGGGCATCTGGTGA
This sequence comes from Paraburkholderia tropica, assembly GCF_014171495.1. Classification (NCBI taxonomy): domain Bacteria; kingdom Pseudomonadati; phylum Pseudomonadota; class Betaproteobacteria; order Burkholderiales; family Burkholderiaceae; genus Paraburkholderia; species Paraburkholderia tropica. The sequence goes on from NZ_CP049135.1 coordinate 78,045, forward strand.
TGTTTCCGAATTTGCGCAATGCGAGGCGTTTTGCGGTGGTGAATATTCTCGAAAAGCTTCTGGTCGAGAAACTGCTGAAACGGTTATGGCGCAATGAGGGCGTGCAGCAACGCATGTCGGCAAAACTGATACCGCTGACGCCGGGGAATCTCTACTTCTTCTGGGGCATGCGCTCTCTGCACGCGAATCAGGCGTGTTTGCCGACGAGCGTGCGAAGCACGGTGTTGCTGCATTTCGGCGATCCTCACGAGGACAGCGTGTTTAAAGGTCTTTCCCAGCACATGCACGCAAGGCGGTTGCGACGCATGGCGAGAGATTGAATAGCGGAGCAAGTGCGGGCTTACGCGGGTTATTCAAATTATTAGGGCGCTCTTTCGTGGTTCGCTGCATGCAGCAATGCCGCGGGTTTTCCGCTATTCAGTAAAAAGAAATAGATACTTTGAATAGCTGAAATTAACGGCGAGCCCTCGCCACAACGCGGCGCGTAGCGGCCTCGCTCATCTGGCGCCTCCATCAAGCAACCTTCTCCCAGCAGATCGACGCGATCGGCAGGCACGCGCATGCGTGCCGCTTCGAATCATCGCGCCGGATTGTTCAGAATCGCCTCAAGGTAATGTGTATGTAATGATCTAAAAATACAAAAATATCGATGATGTATTCGTAGTGTTTCGGCGTGATCGCGATGAAGTTCCTAGGTGAATATTGATTTCTTCTTGACGACCTTTTTTAGCATTTGTATAAATCAACACAAATAAAGCAAAACATCGCTTTTTTCCTCGTGGGCCGCTATGACACGACGCTTCGTGTCTGGCATGCGGGTCTGCGATCTTCGCCAACGGATTTCGACCGGATTGAAGGTGTATCGGGCAGGCCTGCTGTTCCGGTCGGATCCGCGATTGGATCCGGTTCTCCACTCATCTATCACGTATCGATTAGTAACCCTTATGAAAAAAACACCACGCCTGCTGCTGGCCAGCCTCATCTTCGGGCTGATCGGCGTCGGCACGGCTCACGCGCAAAGCAGCGTCACGATGTACGGCATTCTCGACGCGGGGCTCAGCTATCTGAAGACCAGCGACGGCAATCGCTATACCTTGCAGAACGGCACGATCTACGGCAATCGCTGGGGCTTGATAGGCAGCGAGGATCTCGGCGGCGGCCTTCGGGCGATCTTCCAGGTCGAGTCCGGTTTCCAGATCGGCACCGGCAAGTCGTCGCAAGGTAGCCGGCTGTTCGGGCGTCAATCGTTCGTCGGGCTGTCCAGCTCGCGTTGGGGCACGGTCGATGCCGGCCGCATGTATGAGCCGATCGTCGATCTCGTCCATCCGCTGACGGCGGACGGCTCATACGGTAGCGTTGTGTTCGCGACGCCGGGCGACGTCGACAACAACGACTTCAGCTCGCGCGTATCGAACGCGATCAAGTACGTTTCGCCAATCATCAACGGCCTGAAATTCGAGGCGCTGGTCGCGCCGGGCGGCGTCGCGGGATCGCTGGGGCAGGGTTATACGTGGTCGACGGCGGCGGTCTACAGCACCGGTCCGTTCAAGATCGCGGCCGGTTATCACGACTCCGTCAACGCGAATTCGACCAATGGCGGGCTGCGTACCGGCTGGACCAGCAGTACCGACGACGGCCAGTTCGAAGGCGGATCGATCAACTCCGCCTACGAAACCGCACACGTGCTGGGCATCGGCCAGGCCGCGGTGCAATACGATAGCGGCCCGTGGCAGATCGGCGTGGGCTACAGCAACGCCCGCTATACCGCCGACGGCGAATCGACGTTCGCGAACACGGAAACGTACAACACGGGTCGCGCGTACGCCTTCTACCGGATCACGCCTTCGGCCACTGTCGGCATGGGCTATATCTACACGTCGGCGAAGGGCGATGCATCGGCGCATTACAACGACGTGAGCGCGGGCGCGTTCTATTCCGTGTCGAAGCTGACCGAGTTGTACGCAGTCGCCACCTTCCAGCGCGCGAGCGGCGTGCAGCGCACCGCGGACGGCGGCCTGCAGGCGGCGCGTGCGGACATCTCGTCGTACGGGATCGACGGCACGGGTACGCAGACGATCGTGGTCGTCGGCATGTACCACTCGTTCTGATCTATCGCGCCTCGCGCCAACGGACGCCCGGCCGTGTCTTGGCCGGGGGTTCCGTGTTCAACGCATCACGGCGATACCGGACAGCTCACCGGCTTGCCCTTGCCGTGCTCGCCCTGAAGCGCGCGAACGCCACCGGCGATGGCCTGCGAGAGCGCATCGACGGCGCGGCGGTGACCGGCCACCAGCGCCTGATAGCCGTCGCCGACCGGTTCATTGAGCACGCTGCGGCAGGTCATGACGGTCTGCGAGTCGAGCGAGCGCACGCTCCAGACCGCGTCGATCAGCGCGTGCGAAGCGGGCCACGATTCGAAGCGCTGCACGTTCACGCTCACGCGATAGACCGGCACGCCTGCGGGATGCGGCGAGCCGTACACGTCGATCGTATTCAACTGCTGCGTGAGATCGCCCGACAGCGCGCGGCGAATCTCGTCGCCGGGCATCGACGCCCAGCGTTCCTGTTCGAGCACGCGCACCTGGTTCGCGTCGGTCTGCACGACGAACTGCGCCTTCGCGACTTGCGGCGGCACGTCGACGGGCGCGAGTTCGATCAACGACGCCGGATTGCCGTCCTTCGAAGCGGCAGCGGGCCGAGTGCGCGCCGCGTCGTCGCTCGGGCTCAGCGTATAAAAGTGGCTGACGGGCGAGGCGCAGCCCGCGAGCGCCGCCGCGAGCGCAAGTGCCGGGACGGTGGCCCGAAGCGACAGAAACCGGAACGTCATGGTTTGTCTCCTGATTTGCCGCGCAGCAGCGACTCCGGATGGCGCTCGAGGTAATCCGAGAGCGAGTTCAGCGATTGCAGCGTGCGCGTCAGTTCCTGCAGCGCCTGGTGCACGTCCGACTGCAGTGGCGAATCCTGCTGCAGCGTGGACTGAGCGGCGCTGAAGGTTTTCTGCGCTTCGGCGAGTGTGCCCTGCATCTGGGGCAGCAGCTCGTTGTTAACCTGACCGAACATCTGATTCGCGCTTTTGAGCGACTCATTGAGGTTGTTCCCGATCTTGTCGAACGGAATCTGATTGAGTTTCTTCGTGATATCGGCGACCTGCTGCTGGAGTTCGTCGAGCGAATTCGGCACGGTCGGCAATTGCATCGGATCGTGGTCGAGATCGGCTTTCGCGGGCGCCGCCTTCGGGAACATGTCGAGCGCGACGTAGAGCTGCCCCGTCAGCAGATTGCCGTTGCGCAACTGTCCGCGCAGGCCGTGTTGCACGAGGCGCTCGATCAGCGCGTGGCTCTGCGGCGAATCCGGTGGCGGCGTCGGACTGCCGCGCGAGCGGCGCACAAGGCGCAGCGGATAAAGATTCATCGTCACGGGCATCGTGAAATTGCCGCTCTTCGCGTCATAGTCGATGCCGATATCGGTCACCTGGCCGAGCACGATGCCGCGGAAATCCACGGGCGCGCCGACCGACAGCCCGCGCAACGACTGGTTGAAGTTCATCACCACGCGAACGGGTTTGCCGTCGGGTTCGTGCATCGCTTCGCTTTCGTCGGACGCGAGCGTGAAGCCCGCGTTCGCCGGCGCCTGAACGCCGGCCGCTTCGCCCGGCGGCGTTTCGAACGCGAGGCCGCCCGCCATGACGGTGGCGAGCGACTGCGTGTTGACCTTGAAGCCGCTCGAATCGAGCTGCACGTTCACACCGCTCGCATGCCACCAGCGCGTGTTGACGCCCACGTACTGATCGTAGGGCGCGCGCACGAACACCTGCACGGTCACGCCCGAGCCGTCCTTGTCGAGCGAATAATTGATCACCTGACCGACCTGCATGCGGCGATAGAAGATCGGCGTGCCGATATCGAGCGAGCCCAGATCCTTGCTGTGCAGCGCGTATTGATGACCCTTCTCGTCGATGGTCACGGCAGGCGGCGTCTCCAGACCCGTGAAGTCGTGCGCGGTTTCCGCCGAGCGGCCCGCGTCGGCGCCGATGTACGCACCGGAGAGCAGCGTGCCGAGACCCGACACGCCGCCCGCGCCCACACGCGGACGCACCACCCAGAAGCGGCTGTCCTTCGTCGCGAAGCTGCCGGCGTCCTTCGTCAGTTCGACTGTCGCGAGCACGTGCGAGAGGTTCGGCGAAAGTTTGACCGCACGCACCGAGCCGATATCGACATTCTTGTACTTGACCTTGGTCTTGCCGGGTTCGAGCCCTTCGGCGCTCAGAAAGCTGATCGTGATGGTGGGGCCGCGCATGGCGACCGATTTCGCCACGAGGCCGATGCCGATCAACGCGGCAACGAGCGGCACGATCCAGATGAGCGACGGCAGCCAGCGTCGCGGCTCGACGATATCCGGGTCGTTTGCATCGGGCGGCGCAGCGTCGCCGGAAGGTGGCCGGATGCCTTTCGGACTAGTCATTCGAGTGTTCCTTTGTGTGTTGCAGGCGTTCCTGCGTGGCGCCGGGAACCGGATCCCAGATGAGCCGCGGATCGAACTGCATCGACGCGAGCATCGTCAGGATCACGACGGAACCGAAGGCGATCGCGCCGGGTCCGGCAGTGACGACGCCGAACGAGCCAAAGCGCACCAGCGAAACGGTGAGCGCGATGACGAAGATGTCGAGCATCGACCAGCGGCCGATGAATTCAACGATGCGATACAGCGTGGTGCGTTCCGCCGAGCGCCAGGTGGAGCGACGCTGCGAGGTCAGCGCGAGCAGACCGAGCGCCGAGAGCTTGAGCAGCGGCACCATGATGCTGGCGATGAAAACAATGGCGGCAATCAGCCATTCGCCCGTCAGCCAGAAGTGAACGATGCCGCTCAGGATGGTGTCGCCGCGATCGTGCGCAAGCGTCGCGGTGTTCATGATGGGCAGCACGTTCGCCGGGATATAGAGGATCGCCGCGGCGGACAGCAGCGCCCACGTGCGGCGCAGCGCATCGGGCCGGCGCGTGTGCAGCGGCGTATCGCAGCGCGTGCAGCGCCGGTCGTGCGCGTGCGGCTGCCGCGCCTCCAGTTGTCCGCAGACGTGGCAGCAATCGAGACCCGCTTCGCGCGCGGTCGTAGGGCTGGGCGTTTCGCGTCCTTCGCTGTGATGATGGTGCGGATCGTGCTGATGGTGCTGATGTCGCGGCGACGGCGAACGGTCCGCTCCGCGAGCGCGCAACCCGTCGACGACATCCCAGAGCCCGCGCGGATCGAACGCCGCGATGACGGCCAGCATGAGCGTCAGCGCGGCGAATGCGAACAGGGCCGTTTCCGGAATCACGCGCGCGATGCTCACCAGTTTGACGATCGCAACGAGTATCCCGACCATGAAGACTTCGAGCATGCCCCAGGGTCGCACGAAGCGAAGCGCCTTCATCATCAGGTTGAAGCCTGGCGCGACGATGCCCCGGCGCAGCGGCAGCAGCACGTAGAGCAGCGCGACCATCTCGATCAGCGGGAACAGGAAGGTCGCGCAGAACACCATCGACGCAACGGACTGCATGCCCTCGCGCCACAGCACCACGAGCGCGCCGAGCAGGCTCGACTGCGAGGTGATGCCGTTGGCGTCGAGTTGGATGATGGGAAACGACTGCGCGATGAGGAAGGTGACGAGCGCCGCGACCGTGATCGCGCCGATGCGGTCGAGTTGCGCCGCGTTTTCGCGGTAGAGCGCGGTGCTGCAACGCGAGCAGCGCGCGGACTGGAGACGCTGCAGGCGCGGCTTGCGGTAAAGCGCATCACAGTGGCGACACGCGACGAGTGTGGGGTAGGGCATCCGGGACTATGTGGGGCAAAAGCTTGTATAACGATCCGCCTGGATTCTCCGCGTCTTCGGCTGGCGACGCGCGAGACCGTGCAAGCGATCGCCTCCACGGTCTCGGGCCGACGCCCGGCGATTGGCGATCAGGTCTGCGGCGGCTGCCAGCCCAGGCCTAGACTCTTTTGCAGCGAGACGTAATCCTTGAGCAACTCGGCCTGGCCCGCGACCACGTCCTGCTGCGCTGAAAATTCAGCACGTTGCGTATCCAGCAGATCGACGAGGCTGACCGTGCCTGCGCGATAGCGCTGACGCGTCAGGTCCGCCGAACGCAGCGCGGACTTCTGCACTTTCTCCAGCGTCGCCAGATGTTCTCGCTGATAGCCGAAACGCGAGAGGCCGTCGTTGGCGTCCTTGAGCGCGCCGAGCACGGTCTTTTCGTAGTTCGCGATGGCTTCGTCACGCGAGGCTTCCGCGCCGTGCACCGCGCCGAGCGTGCGGCCGAAATCGAACAGGTTCCACGAGAGATAGGGCGCACCGAGCCACGTGGCGTTGGACTTGCGGAACAGATGGCCGGGGTCGGCGGCCGAATAGCTCAGATCGCCGTACAGCGTGACCTTCGGGAAGAAGTCGGCGATATGTTCGCCAATCTGCGCGTTGCTCGACGCGAGGCGGCGCTCGGCGGCGCGAATATCCGGGCGTTGCGCGAGCATCTTCGCCGGATCGCCCACGGGCACCGTGGCCGGCAGCGCGGGCAACGCACGCGGCTGCGCCAGTTCGGCGTCGAGCGCGCCCGGCGCCTTGCCGGTGAGCACCGCGAGTTGATCGAGCGAGATTTCCACCTGCGCGGCGAGCGGCGTGAGCGTCGAGCGGGTGTTTTCGACCTGGGTCGTCAGGCGCTCGACATCGACGTCGGCGGCCGTGCCGCCTGCGCGCCGCTGCTCGGTGAGCGTGAGACTCTGCTGCTGAAGCTCGGCGGTGCGTTGCGCGATGAGCAGGCGCTGCTGCTGATCGCGCAGATCGATATAGGCCTGCGCGACTTCGGCGGCCATCGAGACCTGTGCATCGGCGAGGTCGGCGTTGACGGCCTGGGACTGCGCATCCGCGGCTTCGATTGCACGGCGCGTGCCGCCGAACAGATCGATTTCCCACGAGGCGTCGAAGCCGGCGGTGTAGAGCGAGAGCGGGCCGCGTCCCGACGAACCCGCGCTGGAGTCCGCCGACGACAGCGCGCTCAGATCGGGCTCGCGCATGCGGACCGCGGCGGCGTCGGCGCTGAGCTTGGGCATTTCGGCCGCGCGCTGCTGCTGCAATTGCGCGCGCGATTCGCGCAGCCGCGCCTGCGCCGCGCGCAGGTCGGGGTTATGCGCGAAGGCGGCGGCGATCAGCGTATTCAGTTGCGGGTCGTTCAGCGCCAGCCACCACTGGTTGGGAGCGGGCGCGGTCGCGACGATGCCCTTCGCGGGCGTGCGCACGAAGCTGTCCGCGCTGGCCGCCTCGGGCGCCACGGCGGGCGCGCCGTGGTAGTCCGGACCCACCGTGCAGGCGGCCAGCAGGCTGGCGGCACAGGCCACGGCGAGTGCGCCCGCACGAGGGCGGAGGGTAAAGGTTGTCATCATGTTCGATTCTTTAGCTTCAATGACCGGCGGAAGGAGCGGCGCCAGGGCGCGGATTCTTGAGCAGCGCGGCAAGCGGAATGCACGCGAGCAAGGCAATACCGAGCACCCAGAACGTCTCCGAATAGGTGATGACGGTCGACTGCGTCTGGATCTGGGCGGCCAGTTGCCCCAGCGCCTGCATCTTTGCGTAGGCCATGTCGCCGGTCTGCGCGAAGAAACTCGCCGCGCTCGCGGCGATATGCGCCTGTCCGTTGACCGAATTGTTCGTGACGGCCTCGCGAAGCACGGCCGTATGGAAGGTTTCGCGCCGGTCGATCAGCGTGCCGATAATCGCGAGGCCCACCGAGCCGCCGAGATTGCGCGCCATGTTGTAGATGCCCGCCGCGTCGCCCGATTCTTCTCGCGTGACCGTGGCCATCGCCGCCTGATTGAGCGGCATCATCGAGAGGATCTGGCCGACGCCGCGCAGCAGCTGCGACCACGTGAAATCGTGCCCGACGCTCTGCGCCGTGAGCGTGGTGTCGAGCATGCAACTCCACGCGAACAGCAGCAGACCCGTGATCACCAGCATGCGGATATCCACCTTGCCCAGCAGACGCGGCAGGAACGGCATCGTCAACATGGCCGGGATGCCGGACAGCAGCATCACCATGCCCGACTGCTCGGCGTTATAACCGGCGACCTGGCTCAGAAACTGCGGCAGCAGATACGAAATGCCGTACAGCCCCGCGCCGACCATGAAGACGATCACGTTGACGCTGGCGAAGCGCAGGTTGCGCATCAGCGAAAGACGCAAAATGGGCTTTTTGGCGACGAACTGGGAAACGGCGATCAGCAGCATCCCGAACAGCGAAACGAAGGTGAGCGTCACGATCATCTGCGATTCGAACCAGCGTTCGCGTTGTCCCTCTTCGAGCACCACGGTCAGCGAACTGAGACCGATGGCGAGCCCCATGATGCCGATCCAGTCGGCCTTCAAAAAGGCTTCCCAATGCGGACGATCGGGACCGAGCCCGTAAAGCAGCAGCGTGATCAGCGCGAGACACACGGGCAGGTTGACGAAGAAGCACCAGCTCCAGCTGATGTTTTCCGCGAGCCATCCGCCGACCACCGGACCCAGCAATGGCCCGAGCAGCGCGGTCAGCCCGAATATCGTCATGCCGATCGGCAACTGCGACGGGGGCAGGCGGGTGCGAATGATGGTCTGCGCGGTCGGGATCATCGCGCCGCCCGTGAAACCCTGGCCGATACGTCCGGCGATCATGATGGCGAGCGAGCCCGACCAGCCGCACATCATCGAAAAGCCGATGAACAGCGTGGCGTTGACGAGCAGGAAATTGCGCAGGCCGAACACGCGCGTGAGCCACGCCGCGAGCGGAATCATGACGATTTCCGACATCAGATAGCCCGTGGAAATCCACGTGCCCTCGGTGCCGGTCGCGCCGATTTCGCCCTGAATCTGCGGCAGCGCCGAGTTCGTGATCGAAATGTCGAGCGTGGCGATGAGCGCGCCGAGCGCGCCCGCCGCGACGGCGATCCAGTCCGACGTGCTTGCGCGCTCGCCGTGAGCATGCGGGGCGTGCCCCGTCATGCCGGCCGGACTGGTGGAGCTGGCGTTACTCACGATGGTTCTCGGCGTCGATGCGTCGATCGTCGTCGCGCGAGCTTCGCGTATCGACCTCGGCGGTCACCGACATGCCGGGCAGCAGCACCTTGCGCGTTTGCGGACCGGTTTCGAGGCGGATGCGCACCGGCACGCGCTGCACGATCTTCGTGAAGTTGCCGGTTGCGTTCTCCGCCGGCAGCAGCGCGAATTGCGCGCCGGTGCCCGGCGAGAAGCTGTCGACGACGCCGTGAAGCTTGTGTCCGGAAAGCGCGTCGACGGAAATTTCCACCGGCTGACCGATGCGCATGCGCCCGATCTGCGTTTCCTTGAAGTTGGCGGTCAGATAGGTGTCCTGAACCGGGACGATCGAGAGCATGCGCGTGCCGGGCTGCACGTACTGTCCCACGCGCACCGTGCGGTCGCCGACGCGGCCCGAAATGGAACTCGTGACGACCGTATGGTTGAGGTCGAGCTGCGATTGCGCCGCGCTCGCCTTGGCCGCTTCGAGTTGCGCGCGGGCCTGGCCGAGCTGGGCCGTCAGCGCGCCCACCTGCGAGCGCGCCGATTCGACGGCCGCGTGATCGGCGGCCAGCGTGGCCTGCGCCTGATCGCGCGAGCTCTTGAGTTCCGAAAGCTTCTCGGCCGTTTCCGCACCCGACGCCGCGAGCGGCGTGTAGCGCGCCACTTCGTCCTGCGCATGGCGCAGGCTCACGCGCGCCACGTCTTCCTCAGCCGCGGCCTGCGCGATCTTCGCGCGCTGCTGCGTGAGCTGCGCTTCGGCCTGCTGGATATCGGCATTGCGCGCATCGACCGTGGCGCTGGCCTGGTCGAGTGCAGCCTGATACTGGCGCGTGTCAAGGCGCACGAGCGGGTCGCCGGCCTTGACGGCCTGATTGTCCGCCACGAAAACGTCGGTGATATAGCCGCTCACCTTGGGCGCAATGGTCACGCTATCGGCCTGGAGATAGGCATCGTCGGTGCTTTCGATAAAGCGCCCGACGAGCCACCAGTGGCCCGCCCAGCCCGCTGCGGCGGCGAGCGCCAGCAGTGCGCCGCCGATCACCATGCCGCGCCGGGAACCGCGTGCGGGCGCGTTGGGAGTGGTTTCCTGATCAGCGCGTCCAGGCGCTCCAGCAGTCGTCGACATGGTTAACAAACCTTAATTTATTCCAGATGGACGAATTATTCCACTCGGAAGATATCTGTCAAGTGTTATATTTTGGAAGTTTTCATTGACGTTTCTTTTTGTATGAACGAACCACGACGACCCCGTCACCCCGGCGAGGGCGGCTACGCACGCGGCGAAGAGACTCGCCGAAAGCTGATCGACGCAGCCATTTCCCTGTTCGGGCAGCATGGTTTCGCGGGCGCGTCGACGCGTGATATCGCGGCGCGCGCGGGCGTCAATGCGCCGGCGTTGCAGTACTACTTCGAAAACAAGGAAGGCGTGTACCGGGCGTGCGCGGAGGCGATCGTCGACGACGCGCTTCAGGTGCTCGAACCGGCGCTTTTACGCGCTCAAGCGACCTTGAAGGACGAGAACGCCTCGCAGGAGGCGCTGATCGAAGCGTTCGTCGCACTGCAATGCACGATCGCCGATCTGATGTTCAAGAAGGGGCGCGAGACCGATCGCCGGCTCTTTTTTGCCCGCGAGCAGGGCGGCGGCGAGCCGGAAATCGGCACGCAGGTGCTGCGTGAACGCTTGCGTGCGCCGATGAACAAGGTCAACGCGGCACTCGTGGCGCGCATCACGGGACGTGCGGAAAACGACCCGCTGACCATCGTGCGAATGATCAGCATGTGGGGGCAGTACTTCGCGTTTCACGTCGCGCGCGAGTCGACGCTTTCGATGCTCGGCTGGGGCGATATCGACGGGGAAAACGCGGAGTTCGTGAAGACCGTCGTCAGCGCGCAAACACGGCTGTTGCTGAATTCGTGGCGCAACGAGGCATGAAGTTTCGACGTGGCCGCCTGCGGCTTCATCATCATCATTTTTCTTCGTGCCGCCGCGCGAATGTTGATGCGCCTGCCGCGGACGGCAGGCCAAAGCGCGGCGCGAGCGCGGTTTAATCGTCCGTCACGTCCTTGAGCAGCACGCGTCCGTCGAGCATCGGCTTGGCCAGCGTGACGGCGTAGCCGCTGCGAATCTGCTGGATCACGGGGCGTTTCAGATTGTCCTGATGCGTCGACTCGCTGGTCCAGCGTTCGAGTTGAACCATTTCGTTCTTGTCGTCGGCGTTCTGATACACCTCGAACGAAACGTTGCCGGGCGCGGCGCGAAACGTCGGCGAAACGGCCGCGACATCTGCGTGGAATTGCGCCGATTCAGCGGGTTTCACCGAAAGAAACACCAGCACGTTGCTGGTCTGATTGCCTTGCGCAATCTGCTTCGGCTGAATGCCGGCGTCCGGCGTGGCCGGAATAATGCGCATGTGCGCAATGCCGCCATCCAGATCGGCCTTCGCGGCCTGGTGCATTTCAAGCAGCGCCGGCTGCTTCATATGCGCCTCGTAGGCCGCCTGATCTTTCCATTGTTCGAGCACGTACAGCGTAGTCGGCGAAGTCGTCGACTGAAACACGGTGAACGACAGATTGCCCGCTTCCTCGCGCGCATTGGCGGCGTTGTGGCGCAGCGCTCGCAGGAAAGGCTGCAATTGCGCCGCTTTAACATGCAAGGTCGAAAGATTCGAATAGGGCAGCGCGTTCGACGAAGCGTCTGGCGCGGCAGCGAAGGCCGAGGCGGCGATCAGCGCGGAACTTGCGAGCACAACGAGTTTGCCGGTGCGATTGCGGAGTGTGGCGAAGCAGGAATGGCGCATGAGTAAAGGCAACTCGCTCAAAAGGGAAGGTGGCCGATGGTGCCAGATCCCGCGCAATCAAACATGAAGAATCCTTTAGGTCACGGCGATTACGGCGATCACGGCGCGCCTGAAGGCGCCTGCGCTGTTCGGCCAACACGCTGAGCGATGCGGGAGTCGTGGGGGCGCCCAACGTTCGGGCGTCCCCACGGCGTCTTACACGAAGACCTCCGGATACACGAATCGCGCGACATCGACGCGTTCCTTGATGAGCCCGAGCCCATGGAACGTATCGACGATATCCTGCTGTTCCTTGACGATGTCGGGCGTCACGGCAACGGTCGTGTAGTGACGGCGTTCGGTCGATAGCAGCAACACGCCAGGCGGCACGCCCAGTTGCGGCGCGAGCAGGCTCGCCGTTTCCTGCGGATGGCTTTGCGTCCAGGTGTTCGCGTTGCGCAGTTCGCGAAAGAGCACGCGGATCACGTCCGGATTGGCCTTCACGAATTCCGGGCGCGCGAGATGGAAGGTCCGGTTATTCGAGAGGCCGGTGCCGTCGCGCAGCACGCGCGGCGACGTGGCGAGTTGCTGGCTGGCGAGGAACGGATCCCAGAGGCCCGCGGCATCGACATTGCCGGACAGATAGGTGGCGCTCACATCCGCTGCGCTCGTGAGATAGACGGGCTCGATATCCGTGTATTGCAGGCCGGCTTCGTTGAGCGCCCGCACCAGCAGATATTGCACGTTCCAGCCGCGGCCGATCGCCACTTTCTTGCCGCGCAATTCGCGGATCGAGCGTATCGGCGAGTTGGCCGGCACGAAGATCCCGATTCCCTTCGGATACGGTTGCTCGGCGCCGAGATAGACCGCGTTCACGCCCGCGGCATTGGCAAAGGCCGACGGCGTATCCGCCGCATGACCGAAGTCGAGCGCGCCCGCATTGAGCGCTTCCGTGAGTTGCGGCCCGGCCGTGAACTCGGCCCAGCGCACGTTCCAGCCCAGCGGTTCGAGCGCGCGTTCGAGATGGCCGGTGCCCTTGAGGATATTGAGCGTGTTGAACTTCTGATAACCGATGCGCAGCGTGCGCGTCTCGGCGGCGCGCGCGATCGACATGAAGGCGGGCGCGGCGACGGTGCCCAGCGTGGCGGCCGTCAGCGTGTTGATGAAACGGCGACGTTGAATATCCATAGGATGACTGATCAAAGTGGAAATATCGAACCCGCGATCGACCGGGATCAGTCGCGGCTTGCGTTGAATTAGCTCAGCAGCGCCTTCACGCGCGGGACGACGTGCTGCGCGAACGTGCGCATATCCGCCTCGAAGGGCTGGAATTGCAGCATGAACAGTTCGACGCCGGCGCGATGAAAGTCGGCGATGCGCTGCGCGACCGCGTCATAGCTGCCCACGAGTTGCGCGGCCGTGCCGCCGTTCGATCCCACGCGGGCCGATTGCGCAAAGGTCTGGAACATGACGGCCTTCGGGTCGATGTTCGCCTGCTGGCGCTCGCGCAGCGGACGGTCTTTTTCCGCGAGCGCGAAAAGGTGCGCGTGATGCTCATGCGCCTGCGCATCGGTCTCGCGCGCGATCACGAAAGCCGAGAGACCGTAGCGCAGCGCGGGGCGGCCTTGCGGTCGTGCACGCGCGGCAACGTCGCCGATCAGACGCTGCACGTCGTCGAGCGGCTGGCCGTTGATGAACCACACGTCGCCTTTATCCGCCACGAGCTGACGCGCCGGTTCGGATTCGCCGCCCACATAAATGCGCGGACGTTCGCGGTAAGGATCGGCGGGGCGCAGCGCGTAGTCGTCGACGCGAAAATGTTCGCCGTCGAACGACGTGCGTTCGCCGCGCAACAGCGAATCGACCACCGTGATCCATTCGCGGCCGTAGGCATAGCGCGCGTCGTGTTCCGCGAAGCCGATGCCGGCGCGCTCCAGTTCGGGACGGTTCCACGCGTTGACGAGATTGATCGCGAAACGGCCGCCGCTGATGTGTTCGATCTGCTGCGCCATCTTGGCGAGCACGACGGGATGGTAAAGATAAGGCTTGATCGCCGCGATGATCTCGATGCGCTCGGTGAGCGCCGCGAGCGCGGCCGAGGCGGTCCACGCTTCGAGCTGGTCGAGTTGCGGATCGTGCGGATTGATCGTGTGCTGAGCGACGAGAACCGAGTCGTAGCCGAGGCGTTCGGCCTCCAGCACGAGGGCCTTGTTGCGAGCCCACGACGCGTCGTAGGGCTCGGCGGGATCTTGCAGGGCGGCGCGGCTGCCGTGGACCAGAGCCCAGACACCGAAACGGGGCAGCGGGTGAGACATGAGCATCATCTAGGTTGACGGAACGATCCGCCATGATGCGCTTTTGGTCGCTCTTGCGAGCGAAGCATTTTTTCTATCGATGTTCCTGGAACGGCTAACGCGCGGCGGCCCGAACCATCACCAGATCCCGATGGAGATCGTCGCCGCATTCAAACGTGGTTTCGCCGACCGTCGCGAATCCATTGCGCTCGTAAAAGCGGATGCCGCGCGCGTTCTGATCGTTGACGGTGAGTCGGACCGCGCCATTCAATGCGGCGAGCGTGGCCGTCACCAGCTTTTGCGCCGCGCCGGTGCCGTGATACGCCGGCAGTACATAGCACCGGGTCAATTCCGCGATGCCGTCTGCGAGCGGCATGTCCAGCACGTCAGGACGATGAGTCAGCACGCTGAAACCGACGACATTCCCGCCATCGTCCACGACGCGCACATCGAAGTTGCCGTCCGCGAGAATCGATTCGAAGCGCGACGGCGTGAGATTCTCGTCGATATATTTTCGAAGCTCGAATTCGGGCGTATTCGCGGGACAGGCGAGTGCGAATGTCTGGACCGCCACTGCGCTGATGGCGTGTGCGTCGGTTTTCGAAGCTGTACGAATGTGCATGGTTTAAACCCGTCAATTACGCCGATGGTGTGAATCACTCGTTTATGCGATCGATGCGATCACGGAAGCGGGCCGCGGACGCGCCGCGAGTGCCGTGGCCGCCTCGATACCGATGCCGGTCATGCAGAGCAGGCGCACGACGATCTCGTCCTTGACGCTGCCCGAGATCCGGCCCGTGGTGATGGCGAGGCTGGCGCCGACAATCGCGTGCGCGCTCAGGTGCCAGACGAGATCGGGATCGGAGACGCTGAACAGTCCCGCCTCGACGGCTCGGCGCAAATCGCGAATCGCGAACGGCCCCATGCGCCGGAACAGCGCGTCGGCGATTACCTCCGAGCGGAACAGCATTTCCTTCCAGCGGATATCCGTCGTGGCCGCTTCGAGCACCGTGCGAATGCCGAATGCGTAGACCTCGGCCGGATCGGACAGGCCGGCGGTCGCGCGTTCGATGCGCAGCGCCAGCTCGTGCATCATGTCCTCCAGCACCGCGATCGCGAGTTCGTCCTTCGATTTGAAGTAGTTGTAGACCGTTCCCGCGCCGACGTCGGCGAGATCGGCGATCTCCAGCATCGTCGCGGCGTCGATGCCTTTCTCGCTCATGATCGTGCCGGCGGCCTTGATCAGCGCCTCGCGGTTACGGCGCTGCCGCCGCGCCACGCGTCCTTCCTTCTCGCTTTCCTGGGCCGAAGCGCTCATCGAAATCCATCCAGAGTCATTGTTGACGATCATTCTAATCCGAATGGGCGGATGTCAGGCTGCGTGGCGGTGCGTTCCATGGGGACAAATGATCCGCGATCATTGACTATGAGCGAATATCGTATCTGAGCGTTTACCATATGTGACGAACATTCAGTTTTGATCTACATTCTGTCTCAAGCGACGTGCGGATGCGCCGATGGCCGGACGGCAGGCGTCCCGGGCAGCGGCTCGCACCGTGCCACATTAGCCCAGCAGGGCGACGAATCCAGGAGACAGAATATGAACGCCCCCGCCTCAAGCCCGCATTCCCGCTTCGATGCTGACGTCGCCATCATCGGCGGCGGCCCCGTCGGTACGCTGCTCGCGATCCTGCTCGGTCAGCGCGGCAAACGCGTCACGCTGGTCGAGCGCTGGTCGAAGGCGTACGGCCGCCCGCGCGCCGTCACCTACGACCACGAAATCGCCCGCATTCTCGCGACGCTCGGGATCGACTCGGAGCGCGATCCGGCCATCTCGTATCACGACGAGCTGTACTACTGGAAAGACGCGCGCGGCGAGAATCTGCAGATCGTCGATTGGCAGAGCCAGTCCGCGTCGGGCTGGCGCGTGCGTTACTGGTTCAATCAGCCCGACCTCGAAGCGCGGCTCACGCGCATCGTCGACGGTATGCCGGGCGTCACGCAATTGCGTGGATGGGAGGGCACGGAGCTGGTCCAGGACCGCGACAGCGTGACGGTGTCGCTCAGACGCACGCCGCAGGAAGTTGGCGAGGGTGGCGGTGATGTCGATGCCGATGCCGATGCCCGCGTGCTGCGCGCGCAGTACCTGGTGGGCGCGGACGGTGCGAACAGCTTCGTGCGCGAGGCGCTCGGCATCGAGAACGAGGACCGCGGTTATTTCTTCGACTGGCTCATTCTCGACCTCATCCCGCGCGAGGCCTACACCGCGCAGCCGACGCAGTGGCAACTGTGCGATCCGAAGCGGCCGACGACGATCGTGCCCGGCGGCCCGGGTCGTCGACGCTGGGAGTTCATGGTCCTGCCGGGCGAGTCGGCCGAGGAATTGCAGACGACGCGACGCGCGTGGGAACTGCTGGCGCCCTGGGGCATGACGCCCGACAACGCCGAACTCGAACGCAGCGCGGTCTATCGCTTTCAGGCTCGCTGGGCGAAGACCTGGCATCGCGGCCGTTGCGTGATTGCGGGCGACGCCGCGCATCTGATGCCGCCGTTCGCGGGCGAGGGCATGTGCGCGGGGTTGCGCGATGCGTTCGCGCTCGGCTGGCGTCTGAACGCGATGCTCGAAGGCCGGATGTCCGACGCCGTGCTCGACAGTTACACCACGGAACGCCTTGAACACGCGAAGCATTACATCGAGTTCAGCCAGGCGCTGGGCAAGATCATCTGCATTGCGAACGAAAACGAGGCCGCCGAGCGCGACGTGAAAATGAAGGCCGATTTGCTGGCACGCAACCATCAGCCGGTGCCGACCGATGTGTGCCATCTGGGGCCGGGCGCCTGGTCCGCCGGATCGGCGCATGCGGGCGAGTTGTCGGTGCAGGGCGTGGTCGAGGCGAACGGGCGGCGCGACCGTTTTGATCAGGCTGTCGGGCATGGCTGGTTCGTGATCGGTCTGGATGCCGATCCGGCGCAGGCGCTCGGGCCCGAGCGGCTGGAGCAACTGGCGCTGATCGAAGGCCGCACGGCGCGCATCGCCACGCCGGGTGGTGCAAATACGGCTTGCGAAGCGCTCGATATCGACTCAACGTATCGGCACTGGCTCGAAAAAATCGAGGCAAGCTATGTCGTGCTGCGCCCCGACTTTTACGTGGCGGCCACGGCGAGCAGCGCGGCGCAGTTGCGTGAGCGTTTCGACGAAGTCATCGCGAAGCTCCATGTTCGCGTTCGCGAAGTCGTTTGAGTACGGAGTGCGTTCATGACTGCGAGTTTTACCTACGATATGCATCCGGGCCGCATTCTGTTCGGCCCCGGAACGCTTGACGCCGTCGCCGACGAAATCGCGCGACTGGGCGCGAAGCGCGCGCTGATTCTCTCGACGCCGTCGCAATGCGCCGACGCGCAGAAACTGGCCGCGCAGATCGGCCCGCTGGCGGCGGGCGTGTTCAGCGAGGCGGCGATGCACACGCCCGTGGCGGTCACGCGCGATGCGCTCGCCGCGTTCGATGCGGCGCGCGCGGATTGTCTCGTGTCGCTCGGCGGTGGATCGACGATCGGCCTGGGCAAGGCCATCGCGTGGCGCAACGACGCCCCGCAGATCGTGGTCGCGACGACCTATGCCGGTTCGGAAGTCACGCCGATCCTCGGTCAAACCGAAGACGGCATCAAGACGACCGTGCGCGATCCGAAGATCCTGCCGGAAGTGGTGATCTACGATCCGACGCTGACGCTCGGCCTGCCGGTCGCGATGAGCGTGACGAGCGGCCTGAACGCGATCGCGCATGCCGTGGAGGGCGTCTACGCGCGGGATCGCAATCCGGTGACGTCGCTGATGGCCGTCGAAGGCGTGCGGGCGTTGCGCGATGCGCTGCCTGCGATCGTCACGCGCCCCGACGATCTCGCCGCCCGATCCCGTGCGCTTTATGGATCGTGGCTGTGCGGCTCGGTGCTCGGCACGGTCGGCATGTCCTTGCATCACAAACTCTGCCACACGCTGGGCGGCAGCTTCGATCTGCCTCACGCGGAAACGCACGCCATCGTACTGGCGCATTCCGCGGCCTATAACGCCAATGCGGCGGCGCAGGAACTTCAGCCGCTTGCGCAACTGTTCGGTGGATCGATCGGCGGCGGCCTCTACGACTTCGCGCGCTCGCTTGGCGCGCCGCTTGCCCTGCGCGATCTCGGGCTGACATCCGCGCAACTCGACGCAGCCGCCGACCTCGCGGTGCGCAACCCGTACTGGAATCCGCGGCCTGTCGAGCGCGACGCCGTACGTGCGTTGCTGCAGCGCGCGTGGGAAGGCACGCGGCCGGAATAACGGCTCGTCAACATATTAAAAGGAATGCTAAACATGTCCCAGTTCTTTACCGAAGCCAGTTCGGAGCAGGCCGTGAATGCACGCATGGGCGTGGAGGTCGACGCGCGCCTGAAGACGGTCATGGCCTCGCTCGTCAAGCATCTCCACGCCTTTATCAAGGACGTTCATCTCACGCAGGACGAGTGGGAAAGCGCCATCGAATTCCTGACGCGCACCGGACAGATTTGCGGCAACGAGCGCCAGGAGTTCATTCTGCTGAGCGATACGCTGGGTGTGTCGATGCTCGTCGATGCGATCAACCATCGTCGCCCTGATGGCGCGACCGAAAATACCGTGCTCGGTCCGTTTCATGTGGCCGAGTCGCCGCAGCGCGAGATGGGTGCATGCATCACGCTCGATGGGAAAGGCGAAAGCTGCGTGTTCGAAGGACGCGTGCTCGATCTTCAGGGCAATCCGGTGGCCGGTGCGCGGCTCGATGTCTGGTCCGATAACCCGGAGGGTTTCTACGACGTTCAGCAGCCCGGCGTTCAGCCGAAATGGAACAATCGCGGCATCTTCACGACGGGCGCCGATGGCGCATACCGTTTTGTCGGCATTAAGCCGGTGTCGTATCCGATTCCCGACGATGGCCCGGTCGGCAAGATGCTGGCGGCGCTCGGGCGGCATCCGTACCGGCCCGCGCATATGCATTTCATTGTGACTGCGCCCGGTTTCGAGAAGATCGTCACGCACACCTTCGTGGGCGACGACGCCTATCTGAAATCCGATGCGGTATTTGGCGTCAAGGAGACGCTCGTTGCGCCGTTCGAACGCGTGAACGACGGCAGCACGCGCTGGCGGTCGACATTCGATTTCGTGCTGACGCCGGAGTGAATAAGGCGTTGAATTTGCCGAATCGATTGCAAAGTGTTTAATAAGACATCTAATTTACTTATTGAATGGGTGGCGAAAAGCGCTATCCGCGCAAGGTGTGGATGGCGCGTTAGCGCTTGCGTCCTGTCGATGACTTGCCGTTTACCCTCGATAGTCCCGCTCACGCGCGTTTCCTATGTTGTGCAAGCTGGCCGTGAAACCGGCCGGCGAACCCACAACGGTCGAACAGGAACGACAATGAACGGCAGCGCAGGCGCTCGCGACAATGGCTACGGAAAGAGTGCAGTGAATGCCGCTGGCGGTTGGCCGAGTATGGCCGCGATGGTGTCCAGCGGAATCGTGGCGGGCCTCACGGGCGCGATCTGCATCTGGATTTACGAGGCGGTGGTCTGGGTTGGCGTGCAGCATCTATTGACGCTCGGCGGCATCCCCAGCAACGCCACGGGCCTCGTGTTCGGCAAGCATGTCCAGCAGAGTCTGGGCATTGGCGCTTATGTGCTCGGCACGATTATTCACTTCGCGTTCGCCGCCGCATGGGGCGTGCTGTTCGCACGCGTCTGGCCGTATTTCCAGCGTCGCGGTTACGAGGCGACGTTCATCGCGTTGTTCTACGCGATCCTTGCCTGGATTGCCATGCACGTGGCGATTTCCATCGCGTCGGACAATCACCCGAATTACTTCGATCCCAATGTCGTTATCGGCGGATTCATGTCGCATTTCTGCTTCACGGTTCCGCTCGCACTCGTGGTGAAGCGCCGATACGCCGCGCTGCGAGCATCGCAACGATAGGGCTCGGCGCTACGCCGTCATGCGCGCCTGTCTACGCGGATGGCGGTTTGTTCTGCAGGCTCGCCGCTCGCAGGAAATCGAAATCCACGCCTTCGTCGGCTTGCGTGACGCTCTGCAGAAAGAGCTTGCGGTAGCCGCGCTCGGCTGTGGGGCGCGCGATCGGCGTCTGTGCTGCACGCTGCTGTAGTTCGTCATCGGAGACGAGCAGCGTGACCTCGCGATTGCGGACGCTCAGGCGAATGCGGTCGCCGTTTCGAACATAAGCCAGCGTGCCGCCCGCAGCGGCTTCGGGCGTCACGTGAAGGACGATCGTGCCGAACGCGGTGCCGCTCATGCGGCCGTCGGAAATGCGCACCATGTCTTTCACGCCGGCCCGCGCGAGCTTGCGGGGAATCGGGAGGTAGCCCGCTTCGGGCATGCCGGGTGCGCCCAGCGGACCGATGTTCTTGAGGACGAGCACGTCGTCGGCGTTCACGTCGAGCGCTTCATCGTCGATGCGCTGCATGAGGTCTTCGACCGTCTCGAACACCACGGCGCGTCCCTCGTGCTCCATCAATCGCGCGTCGGCGGCCGACTGCTTGATGATGGCGCCGCCCGGCGCGAGATTGCCGCGCAAAACGGCCAGGCCGCCTTGCGGATAAACCGGCTGCGAAAACGCACGCACGACCGTTTGCGCGAAGCCTGGGCCGCTCGCCTCGATCTGCTCGCCGAGCGTGAGACCGCTGACCGTCATCGCATCGAGATGCAGCAGCGGCTTCAACTCGCGCAGCAGCGTGGCGACGCCGCCGGCGTGATGGAAATCTTCCATGTAGTGCTGGCCGGTCGGTTTGAGGTCGAGCAGCACGGGCGTTTCCTTGCCCATCCGGTCGAGCGTATCGAGATCGATCTTGTGACCGACTCGCCCGGCGATCGCGCTCAGATGCACGATGGCGTTGGTCGAGCCGCCGATCGCCAGCAGCACGCGCATCGCGTTGTCGAAGGCGTGAGGCGTGAGAATCCGGTCGATGCCCAGCCGCGATTTGGCGAGCTTCACGGCGGTTGTGCCGGTTTGCTCCGCCACACGGATACGATCGGCCGTGACCGCGGGCGGTGACGCACCGCCGGGAACCGTCATGCCGAGCGCTTCGGCAATACAGGCCATCGTGCTCGCGGTCCCCATGACGGAGCACGTTCCCACGCTCGCCACGAGCTGGTTGTTGACGTCGTCGATCTCGTCCTGATCGATTTCATTCGCGCGGAACCTGGCCCAGTAGCGACGGCAATCCGTACACGCGCCCACGCGTTCGCCGCGATGCGAACCCGTGAGCATCGCGCCGGTGACGAGCTGAATGGCGGGCAGACCGGCCGAGGCCGCGCCCATCAATTGCGCGGGCACCGTCTTGTCGCAACCGCCGATCAGTACGACGGCGTCCATCGGTTGTGCGCGAATCATCTCCTCGGTGTCCATCGACATCAGATTGCGCAGATACATCGACGTGGGCGACGCGAAGCTTTCGTGAATCGAAATGGTCGGAAAGTCGATCGGCAAACCGCCCGCGAGCATGACGCCGCGCTTCACGGCTTCGATCAGTTGCGGCATGTTCGCGTGGCAGGCGTTATAGCCGCTGCCGGTGTTGACGATGCCGATCACCGGACGTTCGAGCGCCTCGTCCGTGTAACCCGCTCCTTTGATGAACGCTTTGCGAAGGAACAGCGAAAACCCCTGATCGCCGTAAGAGGTCAACCCGCGCGTCATGCCCGTTGCTTCAGCGGGGTGGTGCGGGGCGTCTTTCTTGTCAGCCATGGCGTTCTCCGGAAGGTGTGGTGGCTTGTTTTGGCTATGCCGTTCGATCGCGCGACGACGTCGGTTTGCTGCCAGCGTACACCGCTTGCCGATTCGGCCACTCCGGGCGGAACGCGCGCCGGACCGCGAGGAGATCGCGCGTCTGAACGCCACGCGCGACGCCGCCTCGAAGCGCGCCAGATTAAATAGTGCCGCATCGGATTGCACCGCCGCGAGCCCGCCCGTCAAGGCTTCCCGCGACCCGACAACGCCCGATCTTCCTGACATCCACGAAACACGCCGTAATTTTACGTGCGATGTAAATGAGAATGCTTCTCATGTATATTCACCAACCTTAATGATTCTGTCGGCTTATGCGACGAAAAAGTAAGCCAATCAATAGGGGAAGATGGTGTTTCAGCGAAGAATTCTGGCGATTTTGATTCCACTGGCGCTCGCGGAACTCACGGGCGTGCAAGGGGCACAGGCCCAAACGGCCCCGTCGGCGGCTGCCGCGACTGCGGCCTCGGACGCTGCATCGAGCGGGAAAACTGCGAAGACCGCGACATCGCGCGCGGAAAGCCAGTTGAACGTCATGTCGGTGACGGCGAACCGCATCGGCAAGACGGACCCGACCAGATCGGCGGCGACGGTGTCGGTCATCACGTCCGACGACATGGAGGAGAACAACGCCAAGGACATCAAGGACGCGCTGAAATACGAGCCGGGCGTGGCCGTCAATCGCCAGGCCTATCGCCCGAGCGGCATCGGCAGCTCGACGGGCCGCGCCGGCAACGACGGCATCAACATTCGCGGCCTCGAAGGCAATCAGGTCCTGCTGCTCGAAGACGGCATTCCGCTGCCGCAATCGTTCTCCTTCGGCTCCGGCTCGGCAGGTCGCGGCGACTATCTGAACACGGACCTGTACGAACGCGTCGAAGTGTTGCGCGGCCCCGCGTCCGTGCTGTACGGCAGCGACGGCCTGACCGGCGCGGTGAACTTCGTGACGAAGGATCCCGCCGACTTGCTGAGCATCTACGGCAAGAAAACATATTTCTCCGTGCGCTCGGACTATGACTCGAGCGATCGCAGCTGGGGTGGCACTGCGACCACGGCGTTTAGCACTGCGAATGGCGCGGTGCAGGGTTTGCTGATGCTCTCGGGCCGTCATGGCCACGAACTGGACAATCACGGCAGCACCGGCGGCACGGGCGCGAATCGCGACGAAGCCGATCCGGCGACGTACAACAACCGCTCGGCATTGGCGAAACTCGTCTTCAGGCTCTCGGCGACCGACAAGCTCAAGCTGACCGCCGAAACGCTCAACAATTCCAATGAAGTCGACAGTCTGTACGAGATTGGCAATTACACCGCCAATACCACCTCGTACAACACGACCAACAACGTGACGAGCAATCGCGTGAAGCTCGAATGGGATCACGACGACGAAACGAATCGCTGGGTGCAGCACGTCAAGAGCTCGGTGTTCTACCGCAACGCGGCGACCGACCAGTCGCTGCTGATCGGCGAGACGACGACCGATGTCACGCGCTACAACCACTATGGCGAGAGCATCGTCGGTGGCAATAGCGTGGCCGAAAGTTCGTTCAAGACCGGTCCGTTCTCGCACAAGCTCGTGTACGGTTTCGACCTGAGCGTGTCGCAATACAGCACCGATTCGAACGGCAATACGGTCGATACGACCTCCGGTTATCTGGAGAATTTCCCGAAGACGCAAACGCTCAATCTGGGCGCGTACATGCAGGACAGCATCAGCTGGAACAAGCTGACCTTCGTGCCGGGCCTGCGCTTCGACTACTACCACATGACGCCCGATGCCGACAGCACCTATACGTCGGCCGCGAGCGCGTCGACGCAGCCGCTGTCCAATTCGAGCGGCAATGCGCTCTCGCCGCGCCTCGCGTTCCTGTATGAAATCAGCCCGGCGCTCGTGCCGTATGTGCAATACGCACGCGGCTTCCGCGCGCCGTCGGCCAATCAGGTCAACAGCTATTACGGCGGCGGCGTGGCGGCCTCGCTGTATCACACCTATTACGAGCAGGTCGGCAATCCGAATCTGAAGCCGGAAACCAGCAACTCGTTCGAAGCGGGTATGCGCGGCAAGCTCGCATTCGGCACGAATCGCGTGGCGTACAGCGCGTCGGCATTCTATGGCCGCTACAAGAACTTCATCGACTCGGAAGTGGTGGGCGGCAGCATTACTTCGGCGAGCGATCCGGAGAAGTTCCAGTACATCAATTTCAGCAAGGCGACCATCAAGGGCGTCGAAGCGAAATTCGACTGGTTCGCGGGCGAGTCGGTCGAGGTCAAGGGCGGCGTGGCCTATATCGACGGCAGCGAGCAGAACACCGACGGCACGAGCAGCGGGATCATGTCGGTTCCGCCGCTGGCCGCCGTGCTGGGGATCAAATACCGCGCGGACGATCGCTGGTTCGTGGGCGCCGACGTGACCTACAACTCGCGCCGCAACACCAGCGACGTGAATACGTCGAGCACGAAGTATTTCTCGACGCCGTCGTACACGATCGTCGATCTGCATGCGGGCTACAAGATCACGCAGCACGTGAGCCTGACGGCCGGCATCAACAATCTGTTCAATCGCAAGTACTGGCGCTGGAGCGACGTGCGAGACCTGTCGGGATCCTCGAGCTACGCGACGCTTAACGCCTATACGGCACCCGGACGAAACTTCAACGTCGGCATGAAGATCGACTTCTGAAACTCGTCCCTCACATACGAAGGATCGTTATGACCCAAACTAATTTTTCGGATTCCGAAGCATGTGCGCAATGGCGGGAATCTTATCTCGCGCACAAGACGGCGAACAAGCTGCGTCAGCGCGATGCCGCCGCGGCGATGCAGGTCAGTGAAGCGCAGGCGGTGGCGGCTTTTGTCGGCGTCAACGTCGTGCGTTTGAAGCCTGATTTCATGGGGTTGATCGCGCAAATGCCGCGACTGGGCGCCGTGATGACGTTGACCCGCAACGAAGCGGCCGTGCACGAAAAAGACGGCGTATTCGAAAAGGTGAGCGCGGAGGGCCATGTCGGCCTCGTGCTCGGCGCGGATATCGATCTGCGTGTTTTTCATCGGCGCTGGGCCTTTGCGTTCGCGGTTCGCGAAGCGTCGGCCAATGGCGAGATGAAAAGCTTCCAGTTCTACGATGCGCAAGGCGAAGCCGTATTCAAGGTGTTTTTGCGCGCCCATAGCGATCACGCGGCATTCGACGCGATCGTGGCGGAATGGACCGACGCCGGGCAGTCGGCGGTGCTCGCCTTGCAGCCCGCGGAACCCGCACCGTCGCCGCGCGCCGATGAAGCCATCGATCGCGCCGGATTCCACGCCGCGTGGGCCGAGATGAAAGACACGCACGAGTTTTTCCCGTTGCTGCGCAAGTTCGGCCTGACGCGCACGCAGGCGCTGCGGCTCGCCGAACCGCGCTACGTGACGCGACTCGCCGATGACGTGATCGAGACGCTGCTGGTCGAGGCCGCGCGCGAGCAGGTGCCCATCATGGTGTTCGTGGGCAACGCCGGCATGATCCAGATTCATACCGGGCCCGTGACGAACATCTGCACCATGGGCGAGTGGGTCAACGTGCTCGACGAACGTTTCAATCTGCATTTGCGCAACGATCTCGTTGCGAGCGCGTGGCTCGTGCGCAAGCCGACCGACGACGGCATCGTGACGTCAGTGGAACTGTTCGACGCGCAAGGCGAGAACATCGCCATGCTGTTTGGCGCGCGCAAACCGGGCGCGCCTGAATTGGCGGCGTGGCGTGAACTGGCCGGCGCGTTGCAATCGCATGCGCAATTGAGCGCGGCCTGAGGCGGCAACGTCTCGTTGCACGCCGACGTGCTGACACCTTGAAACTTTCCGGCCACGGGCCGGAGTTAGGGAAACCGGGGAGGGCGTGCCGTTGCGGATGCCGCTTTCCCGGTATTGACACTATGGGAAAAATTGAGCCGGTTGGTTCGAAGTACTTTGCTCACCGTGATTCCGTCGTCAAGTACATGAACGAGATGGGCGTTCGTGTCACGCCGACGCGAATTGGCGTTCTGACAACGATGTTTGAAATCGAGCGCGGCGTGAAAGCCGACGAGATTTATAAATTCGCGCTCAGAAAGAAAATCGGCTTGAGCAAGGCGTCGATTTATCGCGCGCTCGTCGATTTCGAAAGCGCAGGTATCGTGTCGAGACAATGGGCGGCCGGCAATACCGGCGCGCGAGCGACGTTCTTCCTTCAATGCCCGTACGAAGCCGAAAAGATGCACTCGATTTCGTGCAGGAAATGCGGGCGGCGCGTGCGTTTCAAGAATCCGGGTTTTCTCGACGCGGTGAAAGCGGCGTCGCAGGTCGATATGTTTGGCTCGCTGGAGCAGACCGTCAACATTCTGATTGTCTGCGGGACGTGCGAGTGAAGGGCGGCGCGAATTAAAGCGAGTGGCGAATCCGGCTATTCGCCGCCCTTTAACGCTCGAAGCCTCAAGCCTTTCTGACAAACTCCGTCTTCAGGCTCATCGCACCGAAACCGTCGATCTTGCAATCGATATCGTGATCGCTATCCACGAGGCGGATATTCTTGACCTTGGTGCCCATCTTGATCACGCCGCCCGAGCCTTTGAGCTTCAGGTCCTTGATGACCGTGACGGTATCGCCGTCCTGCAGCACATTGCCCGCCGAATCGCGATAAACCTTCGCGGTTTCCGCGGGCGCGCCCGCTTCTCCCGACCATTCATGCGCGCATTCGGGGCAGATGAACATGCCCGCGTCTTCGTAGGTGAACGCGGAACTGCATTTCGGGCAGGGCGGCAAAGTGCTCATGGGGAATCCTTGGTGCGTGGGCTGACAACGGCAGCGGACAACGGAAGCAGACAACGAAAGCGCGCAAGTATAGCGCGCTCGCCAACGCGCTCCGTCCGAAGCGGACGTCTTAAAAAATCGAGCGGCCGATGCGCGTCGTCAGCCATTCGAGCGCGAGGGAGCCGACCGCCGAGTTGCCCGTCGCGTCGAGTCCCGGCGACCACACGCAGACGGCGAATTCGCCCGGCAGCACCGCGACGATGCCGCCGCCCACGCCGCTTTTCGCGGGCAGGCCCACGCGGTAGACGAAATCGCCGGCGGCGTCGTACGTGCCGCAGGTCAGCATCAGCGCCGAAAGCCGCTTGGCCGAACTCGCGTCGAGCACGCTTTCGCTGCTCGCGGGCGACACGCCGCCGTTGGCGAGAAAGAGCGCCGCGCGCGCGAGTTCCACGCAGCTCATCTCGATCGCGCATTGCCGGCAATACGCGTCGATGACCGTATCGGCGGGCATTTCCAGGTTGCCGAAACTGGCGATGAAATGCGCCATCGCGCGATTGCGTTCGGCGTGCGCGAGTTCGGATTGCGCGACGCGCAAATCGTAGCCGATGCCCGCTTCGCCCGAGAGTCGCCGTACGAAATCGACGAGCGCCGTTTCGGCCTGCACGAAGCGGCGGCAGAGCACGTCGGTGACCACGAGCGCGCCCGCGTTGATGAACGGATTGCGCGGCTTGCCCGCTTCGAATTCCAGCTGCACGAGCGAGTTGAACGCGGTGCCCGACGGCTCGCGGCCCACGCGTTCCCAGAGCGCGTCGCCGAGCAGCTGAAACGCCAGCGTGCAGGCGAACAGCTTCGAAATGCTCTGGATGGAGAAGCGCACGTCGGCGTCGCCGGTGCGATAAACCTGGCCGTCGACGGTGACGATCGCCATGCCGAAGTGATCGGCGCGGACCTTGGCGAGTTCGGGGATGTAATCGGCGACGCGGCCCGAGCCGAGATGCGGTTGCAGGTCGCGGCGGATCGCGTCGAGGATGGGCGTGTAGTTCATGGACATCGCGGGCAAGGGCGAGGAGCAGGGAGCGAAGGGCGGCGCGGTGGCCGCCGCCATCCCGGCGATTGTAGCGGCTCCGGCGGGGTTGGCCGCTTCGTTCTTGCGTGGCGCGCGCTTGCCCGAATTCGCCCGGCTTGGCCGGCTTGCGCCGATTCGCGCGAAACGATGCGCCTGCGGCTTTACGCCGCGTCGGCCTTCATCTCGCGCAGATGCTTGTAGACGGTCGCGCGCCCCATGCCCAGCACCTTGGCCACGTAATTCGCCGAACTCTTGCCCTTGAACGCGCCCTCGGCATGCAGCGCCTCGACCAGTTCGCGCCGATGCTCGCGCGTGAGCGAGTTGAGCGCCACCTGACGCTCGCGCAGCCAGCCGTGCAGGAAGGTGTTGATGCGCTCCTGCCAGTCGTCCTTGAACAGCTCCTCGGGTTGCGCGATCACGCCCGCGCCGCGCAGGAACAGATCGAGCGTCGCCTGCATGTCCTCGAACGCCGCGATGTTGAGGTTGATGCACATGACGCCCGCCGCGCGGCCGTCGTCGTCGAACAGCGCGGTGCTCACGCAGCGCATGCGCCGGCCGTCCCAGTTCACCTTCTCGTACGGCCCGAGCAGCTTGTTGCGGGTGGTTTCCTCGATGTCCTCGAGCGCGGAATCGTCGCCGATCTCGCGCTTCGAGAGATTGTTCGACAGATACGCCACGGTCTGGTCCGCGAGGTCGTGGATCACGACTTCGGCGAACGGAAAGAACAGCGTCGTGATGCTGTCCGCGACGTGCGCGTAGCGCTCGAGCAGACGCGCGCGCGTGTCCGGAAGGCGGGGCGCGGCGGTTTTCGCGGGTGCTTTTTTCGGCATCGGAGCGGACCTGTGGGCGACGTATGGGTGGCGCGGTGTGGCGCGATTGCGGAGGACGTCGATGATACTGCTTATCGCGCCGCGCGCAGATGCGCGTAGAGCGCGTACGCCACGGCGATGTCTTCGAGGCCGAGGCCGATCGAGCGGAAAAACGCGTGGCGCGCGTAGGTCGGGCGCGGACAGGCGTCGTTGGCGAGATCGGCGAGATCGCCCACGATCGCGTCCGGCGACCAGCCGTGCTCGCGCGCGGCGATCGTCATTTCGCCCGCGCTGTGCGGCGTGGTGCGGCGATAGTCGCAAAAGACGTCGAGCGTGGGCAGCGCGGCCGGATCGATTTCGTGCGCCTGCGCGACGTTCGTGCTGATCGAGGTGATGAGCGCGGGTTTCGTCAGCGTGTCGAGCGCGAGCACCGGCTTGCCCGACGAGGTGCAGAGCATGATCACGTCGGCGTCGGCGACGCAGGCTTGCGCCGAGCTTTCGACGCTCACGCGCGCGTCGGTCGCGCGCACCTGCTCGGCGCGCGCGGCGTCGCCCGCGAGCGATGGCGAAAACACGCGGATGATCTCCCACGCGCGCAGCGGCGCGGCGTGGCGGATATGCGCGAGCGCCACTGCGCCCGCGCCGATCACGGCGAGCCGGCGCGCCTCGCGCGGCGCGAGCTGGTCGACGGCGAGCGCCGTGGTGCCCGCCGTGCGCTCGGTCGTCAGCAAACCGGCGTCGCACCACATGAGCGGCTGGCCGGTCTGCATCGACATCAGCGCGGTCCAGGCCGTGATGATGGGCGCGTTGCCGCTCGTGCCCGCGATGTACGGCGAGAGCTTCGCGCCGAACACGCCCGCTTCGGCGAGCACGCCCAGATAGGTGATGAAGTCGCCGGCCTGCTGCGGAAACAGCGCGAGCGTCTGCGGCGGCTGCACGGCTTCGCCGCGTCCGAGCGAGGCGAACAGGCGCGCAAGCACGCCGCGCACGTCGAGGTGCGGCAGCGCGGCGCGCACCGTGGCGGCGTCGGCGATAAAGGGCGCGGCGGCGTGGGAAAGCGGCGAATTTGTCGTACCGGACATGCTGGATTCCTTCGAAATCTCGCGGCGGCGCGAGGATGTGGGGACGGGAAGGTGGTGGGAAAGTCGAGGTGGACTTTTTTGTCCATTCTAGACTTTATTTTGATTTTTCGTCTATATTCGTTCTGCGGACGCGCCGTGTGCGAGGCACCCTGCGCAGCGGCGCGCCGCCCGACCCATGAGACCAAGGATGACGACGATGAACACGAAGACGATTCGCTGCGCGCGCGCGGCGGGACTGGCCGGCCTGCTCGCCGCGGCGCTCGGCACGACCGCGCTGACCTCGGGCGTCGCGCACGCGCAGGATCCGCAGACGCTGCGTTTCGGCGTGGAGGCGTCGTATCCGCCGTTCGAGAGCAAGGCGCCGTCGGGCCAGTTGCAGGGCTTCGACATCGACATCGGCAATGCCGTGTGCCAGCGCATGCAGGTGAAGTGCGTGTGGGTCGAGAACAGCTTCGACGGCCTGATCGCGGCGCTGGAGGCGCGCAAGTTCGACGTCATCAATTCGGCGATGAACATCACGGACAAGCGTCGTCAGCAGATCGACTTCACGCCGGCCGTCTACGTTATGCCGATCCAGATGGTCGCGAAGCGCGGCTCCGGTTTGCAGCCCACGCCCGCGAGCCTCAAAGGCAAGCAGATCGGCGTGCTGCAAGGCTCGACGCAGGAAGATTACGTGCGCAAGCACTGGGCGGCGCAGGGCGTGTCGATCGTCACGTACGAGAATCAGGACCAGATTTTCGCGGATCTCGCGGCGGGCCGTCTGGACGGCGCGGTCCAGGAAGTGCAGACTGCCACCGACGGTTTCCTCTCGAAGCCGCAAGGCAAGGACTACGATTTCGCGGGCGCGCCGCTCAAGGACCCGGCCACGCTGGGCGAGGGCACGGGCTTCGGTCTGCGCAAGAACGACGCGGCGCTCAAGGCCAAAGTGGTGGCGGCGCTCGATTCGCTGCGCAAGGACGGCACGCTCACGAAGCTGTCGATGAAGTATTTTGGCCGCGACATCGTCGCGAAGTAATTTTGAACGATACGGAGTCCAGAGGAATCGCATGAGCAAGAGCGCGATCGTGCTCGGCGCGGGCATCGTCGGCGTGAGCGTGGCGCTGCATTTGCAGCAGCGCGGCGTGCGCGTGGCGCTGGTCGACCGGCGCGCGCCCGGCGAGGAAACGAGCCACGGCAACGCGGGGCTGATCGAGGCGTCGTCGGTGGTGCCGTATGGTTTTCCGCGCGACTGGCGCACGCTGCTGCGTCTCGTGCGCAACGACTCGACGGTGCTGCGCTACGACCTGCGCTCGATGCCCGCTTACGCGCGCTGGCTCGCGACCTTCTGGCGCGAGTCGTCGCCGGCGCGGCTGGCGGGCGCGGCGCGCGACATGCTGCCGCTGATCGAGCGCAGCGTCGCGGAGCACGAGGCCTTCGTCGCGCGCACCGATCTGCGCGCGCTCGTGCGCCCGATCGGCTGGCTCGAGGCGTATCGCTCGGCCGAGGCGTTCGAGCGCGAACGCGCGGCGGCGCAGCATGTGGCGGCCGATCATCATCTGCGTATCGAGACGTTCGACGCCGCCGGTTTGCGTGCGGCGGAGCCGTCGCTGGCGGCGGGTTATGCGGGCGCGATTCACTGGATCGATCCGGCCAGCGTCGCCGATCCGGGCGCGCTGGTGAAGGGCTACGCCGCGCTGTTCGAGCGCGAGGGCGGCGCGATCGTGAAGGGCGATGCGCGCACGTTGCGCGCGCAGGGCGGCGGCTGGTCCGTGCAGACCGACGACGGTCCGCTCGACGCGCAACTCGCCGTGGTGGCGATGGGGCCGTGGTCCGATACGGTGACCGCGCCGCTTGGTTATCGCGTGCCGCTGATGGCCAAGCGCGGCTATCACATGCACTACGCGAGCGCGGCGCGCGCGCCGCTCACGCGGCCCGTGGTCGATATCGAAGGCGGTTATGTGGTCGCGCCGATGCGGCGCGGCCTGCGTCTCACGACCGGCGTCGAACTCGCCACGCGCGAGCGGCCGCCGAACTACGCGCAACTCGACGACGCGGAACGCAACGCGCGTCCCGTGTTCGGGCTGGGGCAACGTCTGGACGATACGCCGTGGATGGGCATGCGTCCGTGCACGCCCGACATGCGTCCGCTGCTCGGTCCCGCGCCGCGTCACACGGGTCTGTGGTTCGCGTTCGGCCATAACCATCATGGCCTGACGCTCGGGCCGGTGTCGGGGCGCCTGCTCGCGGAACAGATAATGGGCGAGACGCCGTTTACGGATCCCGCGCCGTATTCGCCGGCGCGGTTTGGGTAATCGCGGCAGTGATTAGTGCGCGCCGGCCGCGCCGCCTCCACCGCCGCCTTTCGTCGATTTCGTGATCCAGATAAGCGGAATGATCGCGAGAAAAATAATCGCCGAGATATAGAAAATATCGTTCAGCCCCATCATCGCAGCCTGGGTCGTCAACTGAAAATCGAATAGCGCGCGCGCCGACGGCTCGCTCAGATGCAGCACCTGCTGCGTCTGCTCGATCGATTGCCGGAACAGCGGATTGTCGATGCTCGCCTGCTCGGTGAGCCGTTCGTGATGCAGGATCGTACGGTTATTCCACGCGTTCGTCGAAATCGACGTGCCCACCGCGCCGCAAAACACGCGCACGAAATTCGACAGACCCGCCGCCGCCGGAATGCGTTGCGGCGGCTGCCCCGCGAGAATGATCGCCGTGAGCGGCACGAAGAACAGCGCCATCGGCACGCCTTGCAGCAGCGTCGGCAACACGAGGTGGAACGTGTCGATCTCGACTACGTAACGCGAGCGCATGAAAAACACCACCGCGAACAGCACGAACGCCGAAGTCGCGATCACGCGCGCATCCGAGCGCGGCAAGATGCGGCCCACGACGGGCGAGAGCAACATCGCGAATATGCCGAGCGGCGCGGTCACGAGGCCCGCGTCGACGGAACGGTAATTCAGATACTCCTGCATCCATTGCGGCAAGAGCACGAGATTGCCGAAAAACACGCCGTACGCCACTGAAATCGCCACGGTGCCGCCGAGGAAATTACGTTGTCCGAACAATCGTAAATCGACGATCGGATGTTCCTCGGTCAATTCCCAGACGAGAAAGAACGCAAAGCTGATCAGCGCGACGATCCCCAGCCCGACGATCACGGGCGAGGAAAACCAGTCGAGATCCTTGCCCTTGTCGAGCAGGATCTGCAGCGAGGCGACCCACGCGATCAACAGGCCGAGACCCACTATGTCGATGGGCGGCTTGCGCGTGGCCGACTCGCGCTGCCGGTAGATCGACCACGTGATCGAGGCGGCGAACAGGCCGACCGGAATGTTGATGTAGAAGATCCACGACCAGTTGTAGCTGTCGGTGATCCAGCCGCCGAGCGCGGGGCCCGCGATCGGGCCGACCGTGGTCGTCATCGCCCAGAAGGCGAGCGCGGTGGCGGATTTGTCGCGTGGCCATGAACCGAGCAGGATGGCCTGCGAGAGCGGAATCAGCGGACCGGCCACGGCGCCTTGCAGCACGCGCGCGACGAGCAGGAAGGGCAGCGTCGGCGCAATGCCGCAGAGCCACGAGGCAAGCACGAACGACAGAATCGACGCGACGAACAGGCGGATCTGGCCGAAGCGCTGCGTGAGCCAGCCGGTCAGAGGGATCGAGACCGCGTTGGCCGCCGCGAACACGGTGATGACCCACGTGCCTTCGTCGACGGACACGCCGAGGTCGCCGGAGATCGTCGGAATGGCGACGTTGGCGATCGAGGTGTCGAGCACGTTCATGAACGTGGCCAGCGCGACCGCGACGGTCGCGAGGATCAGCTTGCCGCCCTCTAGCGGCGGCGGGGGCGCGGGCGGCGCGCCCGGCGTGGTTGAGGCGGCAGGCTGGTTCAAGCGTCTTCTCCGCGGATTCGGTTACGACTGGCTTTCGGCGTGCCGGCGTCTGACAGGCCGGATGACGCGCAAGGATAACCGCAATCGCAATACCCATGCCGCGCAGGGACTTTGGGCGCCTCTGCATTCCTGGACAAAAACACGCCGATACCCCGGTAAAACCCTGGTAGGCCGTTTTTTTGTTCACCTGCATCGTAAACGTATGTTGTCAACGACATACATTTATCGAAAGAGGAAACACAGTGACGGAGCAGGATCGCCCGGCGGCGGGCAGTACTTCGAACATCACGGCGCGCGCCATCGCGGCGGCGTACAAGGCGGGCGCGACCGATCCCGTCGAGGTCGCGAGCGAGGCGCTCGCGCGTGCGTCGCGTGCGGGCGCGGCGTTCATCAGCGTCGATGAAGCGGGCGCGCTCGGTGCGGCGCGGGCCTCGGCGGCGCGCTGGCGCGCGGGTGCGCCACTGTCGGCGTTCGACGGCGTGCCGCTTGCCTGGAAGGATCTGTTCGACGTCGCGGGCAGCGTGACCACGGCGGGCGCGCAGATTTACCGCGAGCGCGCCGCCGCGACCGTGGATGCGCCGCTCGTGGCCGCGGCCCGGCGCGGCGGCGCGATCGCTATCGGCAAGACCAATCTCAGCGAGCTTGCGTACTCGGGGCTCGGCCTCAATCCGCATTTCGGCACGCCGGTGAATCCCGCGCTCGACGGCGCGCAAGGCGCGCGCGCGCCCGGCGGGTCGTCGTCCGGTTCGGCGGTCGCGGTCGCCACGGGCGTCGTGCCGCTCGCGATGGGCACCGACACGGCGGGCTCGATCCGCGTGCCCGCCGCCTTCAACGGCCTGACCGGCTATCGCGCCAGCACCGCGCGCTATCCGGGCGAGGGCGTGACCGGGCTGTCGCAGACCTGCGATACGTCCGGCCCGCTCGCGCACGACGTGACCGACTGCATCGACTTCGACGCGCTGTTGCGCGGCGCCGCGCGCGTCGCGCCGCTGCCGGATGTGCGCGGCCAGCGCTTCATTTACGACGAGCGCAGCCTCGCGCGCTTCGGCGTGAGCGACGCCGTCGCGCGCAATCTCGACACCTTCGTGGCCCGCCTCGCGCGCGCCGGCGCGACGATCGACACGCGCACGCCCGCGAGTTTTCTCGCGGCCTGCGGCGTGATTCGCGAGCTGGGCTGGATCGGTTCGCTCGAAGCGTTCGCGCGTTACCGCTCGCTGCTCGATTCGCCCGACGCGGCGCGCCTTGACGCGCGCGTGCGCACGCGGCTCGAAGCGAGCCGCAACGTGAGCGCCACGCGGCTGGCCGAACTGCACGCGCGCCGCGCGGACCTGCTGGCCGCGTTCGCGCAGGAACTCGGCGACGCCACGCTTGTGCTGCCCACGGTGCCGCACGTCGCGCCCGCGCTTGCGCCGCTCGAACGCGACGCCGATCTGTTCGCGCGCGTGAATCTCGCGACGCTCGCGCTCACCATGCCCGGCAGTTTTCTCGATACGCCCGCCGTCGCGCTGCCCAGCGGCCGCGACGACGCGGGGCTGCCCACCGGCGCGCAACTGTTGCGCGCGCAAAACGACGACGACCGTCTGCTTGCCGTGGCCGAAGCCGCGCAGGCGGTTTTTTCCTCGCAGCACTGAAAACAAGGAGCATTCGATATGGCAAAGGAAATCCTGATCGCATTCGGCATCGACGTGGACGCGGTCGCGGGCTGGCTCGGCTCGTACGGCGGCGAGGACTCACCCGACGACATCTCGCGCGGCCTGTTCGCGGGCGAAGTCGGCTCGATGCGCCTGCTCAAGCTGTTCGAGCGCGAAGGCATCAAGACGACGTGGTTCATCCCCGGCCACTCGATCGAAACGTTTCCCGAACAGATGAAAGCGGTCGCGGACGCAGGCCACGAAATCGGCATTCACGGCTACAGCCACGAAAACCCGATCGCGATGACGCCCGAACAGGAAGAGGCCGTGCTCGACCGCAGCATCGAACTCGTCACGCAACTCTCGGGCCGCCGTCCGACCGGCTACGTCGCGCCGTGGTGGGAATTCAGCCCGGTGTCGAACGCGCTGCTCGTGAAAAAAGGCATCAAGTACGACCACAGCCTGATGCACAACGACTTCCATCCGTATTACGTGCGCGTGGGCGATACGTGGACGAAGATCGATTACAGCAAGCATCCCGATACGTGGATGAAACCGCTCGTGCGCGGCGAGGAAACCGATCTCGTCGAAGTGCCCGCGAACTGGTATCTCGACGATCTGCCGCCGATGATGTTCATCAAAAAGTCGCCGAACAGCCACGGCTTCGTGAATCCGCGCGACATCGAGCAGATGTGGCGCGACCAGTTCGACTGGGTGTATCGCGAGCACGATTACGCGGTGTTTCCGATCACGATCCATCCGGACGTGTCGGGCCGCCCGCAGGTGCTGCTGATGCTCGAACGCCTGATCGCGCATTTCAAGTCGCACGAAGGCGTGCGCTTTTGCACCTGCGATGAAATCGCCGACGATTTCCTGAAGCGCAATCCGCG
Source organism: Paraburkholderia tropica (assembly GCF_014171495.1). Taxonomy (NCBI): domain Bacteria; kingdom Pseudomonadati; phylum Pseudomonadota; class Betaproteobacteria; order Burkholderiales; family Burkholderiaceae; genus Paraburkholderia; species Paraburkholderia tropica. Next base: position 114,072 of record NZ_CP049135.1, read on the forward strand.
CAATAAGGGCTGATTGTTTCGACCCGCGCGCGGCATGCGTCGCGCGCTTATACAACCATAACCTCCATGCCACACCTATCTGAAGGAGTGCGAACGATGCAAGAGAATCCGCTATCCGCCTCGGGCTTCAAACTCGAGAAGATCCTGCCGGGCGACGTGAAGCGGGCGACCGTCGTCGCGTTCTTCGCGTGGGTTTTCGCCGTCTACGATTTCATTCTGTTCGGCACGCTGTTGCCCGAGATCGGCCGTCATTACAACTGGGATGCCGCCGCGCAGGCCGAAATCGCGACGCTCGTGGCCGTCGGCACCGCCGTGATCGCGTTCGCGATCGGTCCGGTGCTCGACCGTCTCGGCCGTCGCGCGGGCCTGTTGTGGACCGTCGCGGGCGCGGCCGTGTGCTCGGGCCTGACCGTCGTGGGCGGCGCGATGGGGCAGGTGCCGCTGGTGCTGATCCGTTCGCTTTCGGGCCTCGGTTATGCCGAGGAAACCGTCAACGCGACCTATCTGAACGAACTCTACGCGGCGGCCAACGACCCGAAGCTCAACAAGCGCAAGGGCTTCATTTACAGCCTCGTGCAGGGCGGCTGGCCGATCGGGGCGCTGCTCGCTTCGGCGCTCACGGCGCTGCTGCTGCCGCGCATCGGCTGGCAAGGCTGCTTTATTTTCGCGACGTTTCCCGCGATCGTCATTTTCTTCATGACGCGCCGCCTCAAGGAAAGCCCGCAATTCCTGCTGCACAAGCAGATTCGCGTGCTGCGCGAAACCGGTCGTGACGGCGAGGCGCGCACCCTCGCGGGCGAACATCGCGTCGATTACGAGGAGCACAGCCGCGCGGGCATCGCGCAGGCGTTTCGCGGCAGCGCGCTGCGCGCCACGCTGGTGCTGGGCGGCGGCATTCTGCTGAACTGGTCGGCGATCCAGGTGTTCAGCGTGCTCGGCACCACGGTGCTCACGCGCGTGCACAACGTCTCGTTCGAAAGCTCGCTGCTGATTCTCGTGCTCTCTAATGTGATCGGTTATTGCGGTTATCTCACGCACGGCTGGATTGGCGATCGCATCGGCCGCCGCAATACGCTCGCCATCGGCTGGATGCTCGGCGGTCTCGCTTTCGCGGCCATGCTGCTGGGACCGAGCAGCACGGGCATGGTCGTCGCGCTCTACAGCCTCGGCCTGTTCTTTCTGATCGGTCCGTATTCGGCGGCGCTGTTTTTCATCGGCGAAAGCTATCCGACGGCGATTCGCGGCACGGGCAGCTCGATCGTGCACGCGATGGGTCCGATCGGCGCGATTCTCGCGGGCATCGGCGTGACCACGCTGCTCAATCAAGGCAGCGACTGGCTGCATGCCGCGCTCTGGTTCGGCGCGCTGCCGTGCTTTCTTTCCGGCCTGCTCGTGCTGTTCGCGAAGCACGTGACGCCGGACGGCGTGCAGTGACGCCCACCCTCATTCAAGGAGAGTCAAACGTGAAAGTTGCACTCGTTACCGGCGCCGCGAGCGGCATTGGCCAGGCGCTCGCCGTCGCTTACGCACAGGCCGGCGTGGCCGTCGTCGGCGGCTATTTTCCGGGCGATCCGCACGACCCGCAGGCCACGGCGCACGCGGTCGAAGCCGTGGGCGGACAGTGCCTGATGCAGCCGGTGAATGTGACCTCGGCGGAGGAGGTCGAGGCGTTCGCGCAAGTCGCGCTCGGGCGTTTCGGCCGCCTCGATTACGCGGTCGCCAACGCGGGCCTGCTGCGCGCCGCGCCGCTCACCGAGATGCGCGACGAGCAATGGCACGAGATGCTCGACGTCGATCTCACGGGCGTGATGCGCACATTCCGCGCGGCCGCGCGTCATATGGCCGACGGCGGCGCGATGGTCGCGGTGTCGTCGATTGCGGGCGGCGTGTACGGCTGGGAAAACCACGTGCATTACGCGGCGGCTAAGGCGGGCGTGCCCGGTTTGTGCCGCGCCGTCGCGATGGAACTCGCGCCGCGCAACATCCGCTGCAACGCCGTGATTCCGGGGCTGATCGAGACGCCGCAATCGCTCGACGCGGTCAATTCGCTCGGACCGCAAGGTCTGCGCGAAGCCGCCGCCGGCATTCCGCTCAAGCGCGTGGGACGGCCCGACGAGATCGCGCGCCTCATTCGCTTCCTGACCAGCGACGACGCCTCGTACATCACGGGCCAGGCGATCGTCGCGGACGGCGGCCTCACGGTGCGCTGGCCGGGCTGACGCGCGTCGCGTCATTCGCGATACACGTGCAAACACGCACACGCATGTAGAAGGACATCGACACCATGACTCAAGCGTTTTCACTCGACGGCCGCCGCGCGGTCGTCACCGGCGCGGCGAGCGGCATCGGCGCCGCGATTGCGCGTGCCTATGCGCAGGCCGGCGCGCGCCTCGTGCTCGCCGACCTCGACACCATGCGCCTCGAAGCGCAGGCCGACGCGTGCCGCGCGCTCGGCGCGCAGGTCGAAACCGTCACCGCCGACGTGGGGCAGGAGGCGTCCGCGAACGCGATCGTCGATCGCTGTATCGGCGCGTTCGACGGCATCGACATTCTCGTCAACAATGCGGGCATGCTGACGCAGGCGCGCTGCGTGGATCTCACCACGCAGATGTGGGACGATATGATGCGCGTCGATCTGCGCAGCGTGTTTCTCTGCACGCGCCGTGCGCTGCCTGCGATGCTCGCGCAGAAGTGGGGCCGCGTGATCAATGTGGCCTCGCAACTGGGCATCAAGGGCGGCGCGGAGCTGTGCCATTACTCGGCGGCGAAGGCGGGCGTGATCGGCTTCACGAAGTCGCTCGCCATCGAGGTCGCGCCGCAGAACGTGCTGGTCAACGCAATCGCGCCGGGGCCGATCGAGACGCCGCTCGTCGACGGCATCAGCGCCGCGTGGAAGGAGGCGAAGTCGGCGGAATTGCCGTTGCGCCGCTTCGGCCGTGTGGAGGAAGTCGCGCCCGTGGCCGTGCTGCTCGCGTCCGATCCGGGCGGCAATCTGTTCGTGGGCCAGACGCTCGGCCCGAATTCCGGCGACGTGATGCCCTGATGGGCGAAGCGGCGATCGAGGCCACGAAAGCAGTACAAGCAAGGCAGTTCAAGCAAGGCAAGCGAGGTCAGGCAATGTGTGGAATGTGCGGCGTGCTCGGCGGCGGGCGTCATTGGTCGAATGCAACGGCGGGTGCGGAGGCGGGCGCGCGGCGGCATCGTTACGTGCAGGTTGCGCTGGCTAATCGCGTGCTGCGGCCGTTCCGGCTCACGCTCGCCGATTTTCATGGTCAGTCGTTCGTGCTCGCGTCGCCCACGGGCGCGCAGGAAATCGTCAGCGACTTCATGCAGGTCTGGCGCGCGGCCGAAAAAATGCTCGGGCGTCCGCTCGATCCGCTCGCGCTGTTCGCCGACGCTGACGAGCGTGCCGCATGAGCCTCGCCTACGATGTGTTGCCCGTCACGCTCGTCACGGGTTTTCTCGGCAGCGGCAAATCCACCTTGATCGCCGACGCGCTCACGGGCGAACGCGCGCGCGATACGGCCGTGCTCGTCAACGAGTTCGGCGCGGTCGGGCTCGATCATCTGCTGATGGGCGAGGTCGGGCCGCAAACCGTGCTGCTCGACAACGGCTGCCTGTGCTGCGCGATGCGCGGCGAAATGAAAGAAGCGCTCGCGATGCTGTTCTCGCGGCGCGCGCGGGGCGAGACGCCGCCGTTTTCGCGCGTGATCGTCGAGACGACGGGGCTGGCCACGCCCGCGCCGATCATCGCGACGCTGCTCGGCGACGCCGTGCTCGCGAGCCACTACACGCTGGCGGCCACGCTCACCGTGGTCGACGCCGTGAACGCGCGCACGCAACGCGCCGCGCATCCCGAATGGCTCGCGCAAGTGAGCGCCGCCGACCGTTTTCTGGTGACGAAAACCGATCTCGCCGAGGCCGCCGGTGTCGAGGCGCTGATCGGTGAATTGCAGGCGCTCAATCCTGCCGCGCAGGTGCATCTGCGCGATGCGCAAGCGCCGCATGCGCAGCTGGAGGACGTGCTGGGCGCGCCCGTTGCGGACCCGCTGCAGGCCGCCATGCACGCCGCGTCGCGCGTGGGCGGGGCGACGCGCGCGTTGCGTCTCGCAGGCGTCGTGCGCGCGGAGTCGGCAGAAAGCCCTGAAGCAAACCCTGAAGCAAACCCCACCGCGCACGAAGCCGAACTCGCGCGCATCGAAGCGTTCTGCGCGCGTTTCGACGAACCGCTCGACTGGGCCGTGTTCACGCTCTGGCTCACGATGCTGCTCAACCGTCACGGCGAACGCATCCTGCGCGTGAAGGGCGTGCTCGCGCTCGAGGGCAGCGATCTGCTCGTGGTGCTGCATGCCGTGCATCACCTCGTGCATCCGGTCCTGCATCTCGACGCGTGGCCCGACGCCGAGCGTTCGACGCGCCTCGTCTTCATCACCGACGGTCTCTCGCAAGACGCTATCATGGCGTCTTACCGGCGCTTTCATGCGCATCTACATCACGCCGACGTCCCGACTTGAATCCCGTCACTTCCCGCACTGCCAGATCGGGCGCCCATCCGGCCAACGCGAACGCCGCGGCGCCGCGCGCGCCCGCCGTGCATCCCTCGAAGGTCGAACTGCGCGTGCTCGGCACGTCGGTGACGCTGCGCGAGCATATCCGCAAGCGCGCCGAACAGGACCTCGGCATCAAGCTGCGCTTCATCGTCGAAGATGGACTCGACGTGCAGCGTCACGGCGTTATGCATCCCGAGCGCTATGAAATCTACGACCAGTGGATTCACAGCATCGATTGCCTGTGGCCCGCGCATGCGCTGCAACCGATCGACACGACACGCATCGCGCGCTGGAACGAAGTGAACGGGCTGGCGCGCACGGGACGTATCGACGTGCCGCCGGGTTCGAGCGCTGCCGCCGCGGGCACGACCGCCACGATATGCAACGCGGGCAGCGTGCCCGCCGACCGCCTCTTCGTGCAGCCCGACAACTCGCTCTCGCGCGAGCCGAGCGAGCGCATCAGCATGTTGCCGCTCACGCACAACGCCGACAGCTTCGTCTATCTCGAAGACGCATTGCCGCCTTCGCTGCGCAACGGGGAGGAAAGCTGGGCGTGGCTGCTCGCGCCCGAACTGGCGGGTCGCGTCGCCTTGCAAGCCGACGCGGCGATCGGCGCGATCGACGCCGCGCTCGCCGTGGAGGCCAGCGGGCTCATGCGTTTCGAGAACATCGGCAATCTGAGCATCGAGGAAATCGACGCGCTGATCGGCGTGCTCGTCGACTACAAGCGGCGCGGCCATTTCGCCGGTTTCTGGTCGACCTTTGCCGAGGCCGCGGATCTGATGATCGCCAACAAGGTCGCGATCCAGAGCATCTGGTCGCCGGCCACGATCGAACTCGAACGCGCCGGATTGCACTTTCGCCTCGCGTGCCCGAAGGAAGGCTATCGCGCGTGGTTCGGCGGCATGTCGATCTCGCGCACCGCGCATGGCCGCGTGCTCGATGCCGCCTACGAGTACCTGAACTGGTGGCTCGACGGCTGGGCCGGCGCGACGATGGCGCGCCAGGGCTATTACATGTCGAATCCGGCGCGCGCGCGTGCGCAGCTCGACGACGCCGAGTGGGCATACTGGTACGATGGTGCCCCCGCGGCGGCGGAGCTGCCGGGGCCGACCACGCGTCATCTCGTGCGCATGGGGCAGCGCCGCGATGGCGGCGATTATCTGTCGCGCATGGGCCGCATTGCCGTGTGGAACTCGGTGATGGACGAGCACAATTATCTGGTGCGCCGGTGGACCGAATTCATGCGGTCGTGACGGCGCCAGCAAAGCAACGATGACGAAACGCTCACGCGCCACCCAGCCAGAGCACGCCCTCACACCAGCGGCGGACCTACCCGAAACCAACGCGGACAGCCGCCTGCGTTACCGGCTGATTCACGACCAGTTGAAGAGCGCGATCGCGCTCGGCAAGATCGCGCCCGGCCTCGTGCTGCTCGAAGGACCGGTTGCGCGCATGTTCGGCACGAGCCGCGTGCCGGTGCGCAAAGCCTTCGAAATGCTGCATGCGGGCGGTCTGCTGCATACCTTCGACGGACGCGGCTATCTCGTCGCGCATTCCGACGGCAGCGTGCCCGAGCCGCTGCGCGCGCCGCTTTCGGAAGCCGCGCTCGGTTTCGACGAACCGCCCGCGCCGCTCGACATTCCCTCGACCAGCGAACGCATTTACGACGCGCTCGAAGCGGCCATTTCGCTGGGCGTGGTGTTCGGACATTTTCGTATCGATGAAACGCTCGCCGCGCAGCATTTCGGCGTGAGCCGCGGCGCGATCCGCGAGGCGCTGACGCGTTTGCGCGATGTGGGTCTCGTCGAGAAATCGGCGTATTCGCACTGGTTGTGCGGGCCGCTCACCGCGCGCGCGGTCGCGCAGGATTACGAACTGCGCCTGCTGCTCGAACCGGCCGCGTTGCTCGCGAGCGCGCCGTCGCTGCCGCGCGAGCGGATCGAAGCGGCGCTCGCGCGTCTGGCCGACGCCATCGCCGATCCGGATTCCGTCGACGCCGCCGCGCTGTATCGGCTCGAAACGGATCTGCACGTCGATTGCCTGCGCCATGCGCCGAACCGCAAACTGCTCGCGACGATCACCGGCGCGCATATGCCGCTGACGGTCAATCACGCCTTCTACGACGCGTTCAATCTGCATCCTGACAACGGCATGCTGATCGAACATCGCAGCGTGCTCGAAGCGTTGCGCGACGGCGAGTTCCAGCGCGCGTCGCAAGCGCTGGCCGTGCATCTCGAACGCGGCCAGAAACGCACGCTCCAACGCCTGAAGGTGCTGGCGGTGCTGCCCGAGCCCGCGCTGCCGCCGTATATGCAGCGGCTCGCGTAACACCCCTTGTTTTCAGGGGTGTTTGCCGAGTTCGCGGCGTAGACGGTCGATATCGACTTCGGTCAGATAGCGGCGGATGTTCTGCCAGATCGCATGAAAACCGAAGCCGCCGTTGAGCAGTTCGTCGAGCGCGGCTTCGCGCGTCCAGTCCTGATAGACGATGCGATACAGCGCGCAGACGAGGCCGGTGCGATCGGCGCCGTGCTGGCAATGCACGAGGATCGGGCCGTCGCGTTCGGCGTGGCGCAGCACGCGCAGCGCGGCGAGCATGTCGCGATCGCGGATATTCCAGGTGTTGATCGGAATGCGCAGCGTGGCGATGCCGGAGCCCGCGAGAATGCGGCGATCCGAATGAAACGCGCGAAAGCTGATGACCTTGCGCACGCCGAGTTCCTGCAGATGCGCGACATCCTTGCGCGAAAGGCGCGCGCTGCGAAACAGCGAGGGCGTGAGGCGAAACAGGTTATGAACGGCCATAGAACGGGTCTTTCGAAGTGCGCCACCAGCCGCGCGACAACTGGAACAGCACGAGCGCGACGGCGCTCATGGTCCAGTAGTCGGTGGGCGCGGGGCCGAACCAGTGGACGTGCCACGGCACGAAGGCGGGTTTGAATCGCGCGAGTCCGAACGCCGGGTTCAGCACGAACCACAGAAAATCCTCGGTAATCCAGAACACCATGATGCAGGCGATCAGGCGAGCTTCGATGCGCCACGACCAGCGCGCGCTGAAGATCGGCGGCAGATGGAAGAACAGCGCCACGAATGGAAAGACCCACGCGTGATAGCCGGTCATCGGGCGGCCGCCCCAGAATATGTCCTGCAGCCAGCTCTTTTCGATGCGCCACGTCGGCAGATTCGCCGCCCAGCCCGCGCTGCCTTCGATCTGGATTTCGACGTTGGCGAAAAAGAACGCGAGCAGCATGACCCACGCGACCAGCACGACGGTGCGGCGCGCGGGCACGAATCGCGCGAGCGTCATGCCGCGGCCCCGCTGCCGGTGCCGGTCACGAGGTCGAGCACCGCGCGCGCGGCGAGCGGGCGTCCGAGCGGCACGCTGCGCTGACGCATCGCGTCGAGCTTCGCGGGATCGTGCAGCAAGGTGTGCACGCGATAGGCGAGGGCGTCGTCGTCGATAGCCTTGAGCGCCACGCCTTGTTCGAGCAGGAAATCGGCGTTGCGCTCTTCCTGGCCGGGAATCGGCGAATTCAGCAGCATCGGCAGATTCATCGCGAGACATTCGGAGGTCGTCAGGCCGCCGGGCTTCGTGATGACGAGGTCCGAGCACGCCATCAGGCGTTCCACTTCGCGCGTGAAGCCGTGCGGAAACAGGCGGCCCGGATGCGCCTTCGCCTGTTCTTCGAGCGCGGCCAGCAACTCGCGGTTGCGGCCCGCGAGCGCGATCAGCTGGAAGTCGCCGTCCATGTCGAGCAGACGCGTGGCGAGCTGATCCATCGGCCCGAGTCCCGCGCCGCCCGACATCATCAGCAAGGTGCGGCGCTTCGGATCGAGGCCGAGCGAGGCCGCGCATTCGGCGCGGTCGAGCGGCTGGCTGAACGCCGGCATCACGGGAATGCCGGTCACGTGGATCGCGTCCGGCGGCAGCCCGCGCGTGCGCATGCGCCACGCCACTTCGTCGTTGGCCGCGAAATAGCCGCTCAGATGCGGGACGACCCAGAGCGTGTGCAGATCGAAATCGGTGACCTGCACCCAGACCGGCACGTCGAGACGCGTCTTGCGGATCTCGCGCGAGAGCAGTTCGGCGGGCAGAAAATGCGTGCAGACGATAGCGTCCGGCTGCCATTGCTCGATTTCGGCGAACAGCGAGCGGCAGTTCAGGCGCTCGACGGCGCGGCGCAGTTTCTGCGAGAGCGCGGCCGGATCGGTGCGATCCGTCTTCTGGTAGAGATAGCTCCAGATGGCGGGCTGCGAGCGCACCAGCGCGAGATAGAGGTCGGTGTAGATCTTGCGGAACGTGGACGGCACGAAGTCCATGACGTCGAGATGCAGCGCTTCGATACCGGCCGGATGCGTCGCGGCGTAAGCGCTGATCGCTTCGGCCGCGCGCGTATGGCCGGCACCGGCGCTGACGCTCAGCACCAGCAGTTTCTTCACGGGTCGCTTCATTTCACGCAGGTCGTGCATTTCATGTTTTCCAGGCAGGGACGGACGTCGGGCCGGGCGCGCCGGTGGGCGCATCGGCGGCCTCGCCCGTGAACAGGCTGCGGATCAGGTTGAACATCGAAAGGAACGGGCGGATCGTCACGGGCTGTGCATCGGGATTCGCGCCGAGGCGCACGCGGTAAACGAGCCACGCGGGCACTTCGCGCCAGCTCGAATAGAGATCGCGCACGTGGAAGGTGCGCGGATAGACGCCGTAGACCGCGAACGCGTCGCCGCCGGCGCGCGCGACGGCGAGCCGGGCGCGCGGCAGGTGGTAGTACTGGCTGACCAGCGTGACCGAGCCGAGATGTCGTTCGCGCATATAGGCGACGAGATGCTGGGCGCTCGCAAGCGTGTTGTCGCCGGCGCGGTCGGGGACGATGTCGTGCGGCTCGACGCCGTGCTGAATCAGATAGTTCTGCATGGCGAGCGTTTCGTCGAGTCCCGGACCGTCGAGGCTGCCGCTGATGAAAAGCCGCTGGCAGCGGCCCGCGCGATAGCAGTCGAGACCCGCGTCGAGCCGCTCGGCGAGCAGTCTCGCGGGCGTGCCGTCGGCTTCGAGACCGTTGCCGAAGATCGCGCCGAGTTCGGACGGCTTTGCGGGTGTCGCAAGACCCGAGAGCGCGATCGCGAGGGCGGCGAGGACCCAGACGATTCCGATCAGCATGCAAAGGCGAAGAAGGCGGGACCGTCTTCGGTGTGTGTGCGTCATGACAACCTTGCTGGAGTGCGGGTGTTCATTGGCTGCGCGGCCGACGTGGGCTGCGGCGGCAACGATACCACGCGAGATGCGCGGCGGCCGCTTGTGGGGTACGAGCGCGGAGTGCGCCTGGCGCACGCGGATCGCGAACACACGGGCGCAGCGTAGCGCCGCGAAGTGCCGGTGCGCCGCGATTCTGGCGAACTGTGTCGGGCCGCGTCCGCGCGCGTCGACATTCCGGCATCGACCTTACCGCCGCCTTTCGTCCGCCCGAGTCGCCGACACCGCGCGCGCGGGCGTCGTATGCTTGCGGCTGGCGCGCGGCGCGCAAAGGGCGATGCCCGCTTCGCGATCCGCGCATGCATCCGGCGATCAAGCTCACAGGGGAATCGCAACAATGAGCTGGGAACAATTCGATGGCGGCTGGCGTCTCGCGCCGGCCGAAGGCGCGCCGCGCGCGCTGGTCGTGCTGCTGCACGGCGTGGGCAGCAACGCACGCGATCTGGTGCCGCTCGCCGACGCCTGGCGCGACGCGCTGCCCGGCGTGGCGTTCGCGTCGCTCGACGGCAGCGAGCCGTTCGATGGCGGCTTCGGCGGCCGCCAGTGGTTCAGTCTGCGCGACGTGAACGAAACGAATCGCGGCGCGCGCGTCGCGGCGGCGCTGCCGGTGCTGCAAAAACGTCTCGCCGACGAACTCGCGCATTGGGGCCTCGGCGTCGACGCACTCGCGCTGGTCGGCTTTTCGCAGGGCTCGATTATGTCGCTTTATTACACGGCGACGCAGGAGCAGGGCGCGGCCGCCGTGGTCGCTTTCGCGGGCCGTCTGTCGACGCCGGTCGTGGCGCATAGCCAAACGTCGATCACGCTCGTACATGGCGAGGACGACGAAGTGATTCCCGTGCAGGAACTCGAACGCGCGGCCGTGGCGTTCAGCGACGCGGGCTTCGCCGTCGCCGCGTACGCCTTGCCTGGCGTGGGTCACACGATTACGGCACAGGGCGCGATGCTCGGCCGCGACGCGTTGGTGCGCGCACTGCAGCCCTGAGCGCGCACGCGTTCGCGTGCAATGCGCGGACGCGAAACATCGCGCGGATCGCGCCTGAAAACGGCGCGCATTCCGCAGACGAATTCAGCCGTATTGCGCTGAAAATCAGGCCGGAACGGGCCGCCTGTCGCGGCGGCCCGACATCATTTCTTTACATTTGTGAATTAGGCTGCCGGGTTATTTTTGGCGCGATTAAAGTCTCGCCCGGCTTGGCCGTTAACAGGAGCCAGTGGGCCACGGGGCCCCACGTGCCCGATCGCGTTTCACAGCGCGCGCAGACCTTCAGACAGGCGGTATCCACGAGATGCCGACGCTCGTTTCTGACGGCTGCACACCGGGTTGAAGATCCGGAACGGTCCGCCGGCAGGGCCGCTCCATACAGACAAGACGACATGGCTCAAGCCGCGCGGCATTCTTCCTTTTTGCACAAGCTGTCCCGCCACGACGTGGCGCTCGATCTCGGCACGGCCAACACGCTGATCTATACCGCGGACGAGGGCATCGTGCTCGATCAGCCCTCGGTCGTCTGCTTCGAGCGCGGCGGCGCCTTGGGCAAGGCCGGCGAAACGACGGTCGCCGCCGTGGGCCGCGACGCGAAAGCGCTCGTGGGCCGCGCGCCGCAGAACCTCGAAACCGTGAAGCCGCTGGTGCATGGCGTGATCGCCGACTTTTCGGCCGCCGAGCACATGATGCGCCGCTTCGTCGCGATGGCGCAGCCGCGCCGCCTGTTCGGCCGTCGTCCGGCCTTCACGGTGTGCGTGCCGGGCGCGGCCACGCGTGTGGAGCGCCGCGCGATCCGCGAGGCGGCGTTTTCGGCGGGCGCGGCGAGCGTGAACCTGATCGGCGAATCGCTGGCGGCGGCGCTGGGCGCGGGGCTGCCGGTCGGCTCCTCGACCGGCTCGATGGTCGTCGATATCGGCGGCGGCACCACCGAAGTGGGCGTGATCGCGCTCGGCGCGGTGGCCTGCAGCGGCTCGATCCGCGTGGGCGGCGACCAGTTCGACCGCGCGATCATCGACTACGTGCGCGGCCTGTACGGCGTGATCATCGGCGACCAGACCGCCGAGCATCTGAAAAAGACCATCGGCAGCGCGTTGCGCGGCGAGCCCATCGAGCGCCTGCGCGCGACGGGCCGCAGCCTCGACGACGGCCTGCCGCGTACCGTCGAAGTCACGAGCGAAGACATCGCCGATGCGCTCGCCATGCCGCTGCGCCAGGTGATCGGCGTGGTGCGCCAGGTGTTCGAGACCGCGCCGCCCGAACTCGTGACCGATATCGCCGACACCGGCATCGTGCTGACCGGCGGCGGCGCGCTGCTGGGCCGCCTCGATCAGTGTCTGCAGGCCGAACTGGGCGTGCGCGTGCGTATCGCCGACGAGCCGCTTTCCTGCGCCGTGCGCGGCGCGGGCGCGGCGGCGGCAGGCGCCGTCGAGGCCGGCCAGCCGGACTTCCACGGCCACGACTGAGCCTTTGCGCGCCCCGGCCGGCGCGTCGCCCAGGTCACTCCTCACGCGCGGCGGGCCGACGTGCGACAATACGCGCCTTTCCCGGCGCGCCGCACGTTTTGCGCATGCTGACGCGCACGCGCAGCCGGTTTGTCGTCTCCATATCATCCAGCCGTGAATCAAGCCGTTTTTCCCGCTCCCGGGTCGTTTGTCGAACTCCCCGGCGGGCAGCCCATGCCGTATGTCGAACGCGGCGAGGGCGAATTGCTCCTCTTCATCCACGGGTCGCTGTGCGACTACCGCTACTGGCAGCCGCAGATGTCGGGGCTCTCCGAGCACTACCGCTGCGTCTCCGTGAGCCTCACGCACTACTGGCCCGCGGCCGCGCCCACGCCCGACCAGCCGTTTAGCTGGAGCCGTCACGCCGACGAGATCGCGCAGTTCATCGACGCCCTGGGCGCCGGTCCCGCGCACGTGATCGGCCATTCGCGCGGCGGCTCGGTCGCGTATCACTTCGCGCGCCGCTATCCGGATCATCTGCAAAGCCTGATGCTCGCCGATCCCGGCGGTCCGGTGCAGATGCCGGGGCAGAGCCTCGCGAAGCTGCCGGAAACCGTCAACGCGCTGCGTGCCCGTGCGGTGCAGCTGATCGAGTCCGGCGACGTGAACGGCGGTCTCGAACTGTTTGTCGATTCGGTGAGCCGTCCCGGTTTCTGGGGCAAGAGCACGCAGTCGTTCCGCCAGATGGCGACCGACAACGCGCACACGCTCGGCCCGCAGTTCCTCGACCCGCTCGCCGCGTACACGCGCGAAGAGGCCGCCGAGGTGACGTGCCCCGTGCTGCTGATCGACGGCGAATTGAGCCCGCAGATGTTCCAGCGCGCGGCGGCGGCGCTTGAAGAGTGGATGCCCGATGCGCGTCGCGCGACGGTCGAAGGCGCGTCGCACGGCATGAATCTCGCGCGTCCCGGCGCGTTCAACGATCTCGTCGATCACTTCGCGAGCGGGCACGGGCGCTGAGTTTCAGCGTCATGCCCGACAAACAAACGGCCGCATTGCGCGGCCGTTTTCACATCCGCCGATTCAGATCGGAATCCTGAATAATCAACGTAGAAGAAGACCGCGAATGCGCGTCGTAAGCAGAAAGTAATGGAGGCGGGGCGGCCCGAAAATCACGATGTCGATTCCGGCCCGCCCGAGGCCTTGCGCGCGAATCGCGCGGGAATGCTTAGTCGCGGCCGTGCGCGTGCGCGTCGAGCTTGTGCTCGGCGGCTTCGCCAACGAGGCCCGCGTAGTAGAGGTGCACGCCGATGGCGAGCGAGTCGTTGCGGATTTCGTGGAAGGCCTTCCATGCCTTCACCGGATCCTTGAACACGAGGTAGTGCGCTTCCTGAGCGACGAGGCGCGCGACCTGATGCAGGCCGTGGCCGTGCAGCGCGTCGACGAGCGCGTCGAGGCTGCGGTGCGTGCGCGCATCGGTGCGCGGATACAGCATGTGGAGCACCGCCACGCGTTCGTTCGCGAGCGCTGCCGACAGGGCGACAACGATGTCCTGGTGATTGAGGGCCGTGACGACGGCGCCCTCGGCAAGTTCGTCTTCCGCGAACAGGGTGTCGATCGAGATGTTCATCTGTTCATTCCTTACGTTTTGCGTACAGCGCGTGTGGCCTTAGAAAAAAGGCCCGCCTTCGAGGGCGGGCCAATGATGCATGCTCTGACAGGGGAAGTCGTTGCATGTCAAGCAGTATGTCAGAGCTAAAGCCGCTCATGTTGTGTTGCAGAGCAAAATATTGTTGCAGGAATCGATGTTAAGGAAGCTGCAAGTATTCAGTGTTGCGGGGTTCAATAGGCATTGTTGCAGCCTGGGCTATCAATCGATGTTGCATTGCGCCGTAAAATGCGTCAAGTGGTCGCAGTGAGGCCGGTCCGGAAATTCGGGCGACGGGCGGCGCTGCGTCTTGCGAGATGACTGCAATTCAATGCAAGGACAAGACATGATCGATTCGAAGACTCACGCCACTCTCACCATCCCTGGTTCGGCCGAAGGCATTCAGCTGCCGGTCTACAAGGGCACGCTGGGCCCGGACGTGATCGACATCCGCAAGCTGTACGGCCAGACCGGCATGTTCACGTATGACCCGGGCTTCATGTCGACGGCATCGTGCAACTCGGCGATCACCTATATCGACGGCGACAAGGGTGAACTGCTGTACCGCGGCTACCCCATCGACAACCTCGCGCAGAACGCCGACTTCCTCGAAAGCTGCTACCTGCTGCTGAAGGGCGAACTGCCGACGCAGGCGCAAAAAGACGAATTCGTCGCGACCGTCACGAACCACACGATGGTTCACGAGCAGATGCACTTCTTCTTCCGTGGCTTCCGCCGCGACGCGCATCCGATGGCGATTCTGGTCGCGGCCGTCGGCGCGCTGTCGGCGTTCTATCACGACTCGCTCGACATCAACGATCCGAAGCATCGCGAAGTCTCGGCGATCCGCATGATCGCGAAGCTGCCGACGCTGGTGGCGATGGCGTACAAGTACACGGTCGGCCAGCCGTTCGTGTATCCGCGCAACGACCTCTCGTACAGCGCGAACTTCATGCAGATGATGTTCTCGAACCCGGCCGAGGAGTACAAGGTCAACGACGTGCTGGTGCGCGCGCTCGACCGCATCCTGATCCTGCACGCCGACCACGAACAGAACGCCTCGACTTCGACGGTGCGTCTGGCCGGTTCGTCGGGCGCGAATCCGTTCGCGTGTATCGCGGCCGGTATCGCGTGTCTGTGGGGCCCGGCGCACGGCGGCGCGAACGAAGCCGCGCTGAACATGCTCGAAGAGATCGGCTCGGTCGACAACATCCCCGAATTCATCCGCAAGGTGAAGGACAAGAACTCGGGCGTGAAGCTCATGGGCTTCGGTCACCGCGTGTACAAAAACTACGATCCGCGTGCGAAGCTGATGCGCGAAACGTGCCACGAAGTGCTCGAAGAACTGGGCCTGCACGACGATCCGCTGTTCAAGCTCGCGATGGCGCTCGAAAAGATCGCACTCGAAGACGAATACTTCGTGTCGCGCAAGCTCTACCCGAACGTCGACTTCTACTCGGGCATCGTGCAACGCGCGCTGGGCATCCCGACCGCGATGTTCACCTGCATCTTCGCGATGGCGCGTACGGTGGGCTGGATCGCGCAATGGAACGAAATGATCGGCGATCCGGAGCAGAAGATCGGCCGTCCGCGTCAGCTCTTCATCGGCAATACGCCGCGTGAAGCGAAGCCGATCGCGCAACGTTAATCGACAACGCCGAACCCGATCGCCGGACACCTTGCATGAACGCTGCATAACGTTTGAATACGCGGCGGCCACGAGCCGCCGCGCCGCGATCGACGGGCGCCCGCACGTTTTACCGTGCCGGCGCCCGTAATTTTTTCCGGCGCGCGGTTAGACACCCATCGGGCATGCAGGATTTGACGCGAACGGGTCCTGAGCCACTACAATCGAGCGGAAGGCGATGTGTACGGAACGGCTCTAAAGGAGACAACGTAATGCAGGATCCTGAAACACTCGGTGGCGTCTCGCGTTCGAGCGGCGTGGATCATCCCGATCAAACCGCCGACGGCGCCTTCATCGCGCCCGAAACCCCCGAAGTCGCAAGCGCCGACCAGCATGTGCTGAAGTCGGGCGACACCTTCATCGTCAACGATCCGCTCGGCGATATCACCGGCATCGACGACGGTCTCTTCGTCAACGACACGCGCGTGCTGTCCTCGCTGCGTCTCACGTTCGGCGGCCGCGTGCCGTCACTGCTTTCGGGCAGCGTGAGCAGCGACAACACGGCGTTCACCGCGCATTTCACCAATCGTCCGCTGCCGCCGCTCGGCGGCACGAGCACGCCCGAAGGCGTGATTCACGTCGAACGCGAGCGCGTGCTCTCGGGCACGATGATGACCGAGGCCATCGAGCTCACGAATTACGGCACGGAAGAAGCGGTCGTGCCGCTGTCGATCTCGTTCGCGAGCGACTTCCGCGACATGTTCGAAGTGCGTGGCCTCAAGCGCGAAGTGCGCGGCGAACTCAAGCCGCCGCGCGTGGAAGGCAGCGAAGTGCGGCTCGAATATATCGGCCTCGACAAAGTTGCGCGGCGCGTGAGCATCGAGTTCTCGCCGAAGCCCGACAAGCTGCTCGCCGATCGCGCCGACTTCACCGTCGCGCTGCCGGCGCAGGCCTGCGTGTCGCTCTATCTCACGGTCGCGATCGAAGTCGAGCCGCTCGAAGGCGCGGCGCCCGATACGCCGAGCGCGGGCATCATCAAGCCGGACTATTGTCTCGCCGACTCGAACGGCCAGAGCGTGGGCCGCGCGGCGATTCGCGCCGCGCTGGTCGACGCGCACATCTTGATGCGCGAACGCCGCCGCCGGACCGCGCGCGTGCGTTCGAGCAATCCGCTCTTCAATTCGTGGATCAACCGTTCGATCGCCGACCTCAGTCTGCTGACGACCGATCTGCCGACCGGGCCGTATCCGTACGCGGGCATTCCGTGGTTCTCCACGCCGTTCGGCCGCGACGCGATCATCACGTCGCTGCAAACGCTGTGGCTGCAACCGGCGCTCGCGCGCGGCGTGCTGCGCTTTCTCGCCGCGCATCAGGCGCGCGAGGACTCGGCGTTCCGCGACGCCGAGGTCGGCAAGATCATGCACGAGTTGCGCAAGAGCGAAATGGCGGCCACGGGCGAAGTGCCGTTCGCGCTCTACTACGGCGGCGTGGATTCGACGCCGCTGTTCGTCGTGCTGGCAGGCGCCTACGTGGAGCGCACCGGCGACCTCGCGCTGATCGACGAACTCTGGCCCGCGCTCGAACGCGCAGCGGGCTGGGTCGCGGGCGTGTGCGACCGCAATCCGCATGGTCTGCTCGATTACCGGCGCGAGTCCGAAGGCGGGCTCGCGAATCAAGGCTGGAAAGACAGCCATGATTCGGTCTTTCACGCCGATGGCCGCTTTCCCGATGGGCCGATCGCGCTCGTCGAGGTGCAGGCTTATGCGAGCGCGGCGTTCGAGACGATGTCGCGTTTCGCGACGCAACGCGGTCTGATCGAGGACGCCGCGCGCTACGCGGGCCGCGCCGCGAAAATCCGCCGCTGCGTGGAAGAGAAGTACTGGATGCCGGAGTCGGAGTTCTACGGCATCGCGCTCGACGGGCACGGCGATCTGTGCCGCGTGCTCGCGTCGAATGCCGGGCATCTGCTGGCCTTCGGGCTGCCTGAGTATGAACGCGGACGCGCGGTCGCGGAGATTCTCGAATCGGCGCTGTTCCATACGGGCTGGGGCGTGCGTACGCTCGCGGCGGGCCAGGCGCGCTTCAATCCGATGGCGTATCACAACGGCTCGGTCTGGCCGCACGACAACGCGCTCTGCGCGCGCGGCCTCGCGCGTTACGGGCGCAAGGAAGCGGCGGTGCGATTGCTGCAGGCGCTGTTCGAGGCGGCGGTAACGTTCGACATGCGTCTGCCCGAGCTGTTCTGCGGTTTCCCGCGTCGACGCGGCTCGCCGCCCACCGCGTATCCGGTCGCGTGTCTGCCGCAGGCCTGGGCGGCGGGTTCGCCGTTCATGATGCTGGAGGCGTGTCTGGGCGTGAGCATCGACGCCACGCGCCGTGAAGTGCGCATCGAGCAGCCGATGCTGCCCGAAGGCATCGACTGGCTCGAAGTCGGACATCTGCGGGTGGGCAACGCGTCGGTCACGCTCACGTTCCGTCGTGTGGACGGCAAGGTCGTGGCTTCGGCGGACCGCAGCGACGTGAAGGTCGTGGCGGTGCTCTAACGCCTGCGTCTCGTGTTGCAGGCGCCGCGCGGTGAAGACCGCGCGGCGCTTTCTCGTTTATCGCTTCCTCGTTTGATCGATCAGGCTCGGGCGAGCGTGAAACGCGCTTCGAGCGCGCCTGTGTCGACGCCTCGCGTATTGAGCACGTGCGGCGTGTCGTACGCGCGCAAGGCGGCCAGTTGCTCAGGCGTGCCAATGCCGAGCTGCCGCAACACCTCCACGACGATCGCATACAGCGCGGTCTGATTCCCGTCTTCCACTTTCACGGCGATGCCGAGCGCGTTCGCTTGCTGTGAGCCGCGCTTCCCATTCGGTCTCACGCCGATCGCGTAGCTGCCCGCCGCGCCCACCTTGCCGACCACGTCGCCGCCGAACGCCCGCATGAGCGTCGTGCAGAAGCGCTGCTCGCCCGCGACCATCTCCGGATGCGTGGTCATCGCGCGATGGATGCGGGCGAGCGCCTGCGTGCGCGGGGAAGCGCGGTTGGCGTCGTCGCGTTCGAGGGTGTCGGCTGCGTCGGCGAGCTTTGCGTACAGGCGCGCGAGACGATCGAGCGGGAAGGCCGGCGTGGGCAGATTGCAGCCGTCGATCGCCCATTGCACGCCGTCGTCGGGTAAATCGCAGACCTCGGCGACCGCGTGCTTCACGCGCAGTTGCAGCGGATGCCCCGCGAGGTGGTAATCCTCCAGCGGCGCGCCGATCGCGCGCGCCCCCGCGAGCATTCCCGCGTGCTTGCCCGAGCAGTTGCTGCACGCCGGGCCCGGCTCGAAGCCGCGTTTGATCCAGTCGCGCCAGACGGCATCCGACAAGGGCGGATGGCCGCCGCAGCGCATGTCGGCTTCGTGCGCGCCCACCTTCGCGAGCATGGCGAGCGTGCGTTCGATATGGCGCGCTTCGCTGTTGTTCGAGCCGCACATGAGCGCGAGATCGGCGTCGTCGAAACCGAAACGATCGAGCGCGCCCGTTTCGATGACGGCCAGCGCCTGCGCGGGTTTGGCCGCCGAACGCACGAGCGTGAGCCGATGTGGATCGCCGAACGCGTAAAGCAGCGCACCGTGCGCATCGACGACGGCGATATGGGCGAGGTGGGTGGTCTCGACGAGGCCGCCGCGATACAGAACGGCGGCGGGCGGCGTAGCGGTCGTCATGGGGTGTCTCCGTGGCTGGCGGTTCGGGTCGCGCGACGGCTCGCGCCGGATCGGACGTGGCGCACGCGTGCTGCGGATTCTAACGCCGCATGGCGAGCGCATTCGTCATCTGAATGGCGATTTGAATCGCGTCTTGAATACGCTTATGAATTACGCATTGAACGCGCGTAATGTTCACGTCCGGCTTAATCGATATATCGCGATTCAGATTTCATTTTCTTTACGATCGCGTCTGAATGGTCGATTTATTGCATCGCATGCGCTTTTTTGGGGCGCGAATTGCACCGCCGATGCACGCGTTATTGGCAGGTGTTCTTTCGGCGCAACGCCTGCCTCAATTTCAACGCAATTTTTATTTTCGAAGCCTTATGATGCGCCTGATCGTTATTTCCGCCACTGGGCGCGGCGCCACGAGCGGCCTGCCCGGCATGCCTGCCTTGTCTTGCAAGTTAAGGTCGGCATTGCGTCGTTCGCAATAATCGCTTGTCGTTATTGAGGTATTTCGCAATTCAAGCGCGATTCGCATGGATCTGCGAAACGCACTGGCCGCCTCGACAGGTGTTGTGTGGAAAGCGCATTCGATTCAATGAATTAACGCCAAAACCCGGAGCCATAAAACATGAAAAAATCGCTAATCGCCCTCGCACTTACCGGCGCTTTTGCCGTCTCCGCGCATGCCCAGAGCAGCGTCACGCTGTACGGTCTCATCGACACCGGTCTCGTCTACACGAACAACCAGATGGGCCATAGCAACTGGCAGCTCAACAGCAGCTCGACGCAGAACACGGTGTTCGGCCTGAAGGGTACGGAGGATCTCGGCGGCGGTCTGAAGGCGATCTTCAAGCTCGAGCAAGGCTTCATCCTCAACAACGGCGCGCAGGCATTCTCGGGCGACATGTTCGGCTCGCAGGCGTGGGTCGGTCTCCAGGCGGATCAATACGGCACGGTCACGTTCGGCCGCCAGTTCGACGTGATGAACGACCTCGTCGGCCCGCTGACGGCGGAATTCAACACGTGGGGCGGCAGCCTCGCGGCGCATCCGTTCGAAAACGACAACCTCGCGGCGAACTCGGTCGTCATCAACAACTCGGTTAAGTACGCGAGCCCGACGTGGTACGGCGTCACGTTCGAGACGATGTACTCGTTCAGCAACCAGACCAGCTTCGCAAGCAACCGCTCGTACGGCTTCGCGGTGTCGTACGCACAAGGCCCGATCAACCTCGCAGCCGGCTACCTGCAACTGAACGGCGCGGGCAACGGCAGCGGCGCGGTGCAAACGAGCGACGCGAGCGCGAACTTCGTGGCGCAACGTCAACGCGTCTGGTCGCTGGGCGGCAACTACACGTACGGCCCGGTCACGGCCGGCCTCGTCTGGAGCCACTCGCAGATCGACAACGCGTCGGGCGTGTTCTCGTTCGGCACGGGCACGTACCTTGGCAGCGGCGATAACTCGGCCGGCTCGCTCGCGGGCTCGCTGCGTCTGGACAACTTCGAAGCGAACGTGAAGTACGCACTGACGCCGGCATGGTCGGTGTCGGGCGCCTACACGTACACGCACGGCGCGTACAACGGCTCGAACCCGGGCTGGAACACGGCGATGCTGCAAACGGACTACGCGATCAGCAAGCGCACGGACTTCTACCTCGAAGGCGTGTACCAGAACGTCCACGGCGCGCCGGAAGGCTCGGTGCTCTCGCACGCGATGATCAACACGCTGTCGCCGTCGTCGACGGACACGCAGGTTGCCGTCACGGTGGGCATGCGTCACGCGTTCTGATCGACGGATCGTGTGACTGGCGCGCGCGGCTTGGGCCGCGCGTGTCGATCGAACGATGCGGGTTCGTCCTTCGCGGCGAGCCCGCATTTTCTTTTTCGTCGAATTATTCGGATGACGAAATAATTGGCGCGATTCAATCGCGTGCGTCGGCCATCAGTTTGACTGCAATGGCGCTCGCCAGCGCCACGACGCCGCTCACCAGCAAGGCCCGCGCGAAACCGTGCGCGAACGCGAGCGGCGCGGCCTGCGCCAGCAGATGCGCGGTGGGCGCGTCGAGCGTGCGCAGCGCCTCGCCGGGGTCGCCTGCGAGCAGGCTCGCCATGAAACGCGCGTCGACGGCATGGAGCGCGGCCGGCACGCTGGCGATCGACTGCACGAGCGCGCTGTGCGTGCGCACCGCGAGCACGGCGCCGAGCACGCCGACGGCGGTCACGATGGCCGTGAATCGCGTGGTCGTGCTGATGCCCGAGGCCATGCCGGTGCGCTCGCGCGGCACGCAGGCCATGATGGCTTTTTGCGTGTCGCCGTTCATGACGCCCGCGCCGGTGCCGGTCACGAGCATCGCGAACGCCACGGCGAGATAGTGGCCGCCCGCCGCGCACGCGGCCATCGCGAGATTGCCCGCGCCGATCAGCGCGAGGCCCGCGCTCAGCACGCCGCCCGTCGTGACGCGCCGCGCGAGCGCTGCGCCGAGCGACGGCCCGGCGATCATCGCCGCCGCGAATGGCAGCATGCCGAGACCCGCCTGCAGCGCGGTGAAACCGAACGCGATCTGCAAGTAGAGCGGCAGGAACGTCATCATGACCTGAGCGCAGGCCGCGTAACCGAACATGCCGAGCAGCGCGCCGACGAAGCGCGCGCGCCGGAACAGGCGCAGATCGATCATCGGCCGTGTTTGCCAGCGCTGGCTGCAGATGAAGAGTGCGAACAGCGCGATGCTCGCTGCGCCCCGTCCGAGCGTGGCGCCCGATTGCCAGCCGTGCGCGGGAATGCCGATCAGCGTCGACACGGCGCACGCGAGCGCCGCTGCGAAAAGCATGCCGCCGGGCAGATCGAGGCGCTTGGCGTGCGGATCGCGCGATTCGTCGATGGCGCGCCGCGCGCCGAGGGCGAGCACCGCGCACACGGGCAGATTCATCAGAAAGATCCAGCGCCAGCCGACCCATTGCGTGATCGCGCCGCCGACCCACGGCGCGATGGCGGTCGCGATGCCCATGCACATGCCCCAGATCGCCCATGCGCGCTCGCGCGACGGGCCCTGCGCGAAGCGGTGCGCGATCACGGCGAGCGCAGACGTGAGCAACAGCGCCGCGCCCAGGCCTTTCACGGCGCGCGCGGCGATCAGCAGCGCCGCCGTGGGCGCCGCGCCGCAGCCGAGCGAAGCGAGCGCGAACAGCGCGAGGCCGCATTGCAGCACGCGACGGCGGCCGAAGCGGTCGGCGATTGCACCGGCAGGCAGCAGGCAGGCGGCGAACGCGGTCATGTAGGCGCTCACGACCCATTCGATGTCGGCGAAACTCGCGTGAAAAGCGTGCGCGATCGCGGGCAACGACACGGCGACCACGTTGGTGTCGAGCACGATCAGCGCGCAGGTCGCGGACGCGACGGCAAGCGTGACGTTCGGATGGCGGCTGGAAAACGAATCCGGGTGCGGATCGGTCGGCGCGGCGGAGTCGAGCGCGACGCTGGAAACGGACGAATCGGACATGGCGATGAGCGATGGTGGCGCGCTGGAAAAGACGTGAAGAAAAAGACGCGAAGAAAGAGCCCGCATCGTCGCATCATCGACGGTTATCAGTCATTGCCATAAAATGGCAATTTGCTTCACGAAACCGGTAATCATGAGTCGTCTCGAACTGCGCCACGTGCGGGCCTTTCTCAGCGTGGCGCGGCATCTGCATTTCGCGCGCGCGGCCGAAGAGCTCGACATGGCGCCGCCCGCGCTCACGCGCCACGTTCAGGAGGCCGAGCGTCATCTGGGCGCGCGGCTGTTTCATCGTTCGCGCACGGCGGTGTCGCTGACCGCGGCGGGCGAGGCGTATCTGCCCGAAGCGGCGGCGGCGCTCGAACATCTGCAGCGCGGTCAGGAACTCGCGGCGCTGGCGGCGCGCGGCGAGGTGGGGCGGATCGTGGCGGGCTATGTGTCGTCGGCGGTCTATTCGGGCGCGCTGCAACGCTCGATCGGCGAGTTTCGCGCCGCGTGGCCGCGCGTGGAAGTGAGCGTGACCGAGATCCCGATGGAAGACGTGGCGCGGCGTCTGGAGACGGGTCTGCTCGACGTCGCTTACGTGCGCCCGCCGCTCACGCTGCCCGACACGGTGCGCGTGTTCACCTTGCAGCGCGACGCCTTCGTGGCGGCGGTGCCGGCGGATTCGCCCTATGCGGCGCTGGAGACGCTGCGGCCGGCCGATCTCGCGGAGGCCAGTTTCGCGGTGCCGGAGCAGGAGTTCGGCACGCTCGAACTCGCGCGTCGCGGGCGCTTCGTGCCGCGCATCGCGGCGCGGCCGGGCGGCTTGCTGGCGGTGCTTGCGTGCGTCTCGGTGAACGGCTGGGTGGCGGTGATTCCCGACGCGCTGGCGGGCTGTGTGAGCTTGCCGGGCATCGTGTATCGGCGGATTGCGGGCAAGCCGATTACGTCGGAGTTGGCGCTCGTGTGCCGCAGGCACGAGCGCGCACCCGCGGTGCGGGCGTTTTTGCGGTTGGTGCCGAAGGCGAAGTGAGGGGGCGAGTCGCTTTTACTTGAGCAGCGTCGCGGCGTTGGCCTGGAGCCAGTCGAAGACCTTCGCCTGATACGTCTGTGCCGTTTCGATCGCCTCGGCCACATCGCCTTCCGTCGCAAGAAAAGCCGCCACATACTTGCGGTTCCGCCAGTCCTGCAAGGCCTCGACGCTGTCCTGCAGGCGTTGCGGCGTCTTCATGACGATGGCCGCCGCTTCGAGCACCTTGACGTGATGCCCGGGCCTCGCCGTCGCGCGACAGCCCTGCGTGGAGAGCACGCCGAGGGCGCAGAAGAAGACCGCGTCGTAGGCGGCGTCCATGCGTGTGCTTTCGCTGATATCGGTATTGCGTGCGTCGCGCAGTTTCTTGTCGGCCTCGCCGATCCACGCGCGCAGATCCGCCTTGTTCGCCGCGCGGCGAACGAGGGGTGTGTTGGGCTCGTTCAGCAGGTCGTCAAGTGTGGGCATCCAGCGTTCCAATTAACGGAATCGTTGGATTGTGCAGCACGTCGGTGACGAACGCGTCCTGCTTGTTGACGAGTTCACGATATAGCGCAGGCCGAATGACGCTTGCATTGATGGGGCGCCCGCATCGACGCGCCAGCGGCTTGAGCAGTGCGTTGACTTTCAGTTCGGGCACATCGCCGACAATCAGCACGTCGATATCGCTCTCGGCCTTTTCCTCGCCGCGCGCGTAAGAGCCGAAGATCACGGCCGCCACGATGCCCGGGACGGCTTCGAGCGTGTTTCGCAGACCGTCGACGAGTTCGCTGCTCTGACGAAAGAGGGCACCGAGCGGCACGAGCGCCGGATCGAGCGACGCCTGATAACCGGTTTTGCCCGAACCGCACAGGATGCCCACATCGGTCCATTTGCGCAGCCAGCGATGAATGTTGCCGGGATCGACGCCGGTTTCCTCGGCGAGCCTGCGCGCGCTGTAAAACTGCGCGGGATGTTCGAATAGATGTCGCAATACCTTGTAGCGGCCGCTGCCGCCAAACAGCTCGGAGAAAAGTGCTTCATTCATGGCGGCTCCTGTCGAACGGCGAGGGTTGTTGTGTATTAGACAACAAATGTTGTGTTTTGTACAACATTCGAACACCACTTGGCCGCCATTTGACGACTGGTTGTTGTCCATTCTACAACGTTTGTTGTTCAATATACAACGAAACTCCCCACACGCCGCTCACCTCGCCGCCAACTGCATCCGCGCAATCTCCGCAAAATACCGCGCGCCTGTCGTCAGGATGCTGTCGTTGAAATCGTAGCCGGCATTGTGCAGCGGCGTGCCGCCGTCGTCCGCGTCGATGCCGTTGCCGATGAACGCAAAATTGCCCGGCACGACCTGCAGAAACGCGCCGAAGTCTTCCGAAATCATCATCGGCTGAACATTCGCGTCGACCTTGTCCGCGCCGACGACCATGCTCGCTGCTGCCGCAGCCACGTCGACGAATGCCGGTGTATTCACGGTCGGCACGAATTCGTGTGTGTACTCGAACGCGCATTCGGCGCCATGCGTGCGGCAAATGCCTTCGCTCACTTCGCGCATGCGGGTCGCCAGCAGACGCTGCACGTCGGGCGAATAACTGCGCGTATCGCCTTTGATGACGACATTCGAAGGAATCACGTTGCGCAGACCATCCGTGATGATTTCCGTGCACGAAATAACGGCGCTTTGGCTCGGATCCAGATTGCGCGAAACGATCGTCTGCAACGCGAGCACGATCTGCGCGGCAATCACCACAGGATCGACGCCCATATGCGGCCGCGCCGCATGCGTGCCACGCGATTTGATATGGATAACGAAGTTATCTTCACTGGCCATGACGCCACCGGATCGCGTCGAGATGCTGCCTGCGGGCAGGCCGGGCATATTGTGTACGCCGAAGATGGCGTCGACGGGAAAGCGCTCGAACAAACCGTCGGCCATCATGGCCTTGGCGCCGCGTCCGTGTTCTTCGGCGGGCTGAAAGATGAAGCGCACCGTGCCGTCGAAATCGCGACGTTCCGCGAGCAGTTGCGCCGCGCCGAGGATCATCGCCATATGTCCGTCGTGGCCGCAAGCGTGCATCTTGCCCGCGTTGCACGACGCATAGGGTCGGCCGGGCGCCTGCTCGGCGATATTCAGCGCGTCCATCTCGGCGCGCAGGCCGATCGCCCGCGTTCCGTTGCCGACTTTCAGATTGGCGACGAGTCCGGTTCCGCCGATGTTCCGGTGCACGTCCATGCCGAGCGTCTTGAGAATGTTCGCGACGTAATCGGACGTTTGGACTTCTTCGAACCCGGTTTCGGGATGCTGGTGCAACTGGCGGCGCCAGCCTTGCAGCTTTTCTTGCAGCGAGGTTTCCATGTCGTGACCTGTCTCGTGACTTGTTGTGCCGATGTCAGTGTTCGATCGCGTTCATCCACGCCGCCTGGCGCGTGCCGACGCTGATCGCCGACTCGCCGACCAGCGCCTCGTAGACGCCGGGCGCCGTCGCGCCTTCCGTGTTGATAACGAGCACGTGCGATGCCGATCCCAAGCCGACTTGCAGTGAAAATTCAGGATTCCGTATGAGTTCGCTCAGGCCGGCGAATCCTGCCGCGCCCGATTCGCCCACGACCAATGGCGCATCGCGTTCCGAGCCGGCGGCGAGCGCACGCATGGCGGCCACGGCGTCGTCGTCGCTGATGGTCATGAAGTGGTCGATGCAGCCCTCGAGAATTTTCCACGCGAGCGGCGAGGCTTCGCCGCAGGCCAGTCCGGCCATCACCGAATCGACGCTGCCCGTTGCGCGAGTCGCGCGGCCCGCCATCGCGCTTTGATACAGACAGTCGGCCTGTTGCGGTTCGACGACGATGAATTGCGGTCGCTGCGCGCCGAAGTGTTCCCAGAGATAACTGGCGACGCCCGCCGCCAGGCCGCCGACACCGCCTTGCAGAAACACGTGCGTGACCGGGCTGTCGAGTTGCGAAAGCGTCTCGGCCGCAATCACGCCGTAGCCCTGCATGACGTCGCGCGGAATTGTTTCGTAGCCGTCGTACGAGGTGTCCGAGACGACATGCCATTGATTGTCCGCCGCGAGTGTCGCGGCATGTTCGACGGACGCGTCGTAGTCGCCTTCAATCCGGACGATGCGTGCGCCGTAGTGCGCGATGGCGTCCTCGCGTTCGCGGCTGACGTTGGCATGAAGCACGATCACGCATTGGCAGCCGATATCGCGTGCGGCCGCGGCCAGCGCTTTGCCGTGGTTGCCGTCCGTCGCACTGATGACCGTGAGCGACGCGAGCAGGTCGGCGTAATCGCCGCGCAGCAGGCGCTGTGGATTCAGCTCGTGCGTGTGCCAGAGACGCAGGATCAGCCGCGTGAGCGCGATCGGCGCGCCGAGCGCCTTGAAACTGCCGAGCGGCGAGCGCAATCCTTCGTCTTTCACGCTCAGGCGCGCGATGCCCAGCGCCGAGGCCGCATCGGGCAGATCCCACAAAGGCGTGGCGGAGCGCGAAAGCTGGCCCCAACTGGAGAGCCACGCTCCGCTTTCATCCGCCGCGCGCACGTTCAGGATAGTTTGCAGCGAGGAAGGGTACGCGGCACACGTGGCGCGCGGATTGGCGATCAGCATTTAACACACTCCGTAAGACATGGCGTCGATTCGATGCGTGAAATAATATTGCGATGCGTGCGTTATTTGTAATCGTAATTCGAGTGAAGAATGCAATAAATTCTCACGCTCGACTGCGGTTTGCGCACGTAAATCCGGCTTCTTCCTTGCACTTCAATACGAGAATTTTTCTCATGGCCACGACCGACCGCGGCATCGAACTCGATGATTTCGACCTCAAGATTCTCGACATCGTCCAGCGGGACAATCAGGTTCCGCATCGGGAAATCGGTCAGCAGATCAATCTTTCGGTGCCGTCCGTCGCACGGCGTCTGCAACGTCTGCGCAAGAGCGGTGTGATCGAAAGCGATTGCAGCGTGTTGAATCCGGGCGCGCTCGGTTCGCATGTCACGGTGATCACGCATGTATCGGCCGAGAATGAAGCGGTCGAATTACTCGACGCAATGAAGGCACGCTTCGAAGCGTGCGAGCAGGTCCAGCAGTGTTATTACGTGACCGGCGATGTCGATTTCATTCTGATTTTCTGCGTGCGGGATATGGCCGAGTACACCGCGCTGACACGCTCGCTGTTTTTCGCGGAAGGGAATGTGAAGAGTTTCCGAACCTTCGTGGCGATGGAGCGTGTGAAGACCACGCTCAACGTGCCGGTGGGCTTGCGCGCTTGAGCGCGCGCGTCGGGCAATCTGACATCGAAACATGATGGCCTGCGCGCCTGCGCGATTAATCTCATAAAAAGATGTATATAACGTACATAATTTCCATGTAAGATGATGCCGTATCGACAGGCGTATCACTCCTCGCGGTTCAGCGAACGAAATGAGGTCATCATGAACGTGAAATCTTCAGGCACGCTTCTGGAAATCCTGGGCATCGAGAAGCCCATCATTCAGGCGCCGATGGCAGGCGTGGCGACGCCCGCGCTGGCTGCGGCAGTGTCGAATGCCGGCGGCCTCGGCTCGCTTGGCCTGGGCGCCATGAATGCCGCCGACGCGCGCAAGGCCATCGACGCCACGCGCGCGCTGACGCAGAAACCGTTCAACGTGAATCTCTTTTGCCACGCGCCTGCGGTGGCGAATCGCGAGGTCGAGCAAACCTGGCTCAAATGGCTGCAGCGCTACTTCGCGCTGTACGACGCCGAGCCGCCGGCGCAATTGCGCGAGATCTACACCAGCTTCGTCGCCGACGAGGCGATGCAGACGATGCTGCTCGACGCGCGTCCGGCAGTCGTGAGTTTTCATTTCGGTTTGCCGGATGCCGCGCTGATTGCCGCTTACAAACAGGCTGGGATTCGTCTGCTCGCGAGCGCGACCAATCTGGATGAAGCGCGTCAGGTCGAGGCGGCCGGTGTCGATGCGATCGTCGTGCAAGGTATCGAAGCGGGCGGCCATCGCGGTATCTTCGACGCCACGCCGCACGACGACGCGCTCGGCACGTTCGCGCTCACGCGGCTCGTGGCCGCGAAATGCAGCCTGCCGGTGATCGCGTCGGGCGGCATCATGGACGGCGCGGGCATCGTGGCGGCGCTGGCGCTCGGCGCATCGGCGGCGCAACTGGGAACGGCGTTCGTTTCGTGTCCGGAAACGTCGGTCGACGACGGTTATCGCAAAGCGTTGCTCGGCGCTGCCGCCGAACACACCACCTTCACGGAGGCCATTTCCGGCCGCGCGGCGCGCTCGATCGTGAACAAATTCACGCAGATCTTGCACGAGGCAGGGAGCCCGAAAACCGTGCCCGCCTATCCCATCACCTACGACGCGGGCAAGGCGTTGAATGCGGCGGCCAAGGCCAAGGGCGAGTTCGGTTATGGCGCGCAATGGGCCGGTCAGGCTGCGTCCTTGTCCCGCGCGCTGCCCGCTGCGGAACTCATGCGGACGCTCGAAGTGGAAATGCGCGACGCGGTGGCGCGACTCAATTCAGTCGTTTCGAATGCCGCTTGAGTGGCAGTAAAATCTCGAATTGAGATGATTGTGATTGACGTATTCGCTATTTGGGAATCGACGTATGGAACTGCTCGATCTGGAGATTTTCAGCCTGGTCGCGAAGGAACAGAGCGTCACGCGCGCGGCGCAATTGCTGCAGCGCGTGCAATCGAACGTCACGACGCGCGTCAAGCAGCTCGAAGAGGAACTGGGCGTGCAGCTCTTTTCGCGTGAAGGCAAGCGTATGACGCTGACCGAAAACGGGCAGCGTCTGCTTGGCTACGCGCATCGCATGCTCACGCTCGCTGAAGAGGCGCGGCAGGCGATGCAGTCGGACGTACCCGTCGGCAAGCTGAGAATTGGCGCGATGGAAAGCACGGCGGCGGCGCGGCTGCCTGGGCTACTGGGCGCGTATCAGAGTTTGTGGCCCGACGTGCAGCTCGAAATCTCCACGGGCACCACGCGCGCGTTGATCGACGACGTGAAGGCCAGCCGGCTCGATTGCGCCTTCGTGGCGGAAACCGACGAGCGCGCCGCCCTCGAATTCAACACGGACGACGATACCAGTCTCGCGGCGGTGCCGGTGTTTCGCGAGGAGTTGCTGCTGCTGGTGCCGGGTCGCGCGGGCGCTGCGTCCGGGAGCGTGGCGCACTTTCCGCTCGCGGCCTTTCCGAAGGGCTGTACATATCGCCGGCTCGGCGAGCAATGGCTGGAGTCGCAACACGCGGACGCGGGATCTCGTCCCGAGATCATCGAATACCACTCGTATCACGCGATTTTTGCGGCGGTATCCGCCGGAACAGCCGTGGCGGTGTTTCCGAAGTCGGTGCTCGCCACGCTCGCGGTTGCGAGCACCGTGCAGTCCATTCCGCTGACCGCCATCCAGACCTGGATGGTGTCGCGTCCTGCTTATCAAAGTCGGTCGCTGGACGAATTGAGCCGGCTCTTGCCCACATTCTGAGGGGCACGCACCATTAATTCGGATGGCTGATTAATTGCCGATCAGGACACGATCGTGTTCTGTACGATGCCGGCCAGAATGAAATCGATACCGGCGAGAAACTGCTCGCGGTCGTCGTGACCCGACAGCATGGCCGCCACCTGACGTACAAACGGGTGTTGTGCCGCATCGAGCTGCGCCCATTTCGCGGCGACGTTTTCCAGCACCGCCGCCCGATCCACGCCTTCGAGCGCCGCTTGCGGACGCGTCGCGTACTGCCCCGCGAGTCCGAGAATGAAGCTCAGAATGGCCGTCGCCGCGTTGAATTGCGCGGGCTCGGGCACGCCCATCGCCTGCACCTGCACGCCGACGCCTTCGAGTATCCGCAAGACCGCGTACTGCCACGGATCGCGCGCCAACTGCGCGCCGACCCATGGATGGGCGTCGATGGCATCGAAGACGCCGAGCGCCAGCGCGCGGATCGCGTCCTGCGGTTGCGGCCGCGTTGCCGCTTCGTGTAGCGCGGCGGCAACGATCTGGTCGGTGGCCTGGGCGAGCAAGGTCTGCTTGTCGGCGACGTGCCAGTAGAGCGCGCCGCTGCCGGTCGCGAGATGCGCCGCAAGGGCGCGAAAGGTCAGCGCGTCCTCGCCGTCCTGGTCGAGGATCTCGATCGCCGCTTCGACGATCCGCTGTTGGGTGAGCGCGTCCGCGCGCCGCCGTGTCCGGTTTTCCGTGGTCATCCCCGTAGCTTGACACTTATGGAACTTCGTTCCAAACTATTTTTCCTATGGAACGTCGTTCCATGAGTGTTTCGTACATGACCAATTGAAAGGAAACGCGATGACGACACCGGTGACGATCGTCGGCGCGGGACTCGGCGGGCTGGTGCTCGCGCGCGTCCTGCATCTGCACGGCATTCCCGCGACCCTTTACGAGACGGAGCCGTCGGCGCAAGCGCGCACGCAGGGCGGCATGCTCGACATCCACGAGCAGGACGGGCAGGCCGCGCTGGCGGCGGCCGGTTTGAGCGACGCGTTCCGGGCGATCGTTCACGTGGGCGGCGAGGCCACGCGCGTGCGGGACTCGCAGGGCGCGCTGCTGCTCGATGAGCCCGACGACGGCACGGGCGGGCGGCCCGAAGTGTTGCGCGGGGAATTGCGCGACATGCTGCTGACGTCGCTGCCGCCGGGCACGGTGCGCTGGGGCAAGAAGCTCAGCGAGGTCGCGCCGCTCGGCGATGGCGAGCACCGGCTGAGGTTCACCGACGGTTCCAGCGTGATCAGCCGGTTGCTGGTGGGCGCCGATGGCGCGTGGTCGAAGGTCAGGCCGCTGCTGTCGGCGGCGGTGCCGGAGTATGTCGGCACGACGTTCATCGAAACGTATTTGCGCGACGTCGATACGCGCCACGTCGCGGCCGCCGAGGCCGTGGGCGGCGGCGGCTTGTTCGCGCCCGCGCCCGGCAAAGGGATCTTCGCGCATCGCGAACCCGGCGGCGTGCTGCACGCGTATATCGCGCTGAATCGCCCGCTGGCGTGGTTCGACGCGATCGACTTCAACGACGCGGCCAGTGCGACGGCTGCCATCGCGGCGGAATTCGTGGGCTGGGCGCCCGCGCTCACGGCGTTGATCACCGATGGCGAGGGCGCGCCGGTCCCGCGTCCGCTGTTCATGCTGCCGGTCGATCATCGCTGGACGCGCGTGCGCGGGGTGACGCTGCTCGGCGACGCCGCGCAT
The DNA here is from genome assembly GCF_014171495.1 of Paraburkholderia tropica. Classification (NCBI taxonomy): domain Bacteria; kingdom Pseudomonadati; phylum Pseudomonadota; class Betaproteobacteria; order Burkholderiales; family Burkholderiaceae; genus Paraburkholderia; species Paraburkholderia tropica. The sequence continues at coordinate 145,955 of NZ_CP049135.1, forward strand.
CTCGCGCCGCCCGCGGGCGAAGGCGCGAATCTCGCCATGCTCGACGGTGCGGAGCTAGGCGCGGCGATCGCCGCCCATCCCGGCGATGCCGAGGCCGCGTTCGCCGCCTACGAAACGAAGATGTTTGCGCGCAGCTACGCGGCGGCGGTGGATTCCTGCACCACGCTCGCGCTGTGTCTCGACGAGCGCACGCCCGCGAGTCTCGTCGAATTCCTCAGCGGCGGCGCGGCGAGTCGCGCGACGGCATAGCGAGACTCGCCGCGGCCGAACCGATCAACCTGAACTGGGACGGATCAAGCCGGATCGCGCGGCGACCATCGGCGCAGATCGTCGGCGAGCGGCACGCAGGCGAGCGTGAGCAGCGCGGCCGCGAGCAGGGCCGCGGACGAAAAACCCAGATGCCGGAACGCCAGCGCGCCGCCCAGCCCGCCGATCAGGAACATGCCGAGCAGCGAGGCCAGCACGCGCACGCGCAGCATGTCCGCGCGCACGTGCTGCGCCGCGCCCGCCGGCACGCCCCAGTTCCAGTACAGCCCCTTGCCGAGCTCGATGCCGAGATCGGTCACGATGCCGGTCATATGCGTCGTGCGGATTTCGGCGTGCGAGATCTTCGTGATCATCGCGTTCTGCAGGCCCATCACGTAGCAGAGCAGCGCGACGGTGGCGGGCACGAACAGCACGCGATGGTGTTCCATGTTCGCGCCGAGCACGGCGAAGCCCGTCAGCAGCAGGGCTTCGAGCATCATCGGCAAGGCGTAGACGCTGTGGACGGCGCGGCGGCGTCCCCAGTTGATCAGGACCGCGGACGTGGCCGCGCCGCCCGCGAAGGCGAAGATGGCGCTGAGCGCGGCGAGCGCGAGGCCGATATCGCCGAGCGCGAGGTTGTCGGCCACCGACGAGACGATGCCGGACATGTGCGAGGTGTATTGCCCGACCGCCAGGAAGCCGCCGGCGTTGGCCGCGCCCGCGATGCACGCGAGCGCGCGGCCGAGCCGGAGATTGGCTTTCTCGGTGCGTTCCACGGACGTGAAGCTGCGCAGATACTGGATAGGCACGGGCGGTTCCTCGGCGGGCGACGGTAACCAGTGTAAGACCTGTCGGCTTGACGGGATCGAGGTCCGTCGCACTATAGCGGTGCGGCGGATTGCCGCGATCCGGCGCCCGAGCGCGCGTCGTGTGCCGCGCGCACGCTCGGTTTCATGTTCCGTTTGCACGCTCGGCGCGGCTTGCCGGTCATGCGTCAGCCGCAACCGGGCCGCGCCTGTGAAGCCGACGGGCGCTCATCGGCGCTCATCGACGCTCACGAGGCCTTACTGGCCCGCTTGCGAACGGCCGCCTGCTGCCGACGAACCGGCCGCGGCGCCGCCCACTGCGCTGTTCTGCGCGGCGACCTTGGCTTCGGCGGCCTGGATCGCTTCCGGGTAGTGGGCGTTGTCGCCGTCGCCCGGGCGATAGCCGGCCTGTTCGAGCTGCACGAGTTCGGCGCGAACCTGCGCGCGGGTCATGCCGCCGTTCGACTGGGCGAACGAGGCAACCGGGAGCGTGAGAGCAAGGGCAACAGCAGCAACCTGGACAAGCGACTTCATGACAACCTCCGATCTGTTTCGTGATTGGCTGCGGCAACTCGCCGCAATCCATGACTAAAAGTCTAGAGGTCTTATCTCCCAGGGTTAACCACTAATCCGCCAAGGGACTCTTCCGGCCGGTGGAAGGATCGCCGCTCGCGTCCGCTACCGGGCCGGTGAGCGCGCGATAGTCCCCGGCGTCGATGCCGCGTCGGGCGCGCAGGAATGCCGCGAGCTGCCAGAGCTGCGTGTCGTCGAGCGATTTGCCGAAGGCGGGCATCGCGGTCATCTTGACGCCGTGGCGCATGACCCAGAACGTCGATTGCGGCCCGTTATGACGTTTGGCCGCGAGCAGATCCGGCGCGCGCGGCGAAATGCCCGCGCCGATCGGATCGAGACGCACGCCGGGCGCGCCGTGGCAGTAGACACAATGCTGCGCATAGAGATGCGCGCCCGCGCGCACGTTGACGTCGTTCACGAGATTGTCCGGCACCGCGACCGCGGCCGACTGCCGGTCGAGCGAGCGCTGGTAGGTCGTGTGCAAAAACCACGCGACGAGCGCATTGTCCTTGTCGGTCGCCGCCACACCGACGTAACCGGAAAACGCCCAGACCGATGCGCCCGCGCCGATCAGCGCGAGCAACAGGAGGGCGGTGAAAATCGTGCGCGTGGCGAAGGCGCGGCGTGAAGTCATACCTGTGCTCATGAACGTGCGTGCGCAATGGCGTTGGCGGAAAACTCCGCATCCTACCGTTGCACGCGTGCGCCGACGTTGAGTAATTTCGCTGACTTCATGAGTTGCACGCATGGTGAGGTGTCACTGTGCGCGCGGAACGACGTCTTAACGTTTTCTTGATGCCGGCATCGCTATGATTCGGGCGAGGGCAGATTTCGCCGATGCGTGGCCGATGCCCGGTCGATGCGAAAAGCCCTTGATTCAAGGCATTTTTCAGTCGATCGCGGCCTTGCTCGCCGTGAGTTCGATACGAAAGCGCGTGCCTGCGCCGGGCGCGGAATCGAGCGTGACAAGCCAGCCTTGATGCTCGCAGATGCGCTGGACGAGCGAGAGCCCGAGGCCGAGATTGTCCGCGCCCGCTTCGCCGCCGCGCACGAATGGGGTGAAAACATGGGGCTTCACGCTCGCCGCGATGCCAGGACCGTCGTCGGCGACTTCGAAACTGGCGGCGTCGGCGCGCACGAGAATACGCGTGCCGCTGGCCGCGTGCTGGAGCGCGTTGCGGATCAGATTCGAGAGCACGATACGCAGCAGTGCAGCCGGAAAAAGATTCGTCATCCCAGGTAATGGATTAGCAGGGGCGAATTCGCCTTCCATGCGCAAGCCGAGTTGCGTGGCGCGTGGCGACCAGTGCGCGATTTCCTCGCGCACCACACTGGCGACGTCGCTTTGCGCGAAGCCCGTGGCCGTGGCCGAACCGCGTGACAGCATCAGATACGCGGCGAGTTGCTGATGAATGTCGCGCGAGGCCGCGTGCGCACGTTCGAGTTTCGCGCGTTGCGTGGCGGTGAGCGCGGGGTCGTCGAGCAGCAGTTCGCACGAACTCGAAATAACCGTGAGCGGCGTGCGCAATTCGTGGCTCACATCGGCGGTAAAGAGTTTTTCGCGTTGCAGCGCGGCTTCGAGTTCGTTGTAGGTGGCGTCGAAAGCGGCAGCGAGCCGGCCGATTTCGTTCTCCGGATACGCGTGCGCGAGACGCGTTTGCGGCGGCAGCGCAGGACGCTTGACGACCTGTTCCGCGAGCCGGATCAGCGGGCGCACGAAGCGGCGCGTGACGGCGCCGCCCAGCAGAAACGCCACCAGCAGACTCGCGACCACGCTGAGCACCGTGAGCCAGTGCGAATGCACGCGGCGCTCCTCGAAAGCCGTGTAGTCGCGCAGCAGCATGTAGCGCACGCCGTCGCGGTCGTCGGCCATCACATGCCAGTCGCGGTCGCCGTGTTCGAGGCGCGAGAAGCCGGGCTCGACGTCGCGCAGCCAGGTCGGAAACGTATCGCTGCCCGGTTCGCCGTGAAAGAAGCGGTTCACGCGGCCAACGCTCTTGCCCGCGAGATATTCGTCGCGCACGCGGTCGAGCGCCATGCCCATATCGATCTGCTGCAAATGCGTTTCGAGGCGGTTGACGGTCCACATCGAGACGAGCGAGAGCAGCGCGCCGACGATCAACGCGAGCACCAGATAGGCGAGCACGAAGTCGCGCGCGAGCGTGCGGCGCGGACGCGTTTCCAACCGAGTCTGCGGCTGAGTCTGGCTCGCGTCTCGCGGCGCGTCAGCGCGCATCGTCTTGCGCCGCGCGTAGCTGATAACCCACGCCGTGCACCGTCTGCAGCAGCGCTTGTTCGAACGGCTTGTCGATCACCTGGCGTAGCTGATGAATGTGCGTGCGCAGGCTGTCGCTGTCGGGTGGCGAGTCGAGCCACAGCGCTTCCTCGAGACGCACGCGGGCCACCACCGACGGGCTTTCCTGCATAAGAATTTTCAGCAAGGTCATGGGCGCGGGCGGCAGACGCAAGGTTCGGCCCGCGCGCGCGAGTTCGCGCGTGTCGAGATCGAGCACGAGGTCAGCGACCTGCAGCGAGCGCGCGACCGAGCGTTTGCGCGGACGCTGCGAGAGCGCCTTGACGCGCGCGCCGAGTTCGGCGAGCGCGAACGGCTTCACGAGATAGTCGTCGGCGCCGGCGTGAAAACCCGCGAGCCGTTCGTCGAGCGTGTCGCGCGCCGTGACCATGATGAGCGGCGTTTCGCATTGCGCGTCTTCACGCAGGCGGCGGCACAATTCGTAGCCGTCGAGCCGCGGCAGCGCGAGATCGAGAATGATGACGTCGTATTCGTTGCGCGTGGCGAGCGCATAGCCTTGCACGCCGTCGAGCGCGCAATCGACCATCGTGTTTCGGGCACCCAAATAGCTGGCGATATTGCCGAGAATATCGGGGTCATCTTCAATCGCGAGAATTCGCATGGTCGATGCACGGAGAAAAGTGGCTGAAATCGCGGGCATTTTAACAGCGCACCGCGAAACAAGCTGTCCTGAACGTCGATGTGCGATGTGGTCGCGAGATTCAAACGGTGACGTTGCGCTTAAGCGGCGGATGACTGGCGAAATATTGGCGGATGCCGTCGTAAATCGCATCGGCCATTTGCTGGCGGTAAGCCGGAATCTGGAGTTTGCGTTTTTCGCCCGGGTTGCTGATAAACGCGGTCTCCACCAGAATCGATGGAATTTCGGGCGCTTTCAGTACGGCGAATCCGGCCTGTTCGCGGCGCCGGCTTATCTCGAAGCGCATGGCACGCCGGTCGATGTGGACGATTTGAGTCGTCACGAATTCGCCTCGTATGTGAACGACCTGATTCAACTCGATACGGTGCGCTGGCTCGATGAAGTGGTGAGCAATCCGCGTCTGTCGTTCCAGTCGTCGAGCATGATTGCGCAATTGTTTGCGGCGATGTCGGCGGCGGGCATCGTCATGCATTAAATCGGTGACGCAGTTTCTTCAGGAAACGATCGCCCGCGACTATCCGTTGCCACGCAGCGCTCAATACATTCGTGAGTGAGGTGGTGAATCGCGAGGGTCTGTCCGCTCCGTTCACAACATTGCGCAACACCAGTGGTAACATTTGTTGTCGCCCACTGCCCGGCTTACGCCGCCATTCGCATGCCAGACAGCTTCGACCAGCTTGCCGCGCTGATTCGCGCGCGCTTTTCCGACCTGAGCCCGCAGTTCCAGACGGGCGCGGCATTTCTGCTCGATCATCCCGATGAAGTCGCCGTCTCGTCGATGCGCAAGGTCGCCGAGCGCGCCAGCGTGCAGCCCGCATCGCTCGTGCGGCTTTCGCAGCAACTGGGCTTTCCGGGCTGGAACGAGCTGCGCGATCTGTTCGTCGCGCGCGTGCGCACGCGTCCCGAGCCGCTGTCGAGCCGCGCGCGTTCGCTCGTCGCCGGCAGCGCAAAAGACGCGCTCGCCCGCGATCTGCTCGCCGCGCAGCAACACAACCTCGATGCCAGCGCCGTGCACAACACGCGCACGCTCATCGAGGCCGCGCGCGTGCTGAAGAAGGCGAAGCATGTGCACGTGGCGGGCTTTCGCTCGTGCTACGCGGTCGCGTTCGGGCTCGTCTATGGCTACCGCTTGTTCCGTCCGTCCGTCTCGTTGCTGGGCGGCGAAGCCGGGACGCTCGAAATGCAGTTGCTCGGCATCGAGCACGACAGCGCAACGATCGTTGTCAGCTTCGCGCCGTATTCGGTCGAAGCGGTGCGCGTGGCCGAAGCCGCGCTCGAAAAGGGCAGCAAGCTGATCGCCATTACCGACAGCGCTGTGTCGCCCATCGCGCTCAACGCCGAAAAGGTGCTGATCTTCACGCACGAGAGCCCGTCGTTTTTTCCGTCCCTCGTGGCGGCGACGGCGCTGGCCGAATCGCTGGTTGCGCATCTGCTCTCGCTGGAAGGGGCGGGCGCGGTGGCGCAGCTGGAGGAAGCCGAGCGTTCGCTCAACGCGCGCGGCGCTTATGTCCCGTGAAGCGTACTGATCCGTACTGTATTGAAGTGTCCGGACAGCACACCGGTTCCGCCATGCCGCCTTCCAGGGCGGCTTTTTTACGCGCCGTGTAAACCCATTTGTTGCAAATTGCTTTTCATTTGACAACATATGTTGTGTGGCGTATAAATCCGACATCGGCCGTTTCAGGCGCGGCCCAGACTGACAGGCGGAACAATCGATGCAGGAACTGAAGTCTTTCCGGATGGGCGGCACGCCCGAGGCGATCGGGCGGCAGCTCGGCGAACTCGCGAAGCCCGTCTTCGACAGCTATATGGCGCGAAGCGCCGCGTGGCAGGCGGTGAGCCGCTGGCGCGGTCACGCGTTCGTGCAGGCGCTGCGCAAGGCGGCAGAGCGTCATTTCCCGGCGCAGGTGGCCGAACTGGACGCGATGGCGGCGGCGCTCGGCTGGCCGGCGCACGATCTGTTCCTCTGGAATTGCCGCGGCGAGCTGATCCATAACGCGCCGGACGGCTGCACGACGCTGGCGACAGCCACGCCCGAGGCCGGGCTGATCGCGCACAACGAAGACGGCGATCCATTTCTGCGCGGTCGCTGCCACATGGTCGAGGTGGAGCCGGCGGGCCGGCCCGGTTTCGTCAGCTTCTATTACCCGGGTTCGCTGCCGGGCCACACGTTCGCGGCGTCGCGTGCCGGGGTGGCGCAGGCGATCAACAACGTGCGCATCCGCGAGCCGCGCGCGGGCGTGCCGCGCATGATCCTCGCGCGCGCCGTGCTCGACGCCGCCTCGCTCGACGCCGCACTCGCGCTGCTGCGCGACACGCCGCGCGCGAGCGGCTTTCACCACACGCTGGGCGGCCTCGACGCAACGGGTGCGGTGCGCGTCGTCAGCGTCGAGGCCACGGCGCGGCGCGCCTCGGTCGTCGAGGTCGGCGCGCCGTCGGGCCACGCCAATCACCTGATTCACGCGGATCACCCGGATGGCGAGCGCGAGTCGCAGATCGTCACCGATTCGTCGCGCGATCGACAGGCGCGGCTCGCAGACTTGCTGCCGCCGCTCGGCGCGCATCCCGACCGCGAGGCCTTCGTGCAGACGCTGCACGACCGCGGCGGCGCGGGCCTGCCGATTTTCCGCGACGACCCGCACGATCCCGACGACGAAAACACGCTCGCCACGGCCTGCATGCGCATCGAGCCGCGCGGCGTCGCACTCGACGTCTGGCAAGGCGGCGAGCGCGTCATGCGCCAGCAGATCGCGCGCGTCTGACACGCGCGTCCGAACATTCCCCGATTTCATCGCCTCACTTCGCAGCATTCAGCGAGACCGCACATGAGCAAAGTCTTTCATCGCATGCCCAAACAGACCCTGCCGGTGGCAGTGGCGGGCGAGGGTATCGAGATCATCGATTCGACCGGCAAGCGCTATATCGACGCGAGCGGCGGCGCGGCCGTGTCGTGCCTCGGTCACAGCAACCAGCGCGTGATCGACGCGATCAAGCGCCAGGCGCAGCAACTGCCGTACGCGCACACCTCGTTCTTCACCACCGACGCCTCCGAGCAACTCGCCGATCATCTGATCGCGAACGCGCCCGAAGGGCTCGATCACGTCTATTTCGTCTCGGGCGGTTCCGAGGCGATCGAGGCCGCGCTCAAGCTCGCGCGCCAGTTCTTCGTGGAGAAGGGCGAGCTGACGCGCCGTCATTTCATCGCGCGTCGCCAGAGCTATCACGGCAATACGCTCGGCGCGCTGGCGATCGGCGGCAACGCATGGCGACGCGAGCCGTTCCTGCCGATCCTGATCGAATCGCATCACGTGAGCCCGTGCTACGCGTATCGCGAGCGTCACGAGGGCGAAACCGACGAAGCCTACGCGCAACGTCTCGCCGATGAACTCGAACAGAAGATCCTCGAACTCGGCGCGGAAAACGTCGCGGCCTTCGTGGCGGAGACGGTGGTCGGCGCGACGGCCGGCGCGGTGCCGCCGGTGCGCGACTACTTCCGCAAGATCCGCGCGGTGTGCGATCGCTACGGCGTGCTGCTGATCCTCGACGAGATCATGTCGGGCATGGGCCGCACGGGCTGGCTGTACGCCTGCGCGGAGGACGGCGTCGCGCCCGATCTGCTGACCATCGCGAAGGGTCTGGGCGCCGGCTATCAGCCGATCGGCGCGACGCTCGTGAGCGCGCGCATCTATGAAACCATCGTGGGCGGCAGCGGTTACTTCCAGCACGGCCACACCTATATCGGCCATGCCACGGCCTGCGCGGCGGCGCTCGAAGTGCAGCGCGTGATCGCCGAGGACAAGCTGCTCGACAACGTGCTCGCGCGCGGCGAGCAACTGCGCGCGCGGCTGCGCGAGCGTTACGCCGAGCATCCGTATATCGGCGACGTGCGCGGCCGTGGGCTGTTCGTCGGCGTCGAGCTGGTGAAGGACCGTGAAACGAAGGCGAGCTTCGATCCGGCGCTCAAGCTGCATGCGGCGATCAAGCGCGAGGCGTTCGCGCGCGGGCTGATGGTGTATCCGATGGGCGGGACCGTCGATGGCAGGAACGGCGACCACGTGCTGCTCGCGCCGCCGTTCATCTGCACGGCGCAGGAGATCGATACGATCGAGGACCGGCTTGCGGCGGCGATCGGGGCGGCGCTGGCGTCGACGGGCGTGAACGTGGCTGCGTCGGCGACGGCCTGACTGTCCGCGCGCCGTTGCGCCCGAATGGCGTAATCCGGAGTGGCGCAATCGGCATACTTTTTCGACCTCAACCGGGAAGCCCGGAGTCAATCGCAGTTAATCGAAGTCAATCGGAGTCAAGCGATGACGCAATCCCAGAACCCGCGGCTGCCGGCCTTCGACGCCGCGACCGCGACGCCCGAGCAGAAAGCCGTGCTCGACGAAATCCTTTCCGGCCCGCGCGGCAATCTGAACGGGCCGTTTCTCGGCTGGGTTCACAGCCCGGAACTGGCGCAGCATGCGCAGCGTCTGGGCGCGTTCTGCCGGTACAGCACGGGCCTGTCGCTGCGTCTGTCCGAACTCGCGATTCTTGTGACGGCGCAGCGCTGGCAGGCGCAGGCGGAGTGGTTCATCCACTATCCGATCGCGCTGAAGGCGGGCGTGCCCGAAGCGCTGGCGGAGCAGATCCGCACCGGCGCACAGCCGGTTTTCGACGAAGCCGACGACGCGCTGATCTACGCATTCACGACCGAGCTTTACGACACGAAGCGCGTTTCCGACGCCACGTATGCCCGCGCGGTCGAGCGCTTCGGCCACGAGACGACGATCAACCTGGTCGGCCTGCTGGGCTATTACGCGCTGGTGGCGATGACGCTCAACGTGTTCGGCATGCGCGCCGAAGGGCAGACCACGCTGCCGTTCGCGGAGTAAGCGGCGGTTCGTCGGGCAGTGACCGGCTGTTAAACGCCCCGTCCGGGTTGACCGGACGGGGCGTTTTACCTTGTGCGGCGGACCCTTGCCATCCCCTGCGCGTGACAGCCATATTTCACGCGTGATTTTGAAACCGTATGTTTATTTGAAAACAACGGTGAGCGATAAATAATTGCCCGCATCCTAAACAAAAAATAAAACGAACGGACGGTTTTGACGGCGCGCTTTTTCAGATGGCTTTTTTTAGTGTGGTTTTACCTTGCAGTTACGAATGCCGTGGTTTTGAACTGAATGGTTAATGCAGGGATTCTGGTCGAATTGTCGCAGCACCCAACTCGTCAAAAAAGCGTAGCAGCGCGGAAATAATAATACTGTTTGCGCAGTCGCGGCCCGGGACGGTACGAATTGCCTGCTCCAGTCGCCCAGTGGCGGGGGCTGACGGTAGTTTCTGCGTGCTTCAATGCCCACGCCGATGCGTATTGCAATTACGCAAATTGATGATCGTTCTGACAGGTGAGCAATGCTAATACGGGTTTTCCGTAGTCTGGCTAAAATTGCTTGCGCGGATTAAATCGGGTTGATAGTCTTGCGAAACTCATTAATAGCCGCGTAAAAGCCATTATTGTGAAAAATGGCGTCGAAGCGGCATCAAGGCGGGACACGAGGCCCGCTCCGGGGATTTCAATGGGCCGATCTTTTTCCGGGGTACATCATGCTTGATACGACCGTAGAGCTAGCGCTTGCAGAAAGCCAGCCCATCGTCCTGGCCGGTATTGGCGATGTCGTCACCCTTATGTCGGGTGGGCCGCGCATGACGGTGATGTATGCGGGGCCGGTGGGCTTCGCCAGTGGTCACTGGCTGATCTGCCAATGGTTCGACGAACAGGGCGAACTGCGTCAGGACATGTTCGCGCAGGACATGGTCCGCATCGAGCCGCGCTCGATTCCCGCGGGTTCCGTGAAGCTGCGCATGCCGCCGGCCGCACGCGCGGCCTGAGCGCCAGGTTGCGCGTGCACGTACAGGTTGAACGCAGGTTCGGCGCCTTGCGCGTGCCGTGCCCGCAGCGGTGCCGCAGGCACATACTGGTTCGCGCTACGTCTTAACGTTGCCCTTCGGCGGCAATCCGCACGGCCAGACCGGCCAATACCGTCCCCATCAGATAACGCTGGATCACGAGCCATGTCGGGCGACGCGCCAGGAACGACGCGATCGAGCCGGCCGTGATCGCGGCGGCGGCGTTCACCGTCACCGAAAGCGCGATCTGCACGGTGCCGAGTTCGATCGACTGCGTGAGCACGCTGCCGCGCGACGGGTCGATGAACTGCGGCAGCAGCGAGAGATACAGGATCGCCACCTTCGGATTCAGCAGATTCGTGACGAAGCCCATCAGGAACAGCTTGCTGGGACGGTCCGGCGTGAGTTCGCGCACCTGGAAGGGCGAGCGGCCACCCGGCTTGAGCGTTTGCCACGCGAGCCAGGCCAGATAGAGCGCGCCGCCGAGGCGCAGCGCGTCGTAGGCGAACGGCACGGCCATGAGCAGCGCGGTAATGCCGAAAGCGGCGCACAACATATAGAAGATGAAGCCCAGCGCAACGCCGCCGAGCGAAATGAGCCCGGCCTTGCGACCCTGGCAGATCGAGCGCGAGATCAGATAGATCATGTTGGGACCGGGCGTGAGCGCCATGCCGAGAGCGACGGCGGCAAAGGCGAACAGCGGGGCGACGTGGGGCATGGCGGGCTCCGTGGGCATGCGGGTGGCGTGGCGGGAGGGACGCGTGCGAGCCGTATCAGGGCAACGGCTCGAACGCGCTTGAACGTCCTTGAAGCTGCTCGAACGTTAATGGACCGATTATTTCATGCGCCGCGTCCGTGTGCGCGGCCTTCCTTCGACGTTGGCCATCTGGCCAGGGCGTGGCCAGGCGTGACCCCGTGATCACGCGATGGCGCGATTCAATGCGACGAGCGTTCGCGGTCGGCGTTCCTGGGCTCGCTGGTGGGCGCGGTGTCGGTGTCGCGACGTGCGCCGCGTGCCTGAACGCGGTCGTCGAGACGGCGCGAAAACAGCTGCATGCCGACGCGCCGGCTGCGCACCTTGACGTTGCCGCCGAGGTCCTTGGGGGGATTCGGCTGCAGCGCCCAGTAGAGCGCGAGCAGCCAGCCCAGCACGGTCCAGCCGATCACCGCATTGAATAGCGCGATGGTCAGCAGGTCGTGGCGCGCGCGCCGGTCCGCGATCATCGCGGGCAGGAAGTAGATCACGACCGCCGCGAGCAGCACGACGATCTCGAAGAGGGAATGGCTCGCCATGGTCGATCCTCCGTGGAAAGGGCGCCGCCGGTGGCCCATTGTCGCGCGGATCGGGGTTGCGCGGTTATCGGTCCTGGCCGGATGGCCAACGTTTTTGGCGAACCCTCCGCCCGATGCCTGTTCGGGTCTATCATCGGGTTTTTCTTCGCAGGAATGCCCGCCATGAGCTCAGACACGACAGAGGACACCCGTCAACTCGATCACGACGCCTTGCGCGCCTTCGTCGAGCGTAAGTGGAACGACGAAATCGTGCCCGCGCTCACGGATTACATCGCCGTGCCGGCGAAGAGTCCGGCGTTCGATCCCGACTGGGCGAAGCACGGTTATCTGGAGCGCGTCGTGCAGGAAGCGGCGCAATGGGCCGAGCAGCAGCCGGTGCGCGGCCTCAAGCTCGAAGTCGTCAGGCTGGCGGGCCGCACGCCGGTAATCTTCTTCGAGGCGCCCGCCACGCGTTCGGGCAGCACTGAAACCGTCGTGCTCTACGGCCACCTCGACAAGCAGCCCGAGTTCGCGGGGTGGCGCAACGACCTCGGCCCGTGGACGCCGAAGCTCGAAGACGGCCGCCTCTACGGTCGCGGCGGCGCGGACGACGGCTACGCCATCTATGCGAGCGTCACCGCGCTGGCGGCGCTCGACGCGCAGGGTATCGAGCGTCCGCGTTGCGTGGGCCTCATCGAAACCTGCGAGGAATCGGGCAGCTACGACCTGTTGTCGTATGTCGACGCGCTGCGCGATCGTCTGGGCGATGTCGGTCTCGTGGTGTGTCTCGACTCCGGCGCGGGCAATTACGATCAGCTCTGGCTCACGACTTCGTTGCGCGGACTCGTCTCGGGCGATCTGGAAGTCGACGTGCTGGAAGAGGGCATTCACTCGGGCTCGTATGGCGGCATCGCGCCGTCGAGCTTCCGCATCATGCGTCAGTTGTTCGAGCGGCTCGAAGACGCCGCGAGCGGCACGCTGCTGCCCAAGGGCTTCCATTGCGCGATTCCGTCCACGCGGCTTGCGGAGGCGCAGGCCACGGCGCAAATCCTTGGCGAAAACGTCTGGAAGAGCATGCCGTGGGCGTGCGGTCAGGATGGCCGCCGCGTGCTGCCTACCACGAGCGATCCGCAACAGGCGCTGCTCGATTCCACGTGGCGGCCTTCGCTGTCCGTGACGGGCGCGGCGGGCCTGCCCGCGCTGGCCGATGCGGGCAACGTGTTGCGTCCGCGCACGGCATTCAAGCTCTCGCTGCGCTTGCCGCCGCTCGTGGAGGCGTCGAAGGCCGTGGCGGAACTCAAGGCCCTGCTGGAACTCGACCCGCCGTATAACGCAAAGGTCACCTTCAAGCCCGACGCCGGCGCGGCCAACGGCTGGAGCGCGCCCGATCTCGCGCCGTGGCTGGCGGGCGCGCTCGACGACGCCTCGCGCACGCACTTCGGCGCCGACTGCGCATACCTGGGTCAGGGCGGCACGATCCCGCTGATGAACGTGCTGCAGGCCGGTTTCCCGAAGTCGCAGTTCATGGTGTGCGGCGTGCTCGGCCCGAAGTCGAATGCGCACGGGCCGAACGAATTCCTGCACGTGCCCTACGCGAAGAAGCTCACGGCGACGGTCGCCGAAGTGATCGCCAAGGCGCCGTGATGCGCTGAAACGGCCATCTTGCCGTCATGCGCCGCCCGGAACGTTGCCGGGCCGTGCATAGGAGGATGTCGCGCGGGCTTGCCGGCTTCCAGCGCGGCGTGAATCCGTGCTGCGGTTCAGTGATGCGACTGATTCGCGCGCTGGGAGTGAGGCGCCTGGGCGTCGAGCGGCGCGTCCGCGTGGCACGAGCAGTTTTCATCGTCGATCGGCTGCTCGAGATTTTTCATGATCCCGCACTCGGCGCTGCTGCTGTGGTGCGCGTGGCAACTGTCGCGCAGCGTGCGCAGTTGCTGTTCGAGCGTGCGCATCGATTCGATCTGCTGATGAATACGCGCGATCTGGCTGTCGATCAGCTCGTTTACTTCGTCGCACGGCTGGCTCGGGTCCGCCTGAAAGCGTCGCAGCGTGCGGATGTCCGCGAGACCGATGCCCAGCGAACGGCAATGGCGGATGAAGTTCAGCTGTGCTGCGTGCGCGGCCGTATAGCTGCGGTAGCCGTTGGTTTCGCGCGCGGGTTCGTCGAGCAAACCCTCGCGCTCGTAGAAGCGCACGGTTTCCACGTCGCAGTGGGCGTGGCGCGCCAATTCACCGATTCTCATCGTCACAGTTCCCAAAAATGGCTTGACCCTGTAGCGACTACAGGCTGTCCAATGATTCTGTCATCTTTGGGAGAACTCGGCCATGGGTCAGGCATTCTTGTCGCGGTTGGTGCTCGCTCGGCGCTATCGGGCGCGCGCCGGTGCGTCCGGCGCGGACGGCGCAGCCGCGGCATCGGGCGTGGCATCGAAGCGATCGGGGCACGATCATAAACCTGCCTGCGGCTGTCATGCCGATCATGGCTGTCACACCGAAGTCGCGGACGCGGCGGCAACGGCCGATTCGGCCGCGCCGGCTGGCGGACATGAACACGATCACGACCATTCGCACGGCCACGATCACGACCATGCGGATCACGCGCACGATCACGACCACACCCACGACCACGCCGCGTCGTCCTGCTGCCAAGGCGCCGCACCGCAACCCGCCGCACGTCTTCGCGCGCTGGCGCCCGCGCCGGAAGGCACGCAACGCGCGCGCTACCGCATCGACAACATGGACTGTCCGACCGAGGAGCGGCTGATCCGCAACCGGCTCGAACCGATGCCGGGCGTCGCGCGCCTCGACTTCGACCTGATCGCGCGCGAGTTGACCGTCTATCACCGTCTGCCCGATGCGCAGCCGCTCGAATTCGCGTTGCGCGCGCTCGACATGGCGCCGCGTCCGCTCGCCGACGATGACGCCGGGAATCGCGCCGATGCTGGCCTGGCGCCGGGCGTTGGCCTCGCGCTGCGCCAGAAGCTGCTGCTTGCCGCAAGCGGCGTCGCGGCGGCGGGCGCGGAAGTGCTCGCGTGGACCACCGGCCACGAAACCGGCGTGCCCGTGCTGATCTGCGCCGTCGTTTCGCTGCTCTGCGCCGGTCTGCCGACGCTGCGCAAAGGCTGGATCGCGCTCAAGAACTTCACGATCAACATTTACTTTCTGATGTCGCTGGCGGTGGCCGGCGCGATCGTCATCGGCAAGTGGCCGGAAGCGGCCATGGTCGTGTTCCTGTTCGCGCTCGCCGAGCAAATCGAGGCCCTCTCGCTCGAACGCGCGCGCAATGCGATCCGCTCGCTGACCGCGCTCGCGCCCGAAACGGCCGACGTCTGGAGCGCAGGCGAGTGGCGCACGCTGGCGGTGGCCGACGTCGCCGTCGATAGCCGCATCCGTGTGCGCACCGGCGAGCGCGTGCCGCTCGACGCCCGCGTCGAATCGGGCCGCGCCGCGCTCGACCAGGCGCCCATCACCGGCGAGAGCCTGCCCGTCGACAAGGCGCAAGGCGATGCGCTTTACGCTGGCAGCATCGTCGTCGACGGCGTCGTGGAGGCGCGCGTCACGGCGGTCGCGCGCGACAGCACGCTCGCGCGCATCGCGGCGGCGGTTCAGGAGGCGCAGGCGCAGCGCGCGCCCACGCAGCGTTTCGTCGATCAGTTCGCGCGCTATTACACGCCGGCGGTCGTCGCGCTCGCGGTGCTGATCGCCGTGGCCGGGCCGCTCGCGTTCGGCGGCGCGTGGAGCGCGTGGCTCTACAAGGCGCTCGTGCTGCTGGTGATCGCGTGTCCGTGCGCGCTGGTCGTGTCGACGCCCGTGACGGTGGTGAGCGGCCTCGCCGCCGCGGCCCGCGCGGGCATCCTCGTGAAGGGCGGCGTGTGGCTCGAACGCGGGCATCTGCTCAAGGCCGTCGCGCTCGACAAGACCGGCACGCTCACGCGCGGCCAGCCCGCGCTGACCGATGCGTTTGCGCTCGGCGCGCTGTCCGTCGATGACGCGTTACACCTCGCCGCGAGCCTCGACGATGCGAGCACGCATCCGGTCGCGCGCGCCGTCGTCGCGGGCTGGCGGACGCGTGCGGAGCAAGGTGCGCAGGCCGCGCTGGTCGCCGTCGACGATTTCGCGGTGCTCAACGGGCTCGGCGTGAAAGGGCGCATCGCGGGCGAAGTCTGGCATCTCGGCAATCACCGGCTGGTGGAGTCGCTGGGCGTGTGCTCGCCCGACCTCGAAGCGCGTCTTGCGACGCTCGAAACCCAGGGCAAGACGGCGATCGTGCTGTGCTCGCCGCGCGAGGCCGTCGCGCTGTTCGCGGTCGCCGACGCCGTGCGGCCCGAAAGCGCGGACGCGGTGCGCGCGCTCAAGCAGCTCGGCGTGACGCCCGTCATGCTGACCGGCGACAACCCGGCGACGGCGCGCGCGATCGCCGCGCAGCTCGGCATCGACGACGCGCGCGGCAATCTGCTGCCGCAGGACAAACAGGACGCGGTCGCGGATCTGTCGGCGCGCCACGGCATGACCGCGATGGTGGGCGACGGCGTGAACGACGCGCCGGCGCTGGCGCGCGCCGACATCGGCTTCGCGATGGGCGCGGCGGGCACGGCGACGGCGCTCGAAACCGCCGACGTCGCGATCATGGACGACGATCCGCGCAAGATCGCGGCGTTCGTGGGACTGAGCCGCAAGGTGTCGGCGGTGCTGATGCAGAACATCGCGCTGGCGCTCGGCATCAAGGCCGTGTTTCTGGTGCTCGCGCTGGCGGGCGAGGCGACGCTCTGGATGGCCGTGTTCGCCGATGTCGGCGCCAGTTTGCTGGTGGTCGCGAATGGTCTGCGTGTGCGTCGGCATTTTGGCGGCGTGCCGGTGAGCGTTCGCAACTAACTGCCCGCTTATTTGCCGCGCAGCGAATTGCAACTAACTGCCAGTCCTGCGCGAGACGGCTGAACAGAAAGGTCCATCGTAAAAGCGCCCGCATTCATCGCGAAGCTATGGCTTGCAACGCGTGGATGCGGAGCGGGCCGTTTCTAGCGCGGATATCGAGGCAAGTCAGAGTCCACGATAAAGGCACACACGCGCAGCCCGAGCGCCCCGCGCCTAAGCCCCTCGCGCCAACGCGGCGCGCAATGCCGCGCGCGTCGCCTCATCGAACTCGCCGCGAAATTCAAACCGTCCCGCGACCAGCGCGGCAACCGGCACGCCATCACGAAAAGCCAGGCGATTACCCGCGACCGCCGGCACCTTCTCGCCAGGCAGCACCGATCCCACGAGATTCAGCGGATCGACGGCGGCGATGCACACCGTTTCGCCCTCCGAACGATCCGAGCGATCTGAACGAACGGACCGCTCCCCGCGCCGCCGCACCTCGCGCAACAACGCCACCGCTTCGGGCAGCGCGAACTGTTCGCCCGATAGCCCCGCGACGAAGCGTCCGCCGCGCACGTTTCCGCGCGCTTCCATCCGATGCAGCACGCGCAGCAGATCGCGCCACGGCGGCAGCCACGCGGCCTCGCGCGCGAGCACTTGCCAGCACACCACGCCGTAGCGGCGCAGCAGCACGTCCGCGACGTGCTCAAGCAAGGCCGGATCGGCGGGCGGACGTCGCGCGGGACTCGCCGTCACCGCACGCGGCGTTCGCGCGCTGCCATCGTCCGTCGCGCTTTCCTGCTCATCGGCCGGCTCCACGCGCCGCAACACCGCCCAGCGGCCCGCGTCCGCCATGCCGCCGGCGAGCGGCCCGAAACCGCGCGGCTTGCGGCGTCCGTGATGCGCATTGCGCTTCGCGGCGGGCTTCACCAGCGCGCGCAAGCCGGCGAAACTGTCGGCGTTCACGAGTCCGGCGGCGACGAGTTCGCCCAGCGCGTTCTCCAGTTCGACGCCGAGCAGATGCGCATCGGCGGCCAGTTCGTCGAAGAACATCGCGCCGTGCCGCAGCAGCGCGCCATACACGCGCTGCGCGCGCACCGAGAGTCCAGCGGTGTCGGTCGCATCGACGAGCGCGGTCCAGCGCGCCATTTCGCGGCGCGGCAACAGCACGACCGGCGTGCTGCGCACGGTCGTCGTCGCCGCACCCGCGCGCGCGGGCAGCCGCGCCCACGTGAGGCGTCCGGAGCGGCACAACTCGTCGAGCAGCATCGGCGTGTAATCGTCGATGCGCGCGGGCAGGATCTCGTCCTCCCACGCGAGCGCCGACGCTTCCCAGCCTTCGAGTTGTTCGAGCATCGCGGCGAGCGCGTCGCGCCCCGAGCCGCGTGCGTCGCGCGCGACGTGCTGCCATTCGAACAGGAAGCGCATGAAATCGTGGCGCTCGACCGGCTCGATTTCGCGGCGCAGCTTGCGCACGGTATAGCGATGGATGCGCGCGAGCAGGTGACGCTCGCACCATTCTTCGTCGCGCGCGCCTGGCGTGAAGCGACCGCGCATCACGCTGCCTTCGGCTTCGAGCCGCGTCAGCGCAAGCGCGACCACGCTCGCTTCCAGCGCGAGCGGCCGCGCGATCTGCGCGACCGTCAGCGGCCCGAAACCCGAGAGCCGCGCGCGGATCAATTCGACGAGCGCGGCGTCCTCGGTCCACGGCTCGTCATACTCGGGCGGCGGCGTGAGCGGCGGCTCGCAACGCGCTTGCGGATAGACGGCGCGCACGCACGCGAGCCGCTCGATGCTTACCCACAAGGCTTCGTCGCGGCTGTCGTTGTGGACGATCGGCACGCGCGTCGCGCGCCCGGCGGCGGCGAGTCCGGCGAGCCACGTCTGCCAGTCGCGCGCGTTCGGCTCGCTGTCGATTTCGCTTTGCGCGAGCGCGCCGAGCGTGGTGAGCGCGTCGTGCATTTCGTCGGCGCTGCGCACTTGCGGCCACGCTTCTCCGCGCACGTTCGCGATGGCGTCGGCGTCGAGCGCGCCCAGATCGTCAGCGGATTCGGGATCGCTCCAGCGCCGCGACAGCACGGCCTGCGTGCGGCGCTCCTCGATCGGCGCGTCGTCGAGAAAAGCGTAGGGACGCGCGGTCAGGATTTCGGCCGCGAGCGGCGAGGGCGCGGAGAGCTCGCGCGTCACGAGCGCCACGTCGCGCGACTCGATGCGGCGCAGCAGCGCGAGCCACGCGTGCGTGTCCATCGCGTCGTGCAGGCAATCGTCGAGCGTCTGGGCGACGAGCGGATGCGCGGGAATCTCGCGCTCGCCCGCGAGATTTTCGACGCACGCAACCTGATCGGGAAAGACGGCGGCGAGCAGATCCTCGCTGCGCATGCGCTGGATTTGCGGCGGCGTCTTGTGTCCGCCGGTCTGGCGCGGCAGCGCGAGCGCGGTGGTCGCGTTCCAGCGCCAGCGCACGCCGAACAGCGGCGCGTCGAGCAGCGCCTGCACCAGCAGATGCTCGGCGGAATTCGAATGCAGATAGCGCCAGACCTCGTCGAGCGCGAAGCTGTGCGCGCCCGTCAGCGACAGAATGATGGCGTCCTCGGTCGCGGCGGCCTGCAGTTCGAAATTGAACTGGCGACAGAAACGCTTGCGCAGCGCGAGTCCCCACGCGCGATTCACGCGGCTGCCGAACGGCGCGTGGATCACGAGTTGCGTGCCGCCCGCTTCGTCGAAAAAGCGCTCCATCACGAGCGTGTCCTGCGTGGGCAAGACGGTCAGCGCCTGGCGGGCACGCGCGAGATAGTCGACGATTTGCCGCGCGCTGGCGTCGTCGATACCGGCCGTGTCGATGAGCCAGGCAATCGCGCGCTCGATGTTCGCCGCGCTGCTTGCTTTCGCTTTCGACGATGATTCGCCATCCGAATGATTCAAGGCTTCATCGCCGTCGCTCAAGAGCGCCTCGATCTGCGTGCGCAAACGCGAAATCGCGAACGACAGCTCGTCGCTGCGTCCGGGCGCTTCGCCGAGCCAGAACGGGATGTTGGGCGGCTGACCCTGCGCGTCCTCCACGCGCACGCGGCCCGCTTCGATGCGCAGAATCCGGTACGACGCATTGCCGAGCTGAAACACATCGCCCGCGAGACTTTCGACCGCGAAATCCTCGTTGACGGTGCCGATCCGCACGCTTTGCGGTTCGAGCAGCACGGCGTAATCGGCGTTGTCGGGGATCGTGCCGCCCGAAGTCAGCGCGGCGAGTCGCGCGCCACGCCGCGCGCGCAGCGTCTGGCTCACCACGTCGCGATGCAGATACGCGGCGCGCGGCCCGTGACGGCTCGTGTAGCCTTCGGCGAGCATGCGCAGCACGGCGTCGAATTTCGCGCGTTCGAGCGTCGCGAACGGCGCGGCGCGGCGCGCGAGCGCATAGAGCGCGTCCTCGTTCCATTCCTCGCAGGCCACTTCGGCCACGATCTGCTGCGAGAGCACATCGAGCGGCGTGTGCGGCAGCGCGAGCCGGTCGAGTTCGCCGCGCCGCACGCAATCGAGCAGCGCCGCGCATTCGATCAGATCGTCGCGCGAAGTCGGAAAGAGCCGGCCCTTCGGCGTGCCGCCGACCTGGTGGCCCGAGCGCCCGACGCGTTGCAGGAAGGCGGCAATCGAGCGCGGCGAGCCGACCTGCACGACGAGATCGACATCGCCGATATCGATGCCCAGTTCAAGCGACGCCGTCGCGACCAGCACGCGCAATTCGCCGCGTTTGAGGCGCTGTTCGGCGTCGAAGCGCTGCTCGCGCGCGAGGCTGCCGTGATGCGCGGCCACCACGTCGTTGCCGAGCCGCTCGGTCAGATGGCGCGCCACGCGCTCGGCCATGCGCCGCGTGTTCACGAACACGAGCGTGGTGCGATGCAGCGCGACCAGCTCGGCCATGCGGTCGTAGACGCGCTCCCAGACGTCGTTGGCCATCACGGCTTCGAGCGGCACGGGCGGCACTTCGAGCGCGAGATCGCGCTCGCGCGCGTGTCCCACGTCGACGATTTCGCAGGCGGGCGCGGCGCGTTCGTCGCCATTTTCATCGCCATCGCTATCGCCGAAGCCGACCAGAAAGCGCGCCACGGTCTCGATCGGCTTTTGCGTCGCCGACAAGCCAATGCGCAGCAGCTTGCGCCCGCACAGCGCGTCGAGCCGTTCGAGGCTCAGCGCGAGATGCGCGCCGCGCTTGTTGCCCGCGAGCGCGTGAATTTCGTCGACGATCACGCTGCGCACGCTCGCCAGCATGCGTCGGCCCGATTCGGAACCGAGCAGCACGTAGAGCGATTCGGGCGTCGTCACGAGGATGTGTGGCGGGCGTTTGCGCAGCGCGGCGCGTTCGTGCTGCGGTGTGTCGCCGGTGCGCACGGCGGTGCGGATCTCGACGGGCGGCAAATGCAGGCGCGCGAGTTCCTCGCCGATGCCCGCGAGCGGCTGCTCCAGATTCAGGCGGATGTCGTTCGAGAGCGCCTTGAGCGGCGAGACGTAGAGGACGAGCGTCGCGTCGGGCAGCGCGCCGCCGTTCGCGAGACCTTCGCGCACGAGTTCGTCGAGCGCGGCGAGAAAGGCCGTCAGCGTCTTGCCCGAACCCGTCGGCGCGGCGACCAGCGTGGCGCGATGGGCGGCGATCAGCGGCCACGCGGCGCGCTGCGCGGGCGTGGGCGCGTCGAAGCTGCGCCGGAACCAGCCGGCCACGGCCGGATGGAACTGCGCGAGCGCGTTGTCGCCGGCCGCGGCGCGGCGGCGGCGCGGCTTCACCGGCGGGTCGGACGGCGGGTCGGCGCGGCTTGAGGCGGTCGAGGGCGGGTTCATGCGCACGAAGATGAGGGCGCGTTACGCGAATTTCCAGGCGTGCGAATTTCCAGGCGTCGCGCCGGATGTCGCGGGCGGGCGCGGCGTGTCGAAAGGCGTCCGGTAACGTCGTTCGCGGACAGGATTCGATGAAGTCGTCCGCTCACGGTGTCCAGAGCGTCACGCCAGTCTGGCAGGTTTCGGCCGCGCGTGCCGGCGTCGCGCCCGCTTCCGGCACGCGGCGCGCGAACGCAGTATCCTCGCCCCGTTGGACGTTTCCTCGACCCCGCAAGTGTCATCAGGAGTTCCACCATGCGATTGAATCCTCTGGGCCGCACCGGCCTGTTCGTGTCCGAACTATGTCTTGGCACCATGACGTTCGGAGGCGGCGCCGGCATCTGGAACCAGATCGGCGACCTGCAACAGGCCGACGCCGAACGCCTCGTCGGCCGCGATAAATCACTCAAACTTTTTTGGCACGATTCAAAGAGTAACTTCACTCGCGATGGAAGACGGACTATCGAAAGAGCAGTTGCACGAATGCCTGGCCGCGCTTGAGGGCGTAGCGTCGGAAGGCAGCCAGTCGTCAGAAATGGACATCCGATGTCCCGTGCATGCCTACAGAATCGGACCTGACGAAACCGAGAAGTTTAACGAAGTGATCGGTGCCCTCAAAGTGCCGGCGACACAGCACTAGTCAGAACTGCCCCGTGATCTGGAACCCGACTGTCCAGCGCGCGGTCGGGAAGTTTTTGGGCTTGTAGATCGGCGTCCCCGCAAACAGGTCATACGAGACGCCAACATATTTCGTCGGCACGCCGCCGCGAATGCCGATCACCGCGCCCGCCAGTTGCGTTCCAGCCAGTGCTGCCGTGTTCGGCCCGAACACGCGCCCGTAGTCGATCCCCGCGTACAACGTCTGTCCCGTCTGGAGCACCGGCCATTGCAGTTCGTTGCGCCAGTAGAAGCCACGTTCGGCCGCGAGCATCGTTTCGCCGTCGAAGCCGCGCACGGTGTAACGGCTGCCGATGGTCAGGTCGTCGATGTAGAAAAGCGTGTCGTTGGTGAACTGGCCGTGGAACGTCGTGACGTACCGGAATGGCTGGTTGGCGATGGCGAACAGTGCTTCCAGTCGCTGCCGGCTCTCCGACTGACGGCCTGCACGTCCATGCTGCGGAATTGCGGGTACTGCCGTGGGTGGCGGGCTTTCCGTTGCAGCCTCGCTGACGTTGATGAGCGAGCCCTTGTATATGCCGGGCCGGGTTGAGTTTTCAGTGTGCTGCGTTTGCGCGCGAGGCGCGGCCTGGCGAAACTCGATCAACATAGAAAACAGGTTGTATGGATTATCGGCACGCAGCCGGTTCCCTTTACAGTCCGTTACTTGATCGCGACCAAGGTGCCCGGCGAAATGGGCCCGTCGCCGAACCAGCGCGGCGCAACGCGCTATCACATCATGGAAGGCGTGAAGGCGAGCCTCAAGCGCCTGCAACTCGACCACATCGACCTCTATCAGATTCACGGTTTCGACCCGGCCACGCCGATCGAGGAAACCGTGCGCGCGCTCGACACGCTCGTGCAGCACGGCCACGTGCGTTACGTGGGCGTCTCGAACTGGGCGGCGTGGCAGATCGTGAAGGCGCTCGGCATCGCGCAGCATCGCGGGCTTGCGCAGTTCCAGTCCTTGCAGGCGTATTACACGATCGCGGGCCGCGATCTCGAACGCGAAATCGTGCCGATGCTCGCGAGCGAAGGACTCGGGCTGATGGTGTGGAGCCCGCTTGCGGGCGGCCTGCTGAGCGGCAAATACGGGCGCGACAAGCAGGGCGAAGCGGGCAGCCGTCGCACGACCTTCGACTTTCCGCCCGTGGAGCGCGAGCGCGCGTGGGATTGCATCGATGCGATGCGGCCGATCGCGGAGCAAAAGGGCGTGTCGGTGGCGCAGATCGCGCTGGCGTGGCTGCTGCATCAGCGCGCGGTGACGACGGTGATCATCGGCGCGAAACGCACGGATCAGCTCGACGACAACGTGGCGGCCACGAAGGTCAAGCTCAGCGTGGAAGAACTGGCGATGCTCGACGATGTCAGCGGTTTGCCCGCCGAGTATCCGGGCTGGATGCTCGCGCGTCAGGGCGATGCGCGCCGCGAGCAACTGAAGCAGGCCGGGCGCGGTTAAAGCCGCAGCGTGGAAAGAGAAAGGCCACCCGCGCATGCGTTCGTGAGAACGCGGCGCGGGTGGCCCGGCAGCGGCAGTTACGCCGCGAGCTGCACTGACTTCAGCGCGATTACTGCGCCGCCACGATCTTCAGATGGTTCTTCACCGAGCTCACGCCCGATACGCCTTCCACAACTTGCTTGGCGTTGTCGCGGTCTTCGGCGGTCGGCACCGTGCCGGTCAGCGAGACGATGCCCTTGCGCGTCTTCACGTGAATGTGCTCCGACTTCACGTTCTTCGCGCCGAGCAGTTCGGCCTTCACCTTGGTCGTGATGGTGGCGTCGTCGACGTGCTGGCCCACGCTTTCCGAGCTGGCCGGCGCGGTGGACGCGCTGTTCGTCTGGGCGCCCGCCACGAGCGCGAAGGTCATGCAGGCCACGCCTGCGGCGGTCTTGAGCAGAGGAATGCGGTTCATGGTTTCTCCTTTTCTGGTTGTATCCGACAGGGGCTACCGCAAGGTCCGTGCCGCGCCGCGTAAAAAGCCCGAAAAAGGGGCCGGCGCGAAATGTGCGGAACGCACACTATCTGGGACCTGCGTGGGAATCGAGCCGAGTTGGGCGATGGCCGAAGAATCTCGCGACGGCTTCCTGTCGCGAAAATGGCAGGAAGATGGCGCGTCCATCCGGCGCTAATCGGGCACGCAATTTTTCCGGGTCGTTGTAAAAACGTCGGTGGCGCACTCGAATTTGTCCGTTGATTTGCGCTGTCGCAAGACGTGATCCCGTTTGAAAACAAGCTCTTGTAATAACTGGCATGGGTGTTGCATCAGGAAGGCCAACGCTCAACTCATTTCAAGAACGGGACCGCCATGCCTTCCATCGCGTTACAAACGCGCCAGCATCTGGCGCTGACGCCGCGCCTCCAGCAGGCTGTGCGTCTGCTGCAGCTCTCGTCGCTCGAATTCCAGCAGGAACTGCGTGAAGCGCTCGACACCAATCCGTTCCTCGAATACGTTCCGCCCGCGACGGAAACCGGCGAAGCCGCCGAGGCCGCCGACGGCGCGGCGGGCATCGGCGCCGCTGCCGATGCGCCCACGGCCGTGGCCGAGATGCCCGAGGGCGGCATGGACGGCGGCATGGAAGCCGCGATGCCGCAAGACGCATCGAGCTATAACGACGAACCCGCCAGCTACGGCGACGACAACTCCGGCTATCCGGACGACGGCGGCGCGTATTCCGCCGACATGCCGTCGACGGGCGCCATGCGCACCTCGTCGAATTACCGCGGCTCGGAAGATGGCGACTCCGACGCCTCCGACTGGGTGCGCGTGCCGCTCTCGCTGCGCGAGCAACTGCATGACTCGCTGCGTCTGTCGCCGCTCGACGACCTCGACCGCGCCGCGGCGCAGATTGTCATCGAAGCGCTCGACGACGACGGCTATCTGCGTCAGGAGCTGTCCGAACTGACCGATTTCGAAGATATCGGCGAAGCGCTCGACGAAGACCGCCTGCGCGTGGCGCTGCGCGTCGTGCAGACGCTCGACCGGCCCGGCATCGGCGCGCGTTCGTTGTCCGAATGTCTGTCGCTGCAACTCGAGGCGATGCCCGAGGACACGCCGCATCGCGATCTCGCGCTCCAGATCGTCACGCAGCATCTCGAACGCCTCGCGCGCCGTGAAAACGGCGAGCTGCAACGTCAGCTCGGCTGCGATGCGCAGGCACTCCAGGCCGCGACCGCGCTGGTGCGCCGCCTCGATCCGAAGCCGGGCAACCACTACGGACGCGCCGACGGCGGCTACGTGGTGCCGGACGTGATCGTGCGTCAGGTGCGCGGCAAGTGGGTCGTGAGCGTGAATCCGGCGATCGAACCGCGCGCGCGCATCCACAAGCTCTATGCCGAAATGTTCGCGCGTTCCGATCAGACGAGCCGTTCGCCGCTCGCGCAGCAATTGCAGGAAGCGCGCTGGCTGATCCGCAATGCGCACAAGCGCTGCGAGACGATTCTGCGCGTGGGCGAATGTATCGTCGCGCGTCAGAAGGCGTTCTTCCAGTACGGTGAAATTGCGCTGCGTCCGATGCTGCTGCGCGATGTCGCCGACGAACTCGGCCTGCACGAATCCACGGTTTCGCGCGCCACGGGCAACAAGTACATGGCCACGCCGCGCGGCATTTTCGAATTCAAGCGTTTCTTCCCGCGCGAGCTGGAAACGCGCACGGGCGGCACGTGCTCGGCGGCGGCGGTGCGCGCGCTGATCAAGGAAATGATCGATGCGGAAAATCCGAAGGATCCGCTGTCGGATGTCGTGCTGACGCAGGAACTCGAAAAGCAGGGCGTGCAGGTGGCGCGCCGCACCGTGACCAAGTATCGGCAGATGATGAAGCTGCCTGCGGCGGAAATGCGTCGGCAGATTTAAGCGGCATTCGGATCGAATGATCTCGATCCAGCGGCGGCGGAGCGATCCGCCGCCGCTTTTTTTTTGCGTGCAGGATGGGGTCGGCGGGTCATCGACGTGCCTGGTTAGAATGCGAGCGAATGCTCAGTTTTCAACGCTCGCACTGATTTGCCGACCACCATGACCACCACGCCACGCGGCGGCGCACGTCGTCGCCCCACGCCGCTCGACGCGCGCAAGCTGCCGCGGCAGCGCCGCTCGGCCGCAACCGTCGACGCGATTCTCGAAGCCGCCGCACGCCTGCTCGAAACGCGCGGACCCGGCGGCTACACGACCAACGCCATCGCCGAGCGTGCGGGCGTGAGCGTCGGCTCGCTCTATCAATACTTTCCGAACCGCGACGCACTCACGGCCGCGTTGATCGACCGCGAGAGCGTCCCGTTGCTCGCGGCGCTGGAACGCGCGGGCGAGTCGTCGAGCTGCGAGACGGCCATGCGCGAACTGATTCGCGCATCGGTCGCGCATCAGATGCGGCGGCCCGTGCTCGCACGCGTGCTCGATTTCGAGGAAGAGCGCCTGCCGCTCGGCGAGCGCGATGCGCGCGTGCGCGAGCGCCTGCACGCCACGCTGATGTACGCGTTCGCGCTGCCCGACGCGCCGCGTTTGCCGGATCCTCGCACGGCCGCGCACGACGTCTATGCGATCGTGCGTGGCATGGTCGATGCCGCAGGCGCGCGCGGCGAAACCGACGCCGCCGCGCTCGAAGCACGCGCGACGCATGCGGTGGTGGGCTATCTGTCGTGCGCGGAGCGCGCGAGTGAGACCTTGTGACGCCGGACGTTGAGCGACGCGGTCTCAGGCGTTCGCGTCGCGTTCGCGCAGCCGCTCGATGAGCGCCATCGCGGCGGCCGGGTTGTGCGCCTTGTGGCCGCTGATCACATAGAGAAACACGTCGCGGCCTGTTTTCGCCTTGAGCGGTTTCGCGTAGGTGTCGAGATCGTCGGGCGTCTCGCCTTGTGCCCACGCGATCGCGCGATCGGCCCAGCGGTCGAGGTCGGCGTTCGCGTAGCCGTGCCGATGTTTCGCCTGCGTGCCCATGATGCGCGCGTAGACGAAGGGCGCGCTTGCATCGGCGATCTGCGGATAGTCGGAATCGCCCGACATCACGATCGCCGCGTTGCGGCTGCGTGCGAGCGCGACGAACTCCGGCGTGCAGAAACTCTCGTGCCGCACTTCGAGCGCGTGCCGCAGCGGACGGCCTTCGACCTGCGCGGGCAGCAGTTCGAGAAAGCGCGCGTAGTCGTCCGGCTCGAAGCGTTTGGTCGGCATCAACTGCCAGTTGATCGGGCCGAGTTTGTCGCCGAGTTCGAGCAGGCCGCCCGTCAGAAAGCGCTCGATCGACGCGCCGGCTTCCGCAAGCACGCGCCGGTTCATGGCGAAACGCGGGCCTTTCAGTGCGAACACGAAGTCCTCAGGCGTTTCGTCGCGCCAGCGCGCGAAGCTCGTGGGACGCTGCGCGCCGTAATACGTCGAATTGATTTCCAGCGAGGTCAGGTGGCGGCTCGCGTAGTCGAGTTCGAGGCGTTGCGCGAGTCCGTCCGGATAGAACGTGCCGCGCCACGGCGCAAAGATCCATCCGCCGATACCGACGCGGATGCGTCCCGTTTTCTTGCGCGCAGTCGCGCGGGCTGTCGCAGGGGAACGTGTCATGAATTCGTCCGTTTTCGATCGCTGGCAGCGGCGATTTGGCGCGCCCGCCGCAGGGCCGATTGACTGGCAGATTTTCGGAGCGTTTTAGGCATAGTCCGATATTTTCTGGGATGGAGTGAGGCTAATTTAGTCGGTGTGTGTCAGACAAACCTCACTTGGAATATCAGATGCAGTCTCGTCCTACTTCAGAGCTGACCGACGCGCAATGGCGCAGCGTCGAGCCGCTCTTTCATGAAATCCGCTCCAGCGGTCCGCGTCGCGGCCGTCCCGCGCATAGCTCGCGCGCCGTGTTCGAAGGCATCGTCTGGGTGCTCACCACCGGTTCCGTCTGGGCGAAGATGCCCGAGTGCTACCCCGACTTCCGCACCTGCCATCGCCGCTTCAAGCTCTGGTTCGACGCGGGCCTCGTGCAACAGGCCATGTCGCATCTTTACGGCGAAGAAGGCCTCGCGATGTGTGCGGCCATGAGCGCGCGCATGCAACCATGGCGCGCGCCGGCCGGGCGCAAGGCGCCGCGGTTTCCGCTAGCCTTTTCGCTGCGTTGGCCGGTCGCGCGCACGTGATGCGACGGGGCGGCCGTCGTCCACTGGCCGTCGCCTGTCTCAGGCGGACGATGAGTCCGCTGCCGCGTTCATGCGCGCCCACAGCGGCGCCCACCACGCCGTGTCGCTGAACGCTTCGATCGGCACGTCCGTATCGAGTTGCACCGTCATGCGCCGCTCCTCTGCGTCGAGCGCTTCGGCACTGGCCATCTGCGCGGTGAGCACCGCTTCACCCGCATCGGACGGATCGCGCGGCCCGGCGGCGCGCGCTTTCACACGCTCCTTCAGCCGCGCCGCGTCGGCGTGAAAGTCGAGAATCAGCATCGGCACGTTCTTGCGCCGCGCCAGCGCCGCGAAGCGCTTGCGATTGGCCGACTGCAGGAAGGTCGCGTCGATCAACACCGTGTAGCCCGCGTCGAGCACATCAGTGGCCAGCGCGACCAGCCGCGCGTAGTGCGCATCGATGGCTTCACGCGTATAGGCTTGCGGCGGCAGCGCGCCCAGCGTGGGGGCGTCCAGCACATGGGCGCGTTTGCGCTCAATATCGCTTGAAATGCGGATCGCGCCGCTCAGCGCCGCGAACTCGCGGCTCGCGACCGATTTTCCCGACCCCGACAACCCGTGGCAAAGCAGCAGCCAGGGCGGGCGTCGATCGCTCGCTTCGCGCGCCGCGAGCTGGAGATAGCGCTGCCCGGGTTGGGCTGATGGGGCAGACGTGGCGTGTGCCGCATCGTCGGCGGGCGGCGTCTTCAGATGCGCCACGAGCGCCCGCACCAGCGCGCGATAGACGACGTAGAGCCGCAGCGCGGCAAGGCCGCCGAAGTCGCCGGTCGCATCGAGATAGCGCGTGAGCAGGCGATTCGCGAGATCGTCGCGGCCATGCGCGCGCAGGTCCATGACGAGAAAAGCCAGGTCGCTGGCGATGTCGATCCAGCGCAGCGCCTCGCTGAACTCGATGCAATCGAACAGCAGCGCGCGACGCCCTTGCCGCACGATATTGTCGAGATGCAGGTCGCCGTGGCAGGCGCGCACGAATCCGCCGGCGCGGCGCGCGTCGAGCCGCGGGGCGACGCGGGCGAGGCTGGCTTCGCACCACGTGCGCAACCCGGCGTCGCGCACGAAAGCCGCGCTGCGCACGTCGCGTTCGAGCGGCGCGAGCGCGTCGAACACCTGCTGGCCGAGCAGCGCCGCCGATCCATAAGGCGTGCCGCGTCCACCGCGAACCGGAGCCGCACGCCGCGCCGCGCGATGACAGACGGCAAGCGCGTGCGCGGCGGCATCGATATCGGCCGACCCGAGCACGCCGGCCGCGAGCCGCTGCGAAAACAGCGCGTGCTGGTCGAAGCGCCGCATGCGCACGGCGTAATCGATCACGCCGTCGCGCGTCCCTCGACGCGCCGCGCGCTTCAGTGCGACACCGCGCGCCAGCGGCACGACTGCCTGAACGTCGCGATAAATCGGTCCCGCGAAGGGCCGGTTGAGGCGGATTTCGGCCTCGCAGCAGCGCCGCCGCGCGTCGAGCGTCGTGAAATCGACGAAACCGAAGTTCACCGGCTTCATGAGCTTGTACGCGTAGCGCCCCGCCAGATAGACCACGGAAATATGCGTTTCGATGCGCACGATGCTGCCCGCCGGATGCGCATAGGTGTGCGCGCGTCGCAGCGCTTTGTCGAGCGCGTGGCCGTGGCGGCGCGCGGCGCGCAGGCGGTTCTGGACGTGGAGCGGGGCGCGAGGGCTGGGGCGGCGGGCTTCGGGCATCGATGGCGGGTGGATCCGGTCGGTGGCAGGGAAGGGTTGCGTAGCGCGTGGTCGAGCGCTATCCGGCATTCGGGCATTCGAGCATACCCCGCGACGGGTGCCGCCCGTACGCCGGCCGCGCGGCGCCGCCTCGCGTGCGCGCCTGTGTCGCGTTCCGATGACCGCACCGGATCGGCATCCGCGCGACTGAGCGAATCAGCCCGCGCGGGCGTCAGGCTTGGGCGACCTTTGCGGGATTGGCCGCCAGTGCGCGATACTGTGGGGCTCAACGCAACGGATTATTCGGCACATGGCGCATTTCGATGTATTCAACGGCGACGCGGACGGCATTTGCGCGCTGCATCAGCTTCGACTCGCCCGGCCGCGCGAGGCCACGCTGGTCACCGGGGTGAAGCGCGACATCGCACTCGTCAAGCGAGTGGAAGCGCACGAGGGCGACTCGCTCACGGTGCTCGACATCTCGTTCGACACCAACCGCGAAGCGGTCAACGCCTTGCTGCACAAGGGCGTGCACGTCGAGTACTTCGACCACCATCACGCCGGCGACCTGCCGGCCAACGTGAATCTGATCGCCCATATCGACACCACCGCGCAGGTCTGCACGAGCGTGCTGGTCGACCGTCATCTGGGCGGCCGCTATCGTCCGTGGGCGATCGCGGCGGCGTTCGGCGACAATCTGCCCGTCACGGCGCAGGCGCTCGCGCGCGAGTCCGGCCTCACGGAGGCGCAGACGGAGCAGCTCCGCGAACTCGGCGAATCGCTCAATTACAACGCTTATGGCGACAGCGTCGACGATCTCTTCATCGCGCCCGCCGCGCTTTACGAGGCGATCAAGCCTTACGCCGATCCGTTCGAGTTCATCGCCTCGGCGCCGCTGATGCAGCGTCTGTCGGCCTGCCGTCGCGACGATCTCGAACTGGCCCAGGAGATCACGCCGCTGGTCGCGTTCCAGTACGGCAGCGTCTGCGTGCTGCCCGACGAACCGTGGGCGCGGCGCGTGCGCGGCGTGTTCGCAAACGTGCTCGCGCTCGAGGAGCCGTCGTGCGCGCACGCGGTGCTCAGCGTGAACGCCGACGGCAACTATGCCGCGAGCGTGCGCGCGCCGATCGAGCGTCCGCGTGGCGCCGACGAACTGTGCCGCGCGTTCCCCGGCGGCAACGGCCGGGTCGGCGCGGCGGGCATCGACTGCCTCGCCTCGGACAAGCTCGACCAGTTCTGCACCGCGTTTGCGCGCGTGTTCGGCGGCGTCAAAACCCGCTGAATCGCGCGCGTTTGAGCCTCAGGTCGGGTTTCAGGTCTCGCCGCCCGGCTGCGGCGTGCGCGAGCGCGACCAGCGCCAGTTCTTGATCTCGGGCATGTCGTCGCCGTATTCGTCCACGTAGCGGCGGTGCTCCGCAAGCTTGTCGTGCAGCGTCTGCCGCAGGTGCGCTGCGCGCTGCGCGAGGCCTTCCACGCGGTCGATCACCGCTTCGCAAAGGTGGAAACGGTCGAGTCGGTTCACCACCGTCATGTCGAATGGCGTGGTCGTCGTGCCTTCCTCGATAAAGCCGTGCACGTGAATATTCGCGTGATTCACGCGCCGGTAGGTGAGGCGGTGAATCAGCGACGGATAGCTGTGATGCGCGAAGATCACGGGCCGGCTCACGGTGAACAGCGCGTTGAAATCGGCGTCCGACAGACCGTGCGGATGGCGGTCGGCCGGTTCGAGCGTCATCAGATCCACCACGTTCACGACGCGTATTTTCAGATCGGGCAGCCAGCCGCGCAGCAGGTCGACGGCCGCGAGCGTCTCCAGCGTCGGCACGTCGCCCGCGCAGGCCATCACCACATCGGGCTCGCCGCCTTCGTCGTTGCTCGCCCATTGCCAGATGCCGATGCCGTCCGCGCAATGGCGGATCGCCGCATCCATATCGAGCCACTGCGCCTGCGGCTGCTTGCCCGCCACGATAATGTTGATGCGGTTCCAGGTGCGCAGCACGTGATCGGTCACGGCGAGCAGCGTGTTGGCGTCGGGCGGCAAATAGACGCGCACCGTGTCCGCCTTCTTGTTCACCGCGTAGTCGATGAAACCCGGGTCCTGATGGCTGAAGCCGTTATGGTCCTGACGCCACACATGCGACGTGAGCAGGTAATTGAGCGAGGGCAGCGGCCGCCGCCACGGAATCTCGCGGATGACCTTCAGCCACTTCGCGTGCTGGTTGAACATCGAATCGATGATGTGAATAAACGCCTCGTAGCACGACATGAAGCCGTGCCGGCCCGTCAGCAGATAGCCTTCGAGCCAGCCCTGGCAGGTGTGCTCGGAGAGGATTTCCATCACGCGTCCGTCCTGCGCGAGCTGCACGTCGTCGGGCGTGGTGTCGGCGAGCCATGTGCGCGACGTCACGTCGAAGACGTCGGACCAGCGGTTCGAAGCGGTTTCGTCGGGGCCGAAGATGCGGAAGTTGCGCGTCGGCAAATTCACGCGCATCACTTCGCGCAGGAATGCGCCCATCACGCGCGTGGCTTCGGCGTCGACCTGGCCCGGCGAGGGCACCTCCACGGCGTGGCGCTCGAACGCGGGCACGCGCAGTTCGCGCACGCGTCCGCCGCCGTTCGAACGCGGATTCGCGCTCATGCGCCGTTCGCCGCGCGGCGAGAGCGCGGCAATCTCGGGCGCGAGGTGGCCGTGCTCGTCGAACAGTTCCTCGGGCCGATAGCTGCGCATCCAGCTTTCGAGCAGCGCCAGATGACCGGGCTTGGCGATGTTCGCGAGCGGCACCTGATGCGCGCGCCACGAACCTTCGGTCTTGAGTCCGTCGACAGTCTTCGGGCCGGTCCAGCCCTTGGGGGTCCGTAGCACGATCATCGGCCAGCGCGGCCGTTCGATCGCCGCCTGGGGATCGGTTTCGGCCTGCGCCCGCGCGGCTTGCTGAATGCGCGCGATCTCGTCGAACACGGTGTCGAACGCAGCAGCCATCAAGCGATGTCCCTCGACCGGATCCTCGGTTTCGACGAACACGGGCTCGTAGCCGTAGCCGCGCATCAGCGAAGCGAGTTCTTCGTCGCCGATGCGCGCGAGCACGGTCGGCCCCGCGATCTTGAAGCCGTTCAGATGCAGGATGGGCAGCACCGCGCCGTCCGTCACCGGATTGAGGAACTTGTTCGAGTGCCAGGCGGTGGCGAGCGGACCGGTCTCGGCCTCGCCGTCGCCGATCACGCAGGCGACGATCAGGTCGGGATTGTCGAACACCGCGCCGTACGCATGCGACAGCGCGTAACCGAGTTCGCCGCCTTCGTGGATCGAGCCGGGCGTCTGCGGCGCAACGTGACTCGGAATGCCGCCCGGAAAGCTGAACTGCTTGAACAGCACGCCCATGCCTTCTTCGTCCTGCGGCACGTTCGGCCAGGTCTCGCTATAAGTGCCTTCGAGCCAGGTGTTGGCGACCACGGCCGGGCCGCCATGTCCCGGCCCCGCGAGAAAGAGCAGATCGAGATCGCGCTCGTTGATGACGCGGTTCAGATGCGTGTAGAGAAAATTCAGGCCGGGCGTGGTGCCCCAGTGGCCGAGCAGGCGCGGCTTCACGTGCGTGAGTTGCAGCGGTTCGCGCAGCAGCGGATTGGCGAGCAGATAAATCTGGCCGACCGAGAGATAGTTCGCCGCGCGCCACCAGGCGTCCATAAGCTGCAACTGATCGTCGGAAAGCGTCGGGCGGGAAGACGGCGTGATGGGCGTGATGGGGCTCATGCGTGCTCCTGTGGCGCGCGGTGGCGCGGCATGGGACGGATCGGCGCGCGAGGGTGCTCGCGCGCGAGAAGACTGGTTTGCGGATGCCGCGACACAGGCACAGCGCCGCGCGGGCGGTCGGCCGGCGGTCGAGTGCCAGGCTTGGGCGTGGCGTCGCGGCTCGCGCTATGGTGCCACGTTCGATGGAAGCGCTTTCGCTGAGTGTGCGTTCGGAGTGCATTGACTGTGCGTGCGGCGTGCATCCGGCGTGCATCCGGAGCGCACTGCGGCGGACGCGCTCATCGCGGCGCGCGTGCCGAGCGCGTAACATGATCGATGCGTCCCCGTTCGCGAAGTGCGGCGCACGGCTCTCCCGACGCGATCCCGCCACACACGGCACCCTGCAAGGCGCAAGGCCAGGAGGACGACGATGCGAGCGATGTTGTTCGACGGCACGAGTCCGCGATTGCGCGAAGTGGATCTGCCCGATCCGACACCGCGCGCGGGAGAATTGCTGATCGACGTGGAAGCCTGCGGCGTGTGCCGCACCGATCTCCATGTGGTCGACGGCGACCTGACGCACCCGAAGCGGCCCGTGATTCCGGGCCATGAAATCGTCGGCACGGTGGCGGCGCTCGGCGAGGGCGTGACGGGCTTCGCGCCCGGCGACCGCGTGGGCGTGCCGTGGCTCGGCCACACCTGCGGCCACTGCCGATTCTGTCTGCGCGGCCGCGAAAATCTCTGCGACGCGCCCGGTTTCACCGGCTACACGATCGACGGCGGCTACGCCGAACGCACGGTCGCCGACGCGCACTACTGCTTCCATTTGCCGCGCCAGTACAGCAGCGTCGCGGCGGCGCCGCTGCTTTGCGCGGGGCTCATCGGCTATCGCACGCTCGTGCTGGCCGGCGATGCCGACTGCATCGGCATCTACGGATTCGGCGCGGCGGCGCATATCGTCGCCCAGCTTGCGCGCTATCAGGGCCGCACGGTCTACGCGTTCACGCGCCCCGGCGACACGGCCGCGCAGGACTTCGCGCGGCGGCTCGGCGCGGCGTGGGCCGGCGGCAGCGACGAAACGCCGCCCGCGCCGCTCGACGCCGCCTTGCTGTTCGCGCCGGTCGGCGCGCTCGTGCCCGCCGCACTGCGCGCGGTGACGAAGGGCGGCACGGTCGTCTGCGGCGGCATTCACATGAGCGACATTCCGTCGTTTCCGTACGCATGGCTCTGGGAGGAACGGCGCATCGTCTCGGTCGCGAACCTCACGCGCGACGACGGCACGGCCTTCATCGCGATCGCCGCGCGTCACACGCTCGACATCGAGACCACGACGTACCCGCTCGCGCGCGCGAACGAGGCGCTCGCCGATCTGCGCGAGGGGCGGCTAACGGGCGCGGCGGTCTTGACGATGCGTTGAGCGGCGCGCAATCGTCCCCATGTGGACAGTGCGGGCCGAGCGCGCAAAAGCGCCAGAGCAGCGAGCAGGCCGGTCGGCGGACAGATTTTCGGTTGCGCGAACGGGATGAGCCGTTCGCCGCGGATCATGGGCGAAGCCCGGGAGGTCACGATGTACAAGCAGATTCTGGTGGCGGTCGACGGCAGCCGCAGCGGCCGCCGTGCGCTGGACGAGGCGATCAAGATCGCGCAGGCGACGGGCGGCGCGATCACCGCGTTGTATGTGGTGCAGCATCCGGCGCGTCTCGTCGATATCAGCACGGGTTTTGCGGAAGAACAGACGCGCCATGCCGCCGAAGCCGATGTCGCGACCGAGGCGCTCGACGAAGCGAAAACCGCGCTCGCCGACGCCGGCGTGAACGGCAGCACGCGTGCGGCCGATTCGAACGGCGAGGAGGTCGCGGCGGTGATCTACCGCATCGCGGCGGAGGAGGACGCCGATCTCGTCGTCATGGGCACGCGCGGGCTGTCGGGCGTGAAGCGGATCCTGCTCGGCAGCGTCGCCGAGAGTTTTCTGCGCACGGCGGATCGTCCCGTCATGCTCGTGCGCAACGAGGACCCGCACGCGGCGTGAGCCGGAAAAGCCGCCGATCGGTGCGGACCGCGCGCGACGATCTGTCGCAAAAATGACGCTCGCGCCTGACTGGTGATGCGTTTTGACGTAGTTGACATCCCAAAATATGACGTCGATCAGTCGTGTCGACGTCATGTGGCGCGCGGACGCGGGGCTTCGTGCCTATGATGTGGGTTCGATCCCGTCGGCTCCGAAATAGGCCGTAGTCCGAACGATTGCTTCGCGGCGCCGCTCACGGCGGTTTGTTGCGATGCAGCGGTCGGCAGCGCGCCGCCGCGAGTGGACGGGACCGCGCTCGTCGCGATTGCGCTTGTGCAGCGCAATGCGCGGCGTCGCTCACATTCCGCCCGGCGTTCAGCCGGATCACGCACTTTCCGCACTCGCCGCACTCTTGTGAGGACCTCGATCATGACCCAGGCTTCCCATCCCTCGTTCGATGCGTGGCGCACCAG
Organism: Paraburkholderia tropica; assembly: GCF_014171495.1. Lineage (NCBI taxonomy): Bacteria > Pseudomonadati > Pseudomonadota > Betaproteobacteria > Burkholderiales > Burkholderiaceae > Paraburkholderia > Paraburkholderia tropica. The sequence goes on from NZ_CP049135.1 coordinate 182,096, forward strand.
TGCGTCCGCCGCGCTGCAACTGCTCGTGCATCAACAGCAATGGCGCGAGCAGATGCTCAAGCTCTGGCAGCGCCGCCTCGAACGCGACCGTCATGCGCTCGATGGCACGCTCGAGTCGCTGCATGGCGCACAGGACTGGAGCGATTTCTCGGCGGCGGCGCAAACGGTCTGGCGCGACTATCTGAGTGCGAGCGCGGCGCTCTGGCAGGAGGGCGTGACCACGTCGATGCAGAACGCGGGCGCATGGAGCGACGCCGCGCGCGACATGGCGCAGCACTGGCAGACTTCGCTCGAAGTCTTGCAGCGCGGCGCGGCGGTGCCGAAAAACGGCGCGGCCTTGCCGATGCGCGAGTGGATGGCGGCGTTCGAGCGCGCGATGAACGGCGCGGCGGCGCAGGCGGCAGGCGTCGCCAACACGATGGCGCAGGCGGCGAACGCTGCCACGGCCAGTCCGGCCGCGGACGGCGCGCGCACGTCGAAAAAGCAGGAAGCCGGCGCCGACGGAGGCCAGCATGGACGCTGAGCGCATCGCTTTCGTCACCGGCGGCATGGGCGGGCTGGGCGCCGCGATCAGCCGCAGCCTCGCCGCGGCGGGCTTCAAGGTCGCCGTGTCGTGCTCGAAGGGCAACGACCACGTGGCCGCGTGGCTCGACGCGGAGCGCGCGGCGGGCCGCGCGTTCGAACACTACACGATGGACGTCGCCGATCACGACGACTGCGCGCGCACGGCGGAGCGCGTGCTCGCGGACCTGGGCCGCATCGACGTGCTCGTGAACAACGCGGGCATCACCTGCGACCGCAGTTTCGTGAAGATGACGAAAGCCGACTGGGACTGCGTGCTGCGCACCGATCTCGATGCGCTCTTCAACGTTACGAAACCCTATCTGCCGGGCATGCTCGAACGCGGCTACGGGCGCATCGTCAACGTGGGTTCCGTGAACGGTTCGCGCGGCGCGTTCGGGCAGACCAACTACGCGGCCGCGAAGGCGGGGCTGCACGGCTTCACGAAATCGCTCGCGCTCGAAGTGGCGAAGAAGGGCGTGACGGTGAACACGGTGTCGCCCGGTTATCTCGCCACGCAGATGGTCGCGGCCGTGCCGGAAGAGGTGATGAAGACGCGCATCCTGCCGCAGATTCCGGTCGGCCGTCTCGGGCGGCCCGAGGAAGTGGCGGCGCTGGTCGCATTCCTCTGTTCCGACGACGCGGCGTTCATCACGGGCGCCGATATCGCCATCAACGGCGGGATGCACATGCAATGAAGCCGACGAGGACGCGCAGCGCGCTCGCTCAACCGCGTCCGCCGCTCAGCGGCGCCGAGGGCGGCACAGGGCGCGAGACCGCCGGTGCGACGGCGCCGCGCGCGAAGGGCGCGGACGCGCCGCCGCCGCTTGCGCCGGATTGGCACGATCCGCTCGATCAGGCCGCGCGCGCCGCGCTGACGTTGCAGGCGAGCGGGTTGTCGCCCGTGTCGGCGTCGCTGGCGTGGCTCGACTGGAGCACGCATCTGGCGAGCGCCCCCGCTACCTGCTTCGCGCTGACTACGCGTGCGTGGTCCGACGCGCTGGCCGCGTGGGGCGCGGCGTGGCCCGGCGCGGCTTCCTCGACGCAAGACCCGCCGCCGGGCGCGTCCGCTGATGCGCGATTCGCCGCGCCCGCGTGGTCGGCCTGGCCGTACAGCGCGTGGCGCGACGGTTATCTGCGCACGCAGTCGTGGTGGCGCGAAGCGACCGAGACCGTCGCCGGCGTCGATCCCCATCGCGCCGATCTCGTGCGCTTCATGGTGCGGCTCTGGCTCGACGCAGCGTCGCCGGGCAATTTCGCGGCGACCAATCCCGTGGTGCTCGATGCGGCGCGTGCGAGCGGCGGCGCGAATTTCGTCGCGGGCTACCGGCACTGGCTCGAAGACTGCGCCGCGCAGGCGCGCCGCGCGGCAGGCGGGCCGCCCGAGCCGCTTGCGTTCGTACCGGGCCGCGACGTGGCCGTGACGCCCGGCAAGGTCGTCTGGCGCAACGCGCTCTGCGAGCTGCTGCAATACGCGCCCACGACGCCAGACGTCGCGCGCGAGCCCGTGTTCATCGTGCCGTCGTGGATCATGAAGTACTACGTGCTCGACCTGCAACCGCACAATTCGCTGGTGCGTTTTCTCGTCGATCAGGGCTTCACGGTGTTCATGCTCTCGTGGCACAACCCGTCGCCGGCCGAGCGCGACTGGCATCTCGACGACTATCTGAACGCGGTATTCGAAGCCCTCGCGGCCGCCCGCGCGCGTTGCGGCGACGCCCCCGCGCATGCGGTCGGCTATTGTCTCGGCGGCACGCTGCTCGCGATCGCCGCGGCGGCGCTCGGTCGAGAGCCGCAAGCGGTGAACGGCAGCGCGCCGATGCAAGCGGACGCGCTGCGCACGGTATCGCTGCTCGCCGCGCAAACCGATTTCCGCGCGCCGGGGGAGCTGCGTTTCTTTATCGGCGAGAGCGAGCTAGCGGCGCTCGATGCGCTGATGGCGCGCCAGGGTTGTCTCGAAGGCGAGCAGATGGCCGCGACGTTCCAGTTGCTCAATTCGCGCGATCTCGTCTGGTCGCGCGCGGTCAACGAGTATCTGCTCGGCCAGCGCTCGAAACCCAACGACCTGATGTCGTGGAACGCCGATACCACGCGGATGCCGTACCGCATGCACAGCGAGTACCTGCGCCGTCTCTATCTGCACAACGATCTGGCGCAAGGGCGTTACCGCGTGAACGGCCATGCCGTGTCGCTCGCCGATATCGCGCAGCCGATGTTCATGGTGGGCACCGAGCGCGATCATGTTTCTCCGTGGCGGTCGGTTTATCAGTTGCTGCATATGACGCGCAATCCGGCGACGTTCGTGCTGACTTCGGGCGGGCATAACGCGGGCATCGTTTCGGAACCGGGGCATCCGCGGCGTCACTATCGCTGTGGGAATCGCGAGGCGGGCGCGCCGTGGCAGCCGCCGCAATCCTTCTTCGACGAGACGCCGCCGGTCGAGGGTTCATGGTGGCCGCGCTTCGCACAATGGCTGCACGCGCAGTCGAGCGAAAAAATTTCTGCACGCGGGCTTGAAGAGGGTCTTGCAAACGCGCCAGGCGTCTATATCTTCGAGCGGTAGGCGCGATCGCAGGGGAACAGAGGCCAAGCCGGGTTTGGCCATCCTCGCGTATTGCTAAGGAGTCCGTTCAATTGATGTGCGTGAAAAATCACGCCACGCAAGTGCGGACAGCCAAATCATTCTTCAAGTGATCTTCAAGGAGCCAGTCATGAGCCATATCTCGCGTCACGATCCGTTTTCGTTCGATGGTGTGCCCGATCTGTTCCAGGGTTTGTTCCGTCCGATGCGGAGTGCGGGTGCGTCCGAAGGTCAAGCGGCGAGTATTCGCATCGACGTGACGGAAAACGATGCGGCTTATACGGTCAAGGCGGAAATGCCGGGCGTCGCCAAGCAGGACATCGACGTGAAAATCGACGGCAATCTGGTGGCGATCGCGGCCAAGGTCGAGCGCGATGCCGAATTGAAAGAAGGCGAGCGCGTGCTACGGCGCGAGCGTTATTCGGGCAGCGTGAGCCGCTCGTTCACGCTGGCCGCCGACGTCGACGAAGCGCAGGCAAGCGCGAGCTATAACGACGGCGTGTTGACGCTGGTGTTGCCGAAGAAGGCGGCGGGCGCGAGCAGGCGTCTCGAGATCCACTAAAGCCTGGTCAACAGCCAGGGCGACTGGTGACGTAAGACAGGCGGCGCGCGGTTCGCGATTATTGCGAACCGCGCGCCGCATTTTTACGTCATTAGCAACGATCTTCGGGCCGTAATGCGACGAAACACGCTTGTAGCGAAACTGTACGTTTAGGCCGCTATGCTGGTCAGCACTGTGAGTTCTGGACAGGAGAGATTCGATGCTCAGTCACCACGAACTGGCCGCGCTGCTGCTGATCCGCGACGCGAACACGCCGCTGCACACGCTCGATTCCGATTTTCTCGCGCTGGCGCGCTACCAGCTTGTTGAAATGGACGCCGACGAACGCGGTTACGCACCGCGTCTCACGAGTCTGGGCCAGGAAGTGCTGCGGCGGCTGACACACGACGGTCACGACGATCACGACCAACGCGACGACCGCTGGAACGAAGAGGGCGGCACGGCGTGACGGTGGACATTGGCGATGCGGCTGTTGTCAAGAGGCGGATATCGGGCGCTACGCTCGTTACAAGCGTGTAACTAAATGTGATGCGCTTTGCGTTACAGTGCTGCCTTTTGTTGCCGTCCATCGAGAGTCCACGCATGAAAATCATCGCCAAGCCGTTCGCCCGTCTGTCCGCCCTGATGCTGTGCGCTGCCATGGCCGCGCCGCTGGCCGCCGTCGCCGCTCCGCATCATCACACCGTGTGCCACACCGAAGTTCAGCATCACCACCCGGTGCGCGTTTGCCACAACGTGCACTGATCGAGTACCGATTCCGCTTCGGCGGAGCTTGCCGCACCGAGGTGCGGCATTTTTTTCTCCGTAATAATTCGTTATCCGAAGTAATTGGCGGAAATGGCAATGCGCGGAATACGCGGCGATGTGATGTATGTCGTGTTTTGTGTGGTTGCGCACACGCAGTACGCGCCGTTCGCCGGGAAAATGATGCGATCGCATCGCAAGACGACGCGCAACCGGCGTCGTCCGGCACTCACACAGGGTCGTCTACGTAATGAAGCAAGCCTGGAGTTTCGCGGTTGGCGCCGCGGTATTGTTCCTGTCGTCCAGGTGTGCTGTCGCCCAGGAGTTCACGCTGTTCGCCGGTCCGCTCGTGAGCGGCTCCGACCATTCGTATTCGTGGGAAATGAATTATATGGAAGGCTTCGGCAAGTATTTCGCCGGCAGCGTTTCATGGCTCAACGAAGGCCATATTCCCGGGCATCATCGCGACGGGCAGAGCATTCAGGCGTGGGCGCGTCTGCCGTTCGACAACCGGCGCTTCGTGTTTTCGCTGGGCGTCGGCCCGTATCGTTATTTCGATACCGAAGCCGCGAAGCAGGGGCTCGGCTATTCGAACACGCACGGCTGGGGCGCGGTGTATAGCGCGCGTTTGACGTGGTACGCCAGCAACCGCTGGACGGCGAATCTGCAACTGAACCGCGTGGGCGTCGCGCGCGGGCCGTCCACCACGGCGCTCATGCTCGGCGTCGGCTATCAACTGGACGCGCCGGACACGCCGGGGCCGCGCGACTTCGCGCTGCCGCGCACGCACGACGTAACGAACAACGAAATCACGTTGATGGCGGGCGAGACCATCCTCAACAGCCTGGAGTCGCAAACGTCCGCAGCCGAATCGATCGAATACCGGCGCGGCATCACGCATTGGCTCGACGGTTCGATCGGGTATCTGCACGAGGGGAATGGCCTGTCGGCGCGTCGCGACGGCGCAACCGCGCAACTGTGGCTCACGCGCGCATTTCTCGACGACCATCTCACGCTGGGTTTCGGCGCGGGCCTTTACGCCGCGATTCACCACGGCGACGACAGCGATCAGCGCGATACCGGCGACGGCATTCTGTCGGGGCTCGTCTCGGTTTCGGCGTCGTATCGGTTCACCCAGCATTGGGCGGCGCGCGTGACGTGGAATCGCGTCGTCACGCGCTATAGCCGCGATACCGACGTGATCCTGGGCGGCATCGGCTATCGCTTCTGAGCAAGCTTAAAGACAGGTCGGGCGCGCCTGCCTGGCAGGTGCGGCGCGCCCGGCCGCGATCAATTGCCGGGGCGTCCACCGCCGCCGCCACCTCCGGACGGGCGATTTCCGCCACCGCCACCGCCACCACGTCCGCCGCCCCCACCGCCGGGCGGCCTTCCGCCACCACCGCCTTGTCCTTGCGGCCTGCCGCCTGCTTGGTTGCCTGGCGGCCGCGCGTTGTTGTTGCCTGGCGGCCGTGCATTGTTGTTGCCTGGCGGGCGGGCGTTGTTATGACCCGGCGGCCGCGCGCCGCTGTTATTGGGCGGACGATGTCCCTGACCCGAACCGGGCCGGTTGCCGGGACCACCCGGCGGACGTCCATGCGAGGGCGGCCGGATCGCGGGCGGCGGTCCCGGACGCGGACCCGGATGACGGCTCCAGCGTGCCCGGTTGCCGTACCACGGCCGGTCACGGTAATAGCTGCCCCAATACGCGCCGAGCGAGAACGTGATGATCGGCAGGCCGATGGTCGGGCCGTAGTTCATCACCGGCACGCGCGCACCTTGCCACGGATACGAGATATACCCGCCATAGACCCAGCCGCGCAGGCCGGGCAGGCTGACGTCGCACCAGCTGAAGCCGGAGACGCAACCCATCACCGCAATCGAAACGCCGCCCGGCACTTGCGCCACGACGGGGAAATCGCCGGCGGGACCGGCGTACAGATTGACGGTCATGCTCGTGAACGCCTGGGACTGCGCGAGCGCCGGCGCGGGCGCCGCGACGAGCGTGGCGAGTCCGGCGAGCATCGCACCGATGAGCTGTTTGCGCATCGCGGCTCCTTGGTGGTTGGCACTGCCCGGTGAAATTATTGGGACACAACCTCAACGGTAGCAGATAAGCGATTTAGGGCGCGGTTGCGCATGTTACGGGTTATTTCGACGCCATCAGGACGCATACGCCGCATTTCGGGACACGACGGCGCGCGGGCGAGCCGCACGCGCTCGCGCGGCTTGTGCAAGAATCGCGGCTCGGCACGCCGCAGGACGCAGGCGCCCCAAGTCGCAGCAGAAGCGGCAGCCGGATCAAATCAGAAAGACGAGGAGCAGACCAGGTGATTCAACGCATTGCCAATTTCTTTACCGGCGTAGTCCATCGATTCTTGCCGGACCCGCTCATTTTCGCGATCCTGCTGACGGTCGTGACCTTCGTGCTGGCGTTCTCGCTGACGCCGCAGCCGCCCGCCCAACTTGTGATGATGTGGGGCTCGGGCTTCTGGAATCTGCTCGCATTCTCGATGCAGATGGTGCTGATCCTCGTGACCGGCCACGCGCTCGCCAGCTCGGCGCCGGTCAAGCGCCTGCTGGTCGCGCTCGCCGGCTGTGCGCGCACGCCGGGCCAGGGTGTGATGCTGGTGGCCTTCGTGGGCGCGGTTGCGTGCGCGATCAACTGGGGCTTCGGCCTCGTGCTCGGCGCGATGTTCTCGCGCGAAGTGGCGCGCCGCGTGCGCGGCACCGACTACCGGCTGCTGGTCGCCGCTGCGTACATGGGTTTTCTCACGTGGCACGGCGGCCTCTCGGGCTCGGTGCCGCTGGTCGCGGCCACCAAGGGCAATCCGATGGAAAAGACCATCGGCCTGATCCCGGTTTCGCAGACCATTTTCACGGGCTACAACGCCTTCATCACGATCGCGCTGATCGTCCTGCTGCCGATTCTCGTGCGCCTGATGATGCCGAAGCCTGAAGACGTCGTCTCGGTCGATCCCGCGCTGCTCGAAGATCCGCCCTCGGTCGAGCGCAAGCTCGGGCCGGACGCGACCTTCGCCGAACGCATCGAGGAAAGCCGCGCGCTCTCGCTGCTGGTGGCGGCGCTGTGCGCGGTGTTTCTGGGCGTGCGTTTCCACGAAAAGGGTTTCGCGCTCGACATCGACACCGTGAATCTGGTGTTCCTCGCCGCGGGCCTCGTGCTGCACAAGACGCCGATGGCCTATGCGCGTGCGGTGGCCGGCGCGGCGAAGGGCGCGTCGGGCATCATGATCCAGTTCCCGTTCTACGCGGGCATTCAGGCGCTGATGGACCATTCGGGTCTCGCGGGCGTGATCACGAAATGGTTCGTCGATATCGCCAATGTGCACACGTTCCCGCTGCTCGCGTTCCTGAGCTCGGCGGTCATCAATTTCGCGGTGCCGTCGGGCGGCGGCCACTGGGTCGTGCAGGGACCGTTCGTGATGCCGGCGGCCCAGGCGCTGGGCGCGGACCTCGGCAAGTCGGCGATGGCGATCGCTTACGGCGAGGCGTGGACCAATATGGCGCAGCCGTTCTGGGCGTTGCCCGCACTGGCGATCGCGGGCCTCGGCGTGCGCGACATCATGGGTTACTGCGTGACCACGCTGCTGTTCTCGGGCGTAGTGTTCATCGCGGGGATGTATCTGTTCTGATCCGTACCGAAGTGTTTTGAGGTGTACTGAAGTGTCCGCCAGGGACAGTCTGGACACTTCACGGACACTTTGGACAGTGCAACGCCCGGCCCATGCGCCGGGCGTTGTCACTTCCGGTGGCGATGTTTCGCGAGAAAGTCGCGCAGCACGGCGGCGTGATTGTGCTCCGTATCGTGCGCGCCGTAGAGCAGCACGATGGGATGCTGCGCGCTGGCGTCGGCAAGCGGTTGCCAGCCCTCGCGGTTGGCGTCGAGTTCGGCGAGATAGCGGCGGCGGAATTCGTCCCAGTGCGCGGCGTCGGTGCCGCTCGCGTGAAACCACTGGCGCAGCGCCGTGCTCGGCGCGACATCCTTCGCCCAGGTCACGCCGGCGAGCGTCTCCTTGCGGATGCCGCGCGGCCACAGGCGGTCGACGAGAAAGCAGGCGCGTCCGTCGTCGGGCAGCGGTTCGTACACCCGCTGGATCTCGATGGTCCCTTGAGTCATCGTGTGCGTCTCCTGGTGAGCCGTGGCGATACGCGCGCCTCGGTGCGCGGATGTGGGCGATGCGATTAGCGATGCAGCAGCCGAGGCCCCGTCCGCCGCATCCATCAGCGCCGCGACGCGCGCGCGCAACGCGGGCAGCACGTCGTGCCCGAACCACGGATGGTGCTTGAACCACGCCTGATTGCGCGGCGACGGATGCGGCAGCGGCACGCAATCCGGCCCGTACTCGCGCCACGCTTCGACCGTTTCGGTCAGCGACGCCTTGCGGCGCGCGCCGAGCATATAGCGCTGCGCGTACTGTCCGACCAGCAGCGTAAGCCGCACCTGCGGCAGCAGGGCGAGCAGGCGTTCGTGCCAAAGCGCGGCGCACTCGGGGCGCGGCGGGTTATCGCCGCTCGCGCCGCGGCCCGGATAGCAGAAACCCATCGGCACGATGGCGACGCGCGCGGCGTCGTAGAACACATCCTTGCCGATGCCGAGCCACGCGCGCAGACGCTCGCCGCTTGCGTCGTCCCACGGAATGCCGGAGGCGTGGACCTTCGCGCCCGGCGCCTGACCGACGATCAGCAGACGCGCGGTCGTGCTGGCCTGCAACACCGGGCGCGGGCCGAGCGGCAACGCATCGCCGCACACGCCGCAGGCGCGGATGTCGGCAAGCAGACGGGGAAGCCGGGACAGTGTGGCGGAACGGGGCACGATTGGCGAAAACGAAGGGGCGAAAAACGAAGCGGCGAAAAACGAAGCGGCGACCGGCGCGGCCACGCTCGACAAAGGCGAAAAAATCAGTCTACCAAAGGCATTCGGGACGCACGTCCTGATGCATGACAAAGCGCACCTCGGACGCACCTCAAGCGTACCCAAAATCCCCGCCAATCTCCCCAAAAGCCCATCCCAAGCCAGAAATTGGCGCAGTGCGGCATCCGCGCGAAGCGCTCCGCGCTTTTCCTGTAACCTCGCCAAGGGTCGCAGATCAAGGAGCCCCCATGGCCGCCGAACGTGACACGACATCCCACGCCGAACCGCTGCTCGTCGACCTCGCCTTGCAGGGCGGCGGCTCGCACGGCGCCTACACCTGGGGCGTGCTCGACCGCCTGCTCGAAGAGCCGTGGCTGCGGATCGAAGGCATTTCCGGCACCTCGGCGGGCGCGATGAACGCCGCCGTGCTCGCGAGCGGCTTCGCGCACGACGGCGCGCCCGGCGCGCGCAAGGCGCTCGAATCCTTCTGGCGACGCGTCGCCGACGCCGCGCGTTTCAGTCCGTTCCGGCGCGGTTTCGTCGACATGCTGCTGGGTCGCTGGACGCTCGATCACTCGCCGATCTTCGTCGCGCTCGACATGATGGCGCGCGTGGCTTCGCCCTACGACCTCAATCCCGCGAGCGTCAATCCGCTGCGCACGATCCTCGCGGACACCATCGATTTCGACGCGCTGCGAACCTCGCGCATCAAGCTGTTCACGACCGCGACGCGCGTGAGCAACGGGCAGGCGCGGGTGTTCCGCAACGCCGATCTCACGCCCGACGCGCTGCTCGCCTCGGCTTGCCTGCCCACGCTGTTCCAGGCCGTCGAAATCGACGGCGAGGCGTACTGGGACGGCGGTTACGCGGGCAATCCGTCGATCACGCCGCTGATCCGCGAAACCGATTCGATCGACACGATCCTCGTGCAGGTCAATCCGGTGGAGCGCACGGGCACGCCGCGTTCGGCGCGCGAGATCATCAACCGGGTCAACGAGATCGCGTTCAACGCGCCGCTCATCAAGGAGCTGCGCATGATGGCGCTGCTGCACAAGGTCGCCGACGCGGGCAGCGAGGAGGGCCGCCGCTGGGCCAGCATGCGGCTGCATCGCGTGCACAGCGACACGCTCGTGTCGCTCGGCTCGTCATCGAAACTCAATGCGGAATGGGCTTTCATGACGATGTTGCGCGACGAAGGGCGGCGCACCGCCGACGCGTTCCTCGCCAGCCACGGCGCGCAACTGGGCGTGGACTCGACCTTCACACTCGACGAACTCTTCCACGGAGAACAGCCATGACCGCCGGCGCGCTGGCGCTCGGCCTCGTCGGCATGCTCGCGAGTCTTGCGCTGCTGATCTGGCTCGCGTATCGCGGCTGGAGCGTGCTGCTGCTCGCGCCGCTCTGCGCGATGCTCGCCGCGCTGATCTCGGGGCAGCCCGTGCTCGCGCACTGGACGCAGACCTTCATGCTGAGCACGGGCCGTTTTCTCGCGCAGTTCTTTCCGCTGTTTCTGCTCGGCTCGCTGTTCGGCAAGCTGATGGAGGACAGCGGTTCGGTCGACGCCGTCGCGCAATTCATGATCGACAAGCTCGGCACGCGTCACGCGCTGGTGGCCGTGGTGCTCGGCGGCGCGCTCGTGACTTACGGCGGCGTGAGCCTCTTCGTGGCGTTCTTCGTGCTCGCGCCGATGGCGCAGGCGTTGTTCCGCTCCGCGAATATTCCGCGCCGTCTGATGCCCGCGACGATCATGCTTGGCACGGCCACGTTCACGATGTCCGCGCTTCCCGGCACGCCCGCGCTGCAAAATGCGATTCCGATGCCGTTCTTCGGCACGACGCCGTTCGCGGCGCCGGGGCTTGGCATCGTCGCGACCTGCGTGATGGCGGGCTTCGGGCTCTGGTGGCTCGGGCGCGCGGCCGCCGCGGCGAAGCGCAACGGCGAAGGCTTCGTCGAGCCGCACGACGGCGGCGCAGACGACGCCTCGCGCGGCAAAAGCCCGCTCGTGCGCGAACGCGCGAGCGTGGCGCAAACCTTCGATCCCGCCGAAATCGACGCGGGCGCGGACGCGTCGCTGCACGCCGGCGCGCCGCCCGCGTCGGTCGCGCTCGCGCCGCTCGTGGTGGTGGTCGCGATGAACTTCGTGATGAACATGCTGGTGTTTCCGCGCATCGACGCGAGCTATCTCGCCGAGCCGCGCTGGGGCGCGACGTCGCTGTCCGCCGTCGCGGGCGTGTGGGGTGTGTGCGTGGCGCTCGCGCTCGGCATCCTCGTGCTGGTGGCGCTGAACCGTCAGCGGCTGGGCGCGCTGCGCGAGAGCGTCGATGCGGGCGCGAACGCGTCGGTGCTGCCGGTGCTGAGCGTCGGCAGCCTCGTCGGCTACGGCGCGGTGATCGCCGCGCTGCCCGCGTTCGAGGCCGTGCGCGACTGGGTGCTCGGCATCGGCGGCGGTCCGCTCGTTTCGCTCGCGGTCGCGACGAACCTGCTCGCCGGGCTGACCGGCTCGGCTTCGGGCGGCCTGACGATCGCGCTCGATGCGCTCGGCAGCACGTATATGCAGCTTGCCGCGCAGCATCATATCGATCCGGCGCTGATGCATCGCGTGGCCGTGATGTCATCGGGCACGCTCGACAGCCTGCCGCACAACGGCGCGGTGGTGACGCTGCTGGCCGTATGCGGTTCCACGCATCGCGACAGCTATCGCGATCTGGTGGTGGTGAGCATCGTCGGCGCACTGATCGCGCTGGCCGTGGTGATCGCGCTGGGCTCGCTGTTCGGCAGTTTTTGAATGCGCGATGCGGTGATAAGGAAGCAACCACGAAGCAACGATAAAGGGCCGATAAGGAAGCGGCGCGCCTGAAAGCGCGCTCGCGCGAACGCGCGTAGACTCGCACGTGGCAGTGCCAGGCATCCAGCATCGAGCAACAGGCAGGCGCGTGACGCGCGTCGTGCAAGGAGGCTTCATGAGATTGCTTGCCGTCCACCCGAGTGGGTTGATGTACACGCGCGTGTTCCTGCGGCTCGAACCGCTGGGTCTCGAATCGGTCGCGGGCACGGCGCGCGATGCGGGCCACGAGGTGCAACTGCTCGACCTCCAGGTGGAAACCCATCGCGACCTCATGCGCCGCGTGCGCAACTGGCGGCCCGAAGCGCTGTGCTTTTCGGGCAACTACCTGGCGAACATTCCCGAAATCGTCGATCTCGCGAAAGCCGTGAAGGCCGTGCTGCCGTCGTGCTTCGTGTTCGTGGGCGGCCACAGCGTGTCGTTTACGGCGCACGATCTACTGCGCCACGCCGAGGGCGCGATCGACTGTATTCTGCGCGGCGAGGGCGAAGCGTCGATCAACGATCTGCTCGCCGTGGTGGCGCAGGGCGGCGACCTGCTGAGCGTGGCGGGCGTCGTCACGCGCGACGGCTCCGGGCCGCCGCCGCGCTTCGTCGAGCATCTCGATCCTGTGCGTCCCGCGCGCGATCTGTTGCGGCATCGGCGCAAATACTTCATCGGCACACTCGATCCATGCGCGTCCATCGAGTTCGCGCGTGGTTGTCCGTGGGACTGCACGTTCTGCAGCGCGTGGACCTTTTACGGGCGCAGCTATCGCACGCGCAGCCCCGAAGTGGTGGTGGAAGAACTCGCTGCGCTGCGCGAACCGGGCGTTTTCATCGTCGACGACGTGGCCTTCGTGCACGCCGAACACGGCATGGCGATCGCCGATGCAATCCGCCAACGCGGCATCAAGAAGCGTTACTACCTCGAGACGCGCGGCGACGTGCTGCTGCGCAACAAGGACGTGTTTCGCGCGTGGGAATCGCTCGGGCTCAAATACATGTTTCTGGGCCTCGAAGCGATCGACGAAGCGGGGCTCAAGGCGTTTCGCAAACGCATCAGTCTCGACCGCAATTTCGAGGCGCTGGAATTCGCGCGCTCGCTGGGCATCACCGTGGCCATCAATCTGATCGCCGATCCCGATTGGGATCACGACCGCTTCGAAACCATTCGGCAGTGGTGCCTGGAGATTCCGGAGATCGTGAATATCAGCGTGAACACGCCGTATCCGGGCACCGAAAACTGGCAGCAGGAATCGCGGCCGCTCACGAGCCTCGACTATCGCCTCTACGACATTCAGCACGCCGTGGTGCCGACGCGCCTGCCGTTGGCCGAGTTCTACGCGGAACTCGTGCGCACGCAGCAGGTGCTCAATCGCAAACATCTGGGCTGGAGCGCATTGCGCGGCGCGGCGGGCCAGGCCGCGCATCTGCTCGTGCGCGGTCAGACCAATTTTGTGCGCATGCTATGGAAGTTCAACTCGGTGTTCGATCCGCGCCTGCAACTCGCCGATCACGAACGCGAGGTGAAATACGCCATGTCGCCGCCGCCTGCCATGCACGGCGCGCCGGCCATCGATATGAAAACCGTCTATATTCACGGTCCGATCGGCCGCAAGGGCCGCAAGATCGACGACGCCACCGAGCGCTTCGTCGACGAAACGCGCATGGGCACGGGCTGACGCCACGTCATCCGCCATCCGGCGTCATGGACGCGCGCGCCGATCTGATCCACACTGCGCGGATTGGATCTAGACGAAAAAGATATGGAACTGCGTCAGCTACGCTATTTTCTCGCGGTCGCCGAGCATTTGCACTTCAGCGAAGCCGCGAACGCACTCGGCATTGCCCAGCCGCCGCTGAGCCAGCAAATCCTCAAGCTCGAAAAGGAAATCGGCACGCGGCTGTTTATCCGCCATTCGCGGCGCGTGGAACTGACCGAAGCGGGGCGGCTGTTTCGCGTGCGCGCGCAACGCATCGTCGAAGACGCCGACCTCGCGCTCGCGGAGGCGCAGAACGTCGGGCGCGGCGAAAGCGGACGGCTGATTCTGGGCTTCGCGGGCTCTACCGTGTTTCATCCGCTCGTTGCCACGGTCTTGCAGCGCTTTCGCAGCGCGTGGCCCGGCGTGACGATCGGCTGCGAGGAGAGCAACAGTTCGGTGCTGCTCGACCGCGTGAACGATGCCAAAGTGGACGCGGCTTTCGTGCGTTTGCCGCTCGATTGCCGGGGGCTTGCCACGCAGATGCTGGTGGAAGAAGACGTGCTCGCCGTGCTGCCGCCGCGCCACCGTTACGCGCGTCGCCGCAGCATCGATCTGGCTGATCTCGCGGGTGATCCGCTGATTCTGTTTCCCCGTCCTATTGGACCTGATCTCTACGATTCCATCATCAGCGCGTGTCATGCGGCGGGCTTCAATCCGGTCATCAGCATGGAGTCGCCGCAGATTTCCTCGACCGTGAACATGGCCGCGGCAGGTTTCGGCGTGACGCTGATTCCGTCCTCTATGCGGCAGATTCAGGCGAAGGGCGTGACCTATCACGCGCTCAAGGGCGGCTCGCTGCACACGACCATCGCACTCGTCTATCGTCCGCGCGAGAAAGCCCCCACGTTGCAGAACTTCGTGCGGATCGTGCGCGAGGCGGCGCGCCACGCCTGAGGCGACCCAGGTCGATCTATATCTTTTTCGTCTTGATCGAGCGGGCTTCCGATATTGGACGGCGCCGCAGCCCGCCTTTATCCTTGTAAAAGTTGCGAAAGCCCCGTTTCGTGTGTGTTTTCGCCCTTGATCCAGGAGCTGTTCGCATGTCCACTGTTTCTCCGTCACCGGTCGCGTCGCGCGCTCAACGCGACGCCGCGCGTCCGGTGCTAATCGCCTCGCTGCAAGCGCTCGTTGGCCGCGACTATGTGCTGACCGGCGACGAAGCCACGCGGCGTTATCGCACGGGATTTCGCTTCGGTCAGGGCAAGGTGGCGGCGGTGGTGCGGCCCGGCTCGCTCGTCGAGCAGTGGCAGGTGCTGCAAGCGTGCATGGCCGCGAATGCGATCGTGATTTCGCAGGCGTCGAATACCGGTTTAACAGGCGGCTCCACGCCCGACGGCGACAACTACGATCGCGATGTCGTGATCGTCAGCATGGCGCGCATGCGCAAAGTTTACGTGATCGACGGCGGCAAGCAGGTTGTCTGTCTGCCAGGCTCGACGCTCGATCAGCTCGAACAGACGCTCAAACCGCTTGGCCGCGAACCGCATTCGGTGATCGGCTCGTCGTGCATCGGCGCGTCGGTGATGGGCGGCGTCTGCAACAACTCCGGCGGTTCGCTGGTGCGGCGCGGTCCGGCTTACACGGAAATGAGCGTGTACGCGCAGGTCGACGCACAAGGGCGGCTGAGTCTCGTGAATCATCTGGGCATCGCGCTGGGCGACACGCCCGAGCAGATCCTCGCGCGTCTCGATCGCGGCGAGCTGCCCGAAGACGCGATTCGCCACGATGCGGGTGCGGCATCGGACCGGCACTATGCCGAGCACGTGCGCGACGTCAACGCCGATACGCCCGCGCGCTATAACGCCGATCCGCTGCGTCTGCATGAGGCGTCGGGATCGGCGGGCAAGGTGATGGTGTTCGCGGTGCGCCTCGATACGTTCCCCATCGAGAAGGGTGCGAAGGTGTTTTATATCGGCACCAACGCAACGTCCGAACTCACCGACGTGCGCCGTTATCTGCTCACGAAACTGTCGAATCTGCCGATTGCGGGCGAATATCTGCATCGAGACGCTTTCGATATCGCCGAGCGCTACGGCAAGGACATGTTTCTCATGATCCAGCATCTCGGCACGCAGCGTCTGCCGGGGCTGTTCGCGCTCAAGAGCCGCTTCGACGCGTTTTTCGAGCGACTCGGCTTTCTGCCCGCGCATTTCACCGACCGCGTGATGCAGGCGCTGAGCCGCCTGTTTCCGAGCCATTTGCCCGCGCGCCTCAAGGATTATCGCGAGCGCTACGAACATCATTTGATGCTCAAGGTGTCCGCCGATACCGTCGATGAAACGCGCGCGTATTTGCAGCGCTATTTCGGGGACGCGAGCGGCGACTTTTTCGAATGCACCGACGAAGAAGGCAGCAAGGCTTTTCTGCATCGCTTCGCGGCGGCGGGTGCGGCGGTGCGTTATCGCGCCGTGCACGGTCAGGAAGTCGAGGATATCGTTGCGCTCGATATCGCCTTGCGCCGTAACGATCGCGACTGGTTCGAAACTTTGCCCGCGCACGTCGAAAAGCCCATCGCGATCAAGCTGTATTACGGGCATTTTCTTTGCCACGTGTTTCATCAGGACTATATCGTTCGCAAGGGCAACGACTGCCTCGCGCTCGAACACGAGATGTGGAAACTGCTCGATGAACGCGGCGCCGAATATCCGGCGGAGCACAACGTCGGGCATCTTTATCACGCGAAGCCTGCGTTGAAAGCGTTTTACGAAGAACTCGACCCGTGCAACTGCTTCAATCCCGGGATCGGGCAGACGTCGAAGTTCGCGCATTATCGCGAGCAGGCTGAATAAATGAAAAAGGCGGCGCTTTCATGCGCCGCCTTTTTTTATCGACGCAAGACTCAGCTTGCGTGGCTGACCGGCATCCAGCCATTTTCCTGCGCGGCTTGACCCAGTTGCTTCGCGATCGAGCGGGCGAGCTTGTCGGCGTCGGAGGTCACGGTGTCGTGCTTCGCTTCCGACGCGCCGTGCAAGCCGCCGCCTGCCGCCGCCGACACCGCCACATGACCCGCCGCCGCGCCCACGCCTGCCGTTTCGGCGACGCCCGGCATATGGCCGCTGTCCGCGTTGGCTTCGAAGGTCGCGAGCGCTTGCGGCGCGCCGTTGGCCGGCACGAACGAGAGTGCGATGGTCGCGCTCACTTCGCTCTTGCCCGCGCCCAGACCAATCAGAATGCGACGGCGACGGCTGCCTGCGTCGATGGTGTCGATGCGGCCTTCCACGACGATCGCGTTGCGTCCGGCGGGAACCGGACCATCGGCGCGCACGGCGTTCAAACCCTGCTTGCGCAATTCGGCGACGATTTCATTGGCGAGCGCTTCGCGTGCTGCGAGCGCCGTTTGTTGCTGCTGTTGCGCCGACGATTCGCCGCTCGCCATCGACTTGATCTTCTGCGCCATGCCGCCGTCGAGCTTCACGAGATCGGGCGAAATCTCGAACGCCGACACGTAGATCACGTCCGCATGAACTTGCGGCAGCGGACCGGCCGACTGCAACGCCGTGGCGGCCGAGGCGCAGCCCGAGGCGAACAGCGAGCCGGCGAGCAGTACGGCGCCCGCGAGGCGCTTGGTCTTGTTGACGAGGGAGAGAAGGAGCGAGTTCATGTCGATGTCCGTTGCCTGAGTGCTTGATTGCATGAGTGGTCCGATACTCGCGAATTGATCAGGATGGCGAACTATCGGAAATGCTTCGTTAGAGCTGGCAGGGCATCGTGTTACGCGCGCGGTGTCTGGCGTGTCTTGCGGTCCGATGCGTCGTTCAGCGCATGGGTGCAAGTATGGGCAAAGGCGCGCGCGGACGCCACGCGCAAATTATGTCGATTCATGTCACCTGCGATCACCCGCAGTGAGCCGCGCTTATCTGCGCGCGGCGGCCGGGGCATTCGTCTGAGGGTTCAGCGGCAGCCGCACGAGGGCTTCGAGTCCGCCGCCCGCGCGGTCGTGAAAAGTTAGCGAACCGCCGTGCAGACGCGCGATGCGTTCGACGATGGCGAGTCCGAGGCCGGTGCCGCCGGAATGCGTGCGCGCGTTGTCGCCACGGCTGAACGGCGATTTGAGGTGCTCGAGTTCCGCGGCGCGAATGCCGTTGCCGCGATCGCAGATGGCCACGCAGGCGTCGTCGCCGTCGCGCCAGGTGCGCACGCGCAGACCTGTGCGTCCGTACACCACCGCGTTCTGCATCAGGTTCATCAGCACGCGCATGACGGCGACGGGCCGGAACGCGAACGGCGGCAGGTCGCCTTCCTCCAGATCGAACTCGTGCCCGAGCCCCGTGAATTCGGCGACGAGCTGGCCCGCGAGCGCGTTCAGATCGCCCGTTTGCGGCGCCTCGCGCTCGCCGCTGCCCGCGTAATCCATGAACTGCTGAAGAATCGTGTCGATATGGTCGAGATAGC
Source organism: Paraburkholderia tropica (assembly GCF_014171495.1). Taxonomy (NCBI): domain Bacteria; kingdom Pseudomonadati; phylum Pseudomonadota; class Betaproteobacteria; order Burkholderiales; family Burkholderiaceae; genus Paraburkholderia; species Paraburkholderia tropica. The sequence continues at coordinate 200,392 of NZ_CP049135.1, forward strand.
CCTCGGACGACGCGACGAGGCTGTCGTTGGTGCCGCGCGGCAGCGCCATCGCAATCGCGAGGCGCAGCTTCGTGAGCGGCGTGCGGATGTCGTGCGAGACGCCTGCGAGCATCAGCGCGCGCGTCGCTTCCGCCTGTTTGAGCGCGTCGGTCATCTGATTGAAGGCGCGGCTGACCTCGGCGATTTCGGTGGGGCCGTCGGTCGGCAGCGGCGCGGGCGCGTCGCCGGCGCTCACGCGCCGGGCCGCATCCGCGAGATCGGCTAGCGGGCGGTTCAGATGCAGCTGGATCAGCCAGCCCGTCAAGCCCGCGAGCAGCGCGAGGCCGATCGACAGAATGACCGCCGTGGTGATGCCGCTCGCCTGGGCGTCGGCGGTCATCGGCAGCGCGATCCAGACCGGCTCGCCGGCCGCATGCACGCGGATCCAGAGGCGCTCCTCGTCGGTGGTTTCCCAGCGTATGGGCATGTCGGCGGGCAGATCGCGCGTAAGCGAGCGGATGAAGACATCGCGCTGCCACGTGCGGAAGAAGCGCAGCGGGCTGATCGCCGGCATCGCCGTACTCGCGGCGGGCGCGCTGCGATGCGCGTTCATGCGCGTGGCGGCCGCGCGGCCTTCGTCGGGCGGCATGGCGGCGAGCAGGCTGTCGAGCATGCGCACGTAGTCCGCGAAAATGATCGACGCGCGCTCGATGCGCGGGCGCTGCACGAAGTGAAGCAGCGCGCTCAGCGAGCACGCCTGCGTGAGCGCGACGAGCACCACCAGCAGCACGATGTTGCGCGAGAGCAGCGAGCGCGGCAGCCAGCGGCGCGGTTGGGCGGGAGCACGCATGCGGGGCGCGTCAGGTGTCGACGCCGGCCACCAGCATGTAGCCGATGCCCCACACGGTCTTGATGAAGCGCGGCTTGGCGGGATCGTCCTCGACGATCTGGCGCAGCCGCAGGATCTGCACGTCGACGCTGCGATCGAGCGCGTTGTGATCGCGTCCGCGCGCGCGGGCGAGCAGGTTTTCCCGGCTCACGGCGCGGTTCGGCGACGAGCCGAGCGCGTGCAGCAACAGCATCTGCGCCGAGTGGACGTCGATCGGCACGCCGTCGCGCATGAGCGTCTGCTGGCCCACGTCGAAGGTGAAGGCGCCGAAACGCAGCCGCTGCGAGGTGACCGTGGGTTCGCCGGACGCCATTTTCTGGCGGCGCAGCAGCGCTTTCACGCGCGCGACGAGTTCGTCGGGCAGGAAGGGTTTGGCGAGATAGTCGTCGGCGCCTGTTTCGAGGCCGATGACCTTGTCGGCGGCGTCGCCTTTCGCGGTGAGCATCAGGATCGGCAAGGTGTGGCCTTCGGCGCGCAGACGGCGGCAGACGCTCAGGCCGTCTTCCGGCTCCATCATCAGGTCGAGCACGAGCAGGTCGTAGGGCTCGCGTTGCAGCATGCGGTCGAGGCGCTTGCCGTCGGCGACGGCGCGCACCTCGAAGCCATGTCCGCTCAGGAAGCGTTGCAGCATGTTGCGCAGCTCGGCTTCGTCATCGAGCACGATGATCCGGTTTGCCTGCTCCATCGGCCGCCTCCGGCGGGGGTAGGGTTGAAGGGCGTCAGCGCACCGCGGCGGCGCGTTCGCGCATGAAATCTTCGATCTGCGCGAGCGTGATGTAGCCGTTGTGCTGCGTGTCGATTTCGTCGAAGTGCTGCGCGACCATCGGCATGCCGCTTTGCGCCTGCGCGCGCGTGAGCTTGCCGTCGCCGCTCGTGTTCGCCTGGGCGAAGCGTGTGGGCAACTGCGCCATCGCGCGTTCGAGTCGTCCGCTGTTGATCGCGCCGGGCGGCGTGGACGTCGTTTGCGCGAGGGCCGTGGCCGGCACCGTCGCTGCTGCTGAAACGATACACAAAACAAGGGCGGCAATCATCTTCTTCATGCTGAACTCCGTGAGGCAGCCGACGCAGCGCGCCGGTGTGGTTGAAAAGCGGATCAGGGAATGCGATTAAAAGCGGCGGCTAATTAAGGACTTACGTCTTTTATGCCGAATCACGCCCAATGTGCGGGCACCCAGACGCCGCCGGCCCAATGCGCCGGAACCCAGATGGCGGCGCGCGGCGCGGGCGCGACATAGACGGGACGCGGCGCGATATAGACCGCGCGCGGCAGGGGGCGCGCCACGTAGACGACCTTGGGCGGCGGCGGCGCGACGTACACGACCTTCGGCGCGGGCGGGGCCACGTAGACGGTTTTCGGCGGCGGCGGCGCGACATACACGGTCTTCGGCGCAGGTGCCGGAGCGGGCGCGACGTAGACGGTGGGCGCGGGCGGCGGCGTCACGACGACCGGCGCGGGCACGACGACCGGAACCGGCGCGGGCGCGGGGACCACGGCCACGGTCGCGCCGACTGCGACGGTCCCGCCATGCACGACCGTCGTGCCGCCCGTGCTCACCGTGCCGCCGTGCACGACCGTGCTGCCGCCCGACGTGGTCACGACGCCGGGCGCGACGCGCGTCGCGCTGCCCGAGTGCGCGACGCTGCCGCCGTTCGAGCCGGTCGCCGTGCCCGAGCGCGAGCAGGTGTTGCCCGCGCAGCTCGTCGAGGCGTTGTGGCTGACGCTGTTGCCGTTCGCGGCCGTGACCGTGCCCGTCGACGAATACTGGCCCGGCGCCGTGCGCGTCACGCTGCCCGAGGTCGACGCGCTGCGGCCGTCCTCGCCGGTCATGCTGCCGGTGTGCGAGCAGGTGCCGCCCGCGCAGCTCGTGTCGCCCGAATGCTGGACCGAGCGGCCATTCGGGCCGACCGCCGTGCCGCTGTTAGCGAACTGGCCCGGCGCGGTGCGCGTGACCGTGCCCGTGTTGGTCGCGAGCCCGCCCCACGGACCGACCACGCCGCCCGCATGCGTGCAGCTACCGCCGCCGCACGACCCGGCGTGCGCGCCGCTGTAGGTGCCGTGCGGCGTGTAGGCGGTGCCGTGGCCGGACCAGCCGGCGAACGCGGGGGCGCTGGCGAGGCCGATCAGCGTGGCGGCGACGGCGAGTGTGAGCTTGTTCATCGTGGTTCCTTGCGGTGCGGGTGGCGCGGGTGGCGGAGGACGAATCGGCCGGGTGGTTCCGGGGGCTTCGTGGCAGCACGTTCGTGGCGTGTCAGCGGAACGAACTATAGGGCGGCGCCTCGCGCAAGTCGCGTTGAAAACCATGTCGCCGTGTTACATGGCGGGGCGGCGAAACGCGTCCGCGCCAGACGCGGCGGGCGCAGGCGGGCAGGGCGCGCGGCGCTGCAAAAGGCCAAAAAAGACCCATGACATGCGGCGACATAATTCGCGCGTGGAGTTTCGCGCGACGCGTCACTACAGTGCTGTTCATCCGACGCGCCCCGCGCATTCCGTTGCGAGCGACGCGTCTTTCCTCAACTGCACTGCATCGCGCCGCATCGCGCAAAGAGGCTGTCGCCCATCATGCTTGCCACCGGAAAAATCGCGGTTTATGTCACGCTCTTCATCGTCGCCGCGTCGATGATCGAAGCCGCCGTGCTCACCTTCAAGAAGCGCCAGCCTGGCGCCGAACGCTTCGACTGGAGCGAAGTCTGGATTTCGCTGGCCGATCTGGTCGGCAGAAAATTGTTCGCGTTCCTGCCGATTTCGCTGTCGGCGCCGATCTTCCATTTCGCGTGGACGCATCGCATCTTCACGCTGTCCATCGACAACGTCACGCTCGCGCTGTTCGTCTTCATCGGCCAGGAGTTCTGTTACTACTGGTATCACCGCGCGTCGCATCGCATGCGCTTCTTCTGGGCCACGCATGCCGTGCATCATTCGCCGAACCAGCTCACGCTGTCGTCCGCGTATCGGCTCGGCTGGACCGGCAAACTCACGGGGCCGGCGATGTTCTTCGCGCCGCTCGTCTGGCTCGGCGTGCGTCCGGAAATCGTTTTCGCGATTCTCTCGTTCAACCTGCTCTATCAGTTCTGGCTGCACAACACGTGGATGCCGAAGCTCGGCTGGCTCGAGTACGTGTTCAATACGCCGTCCGCGCATCGCGTGCATCATGCGTCGAACGTCGATTACCTCGATGCGAATTACGGCGGCGTGCTGGTCGTGTTCGACCGGCTGTTCGGCACCTATGTGGCGGAGCGCGCCGACGAGCCGTGCCGCTACGGCCTAGTGACGCCGACGCGTTCGCGCAATCCGCTGGTCGTCGAATTCGAGCACTGGGTGAGCCTCGCGCGCGACATCGCCGCCGCGCCCGATCTGTGGACCGCCGTGCGTCACGTGTTTCTGCCGCCGGGCTGGAGCGCGAACGGCAAGGGCGAGACCACGGAGGATCTGCGCAAGCGCACGCTCGCCGCGGTACGCACCGACGCCTGAGCGCGGTGGCTGCAGTTGCCGACGCCGGCGCGCTCGGTTAACGTGGCGGCACGCAGCGGCAGCGCGTTTTGCGCTGCCGCTTCAGCAATTGGCAAGCACGCGCCGCCAGGACGCAGCGCAGCGAAGCGAGCGCGTCCGGCGCATCTCTCGCAGGAAGAAAAAATGCACAACTCGATGAACGGAATGACCGTGGCGATCACGGGCGGCTTCGGCAATCTCGGCATGGCCACCGCCGCATTTTTCGCGGCGCGCGGCGCACGCGTGGCGCTGATCGGCCGGGGCGACGCGCCGCAAGGTTCGGCGTGGCCCGCCGCCCTGACGAACGCCGTGCCGGTGGGCGGCGTCGATCTCGTCGATCCCGAGGCCGCGCGCAAGGGCCTCGACGCGGCGCATCAGGCGCTCGGCGGGCTCGATGCGCTCGTCAACATCGCGGGCGCGTTTCGCTGGGAAACCGTCGCGGAGGGCGACGCCCGCACCTGGGACCTGATGTTCGATCTGAACGTGAAGACGACGCTCAACGCGTCGAAGGCGGCGCTGCCGCATCTGCTCGCGCGCGGCGCGGGGCGCATCGTCAATATCGGCGCGGGCGCGGGATTGAAGGCGGGACTGGGAATGGGCGCCTATGCGGCTTCGAAAGCGGGTGTCGCGCGCCTGACCGAAGCGCTCGCGGAGGAACTCAAGGACAAGGGCGTGACGGTGAACGCCATCCTGCCGAGCATTATCGACACGCCGCAGAATCGCGCCGATATGCCCGACGCCGATTTCACGCGCTGGGTGCAGCCCGACGAGATCGCGGCGGTGATCGCCTTTCTGCTATCCGGCGAGGCGCGCGCCGTCACGGGCGCGTCGATCCCGGTGAACGGACGCGTCTGACGAATCGCTTCCGGTCTTGCGCGGATGATTGACGCGGATGGTGGCGTGGGCGCGATGCCCGGCTCAGTGGCCGTGACCGCCGCCGCCGTGCATCCCGCCGCCGCCTTGCCACGTTCCACCGCCGCCGTGCCAGCCGCCCCCACCATGCCAGCCGCCGTGGCCGCCATGCCAGCCGCCGCGCCAGCAGCAACCGCCGCCGCCCCAATACGACACGCCGAAACTCGGGCCGTAATAACCGTAGTAGCCGGGATAGCCGTAGCCGTAGCCGTAACCATAGGGATAGCCGTATGGATAGCTATAGCCGGCGTCGTAGTAACCGCCGCCGTAGTAGCCGGGATAGGCCGGCCAGGGCGCGACGGCGCAACCGGCGAGCGCCGCCGCGAGACTCGCAATACTCAATGCAGAAATTAGGCGCAACACGGTCGTCTCCCTCGATACTGCTTGGAAAGCCATCGGCGGGGACAGGTTCAATGGCAATTGTGTCCGCAGATTACCGCAGCGCGTTTGACTCACGCACGGAAATCAATGTCAGGAAGACGAAAGAGTTTCTCGTCTGCCGAATGCGATTTTGTCGAGCAACCACACGCCCAGCATCGTTGCGCCCATCAGCGGAAAGACGATGCCGAGCACGACAAGTCCCGCTTTCCAGGAACGCATCGGCGGCGCGGCGCGTTCGCGCGCGGGCGCTGCGAGCGCGCGAGCCGGACGGCGCAGCCACCACATGACGAAGCCCGTCACCGCGAGCGCCGCGAGCCCGAGCGAAATCGCCGTACAGATCAGTTGATTCGCGAGCCCGAAATAACGGCCCATATGCAGCGACGTGCCGTACGAAATCACCTGCGAGACCGCGCCGTAATCGGCATAGCGAATGTCCTTGAGCACCTTGCCGCTGTACTGGTCGATATAGACGGTGCGCTCGCGTTTCGGATCGGGCGGAAAGTACGAGACCGTGTAGACACCGCTCGCGGACGCGGGCAGCGCGATGTCGTAACCGCTTTGCACGCCGAGCGCGGCCATCTGCGCGACGACCTGATCGAGCGTCCAGCGCGCGGGCGTCGGCGCGGGTGAATCATCCGCGGACTGCGCGCCCGCTTCGGGCGATTGCGGCACGGGCACCGCGCCCACGGCCCACGGCACGTTGGGCAGCGGCAGATCGTCCATCACCATGCCGGGCATCGACGCCATGTCGTGGCCGGCGTGTTCGCCATGTTCACCATGTGCCGCTTGACCCGCGCCCGGCAGCGTCGATTGCAGCGGCAGCCCGCCGCCCCATGCGCCGCGCGGCGCGCCCAGACTCACGCGCGTCGCGAGCGCCTTGAACTGCTTGCCCCACGAACCCGTCCACGGCAGGCCGCTGAGCACGAACGCCAGCGCGCCCGCCGCGAGCCAGAAGCCGATCGCGGCATGCAGGCTTTTCCAGAACGGCCGTCCCTTCGCGCCGAAACGCGGCAGCAGCGCGGCACGCAGCGTCGCGTTCGGCGACACGGATCGGCGCGGCCACCAGAGCGCGACGCCGGTGCCGATCATCACCAGCGTCCAGCACGCGGCGAGTTCCATCAGCAATTCGCCCGGCTTGCCGATCAGCAGTTTGCGATGCAGCATGCGATCGACCTGCATGAAGCGCCGGTCGACGTCGAGCGTGCCGAGCACGTCGCCGTTATACGGATTCACGTAGACGCTTTCCTTCGTCGCGGGCGCGTTGCCGTGCGGCAGCGCGAACACGAACTCCGCGCTGCGCGCCGGATTCGCTTCGATATGCGCGCGGATCGCCTGCGCGCCGGGCGGCAGCGACGCCTGAGCGCGCGCGAGCAGCGCATCGGCGGGCAGACGCGGCGTCGCTTGCGGCGCGACCACGAGCCGATGCGGATACAGCAGCGGCTCGATCTGCGGCTGAAAACAGTAGATCGTGCCGGTGATGGCGAGCACGATCAGAAACGGCATCACGAACAGACCGGCGTAAAAGTGCCAGCGCCAGAGTGTGCGGTAGCCGGGATACGCGGCGCCGGACGCGTGTGTGCTGCGCGCGTCGGGGCGCCCGGAAGCGGGCATTGTCGTCGACATCGAAGGCTCCTTGGGGATGGGCTGCAATATGACCTTCACAGGCCGAACTTCGCTTCGGCGTAGAACGTGCGGCCGGGATACGGGTGATAGACGTAGTAGCGGGCGTCGAACAGGTTGTCGATGCCCACGCCGATTTCGGTCTGCTTCGTCGGACGGAACGTGAACTTCACGTCGGCGACCGTGTAGCTGCTGGTGCCGCCGAACACGTTCGGATTCGTGTCGGTATTCGTGAGCGTGTTGTACTGACGCCCCGAATAACGCGCCGCGAGCGTGAGCGCGCTGCGCGCGTCGAAGCGATACGTCGCGACGACGTTCACGCGCCACAGCGGAATGCGGTAGAAGTATTTGCCGACGCTCGCCGGGTTCTGCGCGTTGGCGAGAATCTTCGACTGCGTATAGGCGACGTTCGCCGAAAAATCGAGGCCGTGCAGCAGCACGTCCTGACCTTGATAGCTCGTTTCCACGCCGCGCGAACGCACCTTGCCGATGTTCTGGAAGTTCGTCACGTTCGGAATGACGGTCGTGTCGGTCTGACTGAAGATTGTGTTCTTCACGTCGTCCTGAAAGAGCGTGAAGCGGAACAGGCCGTTCCAGTGCGCCCATTCGGCGCTCAGCTCTTTCGAGAGATCGTCTTCGGGACGCAGGTTCGGATTGTTGTTGACGATCGACGAGCCGTTAATCTGCCCCTGGAACAGTTCGCCGACGGTCGGGAAGCGATACGCGCGCGCGATCGAAGCGCGCAGCGTGAGGTCGTCGGTGACGTCGAACGACAGCGAGGCCCTCGGCGAGAAGTGGCGGTCGCTCACGCCCGCATATGGCACGCGCACGCCGCCGAGCGCCTGGTAGCCGTCATAGGCCTGCCAGTCTTCGTAACGCACGCCGTAGACCAGTTTCCAGCGCGGCAGGAAACGCCACGCGTCCTGCGCGTAGAACGCCTGCGTTTCGGTCTTGCCCGCGAATGCGTTGGCGAAGCTGCCCGCGCCGCCGTCGCGCCAGGCGAGCGTGTTGTAGGTCCGGTTGTCGACGGAATAATTGTCGTAGTGATAGCCGAAGCTCAGCCAGTGCGCGGCGAGGCCCGCGTCGGGTCGCGCGGGCGTCCACGTCGCCTTGAGGTCGAGCGTTTTCCAGCCGGTGCCGTCGCCGAGCGTCATCGTGCCGGGACCGTCGCCGGAGCCGCCGCTGCTGGCCGTGCGTGCGACGCTGTTGCTGACGTCGTAGTACGAAGCGATCGCTTCCGCATTCCAGCCGGTGGCCTGATGCGTGCGCAGCGACGCGCCGTACAGCCAGTTCTCGCTCCAGCCGCGGCTGGGCGCGAGCGCGGAGGCCGGAATGGTGTATTCGTAGCCGCCGATGTTGACCTTGCCGCTGTAGACGGGATTGCCGTTGTCGTCGTAGAGGAAGGTCGAGGTCTGGCTGTCGTAGCTTTGATGCCAGTAACCGAGCGTCACGCCGCCTTGCACGGTCGGCGTGAAATCGTACTGCATGCGCAGCTTGAACTGATCCTGCACCGTATGCTCGATGCCTTCGCCGTTCACGCCGAGCACCGCCGTGCGCGTGTTGGTCTGGTTGTTGTAGAAGTACGCGCCGTGCACGGGCGTGTCGCCGGGCTGCGCCACCGTGCTCGATTGCGCGAGCGTGGCGAACTGCAGCGGCTGGCTCGCGTTTTCCAGATGATTCACGCCCAGCAGATACGAGAACTTGCCGATGCGGTCGCCAATCGACGCGCTCATTTCGCTGCCGTTGAAATTCTGGTTCACGCCATAAAGGCTGAAGTGCTGCGTGAACGCTTTGACATCGGCGGTCGCTTCGAACTTCGTCGGCATGCGCGTGGTGATCAGCACGGTCGCGCCCAGCGAATTGCCCGGATAGAGCGCCGAATACGGACCGTAGATCACATCGACCTGCTGGATCTGGTCGGGAAACACCATCGACCAGCGCGGCGGAAACGCATAGCTGTTGCCGAGCAGATTCGAGAGCAGCAGGCCGTCCGCATAGACGAGGCCGCGCGCGCTCTGCGTATTGCTCGTGCCGCGCACGGCGATGATCGAATTGAGGTCGCCGACGAAGCGTTTGCGCACGGCGAGATTCGGCAGGTACTTGAGGACGTCTTCGGTATTGACGACGTTCCAGTTGTCGAATTGCGCGGGCGTGACGGTTTCGACCGTGGCGGGTAGATTCGGATCGACGGCACGCGTGGGCGCTGCGTTCGACGTGCCGTTCGATGCGCTCACGCTGACGGTGGGCAGCGTGGTGATGTCGGTGTTCGATGCGCTATCGGCTGCGGTTTGTGTGGTGCTTTGTTCGGCGTGTGCGGTCGCGACCGCGAACGGTGCGATCAGCGAAAGCGGCAGGATCGGAAAAAACGGCGGCAAATGCCGCATCAAACCGAGACGAGCACGGGCGCGCAGGCGCAAACGCGCACCGCGCGAAACGGGCGTGGACATGTAGGAGACTTCCCCGGAAACGATGGACGTGCGGCTGCCCACGCGCGCGGCGTTGCTGCTTCGTTCGGGTCGATGCAGGCGATGCACGCGACGCGTTGGCGACAGCGCGCGCCTTCGCGCCGTTCAGGGTGTCATCGCGCGATAACGGGCGAGCGAAGACACGCTAATGGACGCAAGCGCCGAAGCAGACGACAGAACATGAGTGAGCGCGGATGGGCAGCCGGTGACGGCAGCGATCAGGCGAGCGCGGGTGGGGCGCGCGGACGGCCCGAGGGGAAGGCGCCGAACGGCGTGTGACGCGTGGAGAGCGTGGCGACGACGGGAGCGGCGATCGCGAAGCCGAGCGTGAGCGCGGGCACCGCGATAGACGGCATCGCCACATGATGTTCGAGCAGGTTGCAATAGCCGCAGGCGCCGAATGCGTCGTCGTGCGAAAGATGCGGCGCCGCCGATGTGGGTTGCAGCGCCGAGCACAGCGCGGCGTCGGGCTGCTGCGCCTGATGCGCGGCAACCAGTTGGCTCACGAGCGGCGCGAGCACGATGAGCCACATGGCGACGAGGCCAAGCCATGCGGTCAGCAGTGCGTGCTTGTGTAGTTTCATGATGGAGTGAGCGATTGCGCGCGCAGTCTACCACGCGTCGGCGCGTTTGCGCACGCGATCCGGCACGCTGAATCACGGCATAAAGCACAGCGTATTCGGTGCGTTGCGACCCTTGTTGCGCGGGCGTTTCGAATGCGCGTCTCTCGAATGCGCCCGTATTTAGAATCCGTCCTATAGCGCGTACTTGTGCGCTGCGCGAAGATCGTCGATATCCACACGATTACCACGCCGCGTTTCGCGGCGATCGATCATGCCTGTCTTTTCATTGCGTCCCGCGCCGAGTCTGCGCTGGGTGGCCCGCGCGTCCGAACCGTGCGGAGTGCCGACGAATTCTCCAGCCGACGAGGGCACGACGCGCGTCGCCGCCTGCGGTCTCGCGTTGCCGTCGGCGTTTGCGTTGCGACTGGAGGCGCGCCAGCACGTCAAGCCGACTGGAACGGCGCGCTGTCCGCTCGACGCGAGCACGTTGCGTCAGTGGTGCGTGCGTCGGCAGCGCGGCAGCTGTCCCGAGGAAGCGGGCGCACAGGCGCCGGTCTTTTTGCGCAGCGGCGGCGAGACGCCGGTCACGTCGATTCACGGTTCGCCGCATACGCGCGCAAGGCTTCCAGATCCGCAATGAGCGCGGCGGCCAGCGTCTGCACGTTCTCGTCCCACGCGCCGGATTCGTGGATGGCGGCGCGCAGTTCGCGGCAGGTATCGTGCAGCACCGAAGGACCCAGCACGGCGATACCGCCCGCGACGCGATGCACCCATTCGCGCAGACGCTGTACGTCCTGCGTGCCGGCGATCCGCGCGAAATCGGCGAGATCGTGATCGGCCTGCTCGATGAAAATCGGCGCGAGTCCGGGCGGCAGGTCAGGGAAGCGCGGCGTCTGTTCATCGACGCCGGTTGCGTTGTCCGCGCTCAGCGGCGACGTGCCCGGCGTCGCTTGCGCGGGTTGTGCCGCGGCGTGATCGGCAAGCACACGCGAGGTCACGTCGGTCAGCACGCGCGCGAGTGCCGCGAGCGGCACGGGCTTGCTCAGATAGTCGGTAAATCCCAGCGTGCGGCCTTGCGCGATCTGTTCGGGCAGCGCATTGCCGCTCACCGCGTAGACGGGCAACGACGGCTGTTTCGCACGCGCGGTTTGCAGCAGCTCGTAGCCATTCATCTTCGGCATGTTGAGATCGGTGATGACGAGATCGACGTGCGCCGTCTCGAGTTTCGCGAGCGCTTCCTCGCCGTCCTTCGCCTCGATCACGTTCGCACCCAGCGTGCGCAACTGGTCGCGCAGCAGCGAGCGGTTGAGCAGATTGTCTTCGGCGATCAGCACGCTCAAGCGGTGGAAATCAGCCGGCGCGTGTGCTTCTGCGCCGGCAGCGCCAGTGTCGGTCTGCGTGGGCGCTGCATCCGCGGCGGGCAACTGTCCGCGCAGCATCTGCGTCGCGGTGCGGATGCCCGCGAGGCTGTACAGGCTGACTTCCACGCCGCCGCCTTCGAGCGCGAGCGGCACGAGCGGTCCGTCCTGGCGCAGCCAGACGACTTTCGCCGGATCGCGCCACACGCGCTGCACGTCGTTCACGGAGAATTCGCCCGTGACCAGCAGATAGTCGAACGCGCCGTCGGGCGGCGTCTCGGTCGCATGCAGATAGACCGGCGTGCTGAGCCGGGCGTCGAAGAGATTCGTGAGCCATTCGCGATTCTCGGGCGCGCGGCACAGAAGCGCGGGATGCGGATCGGGCAGCGTCCATTGCTCGCCCGCGGTCGCCGCACCGTCCGCGCGCAGCGGCAGGCTGACGAGCACGCGAGTGCCCACGCCCAGCGTGCTTTCCACTTCGCAGCGGCCGTGCATGAGCGCCGCGAGCCGTCCGCAGATCGTCAGGCCGAGGCCCGTGCCGCGCGATTCGGTGAGCCGGTGGTCGTCGCCTTGCGTGAACGGCTGGAACAGGCGCGCCTTGAGGTCGTCGGGCATGCCCACGCCCGAATCGGCCACGCTGATGTCGAGCGTGGCGTCGCGCCAGGCCGCGCGCAACACGATCTTTCCGGAATGCGTGAACTTGAACGCGTTGCTCAGCAGGTTGTTGACGATCTGCGCGAGCCGGATCGGATCGAAGAACAGCCGCGCGGGAATGGCGCGGTCCATCACGAGATAGAACGGCAGCTTCTGGCGCACCGCGAGCGGCGCATGCGCGAGCGCGATGCGCACCAGCAGCGCGGCGATCGACTCGGCGTCCTCGGACAGCTTCATCGCGCCGACGTCGATCTTCGAGAAGTCGAGCACGTCGCTGACGATTTGCAGCAGTTCCGCCGCCGACACTTGCATGGCATCCACGCGCGCTTCCTGTTCGGCGGCGAGCGGCCCGCGCGCCACCAGTTCGATATTGCCGACCAGCGAGGCCAGCGGCGTGCGGATTTCATGACTCATCGCCGCGAAAAAGCTCACCTTGGTGCGCGCGGCTTCGTCGCTCGTGCGCTGCGCTTCGCGCAGCAGACGTTCGGCTTCGTAATGCTTCGACATGTCGGCGAACGCGCAGAACATCACCGCTTCGCGGTTCAGCGTGGCGGCCGCGTAGGTGATGTCGAGATGCACGCTCTCGCCGTTTTCGCGCGTGAGCGAAAACGGCAGCGCGTAGATCGGCGTGCTGGCCGTGCCTTCGTTGACAGGCGCGGGCAGATGCTTTTCGAACTCGAGGCAGAGCGCGGCGGGCAGGCGCGTCGCGCGGGTGTCGAGGCCGAGCACGTTGCGCACGATCTGATTGGCGATGACGATATCGAAGTCGCGTTTGCGCACGATGCACAGGCCGATCGGCGTCGCGTGCACGAGCAGATGATTGAGCAACTCGTTTTCGAGCGCGCGCGTGGCCTCGCCATAGGTGCGCGCGAGCACGCGCCGGTTCCAGTAACGCAGCAGCGAGAGCAGCATCAGCACCAGTGCGACCGTGAGTAGCAGCACCACGGCGACGGGCGCGCGGATCTGGCGCAGATGGTCGGCCCACGACAGCGCCAGCAGGTAGTGGCCGAAATCGTGAACGAGCGGGCGCTCGCGCATCGCCCAGCCGAAACGCGGCAGCAGATGGAAGCGGCCGGTCGGCTCGCTCGCGAGGTAACGCTCGATCACTTGCGTCGCGCCGTCGGAGAGCGGTCCGGCGAGGCGCAGGCCATCCGCATCGACGAGCACGGGCGCGACGTCCGGCCCGTTGCCGTCCGGGTCGCGGCCGAGCGTCGCGATGTCGACGCTCGTCAGCACGAGCGCATAGGGCTTGCCGTCCTTGAGCACGCTGGTCGCGCCGAGCACGAGGTTCGGCGCGAAGCCCAGCGCGGCGGGCGGCCGGAACCAGATGACCGAACGCCCCCGGCCCACCGAGAGCGGGTCCGCGCCGCGCGCGCTCATGTGCAGCAGCGCGCTGTCGACCAGCACGCGCGCGCCTTCGCCGGGGCGCAGCGGGCCGTCCGGCAGGTGCGCGGCGGGCGCGAGCTGATAGCCGTAGGCGGCGCTGCCGTCGACGAGCACGAACAGCAACGGCGTGTCCGAACTCGCGTGGGACATCGCGTCGATCGCACGGTCGCAGAGCGCGCGCAGCGGCGGCGAGCCATCCACGCCTGCGAACGTCGGCGCGCAGTGCGCGTGCGCGGCGGGCGTGTCGTCGGCGACGAGCAGCGACGCCTCCTTGAGGCCGAGCAGCAGGCGCGCGCTCGTGAGCTGGTTGTACCGGAACGACAGCGCTTCGTTGCTCTGCGCGATGGTCGCGCGCAACTGGGCGCCGTCGCCTGCAAGCGAGAGGAACGCGATCGTCGTGATCGCCACGCAGGCGGCCGCGACCGCGGCGAACACCAGCAGGCCGATCAGCATCGTGAACACGCGGCGTTCGCGCCGCAGATTGTGTTCGAGCGCCTTCAGCGTGGCGAACGGCGACGCGTTGGGCGCGGAGGCGTTGGCTTCCATCAGGCGAATCCGTGCTCGCTCGCGTAGCGGATCAAATCGGCGTTCGAATCGAGATGCAGCTTGCGCATGGCCGCGCGTTTCTGCGTGGCGACCGTCGTGACCGAGCGGTTCAGGCGCTTCGAGATCTCGGTCACGTTCAGGCCGAGCGCGAAGAGGCGCACGACTTCGAGTTCGCGCGGCGAAAGCGGATTGCTGCGGCGGAATTCGTCCACGTTCGCGCCGTCCAGTGCGAGACGTTCGGCGACGCGCGCCGAGAGCGTGGTGCCCGGCTCGACGAGCGCGCGCCGGCAGACTTCGGCGAGCACGGTGATCGGCTCTTCTTTTCCGACGAGTCCGGCCACGCCCAGTGCTGTCAGTTCGTGCAGGATGCCGCCGTTCGTGAGCATCGTGAACACGACGACGGGCAGACCGGGGTAGAGGCGGCGCAGGCGGGCGATCAGGCGCAGGCCGTCTTCGTCCTCGACTTCGCCTTGCATCGAGAAGTCGGTGACGAGCAGATCGCAAGGCGTCCTGCGCAACAGGTCGAGCAGACGCGCGCCCGAGTCGGCGGTGCCGACCACCGTGCAGCCGGGCGCCTGGGTCAGATAGTCGCTGATGGCCGTGAGCACGAGCGGATGGTCGTCGGCGACCACGATCCGCAGGGTTTGCGTGGCGTTCGTCATGGGCGGGTGCGTAGCGGCTCGCGCGCGTCGGCACGGTCCCGCCTACACGCGCGGAGATCCCTGCTGACAGTGTTTGACGTCTTCAGCCGATTATATGACAGCGCGGAATGAGGGTCATTGTAGGGTGGCGGTCAGCGGGAGGACGCTCGGCCTGGGATTGCGCGGCGATAACCGCTTCGTCATGCGATCTATTCCGACAGACGCGGAAGCGAAGGACTCGCGCGCGGCGTGAAATCAGGAACCGCAGGTCGAACGCCGCCGCGATTCCGCTTGATTCGCGGCCGGGCAATGCGCCTGATAGCAGTTGACCGCAATGCGGATTTCCTCGCCCGAGGCCGTCTTGCAGCTTTGCTGGCAGGTGCGGGTCGGCATGTGCGCGAAGCGGATCGGCGCGATGGTCGGCGCGTGGGCCGGTGCGGTGATCGGTGCGTGAAGACCGGCGCAACCGGCAGCCGTCGCGCGCGTGGACGGGCGCGCTTGCGGTGCGACGCTCGCCAGATAGAAGATCAGCGCGCCCGCGAGCATCGCGCCGCCGAGCGTGAGCATCGCCATCGTCAGACCGAATGGGGCGCGCGGCATCACGCCGAGCATGAAAAGCGCGGCAAAGAACGCGATATAGACGATGGGCAACAGCACGATGCCGACGCCGCTTGCCCGTTCGCACGCGCGCGCAATCCGCGCGGCGGCGGCTTGGGGCAGGCGTTGGAACGTGGCGGCGAACATGATCGGACCTTTTGCGTGAGTGGAGACAGCGTGGCGTGCGGGGCGCGGTTTCGTCGTGGAGCCCGTATGAGTTCGGTGGGGCTCGATGGGGCTCGGTGACGGAGGCGGCCACGCTCTGGCCACACCTTCACTCTAAGAGGCGCGCCGCGCCGGCAAAATCAGACGATTTCGAGAAACGCGGCGGCGCTGCTGCGGAGCAGCAAAAAGACCGCCAAAGTCCGGCGATGGCGGCGCACGAAAGCCCGCCCGACGCGGCTTCGCGCAGAATTCTTCATCCAGTTTGTGAACTCGATGCGCGGCGCATGGTCAGATACCGCCAAGGAGGGCGGACGTGACCGCCGCAGCCATCCATCGGCCCGGCTGCCACGCGCGCCATCCTGTGGCCCCTCGCGGGGCGCGCCGCTCGAACGGGGCTGCGCCCGCGAGACTCATCGAAGCATCGCTTTTACGGGAACACCTCAATGCGCCGACGTCAATTTCTTCTCAGCTCCAGCGCCGCACTCGCCGCAAGCGGCCTCGCTCTCGCGGGCTGCACGACGACCCCGCTGGGTTCAAGTAACAGCGCCGCGCAGAACGCGGCCAAACGCAATGCCATCGACGCCAGCGTGGACGCCACGCTCTCGCGTCTCTACGGCACGGTGTCCGGCTCGCAGGAACTGCTCTCGAAAGCCAGCGGCGTGCTGGTCTTTCCGAACGTGATCGCCGCGGGCTTCTGGATCGGCGGCCAGTACGGCACCGGCGCGCTGCGCGTGAACGGCCGCACGTCGGGCTACTACAGCACCGTGGCGGGCTCGTTCGGCCTGCAGATCGGCGCGCAATCGAAGGCCATCATCTTCGCGTTCATGAACGAGGGCGCGCTCGACAGCTTCGTGCGCAGCCAGGGCTGGTCGGCGGGCGCCGACGCCACGGTCGCGGTCGTAACCGTGGGCGCGAACGGCAATGTCGATACGTCGACGGCCATGAGCCCCGTCGAAGCCTTCGTGCTGACCAATGCCGGTCTCATGGCCGGCGTTTCGCTCGAAGGCGTGAAGGTCTCGCGTCTCGTCATCTGAGCGGGCGCGCCGCGCCCGTCCGGCGCGGCCCGTGCGCTTGCCTCGATCGTATCGACCGTATCGGGTGCTTCGCGCGCACGGGCCCCCAGTCGGTTTTCCGCCTTTCCCCGCGTTTTCCCTGATCTCCACGCCGACTTCTGTGCCGCTTCGAGCACATGAACGGTGCATCCGCGCGCGCCCGGTTTCCAGAATTTTTTGGCCGATGTAGCGTGCGGGGACGGCCCCCTGCAAATCCCATTTCACCCGCCCGCGCGCGTTCCGGCACGCGCCGCGCAACGCGTTTTCGCAGGGTTAACTATGATTTTGGAAATATTTAAATCTAAACTATACTGGCCCGACGCATGACGATGGCGCGTCGTGCGCCACGGTTTCGAACATCGCGAAGAGGACGGTCATGGCAGAGCGGTCGTTTGTCGAGGAAGTGAAGAAACTGCGCCTCGGCGCAGGCGAAGTGTTCAGCGGCGAGGGCATTCTCGCGGTGACGAAGGCGCTGCTCGAATCGGGCGTGGCCTATGTGGCGGGCTATCAGGGCGCGCCCATCTCGCATCTGATGGACGTGCTGGCCGACGCCCAGGACATCCTCGCCGACCACGGCATCCGCTTCGAGAACAGCGCGAGCGAGGCCACGGCCGCCGCGTCGCTGGCCGCCTCGGTCAACTATCCGCTGCGCGGCGCCGTCACCTTCAAGGCGACCGTGGGCACGAACGTCGCGTCCGACGCGCTCGCGAATCTCGCCTCGGGCGGCGTGACGGGCGGCGCGCTCGTGATCGTCGGCGAAGACTATGGCGAAGGTTCGTCGATCATGCAGGAACGCAGCCACGCGTTTGCGATGAAGTCGCAGATCTGGCTGCTCGATCCGCGTCCGAATCTGCCGTGCATCGTGCAGGCCGTGAAGGACGGCTTCGATCTTTCCGAGGCGAGCAGCACGCCGGTGATGCTGCAATTGCGCATTCGCGCGTGCCACGTGCATGGACAGTTCGTGGCGTCCGACAATCGACGCCCGGCGTTCACGATCAAGGACGCGCTCGACCATCCGAGACGCGACGTCGACCGCATCGTGCTGCCGCCCGCGAGTTTCCTGCACGAGCGCGAAAAGATTCACGAACGCTGGCCCGCCGCGGTGAAGTTCATCGAGGAGCGCCGGCTCAACGAATTCTTTGCCGACGATAAAAGCGACTGGCACGATATCGGCCTCGCCGTGCAAGGCGGCAGCTACAACACGGTGCTGCGCGCGCTGGAACGGCTGGGTCTCGCCGATGTCTACGGCGACTCGGCGATTCCGCTGTACGTGATGAACGTGGCCTATCCGCTGATCGATTCGGAGTGGGAGCGCTTTTGCGCGGGCAAGCGCGCCGTGCTCGTGATCGAGGAAGGGCAGCCGAATTTCGTCGAGCAGAACGCGAGCGCGATTCTGCGTCAGCGCGGCGTGAACGCCACGCTGCACGGCAAGGACATGCTGCCGCTCGCGGGCGAGTACAACGCCGCGACGGTGGTGAAGGGCCTGCGTGCGTTCTTCGAGCGCTATGGCGTGCTGCAAGCACAACCGGAGCAACCCGCGCCGCGCAAGGTGATTCCGGTGCAGGCCGTGGCCACTGCGGCCGCCGAAAGTCCCACTCAGCCCACGCTCGACGACAGCGTGCATGCGCGTCCGCCGGGCTTCTGCACGGGCTGTCCCGAACGCCCGATCTTCACGGCGATGAAGCTCGTCGAGCGCGAGCTTGGGCCGCATCACGTGAGCGCCGACATCGGCTGCCATCTGTTCTCGATCTTGCCGCCGTTCAATCTCGGCGCGACGACGATGGGCTACGGCCTCGGCAGCGCGAGCGCCGCCGCGCTCAACGCGCCCGCGAGCAAGCGCGCGATCTCGGTGATGGGCGACGGCGGCTTCTGGCACAACGGTCTGACGAGCGGCATCGCCAACGCGGTGTTCAACAAGAGCGACAACCTGACGATCGTCGTCGATAACAGCTATACGTCGGCGACGGGCGGCCAGGACATTCTGTCGTCGACGGCGCTCAATCCCACCCGCAGCACGGGCCACGAAATCGAGCAGGCGGTGCGCGGCGTGGGCGTGAAATGGGTCAGGACGGTGCGCCGCACCTACGACCTCAAGACCATGATGGCCACGCTCAGGGACGGGCTCACGACCGGCGCGAAAGGGCCGAAGGTGCTGATCGCGCAGAGCGAATGCATGCTGAACAAGCAGCGTCGCGAGAAACCGAAGCAGCGCAAGGCGATAGCGGCGGGCGAGCGCGTGGTGCGCGAGCGCTTCGGCGTCGATTCGGATACCTGTACCGGCGATCATTCGTGCATCCGGCTGTCGGGTTGTCCGTCGCTGTCGATCAAGCCCAATCCCGATCCTCTGCGCACCGATCCGGTCGCGAGCGTGCTCGATAGCTGCGTGGGTTGCGGCCTGTGCGGCGAGGTTTCGCATGCGGCGGTGCTGTGCCCGTCGTTCTATCGCGCGCAGATCATCAGCAATCCTACTAAAGTGGATCGCTTGCGGCAGCGCCTGCGCAACGCGGTGATCGGCTGGCTGCAACGCCGCGAGGCGCAGCGCCGCGCGCGCTACGCATTCTGATTCGGCATTTTGATTCCAGGGCGAAACCATGACGACAACCCAACCGATCAAGATTGCGATTCTGGCCATGGGCGGCGAGGGCGGCGGCGTGCTGGCCGACTGGATCGTCGATCTCGGCGAGCACAACGGCTACTACGCGCAGACCACCTCGGTGCCCGGCGTCGCGCAGCGCACCGGCGCGACCATTTACTACGTCGAGCTGTTCGCCCGCGAGGCGCACGAGCCGCGCACGCCGGTGCTGGCGCTCATGCCGCTGCCCGGCGACGTCGACGTGGTGCTCGCCTCCGAGCTGATGGAAGCGGGCCGCGCCGTGCAGCGCGGACTCGTGACGGCGGAGCGCACGACGCTCGTGGCGTCGACGCATCGCGTGTATTCGATAGCCGAGAAAACCGCGCTGGGCGATGGCCGCGTCGACGACAGCGCGCTCGTCGCGCACGCGCATCAGGCCGCGAAACGCTTCGTGCGCTTCGACATGGCGCAGGCCGCCGAGGCGAGCGGCAGCGTGATCAGCGCGGTATTGTTCGGCGCGCTTGCGGGCACGGGCGTGCTGCCGTTCAGCCGCGCGCAGTTCGAGGCCACCATCGAGCGCGGCGGCGTGGGCGTGAAGCCGAGCTTGCGCGCGTTTGAACTAGGCTTCTCGCGTGCCGATGTCGATACCGACACCGACGCCTCATCGCCCACGCAAACGGAACAGCCAGAGCAGGCTCAAACGCCCGCGCCGCGCGATCCTGCCGTCGCGAGACTGATCGAGCGCGTACGCGCGGATTTGCCCGCTGACGCGCAGCCGTTCGCGATCGAAGGCGTGCGTCGCCTGATCGACTATCAGGACCCCGATTACGCCGCGTCCTATCTCGATCGTCTGATCCAATTGCGCGCCGCGCTGCCCGACACCGACCGCGCCTTGCTGCGCGAAACGGCACGCCATCTCGCGCTCTGGATGTCGTACGAAGATACGATTCGCGTCGCCGATCTGAAAACGCGCGGCTCGCGTTTCGAGCGCGTGCGCGGCGAAGTGCGCGCGCAGGCCGATCAACTGCTCGCCATCAACGAGTTCATGCATCCGCGCATCGAGGAAATCTGCGAGACGCTGCCTGCCGGTCTCGGGCGCTGGCTCGCGAAACCGCATGGCGTGCATCGGCTCGTGAAGCGCTTCGCGGCGTCGGGGCGCGTCGTGCGTACGAGTTCGCTGCGCGGCTACCTGCTACTCTATGCGGTCGCGCGTTTGCGCGGCCTGCGCCGCCGCACGTTGCGCTACGAACTGGAGCACGCGCGCATCGACGGCTGGCTTGCGCAGATCGTCGAGTCGGCGCGCCACAATCCGGCGCTGGCGACCGAAGTCGCGCAATGCCAGCGTCTCGTGAAGGGTTACAGCGACACGCATGCGCGCGGGCTGGCGAATTTCCAGACCGTGATGGCGGCGGTCGCGCGCGCGGGGCAGCGGCTCGCGCCGGCCACGCTGCGCGAGTTGCGCGACGCCGCGCTCGCCGACGAGCACGGCCACAAGCTGCGCGCGGCGCTCGCGAGACACGCGCTCGCCTGATTCGTACGCGGCGCGCGGCAAGACATCGAGATCGAGATTGACATGAAAGCGCCCACCTTCAGCCGTCCGCACAAGATTCATTTTTCCGAATGCGATCCCGCGGGCATCGTGTTTTATCCGCAGTATTTCGTGCTGTTCAACGATCTGATCGAGGCGTGGATCGACGACCTGCTGCCCGAGGGTTATCACGGCGTGATCGGCGCGCGGCGCATCGGCATGCCGACCGTGCGGCTCGAAGTCGATTTCAAGGCGATCAGCAAGATGGGCGACCGCGTGACGCTGTCGCTCGATGTGCAGCGGCTCGGCAATGCGTCGCTGGTGCTCGCGTGGGCCTGCACGGGCGCGGACGGCGTGGTGCGCATGAGCGCGCTGCAAACCCTGGTGACGACCTCGCTCGACACGCACAAGGCCATTCCGATGCCCGACGATCTGCGCGGCGCCATCGAGCTGGCCATGGCGCGCGCGCAGACCGGCTAAGCGCGTGCGCCTGGACATTCAGGCCGGCGGACGATGCAGTTCGATCAAGAGCCGCAGCGTGGCCTTCAGTTCTTCGGCCTTGTCCTTGCCGAGCGGTTCGAGCACCTGATCCTCGTGCTGTTTGGCCTGCACCATCAGTTCCGATACGAGCTTCTGCCCGCGCGGCGTGATGCGCACGTTCGTCACGCGCCGGTCGGCTTCGCTCGGAATCCGCTTGACGTAGCCCTGCGCCTCCATGCGGTCGAGCAGGCGCGTCACGGTGGGCTGCTTCGTCACCGAAATCTGCGCGAGCCGTCCGATGCTGATGGGCTTGCCGTCCGAGAGCGTGGAGAGCACGCGCCAGTCCGATACCTCGAATCCCGCCGCCTGCACGATCACGTGGAATTCGCCCGAGATCAGCTGGCTGACCTGGGCGAGCAGCGCGGGCGTGTAGCTGTCGACGAAGCTGGGGGCGATGGGCTGGCTCATACGGGTCTGGGCAGGCGGGTGGCGAATCGGTGGAAACGTGGTGGAAACGGCCGGGACGGCCGGAACGCAAACATACCACGACGCTTGTGCGGCCCCTTGTCGGCGAAAGGAAAAAGGGGTTAACCATGATTTTGAATTGATTTATGCCTAAAGATAATTTTGGCGTCTTAGGATGAATTCGCCGTGCGGGCGGATGACGGTCGAGGAGCGGCAAAACAGCGGTAGAACAAGCGGACAAGCAGTTCAGAACCGAAAGGAGCGCAAGATGACGAGCAGTCTGCAGCAACTGACCACCGATCTCGCGAGCGGCCGTGTGCGCATCGTGGACCTGACGCAAACGCTGTCGCCCGAGTTTCCGGCGCTGCAGTTGCCGCCGCAGTTCGGCCAGGTGTGGGCGTTCAGGATGGAGACGATCAGCCAGTACGACGAGCAGGGTCCGGGCTGGTACTGGAACAACTTTTCCTGCGGCGAGCACACCGGCACGCACTTCGACGCGCCCGTGCACTGGATCTCCGGCAAGGACCACGCGCAGAACTCCGTCGATACGATCGACGTGAAGAATTTCGTGGCGCCCGCGGTCGTCGTCGATGCGAGCGCCGAGATCGCGGCGGATCCGGACTGGCTGCTGACCGTCGAGTTTCTGGAGGCGTGGGAAGCGCGGCACGGCCGTATTCCCGCCGGCGCGTGGGTGCTGCTGCGCTCGGACTGGTCGAAGCGCACCGATCCCGCCGAATTCCTCAATCTGCGCGAGGACGGCGCGCATACGCCCGGCCCGACCCAGGCGGCCGTCGAGTGGCTGATCCACGAACGCCAGGTGCATGGCTTCGGCGTGGAAACCATCAATACCGATGCGGGCCAGGCCTATGCGTGGCCGGTGCCGTATCCGTGTCACACGCTCATGCACGGCTCGAATCGCTACGGCCTGCAATGCCTGAAAAATCTCGATCAACTGCCGCCGACGGGCGCGGTCATCGTTTCCGCGCCGCTGAAGATCCAGGCCGGTTCGGGCAGCCCGTTGCGCGTGCTGGCGATGGTGCAGGACTGAAATCGGCGCGCCTGAGACGCATTGCGGCAGGACATTTCATCGCATGAATCAGCGTCCGGTGTACGAATTGATGTAAATCAATGTCAGTGGGTCGGACGCCAGTACGCTTTGACTATCGACCACGATTTCACGAGCGAACAGGAGAAAAACCATGCGTGCAATGGACGTCATGACCCCGAACGTCGTTACCGTCAGTCCCGAAACGAGCGTGCGCGACGCAGCGAAGCTGCTGCTGGACCGGCGCATCAGCGGTGCGCCGGTGCTCGATGCGCAGGGGCAGCTCGTGGGCATCATCAGCGAGGGCGATTTGCTGCGGCGCATCGAGATCGGCACCGACAGCACGCGCCGCAAGCGCTGGCTCGACTTCTTCGCGACCAACGCCGACGCGGACGCCTACGTGAAGTCGCACGCGCGCCGCGTCGAAGACGTGATGACGACCGAGATCGTCAGCGTGAACGAGGAAGATTCGCTCACGCACATCGCGGCGCTGATGGAGCGGCGCGGCGTGAAGCGCGTGCCGGTGCTGCGCGACGGCAAGCTCGTGGGCATCGTGAGCCGTGCGAATCTGTTGCAGGCGCTGGCGAGCAGCGCCGAGGAGCCGCAGCCGGTGTCGCCGAGCGATCGCGAGATCCGCGAGCGTCTGGTGGAGGAACTCGAAGGGCGGCCGTGGGCGTTCGCGGGCCGTAACGTCGTCGTGCGCGAGGGCGTGGTGCATCTGTGGGGCACTTTCAATTCCGCCGACGCCGTGCGTGCGGTGCGCGTGGCCGCCGAAGGCATTCCCGGCGTGCGCGCCGTGGAGGATCACACCGAACCGTATCCGATCATGCCGGGCATCTGAGATCCGGAATCTGGCGCGGCCGACTGGAACCGACCGGAACCGGCGCGCATCGCACGTGAAAAGGCCGGCGCAACGCCGGCCTTTTTCATCGAATCGACGATTGCGTCATGCGCCGGCCGCAAGCGCGTTTTCCAGCGTGGCGAAGGTCCGCGCGGCGGTGCGGTCGAAATGCAGCGGCGTGACCGACACGCGTCCCGAGCCGACGACGGCCGTTTCCGTATCCGGGCCGTTTTCGCGCGGACCGCGATGAAAGCGCAGCCAGTGATAGTCGATGCCGCGCGGATCGGTCAGCGGCACCACGTCGATGCCTTGCACGAGGCCCACGCCCTGACGCGTGACGGTCAGCGGTCCCGCCGCGCTGGCGTCCACATCGGGGAAATTCACGTTCAGGCACACGGGCGCGTCGTGCGCGATCGCGGCGAGACGGCGGATCACGTCCGGCGCGAGCGCGCGTGCCGTGTCCCAGCGCACGTGCTCGCGGTCGCGGAAGGTCTGGCTGAGCGCGATCGACGGCAGGCCGAGCAACAGGCCCGTCATGGCCGCGCCGACGGTGCCCGAGAACATCGTCTCCACGCCGAGGTTGGCGCCGCGGTTGATGCCGGAGAGCACCAGCGTGGGCGTGACGTCGCCCATCAACTGGCGCACGGCCATCACCACGCAGTCGCCGGGCGTGCCGAGCACGCCGAAGCGGCGCTCGCCGCGGCGGCTCACGCGCAGCGGCGAATGCAGGCTGATCGAATGCGAGGTGCCGCTCTGGTCGTGTTCGGGCGCGACGACCCAGACTTCGTTGGCCAGTTCGTGCGCGACTTCTTCGAGCACGGCGAGGCCGGGCGCGTCGATGCCGTCGTCATTGGTCAGGAGCACGCAGGGCAGTTTCGGTGCGGATACGGACATGGTGGTTAGCGCTTCCAGTGAGGGGGCGGGGGGAAGGTCATTATCGGATAAAGGGCCATTTCGCGACGGGAGCCCTCGCATCCGGGATAGACTAGCGCGTCGGCGTGCGCGCCGAATCCCGATGATCCGAAGCCCCTGACGACGCGCGCGGCGTGGCCGCAGCGAGGAGAACCCCGTGAAGCCGCAAGACCCGCCGGATATTGCTCGCGTGCTGTTTGTCGTCGCGATCCTCTGCGCGTTGACGGTCGGCAGCCTCTACGTCATGCGCCCGTTCCTGCCCGGGCTGATCTGGGCGACCACCATCGTCGTCGCCACCTGGCCCGCCATGCTCGCCGTCGAGCGGCGCTGCCGGCGGCGCTGGCTCGCCACGCTCTGCATGCTGCTGATTCTGCTGGTGGTGATCGTGCTGCCGCTCTACGAAGCGATCTCCACGCTCGCCGCGCACGGCGCCGAGATCATGGATCTGATCCGCAAGCTGCCGGATTACGCACTGCCGCCGCCGCCCGGCTGGGTGCACGACCTGCCGATGATCGGCGCGCGCGTGGCCGACAAATGGCAGTCGTTCTCCGACGCCGGTCCCGGCGGCCTGCTCGCGCAGCTCGAACCTTACGCGTCGATTGCGGCGCACTGGTTGATCGGCCATGCGGCTTCGGTGGGCGTGTTCGTGATCCACATGTTCATCACGGTGATCATCACCGGCCTGCTCTACATGCAGGGCGAGAAGGCCGCCGCCTATGTCGTGCGCTTCGCGGCGCGCGTCGCGCCGAGCCACGGCGCGCAAGCCGTCAAGCTCGCGGGCGCGTCGATTCGCGCGGTCGCGCTCGGCATCGTCGTCACGGCGGTGCTGCAATCGGCGCTCGGCGGCATTGGCCTCGCCGTGGCGGGCGTGCCGGGCGCGGGCGTGCTCACCGCCGTGTTGCTGATGCTCTGTCTCGCGCAGATCGGCCCGGCCCTGCCGCTGCTCGGCGGCGTGATCTGGCTGTTCATGCACGACGCGAATGTCGCGGCGATCCTGCTCGCGATCTGGTCGGTGATGGTGGCGATGCTCGACAACTTCGTGCGCCCCGTGCTGATCCGGCGCGGCGTGAATCTCTCGATGCTGCTGATCCTCGCCGGCGTGCTGGGCGGCCTGTTCGCGTTCGGCATCGTCGGCCTGTTTATCGGGCCGGTCATTCTTGCGGTGTCGTCCACCTTGCTGACGGCCTGGATCGACAAGACGCCGGCATCCAGCGCCTGACCCGCGTCGGCAACGGCTGCGCGCGGATCAAGACGCTATTCGTCTGAATGCCGCGCCCGGCCGCCGGTGCGACAGCCTGGCAACGCGCCGCACGATTCGACGCTAGGATGACGGCTGGACTTCGCTTTGGCTCTTGCGTTTTGCGCGTCTTCGACCGCCGGGGCGTCGCTGCCCGAGTGGCGTCATTCGCGTTCACGCGCGTTTTCTTGCGCCCGATAATCCGCACACGTCGTCCCGCCGTTCGTGGACGCGCGCGTGGCTTCGCGCGGCGCACCGCTATCGAGGAGGGGAAATGGCTCAGTTCAACTGCGACATTTGCGGCGTGCGTCCTGCGACCGTGCGGGTGGCCGTGTTGCAGGACGGCAGGCGGCGTTATCTCGACGTCTGCGATTATCACTACGCGCAGCTTACGCGCCATCAGCGCACGGTGAGTCCGCTCGAATCGCTGTTCCGCGGCGCGCAGCAAGCCGCGGGCGATCCTGCGGCTCAACCCGCGCCGCAGACCATGGAAGCCGGCGACGGCGCGATCGTCGAGCGCTATTTCAGCGACACGGCGCGCGAATTGCTGCAACGCGCGGCCGAACGCGCGGTGCAGTTCGGCCGCCGCGAAGTCGACACGGAACATTTGCTGTACGAACTTGCGGGCAACGATGCGGGCGCGGCCATGCTCAAGCGCCTCGGCATCGAGCCCGACGACGTGCGCGCCTTCATCGACGCCAACGCGCAAAAGCGCGAAGCGGGCGCAGCGCACGACGAAGCGCGCATGGCCGTGTCGCCGCGACTCAAGGGCGCGCTCGACCGCGCCTTCCTGGTCTCGCGCGAACTCGGTCACAGCTACGTCGCGCCCGAGCATTTGCTGTTCGGTCTCACGCAGGTGCCGGACAGTTTCGCGGGTCATCTGCTGGGCCGCTACGGCGTGACGCCGCAAAAGGTGCTGCAACGGCTCGTCGAGGCGCAAGGCGACAAGCGCGAGCAGCCCGCCGCGAAGGCGCCGAGCCCCACGCCGCAACTCGATCAATACAGCCGCGATCTCACCGCGCTCGCGAGCGAGGGCAAACTCGATCCCGTGATCGGCCGGTCGAGCGAAATCGAAACCGTGGTGGAAGTGCTCGCGCGCCGCCGCAAGAACAATCCGGTGCTGATCGGCGAGCCGGGCGTGGGCAAAACGGCCATCGCCGAAGGGCTCGCGCAGCGCATGCTGAGCGGCGACGTGCCCGAGTCGCTGCGCGGCAGACGGCTCGTCGAACTGAATGTGAACGGCCTGATCGCGGGCGCGAAATATCGCGGCGAATTCGAGGAGCGCGTGAAGGGCGTGATGGAGGAAATCAACGCGCAGCGCGAGACGCTCGTGCTGTTCATCGACGAAGTGCACATGATCGTGGGCGCGGGGCAAGGCGGCAACGAAGGCGGCCTCGATATCGCAAACGTCTTCAAGCCCGCGATGGCGCGCGGCGAGCTGAACCTGATCGGCGCGACCACGCTCGCGGAATACCAGAAGTACATCGAGAAAGACGCCGCGCTCGAACGGCGCTTTCAGCCGGTGTTCGTCGCCGAGCCGAGCGTCGATCAGACCATCAATATTCTGCGCGGGCTGCGGGATAAACTCGAAGTCCATCATCATGTGACCATTCGCGACGACGCGCTCGTGTCGGCCGCCGAATTGTCCGACCGCTATGTCACGGGCCGTTTTCTGCCCGACAAGGCCATCGACTTGATCGACCAGGCGGCGGCGCGCGTGCATCTTTCGGCGACCTCGCGGCCCGCCGCGATTCTCGAACTCGAATCCGAACTCGCGCAGCTCAAACGCGAGCAGGACTACGCGGCCACGCGCAAGAATTTCGAGCGCGCGCATGCGCTCGACGACCCCATCGCCGATAAGGAAAAGTCACTCGCCGACGCCACGAGCGACTGGAAAGGCCAGCTCGGTTCGGTCACATCCGACGTGACGACGGAGCAGGTGGCCGAGATCGTGTCGAAGCTCACCGGCGTGCCCGTCACGCAGCTCACGGCGGAGGAGCGCACGCGGCTGCTCGAAATGGAGCAGCGTCTGCACGAGCGCGTGATCGGTCAGAATCAGGCGATTGTCGCGGTCAGCGATGCCGTGCGCCGCTCGCGCGCCGGCTTGCGTCGCGGCCGACGCCCGACCGCCGTGTTCCTGTTTCTCGGCCCGACCGGCGTGGGCAAGACCGAACTGGCGAAGGCGCTGGCCGAAGTGGTGTTCGGCGACGAGGACGCCATCGTGCGCATCGACATGAGCGAGTACATGGAGCGTCACGCGGTGTCGCGACTGATCGGCTCGCCGCCGGGTTACGTGGGTTACGACGAGGGCGGCCAGTTGACCGAGCGCGTGCGCCGCCGACCGTACTGCGTGATTCTGCTCGACGAGATCGAGAAGGCGCATCCGGACGTTTATAACGTGCTGCTGCAGGTATTCGACGACGGTCGCCTCACCGACGGCAAGGGCCGCGTGGTCGATTTCAGCAACACGGTGGTGATCGCGACGAGCAATCTCGGCTCCGACGTGGTCTCGGGCCAGAAGCGTTCGGGTCCGGGCTTTCTCGCGAGCGCCGATGCGTCGATGCAGAGCGCCGTGCTGGGCGAGTTGCGCCAGCATTTCCGCCCGGAGTTTCTGAACCGCATCGACGACATCATCGTTTTTCAGCCGCTCTCCGACGATGAACTGCGTTCGATCGTGCGCCTGCAACTCGAACAGGTGCAGCGTATGGCGCGCAGTCAGGATATCGATCTCAGCTTCGACGAGAGCGTGGTGGATTTCCTTGCCGCCGAGGGTTATCGGCCCGAGTACGGCGCGCGCGAGCTGAAACGCCAGATCCAGCAGGCCATTGAGAACGAGCTTGCCAAGGAAATGCTCAAGGGCGAGGTGAAGGAGGGCGCGAAGGTCGTGTGCCGTTACGATACGGCGCAACGCCGCGTCGAATTCACGGCGCAGTCCTGAGCATCGTGTGACGGGCCGATGACGCGTCTGGCCTGGCTGGACGCGTCATCGGCCCGAAGTTTTCCCGGTTTCCGTTCGGAAACTTTTGTACGGCGGCGACCCGGCCGCGTCGTGCCCGCACCACGCTTTCGCGCCAAATTGATTTTTTTGTGTACGTCTTCCGAACAGACACATTGGGATACAAAGCGCGCGCGCGATTCCGCTATAAATCCTCTGAAGCGTTTTTCTGCCGCCGCGCCTGCGATCGTTCGATCCGCATATGACGGCGAATTCGAGCAACCGCGCCGATTCCGGCGCGGGCCTTTTCAGAAGACAACCAGGAGAAGTGGGCTCATGTCCGATCCCGTCAATGTCCGCCGCCGCCGTATTCTCGGTACAACGCTCGCGAGCTTCAGCCTCGCGGATCTGGGGCTGAGCAGCCTCGCGCACGCGCAATCGTCGAACGAGACGGCGGGCAACTCGCGCACCGGCAGCGGCGCGTCGTTCGGGCCGATCAAGCAGATCGACGCGGGCGTGCTCAACGTCGGCTATGCGGAAGCCGGTCCGACGAACGGCACGCCGGTGCTGTTGCTGCACGGCTGGCCTTACGACATCCACAGCTACGTGGAAGTGGCGCCGATGCTTGCCGCAGCGGGTTATCGCGTGATCGTGCCGTATTTGCGCGGTTACGGCTCGACGCGTTTTCTCTCGGCGGATACGCCGCGCAACGGGCAGCAGGCGGTGACCGCCGTGGACATCATCGCACTGATGGATGCGCTCAAGATCGATCAGGCCGTGCTCGGCGGCTACGACTGGGGCGCGCGTACGGCCGATACGATCGCCGCGCTGTGGCCCGAGCGCGTGAAGGGGCTGGTTTCCGTGAGCGGTTATCTGATCGGTAGCCAGGCGGCGAACAAGAATCCGCTGCCGCCGAAAGCGGAACTGCAATGGTGGTATCAGTTTTATTTCACGACCGAGCGCGGCGAACTGGGTTACGCGCAGAATCGCGACGCGTTCAACAAACTGATCTGGCAACTTGCCTCGCCGAAATGGAATTTCGATGACGCGACTTACGCGCGCTCGGCTGCTTCGTTCCAGAATCCCGATCACGTGGCGGTGGTGATTCATAACTATCGCTGGCGTCTCGGTCTGGTGCAGGGCGAAGCGCGTCTCGACGGCCTCGAACAGCGTCTGGCCGCCGCGCCGACCATTTCGGTGCCGACGATCACGATGGAAGGCGATGCGAATGGCGCGCCGCATCCGCCGCCCGAAGCGTATGCGAAGAAGTTCACCGGCAAGTATCTGCATCGCAATTTGACGGGCGGTATTGGGCACAATCTGCCGCAGGAAGCGCCCAAGGAATTCGCCGAAGCGATTCTGCAGGTCACGCATTTGTGATTCGGGTGATCTCGGGTTGAAGAAGCGCGCTTAACGGCGCGCTTTTTTGTGCCTTCCATAAAAAATGGCGTGCTTTTCGGCACGCCATTTTTTTATTTGCCGAATCGCTTTCCGATTCGGCAATTTCCAGTCGATTCAGACGATTCCGTCGATTAGCCGCGCTTGGCGTCGAGGCCGAGCAGCGTGCGAATCTGATGCTCGGTATCGTCGTAATTGCCTTCGCCGAAGTGGGTATACACGAGCTTGCCGTTCTGATCGATCAGGTACAGCGCGGGCCAGTATTGATTGCCGTACGCGTTCCACGTTGCATAGCGATTGTCTTGCGCGACGGGATATTGAATACCGTATTGCCCGATCGCCTTCTTCAGATTTGCGGTATTGCGTTCGAACGAATATTCAGGCGTATGCACGCCGACGACCACGAGGCCCTTGTCGTGGTATTTCGCGTACCAGTCCTTCACGTGCGGAATCGTATGCGCGCAGTTGATGCAGTCGAAGGTCCAGAACTCGACGAGTACCGGCTTGCCGCGCAATTGCTTGAGATCGAGCGGGGCGCTGTTGAGCCACGTGTCGATGCCGGTGAAATCGGGCGCGGGCGCGCCGGTCTTGATCGCGGACGGTTCGACGCCCGAATCCTGCGCGGATGCAAAAGCGGCGAACGCCGCGGTGGCGACGAGTCCGGCCGCGACGGCGGCGATCTTGAGTCGGTTGAGCATGGCGAGTTCTCCTTTTGGTGAGGGTTCGGACGTATTGGAACGCGCCGACGTATCTGGCGCGTGTCTCGCCGTGGTCGTGCGTGAATCGCCATGTATCGCCGCGAGGCGCGTACACATTGGCATACAAAAACAGGCGTTGCACCACGCGGCCTTGCTGCGTGCGATGCGTTATCTGTATCGGTCTGTATCCCCGGCTGCACGCGATACATGCCGATTTGATACAGCCTTCGTCCGACATTTGCCCGATACACGCAGGCGTTTGAATACGGGTCATGCAACTGGCGCTGCGTGCGCCGCTGAATTTTCCCGGTATGCGAGCCGGTCCGCGCATATCCGTTCAAACGTACGATATTGGGAGTCCGAATTATGTTGCTCGTCGTCGTCGCTTTCATCGGCGGGGCATTCACTGTCCTGAGCCCGTGCATTTTGCCGGTCGTGCCGTTCGTGTTCGCGCGCTCCGATCGTCCGTTCCTGACCGATCGTTTGCCGCTGCTGCTCGGTCTCGCGGGGACGTTCGCGCTGCTCACGGGACTCGGCGCGGCTGGCCTGAACGGTGCGGCGCAATTGAGCGAATATGGTCGCTGGTTCGCGCTGGCGCTGTTTGGCGTGTTCGGTGCGGCCTTGTTGCTGCCCGCGCTCGCTACGCGGTTGACGCGCCCGCTTACCACGCTCGCCGACCGCTTCATGGCGCATTCGCAGAGCGATGGCGCGCTCGGGCAGATCGGTTCGTCGCTGTTGCTGGGCGCGGCGACCGGCTTGCTCTGGGCGCCGTGCGCGGGCCCGATCCTCGGCCTGATTCTCACGGGCGCGGCGCGCCATGGCGTGACCTGGCAAACGTGGGGCGCACTCGCCGCTTATGCGATCGGCGCGGCCTGCTCGTTGGCGATCGCCGCGAGTCTCGGCCGACGGGCGATGGATGCACTCAAGCGCTCGCTCGGTCTGGGCGAATGGCTGCGCCGCGCGATGGGCGCGCTCGTGCTGGTGTCCGTGGCGGCGATCGCACTGGGCGTGGATACGCGTGTGCTTGCGTTGTTGCCCGGCGCGCCGACTACCGGCCTGGAAAGCCGCCTGACCGCATCGATTACATCGGCTTCGCGGGGAGCGCGGGCGGCGCAGCAGAATGTTCAGTCAGATGTTCAGTCGAATCCGCAGTCGAATGCGAGGCCCGGTTGAGCCGCATGCAGTTCGCACCGCGTTCTATGCTATCGAGGCAGCCACACGATCCGGAGCGCGACCATGAACGCGGACGAACGCATCGACGGCATCAATCGTGCCGGAAACTACGACGATCTGCATGACGCCATGCAGGGTTTTCTCGACGAGGCCGAAGCACGCTATCCGGCGCTGTCGCAGGCCGGGCGTCTCAAGGCATGCATCGGCGGCAGTGCATTCGCGAGCGCCGTCGACGAACTCAAGCGCTATCAGACGAGCACCGGCGAGACGTATCCGGATGCGCAACGCGTCGTCGAAGCGGCGGCGGCGAAGCATGCGGCGCTCGGCAATGCAAGCACGCCGCCGTCCTGATGACCCAGGACGACAGCGACGTCAGCCCATCTCACCACGCCAATTTCTGGCGAAAGAGGGTGCCGCCGTATCCGCGCACGACTTCGTCGACTTCGGTCGTGGATTCCTCTTTGGCTTCGAGGATGAGCGCCACGCTGCCGGTTTTCAGTTCGGCTTCGATGGTTTGCGTGAGTCGGCTGTCGAGCAGGTTTTCGACGGCGCGGCCGCCGAGCGCCGCGGCCGTGCCGATGGTCACGCCCGCGATCGCGCCCGCGGGACCGCCGAGCAGGCCGATCAATCCGCCGGTGACCGCGCCGACGACCGTGCCCCAGTAGGCGTGCGTGTACTGGTCGAGCACGGTGCAGGTGCCGTCCGCGTGTTTCTGGACCATCACGCCGCTTTCGATCTTCAACCCCACGCCATCCGTTTCGAAGTTCCTGAAGTCGCGCGCCGCGCGCTGCGCGGAGTCCAGATTGTCGAAGGTCGCGACGAGTAGTTCCTGAGCCATGGCGCTGCTCCCTGGCCGATGCGGCGATGCTCTAAAGATAGTCAATGCGCATCGCCGCGCCAGTGGGGAATTCGGGGCGGCAAGCGTCGGCCAGGCGAGGGGTAAGCGCGGTGCAAGCGCGTAGGCGAGCGCCGAAATGAGTGCGCAATGTCAGGTCCGTATAATCGGTGGGTCAACCAACGAGGACATCGCATGAAACTAGTCATTGCTCTGCTTGCCACCGCCGCTGTCGCCACGACCGCGTTCGCTGCCGATAACGTCCAGAAGTTGCCGTCGGGCGTGATCGTCGAACAAATCAAGCAAGGCACCGGCCCGCAGCCGACCGTCAATGACGTCGTGCGCGTGAACTATCGCGGCACGCTTGCGAACGGCACCGAGTTCGACAGTTCGGCCAAGCATGGCGGCGCAGCGACGTTCCCGCTCGGTCGCGTGATTCCGTGCTGGACGCAGGGTCTGCAGACGATGAAGGTCGGCGGCAAGGCCAAGCTGACCTGCCCGGCCGCGACGGCTTATGGCGATCGTGCTGTGGGCCCGATCCCGCCGAACAGCGATCTGACGTTCGAAGTCGAACTGCTCGGTATCCAGCAGTAAGCGGATTCGGAAAGGGCGGGGTGTTCCTCGCCATGATTTTGTCGATCGGGAGCGCTGCCAGAGCCTCCCGCAACGTTGCCGGTGCCTCGGCTCGGGGCATCGTCGTCGCATCGTTCCTCGGGGTCTTGGCGTAAAGGCCAAGGCTGCCGCCTGGATCCGTGTCGAACGCCACGAGATCGCCTGACTCGATCACGCGGCGGCTGCATTCCGGGTG
Source organism: Paraburkholderia tropica (assembly GCF_014171495.1). Classification (NCBI taxonomy): domain Bacteria; kingdom Pseudomonadati; phylum Pseudomonadota; class Betaproteobacteria; order Burkholderiales; family Burkholderiaceae; genus Paraburkholderia; species Paraburkholderia tropica. The sequence continues at coordinate 234,014 of NZ_CP049135.1, forward strand.
CCCCGGATTGCAGCGTATGCCAGAAGCCAACTGGCGCGCTTCCTCTACTCTGCGCTGCACTTTCTCCGCCAGCGCCTCGCCGACCCTCAAATCGACGCAGGCCGCTCCTCCGGTATCGCCACGTTCCCAATATCACCGTAATCGAGGGCAAAGACACGGAAAAAATGCCGTTCCTCGATCTGATCCAAACATTATATTAATAATGTCAAATAAATTGATGTGAGTAGTTGGATTCATGGCGGTTTACGTAGTAATACTCTAAAAATAATCTGATTCCGATCGGAAACCGAGAAAACTCCGCCCCCGCCCGCGTGTTTCCAAACGGAAACACGTAAAAAAGCGACACGCTCACGCGTGCCGCCTCTCGCGATCCAACCGGCCTTCCCAAACGCTTCACATCGTCCGCAACACCGCCCGCTTGAGTTTGCCCGTCTCCGTTCGCGGCAGAGCGTCGATAAACGCAATTAGCCGCGGATATTTGTAGGCCGCCACGGCCGATTTCACGAAGTTCTGCAATTCGGCGACCATCGCTTCGTTGCCGTCGAATCCGGGCTTGAGCACGACGAAGGCCTTCACCACCTGGCCGCGCACGTCGTCGGGCACGCCCGTGACGCCGCATTCCGACACGGCAGGGTGCTGCATCAGCACGGTTTCGACTTCCGGTCCGGCGATGTTGTAGCCGGAGGAAACGATCATGTCGTCGGCGCGCGCCTGGTAGAACACGTAACCGTCGGCGTCGATGGATACCGCGTCGCCAGGCAGATTCCAGCCGTCGCGCACGAATTTCATCTGGCGTTCGTCGGCGAGATAGCGGCAACCGGTGGGGCCGCGCACGGCGAGGTTGCCGGTCGTGCCGGGCGGCACCGGTTGCAGCGCGTCGTCGAGCGCCTGCACGACGTAGCCCGGCACTGCGCGGCCGATCGAGCCGGGACGCACGTCGCTGCCGGCCGACGAAATGAAAATGTGGATCATCTCCGTGCCGCCGATGCCGTCGATCATCTCGATGCCCGTCGCCTCGCGCCATAAATCGCGCGTGGCCTGCGGCAGCGCCTCACCGGCCGAGACCGTCTGGCGCAGACTGGAAATATCCGCGTCTTTCACGAGCGGCGCCATCTGCCGATAAAACGTGGGCGCGGTGAAAACGATCGTCGCGCGGAATTTTTCGATCGTTTGCAGCAGCAGGGCGGGCGTGAGCTTTTCGATCAGCACCGTCGACGCGCCGACGCGCAACGGAAAGCACAAAATGCCGCCCAGCCCGAACGTGAACGCGAGTGGCGGCGTGCCGCAAAACACGTCGTCGGCGGTGGGCCTGAGGACGTGGCGCGGGAACAGATCGCACATCGCGAGCACGTCGCGATGGAAGTGCATGCAGCCTTTCGGCGTGCCGGTCGTGCCGCTTGTGAAGGCGATCAGGCAGACGTCGTCGCTTGCGGTATCGCACGCGCGAAATTGCGCCGGTTTGGCCGCCGCGAGGGTTTCGAGGCTGTCGGGCGCGTCGTCGTGGAAGTAGCGCACCTGTTCGAGGCCGGCGCAGAAGTATTCGTTGGCCGGATCGGTGTTGCGCGCGAGTTCGTCGGCAAGGCGCACATCGCAGAGCGCTGCGCTGATGTTCGCCTTGTCGATAATCTGCTTCAACTCTTTCGCACGCAGCAGCGACATGGTGGGCACCACCACGAGCCCGGCCTTGAGCGCGGCGAGCATGGCCACCGCCATTTGCAGCGTATTCGGGCCGCGCAGCAGCACGCGGTTGCCGGGCTGCAGCTTCATGTCGTCGATGAGCACGTGCGCGCTGCGGTCGACCAGCTCACGCAGTTGCGAATAAGTGGTCGCGCGCGGCTGGCCATCGACTTCAGACCAGATCGCCGGGCGCGCGCCGTATCCGGACTCGATTGCGCGGTCCAGCAACTCGGCCGCGCAATTCAGGCGCGCCGGATAGGTGACGTCGGGATTGTCGAGCAGCAGCGCGGGCCATTGCGATTCGGGCGGCAGGTGATCGCGTGCATAGGTATCGACGTGAGCGGTCGGTTGCATGGTGTCTCCGGCTTCAATCTGAACAGACTGGTGCGCGTTTTATACGGTCTTTTTCTGCGCGCGCTTTGAGTGCGATCGGGTCGCTGCGCGCTATGCGTGGCTCAGACGCGCGTCGTCGGGAATCACGGCGGTGGCTTCGATTTCCACCTTCGCTTCGTCCTCGATCAGCGCGACGACCTGAATCGCGCTCATCGCAATGTCGTAATCGCCGATCAGATCGCGAAACGCTGCACCAATGTCCTTTAGCGATGACAGGTATTCCTGCTTGTCCGTCACATACCACGTCATGCGCACGAGATGCTCGGGCTTGCCGCCCGCGGCTTCGAGCACGGCCACGATATTGCGCAGCGCCTGCACGGCTTGCGCGCCGAATTCGCGGCTCGTGAACTTCGCCTGCTCGTCCCAGCCGATCTGACCGGCGATAAAAACCTGCGTGCCGCGCGCGGCGACGCCGTTCGCATAACCGCGCGGCTTGATCCAGCCTGCGGGAAGAAGGGCTTTTTTCATGGGTTTTTCGCGTTCATTGAGGGGTTCGGTTCGCGTCAGGCCGCATGGTGTTCGGCGTGATACGACTTCAGCAGATCGCGGCCGACGATCAACTGCTGCACTTCGGTCGCGCCTTCGTAAATGCGCAGAGAGCGGATCTCGCGATACAGCGACTCGACCACATTGCCGCTCTGAACGCCCATGCCGCCCCACAGCTGAACGGCCGCGTCGATCACTTGCTGCGCGCCTTCGCTGGCGTGCCATTTCGCCATCGCCGCTTCGCGTGTGACGCTTTCGCCTTGATCGCGCAGCCACGCGGCGCGATAGACGAGCAGGGCGCTGCTGTCGATCGTCAGCGCCATCTGCGCAAGCTTGGCCTGCGTGAGCTGAAAATCGCCGAGCACCTGATTGAACATCGTGCGCGAGGCGGCGCGCGCGAGCCCTTCGGCCATCGCGCGGCGCGCGAAACCCAATGACGCGGCGGCCACCGACGTGCGGAAAATATCGAGCGTGCGCATGGCGATCTTGAAGCCTTCGCCGGGCGCGCCCAGCAACTGGCTCTTGTTCACGCGCGCATTCGTGAAGCGCAGGCGCGCGAGCGGGTGCGGCGCGATCACGTTGATGCGTTCGGCGATTTCCAGCCCACGCGTATCGGCGTCGACGATCAGCGCGCTGATGCCGCGCGCGCCCGGCGCTTCGCCCGTGCGTGCGAACACTACGTAGAAGTCGGCGATGCCGCCGTTCGAGATCCACGTTTTTTCGCCGTCGAGTACGTAGTGATCGCCTTCGTCGCGCGCGGCCAGCGCCATCGCGGCAACGTCCGAGCCCGCATTGGGCTCGGAGAGCGCGAACGCGGCAATTGCTTCGCCCTTCGCCACGCGCGGCAGATAGCGCGATTTCTGCGCGTCGTTGCCGGCGAGCGAGATGGCGCCCGAGCCGAGGCCCTGCATCGCGAGCGCGAAGTCGGCGAGCCCCGAATGCTTCGCGAGCGTTTCGCGCAGCAGACAGACGGCGCGCGTGTCGATGGTGTCGCCGTGACCGCCGTAAGCGGTGCCGCCCACGCCGTAGCGCAACCAGCCTGCTTCGCCGAGCTGGCGCACGAGCTTGCGGCAGGTGTCGTCGACGTTGTCGTGCGAAACGTGAGCGAGGTGTTCGCGCGCCCACGCTTCCACGCCGGTGGCGAGTGCGCGGTGACGGTCCTCGAAAAACGGCCACGCGAGCGCGTCGTGCAGATGAGTGTCAGCCGGTGCGTTCACTGCTCAATCTCCCTTGAAAACCGGACGCGTTTTTGCCGCGAAGGCGTCGTACGCGCGGCCGAAATCGCGCGTCGCCATGCAGATCGCCTGCGCCTGTGCTTCGGATTCGATCGCTTCGTCGATGCTCATGGTCCATTCCTGATGCAGCATCGTCTTGGTGATGCCGTGCGCGAAGGTCGGGCCGGCGGCGAGATCGGCGGCGAGTTTGCGTGCATCGGCGAGCAGTTCGGCGGGATCGCACAGACGGTTGTAGAAACCCCATGCGTGACCTTCCTCGCCGCTTGCCGAGCGTCCCGTATAGAGCAGTTCGGCGGCGCGTCCCTGACCGATGATGCGCGGCAGGATCGCGCACGCGCCCATATCGCAACCGGCGAGACCGACGCGCGTGAACAGAAAGGCGAGCTTGCTGCGCGCGGTGCCGTAACGCATGTCGGAGGCCATCGCGAGAATCGCGCCCGCGCCCGCACACACGCCATCGACGGCTGCGATGATCGGTTGCGGACAGTGACGCATCGCTTTCACGAGGTCGCCGGTCATGCGCGTGAACATCAGCAATTCGGGCATCGGCAAATCGATCAGCGGCGCGATGATGTCGTGCACGTCGCCGCCCGAGCAGAAGTTCTCACCCGCGCCATGCAGGACGACGGCTTTCACATCGGTCGCGTAGGCGAGTTGGCGGAACAGGTCGCGCAGTTCCGCATACGATTCGAACGTGAGCGGATTCTTGCGCTCCGGGCGATTTAGCGTGATCGTGGCGACGCGGTCCTCGACCGACCAGCCGAAGTGCTTCGCCTCGTAGCCTGCGAGCGTGACGCGGTTGCGCGCGAAGAGCGCGTCGGCGCTCGAACGTTCTGTCGTCAAGGTGTGTCTCCTTCCTGAATCCTGTTTGATTCGCGTCGCGCGTTCAGCCCGGCAAACTGTCGCGCAGATGTTGCTTGAGCTTGCCGAGCCGGTCGTGCATCTTCGACTTTTCGTCGAGCGACAGTCCGCCCAGCATTTCCACGACCCATTGCTCGTGCGCGATTGCCATGCGATCGAACGCGGCGCGTCCTTCGGGCGTGAGACGCACGGCGATCGAGCGGCGGTCGTCCGGATCGGCGTCGCGCACGACGAGGCCTTCTTTTTCGAGCTGATCGGTAATGCCCGTCACGTTGCCGCCCGTCACCATGAGACGGCGCGACAGCTCGGTCATGCGAATCCCTTCGGGATGACGTTCGAGCTGCGCCATCAAATCGAAACGCGGCAGCGTCGTGTCGAACTCGCTGCGCAGACGGCGGCGCAATTCGGCCTGCACGAGGTTCGTCGTCGTGAGCAGGCGCAGCCACAGGCGCAGGCCCATATGGCTGTCGGTGCCCGTGCTCATCTCCATGTCGACGACATTCTCCGCGGGCTTCGCAACGCCTTTGCGCGGCGTCTTCGCGGCTGCCGTCTTGCGGGCGGGCAGGGTCATGTGATTTCTCCACCAGAAACGGATATCGATTGCCCGGTGATCGCGGACGATCCGGGCGCGCACAGCCACAACACGGCGTTGGCGACTTCGTCCGGCGTGACGAAGCGCTGCTGCGGATTGTGGCGCACGAGGATGCTACGCGTCTCGGCCTCGCTGCGCGAGGTCTTGCGCGTGATCTGCTCAAGGGAAGCCTGCAAAAGTTCGGTTTCCGTGTAGCCGGGGCACACCGCGTTCACGGTCACGCCCTGCGTGGCGACTTCGAGCGCGAGTGCGCGCGTCATGCCGATCACGCCGTGTTTCGAGGCGCAATACGCGGCCACGTACGGATAGCCGACCTGGCCCGCCGTGCTCGCGACGTTCACGATGCGCCCGTGCTTGCGTGCGAGCATCGCGGGCAGCACGGCGCGCGTGCACAGAAACGCGCCCGTGAGATTCACGTCGAGCATGCGTTTCCAGAGCGCGAGATCGGTCTGGGCGAACGGCGCGGCAGTCGCCTGACCTGCATTGTTCACGAGGATGTCGACGTCGCCGAGCGCTTGTGTCGCGCGCGCAAAGGCGTCATTCACGGCGGCCTCGTCGGCGACATCGACGCTCACGCATGCGATGTGTTCGCCGCCGCCGAGCTTCTCGCGCTGCGTGACGAGCTTCGCCATCTCGCGGCCCATCAGCGTGACGCGCGCGCCCGCTTTCAGCAGGGCGGTAGCGGTCGCGGCGCCGATGCCGCTGCCGCCGCCCGTCACGACCGCGTGGCGTTGATGCAATGCGTCGTGCGTGTTCATACGGTGCCTTCCGCGCGCTGCGCGCGTTCGAGCGGCGACAAACCGGCGGCTGCCGCAGCCGCAGCGCGCTCGCGTTCGATATTGCGTTCGAGCTGATTTTTCGCGGCCGTATATTGATGCGGCCACATCACATCGAAATAACCGATTTTCGCGGCTTCGTTGAGCGTCCACGACGGATTCGCCAGATGCGGGCGCGCCACCGCGCACAGATCCGCACGGCCCGCCGCGATGATGCCGTTCACGTGATCGGCCTCGGAAATCGCGCCCACGGCGATGGTGGCGATGCCCGCCTCGTTGCGCACGCGGTCCGCGAACGGCGTCTGGAACATGCGGCCGTACACGGGCTTTTCGTCCTTGCTCACCTGGCCGGAGGAGACGTCGATCATGTCGACGCCTGCCGCCTTGAAGGCGCGTGCGATCTCGACGGCGTCGTCGGGCGTGATGCCGCCTTCGACCCAGTCGTGCGCCGAAATACGCACCGAAATCGGCTTGTCCTGCGGCCACACGGCGCGAATCGCGTTGAAGATTTGCAGCGGATAACGCAGACGGTTTTCCAGCGAACCGCCATATTCATCGTCGCGTTGATTCGTGAGCGGCGAGAGAAAACTCGAGAGCAGATAGCCGTGCGCGCAGTGCAGTTCGAGCCAGTCGAAACCGGCTTCGGCGGCCATTTGCGTCGCGCGCACGAATTGCGCTTCGATCTCGCGCAGTTCATCGGCGCTCGCGGCGTGCGACGACTGGCTCACGCCACGCAGATATTGTTGCGGCGACGCCGAAACCAGCGGCCAGTTGCCGTCGTCGAGCGGCTGATCGATGCCTTCCCACGCGACACGCGTCGAGCCTTTCGCACCCGAGTGGCCGATCTGCACGCCGATTTTTGCGTCCGACTGCGCGTGCACGAAATCGACGATGCGTTTCCATGCCGTCCGATGTTCGGGCGCGTACAACCCGGGGCACCCGGGCGTGATACGCGCTTCGGGCGACACGCAGGTCATCTCGGTCATCACGAGCCCCGCGCCGCCCATCGCACGCGCGCCCAGATGCATGAGGTGATAGTCGCCGGCTACGCCATCCTGCGCGGAATATTGCGCCATCGGCGAAACGACGACGCGATTCTTGAGCGTCACGCCGCGTACGCGATAAGGCGTGAACATCGGCGGAACAGGACGCGCGCTGGATGCCGCCTCGGGATTCGCGCGCTGTGCGAGCCACGTTTCGAAGCCGCCCAGATAAGCCGCATCGCGTTCGCGCAGATTCTCGTGCGAAATGCGCTGCGAACGCGTGAGCAGCGAATAGGCGAATTGCTCGGGTTCGAATTTCGCGTAGCGATCGACGTGCTCGAACCATTCGGTGGAATTGCGCGCGGCATTCTGAATGCGCAACACGTCGACGCTTCGCACACTCGTGTAATGCGCGAGCGCGGCGCGCAGATCGTGCGGATGCGCGTCCATGCTGTTGGCGAGTTCGATCGCGTCTTCGAGCGCCAGCTTGGTGCCCGAGCCGATCGAGAAGTGCGCCGTATGCGCGGCGTCGCCCATCAACACGACCGGCGTTTGCTGGCCGTCGCTCGCGCTTTTCCAGTGCACCCATTCGCGGTTCACGACGCGCGGAAAACGAATCCATTGCGAGGAACCACGCAGATGCGATGCATTCGAGCGCAGCGCATGGCCGTCGAGATAGCGCGCGAACAGCTTTTCGCAGAACGCTATGCTGTCTTCCTTGCTCATGTCGTCGAGGCCCGCCGCGCGCCAGACATGCTCTGGCGTTTCGACGATGAACGTGGAGGTGTTGTCGTCGAAGCGATAGGCGTGCGCCTGGAACCAGCCGTGTTCGGTTTCTTCGAAGGCGAACGTGAAGGCGTCGAACAGTTTCGAGGTGCCGAGCCAGACAAAACGGCAGTCGCGCAGATCGATATCGGGCTGATAGGTGGTGGCGTACTTCTGGCGCGTGGCGCTGTTCAGGCCGTCGCTCGCGATGATGAGGTCGGCGTTTTGCACGTCGTCGTCGCTCATCTGGGTCTCGAACACGAGCTTCACGCCGAGCTGTTCACAGCGTGCCTGCAAAATATTCAACAGACGCTTGCGGCCGATGCCGCAAAAGCCGTGACCCGACGATCGGATCGAGCGGCCGCGAAAATGGATTTCGATGTCGTCCCAGTGATTGAAGGCGTCGAGAATTTCGGCGGCGCTTTCCGGGTCGGCTGCGCGCAGATTGCCGAGCGTCTGGTCCGAGAACACCACGCCCCAGCCGAAGGTGTCGTACGGGCGGTTGCGTTCGATCACCGTGATCTCGTACTCCGGGTGACGGCGCTTCATCAACAGGCCGAAGTACAGCCCGGCGGGCCCTCCGCCGATACAGGCAATGCGCATGCTAGCTCCCGTGGTCAGTCCTTGAAGTTAATGTAGGTCTAAATAGTTTAGATGTCAAGTAAGTTGATGCGGGCGTGTTCGCTCGCCGCTCGCCGATACACACCGCATGTCGCGCGCATCAATGCGCATAAAACCGAATATTCGGTGGAACCTCGCGCCCCATCGCGCGTCAACCCGGTCATGAGGCGCGCGGTGCACTTCCTTACGGCGGCCTTGCCGTCGACGGGGAGAAACTGCGTGCATGACGGCAGGTGTGCCATGCTGGGTGTCGAGGAAAGATTCGACGCTCGCTGGCACCGAATTCGCATGGTGTAGCGATGAAACGATCGAGTCTTTACGAAACGCTTTCGGGCACCTGGCATTTTCATACGGTTTGCACGCGCCACGTATCAACGCATAAACAATCAGTCATCCTGATGAAAGGTGATGGCAAAGGAAGCGACTGAAAGCATCGGCGCGCGATCCGCATAGCAAATCGAAGAGACGCAATTTCAATCGCAACAATCGTCACAACCGCCAGAGACGACGGGAGTATTCATTGATGAGCCAGACAGCGAAGCGATCGATCGAAATCGATTTTTTCAGGGGTTTCGCGCTGATTGCGATTGCACTCGATCACATTCCATCCAGCGTGTTGTCGCACGGCATGCTGCACACGTTCGCGTATTGCGATTCGGCCGAGGTGTTCGTCTTCGTGAGCGGCTACGTGGCGGCGGCGAGCTGGCTCGCGATTGCCGCGCGCAAGGGCACCGAGGCCGCCAATCGCCGCTTTTTGAGGCGCGGGCGCGAGATTTACGCCGCGTATCTGTGCGCCGCCGCGTTGATGCTGCTTTCTGGTGCGGCGGCTGTCGCGCTGCGCGTGGACTCGCCGCTGGTTGCGGAAACGGGCTTCCAGCGTTTCACCGCGCATCCGTTTGCGATGCTCGGCAATATCGCGATCTTTCGCGACCAGCCGTATCTCGCGGGCGTGTTGCCGCTCTACGTGATTCTGGTGCTGATGCTCCCGGTCGTCATGCCGCTGGCGCGCCGCCGGCCCGACCTGGTGTTGCTCGGCAGTTTCGCGACGTGGTTCGCCGGCTGCTGGCTCGTGCGCTATTTGCCGTCGGTGCCGGGTTCGATCTGGTCGTTCAATCCCTTCGCGTGGCAGGCGATGTTCCTGCTCGGACTGCTGTGCCGTCTCTATCCGGTCACTGACGCGTTCCAGATCTCGCGGCTCGGCCGCCTTCTCACCGTGCTCGCGATCACACTCGTGGTCGCATTCGCGGTCGTGCGGCTCTTTATCGAAATGACGCCGCAGCCGGGCTACATGAAGCAGAATCTCGCGAGCCTGCGCATCGTGAGTTTTGCGGCCGTTGCGTGGCTTGCCGCGCAGGCGGTGCGGCTCGGCTGGATCGAGTGGCTCGCGCAGCGCCTGCCGGGCGTCGTGAGCGTGGGGCAGCAGGGGCTCGTGTGCTTCGTGGGCGGCGCGCTCGTGTCCAATGCGGTCGACACGGTCATTCGCGCGACGCACGTTTCGTCGATCTTGCCCGCGCGTTTCGCGGGTGACGTGGTGGCGATCGGCGCGCTGCTGATGCTTGCGGGCGGCGCGCGTCGTTTGAAGGCGGAATTGCGGCCGCGTGTGGCGCTTACCTGATGCCGGAACGCACAGGCAAAGGTGAGTGTTTGCGGGAGTGATGCTAAACGAGCCGCGCAAAGCGGCTCGTCATCTCGCTGAAACAGCGCGAAATCAACTCGTTAGCTATGGTGATCCCGCATCGCGCTCGGTTGTCGAGGTGAGCGTTTGCGGGAGCGTGCGCGCTCAGTGACTCGATTCAATAATGTGACGATGCCGTTACACGAGTTCGCGCACGTCGGCGATCGGCGTCGAACCAAACGCGTCGCTCAGTGCGTAATCGATCAACAGACGTGCCGCGTGTTCCGGCGTCGCCAGCTGGCCGTTCTCTTTCAATTGCTCGAATCGTTCGCGTTGCGGGAAGTTGTCCGTCGACGTCGAGCGGATCGTCGCCTGCATGCCGGTATCGACCACGCCGGGCGCGACGCTGCAAATGCGCACGCCGCGCGGCGCGTCGAGCGCCACGGCACGCGCGTGGTGGTCGAGCGCGGCCTTGGTCGCGCAATACACGCTCCAGCCCGCGTAAGCGTTGCGCGCAGCGCCGCTGGAGACGTGCAGGATGCGTCGCGAGGCGGCGTTGCCTGAACTGTCGTCGCTGGCCAGTGCGTTGGCCAGCATCAGCGGCGCGGCGACGTTGAGCGTGATCGCTCGGGCGATCGCGCCCGCATCCTGCACGCCGAGCGGCGCGATCGGGTCGACTGTGCCGGCATTGTTAAACAGCAGCACGCAGTCCGCGCTTTGCGCGAACGCGCTCAGCGCGCCGCCGGCCAGCCAGCGCTCGACGCTCGCGGGATCGGCGAGATCGACGGCGGCTTCGGCGAGTCGCGCGGCGGTCCGGGCCGCCAGCGTCGGATGGGCGCTGCGGCCCACACCGAGCACGTCGATCTGGCGCTCCAGCAGCAATTCGGCGAGCGCGGCGCCGAGCCCGCGCGAATGTCCGGTAACGATCGCGCGGATCGAAGAAGGCAAAGTCGAGGAAACGTTCATTTTTGTGACAAAAAAAGCGCGCGATGTGCACACAGGCGTACGCGGCATGAAAAATGGGGGCGCGGTGCGGGCGCGAGATGCGGGAAACCGCAAAAAAACCCGTAAAAACAGGGCGATTCGCGCGCACGGCACATTTTCGCGGAGGTCGTGCGAGCGCGCTGTCAAGCGTCGCGCGTGCTGCACGCGGGGCATCGGCGAGTCGCGGTGACAGAAATGCTGCGCGCGATTCTGTATCATAGCGTCCGATCCAATAAGGAAGAGAGCTGGACGTGAAAGCCGCATCGCAACAACGCCGTACCCTGAGCTTCAAGGATGGTCTTCTCGAAATCAAGAAGAGCATGGGGATGGGCACGGGACAGCCGCCCGAAGAACAGGCGCAGTCGCCGCAAGGCAAGTCCTCGCCCAAGGGCGCGCAGGGCCCGCGTCGTGGGCAGGGTGCTTCGGGCCACAAGGGTCCGAAGGGTCCGCGTCCGGCCGGCACGGAAGACGCGCGCGCGCGCGGTCCGCGTCCGGCGCACGGCAAGCCGCAAGGCAAGCGCGCCGAGGGCGGCGCGCCCGCCGACGGCAGGCCGCAAGAGGGCAAGGGCCAGCAGGCCCGCCCGCAGCGCGGTCCGCGCGACGGCGAGCAGCGCCAGGGCGCGCGTCCGGGGCAAGGGCAAGGTGAGGGCCGTGGCCCGCATCGTCAGCGTCCGGCGCGTGCGCAACAACCGGCGGCGAATCTCAGCGAAGCCGACAAGGCGCGCATCGAGCGCAACCGCCAGCTCAACACGGTCTGGAACGTTTTTGCGAAGCTCTATCCGACCTTCCGCGAGCGTCTGCCGCTCAAGATCGGTGTCGTCGAGGATCTGGTCGCCGCGCACCCGGATTACGAGCGCACGCTGATCGTCGCCGTGCTCAAGCGCCACGTGAACCATCCGCGTTACCACGAGCGCGTGGCCGCGGGCGGTCCGCGTTACGAACTGGACGGCACGGCGTCGGAAGGCCCGGGCATCGATCCGTCGCATATCGGCCGCGCCAACGCCGCGCTCGCGCGCCAGAAGGCCAAGGCCGAGGCGCAAGCCAAGCCGCAGGACGCAGCCGCACCGGCGGCGCCTGCTGCCGGGCAGACGGGGGAAGCGGCGGAAGCCGTCGAGTCGGCTGAAGCGCAGGCTCCGGCCCCGGCAGTCGAAGCGCAAGCCGCCGAACCGGCTGCGCCCGAGTCCGCGCAAGCACCGGCCGCGCCGGCTGCAGAAGGGGACACGCCCGCCGCGAACGCCTGAGCGCGTCGGCCGCCGCCCGCGCGCGGCGGCCATCCCGTTTAGCGATCCCGAGCCGGTCCGCGCCATGCCGCGCACCGGCTCGCTTCGTTGCGACGTCGGCGCGCGGCATCCGGTCCGCCACGCGATGCGGACTTCCCGGCGGTCATACCGTCACGATTGCCGCGCCTCGCCATGAATCTACGCCAGCTCGAACACGTGATCGCCCTCGCCGAAGAGGGCAGCTTCGCGCGCGCCGCGCAACGCGTCCATTTGAGCCAGCCCGCGCTGAGCCGCAGTATTCAGACGCTCGAAGACGATCTCGGCATGGCGCTGTTCGACCGCACGACGCGCGAGGTGCAGATCACGCCCGCGGGCGAGCTGGTGGTGCGTCGCGCGAAGAAAGTGCTGTTCGAGGCGCGCTGCCTCGTGCGCGACGTCGATCTGCTGCGCAATCACGACATCGGTGCGGTGAGTTTCGGCGCGGGGCCGTATCCGGCGGCCATGCTGCTGCCCGCCGCGCTCGACGCGCTCGCGCATCATCATCCGCAACTGCGCATCAACGCGGTCGTCGACAACTGGAAAAACCTGCTCGACGCCCTGCACGCCGAAACGCTCGATTTCCTGATCGTCGATATTCGCGGCACCCAGCCGACCAGCGAGGTCAACGTGATGACGCTGCCGCGTCATCAGGCGGCCTGGTTCGTGCGCGAGGGGCATCCGCTCGCGGGCCGTGCCGGGCTTGATGCGCACGAGTTGCAGGCGTATCCGGTCGTCTCCGTGCCGTTGCCCGATCCGATGCACGAGGCGCTGCGCAAATGGCTGCGTTACGCGCCGAATCACGCGCTCGAATTTCATCTCGTCTGCAACGATGTGAACGTGTTGCAGGAATACGCGCGCAAGACCGACGCACTCCTGTTGCTGACCACTCACGCCATGTGGAATCCGGCGCGCATGGCGGGCCTCGTGCCGCTCTCGCTGCCCACGCGCTCGCCGCTGTGGCTGCAATTCGGCATCGTCCATCTCGCGGGGCGCACGCTGTCTCCCGCCGCTGAACAGGCCATCCGCGCGTTTCAAAGCGTCGCCGCCACGTCTCGATAATTCCGCCGGAGCCGGCGCTGCGGGGGCTGCGTCAATGCGCCCGCATTCATGCGTTCGATCTATTGATTCGATGCAAATTATGCAGTTGTATTATTGATTGGCGCATCGTCCAATGTCCCGGATGCGGCAGACGAGGCGACCGGCGCTGGCCGGCCGTCCACAAAAAAGCCGCGAATGGAGACGCAATGACGTTCGAGACGCACGCTCGCGCCCAGCGATGGTTAATCGTCGCCGGCCTGTTTTTCTTTCTCGCCATCAATTTCGCCGACAAGGCGCTCATCGGTCTCGCCGCCGAGCCCATCATGCGCGAGCTCAATCTCACGCACGGGCAGTTCGGCCGCATCGCCGCCAGTTTCTTTACGTTGTTTTCGATCTCCGCGTTGCTGGTCGGGCTGCTGTCGAATCGCGTGAAAACGCGCTGGCTGCTGCTTGCGATGGCCGTCACGTGGTCGATTTCGCAGGTGCCGCTGCTGCTTTACGCCGCGCCCGCCACGCTCGTGCTGTCGCGCGTACTGCTCGGCGCGAGCGAGGGGCCCGCGTTTCCGGTCGCCGTGCACGCGCTCTACAAGTGGTTTCCCGATCGCGAACGCGCGGTGCCGTCGGCGCTGCTGACGATCGGCGCGTCGTTTGGCGCCGGGCTGATCGCGCCGCTCATCACGACGGTGATCGTGGCCTTCGGCTGGCGCGCGGCGTTTCAGTTGCTCGCGGTCGTGGGCCTCGTGTGGAGTGCGCTGTGGCTATGGATCGGCAAGGAAGGGCCGCTCGGCGGCCATGACGACGCACGCGCCGTCGCGACGCAGGGCGGCGCCGGCGCTATCTACCCCGAGCGGATTCCGCTGCGCGCGCTGCTGCTGTCGCGCACCTGTATCGGCAGCGATCTCGCGGGCTTCGCGGCCTACGTGATCCTGACTGTCGCGACGGTGTGGCTGCCGAGTTACCTCGTGCGCGTGGCGGGCTATTCGCTCACGCAGGTCGGCTGGATCGTGGTGCTGCCTGCGTTCGGGCAGATGGTCAGTTCGCCGCTGCTGAGCTGGTGGTCGCAGCGGCTGATGGCGCGCGGCGTGTCGAGCCGCCATGCGCGCGGCACGCTCGGGGCGGTGGCGGTCGTGGCCTCGGGTATCGCGCTGGTGCTGATGCCGCGTCTTGGCGCCGGGCCGCTGCTCATCGCGACGGTGACGGTCGGATTTTCGCTCGCGTCGTTCACGTTCGTGAGCGGCATGACGCTCGCGGGCGAGATCGTCCCCGCCGCGCAGCGCGGTGGCGTGCTAGGCATCAATATCTGTATCGCGACGCTCGGCGGTCTCGTCACACCCGCCGTGATCGGCTATGTGATCGATCACGCCGCCAGCCAGGCCGCCGGTTTCCAGACGGGGATGCTGCTCGCGGGCGCGTTCGCCATTGCTGCGGGGCTGGTCGCCGCCGTGCTGATTCATCCGGAAGCCGACCGCGAGCGTTTCGCCGCGCGTGCTCGGCACGAACAGCGCGAACAGCAAGCGCAGATGGCGAGTCCGCTGGTGTCGGGCGAACGCTGAAAAGCTGGGGGCGATGCGGAAAGCGCGCTCGCCTTATCGTAGATACAAAGGATTCCGAAATTATTTTGGGACGCAGGAAATTCGCTATGTATACGCAGGCAATGAGTCGAATCGATCCGCGAGCGAGGTCCGATGAAGATCCCGTCGTCGCGCTGGTGAAAATGGCGGCGGGGCCGCTCGCGCTCGCACGCTATCCGGTCGTCGAAGTGATGCGCACGTGCGCGCTGCACACGCAGCCGCATTCGCGCAGTCCGCTGCGCGCGCCGTTCAACGCGCTCTATGCGAGCGACCGCCGCTGGACGCATGAGGACCGCGACATCGTCACGCCCGCCAACGACTTTCTCTATCTGAATGCGTGGATCGATCTTTCGAACGGTCCTGTCGTGCTCGACCTGCCGGCGGTGGAGAGCACGCGTTATTTCGTGATCGAATTGCTCGATGCCTTCACCAACAACTTCGCGAATCTCGGGCCGCGTAACGTGGGGACGCGCGGCGCGCGCGTCGTGCTGCATGCGCCGGGGCAACAGCCGACGGGCGACGGCACGCCGGTGACCTGTCCCACCGCGCTGGTCTGGCTGCTCGGCCGCGTGCTGGTGCAAAGCGACGACGACCTGCCTCGCGCCCGTGACGCCGCGCGCGCGTTCCGGCTGAACGGGCCGGTCTGCGCGGGGCCGCAGTGCGTGCGCGACTGGCAGGAAAGCGGCGACGACGCGCTCGACTTCTTTCAGCACGTGTTCGATGCGTTCGCCGATTTGCCGCCACGCGCCGACGAGGCCGCCGCCTTCGGCATGCTCGTGCGCGCGGGACTGCGCGAGCACGGACGGACCGACGTGCGTGCGCTGCCCGAAGCCGTGCAGCACGGCCTGCGCCTCGCCTATGCCGACGCGCAACGTCTGCTGCTCGCGTTCACGCAAAGCCGCACGCGCCGCAACTGGGTCTATAGCCTCGAACTCGGGCGCTACGGCCATGCGCATCTGCTGCGCGCGTGCATCGCCATGAAGGGGCTGGGCGCGCTCGCCTCGGAAGAGGCCGTCTATGCGACCGCCGATTTCGACGATGCGGGCGAGCATCTGCACGGCGCGCGCCGCTATAGCCTGCATTTCGCGCCGGGCCAGTTGCCGCCCGTCGATGCCTTGTGGTCGCTGTCGCTCTATGGCGCCGACCGTTATTTCGTCGACAACCCGATCCCCCGTTACGCGATCGGCGACCGCACGCCGGGGCTTCGCTACGACGCCGATGGCGGACTGCGTATCGCCATCCAGCACGAAGCGCCTGCCGATCCGCACGCGAACTGGCTGCCCGCGCCGCCTGACGGCTTCTATCTGATCCTGCGTTTCTACCATCCGCAGGCCGCGTTTCTCGAAGGGCGCTACGCGATTCCGCCGGTGCAAAACGTGTCGCCGGTGAACGCCTGACGTCCACGCCATTCTCTTTGCTTCAATCCGCCATGAATACTCCGACTGTCTCATCCGCTTCGTTTGTCGAACCCGCCGCCGCGTGCGCTGATCTTGTCGATCTCGCCGTCGAGGGCGTGCAGTTCGCACTGCCGCTCTACGAAATGGCGCGCATGTTGTCCGCGACCTGTCCGCGCGTCGAGGGCCACGACGCCGATGCCACCGCACGCTGGGCCAACGCCTGGCTGCACACGCGTCAGTTGCTCGGGCCGCAGCATCGACGCGTCGTCACGCCGAACAACGACACGCTCTATTCGAGCGCGTGGCTCGATTTGCGCGGCGGGCCGCTCGTGATCCGCGTGCCGGCCATGCACTCGCGCTACTACGTGCTGGGCCTGCTCGACATGTACACGAATCCGTTCGGGTATATCGGCAGCCGCACGACCGGCGGCGAAGCGGGTGCGTTCTTCGTGCACGGGCCGACGTGGCGCGGCGAGGCGCCCGCGGGCATGCGCTCGCTCGCGTGTCCGACCGATACGGTCTGGGTGATCGGCCGAATTCTCGTCGATGGCGCTGACGATCTGGCGGCGGCCGTGCTGTTGCAGGATCAGTTGTCGATCGAACGGGCGCCCGGCGGCACGGCGCCGGTGCCGACGCGTATCGACGCGTGGTTGCCGCCGCAGGAACGTCCCGGCGATGCGGCGCGCTTCGCGCAGGTCGTGAACCGCGCACTCACGGAAAACCCGCCGCCCGCCGCTGCGATGACGAGCCTCGCACGCTGGCGCGCGTGCGGTATCGGTGCGGATATTGCCACGCTCGACGCCGCGCAAACCGACGCGCTCGCCCGCGCGATTGCGCAGCTCACGCGCGAACTCGCGAGCGCGCCGCCGCTCGCGCTGGGCGGCGGCTGGGCGCTGCCGGTCGATGTGCGCGAAACCTTCGGCGACGACTATCGCGAGCGCGCGCAGGTCGCGCTCAGCTACATCGGCGCGCTCGGCATCGAAGAAGCGATGTACATCACCGCCGATTGCGATGACGATGGCGCGCTGCTCGATGGCCGCGAATCGTACGTGTTGCACTTTGCGCCCGGCCAGGCGTTGCAGGTCGAGGCGTTCTGGTCGCTGACCGCTTACGAGCGCGCGACCTGCATGCTGGCCGAGAATGCCATCGGCCGCTATTCGCTGGGCGACCGCACGCGCGGTCTGCGTCTCGACGACGACGGCGGCTTGCGGATCGCGATCTCGGCAAACGAACCCGCCGATCCGGTATTGCGCGCAAACTGGCTGCCCGCGCCGCCGGAGCGGTTCTATCTGGCGCTGCGCCTGTACGTGCCGCGCGCGGTGCATCTCGAAGGGCGTTACGCGTATCCGCCGGTGGAGCGGCAGCGCGGTTGAGCGGATCAGCGATCGCGCGAACGTGACTGGTAGCGTGCGGCGTCGCGTGCGCTTGAGGTGTCGGTGGAAGATGCGGTCTGTGCGCCCGATGCACCCGATTGCGCAGACGCTGCCTGCGTCGAGGATGCCACGCTCGCGCTCGCCGTAGCGGTCGCACCGGCCACCGTCTTCGCCGCGAGCGTCGCCGAAAACGCACCCGTGTACGCGGCGCTTGCGCTCGCCGCGTCGGCATCGACGACATGCGGGGCGCTCGCGCTGTCGAGCACGTGACTGAACTCCATCGCGCGTGCGCGGATCTTCTGCGCGTAGGCTGTCGAGCCGCCGTAGTTTTTCATCGCCGCGTCGAGATCGCCGCCGGCGTCGCGCTTGTAGCCATAGAGGATTGACGAGCCCACATCGATATTGACGTCGGGATCGGTGAGGTCCTTGTTGCGCAGCAGATTGCGGTGCGCCGAGGGCACGACCTGCATGAGTCCGGTGGCGTTGTTCGCGCCACGCGCCTTCTCGCGAAAGCGCGACTCGATCGAAATGATGGCGAGCAGCACCGCGGGCGGCAGCGAATATTTCGCGGCGGCCGTGGTCACGGCCTCAGAAATTTGCGCAGCCTTTTCCTTCGCCAGCCCGAACTTCTGGGTGAGGTAGGTGGGGAGCTTCTGTTTGTCCTCGGGGGCTGTTGCTGCGCCGCTGCGGTTTGCACGAAGCCGGGCAGCAAGGCGAGCAGGCAGAGTAACCGCCTCATGGCCGGTCCATATCGCGAAAAAATGAGTGAACGATCGACTGGCGCACAGTATAACCGCCCAACAAAAAAAGACAGCCGGGTTGTGGCCCCGGCTGTCTTTCGGTTTTTAACGCAGCGGCATGTACCGCGCGCAGGCTCAGTCCGCTCAGTCCTTCTTGACCGATGCCTGATAGATTTCGTCGATACTCGCGGCCAGCGCGGCGTCGAACTCCGCGTCGCTCATCTGCTTCGTGAGGTCGTTGATCAGCGCGCGTGAAAAGCTCGCGATCATGCCGTGGTTGTGCGTGAGGCGCTCGCAGGCGTCGCTGCGCGAATAGCCGCCCGACAGCGCGACCACGCGCACCACGCGCGGATGGTCGATCAGCGGCTTGTAGAAGTCAGGCGTGTCGGGAATCGTCAGCTTGATCATGACGTCGCTCGATGCGGGCAGGGCGTCGAGACCCTCGAGCAGCGAGTCGCGCAGCAGCGCTTCGGCCTGCGCCTTGTCGGGCGCCTTGATCGACACTTCGGGTTCGAGGATCGGCACGAGTCCGTGTGCGCTGATCTGCGCACCCACTTCGAACTGCTGCTTCGCGATGGCCGCGATGCCCTCCGGCGAGGCGCGCTCGATCGTGGAGCGCATCTTGGTGCCGAAAATGCCGGCTTTGCGGGCACGTTCGAGCAACGCGTCGAGGCCCGGATTCGGCTTCATGAGGCGCACGCCGTTGGCTTCGGCTTCGAGGCCCTTGTCGACCTTGAGGAAAGGCACCACGCCACGGTCTTCCCAGAGGAACGCGGGCACGGGCTTCCCGTGCGCCTGGCCGTCCATGGTCTGCTCGAACAGAATTGCGCCGATCACCTTGGCGCCCGTGAACGCGGGCGCGCTGATGATGCGCACGCGCATCTCGTGCATGAGGCGGAACATGGCCTCGTCGCCCTGATAGTCGCTCTCGGGAATGCCGTATTGCCGCAGCGCGCCCGGCGTGGAGCCGCCGCTCTGATCGAGCGCGGCGATGAAGCCCGGTTTGTCGCGCATCTGCTGCAGCATCGTGTCGTTGGCCATCTTCATTTCTCCCGAAAAAAGGCGCCGGGTGCGGCGCGGTTACCTGGAGCCCGGCGGTCGGCCTTGCGGGCATCTGCGTTCCGACGAGTGTACTGGCGCTGCGTGACAGCGTCTCGCCGAACTGCGCATTGGCCGTCCGTTACCGAACCCATGAGTCGATTCCAAAGGCGGGAAGCAAGCGCGATGCCAGCCCCCGGTAAATTCTTGCCGATCCGCTTATTACGGACACTTTTCCCGGCTCAGTACAAACGTGCATTGAAAAGACGGAATAAGACCTGGCATAAATTGCGTTGAGGTCATTATGGGGCCGATTATTTGTCGCATTCGAATGGAAGCGGACTTTCGCGGATTCGAATGCGCGCATGCGCGATGCCAGTGACTCACGTCAATAAGCCGGAAGAGTCGAATAATCATTGCGCGCGCCACGTTGTTTGCTGGTTGCTGTCGGGCTAGTATCGGCCGTGCAGGCGAAAGACCGGCTTTCGGCTTTCACGATATGATTTTTATCAGCTGGGTGTCGCGGGGTTTGTCCGTATTTTTGCCCGTATTTTTTGTCCGTATCGCCGGTTCATTTGTTCAGGTTTCAGATAACGCTGCTGCATTTTGCATAAACCGGCATGTATACCGGGTGTGTGCAAATTAGTCATCGAATGCGCGACACGAAACACTGCGCAGGCTCTTTTTTTGCAAGGCGGGTTTATTCGGCGTCTGTTTCATCACCGTCGCGCCCACCTGCGCGCCATGCGAACTTTTACGACAATCGGAAAAAGAACCATGAAAAATCGCATCCTCGTGGGCGCACTCGCCCTGGCTGTCGCGTCGGCTGTCGCGTCGTTCACGCAAGGCGCGGCAGCGGCACAAGCCCAGTCAGCCGGCGCGGCGCAACCGCATGCGGCCGCGTTGCCGCCGGGGCCGGTGGCCGGCTACGCGATGTCCGAAGCGTATGCGCGCACCCTGGCGCGCAATCTTTACGTCTGGGCCTGGCCCATGACGAATATCTACAACCGCCTGCTCGCGGCGCGTCAGGTGCCTTCGCCGGGCCTGAACGGCGGCATCGTGCCGCTCGCGCCGCCCAATCGCCTGTCGATGCTGCATGACTATATCGAGCCGGCCGAGCGCTTCGTGGCGTGTCCGAATCAGGACGTCGTGTACGGTTCGGCCGTGGTCGATCTCGACGCTTCGCCGGTGGTTGTGCAGGTGCCCGACTTCGGCGGCCGTTTCTGGGTGATCCAGGCCGTCGACACGCGCACCGACAGTTTCGCGAGCCTCGGCAAGATGTACGGCACGAAGCCCGGCTTCTATCTGCTGGCCGGTCCGAACTGGAAGGGCAAGGTGCCCGCAGGCATCCAGCACGTATTCCGCTCGCCTACCTCGGTCGGGCTTGTGATTCCGCGCGTCTTCATGGACGACACGCCCGAGGACCGCAAGGCGATCCAGTCCACGATCGCGCAGATCGGCGTGTATCCGCTCGCCGATTTCGACGGCAAGATGAAGCGCACCGACTGGTCCGCGCTGCCGCATTTCGGCAAGGATGGCGGCGGCGGCGACGCGGAAATCCGCTTTGTCGAGCCCGAGAAGTTCTGGGACGAACTCCCGCTCGTGCTCAAGGCCACGCCGCCGTTGCCGGGCGAGCAGGCGCTCTACGCGCAGGCCGAGGCGCTGCTCGCGGCCGCGCGTCAGGATCCGGCGATCAAGGCGGCGATCGTCGACGAAGCGAAAAAGGCCGACACCGAAGTCGTCGCGCCGATGTTCAACTTCAACAGCTTCGGGCACGCGCTGAACGACAACTGGCACACGATCACCAACGGCGCGGCATTCGGTACGGACTACTACACGCGCGCGGCGGTCGCCAAGTCGAACATCCTGGTCAACAAGAGCAACGAGACCAAATACTTCTATCTGGACGCCGACGCGAGCGGCCAGCGCCTGAATGGCGCGCATGCCTACACGGTCACGTTTCCGAAGGGCAAGCTGCCGCCGGTGAAGGGATTCTGGTCGCTCACGCTGTACAACGAGCATCACTTCTTCTCGCCGAACGACATCAAGCGCTATTCGGTGGGCACGAAGAACAAGGACCTCAAGCTCAACGAAGATGGCTCGCTCACGATCTACATCCAGAGCGCGCCGCCCGAAGGCGACAAGCGCGCGAACTGGCTGCCGGCTCCCGCCGGTCAGGACTTCTCGCTGTACGTGCGTGCCTACTGGCCCGAGCCCGCGGCGCTCGACGGGTCGTGGACGCCGCCGCCGGTGCGCGCCACCAGCGCCACGAATCCGTAATCGGCGCACGGAGGAGACGGATGACGACCTTGAACACTTCCCTGCGCGGTCTCGCGCTCGCGGTTGCGCTGGCGACGCCCTGCATGACGTGGGCGCAAGCCGCGCCTGACACGGCACCGGACGCCGCACCTGTCGCCGCGCGCTATGGCGAACTCGCGAATCTGCCGTTCCCCGGCGGCTTTCCGGCGCCCCAATCGGTCCAGACGCTGCAAGACGAATGGCTGTTCCAGCGCGCGGTCCAGACGTATATCTGGGCCATTCCCGCGCTCAACGTGTACGCGATGAAGGAAGGCTCGGAACGCAAGTTCGGCGCGGGTTACAACGTGCTGCCGATCTTCAAGGAACGGCTCGACGCGCGCACGCAGATCACCACGCCGAATTCGGACGTAATCTACGCGCTCGGCTATCTCGACGTGGGCAAGGACGGCCCGATGGTGATCGAGGTGCCGCCCGGCCTGCAAGGCATTCTCGACGACTTCTTCCAGCGCCCGATCTGCGGGCCGAAGCTCGAAGGCCATGTGATGTGCGGCGACGTCGGCCTGCCCGGTCCCGACAAGGGCAAGGGCGGCAAATATCTCGTGCTGCCGCCGGGCTACGACGGCCCGGTTCCCGAGGGCTATTACGTCTATCGCTCGCGCACGAACGGCGTGTTCGTGTTCTGGCGCGGCTTCTTCAAGAATCCGAAAGCACTCGCGCAACCGGTCGGCGTGCTGGAGCAGACGAAGATCTATCCGCTCGGTCAGCAGGCGAATGCGAAACCCATGCAGTTTCCCGACGCGTCGGGCGTGCCCATCAACATGCTGTATCCGACCGATGGCAGCGCGTTCGACATGCTCTCGCGTTTCATCGACAGCGAGTATCCCGATCCCGCCGACATGGAAATGCGCGGCATGGCCGCGAGTCTCGGCATCGTCAAGGGGCAGCCGTTCAAGCCGGACCCGCGCACGCGCAAGATCCTCGACGACGCCGCGCGCACGGCCGCGAAGATGGCGCGCGTGATTGCCGTCGCGCCGCCCGCGAACACCTATGCGCAGAAGTGGTATCCGGACCGGCAGTGGCTCAACGTGTTTCCGGGCAATGCGGAATTCACGTCGCCGACCTTCAACTACATCGACATTCGCACTGGCTTCTTCACCTACGCGTACTCGGCAAGCCCGGGCATGGCCGTCAGCATGGTGAACGTGGGCGCGAAATATCCCACGGCGTTCAAGGACGCGCAGGGCCGTTTCCTGACGGGCGAGCACACCTACAAGCTGCATCTGCCCGCGGGCATTCCGGCGCATATCTTCTGGTCGGTCGCGGCCTACGACGCGTGGAGCGCGTCGGGATTGCAGAACGGCCAGGCGTTCCCGTCGATCAACACGATGGACGAGCCCGCGAAGAACGCCGATGGTTCGATCGATATCGTGTTCGGACCGAAGCAGCCCGCCGACGTCAATGTGAAGAACTACATCCGCACGCTGCCGGACAAGGGCTTTTTCGTGATCCTGCGTTTGTATGGCCCGACGCAGCCGTTCTTCGACAAGACCTGGAAGCCCGGCGACATCGAACGCATCGACTGAATCGATAAACCCAGCATAAGAAAAGCGGCCCGCAAGGGCCGCTTTTGCCTTTAACGGAGTGAAGCGGTTTAGAAGCGATGCGTCATGCCGACCGCGCCCATCGCCTGCTTGGTGCCGCCTTCGGTCACGCTCACGCCCGGCCAGCTCACCGTGGCCGTGCCGTTGTTCTTGAAATAGCCCGCGCGCGCATACAGGCTCGTACGCTTCGAAATCCAGTGATCGATGCCGATCTGGAAACCCGGCGTGTTGTCGTGCGCGCCGCGCACGTTGCGATAGAGCGCAGCAAGCTGGATTTCGTCGATGGAGGTGGCCTGAATCGTCGCGCCCACTTCGGCGATGCTCATCGAGTGCGCGGAGCCGAGCCGCGCGGTGAACGAACCCGGCGCAGGTTCGCCCTTCGGCCGGTTATACGAGTAGTTCGCCTGCAGATTGACCGGGCCGATTCGATACGCGAGCGCGGCAACGAAGTGCTCGGTGTTCATCAGGTCGATCGAGGCGGGCAGCGATGCGTAGCGCGCCGTGCCGCTGTGCTGGTAGACGTACGCGAGCCCCGCGTAGAGCCCGCCGCCCGTGAAGTTCACGCCGAGGTTCAGCGTATTGCCGAACGTCGACGGCACCGGTTGCGTGACCGTTTCCGAAAAACCGTACATGGTGTAGAGCTGCACGCCGCCGATCCGCGGCGTCTGATAAAGCACGGAGTTGCTCAGGCGCGCCGAGTCGTACTGCGTCGACAGCGTGTTGCGATCGACGGCCAGCACGTAGGACGCGAATGGCGAGAGCCCTTCGTTGACCTTGAACGGATCGGTCGGATACACCACGCGGAAGCTCGAATCGTACTGACGGCCGAACGAGAGCGAGCCGTATTTTTCGTGCTTCAGGCCCACCCATGCCTGGCGGAAGAAGAGCTTGCTGGTGTCGGCGTAGAGTCCACCGTTGTTGAGGTTGAAGCCCGTTTCCACGTTGAACTGCGCAATCAGGCCGCCGCCCAGATCCTCGGTGCCTTTCAGGCCGAACAGCGAACTCGTCGAGCCGCCGCTTTTGAGCGCGACGGTGTTCTTGCCATCGTTGCTCAGGTACTGCATGTAGGTATCGGCGACGCCGTACAGCGTCACGCCCGATTCGGCGGCCGCCGCGCCGCTTGCCGCCACTGCGAGAGCAATCCCACACCACCCATGCCTGCGCACGCGCATGTCTGTCTCCTCTTTATTTATGTAAGCATCATGAAATTAGAATGACCGTGCTAATTAAAGGGGCGTCGAAATTAGCTGTCCACTGCATTCTTTTCATGAGGAGATTGCAAAGCGTGCATGAGAAAGACGCACCGGTGTGCGTCTGCGGCCGGGAGCACATCCTGGCGTGAGGTGCAGGGCGAGGAAGACAGGTGCGGCATCCAAAGCCGGCGCATACATCGCGCGCGGGGGAGCGCTTTGCCTGTGGCGCGCTGGCCGCGACCCGCGCGCCACAGATGGCGTTAGACGATCACCTGCGATTGCGCCGAGCGGTTGCTCGCGAGCAGCGTGGAGAGACGGCGCAGCGCGGCCTGAAGCTGGCTGCGGTCGGCGGTGGCGCCCAGCGAGATGCGGATCGCGTTCGCCGTGCCGGGGCCTTGCTCGAACGCCGTGGACGGCGCGACCGCGAGGCCCTCGATGTTGGCCGCCGCCGCGAGATCGCGCGCCTGCCAGTAGCTCGGCAGCGCGTACCAGAGATGAATGCCTGCGCCCGCCGACGAGCCCAGCGTCTGCGCGGCCATGCGCTGGCGTTCGTGCGCCTCGGCGCGCACGCCGTCGAAGATGCGCGCGGCCGTGCCGTCGGCGATCCACTGCATCGCGAGCGCGTTCGTCAGCGGTGCGGCCATCAGCGAAAACGTGCGCAGCGCGGCCAGGAAGCGCGCGTGCGACGCCACGTCGGGCATCACGAGGAAGGCCGTGCGCAGACCGGGCGAGAGCGTTTTCGAGAGCGTCGAGAGATAGCAGACCTGCGACGGCGCGAGGCGCGCGAGCGGCGGCGGGGCGTCCGGGGCGAAGCGCCAGTAGGGATCGTCCTCGACGATGCGCACGTCGTAGCGCGCCGCCACGCGCAGGATCTCGCGGCGGCGCGACTCGGGCATGGTCGCGGCCGTGGGATTCTGCAAGGTCGGATTGAGATACAGCAGACGCGCGCCGTGCGAGCGGCAGGCGGCTTCGAGCGCGTCGGGGCGCATGCCGTCGGCGTCGGTGTCGATGGCTTCGAGGCGGCGCCCGAGTTGCGCGACGGCGTGCGGCAAGCCCGGATAGAGCAGCGGCTCGGCGAGGATCGTGTCGCTGGGCGAGGTGAACGCGACGAGCAGCGCCGCCAGCGCGGCCTGCGCGCCGGGGCAGACGGCCACGCGCGCGGGATCGACCGGCCCGAGCGCCGGCGCGAGCCAGTTGGCGGCCGCCGTGCAGTCGGCCGCGCCGCCGCCGCCGACGTGATAGGTCATCAGCAGGTCGGCGTCGCTGCGCAGCAGCAGGCGCGACAGTCCTTCGCGCAGCAGCGCGTTGGTGTCGATGCCCACGGGCGGCGGCGGAATGTTCATGCTCAGATCCACCCGCTGCGCAAGCTCCGCGCGCGGCGCGGACACGAAGGTGCCGAGCGGCCCGCGCGCCTCGATCAGCCCGCGCCGCCGCGCCTCGTTGAACGCGCGCGTGATCGTGGTGAGATCGACGCCGAGCAGATTCGCCAGCACGCGCTGCGCGGGCACGCGGTCGCCGGGCGCGAGCGTGCCGTCGGCCACGGCGCGCTCGATGAAGTCGACGAGCTGCACATAGCGCGGACCGCTGCCGCGCGCGAACGCCGATGCCCACGGCGAGGCGGCGGTATCGGTATCCGGGTTGGAGTCGGCGTCGTTCCGGGTGGGTTGCGTCATAGGGCCTTGCGTCATCCTGCCGCACATGTATGTGTCATGTCTTACTCTAGCATGCGGACACGAATCGCGTAAATCCATACATATGGTGCATGTATGGCCACTGCCGCGGCGGAGCCTGACCAAAGCGGCGGGGCATTCCGGGCACGCGCTGTATCGACGGGTTTGCGCGTTCGTCAACCCTGGAACCCGACATGCGCCAAACCCTTTCTCGAAGAGGACCGTCCTTTGAAGGCGGCCCGCCGCAGCCACACTCCACCCACTCATCCCGTTTTCACCCCCGCATAAGCAGGCCGTTACGCGCCGCCGCGACCTTTGCCGCGAGCGGCGCGCTGGCGCTGCTCGGCGGCTGCAGCTCCGTGCTGATGGACCCGAAAGGCGACATCGGCGTGCAGGAAAAGAACCTGATCCTGATCGCCCTCGGCTTGATGCTGCTGGTGGTGATTCCCGTGATCGCGCTCACGCTGTGGTTTGCGTGGCGCTACCGCGCGTCCAACACGGGCGCGACCTACGCGCCGAAGTGGTCGCATTCGACCGCGATCGAAGTGGTCGTGTGGTCGATTCCCTGTGTGATCGTGCTTACGCTCGGCGTGCTGATCTGGCGCACGACGCACTCGCTCGATCCGTACAAGCCGATCGAATCGCAGACCAAGCCGATCCGCGTCGACGTCGTCGCGCTCAACTGGAAGTGGCTCTTCATCTATCCCGACTACGGTGTCGCGTCCGTGAACCAGCTGGCGATTCCGGTGGACACGCCCGTGTCGTTCCGTCTGACCGCCGAGTCGCTGATGAACTCGTTCTTCATTCCGCAACTGGGCAGCCAGGTCTATGCGATGTCGGGCATGGAAACGAAGCTGCATCTGATCGCGAACGAACCCGGCGTCTACGCGGGCCGTTCGGCGGCCTTCAGCGGACCGGGCTTCTCCGACATGCACTTCGACACGCTCGCCACCAGCCGCGCCGATTTCGACGCGTGGATCGCCCGCGCCCAGGCCTCGCCCGCGATGCTGAGCCGCGGCGCGTACGAGCGCCTCGCGATCCCCGGCGAAAAGACGCCCGTGACGCTCTATTCGAACGTCGCGCCGGGTCTGTTCGAAGGCGTCGTCGACAAATACATGCGCGACGTTCACGGCAACCCGATTTGCGGCACCGGCGCGAACGTGCCGGCGCTCACCCTCGAACGCAGCGGCGCGCGCGCGCCCGCCATCCTGGCAGCGGAGTAATCACACATGTTCGGAAAACTCACGCTCGATGCCGTACCCTGGCACGAGCCGATCATCATGGGCACCGGCGCCGTCGTGGCGCTCGGCGGCCTGCTCCTGCTCGCCGCGATCACGCTCGCGGGGAAGTGGGGCTATCTGTGGCGCGAGTGGATCACCTCGGTCGATCACAAGCGCATCGGCGTCATGTACATCATTCTCGCGATCGTGATGCTGCTGCGCGGTTTCGCCGACGCGATCATGATGCGCGCGCAACAGGCGCTCGCATACGGCGACGCGGCCGGCTATCTGCCGCCGCATCACTACGACCAGATCTTCACGGCGCACGGCGTCATCATGATCTTCTTCGTGGCCACGCCGCTGATTCTCGGACTGATGAACGTGGTCGTGCCGCTGCAGATCGGCGCGCGCGACGTCGCGTATCCGTTCGTGAATTCGCTGTCGTTCTGGCTCTCGGTCGTAGGCGCGATTCTCGTGATGGTCTCGATGTTCGTCGGTGACTTCGCGGCGACGGGCTGGGTAGCGTATCCGCCGCTCTCCGAGCTTGGCTACAGTCCGACGGTGGGGATGGACTACTACATCTGGTCGTTGCAGGTGTCGGGTCTGGGCACGACGCTCTCGGGCATCAACTTCATCGTGACGATCCTGCGCATGCGTGCGCCGGGCATGAAGCTCATGATGATGCCGGTGTTCGTGTGGACCGCGCTCATCACCAACATCCTGATCGTCGCGGTGTTTCCGGTGCTCACCGGCACGCTCGCGCTGCTCACGATGGACCGCTATCTCGACATGCACTTCTTCACGAACGAGCTTGGCGGCAACGCGATGATGTACATCAACCTGATCTGGGTGTGGGGCCATCCCGAGGTGTACATCCTGATCCTGCCCGCGTTCGGTGCGTATTCGGAAATCATCGCGACGTTCTCGGGCAAGCCGCTGTTCGGCTACAAGTCGATGGTGTACGCGACGTCCTCGATCGGCATTCTCTCGTTCTTCGTGTGGCTGCATCACTTCTTCACGATGGGCTCGGGCGCGAACGTGAACGCGTTCTTCGGCATCATGACCACGGTGATCTCGATCCCGACCGGCGTGAAGCTGTTCAACTGGCTGTTTACGATGTATCGCGGCCGCATCCGCTATCACAGCGCCACGCTCTGGACCATCGGCTTCATGGTGACGTTCGCCGTCGGCGGCATGACGGGCGTGCTGCTGGCCGTGCCGGGCGCGGACTTCGTGCTGCACAACTCGCTGTTCCTCGTCGCGCACTTTCATAACGTGATCATCGGCGGCGTGGTGTTCGGCTGCCTCGCGGGCATCAGCTTCTGGTTCCCGAAGGTGTTCGGCTTCACGCTCAACGAGTTCTGGGGCAAGGTCTCGTTCTGGTGCTGGCTGATCGGTTACTGGCTCGCGTTCACGCCGCTCTACATCCTCGGCTTCGAAGGCATGACGCGCCGCATGAACCACTACGAAGTGGCCTCGTGGCATCCGTGGCTCGTGGTGGCGCTGGTTGGCGCGGTGTTCGTCGGCCTCGGCATTCTCGCGCTGGTCGTGCAGATCTACGTGAGCATTCGCGACCGCGACCTGAACCGCGACGTCACCGGCGATCCGTGGGACGGCCGCAGCCTCGAATGGTCGACGTCGTCGCCCGCGCCGTTCTACAACTTCGCCGTGATGCCGAAGATCACCTCGATGGAACAGCACTGGGACAACAAGGAAGCGGGCACCGCGTACAAGCAGGCCGAGCATTACGAAGACATCCACATGCCGCGCAATACGGGCGCGGGCTTCATCATCGCCGCGTTCAGCCTGCTGTTCGGCTTCGCCGCGGTGTGGCACATGTGGCCGTTCGCGGCGGCCGGGCTGATCGGCATGATCGTGACGTTCATCGTGCGCAGCTATGACCAGGACGTCGATTACTGGGTGCCGGCGGCGGAAGTCGCGCGCATCGAAAACGCGCGCTTCGCGCAGCTCGCGGAACTGGACATCAAGGAGGCTGCGTAAGTCATGGCGCACGCTGCAACTACACCTCACGCTCAGGGACATGAGCACGGGCACGATCACGGCCACAGCGACAACACCAAGACGACGCTGGGTTTCTGGATCTACCTGATGAGCGACTGCCTCATCTTCGCAACGCTGTTCGCCACCTTCGGCGTGCTGGCGAACGCGACGGCAGGCGGACCGGGCGCGAAGGAACTGTTCGAACTGCCGTACGTGCTCGGCGAAACGCTGCTGCTGCTCGCGAGCAGCGTGACGTTCGGCATGGCGATGCTCAACCTGCACGCAGGCAAGCGCGCGCAGGTGATCGTGTGGCTCGCGATTACGTTCGCGTTCGGCGCGGGCTTCGTCGGCATGGAAGTGAACGAGTTCGCGAAGCTCGTCGCCGATGGCGCGGGTCCGCATACGAGCGCGTATCTCTCGGCGTATTTCACGCTGGTCGGCACGCACGGTCTGCACGTGACGGCGGGTCTGCTGTGGATCGCGATCATGATGCATCAGACCTTCAAGTTCGGTCTGACCGATACGATCCAGCGCCGTCTCGCGTGCCTGAGCCTCTTTTGGCACTTTCTCGATCTCGTGTGGATCTGCGTGTTTACCTTTGTCTATCTGCGAGGTGTGCTGTGAGCCATTCTCATGTTAATCATGCAGTCCCGCAGAGCGGACACGGCGACGGGCACGGCAGCTTCAAGGGCTACATGATGGGCACGGTGCTGTCGCTCGTGCTCACGCTCGCTTCGTTCGGCGTGGTGATGTTTCATCTCGTGCCGCCCGCGATGGGACTCGTGGCGATCGTCGTGCTGTGCGTCGCGCAACTGGTCGTGCAGCTCGGCTACTTCCTGCATATTGGATCGTCGCGCAGCCAGCGCGCCAACACCGGCATTTTCATCTGCACGGCGTTTCTGATTGCGGTGATCGTCGGGCTGTCGCTGTGGGTCATGCACAACGCCAACGTCAACATGATGCCGACGCATATCAGCGTCGATCGGGCGATGGCGCACGACTGACGCGCTGCCGTTCGTCGAGTGTGAAAAGCCCCGCGCGGTGTTGGCCGCGCGGGGCTTTTTTGTGTTGACAGGCGTGGCGCGGTGGTACTGGCCCTTGCAGCGAGCGCTAGCTGACCGAGCCGATGCTCGACTGCTGATAATTCTCGATGCCGATCTTGTCGATCAGTCCGATCTGGGTTTCGAGCCAGTCGATATGATCTTCGGTGTCGTCGAGAATCTCGACGAAAATTTCCCTCGACACGAAGTCGCGAACAGACTCGCAATAGACGATGGCTTCCTTACATTGCGCCTGCGCGATCCGTTCGAGCTTGAGGTCGCATTCGAGCGCCTCGCGCGTGCTCTCGCCAACCAGCAACTTGCCGAGATCCTGCAGATTGGGCAGACCGTCGAGCATGAAGATGCGCTCGATCAGTTTGTCCGCGTGCTTCATCTCCTCGATCGATTCATCATACTCATGCTTGCCGAGGGCGGTGAGCCCCCAGTGTTTGTAGAGCCGTGCGTGCAGGAAATACTGATTGATGGCCGTCAGCTCGTTCTTGAGTTCGGCATTCAGATATTCGATAACCTTGGGGTCGGCTTGCATGACGCTCTCCTGACGGACCAGTGGACGCTCGTGCGCATAGGACGAGGATAGACAGTCAGCGCGACGAGTGCGCGAACGACGGCATTAACAAGACGTATTCGCAATCATCATGGCGCGCAACCGGCGAGGGGGCGTTGCGCGGGCAACACGCGAGCCGAACTGGCCCCGATCATGCGCCGCTTGCGTGCGGGTCGTCGCTAACCATGCCGGTTTCGCGCAACTGCCGGAGGCGCGCGTAGACGGTCGTGCGCGAGATGCGCAATTGTCTTGCCACGGCGGCCACATTGCCGTTGTGATCGCGCATCGCTTGCTGTACCGCGCCGAGCGTATGTTCTTCGAGACTCGCGCCGGTTTTCGCCGTGTCCTGCGCGCCGACGGGTGGCGCGATATCCGAATGATCGCCCGTGAGTCCGGCCCCCGCACGCCGCGCCGTGCTGCGATTGAGCGGCGCGCGCGCGTACTGCATCCACACATGGCTACCGTCCGCGCGTGCAATGCGCTGCGGGCCGCGCTGGGGTTTCAGCAGACGCCCGAGCAGCGCGGGCGGCGCATCGTCGAACAGATCCTGCAACGACCGAAGCGCCAGCGGCGCGCCATGCGGCAGGCCGAGAATACGCCGCGCCATCCGGCTCGCCGCGCGCAGATCACCGTTTTCCTCGACCGCCAGCACGCCCGCGAGCGGCGTCGCGAGCCAGCGCGGATCGTGCTGCACGCGCAGCAAGTGGCAGCCGCGCAGCGTCGCGAATAAACGCTGTTCAGCGGCGAGTGCGGCCAGCCGGAACTGCTCCTTCACCTGCGCGAGATCGCGCTGGCCGGTGCCGGTGAGATCGAGCGCGCCGATCACTTCGCCATGCAGCCCGAACAGCGGCACCGCGAGACACGACACGCGTTCGAACTGGTCGAGATAATGCTGGCCGTTTGCGACCGTCACTTCGATGCCTTCGTGCAGCACGCAGCTCGGCGCCGTCGTGCCGATATGCGATTCGAGAATGCGCCGCCCGGCGATGATCGGCAGGATCAGGTCGTCGTCGCAGGCGGGACTGCGGCGCGCGTGCACCACGGTGCCGTGTGGATTCACGCAGAAGATGGTCCAGTCGTCGCCGCCGAAAGCGTCCCAGAGCTGCTCGATTTCGTCGACGATGCAGCTGTAGAGCCGCCGGTCTTCGTGCGATTCGCGCACGCTGCGCGTGCCCTTGAGCAGCTCGTATTCGGGCGCCTGCCACGGCAGCACGCCCGCATCGCGCGAACGCGCCCAGGAGCGCGCCACCGATTCGGGCAGCAGGTTCGGCATGAGCGCGGCGGGCAGTTGCCCGCCGTCGCCGAAACGCTCGCGGGCCGAATGCAACTGCGCGAGCGCGCTGGCCTGGACGGTTTCCGTCGCGGACTTGCGATTCATGCGGGCTCCCGTCGTGGCATGGGGTCGAGCGGCAAAAGAGGGGGAAACGAAAGGACAGTCGGCGGGACAGTCGGCGCGGCACGTGAGGTGAACATTGAGGGCGCCATGCCGTCCGTCCTGGCCGTTGCCGCGCACGCGGAGCGGCAACGGCGCGCTGATGCGAGGATACCGCAGCGGGCGCGGGCGCGGGCACGGCGCCGCGCCCGCCATCACCCGCTGCGGCAACGTATCGAAACGTCAGGCGTGCGTGAAGCGCAGGATCGGCTTGAGCGTGACGCCGCGCTTGCTGTCCTCGGCGGCTTCGTTGATCTGCTCGACCGGATAGAACTTCACGAGCTTGTCGAACGGAAAACGCCCTTGCCGATACAGCTCGACGAGTTGCGGAATGAAGCGTTGCGGCACGCTGTCGCCTTCCACGATGCCGCGAATCGTGCGGCCGTTCAGTAGCAGACTGTTGATGTCGAACTCCGCCTTGGTGCCGAGCGGCGGCGCGCCGACCACGCCGATCGCGCCCAGCGTGCCGAGCGATTCGATCGCACCCGACAGCACCTGCGCGATGCCCGTCGATTCGAGCGCGAAGTTCACGCCGCCGCCGGTGATCGCGCGGATCGTCTCGACCACGTCGCCTTCGCGGCTGTCGATCGTGTGCGTCGCGCCCAGCTCCTTCGCCAGTTCGAGCCGCGAGGGCACGATGTCGATGGCGATGATGGTGGTCGCGCCCGCCACGCGCGCGGCCATCACCGCCGAGAGGCCGACCGCGCCCGCGCCGAAACTCGCGAAACTGCTGCCCGGCGTGACCTTGAGCGAGTTGATGACGGCGCCCGCGCCGGTCTGGATACCGCAGCCGAGCGGCCCGAGCAGTTCGAGCGGCGCGTCTTTCGACACCTTGATCGCGTTGTTTTCGCGGGCCAGCGCGTGGCTCGCGAACGACGACTGCGCGAAGAAGTGATCGTGCAGCGGACGGCCTTCTTCGTCCTCGATGGCGGTGTGGCCCTCGAGATCGGCGCCGCCGAAGTTCAGGCCGAAGAACTGGCTGCAATACGCGCCGTGACCGCCCGCGCAGGGCTGGCAATGGCCGCACGCGCCATAGGTCAGCACGACGTGATCGCCGGGCTGGAGGTTCTTCACGGCGGGGCCGACCGCTTCGACCACGCCCGCGCCTTCGTGGCCGAGCACGGCGGGCAGCGGCACCGGGTAATACTGGTCGCGCACGATCAGGTCGGTGTGGCACAGGCCGGTGGCCACCACGCGCACCAGCACTTCGTCGTCTTTCGGGCCGCGCAGGCGCGCTTTCTGGATTGTGAACGGCTCGCCCTTGCCGCGCGCGACGGCGGCCGTGACGGTGCGGCCCGTGTTGGCCGATATCGTAGTCATAGCGTGTCTCCTTGTGTCGATGGTGGCGGATCTCAGATCGGGTAGAGCGGTGCTTCGCCCTTGACCGTGAGCCATTGCCACTGCGTAAATTCTTCCCAGTTCGCCGGGCCGCCGATGCTCGTGCCGTTGCCCGAAGCGCCGACGCCGCCGAACGGATTGATCACCTCGTCGTTGACGGTCTGATCGTTGATGTGCAGCAGGCCCGTGCGCAGCCGCTCGCCCATGAGCAGCGCGCGGCCCACGTTCGCCGTGACCACGGCCATCGACAATCCGTACTCCGTATCGTTGGCGAGCGCGATGGCTTCGTCGTCGGTGTCGAAGGGCACGACCACGGCCACCGGTCCGAAGATTTCCTCGTTGAACGCCGGGTTTTGCGCGGTTACGCCGCTCAGCACGGTCGGCTCGAAAAACAGGTCGCGGAAGCCGCCGCCCGTTTCGATGCGCGCGCCCGCGTCCTTCGCGGCCGCCAGCACGCGTGCGACGTGATCGCGCTGCGCGGCGTTGATGATCGGGCCAAGCGCGACGTTCTCGGTGGCCGGGTCGCCAACCGTGAGGCCTTTCGCCTTCGCGACCAGTTTTTCCACGAAACGATCGTAAATCTTGCGCTGTACGAGCACGCGGCCCGTTGCCATGCAGATCTGTCCCTGATGCAGATACGCGCCCCAGGCCGTATTGGCGACGGCGAGATCGAGGTCGGCGTCGTCGAGCACGATCAGCGAATTCTTGCCGCCCAGTTCGAGCGAGACCTTCTTCAGATGCCGGCCGGCCGCTTCCCCGACCTTGCGGCCGGCGCCCGTCGAGCCCGTGAACTGGATCATCGCGATGTGCCGATCGCTCGTGAGCGCCGCGCCCGCCGCGCCGTCGCCGGGCAGCACGTGCAGCACGCCCGCGGGCAGGCCCGCGAGTTCGAACAGACGCGCGATCGCGAAGCCGCCGCAGACCGAAGTGCGCGGATCGGGCTTGAGCACGACGGCGTTGCCGAGCGCGAGCGCGGGCGCGACCGCGCGCATCGCCAGATAGAGCGGGAAGTTGAACGGCGAGATCACGCCCACGACGCCCAGCGGGCGGCGGCGCGCGAGCGAAAGGCGGCCGGGCACCGAGGGCAGCACCTCGCCCGCGGAACGCGAGGGCAGCGCGCTCGCCTCGTGCAGCGCTTTTACGGTCGCCTGGGTTTCGAAGCCGGCCTTGCCGCGTGTCGAGCCGCTTTCGCGCACGATCCAGCCGGCGATTTCGTCGAATGCGTCTTCGGCGAGGCGCGCGGCGCGGCGCAGGACGGCGGCGCGCTCGTCGTAGGGCAGCGCGGCCCACGCCTGCTGCGCGTCGAATGCAGCCTTCGACGACGCGGCGACGAACTCGGCGTCGGCCATGCCGATGCTCGCGAGCCGCTTGCCCGTGGCGGGTTCGAGCACATCGGCGCTCGACGTGCCGTCGCGCCAGGCGCCGGTGAAGACGCGGCCGTGCCAGACGTCGCTATCGAGAAGACGGGAGGAAGGGGTGACGCTCATGCTGACTCCTTGGAAACGGTACGGCGATGTCGATGGCACACGCCATCGACGCAACGTTGCGAGGTTAGGGAATCGGGGTCAGCGTCACAATCGGGAATTGTTCGCGTCCTGAAAGTCCGCGTCGCAGCGGGGCTGTGCGCGGTAAAGCGTTCAGTAACTGAACAGCTCGCGGAGGGAACGGGGGGCGGCAGGCACGGCGCGTGCGATAACGAAGACGTCGCGACGCACCGTCGCTTTTACGTGGAGATGCACCATGAACAAGGACCAGGTGAAGGGCACGGCAGAAAAGCTGAAGGGCAAGGTCAACGAAGCAGTGGGCCGCGCCACCGACAACCCGCAGCGTGAATTGAAGGGCGATATGCAGCAGGCAGCAGGCCAGGCGCGCAAGAATGTGGGCGACCTGAAGGAAGCCGCGAAGGATGTGACCAAGCGTCACCACTAAACGCGGCCGCGCCACGACAACCCTCGCCGCCGCGTCGCGCGGCGGCCTCTTTATCCGCGACGGCGCCGGTTTCGGCGTCGTCGCTTTGTTTTTGTTGCGGCCGCTTCACCGTGCAATTAGCGCTTTCTCGGTGCGAGTCAGCCGGTGCCCAGCACCCGGGCGAGACGGCGCATCCCTTCGAATACCGCATCGGCGACATCGACTGGAAACTCGCGCGGCAACTGCGCGCCCACTTCGTCGATGACGCGTTCCGTCTGCGCCACAACCGTCGCCATCATCTCTTCGACCTGATCGATTGTAAATCCCACACGTTGACCTTGCGCGATCCAGTGACGCGGCAAGATCTGCGCGATGCGGTAATGCGCGTTGCGTCCGCGCACGGCCATCGCCAGGCTCGCGCGTTGCGCGGCGAGCTGATTGCGTCCGCGCCCGATGATCGGATGCGCCGAGAGCACGTCGTACAGCGGCGTGGCCGCGTAACGGCTGCCAGGCAGATGCGCGATGCTGAAATTCTTGGCGTGGCCGTCGGTGGCGGCGAGCAGCCAGAAGATCATCTGCGCGAGAAAGAAGTGGCGACGATCGTCCGCCGCACGCACCGAACCGCCCAGCACCGCCATCACGGCGTCGATGCCGGGGCCGCCGTCGGCTTCGTATTTGAGCAGGCCCGGCGTGCCGGTGGCCTGGCAGAGATCCTCTTGCGGCAGACGGACGATCCAGCGGCCGTCGCGTGACAGGCGGCGGTCGAAACGCTCGACCACGAGCGCCTTCACGTCTTCGAATTCGGCGATCTCGCACGGCGCGATCGGCAGGCCGAACGCGGCGACGATGCGCGCGCAGAGCCATTCGTTCTCGACCGAGGTGCGCATATCGGCGCGCATGTTGCCGACGAGGCCGAGCGGCAGTTTGAGGATGTGCGTGGTTGGCGTGCTGCCCGTGGGCAACAGCCACTCGCCGCCATGCCACAGCAGCGCGGTTTTCTCCTGCGCACCGGCGATCGACAGACGCAGGTCGTCGACGGCGTCGTGCTCGGCGGCGCGCGGCGTGGCCGTGGTGTCGCGCAGCAGTTGCGCGATGGCGTGTTCGTCGAGCGGGCGTCCTTCGATGTGCTCCAGATCGACCGGCGCTTCGCCGGCGGGCAGCAGTTGCAATGCGCCCACGCAATCGCGTCCGAGTACGGCCAGCAGTTCGAACGGCGTGGTGCCGCCCGTGCGGTAACGCGTGGCGATACGGCGGCGGATGCGTTCGCTGTCGGGCAGCAGATTGTCGAAGTAATCGGTGACGATTTCGCCGCGCAAGGGCTGGTTGCCCGGCGTAAACGGCAGCGAAAGCGACAGCGGACGGCCTTGCTCGTCCTCGAGCCAGCTTTCGGCGTAAGCAAGACGCTCAACGCCGCGCACGATTTCCCAATGACCGACGGGCAGGCCGTTCATCCAGAGATCGAGGCGGTTGGTCTGGCGTGGACGCGCCATTACCAGTCCTCCCGCTTGCGGGGCGATAGAGCGGCTTGCGTTTTACGCGGTGCGGGTTGCTTACGGGCCGTTTTCACGGCCTTTGCTGCTTGTGGCGCTTTCGTTGTTTTCGTCGCTGTTTTCGCGGCTGTCGTTTTTTTCGTGCCGCGCGTGTTTGCCGGGGCGGAAGGGCGTTGTGTCGGCGCAGCGGCTTTGGGCTTTGCCTTCGGCGTTTTAGCGGGCGTGGTGCTTTTCTTCGCGGCGGCGGCACGCGGCGCGGCCGCGAGATCGGCTTCCGTGGACAGCAGGCGCATGTCGACGCTCAGCAGCCGCAAGACGCGAAACAGCCGTTCGACGCTGGCCGCGGCGGGATTGGCTTCGAAGGCGGCATAGCTTTGCTGCGAGATGCCGAGCCGCTGCGCAAGCTTTTCCTGGGTGAGTCCGCTTTTTTTGCGGAAGCCCAGCAGCAGCGGGCGCAGCTGGCTGACAGTCTTGAGCGGATAGTCCACGCGAAGCTCCGGAAACGATGACGCGGCGGGTGACATATCCACAGTCTATAAGCTGTAAATGCAAAATACAATCTAAAGGCTGTAAATGCAAAATACAGCCTATAGACTGTAAGTCCGGACTGTACGTCCCGCGCGTCAGCAGCCGGCCGGCACGAAGAAATAGCGGGTGAGGTGGAAGAAGATCGGCGCGGCGAAGCAGATGGAATCGACGCGATCGAGCATGCCGCCGTGGCCGGCGATCATCACGCCCCAGTCCTTCGCGCCCATCGAGCGCTTGACGGCGGAAAGCACGAGGCCGCCGACGAAGCCGCCGATCACCGTGACAGCCGACATCAGCGCGGCCTGCCAGAGATTGAACGGCGTGAGGCCGTGGAGCAGGGTGCCGAGCCCGATGGCGAGCGCGCCGCCGCCAATCAGGCCCTCCCACGTTTTCGACGGGCTCACGAGCGGCGAAAGCTTGTGCTTGCCCCACAGCTTGCCGCAGACGTACTGGAACACATCGCTCGACTGCACGACCAGCAGGAAGAACAGCAGCAGCGGACCGTTATTGCTGAAATAGTGCGGCAAGGGCAGCAACAGCAATGCGGGTGCATAGCTCAGCGAATACACGCAGACCATCAGCGCCCATTGGATCTTCGCGTTGCGCTCGAGAAACTCGGCCGTATCCTGCGCAAAGGCCGCCGCGGCCGCGAGCACGAAGAACATGTACACCGGCATGAAGATCGCGAACAGGCCGTACCAGTGCAACGCCACCAGCAGAAACTGAACCGGCAGCGCAACGTAGTAAGCGAGCACGAGCGACCAGTAATCGGCGGGCTTGGTCGGCGTGAGCGTGATGAATTCGCGCAGCGCGAAGAACGAACAGATGAAGAACAGAAACAGCGTGGCGTAAGGGCCGAGCCAGAGCGCGGCCGTGACCACGGCAATCATGACCCACCACGCCGAAATACGCTGGTTCATGTTGACGATGGTCGCGTTGCCCGCGCCCAGTCTGACGCGCAGCACGGCGCCCGCGACGGTGAACACGCAGAGCAGGGCGAGAACGCCGACGATCGTGATCCAGAAAACGTGCGGCATCGCTTATCCCCGTACCGATTCTTGAAGGTGGATGACGGCGTCGCGCGCCGTGGCCAGGAAGGTGTCCTTGTCGAGCGATGCCGCGCCGGGCACGGCGTCGCCGAACGAAACATGGCAGTTGATTGGCACCGGCAGCAGCTTGCCCTTGGGCATGGCGCGCACGAGATCGGACAGATGCACGGGCACGAGTTGCACGTCAGGAAAATCGCGCGACAGCCAGTAGAGGCCGCTTTTGAAGGGCCCGATTTCGCCCGTCGCGCTGCGCGTACCTTCCGGAAAGATGATGATCGACCAGCCCGCGGCCAGCGCGTCGCGCACGGCCTGCAACGGATCTTCGCCCGCCGCGCCCTGGCGCGTCACGTAAACCACGCCGAGCACGCGATTGGCGATGAAACGGCGCGTGGGCGTGGCGTCCCAGTAGTCGCGCGCGGCTGCCGGTCGCACGCTCGCACGCAGGTCCGGCGGCAGCGCGGCGAGAATCGCGAGCGTATCGACGTGGCTCGAATGATTCGCGAAATAGATGGTCTGGCGCGCGTCGGGCGGCGTGCTCGCATAGCGTCCGCGCGCGCCCACCACGAGCCGCACGACGCCGAGCAGCCAGCGCTGCATCACGTTACGCATGATGATTTTCCTCCGTGGTCTGCTGGGCATGCAGATCCTGAACGAGCGCGCGCGTGCGCGTCACGCAGGTCAGCGCGCTGCCGGCCGCGATGACGACGAGCGCGATGAACAGGCCAACGTGATGGCGCTGCAGCCAGGTTTCGACGATCGTCGCGACGCAGGCGAGCGTGAGCACGGCCATGCGATGCTGCTTGGCCATCGGCCCGATGAAACGCTGCGGCACGCCCACGGAGCCGCCGAACACGCGCACATAAGCCGTGAGCGCCGCGAACAGCGCGGCCGCCCAGCCCAGCCACGGCATGCCGGCGGCCATGCCCGCGGCGACCAGCAACAGGCTGTCGGCGACGCGGTCCGGAAATTCGTTGAAGATCGGCCCGACGATCGATTTTTTACCGCCTTCGACGGCGACCAGACCATCGACGACATTGCACAGCAGCCGCAACTGGATGCAGACGATCGCCACGACCATGGCGACGATGCTCTCGGGATTGAGCAGCGCGAGCGCGCCGATGAACGCGAACACGGCGCTTGCACACGAGATCTGGTTGGGCGTCACGCGCGTGCCCGCGAGAAATGAGGAAAGCGCGACGATTGCCGCGTTGGAGCGCGATTTGATCGGGCGTCGATTGTCGTCCATGAGGCGTCGTGTTCAATGTTGGAGTGAGACCGGCGCGTTATACCGAGGCCAGTCGGATCATGGTGCGCTATTGAGCGCAAGTTTGCGCGTGGGCAGGATCGATGGCAGAAATCCCCCGCGCAGGCACATTATAAAAATGCGCTAATTTGCATTATGTTAAATATAATCAAAACTGTGTGATGCGTCGGGTCTGTCATCGTCGTTCCGTGGGATCGCACCAGCGATGCTTCGCATGCCGAAGAATCGATCGATGCTCCGGCATGCAGATACGGCGTGCGTGAGTCGCGCCGTCAATGCTCGTTGTTCGCGCGCGCCGTCGAGGGACACGCGGGATCTTTGCCCCAATGACCGTCGCAAACGCGCCAGCGGCACAACTGATCCTCGAAGAATCCGCGTTCGCCGCATGCCTTGACCTGCTGCGCGAGCGACGCGTTGCCGGGCGTGGCCGACTTGCCGGCGCGCGCACTGGCCTCGTGCTTCGGATCGGCGGGCTTGGTGCGCGCGACGAGCACGGCGAGCAGATCGGCGTCCGAGTCGTCCTTTTTCGCCGTGTCGTGATGCGTGGACTTCTTCGATTGCGCGACGCTCGTCTTGCTTTCCTGACGATGCGTATTTGCAGTTTGATGCTTCGCGTCGGCGCTTTCGTGTTTCGATTTCGCGGCGCCCTTTTCCGGCGCGACCTTCGACGGCGCCACCGCAGCGACCGCAGGCGCGTTCGCCGGCCCGTCGTGCGCGCCATCGGACAGCGCGTGCGACAGACGGTCGGCGTCGTTCTCCGGCGCTGACGTCGCGCTGTTCGCTGCGGCCTTGGCGCTATCGTCGTCGGCGACGATCGTGGCGGCTTGCGAGGCCGAGGCCGCTTCCGGCGCGGCTTGCGTACTCGTCACGGCATGTGGCGCGCTGGCCGCCGATGCGGTCGTTGAAGCGGTCGCCGTAGCGCTTGCAGGCGTTCCAGCCGTTGTGGACGCACTCGATGCCGCAGACGGCGTACGTGTCATCAGATGCCAGGCGCCAAACGCGCCGGCGCCGACCACGAGCAGCGCGACGAGCGCGATCGCTTTGGAGGATCGCTGCGGCTTGCCCGCAGGCGAAGCAGGCGGCACGACGCGCCCTTCGAGGTTCGCAAGGATGCGCGAGCCGTTGGGCGCGCCATTGGCGGAAGGCGCGCCGGCCGGCTTGCCGGGACCGTCGGCCAGCAGGCTGGGTGGAGCTTTAGGGCGGGAGTTGTCCGGCACACTCATTAGAGTCTCATTCGAATCGTGCACATTGAATCAGGCCATTTTCGACGTAATAATACGTGTCGGCCCGACTTCGGGCAGGCCTGATTCTAAAATCAAGCATTACAAAAAACAATTGCCTCAGCTCTCGGGGTCGCTTTTGGTTGCCATTGCACTCGTCGCCTATTTCGCCATTGCCGTTTTGATCGCGGCTTTACTGCTGTTGCCAGCGGTAAGAGCCGCTGTTTTCGGTGGCGTATTCAATTTGCATAATTCGATTGCAAAGCGTGCTTCAGCACGTGCAATGCAAGCGCGAAGTCATGTCGGTAAATCGGCAAAAAATTCTATATCGGCTATTTCAAGTCTGCAAAATTTGCTGATTAAGCGGCGCTTGCTGATTTTGGCGACGACAGGTATTCTTGCGACGCCGCCGCTGATCGCAATTGCGCTTCGTGGCCACCAGTTATTCCAATACGATGACACGCTTCGGGCGCCCGATGAAAAAATCTCGGCGCTGCTCAATGGCGAGCAGCTTGTTCCGCCGCCGCCCTTGCCGCCAGAAGTGTTCGCCACACGGGAGGTCGAGCAGATTCGGCCCGCTCTGGTCGACGCGAGCCGCGACTGGAATCTGCTCGATGCGGATTTCCGTACGCGTCTTTTGCTCGTCTATAAAATCATGCACGAGCAATACGGTTACGACATGGCTTTGCTGGAAGGTTATCGGAGTCCCGATCGGCAAGACCGTCTGGCGAAACTGGGTGGCAGCGTGACCAATGCTGCAGCGTTTCAAAGCTATCACCAATACGGTCTCGCAGCAGATAACGCGTTTTTGCGCGACGGCAAGCTCGTCATTTCAGAAAAAGATCCCTGGGCCATGCGCGGCTATCAGCTATATGGACAGGTTGCCGAGCAAGTCGGTCTGACGTGGGGCGGCCGATGGAAAATGATGGACCTCGGGCACGTCGAATATCACAAGCCCGGTTTTGTGCTTGGGCGCAAGCCGCCCGGCGCGAAATGACGCAATTGTGTAACCGAATGCGGATACACATAGAC
Organism: Paraburkholderia tropica; assembly: GCF_014171495.1. NCBI lineage: Bacteria > Pseudomonadati > Pseudomonadota > Betaproteobacteria > Burkholderiales > Burkholderiaceae > Paraburkholderia > Paraburkholderia tropica. Next base: position 276,228 of record NZ_CP049135.1, read on the forward strand.
GCATATATGCATATTGGGCCGATGCAGGACGCAATGCGGACAATAAAGAGGATGTTATGGGGCGTTCTTTCAATATCTTGCGCCGCGCGCCGCATGGGCCGCGCCATTTCTTTTCCCATTTTTCGCCATCCCGCTTGCCATCCCGCTTGCCGACGCGGCGCCATGCCTGAGCGCCGCGTACGCGCGCGTGCATGCGCCCTGCCCGCGTGACGCCCGAGCACGCGTCGCGACTCGCAACGAATCATCAGAACAGCACACAAAGCACCAGGACCTGACCGGCTTATGCAACGCATCCTCAACGTGTTGACTCACAGGCGCACGCTTTCCATCATCGGCTTCATCGCGCTCGCCGCCGTGTTGTTCATCGCAGCCGACACGCTGCAAATCGGGCTCATCTGGGTCGGCGTGGTGCTCGGCGCCCTGCTCGCGATCTGGCTGCTCGTCTGGATCGTGCGCCGCATTCGCGTGCATCGCGCGAATCGCAAGCTCGGCGACATGCTCGAACAGCAGGCTCAGGTCGAAAGCCCGGCGGCCGTCGCCGCGCGCGGCACCCAGGCCGAACTCGACGCGCTGCGCACGCGCCTCGTCGACGCGGTCAAGACCATCAAGTCCTCGAAGATCGGCCAGATGTCGGGCGGCTCCGCGCTGTACGAATTGCCGTGGTACATCGTGATCGGCAATCCGGCGGCAGGCAAAAGCAGCGCCGTGCTCAATTCCGGCCTGCAATTTCCGTTCGCCGACAAAAAGGAAGCGATCGTTCACGGTATCGGCGGCACGCGTAATTGCGACTGGTTCTTCACCAACGAAGGCATTCTGCTCGATACGGCCGGCCGCTATTCGATTCACGAAGAAGATCGCGGCGAATGGCTCGGCTTTCTGGGCCTGCTCAAGCGTTTTCGTCCGAAGGCGCCGATCAACGGCATCATCGTGACGGCCAGCATTGCGGAACTCACGGGCAGCAAGCCCGAATTCGCCATCGACCTCGCCAAGAACCTGCGCCAGCGCGTGCAGGAACTCACTGAAAAGCTCGAAGTGTTCGCGCCGGTCTACGTGATGTTCACGAAGGTCGACCTCATTACGGGTTTCACGGAATTCTTCAGCGGCAGCGAGCGCAACGAATACGACCGCGTGTGGGGCGCTACCCTGCCCTACGAACCCGACGAGAAGCGTGACGTGGTCACGCTGTTCGATGATCGCTTCGAAGAGCTTTACGACGGCCTGAAGGAAATCAGCATTGCGCAGATGTCGATGAGCCGCGGCAACGCGCTCACGCCGGGCCAATTGAGTTTTCCGCTGGAATTCTCGACCATCAAGCCTGCGCTGCGTGCGTTCCTCGCCACGCTGTTCGAAAACAATCCGTTCCAGTACAAGCCGATTTTCCGCGGCTTCTATTTCACGAGCGCACTGCAGGAAGGCGAAACCAATAGCGCCGCCGCGCAGCGCATCGCCAATCGCTTTGCCCTTTCCGCCGATGGTCTGCCCAAGCCACAAGCCGCGTTCTCGAAGAATGGTTTCTTCCTGAAAGACCTGTTTTCCAAGGTGATTTTCGCGGACCGCCATACGGTTCGCCAGTTCGCGAGCCCTGCGAAAACGCGCCTGCGCTACGCCACGTTCTTCGGCGTGGTGGCGGCGCTCGCCCTCGCGCTCGGCGGCTGGACGTGGTCGGCGATCAACAATCAGCAACTGGTGGCGAACGTGCAGGCCGATCTCGACAACGTCGAGAAACTGCAGCAGAACCGCAACGATCTGCAATCGCGCCTGCAGGCGATGGATATTCTCGAGGACCGCATCGACCAGCTCGAACAGTTCCGTCACGACAAGCCGATCTCGGTGTCGCTCGGGCTGTATCAGGGCGATCGCCTCGAACAGCATCTGCTCGAAGAGTATTACAACGGCATTCGCCAGATCATGCTCACGCCGGTCTCGCAGAATCTCGCGTCGTTCCTCAAGGACGTGGACGCGCATCCGGACCAGCTCGCACCGATGACGCACGCGCCGGACTCGGGCGCGGTGCCGGTTTCCGCGCACGCCGCCATGGCGACCACGCGCCAGGGCGGCCTCTATAGCGACGCCTCGCCGAGCAGCGTCGAGGACGCGTACAACGCGCTCAAGACCTACCTGATGCTCTCCGACAAGCGCCACGTCGAGACCGCTCACCTCACCGACCAGATCGCCCGCTTCTGGCGCGGCTGGCTCGAACAGAATCGCGGCAACATGCCTCGCGACGAGATGATCAAGAGCGCCGAGCGCATGATCACTTTCTATCTCGCGCGCGTGAACGACGACGACTGGCCGATGATCGACGCGAATCTCGCGCTCGTCGACCAGACGCGCGAGAACCTGCGCCACGTGGTGCGCGGCATGCCCGCACGCCAGCGCGTGTATGAAGAGATCAAGGCGCGCGCCTCGACGCGTTTCGCGCCGATGACGGTCGCGCGCATCGTCGGCGATGGCAATACGAGCCTCGTTGCCGGCAGCTACGCGATTCCGGGTACGTTCACGCGCGAAGCGTGGTTCCAGTATGTGCAGCCCGCGATCCGCGACGCCGCCACCAAGGAACTGCAGGCGAAGGACTGGGTGCTCAACACCTCGGCCGCCGACGACCTCACGCTCGAAGGCAGCCCCGAGCAGATCCAGAAAACGCTGGTGGGCATGTACAAAACAGAGTACGCGCAACACTGGCAGAAGTTCATGCAGGGCATCGCCGTGCAGGACTTCGGCACCTTCGGCCAGGCTGTCGACGCGATGAACCGTCTCGGCGACCCGCAGGATTCGCCGATCCGCAAGATTCTCGAAACCGCGTACGACCAGACTTCGTGGGACAACCCGTCGCTCGTGAACACCAGCATCAAGCGTGCGCAGAGCGGCATCACGGGCTGGTTCAAGAATCTGTTCTCGCGCGCGTCGAGCGGTCCGTTGCAGGCCAACATCGACATCAACGGCAATCCGGTCGAGCTGCCGATGGGTCCGGTGGGTCAGGCGTTCGCGGGCCTCGGCCGGATCGTCGTCACGCACGACAACGGTTCGATGCTCAAGGGCTACATGGATTCGCTCTCGAAGGTGCGCACGCGCTTCAACACCATCAAGAATCAGGGCGATCCGGGACCGGGCGCGCGCCAGCTGATGCAGCAGACGCTCGACGGCAACGGTTCGGAACTGGCCGATTCGCTGAAGTTCGTCGACGAGCAGATGCTCACCGGCCTCACCGACGATCAGCGCAAGGCACTGCGTCCGCTGCTCGTGCGTCCGCTCATGCAGGCGTATGCGGTGGTGATCCAGCCGGCCAGCGTCGAAGTGAACAAGGTGTGGAATGCGCAGGTGTATCAGCCGTTCCAGGCGTCGCTCGCGAACAAGTATCCGTTTGCGGGCACGGCGAAGGTCGAGGCCGGCGCGAGCGAAATCGCGCAGATGTTCGGCCCGGACGGCGCGATCTCGAAGTTCGTGAGCACCACGCTCGGCCCGCTCGCGGTCCGTCGCGGCGACACGCTTTCGGCGCGCACGTGGGGCGATATGGGCCTCTCGCTCACGCCTGATTTCACCGGCGGCTTCGCGCGCTGGGTCGCACCGCTCGCGGGTGGCGCGGCGGGTGCGAACGGCGGCAGCAGCGAACCGCAGACCGTGTTCCAGATCCTGCCGCAGCCGTCGAGCGGCACGACCGAGTACACGATCGCGATCGACGGCCAGCAGCTGCGTTATCGCAACACGCCGCCGCAGTGGACCAACTTCGTGTGGCCGAATCCGTCGGGCTCGCCGGGCGCGACGCTCTCGGCGACGACCTTCGACGGCCGCACGATCCAGCTCGTCAACGAGCCGGGCCGCTACGGTCTCGAGAAGCTGATCAACTCGGCGCAACGCAGCCGTCGTCCGGATGGCACCTTCGACCTCAACTGGACGCAAGGCAGCGTGACGGTGTCGGTGAGCATGCGCATCATCAGCACCTCGCAGCCGACCGCATCGAGCGGCGATGCACCGCAGCAGCAAGGCTTGCGCGGCGTGCAGTTGCCGTCGTCGATTGCCAGCGTGGGCGCGGCCGCGAATCCGGCTTTGACCCCGGCCGCACCGGCCAATGCGTCGAACAGCACCGCGGCGGCCGCGACGAGCGCGCCGCAAGCGGCGGTCGCGACGGCCAACGCAGTGAGCGCCAACAACAACGCGGGAGGTGCGCAATGACGCAAACCGTTCAGGCGCAAATCGCCTACTTCGGCAAGATTCCGTCGCGCGGCGACTTCGTGAAGAGCGGGCACAATCCGCAACTGCTGCAAACGCTCGATCGCTGGCTCGCGCAAGCGATGGAACTGCTCACCGACGATCCGCGCTGGAAGATCGTCTACGAAGAAGCGAAGCCGATGCACTTCGCGTTTCTCGGCTCGCACAGCAAGCTCGCGATCGCCGGCCATATGGTGGCGAGCCACGATCAGTCGTCGCGGCGCTTTCCGTTTCTCGCCGCCACCGCGCTGGAAGTCGAGCAACCGCTCGCTTTTCTCGCGCGCAGCCCGCTCGCATTCGCGCGTCTCTGGTCGCGCGTCGCTGCACAGATGCAGCCGCTGCTCGGACCGAGCGAACCCGCGGGCGCGCTGCAATCGCTCGGCGAAACGTTCGTGCCGGTCGATGTGGGCGGCACGGGCAATCCGCACGACGGCACGTTCGCCGACTTCGTCGAGCATCAGACGCTTTCGGGCCTCGAACAGATGCTGCTGGCGAGCGGCCATCCGGTGCGTTTGCGCGGCGCGATGCTCGCGCTTGGCTCGCTGCTGCGTCCCGTGATGACGAGCGGCGCAGCGCATCTCGAACGCGGCCTCACGCTGCCGCTGCCGACCGATCCGTTCTATCGCAGCCTCGTTGCCGCGTTCTGGCTCGAACTGATCGCGCCGTTCGTGTCGAAGGCCGATTTCGAACTGGCGATCTTCATCGGCACGATTGCGCAGCGCGAGCGCCTCGTCATCGGATTCAACGGCGCTTCCGCGAAGACCCTGCACAGCGTGGTCGATCCGCAAACCTACGCAGCCCACAACATCGACATCGACGATCCCGAGTGGATCGACGATCATGCACAAAGCGACCATGGCATCAGCAAACTCGTCAGCTACCTCGACCAACCGCAGCTGTCGCTGCGCGTCTCGATCGACACGTTCCGCGAGGCGTTTATCGGGGAGCCGGTCAATGGCCGCCGTGCTTGATACGCGTGCGCGCCGCGCGCTGGCGGCCGCGGTCGCGCTGGTGTTCTGCGCTGCCGCGCCCGCTTTCGCCGACGACGGCAGCCCCGCACGCGTCACGCCCATCGACAACAGCGGCTCGCAGATCCGCACGACGGTCCTGCCCGGCACGGCTTCATCGGCAGGCGTGGCGAATACTGCGCCCGCCGCTTCCGTCACTGCAGCCGCTTCGGGCACGCGCAGCGCCGTGACCTCGACGCCCGCACCGATGGACAACGCGCCGGGCCAGGTCGTGGTGGGCGGCAAGGTGCCCGACGAAGCCACGCACGCTGCCGTGCTGCAACGTCTGCGCGATACGTATGGCGCAGGCAACGTGGTCGACCAGATCGAAGTGGGCGATGTGGCCACGCCGCCTAACTGGTCGTCGAATGTGCAGAAGCTGATTGGCGCGCAGCTCAAGCAGATTCACAAGGGACAATTGAAGATCGACGGCACGCAGATCGACGTGCGCGGCGAAGTGGGCAACGAAGCGCAACGCCAGCAGATCGCGAGCGACATGGCGAATGCGCTCAATCCCACTTATACGATTCGCAATGGACTGCGTGTGAGCGCATCCGAACAGGGTCTGCTCGATCAGACGCTCGCGAACCGCACCATCGAATTCGAAACCGGCAGCGCGACGCTCGCGCCGGAAGGCCGCGCGATTCTCGATCAGATGGCCGCCGTGCTCGCGAAAATGAATACGCGCACGGTGGAAATCATCGGTCATACCGACAATTCGGGTAATCGCGCTTCGAATATCGCATTGAGCCAGGCGCGCGCGGATGCGGTGAAGGGCTATCTCGTTGCGAAGGGGATTTCGCCGCAGCAGCTCACGACCAATGGTGTGGGCCCCGATCAGCCGGTGGCGTCGAACGACACGACCGACGGTCGTGCGCGTAATCGACGTATTGAATTCCGCGCGGGGATTTAAGTGTTGCTGGGCCGCGCGGGGCGCAATGCCCGCGCGGCTTTTTTCATATCGGCTCTACAGCGCTGAACGCGCCTTTTGCATGGCCGCCTGATCGGCCGCCATCTTGTCGATACGCGCCGCGTTGGCGTCGTCTTCTTTGCGCTTCTTGTCTTCCGCGTCGTAATCGGTGGTGCCGAATACGTCTTTGTCGCGCGTGCGGAAATACAGCGAAGGCGCCAGCACGTGATCCTGCCAGCTCGTCAGCAGCGTATCGTGAACGAGCATGTCGAATAGCGCCATGACGTCGTCGGGCAACGGGTTCTTGCCGGCGAACCCTTCCTGCCAGGCTTTTACCAAGGCGATCTGATCGGCGTTGAGCGGATCTTTATTTACGAACGCGGGCGCGAGAAAGAGCGGCGTGTAGTGCATTTGCGTGTCGAACGAATGCGTGAAACGGCGCTGTTGCTCCGCTTCGTAACCCGGCCGCATCTTTTCCCACTTCGACGTCATGTCCTTCGCTTCGGCATCGAGCCGCTTCCACACGGTCGTGTAGTTGTTCGAAGGCGCATGCGCGAACAGATCGTTCCAGTGCGCGTCGGCAGCCTGCTTTTCCTGGCGCAATTGCTGGATCTTCGGCGAGTCCATCGGACCGCTGCCCTGCATTTCCCATTGCAGTTTCGCGGCCGCCGCGCGGCGGTCGTAGTCGGCCTTTTCCACTTGTTTGCGCCATTCTGCAACAGGATCGGTCACGGAGTGACGGAAGTCGGCGTCTTGATAGCGAACGGCAATCCAGCGCAGAAACGTTTCCGCATGCGGCAGGAAATTGACGCCTGCGTTGTTGCGCACAACCTTCCGGTACGCTTCCACGAGCTGCTTGATGCGGTATTGCTTGCCTTCGTAGCTGATGGGGTGGGCGATGGTGATTCGCCTGAACAGAGTCGGCTTCCGCTCATAGATGGTTTCGAAGTCGAGCATGGCACAGCCTGCCTTGAGCGCTTCGATCAACATGTCGCGGAACGGCATGCGCATGAGTTCCGCATTCAAACCCAGTGATCCCTGCGGCGCGCCGCCAACTACGTCGCAACTCGTTCCGGGATAGAGGTATTGTTCGCCGCGTGTCTTTTCGAGGCTGTCGAGCCGCTGATAAAAACGCATCTCGTGCGCGGCGGCGTAGTGCACACAACGCTTCACACTAGCCGGGACGGAAAGCGGGAAGTCCTTGTAATCGGGCTTGATGGTGCCAAGATAAGGAATCAAGCCAATGACTTCGCCCGCATCCTCCGACATGATCGATGAAACCGCATCGAACAGACCGAGGAACTTGATTTCAATCGGCACACCGTCTATTTGCAGATCTTCGTCGTCGCGATGCTTGTACTTCTCGGCAATCCGATTGACGAAGGCGCGCGCGAGCACGCATCCTCGATCGGCTCCAAAAACCGAAAGTTCGATTTTGCGAATTTTACTGACCGCTGGCGGCCCCTTGCGGACGGCATCGACGGCGGCCTTAAACTGGTCCAATGCCGCGGCGAGCCGCGTGTCGACGCCCGTGCCGAAGTAGAAACTCATCGCCTGCGAGTCGCGCACGATGGCAACGTTCTCCATCACCACACTCGTAAATACCTGACGCACGGCAGCCTGTGCCACCTTCAGCGGATTCTTCTTGATATCGTTCTTCGCGTTCTTGTAGACGTGCACGACGCCAAGCTTCGAGCGCTCCCACAACCGTGCGGGCGACGGGTCCAGCACATTGGCAACCCGGCGCATCGTCGCGGGAATGTCCTTGATGTCCTTCTTGAAGTCGTTATAGGCCTTCAGCAACGGCCGGTACGAAAAATCTTCCGCCGACTTCTTGAAGGCATCCGTTGCACGCTTCTTGGCGTCGAATTTATCGAGTTGATTTGCGCGCGTGGCAGAGTTCAACACACTCTTTCCCGCGCCAAGGAGGTCCTTCCCCACCAGGGCGGCGGCAGCCTCACTCGTGTTGATCCAATCGTTGTTCTCGGCGCTTTTGTTGATATCGGTCCCGAGCCCTGAATAATAGAGCGCAAACCAGAACTGGTTCGGGGGACGTTTCGAGTCCAGCATGGTGCGATGGGCTTCCCACAATCGCGCAATATTCGAATATGTGGACGGGTTATCGCTCTTCTCGTCTTCGTCCTTGTTGCGGCCGAATGCGTCGAAAAATACGCCGATGCGAATCGTCGCGCCGCACGGCATGCAATCGCCCTTCGGATAATCATTAGCCGTCATCCGGCTGACGGCGAGACGGACGCTCTGCGGCGTAGCGTCGTCGGGATCCAGCCCGGACGTACTCTTTCCTTTATCAGCCGGCATCGTTTGATTCCTCGCACGGGGGCGGCAGCGGTCCGTTCATGTCGTCTTCGACGGTCGCTGCCGATAATGAGTGGCTATTCGAATCGTGTACGGTGCAGCAATTAGCCCGCATGTTGATACGCCTCGCGCGGGGCGGCACCAGGCCGTCTGGAATCGCCGGAACGGGCACTTTCGCGAACTGCTTGTTCTTCAACGCTTTAAGCACGGCGGGCTGCAGACCTTGCAGAGATGCGGCAAGCGCTCCCGGCTTTGCCTTGTCGGCCTGAATGATTTTCTGCACCGCGGGATGCGCATCGAAATCCGGATTGATGAGCAACGCAAAGTACGCGTACTGCTCGAGATCGCGCTCGTCGGTCAAACGATATTTGATCCACGCTTGCGCGACGGCGCGCGCGATGCGGCGATCTGCATCGCCTTCCGTATCGTCGTAGCGATGGTCCAGCGCATCGCCGTGCTTTTGTTGCATGGCGCGAACGACGTCAACCACGGGCAACCTTGAATTCGGCATGATGCTCGCCGGAAATTCGAGCTCGACATGCCGATCTGGATAAAAATGCACGGCCAGTATGCGGTCGCCGATCCGGGTGGGCTCGGGGCTATCGGGTAGCGTCACGGTCGTTTCGGCGTGAAACGTCTTTTCGTCGCCCGCATGCCATTGATTGGCATCGTAGTAGTTCCACGATACCTTGAACTGAGTGCCTTTCAACGCATAGCAACACGAGACACCGCCGCCGCCGCCCGGCTCATTGTCGCCGCCGCTGCTAACTTCGTGCCCGAATTGATCGGTGATCGTGAAGCCTGCCAGGTTGTACGGCATGTAGTTGAGTGCCATGGTGGAAATGCTGCTATAGCTCGGCTCGGATTTCCCGCATGCGTTGAGCGCGACACAAAGCGCACTCGCAACCGCCACGCGCGTCAGCAAAAAAGTCCCCAACTTCACGATCTGCTCCTTGAATTCCTGAATATCATCCCGCACGAATCTCATCCCACGTCGCATCGTCGATCGTCTCAAACGCCTGCGCCGCGTCCATTTCCTTACGCATCACCGCGGCCAGTTGCGTCTGCACGACCGGGTGCTCGTCGAAGCGCGGGCCAATCAACAGTCCCGTCATGACATACGCCGACAACGACTCATCGCCGGTAATCCGATATCTGCCCGAGCGTTCCAGCTGTTCCAGCGTCTGCTCATAAAGCTCGATATCGCTGAGATGATCGATCGACGTGCCCATCGTTTCGCGAAACTTCAACACCAGTTTGTCGGCATAACCGAGCTCCAACAAACCTTCGTGCTGCTCAGCGCTCAACGGCGACACAATGCGAGTCAGCGCAGGCCTCGATTCATTCCGCCAGGTTGCGGCTTCCAGGCGGCGCGTGCGATATCCAATCTCCAGACAAGGCGCGATAAATTCCTGAGCCTGCTTCTCGCTCCAAACCTGTCGCAATCTCGGCAGTACATGGTTATCGAAAAAGAACAGGTAATACGCCCGCCCGTTGGGCAATTCGTACATCACATAGCGACGCAAATGCGCGTCGATCTGTTCGAACGAAACGGGTGACCAGATCGACGTCAGCGCATAAAGATCGACGGCTTCGCACCAAAGCTGACGAAGCATACTCAGCGCGCTTTCGTCTTTACCGAACAGCACGTGCGCGTCGAACTCGATCAGATACGGCGAAATCTCCGGATACTCTTCGAGTTCAATACCCTTCCACAAGGACACATGGCGAAGCCGCGTCTCGTTCCTCAAACGTTCGTGCAGGTCCTGATAACCACGCGTATCCACGAGCAGATAAAGTCTCGCGTCGATATCCGCGTGCACATAAGCAGTGAGCTTTGCGCGCAGACCGTCAAGCCACACAGGCCACTCTTCCTGGCGCGTATCGACGACGTCGCCTTGCACATTCTGTTCGCTCATCAACCCACCTCGAGCATCGATTCACGGCCGCTCAGCGCGTTCAGCACGCATTCCTTGCAGGTGGAATTCGGCATGGTCGGCAGCGGATAATTCGTGCTGGCCGGCCCTTCGAACGAATGCTGTGCACCCTTGATATCGATCTTGCCGGGCGCGTGAATCTCGATGTTGCCGTCCTTGATGCGGATATAAGCGCCGCCGGACGTCAGCAGCAATTCTTTCTTCGCGGCGCTTTCAACCTTGTCGGTCGCGGAAATCACCTTGAGCAACTTCTGCGCGGTGATTTCGACATTGTCCGCGTGCGACTGGATTTCCACTTTGCCCTGGCCCGCGAACAGTTTCATGCCCGCGTTCTGCGCAAACAGACTGAGTTTCTCGCGCGCGCTGGCGATCAGCGATTTGCCGGTCGCCACGTGCGTGCTCTGTCCGCTCGCGAGGCTAATCTGTTGATCGGCGGCGATGTGCGTGGATTGCTGGGTCGACAACGCAATGCCCGCAGGGCTCGCCATGAGCATCACGGGCTGCGAAAACGCGTTTGCGCTGCCCGTTCCGCCGCCCGCCGTATTGCCGCCGCTTCCCGTCGCGGCTTGCACGCGTTCCTGCGTCGCGGTGGTGAACGACTTCAGCGCGTTCACGCCGTCCGCAAGACTTTCGGCCTGCTGATTCGCACTCGCTTGCGAGAGCGCGTCCATCATGTCTTGCGAGCTCGTCAGTTGCTGATGTGCTTCTGTCACGTCGAGTTGCGCGCTCGCGGCCGATCGGGCGTAAGTCGAAACGTACAGTCCCTGACCTGCCCGCACCGCGCCATAAGCATCCGATTTCAAATCGAATCCGCTACCCAGAAACGCGCCACGCGTATTCGCGTTTTGCGCGACGAGATAGCCCAGATGCAATTGCGAATTCGCACTCGTGCTATAGAGCTGCATGCGGTTCTGGCCGGTGGCGTCGTCGAGTACGAGCTGGTTATAACCGCTGCCGCCATACTCCTTCGATTTGTAACCGGAAAGCAGACCGTTCGAATGCCAGTTTGGCGCGGTCGATCCGTTATAAACGCGGCCCGTCACGATAGGCCGGTCGCAATCGCCGTCGAGCCAGTCGACGATGACTTCCTCTCCGACGCGCGGCACGTGCACGCTGCCATAACTGCTGCCGGTATCGGACATCGCCACGCGCAGCCAGCACGAAGCATTTTCGTCGCCGCTATTGAGCCGGTCCCAATGAAAATGCACTTTGATGCGATTCAGCGAGTCGGTGTACACCTCTTCGCTGGCAGGCCCCACCACGATCGCCGTTTGCATCTGCATATCGGGCTTGGGGTGATCGAATGCACTGCGATACGGCACGGTTTTGCGCTGCGCTTCGATTTGCGCATACAAAAAACCTTCGCTGCCGTCAGCGTGCGTTACCGCAGCCGATGTCGATGTGTGTGCGGCTTTGATCGCCGCGAGACGGCTTTGCAGGCTGTGCGGAAACGATTGCGCCTGCATGCTCGAAACCGGCAGATTATTCTCGACGAACCACACCGTTTCGATAATGGCGAATTCGCGATCCTGCTCGCTATCGGCGTCGTGCGCCGGATGCCCGCTCAACGTGAACCAGCGGCCCGCGTCGAGGTTACGCACCGCGCCACCACCTTCGAAGCGCTTCGTGCGAGATTCCCACTCTTCCATGCGAAACGTGGAAAGCGAGTCGCCGCGCGCCTTGTCGCCAAAACTATACGCGCCGGTGTATTCGTACACTTCGGCTTGCTGCGGAAGATTGCTCGTCGTGTCGAGCGTCGGCACCGAGGTGCCCTTCGCGTTGCTGGCCGTCGAGGGCGACTTGTAATCGAACGTACGCGTCGTGAGCGTCACGCTTTGCAACATACGCGTGGCGCTCCATTGCACCAGCGCATTCGTTTCGCTATTCGTGCCCGCGCGATAGAACTGCACCGTTTGCGGCGAGAGCGCCGGCAATGCGCTCAGATTGTCGACGACGACCAGCGTGTGCGATTTGCCGTCGCTGCCCTGTTCGAAATAACTATAGAGCCCTTCTGACTCCATGATTCGTTGGCAGAAATGCCAATCGTCTTCATATTGCACGCAGAAAGAACGCTGCGGCAACGTGCTTTGCAAGGCGAAGCGGAACGCGCCTTGTGCCTGCGGGTGCGCGTTGAATACGTCGGTGAGAATGGCGTCGGCGGTCTTGTCCTGCCAGATGCGCGCGTCTTTCCTGAACTTCAAAAAATGCTGCCAGGACGCGAATTCGAGCTGATAACTTGTCAGGCCGCTATCCGAACCGAGTCGACGTGCCGTATGCACGTAGCCGTGATGCGGCAGATAAGATTTATCGACCTGTTCGAACCAGAGCGTCACCGGTTGCGCAATCAGTTTCTTCAGTGCGATATCGCCGGTGAGCGACACAGCATCCACCGTGAAGCCATAATCGCGGCCCATACGCGTACGGCCGATCACACGTTGCGGTAGCAATGCGTTATCGCCGAGCGGCGTGTCGAGTTTCAGCAAGCGGCCGTCCTGCACGAGGCCGCAGCTGATAAGACTCATGATGTCCTGTGCGCCCATTTCGCTCACCAGGTGAATGTCATTCGTCCGATTTCACGCCAAGCATCTCGCGAATATGTGCGAGCGTGCTGTCGTCCTTGACCACTGTCGAAAGCCATTGATGCAGCGGCATGCCGGCCCACTCGGCCGCTTTATCGGCGAGATACGCGACCGGGCTATGCGGTTCGGTCTGGCGGAAGTAATCGGCCACCGCGCGCAATTGCGCAACGGCATCCGCGCGGCTTTCAATGCCGCCATGCGCGCGGGGTTGAACGCGAGTCGGGGTCAGCACGTGATCCTCATTGGACAAAGGCGTCTTGAAGCTCGGTTCCGAGCGCTCCTGTGCGCCGCGCGCCGCACCATGTGCGTCGCCTTGCGCCGATTGATCCGCCACGGGCGGCTTCTGCGCAGCGTTCGGATCCACGCCCACATCGCGCGCAAAACGCTCGAGCAACCGATACACATCGTCATAGGCATCGCGCGTTTGACGAAAGCTCGGCGCAGCGTCGCCGGCGCGGCGTTCGAGTTCCGCATCGAGTGCGCCGAGTGCGGCTTCGAATGTTTTAAATTGCGCGAGCAGCGCTTCATAAAATGCCGGCGCCGTGCCGCGCCGCGAAGCGTCGATCTGTTCCACCGACGGCTTGCCGCGCGCAATATCGGCCGCGTTGTCGGGGTCGCGTTTGACGGCCTGCGCGACGTGTTGCGCAACTTCCCAATCGAGCGTGCTAAACGCCGTGCCCGATTGGGTGAGCGGCACCGCTCGCAGCAATTCCGCCGAGCGCCCCGCGAGCCAGGCCACATTGCCCAGGCGCGACTCCACGTCATCGCCTTCGGGCAGCGGATGCACGCCGTCCCAGAAGCGATCCACGATCCCCGTGAGCACCGAAAAGCCTTGCGTGAGGCCCGGCACGCCTTCCTGGATTGCGAGCGCCTCGGTAAGCCATACCGCGAGGCGCAGATCCTTCGTTTGCGTGGCGAGCAGCGCCGTGCAACGCTCGATCACGAGCGGCCAGTCGGCTTCCTTGATTTCCGTGACCCATTCGCCTTGGTCGAGCGACGGGTCGTCGAAGCGACGCGCGTAAGCAATCGTGTCGAAATCCGCGGAGAACAGCAGATCTTCGCCACACGGCGAGGTTTCGTTGATGGGCGCGAGCAGCGCGGTGTAATCGTTCGACATATCAATTCACGGTGTATTCGATCTCGCCAGCCTCGTTGGCGCGCACTGTCACGCGCGCGAGCGCGGTGCCTTCTGCGATGCGTTCGAGCACGTATTGCGCAAGCTCGGGCAGCAACGTGCCATTGAGGATGTGATCGACATTGCGCGCACCCGAATCGACTTCGGTGCAGCGCGCGAGCACGGCGTCGACGAGCGTATCGTCCCACTCGAAAGTGGCGCCATGATTCGCTTCGATCCGCCGGCGAATGCGTTCGAGTTTGAGTTCGATGATCTCGGCGAGCACGTCGTCGGAGATCGGGTAATACGGTACGACTTTCATGCGCCCGAGGAATGCAGGCTTGAATGTCTTGTAGAGTTGCGGACGCAGCAATTCGGCCAGCGCGTCGGCGTCGGGCAATTCCTCGGCGGATTTATTCAGGCACGCCTGCATGACCGCCGACGAACCCACATTCGAAGTCAGAATAATGAGCGTATTGCGGAAGTCGATTGCGCGCCCTTCCGCATCATCCATCGTGCCCTTGTCGAAGATCTGGAAAAACATTTCCAGCACATCGGGATGGGCCTTTTCCACTTCGTCGAGCAGCACGACCGAATACGGATTGCGACGCACGGCTTCGGTCAGCACACCGCCTTCGCCATAACCGACATAACCCGGCGGCGAGCCTTTGAGGCCCGACACGCTATGCGCTTCCTGATATTCGCTCATATTGATGGTGACGAGTTTGCGCTCGCCGCCATAAAGAATATCGGCGAGCGCAAGCGCCGTTTCCGTTTTACCGACACCCGACGGGCCGACGAACATGAATACGCCACGCGGCTTATCCGGATCTTCCAGGTTCGCGCCTGCCGTGCGAACGCGTTGCGCAATCGCTTCGAGCGCGTGGTCCTGACCGATCACGCGCTCGCCGAGCAGCGGACTCAGGTTCAGCACCGTTTTAATTTCGTCCTTCACCATCCGGCCGAGCGGAATGCCTGTCCACGACGACACGACTTCGGCCACGACATGCGCATCCACTTGCAGCGGCACCATCGGACCATCGCCTTGCAACGCATGCAATTGCTCGACGAGTGCGGGCAGCGCGGCGCGCGCGTCGTCGGCGTCGCGTGCAAGCGCAGCGTCGGCGGCGGCTTCGCGCGAAGCATCGATACGCGCGCGCAGCGCAGCGATCTGCGTGACGAGTTCGTGTTCTTGCGCATAACGCGCTTCGTCTTCGGCCACTTCAGCGGCGCTGGCTTCGCGTTCCACTTTGAGCGCGGCGAGCCGTTCTTCGTGCGCCGCGCCATTCGCCGCTTCGCGTTCGAGCGCGGCGATTTCGGCGTCGACGCGTTCAATATGGCGCTTGCCGTCGTCGATCGCACCAGGCGTTGCGCTATGCGCGAGCGCGACTTTCGCGCAAGCGGTATCGAGCACGCTCACGGCCTTATCAGGCAATTGACGCGCGCTGATATAGCGATGCGAAAGTCGCACGGCCTCGGTAATCGCCTCGTCGAGAATGCGCACGTTGAAATGCTTTTCCATCAACGCGGTCATGCCGCGCAGCATCGAAGCCGCGAGCGTTTCGCTCGGCTCTTCGATCTTCACAACCTGAAAACGCCTGGCAAGCGCCGCGTCTTTCTCGAAGTACTTTTTGTATTCGCTCCACGTGGTCGCGGCGATCGTGCGCAATTCGCCGCGCGCGAGTGCGGGCTTGAGCAGATTGGCGGCATCGTTCTGGCCCGCCTGACCGCCCGCGCCAATGATCGTGTGCGCTTCGTCGATGAACAGCACGATCGGCTGCGGGCTTTTCTTCACTTCGTCGATCACGCTCTTCAGGCGATTTTCGAATTCGCCCTTCACGCTCGCGCCGGCTTGCAGCAAGCCCATATCGAGCACACGCAACGCAACGTTGCGCAGCGCCTCGGGCACGTCGCCTTCCGCAATGCGCAGTGCGAGCCCTTCGACCACCGCCGTTTTACCGACGCCCGGTTCGCCCGTGAGAATCGGGTTGTTCTGGCGGCGGCGCATGAGAATGTCGATGGTCTGGCGAATTTCGCCTTCGCGGCCGATCACCGGATCGACGCGGCCTTCGCGCGCTCGCTGCGTGAGGTCGGTCGTATACGTGTCGAGCGCAGGCGTTTTCGACGGGCCGCCGTTCGATCGCACTTCACCGTCCGCGTCCGATGCCGAGGGTTGCGCCGCTGCACACTCGGCGTCGCGCGGGGCGGCTTCGACCGACCCTTGCGTCAATTCGTCGAAACTGTGCTTGAGTTCGGCAACCGGCACCTCGCCCAGACGCGAAGACATGCGATGCGCGAATTGCGCGAGATCGGGCGCACTCAGTAGCGCGAGCAGCAAATGTCCCGAGCGGATACGCCCGATCTGCGTGTCGAGCGAGGCAATCAACCAGGCCTGTTCAAACAGCGCGATCAAATGCGGCGAGAATACCGGCGTACGCGTATTGCCGGTTTTCAGTTGCTGCAATTCGCGTTCGAGATCGGCGCGCACGGCATGCGGATCGATACGCGACGCGCGCAGCGCGCACACCAGATCGCTCGTGGGCTCTTCGAGCAAGGCGAGGAACAGGTGCTCCAGATCGACTTCGTAATGCCCCCGCGAAAGGCACGCGCTGGCCGCGCGTTCGGCCGCGAGACGGCAGGTGGAGTTGAGCTTGGTGATGAGGGTCTTGAGAGGCGTGCTCATGTCGTGAAGTCGGTCCGGGCGGAGTTCCAGTCAGTCGTCAGTGGGTGACATGCAATTCGTAATGCGCGTCGGCGCGATCGCGATCGGCTTCGTGGGTGCAAAGGAACGCATCCCAGCCCAGGCGCGAGCCGCCGCCGAGTCGACTCGGCCCGACGTCGTCGCGCCGCAGCACGAGCCGCACTTCGTATTCGAGCGTCACGCGTCCCAGCAGCGTGAGCATGTGCTCCAGCGCGATCGCGCGTTCGCCGCCGGGCAAAAAGGCTTCGTAATCGGTTTTCGAAAGCGGACCGACGACGAGACGCGCGCGCATGTCGCGTTGCCAGACGCGCTGACCGGCGAGCGCCGTCGCGCCCAGCGCCACGTTACGCATACCGAGCATCGAGAGTTGATCGGGCGGAACGTCGTACCATTTGCCGACGAACTGCTCGATGCGCACTGGCACATTGAAATATTCGGAGAGCGTGTTCTGCAAATACGCAGCGGAAACCGGCCGATGACGTGCGGCCGGCGCATAACCGGCAATCGCTTCATCGAGCAATGCGCCGCGTCCGCCATGCAAACTCTCGCGCGAATCGTGGTCTGCCACGCCCGCGAGCGCGAGCAGCAAGGGCATATAGCGCTCGTCGCGATCGAGTTCGTAATGGAACGGCAAACGGTATTTTTTCCACGCGGAATAAAACAACGCCGTCGCGCGATTGGAAAATACGTCGAAGAATTCACGCGCGGCGCGGTCGCGCTTGAGCTGCTCGCGCGCGATCAACTGCTCCGTATAGTGCAGCGGCAATGCGCCCTGCCCGCCGAGCAAGCCAAAAAACGCAGGTGTGATTTCCACCTGGTCGAGACGTTCCTCATCGAGTGCGGCAGCGCGTTGCTCGGGTTCGGCGAGTCGCGTCCCGGTTTCGTCGTACGAGGCAGCCTGTTCGATTTCGCTGGGCGGAAAGCCCAGCGAGAGCGTGTTGCGGAACGCCACGCGATGCGTGAGGACGTCGCGCTGGCGATCCTGCTTCTTGTCGACGAACCAGCGTTCGAGCAGACGCACCGCCTGAAAAAATTCAAAGCGGTGCGGCTCGTCGAGCAGACGCTCGATTACACGAGGATCGAATCGCCGCTGCGGGGCTTGCATCGCAGGATCTCCTCGCCAGTAAATTTCGAAATCACGACCAGTTGCACGAAACTGTTGATATGCACATACAGGCCGAAGAACACGTCGAGCACCCGCGCGAACGTGCCGAGACTCGTGCCGACAAAATGGTCCTCGTCCACGGTCACGCGAATTTCCACGCCGCGCACGAAGGTGGCGAACGGTTTGCCGGGCAACCATTGCACGGCGGCGCGCTGCTCCACGTCGACGATGCCGTCGATATGGCGCGACGACACGGCGCTGCGCCGCAAATCGTAGAGCGCGAGCATTTCCTTGAGCGTGGTCGCACCGCCGCTCGCCAGCGAAACGTGACTGAGCGCGAGATGCGAAATCAGACGCCAATGCGCGGCCTGGCGTCGCTCGAAACGCGCGCACGACGTGGGCCGCGCGAGCAGCGCAATCTGATTCACGAGCGAGCCGCCTTCGAGAAACAGGTCGCCGCCTTCCAGGCCCACGGCGAGACCGGCGGGCAAATCGCGGTTCGTGCAGGTCAGTTCGAGGCTCAGCGTATCGGTTTGTTCGACCGCGGGGTCGAAGTCAATATCGACAATCGAAATTTCAGTTTCGTAACCCGGGCTTTTCTGCGCGACGGCTTCATCGCGTCGTGCAAACCAGTAATGACCGGCGCGCGACGCTTCGCCATGACGCAGCGAATAAAACGGCCGGAATTCCACCACTGATTCCGCATCGGCGCGCTGTTGCACGAGTTTGACCGAGTCGATCGAATAGACTTCGTACGCGAACGCGCGGCGTGCCTCGGCCACCACTGGATATGCGATGCTTTGGTGATTAAGGCGAATAGGCTCGCCGTGCTGCTTGAAGAGATTGACGACCGGCGTGCAGAAGAGCCGCAGATGATGTGCCGCGAGCGTGTCGAGCAGCCGCGCCTCATGCGAATCGCCGCGCACTTCCTTGAGCACGACATGCAGCGTGAGCCGCTGGCAGCGGCCCGCGGCGGATGCCAGCGCGCCCAGATCGAAATCGACGAAATCGAATTTCGCGGGAAATGCAAAATACTCCGTGAGCAGCCGATAGGCGGGGTGCGAGCGCGAAGGAAAATCGATCAGCGCTTCGTCGTCGCTAAAACCGGCCTGACGATACGGCAATTCCGGCAGCGCGCGCCAGCGACCGCTGCGATCGGATTCGACCCATGCACCCAGCGCGTTCACGAACAGGCAGTCGCCGAGCGCCGCGATAAAAGATTGCTCGCCGTGCAGATACGTGCGCAATTGCGGCAATTTCAACGTCGCAAGATCGAGTTGCGGCGAAGTCGATTCAATCGTGATTGAAATAACGCCCGTGGCGTCGCCGGGCAGCACGATCGAACTCGGCGCCATCGCCACCGGCATATAGCGCGCTTCGCTGATCCGCACCGGCGCAAGCGTCACGTCATAAGCGGTGCGAAAACGGCATTGCACGCCGCGCAGCGGGCGCGACTTGAGTTCGGTGCCGCGCTCGATCGTGGCCGGCGCGGTGAGCTGCGTGAACGACGCCGTGTTGCCGATCTGCGCGATCGAACACGCCGGAAAAGGCCGCAGATAATGCGGATAGAGGACTTCGAGCAGCGCCTCGGTGAATTCCGGGTAATCGTCGTCGAGACGCTTGTTGATACGCGCGCCCAGCAACGCGAACGACTCGATCATGCGCTCGACGTGCGGGTCCTCGCAGTGCTCGCCGCTCATCGCGAGACGGGCCGCGATCTTCGGGTAGCGCTCGGCGAATTCGCGCGAATAACGTCGCAAGAACGACAATTCGCGCTCGTAATACGGCAACAACTCTTCCATCGCGACTCCCCGCCCCCCAAAACTACCTGTGCAGCCGCGGCGCGTGACAGTCCGCGGCCGTTGCCGTGCTTCAGGTCTTCGCGCGTGCGCGCGAGACCGAATACTGCAGCGTCGAAGGCTGCAGCAATGCATCGAAGTTTACCGGCTCTTCGGCCGGATGCACGACCAGTAATGCCTGAATAGCGAAATTCAGCACGCTGGTCGAGCGCGAATTCAATTCGAGCGACACCGTCACACGTTGCAGGCGCGGTTCGTGCCGCTCGATTGCCTGCTGGATCGACTTGCAGATAAAGGCGCGATCGTAATGGCTCGCGAGACTCAAACCCGCGAAATCGTTCAGGCCGTAAGTCAGCAGGGATTTACGGCATTCAGGCAATTGCGCAAGCATGTGCTCGGTGAAGGCGATTCGCGTATTCAGAATCGACTCCAGATCGCGCGCCACCGTCGCTTTCAGTTCGTCCAGCGACAATTGCCGCATCGCGGCAGGTGCCGGCGAATGCGGTTCGTCGTCGAACAGCTTGTCGAAGAAACTGGGCTCGAAACGTTTCATCAAACCATCCGGCGTCGCATGCAATGAAAACCGGGCGGCGCGCCCTGCGCCCCACCCGGTTCAACGACACCTTAGACCGCGTAGGTCTTGTCGTTCTTCGTCAGGCTCCATGCGCCCTGCGCGTTACCGCCCTGGTTGCCGCCGATCTTCTGCTGCGTGTACTTCCACTGCACGGCCGCGTACTTGAGCGAAAACTCTTCGGTCGGCAGGCCTTCGCCAACGACCGTCGGCGTGATGCTCGAAATGATCACGTACTTGAGCTTCACTTCGAGGTACTTGATGCGGTTGCCTTCGCCGTCCGAACGCATGAAGTCGATGGTGACTTCGTCGAACGTCGTGCCGCCCGAAGCGTGCTGATACAGCAGCGGGCTGACCACGTCGATGTCCTTCGTGAAGCGCATATCGGCGTGTTCGCAGCGTTCCGACGTGTGGCCGCCGGCCGTCGATGCCGTTGCCGAACGCGGTTGCAGGATCGAGTGACTCCACGAGTCGATTTCGATCCAGTTAGCGTGGTCCTTATCCTGCGATTCGCCCTTGATCGCGGGATTGCCGAATTTTAGATAGATGTCCTTCATAACGTATCGCTCCCCATAGAGGTGGTTTATACGGCGGCGCGAGGCTCGAAGCCGGGCCGCCCGATGGACCGCTCACACTTGGCGCGGGCCCCATTTACACGAGGCCTCTACACCGGATGCACCGCATTGCCTGCACCGTTCTGGCGGTGCAGGCAATCGCGTTCGGCGCATTCTCAATTCCCTTTGTGCGGCTTTCTTTCCGTCGTCTTGATTGCCGCTTTCGATGACGCGCCCGTTACGACGCTTGCATTACGAATTAGCCGGCTTCGGCAGATCCGCCACGAGACGCAGCGAGATCGACAGTTCGTCGAGCTGGAAGTGCGGACGCAGGAACGCGACCGAACGATACGCACCCGGACGCCCCGGAATTTCCGCGACCTGAATCGACGCTTCGCGCAGCGGGAACTGTGCCTTCTGTTCCTGCGTGGCGTTGTCGTCGAGCAGTACGTATTGCGAAATCCAGCGATTCAGGAACACTTCGACGTTTTGCGCCGAAGCGAAGCTGCCGATCTTGTCGCGCATCATCGCCTTCAGGTAGTGCGCCACGCGCGATACCGAGAAGATGTATTGAAGCTGCGCGGAGAGCACGGCATTCGCATTGGCGCTATCGGTGCTGTACTTCTTCGCTTTCTGCACCGATTGCGCGGCGAAAAACGCGGCATAATCGGAATTTTTGCAGTGGACGAGCGGAATGAAACCGAGGTCGCTCAGTTCCTTTTCGCGGCGGTCCGTGATGGCGATTTCGGTCGGGCACTTGAGCGCGATTTCGCCGTCGTCGGTCTTGAAGGTGTGCGTCGGCAGATCTTCCACGAGACCGCCGCCTTCCACGCCGCGAATCGCCGCGCACCAGCCGAAGTCGTCGAACGCTGCCGTCAGGCGCGCGCCGAAGGCCCACGCCGCGTTGCACCAGAGGTATTTGCTGTGATCGGTGCCGTCCACGTCTTCAACGAAGTTGAAGCCTTCCGCCGTCGCACCGTCTTTCGGATTGAACGGCAGGCGGCCCAGGAAGCGCGGCAGCGTCAGACCCACGTAGCGCGAATCCTCGGCGTCGCGGAACGACTTCCACTTCGCGTATTCGACGGTGTCGAACACCTTGCCCAGATCGCGCGGCTTGCCGAGATCGGCAAACGATTCGAGGCCCATCAACTCCGGCGAAGCCGAAGCGATGAATGGCGCGTGTGCGGCCGCGGCGACATGCGACATCTGTTCGATGAAGTACATGTCTTCGGGCTGGCGCGTGATTTCGTAATCGCCGATCAGCGTGCCGAAAGGCGCGCCGCCGAACGTGCCGAATTCTTCTTCATAGACCTTCTTGAAGAGCGCGCTCTGGTCGAATTCGACCGCGGCTTTGAAGTCGCGCACGACGTCGCGCTTCGGTGCGTGCAGCGCCTTGATCTTGATGGTCTGGCCGGTATTGCTTTCCTTGCACAGATAATCGAGGCCGCGCCACGTGCTTTCGAGGCGCTGAAATTCCGGCGCATGCATCACCGCGCTCAATTGCTCGGAAATCAGGCGGTCGAGTTCGGCCACGCGCGCGTCGATGGTCGCGGACAGATTGTTCGACACGACCACGGTGCCGTCGAGCACCTGATGCACGAGTTCGCCGATCAGGTCCTTCGCACGCGCGTGCTCCGAATCCGATTTCGCGACCTTGCTCTTTTCGACAATGCTGTCGAGCAGTGAAGACGTGCTGCCGTCTTCGGCTTCGATGGCCGCGCTTTGCGCGGCTGCGGTTTGCTGATTCATTGCGTCCCCCGCCTCATTCGCCCTTGGGTTCGTCTTCCGACGGGTCTTTGCGAGTGTTCTCCGCGAGCGCCTGCAACTGCTGCGTATTGGAGAGCACTTCGCTCAGCAGGTCTTCGAGCTTGTCGTTGCCCGCGAGCTTGTTGCGCAGATCCGCGAGCTTCGAACGCGCGTCGAGCAGGCGGCGCAGCGGCTCGACCTGAGCCACGACCTCGTCCGGATTGAAATCGGCCATCGACTTGAAGCGCAGATCGACGGCGAATTTGCCGCCCGCTTCGCTCAGGCGGTTTTCCACCTGAAACGCGGCGCGCGGCTCGATGCCTTTCATCACGTCGTCGAAATTGTCGCGATCGATATTGATGAACTTGCGGTCGCGCAGCTTGGGCTGCTCGATTTCCGACTGACCGGCCAGATCGCCCATGACGCCGACGACGAACGGCAGTTCCTTCACTTCGATCGCATCGCCACGCTCGACCTCGTAGGTCAGCTGGACGCGCGGCGGCCGCACTTTCTGCAAGCGCTTCTGGATGCTTTCTTTCTTTGCCATCGACGGCTCCCTGCTCCCGTTTTGACCTTGTTATCGGACGTGTCGCGTGTGGTGCTCGAAACTCAGCGCAGCGCGCTGAACGGATCAGCGGCGTTACCGGCAGCCTTGGCGGGCGCCGGCGCGGCGGGTGCTGCGGGCGCGGCCGGAGCCGCGGGTGCAGCCGCCGTTTCTGCGGATTCGGCAGCCTTCGGCGCGGCCTTGGTGACGCGCTTCACATAGCGCTTCTTCTTCACCGGCGACTTCGCGCTCTGGTCGGGCGGGAACAGCGCGTCCTCGCCGAGCGTGTCGCGCAACTGCTTCGCGAGCGCCTGGGCGTCCGACTTCGCGTCGCCTTGCAGCGAAGCATCCTGACGCAGTTCGCCAAGCGACTCTGTCGCTACGCGCAGGCCGGCCACGGCCAGCACGCTCTTCGCGCCACGATCCGTCTGATCGCGTTGCAGCGCTTCTTGCGCCGCCACGATCGCCTGACCGTAGTGCTGCTGCTGGAACTGGATCTGGGCAATGCGCGACCACGGCTCTTCACGCGTGGGGTCGGCGGCTGCAAGCTTCTGATACGCGGCGATCGCCTGATCCTGGTCGCCGCCCTTCGAGAGCGCGTCCGCATCGGCGAGCGCCTTGTTGAATGCTTCGGGCGATGCGGAAAGATTGTTGCCCTGGGTGGCGCAACCCGCGACGATGCCGCACGCGATCACAGCCCCCGTTAGCTTCGAGAAGACGCTCTTATTCATGTTTTCTCTACCGACCAGAGAGTTTGATTGTGTTTGTGATTCAGCTTCGAGATCTGCGCCTCGAAAACTACCATCGAGATCTCTGTCTCGCAGACTTATCTCGATATTGAAACGAGTGTTTTACTTATTGCTCAACGCGCGGGTATAGTACAGGCCAAATTTCGATAATTCAACTGTGCAATGAAAAGTGCCCGAAAGAAAATGGGCCTCGCGTGAAGCTGAAAAGTGCTGGAGAAGCGAGTAAGAACCATGACAGAAGCCACAAAGTAACGGGCGCACAGCTGACAAGGAAATAATTTCCGGCGCAACCAATGTACACGGGGCTTCGGGCAGGAAAATTTGCCGGATTTTTATTAAAGAAGGCATCACGGGGATAATGTCCGCGCAATGCGCCGTGCATTACCAACGTTCAAGCGGATTTAACGTTGTCGGAGAGTTCGGGCTTCAAGCCCGCGATAAAAATGACTGCGCGCATTATTCAAATCGCATCAAATGTGGCTCTGGTTTGCGCCGCTGCTGCCTTGCTGGGCGGGTGCGCGGCGGCCGTGCCCGCGTTGGGCAGCGCGGCCTCGGCGGCGCTGCAACTCGCGGGCATCGGCAAGCCCGATGTACCCGACAGCCAGAAGCCGCCGCGCGACCTCGGCGTCACGCTCTACGCGGCGCGCAATCTCAATGCGGCGACCGATAACAAGCCGCTCGCATTAGTCGTGCGCCTCTACGCGTTGAAGGATCCGACCTCGTTCCAGCAGGCGCCGTTCGACACATTCACCGATCCCGCGAAGGAAAAAAGCACCTTGGGCGCCGACCTGCTGAGCGTGCGCGAAATCACCTTGATTCCGGGGCAGCGGTATAACGCCACGGAGAAAGTTTCGCGCGAAGCACAAGCTTTCGGCATCGTCGCGCTGTTCCGCGACCCGGCAATGAAGCGCTGGAAATTCGCTTTCGATCCGGCGAAATCGGAGAAATCCGGCATAATGGTTGGCCTGCACAACTGCGCCATGACGGTCACGAGCGGTACCGTAATCCCCGCGGATGCAAGTCAGTCGGCGCAAGCGCTCAATCTGCTTTCGTCTGTCACCTGTGGTTAAAAGCGAATCGGTGACAGCGAATGCGAAGATTTAAAACGGGGCAGAAAGAGCGGCAGCGAACCTTGCAAATGAGGGGAATGCGGGGATGAAAGCGGGGATGAATGCACACGCCAGAAGCGCGTTGAATTTCACGGAAACGGACCTCTTTAACCAATTCAGTCAGCCGGCGGCTCGCACGCCAGGCACGACCCGATCGACGCATAACGCTGAATCAACATGAGCTATTCCTCGAAAGTGCTTTGGGGGGAAGGCCTGTTTCTCAGGCCTCAGCACTTCCAGCGGCAAGACGCCTATCACGAAGCGCGGCTCTTCGAGTCGATCCAGGCGATCCAGCCATATAACTGGGGCGTGCGCTCGATCCGTATCGATCACGACTCGCTTGGCAGCAATATTCTGCGCATCAGCGAGTTGTCGCTCGTGTTTCCCGACGGCACGCTCTACTCCGCGCCGCAAGCCGACGACCTGCCGCCGCCCGTCGCGCTCGACACGCTGCCCGAAGGCATCAACGAATTCACGTTCTATCTGGCGCTGCATCAGGTGCGCGAAAACGGCTCGAATTATTCGGCCAATCGCGACGACGGCTTTATTGCGCGCTACGTGAGCGAACAGTCGAGCGTGGCCGATCATTACACCGACGCCGCGCAGGCCGACATCACGTTCCTCAAGAACAACGTGAAGCTCGTTGCGCACACCGAGCCGCGCGACCAGTTGCTGTCGGTGCCGGTGGTGCGCGTGCGCCGCACGGCGTCGTCGGGTTTCGAGGCCGACGAGAGCTTCGTGCCGCCGAGCCTCGCCATCGAGGCGTCGCCGCTGCTGCATCAGCGCCTGCGCCGCCTGATCGACGCGCTGCAGGCGAAGGTCAACGCGCTCTACGGTTTCCACCGCGAGCCGACCAAGAACATCATCGAATTCCGCTCGGGCGATATTGCGTCGTTCTGGCTGTTGCACACGGCCAGCGGCGCGTTCGCGACGCTCGCGCATCTGTATCAGCACGCGGCGCTGCATCCCGAACGGCTCTTCCAGGAAGAACTGCGTCTTGCGGGCCAGTTGCTCACGTTCTCGAAGAATCACACGCTCGCCGATCTGCCCGCTTATCGTCACGACGATCCGGGCCCGGGTTTTGCGCGCCTCGACGCCATCCTGCGCGATCTGCTCGAAACGGTGATCTCCACGCAGTACTTCGCGATTGCGCTCGAAGAAGTGCGCGCGTCGTTCCATATCGGCCGCCTCGACTCCGGCAAGATCGACGACAAGACCACGTTCTATCTCGCTGTCTCGGCCGACATGCCCGCCGTCGATCTGGTCGATGCCGTGCCCGCGCGCTTCAAGGTCGGCGCGCCCGACGACGTCGACAAGCTCGTGCTTTCGGCCATGCCCGGCGTGCGTCTCGTCTACACGCCGCAAGTGCCGCCCGCCATTCCGGTGCGCCCGGGCGCCTGCTATTTCGCGCTCGAATCGCGCAGCGCGCTCTATGAGCGCATGATTCAGGCGCAGTCGGCGATGGTGTACACGCCCTCGGGCATCAACGATCTCAAACTCGAACTGATTGCGGTGACGTCATGACCAACGCGCCTTCCCTTTTCGGCGACGTCGCGCCGCCGCCCGTCACGCCGCAAGCGCCGGTGGGCGATCCCGCCTATCAGGTGCGCTCGCTGCTCGACCTGCTCTACGATGGCTTTTTCATGCTGTTTCTGCTGAAAAACGGTCGCGAGCCCGGTGACGCCGCCGAGTTCAGCGCACGCGTGCAGCAGTTTCTCGGCGACTTCGAGCGCGGCGCGAAAAAGCTGAATGTTTCCGCCGACGACGTCTATGCGGCCAAGTTCGCGTTCTGCGCGGCGATCGACGAATCGGTGCTGTCCTCGCCGTTCCGCATTCGCGCGGACTGGGAGCGCCGTCCGCTGCAACTCACGCTGTTCGGCGAACAGCTTGCGGGCGAGAAGTTCTTCCAGTATCTCGAGCAATGTCGCGCACAAGGCGCCGCGCGCCTGCAATCGCTCGAAGTCTTTCACATGTGCCTGCTGCTCGGTTTTCAGGGCAAATACATGCTCGAAGGGCCGGAGAAGCTTGCTTATCTGACCGCGCGCATCGGCGACGAAATCGCGCACATGAAGGGCAAGCGCGCGCCGTTCGCCCCGCATTGGCCGCTGCCCGATCAAGTGGTGCACCGCCTCAAGCGCGAAGTGCCGCTCTGGACGATCGGCGCGGTGTTCGCGCTCGTCGGCGTGCTCGGATGGCTGGGTCTCAGCACGTGGCTGCGCGACAACACGCTGCGCACGCTCGCGCCTTACACGCAGATCGTCAAGCTCGGCCCGCAATCGGCCAATCTCACGATCTCGCTGCCTTGATGTCGACCCGATGACGATTTCAGCCCTGAAAACACGGGCTGGAATCGCTCTCACGCAGGTTCGCCCTGCTCCGCGACCACGCGATCGCGACCCGTCATCTTCGCGCGATACAGACTCGAATCGGCCCGCTTGAGCCATGCGGCGTGATCGTTCATCGCCTCGTCGCATTGCGCCACGCCGATGCTCACCGTACACGGGCACACGCTGTCCGCGTCCTTCGCCTGCAAGCGCACCGCGCGCGCAAAACGCTCGGCGACCGTGCGCGCTTCGGCGAGCGTCGCGCCCGGCAACACCACGCCGAATTCCTCGCCGCCATACCTGCCAATGCTGTCGCTCGCGCGAAAATGCTCGCGTAGTTGCCCCGCAAACGCGCTTAGCACGGCGTCGCCCGCCTGATGCCCGCGCGTATCGTTGACGTCCTTGAAATGGTCGAGGTCGATGAGCAGCAGCGACGATGCATAGCGCGTCGCGCGGCAGCGTTCGAATTCGCGCACGAGCAGATTTTCCCAATGGCGGCGATTCAAGAGACCGGTGAGGCCGTCGGTGCGGCTCAGCCCTTCGAGCATGCGCGATTGCTCGGCGAGCTTGCGCGAGATGCGATACACCGCGAGGCCCAGCGCAAGCGGATAAATCGCGAGAAACGGCAGGCACGCGAGCAGCGTGGGCAAGCGCGTATCGGGCTCGAACGCGAAGCCGAACGTCAGCAGACCGGCCGCCAGCCCCGCAAGATTCGCCAGCACGCCGCGCAGAAACAGCCGCATGCCGCCCGAAGCCATGTTGTCCATGCCCGACATCACGAGCATCAATGCGCTCGGCAGCAAATCGAATCGCATCGCGGCCACCCACACGCCGCCCATTGCGGAATCGACCATCAAATTGAGGCGTTCGCCGCGATACGGCACGGCCCACGCGTGCGCGGCACGCCGCGCGATATGCGGCCAGATCAGGCAGTCGATGACGAGCAGCACCCAGAACGGCGCGCCGCGCCCCTGCTGCACGAATACCGACGCCATGCAGAAAAACGCGAGCACACGCCCGCCGACGCGCAATCGCCAACTGCGCTCGACGAAGCGCCTCCCCTTGCCCGCCATCGGATTCGTGCTGGGTAACATTCTCGGTCTCTCGAATGTCCTGCTGTCGCGCAGGATCTATGCATGTATTGTGCCATCGGCGACAGCGTTCGCCGTGGAGAATTCGGGTTTTCCCCCTGAAAATAAGGGCTATTCGATGCGTGCGATGAGCGCACGATCGATGCCCGCGCAACCGCGCGTTCGACCGTGTGTATCGTTTCTCATGACGCCCCGATGAACAAGCCCGGGCTGTGGCGCGTCCAAGCCCGTTCTTACCAACCGTTACAGAAGCGACGTGATCGTTGCACCTGTACGCGCCACGCCTTCCTAGAATGCTTCAACCGTTGCGCAGCAAGACCGCCAGCGGCCGCCAACGACACTCGACGCGGACATTGCACGCCTATGCACGGTGCATGCGGCAGCGCGCGAATGCCGTGGGCGTAGTCGATACCAATGACGTAGAAATCACGTAGAAAAGGAGTTCGCATGAATCGCCTCTCGCTTGCCTCGCTCGCCAGTGTTTCCGCCACCGCGCTGCTCGCGCTCTCCGTGAGCGCTCACGCGCAAACCGCCGCGCCGGCTGCCACGACCGCGGGCGCCACGCAGGAACTGCATGCCGCCGACAAATCGTTCATCGCGGACGGCACGCAAACCGTCGCCACGCAGCGCGACGCGGCGCGTATTGCCGACTCGCGTTCGACCGACCGCGAAGTGAAGGCCTTCGCGGAACAACTGGTCGCCGACTACACGAAGCTCTCGAATTCGATGCGCGCCGCCAGTCCGCGCGGCGTGGACGTCCCGCGCGACGATCCGGACGCCGCCGTGCTCTCGAGCATCAACAATCTGCGTGGCGCCGATTTCGACAAGACCTATATCGAACAGGTCGCGCTGGCCGGCCAGCAAAAAACGCTCTCGGCATTTCAGGCGGAAATTGCATCGGGTCGCGATGCCGGTTTGAAGAAGGCCGCGACCGAAGGGTTGCCCGTGATTCAGGCGGATATCGCCAAGGCAAAGGAGCTGGCCGCGCGCAAGCATCTGGCGGGCTGATGAAAGCATGCGCGTGAGCGCATGATCGGCGAGGCGGCGCGCATTCGTGCGCCGCCTCGCATTCTGTCATGCGCGTGTTTTACGCTTCCGGATGGTCGTGCGCAGCCGTCACGAGACGTTCCATGCGGCGGTCGGGCACGAGCCACAGCAGCGCGACGAGCAGGAAAAACAGCGCGCCGAAATGCGCGTAATCGGCAGCGGCACAGCCGATTCCCAACAGATATCCCACCACCGACAACTTGCCTTTGTAATCGCGTCCGAGCGCTTGCGCCAGCGCGCTTTGCGCACCGTGATAGCGCACGAGGCAGCCTTGCAGCACGACATAGGCAATCGCGCAGAGCAGCAGATTCACGCCATACAGCATGGTCGGCCAGCGCCCGAAATGATTTTCGCCCATCCAGCCCGTGGTGAACGGCAGCAGCGAAAGCCAGAACAGCAAATGCAGATTCGCCCACAGCACGGTGCCGTTCACGCTGCGCGCCGCGTGCATCATGTGATGATGATTGTTCCAGTAGATGCCCACGTAGATGAAACTGAGCACGTAGCTCAGATACGTCGGCCACAATGGCGCGAGCGACGCGATGCTGTCGCCGTGCGGCACCTTGAGTTCCAGCACCATGATCGTGATGATGATGGCGAGCACGCCATCGCTGAACGCTTCGAGTCGGTTCTTGTTCATTGGCTCAATGATTCGAGGGGTTCGCAGACGAAGTAAGGCGCGCGAAAGTATGGCCGAAGTATCGCTGAAACCGGCGTGCGATGCTACGTCCTGCCGCCATCGCGCGATAATCTCCCGATGCCGCCGTAAGCGGCGCGCTACATCGTCTGACGAATCGGGCTCGCCCATGGATACCGACCGACGCGCCACCGCCCCACCCGCGAACGCAACCGACGCCGCTGCACCCTCGCGCAGCGTGCGCGTCTGGGACTTGCCGACCCGGCTCTTTCACTGGCTCGCTGTATTGCTCGTCGGCGTCGCGTGGATTTCGCAGCATTTCAACTGGATGCAGTTGCACGTGCGCGCCGGCGAAACGCTGCTCGCGCTGGTGCTGTTCCGTCTGCTATGGGGCGGGTTCGGCAGCGAGACCGCGCGCTTCGGGCGCTTCGTGGCGTCGCCGCTTGCCGCGTGGCGGCATCTGCGCCACGTCTTGCGGCGCGAGCCCGACACCCAGGTGGGCCACAATGCGGCGGGCGGCTGGATGGTGCTGTTGCTGCTCGCGTTGCTGTTCGTCGAAACGCTCAGCGGTCTCTACGTCAACAACGATATCGAGGATGAAGGCCCGCTTTCGGAGTACGTGAGCGCCGCATTCGCGAACGCGATTTCGGCGCTGCATGCCTACGGCTGGGATGTGCTCGCCATCGCCGTCGTGCTGCATGTCTGCGCGATCGGCGTCTATGCGCTCGCCAAGGGCCACAATCTGCTCGGCCCGATGCTCACGGGCCGCAAGCGTCTGCCCGCCACGGTGCGTGCGCCCGCGCGCGCCTCGCTCTGGCTCGCGGCGCTGCTGATGGGCTGCGCCGCGCTCGTGACGGCCTTGCTGGCGATGTATCTGTGACGCTCGGGCGCGTCAGCCGGCCGGCACCGTGAGTATCGGCGCCTTCTGATCCTGATTCGCCTGCGAGAGCGCGATCAGATTCTGCAGCACCGTCAACGCGTATTTCGAATCGAAATCGTCGTTCTCGATCCAGTAAGTGGCGTCGTGATAACCGATCGTGGCATACGCATCGGGCGGCGCCTTGCTGCCCACGTGCACGATGATCGTGGGCCGCGTTTCGCCGCCGATCAGATGCACGGTGGGAATCGTCGCGCCGCGCTTCACATCGTCTTCGGGCACGGAAATCTGCGCGCCGAGATTGGTCAGAATGCCCATCACAGAACGCGTCACCATGCGGATGCTGCGGCCGTCGCCGTTCGCGGGACCGTACACGACCGGATATTCGCGCACGACCGGCGAGAGTTTCAGCAGACGGCGCACGTCGTCGAGATCGGCTTTCGTTTCGGGCGGCGCGTCTTCGCTGCCGAGTGTCATCGTCACGCGATGCGAGTGATCCACCGGATCTTCCTTGTAGCTGACGGTGAGTTGTCCCGCGAGTTGCAGGCGACGCAATGCGCGCAGCAGTTCGAAAAAGCCGGGACTGCCGTCGCTCGTTGGGCCGCCGAGCGGCGCGGCGTTTTGCAGGCCGCCCACCGATTGCACCGAGAGGCGCAGCAGCAGGTCGATCGGCACGCCGCTGTCCGCGAGCGGCAGCACGAGTTCGGTCGGCAGCGGGCGAATATAGCCCGTGGCGAGCGCCTCGCCCGTGGTCGGCACGAAGGTGAAGGTCGGGTGATTCGAGTACGTCGCGCCCACGCTCGCCTGGCCGTAGCTGGTGCCCGCCGTGCTCGAACCGCCCTCCGCGATCGCGCCCGCGTTGGCCTCGAACGTGTAAGACGCGATGATCTGGCTCACCGCGACGAACGACGGCGAATCGCCGAAACGCAACCCGACGATGGTCGCGAGCATCTCGCGTTTCTTGGCGTCGCCGAGCGCGCGTTCGTAATCGACCTGATCGGTGCGCAACATGTGCGGACCGAACCAGGCGCAGCCGGACGTCATGAGGAGTGGACACAGAGCGGCGATCAGGCGGCGCCGCGGCAGCAGGCGAAATGAAATCATGTCGGCTTCGGTCGTCGGTGAGGCAACAGCCGATGCAGCTAGCAAGTCACATGCCTCGCGCGCGCCGCTTGACGTAAAATCGGGCGATCCCGTTCACTTCATTCGACACGACCGCACATGGCAACTTACCTCGAATTGCTCGCCGAAAAGCGTGCGCTCGACGCGCGTATCGATGCGTTGCGCGCCGAGGCGGCCGACGAAGCACTCGCGGCCGCCCGCGCCGCCATCGCCGAATTCGGTTTCACGCCGGACGACCTGTTCGGCAAACCGCGCGCGAAACGCGAGAAAAAAGGCGCGGCCCGTTCGCGCAAGAATGCGTCCGCGCAAGATGCCGACCACGGCAATCTCGATCTTTTCGGCGGCTCCGGCGCAAATTGAACATCTGCGTTGAACCGTTGAAATAAACGATTGAAATAAACGCGTGCGCGCACGATAAAAAATGGCCCGCGAACCATCACGGTTCGCGGGCTTTTTTTCCTGCGATGCGCGCTGATCGGCCAGCTTACTGCGCGCCCAGCTTCTTGATCAGCACGTCGAGCTGCTCCATCTCCTCGGCCGTGAGGTCGGTGAGCGGCGCGCGCACCGGACCCGCGTCGTGGCCGACGAGCTTCGCGCCCGCCTTCACGATGCTCACCGCGTAACCGGCGCGGCGATTGCGGATCTTCAGATACGGCAGGAAAAAGTCGTCGATCAGCTTGCCGACCGTTGCGTGGTCATCGGCCGCGATCGCGCGATAAAAGTCCATCGCCGTCTTCGGAATGAAGTTGAAGACCGCCGACGAATACACCGGCACGCCCAGCGCCTTGTACGCCGCCGCATACACTTCCGCTGTCGGCAGGCCGCCGAGATACGAGAAGCGGTCGCCCAGACGACGGCGGATCGTCACCATCGCCTCGATCTCGCCCACGCCGTCCTTGAAGCCGATCAGGTTCGGGCAACGGTCGGCGAGCTGTTCGAGCATGTCCGGGCCGAGCTTCGAATTCGCGCGGTTATAGATGATCACGCCCATCTTCGGCACGGCCTTGCAGACCTGCTCCGCGTGCGCCGCGATGCCTTCCTGCGAGGCTTCCGTGAGGTAATGCGG
This sequence comes from Paraburkholderia tropica, assembly GCF_014171495.1. NCBI lineage: Bacteria > Pseudomonadati > Pseudomonadota > Betaproteobacteria > Burkholderiales > Burkholderiaceae > Paraburkholderia > Paraburkholderia tropica. Next base: position 309,339 of record NZ_CP049135.1, read on the forward strand.
CATCAGCAGAATGCCTTGCGCGCCGTTGCGCTCCGCTTCCTGCGCGTACTCGATGGCCACGCGCGTCGCGCCGCCCGCGCCCGCGAGAATCGGCACCTTGCCCTTGCAGGTTTCCGTGGCGGTCTTGATGACCTGCGAGTATTCGCTTTTCGTGAGCGAGAAGAATTCGCCCGTGCCGCCGGCCGCGAACAGCGCGCTCGCGCCATACGGGGCGAGCCATTCGAGGCGCTCGGCGTAGGTATCGGCGCGGAAATTGCCTTGCGCGTCGAAGTCGGTGACGGGGAACGACAGCAGCCCTTCGGAAACGATCTGCTTGAGTTCTTGCGGCGTGGTCATGGTCGGGGATCCTGTGATGATGGCGATATCGGGCGAGCCTGCGTTCAGCGCACGAGGCACGGACGCTTGTGGTCGAACGTCCAGTTGGGAATCAGGTATTGCATGGCGATCGCGTCGTCGCGCGCGCCGAGTCCGTGCTGCTGATACAGCGCGTGAGCCTTGTCGAGTTCGTCGAGATCGATGTCGATGCCGAGGCCGGGCTTCTGCGGCACCTGCACCTTGCCGCCCACGATCTGCAGCGGCTCGCGCGTGAGACGCTGGCCGTCCTGCCAGATCCAGTGCGTGTCGATCGCGGTGATCTTGCCGGGCGCGGCGGCGGCCACGTGCGTGAACATCGCGAGCGATATGTCGAAGTGATTGTTCGAGTGCGAGCCCCACGTGAGGCCCCAGTCGTTGCACATCTGCGCGACGCGCACCGAGCCCTGCATGGTCCAGAAGTGCGGATCGGCGAGCGGAATATCGACCGATTGCAACTGGATCGCGTGCCCCATCTGACGCCAGTCGGTGGCGATCATGTTGGTGGCCGTCGGCAGGCCGGTCGCGCGGCGGAATTCGGCCATCACTTCGCGGCCCGAGTAACCGTTTTCCGCGCCGCACGGATCTTCGGCGTAGGCGAGCACGTCGTGTTGGTCGCGGCACAGGCGAATCGCTTCGGCCAGCGACCACGCGCCGTTCGGGTCCAGCGTCACGCGCGCCTCGGGAAAGCGTTCGGCCAGCGCCGTGACCGCGTCCATTTCGGCGTCGCCGGCCAGCACGCCGCCCTTGAGCTTGAAATCGTTGAAGCCGTAACGCGCTCTGGCGGCTTCGGCCAGGCGCACGACGGCCTCGGGTGTCATCGCCGCTTCGGTGCGCAGGCGCTCCCAGTCGTCGCGGCCTTCCGCGCCGCTCGCGTACGGCAGATCGGTCTGGCGCCGGTCGCCGATAAAGAACAGATAGCCGAGCATCTCCACTTCGCTGCGCTGCTGTCCTTCGCCGAGCAGCGCCGCCACCGGCACGTTCAGATGCTGGCCGAGCAGATCGAGCAGCGCCGCTTCGAGCGCCGTCACGGCGTGAATCGTGGTGCGCAGGTCGAAGGTCTGCAGGCCGCGGCCGCCGGCGTCGCGATCGGCGAACTGCTTGCGCACCGTGTTGAGCACCGCCTGCAGATTGCCGATCGACTGACCGACCACGAACGCGCGCGCGTCGTCGAGCGTCTTGCGGATCGCCTCGCCGCCCGGCACTTCGCCGATGCCGGTGTTGCCCGCGCTGTCGCGCAGCAGCACGACGTTGCGCGTGAAGAACGGGCCGTGCGCGCCGGAGAGATTCATCAGCATGCTGTCGCGGCCCGCGACGGGCACGACGCGCAGTTCGGTCACGACGGGCGTGGCGTTCGGTTGGACGGTCGGTGTGGACATGAAGGCTTACCTGCTTGAAAGCGCTGTTTAAAGGCGGCGCGGGCGAGCGTCCCGCGCCAGTCGGTCGGTCAAAACGGTATGTGCCGAAATCAGGCCGGGGCGGCGACGATCTCCACCCAGTTCGCACCGTGTCCGCCCGCGCAGCGCGCGGCGAGCGTGAGCGCCCCGCTCTGCGCATCGACGCGATACAGCGAGACATGCGGTGACTTCTCTCCGCAGGCCACCGCAAAGCGGCCCGAGGGATCGAGGCGGAAACCGCGCGGCTGGGTTTCGGTATCGACGCAACCGGCGTAGTCGAGCGCGCCATCGGGCTGCACGGCGAACGTGAGCAGGCGGCTGGTCGTGCGCTCCGAGGCGTAGACGAAGCGGCCGTCGGGCGAGACGTGGATATCGGCGGCCCAGACCAGCTTCGCCAGTTCGGCGGGATCGGGCTGCACCGGGTCCGACGAACTCGGGCGCGCGAAGCCGTCGTTCAGATGCGCGAGGTCGGCGGCGCGCGGCGAGACGTGGCCGGGCGCAAGTGCGCCGGTTTGCGCGTCGCGCGTCAACGCGGCCACGGTGGCGCGGAATTCGCTCAGCACGTAAAGCGTCTTCTCGTCGGGCGACAGGCACAGATGGCGCGGACCGAAGCCCTTGCCGAGATCCACGGCGCCGATCTCGCGCAGGCGCCCCTCGTTTTCCAGCGCGAAGCAGAACACGCGGTCGCTGCCGAGCGACGAGGCGTACGCAAAGTGCCCGTCGGCGGAAACGATCACGCAATGCGCGTTCTGGATCCCTTCCACGGTCTGCAGCGGTCCACCCAGGCCCTGGTCGATGTCCTGCGTGCGATACAGACACACGCGATGCTCGCCATACGAGGCGCCGAGCAGAAAGCGCCCGAGCGGATCGGCGCACAGATAGGCGAAACTCGAATCGAGCGGCGCGCGGCCGAGCGTGGTCAGCGTGCCGTTGTGCGCATCGATCGCGTAGCGATACAGATGCAGGTCCGAACCGCGCGTCACGGCATAGAGATGGCGGCGGTCGGGCGCGAGCGCCATCGGCATGACGGTCGGCGCGATGGCCGTGCGCGCGTGCGGCGTGAGCGTGGCGGCGTTGGCGTCCAGGTGCAGCACGTCGATCTCGCCGTCGTTGGCGTTCGAAACGTAGACGAAGTAGCGGTCTTGCATGAGCGTTTCCTCAGTGGTCGCGGTCGTGGCGAAAGCCTCAGTGTGCGCCACGATGGACGGACTCTGCTTCGTCGCCGAACGCGCGGCGCGTCGGTTTGTTGCGGGCGAGGAACGCGGCGGCCGCGGCGATCAGCGACGTCACGCCGAGTCCATACAGGCCGCCCGCGATCGAGCCGGTGTGCTGCTGTAGATAGCCGAAGGTGGCGGGCGCGAAGAATCCGCCCAGATTGCCGAGCGAATTGATCAGCGCGATCACGGCGGCAGCCACGCGGGCGTCGAGATAACCTTGCGGCAGCGGCCAGAACAGCGACGAGGCGGCCTTGAAGCCAATCGCCGAAAAGCAGATCGCGACGAACGAAAACACCGGATTCGCCGAGGTCGACGCGAACAGCCCGCACGCGGCAATCACCAGCGCCAGCGCGAGCCATGCCTGCTGGAAGCGCCATTTCGCCGAGAGCAGCGCGAAGCAGTACATCGCGACGATGGCGATCATCCACGGAATCGCGTTGTAGAGGCCCACCTGGAAATCCGTCAGGCTGCCCATCTTGCGGATGATCGTCGGCAGCCAGAACGTGGCCGCGTAGATCGTGAGCTGGATCGCGAAGTAGAGAAAACAGAACAGCACGATCTGCGGATCCTTCAGCAGGCGCATGACGGGCACGTGCGTGCCGGTCGCGGCTTCGCGCTCGGCCTGTTCGCGCGCCATGTAGCTTTCGAGCGCGCCCTGCTCTTCGTGCGTGAGCCAGTGCGCGTCGCGAATGCGCGACTTCAGCAGCAGCCAGCTCGCGCCGCAGAGCACGATCGAGAACGCGCCTTCGATCAGGAACATCCACTGCCAGCCCGCGAGGCCGAAACCGCGCACCGAGAGCAGCGCGCCCGTGATCGGCCCGGACAGCACCGAGGCGAACGCCGAGCCCGCCAGAAACACCGCCACCGCCTTGCCGCGCGCCTGCTGCGGCAGCCATTGCGCGAAGTAATACACCACGCCCGGAAAGAACCCCGCTTCGGCGATCCCGAGCAGAAAACGCAGCAGATAGAACGAGGTGTCGTTCTGCACGAACGCCATCGCGCCCGCCACGAGACCCCACGTTCCCATGATGCGCGTGAGCCAGGCGCGCGCGCCGTACTTCTGCATCAGCATGTTCGACGGCACTTCGAACAGCGCGTAACCGATGAAAAACAGACCGCTGCCGAGCCCGTAGGCCGCCGCGGAGAGGCCCAGATCGGCCTCCATGTGCGCATTCGCGAAACCGACGTTCACGCGGTCGATGTAGTTCGCGATGAACATGATCAGGAAGAGCGGCAGCACGTGCCGCATGACCTTGGCGCTGGCCGAATCCAGCAGGTCGTCGTGACGCTTGGCGGGAATGGACATCTGGGCTGTCTCCTGAGCGGCGTCCGCGCATCGGGGTCCGTGTGCGGCGCTTCATGGTACGTTGTCTGACGACATTGTAGGGAGGAGACGGGTGGGATTCTATTGGGTGTTTACCCTGAAAATTGGCTAGATTTGCCGTGAAAATGCGATCAGAGCAAGCAACATCGCTCCCATTAAAGGCCGGTCAGTCGATAACTTCGCCTAGTTGTACGATGACTTACTTGGCCCATCTGGCGTGCGCTGCCCGCGTGCTGGGGCAGCCGATCAAACCGGCATCCACATCAACTTCCGCTGCCGACCCAGCCATTTGGCCGAGTCTTTTCGCATCACATCGCTACGTAAGATCAAACTCCATCGGCTTGATATTTCGTACCAATGTTGATACATTTGAATCACCCTAATCGTTACGTCTCGCCGCTCGTCGTGCACTTTTTCCGAACCGGTTCCGGCAACGAACCGGTTCGGCTATGGCTCAAGGATCTCGAGGCTGCCGACCGCAAGGCCATCGGCGAGGAAATCAAGGTGGTGCAGATCGGCTGGCCGCTGGGCATGCCGGTCGTGCGCAAACTGGAGCGCGATCTGTGGGAGATCCGCGTGCATTTGCCGCTGCGCATCGCCCGGGTTTTCTTCACGGTCGCGGGCAACGCCCTCGTCCTGCTGCACGGCTTCATCAAGAAGTCGCACGGCACGCCACAAGACGATCTGGAGTTGGCAAGAGAGCGGTTACGTCAATTGAAAAACGGCTAGCGCGCCCCGCGCACAAGGAGCACGGCATGACGAACAAACATATCGGCGCAAATTTCGACGACTTTCTCGCCGGGGAAGGTCTGCTCGAAGAATCGACGGCCATGGCCATCAAGCGCGTGATCGCGTGGCAGATCGAGCAGGAAATGAAGGCGCAGCAACTGACCAAGACGCAAATGGCCGCGAAAATGAAAACGAGCCGCGCGGCGCTCAACCGCCTGCTCGACCAGAACGACACCAGCCTCACGCTCACCACGCTGGCCAGCGCCGCCGCCGCGCTCGGGAAGAAGTTCAGGTTCGAACTCTGCGCCTGAACGCTGCCTGAGCATCGCCTGAGCGTCGCTTTCGCCGCGTGTCATGCGCGAACGGCGATTAGACCTTGCCGCCAGGCGCCGTTGCCGCGCGGCGCAGTCGTTCGCGGCTGCTCGACAGATGCATGCGCATGGCCGCGCGCGCGCCCTCGGGGTCCTGACGCGCGATCGCCTCGAAAATGCTTTCGTGCTCGCGGTTCACGAGTTCGGCGTAAGTCTTCGGATCGCGGTGCGCAATACCGGCCGAATCAATGCGATGGCGCGGAATGAGCGCGGCGCCCATCTGCGTGAGGATGTCCACGAAATACCGGTTGCCGGTGGCGCGCGCCACGGAGACATGGAACGCCAGGTCCGCGCCTGCGCTGTCGCCGCCCGCGTGAGTTGCCGCCGAGATCGCGTCGAGCGCCGTGCGGATGTTCGCGAGATCGCGTTCGCTCGCGCGCTGCGCGGCCAGTCCGGCGCACTCGGTCTCCAGGCTGATGCGCAACTCCAGCACCGAGAGCAGATCGTTGAGCGTGCTGGCGGGCACGACGTCGAGTTCGAGCGGTTCGCGGCGCGGCTCCAGCACGAAGCTGCCAATGCCGTGCCGGGTCTCGATGACCGACATGGCCTGCAGCCGCGAAATGGCCTCGCGCACCACCGTGCGACTCACGCCCAGTTGCGTCATGAGACTGCTTTCGGTGGGCAGCTTGTCGCCGGGCTTCAACGCGCGCGATCCAATCTGCTGGTTGATGAAGTCGACGACCTGCTCGGCCAGGTTGCGGTTGCGCGCGGGTATCGGCGCGGCGAGCGATGCGGCCATCGTCCCCTCCTTGTCATTCGGTTTAGGGAATTATTATACGTCGTCGGACAACTGATGGTTTGCGGGCGTTGGCGCGCCAAAAGCGTCGCGTAACAGCGCTTGGCGGGCGTGGAGCGTCGCGCCGGCAGTTATCGGACAACCGTGCCGAACCGGCGCCCGGCGGAATCTTTCCCCCGCATAGTGACGCGAATCGATCATGTCAAAATTGATTAGCCATCCGAATAAAATGCAGAGATAAAGCCGCATCACTGTCTCGCCGCCAATGCTGAAGACGAAAACAAACATGCGATCGGGTCGTTAGCAAACCTGTTAATCCACTTCTCCACTTACAGTTTTTTTGCACACCTTCACGTGCATCGACGGCATTTTTCTTGATAATGTCGATCAGAGGATGCGCGCCGGACTGCCGGAACATCGGCTGCCAAAGAGAACGAAAGCTGCCCCACACCGGACGACGCCTCAACTGATATCGAATCGCACCGCGTTTGTGTCGCCACAATCCGCAACGAGGGAATCATTGAGAACCCGCTTCGTCCTCTTCATTGCCGCGCTCGTCCTGCCCTGGGCGCCGCTGTTCGCGGCACCGCCGGCTGAGCCCGCGCCCGATACGATGCAGGCACGCGTGATGGGTTGCGCCGCCTGCCACGGCGCGCACGGCGAAGGCACCGACAACGACTACTTCCCGCGGCTCGCGGGTAAGCCGGCCGGTTATCTGTACAACCAGCTGATCGCGTTTCGCGACGGCGGCCGCAGCTATCCGCCGATGAACTACCTGCTCGCGTATCTCCCCGACGCGTACCTCAAGCAGATCGCGGACTTCTTCGCGCAGCAGCATCCGCCCTACCCGCCGCCCGCCACGCCGAAGGTCGACGCCGCGTTGCTCGCGCTCGGCAAATCGCTCGTGCTCAACGGCGCGCCGAACCGCAACGTGCCCGCGTGCGCCGCCTGTCACGGCGCCGGGCTGACCGGCATGGAGCCGGCCATTCCGGGCCTCGTCGGCCTGCACGCGGATTACATCAGCGCGCAACTGGGGGCGTTCCGCTACGGCACGCGCCGCGCCGCGAGCCCCGACTGCATGCACGATATCGCCTCGCATCTCGCCGAACGCGACATCACGGCCATCGCCGCGTGGCTGGCCGCGCAGCCGGCGCCCGCCGATCCGAAGCCCGCGCCGCCCGCGCCCCTGCCGCTCGCCTGCGGCAGCGTCCCCCACTAGCCGAGGCCTCGACGTGCGCAAACATCGAATCCTCACTTCGCTGCGTTTTTCCTCGCGCCTGCCGGCCTTGCTGGCGCCGCTGGCCGTTTGCTGCGCGTTCGCCCTGAGCGCGAGCGCGCAGACCGCCGCGCCTTCCGCGAATGCCGCCAATGCGGCGAGCGCCGCCGCAGCCGCCGCGTCGGCGAACGCGAAGCCCGTCGCCGCCCACGCCGGGCAGATTGCGCGCGGCGAATACCTCGCGCGCGCCGGCGACTGCATTGCGTGTCACACGGTGCCGTCGCAGCAGATGTTCGGCGGCGGCCGTCCCATGGAGACGCCGTTCGGCACGCTCTATACGCCGAATATTTCGTCGGACAAGACGTACGGCATCGGCGCCTGGACCGCCGACGAGTTCTATCGCATGCTCCACGAGGGCAAGTCGCGCGACGGCACGCTGCTCTATCCCGCGATGCCGTTCGCCTCGTACACCAAGGTCACGCGCGCCGATTCCGACGCGATCTACGCCTACCTGCTTTCCACGCAGCCCGTGCATCAGCCCAATCGCGCGCACACGCTGCGTTTTCCGTATAACCAGCGCTCGCTGCTGCTCGGCTGGCGCGCGCTCTATTTCCGCGAGGGCGAGTTCAAGCCCGATCCGAAACAATCGGCGGAATGGAATCGCGGCGCGTATCTGGTCGAAGGTCTCGGCCATTGCACGATGTGCCACACGGCCATCAACGCGCTGGGCGGCAACTCGGCCTCGAAGGCCTTCCAGGGCGGCCTGATTCCGTTGCAGAACTGGTATGCGCCGTCGCTCACGTCGAACAAGGAAGCGGGTCTGGGCGACTGGAGCATCGAGGATATCGTCGACCTGCTGCACGCGGGCGTGTCGAATCGCGGCGCCGTCTATGGGCCGATGTCCGAAGTCGTCTACGACAGCTTCCAGTATCTGACCGAAGACGACGTGCGCGCCGTGGCCGTCTATCTGAAGTCGCTGCCCGGCCACTCGTCCGAAGTCGACAAATCGCCGAAAAGCGATTTCGTGACCGAGGAAGCGAACCGTCTCGCGCCGCTCGGCAAGAAGATCTACGAAGCGCAATGCGCCGTGTGCCACGCGACCGAAGGTCAGGGCAAGCTGCCGCATTTCCCGCCGCTCGCGAACAATCAGTCGATCCAGATGAACTCGGCGGTGAATCCGATCCGCATGGTGCTCAACGGCGGCTATGCGCCCGGCACGCGCAAGAATCCGATGCCGTACGGCATGCCGCCTTTCGCGCAATCGCTCTCCGACGAGGAAGTGGCGGCTGTCGTGACCTATATCCGCACGGCGTGGGGCAATCACGGCACGCCGGTTTCCGAACATGAAGTGAACGCGCTGCGTTCGGCGCCGCTTTTCTGAGGCCGCGATGATCGAAACTTCCGTTCCCGAACAACCGGGCGAGCGCCCGCAGCACGAACAGGTCGACGAGATCGTGCGGCGCGGTCCGGGCGGCGCGCTCGCGCTCGCGGGCATCGCCACGGCCATCGTGTTCGCGATCTGGTTCGCGTTTTACTTTCTCGTGTTCCTGCCTCGCGGCGTCATCCAATAAGCGGGCCGCTCATCCATGTCCACGAATCCGACCGATTCCCATGCCAGCGCCGACGTCGCCGCGCGCGTGGAGCGCCGCTGGGCCACGCTCATGGTGGCGCTCGTTCTGCTGTTGGTGGCGATGGTGGTGTTCACCGGCCTGCACTGGGCGATGATGCCGCCTTCGCGCGTGGAAACCATCGACCCCGAAACGCTGCACGTGTCCGGCGAATTCGTCGAAACCAATCTGGGCAGCGCGCTCGAATCCGACGGCTCGGTGACCGTGCGCGTGCTCGCGCAGCAGTATTCGTTCACGCCGCAATGCATCGTCGTGCCGACGGGCGTGCCGATCACGTTTCGCGCCACCAGCGCCGACGTCGTGCACGGTTTTCTCGTCACCGACACCAATCTGAATTCGATGGTCGAGCCCGGCTACGTCTCCACCTTCCGCACCACCTTCGACAAGCCCGGCGACCATCTGATGCCGTGTCACGAGTATTGCGGCACGGGCCACCAGGGCATGTGGGCGCACGTGAAGGTGATCGATCGCGACGCGTTCATGCAACTGGCCAACCAGGCGGGAAATTCGCGGAGACTCAGCTGTGTTAAATAACAAGCGCCTCGTGCTCGCCCACTTCTGGCTCGCCTTCGTGCTGTTCGGCGTCGCGCTCGTGCTGGGCGCGTGGCAGATGCTCGTGCGCAGCCCGCTGCATCCATGGCTCAAAGACCCCGAGCTTTACTACCGCTCCGTCACCGAGCACGGCACCGTGATGGGCTACGCGTTTCCCACGCTCATCGCGATGGGCTTCGGCTACGCCGTCACCGAACTCGCGCTGAAAAAGCCGCTGGTCGGCGTGCGCTGGGCGTGGCTCGGCTTCATCCTGCTCACGCTCGGCTCGGTCACGGCGAGCGTGCCGGTCGCGCTCGGCCGCGCCTCGGTGCTCTACACGTTTTATCCGCCGATGATCGGCAGCGTGTTCTATTACCTCGGCGTCGTGCTCGTGGTGGTGGGTTCGTGGGTCTGGGTCGCGTTGATGGGCGTGAACCTCGCGGCGTGGAAGCGCGAGAATCGCGGCAAGCCGGTGCCGCTCGCGATGTTCGCGACCGTGGCGGGCGCGTATCTGTGGGGCTGGACCGCTGTCGGCGCGGCCATCGAAGTGCTGTTCCAGATCCTGCCCGTGGCGCTCGGTCTGCGCAGCACCATCGACGCGGGACTCGCGCGCGTGTTCTTCTCGTGGACGCTGCACGCGATCGTCTACTTCTGGCTGATGCCCGCGTACATCGCCTATTACACGATCATTCCGCGCGCGATCGGCGGCCGCCTCTACAGCGATGCGATGGCGCGCATCTCCTTCATCCTGTTCCTCGTGGTGGCGATGCCGATCGGCCTGCACCATCTGTTTACCGATCCGCAAGTGGGCTCGGGCTTCAAGTTCCTGCAGTCGGTGTTCACGGCGCTCGTCGCGGTGCCGACGCTGCTTACGGTGTTCACGATCTGTGCATCGGTGGAAATCGCGGGCCGGCTGCGCGGCGGCAAGGGCGTGTTCGGCTGGATCGCGAAGCTGCCGTGGCACAACCCGCAGATGCTCGCGGTGGCGTTCTCGTTCGTGATGCTCGGCTTCGGCGGCGCGGGCGGCCTCATCAACATGAGCTACCAGCTCGACCAGCCGATCCACAACACGCAATGGGTCACGGGCCACTTCCACCTGATCTACGGCGGCGCGATCGTCATCATGTATTTCGCCATCGCCTACGATCTGTGGCCGCAGCTCACGGGCCGCGCGCTCACCAACTGGCGGCTGATGCGCTGGCAGTTGTGGCTGTGGTTCATCGGCATGATCGTGACGACCTTCCCGTGGCACCTCGTCGGCATTCTCGGCATGCCGCGCCGCATGGCGTATTTCGATTACGCCGATCCCGCGCTCGCCGGCCAGGCGCTGCTCGTGGCGATCTCGGCGGTGGGCGGCTTCATCCTCGTACTCTCGGCCGTGCTGTTTTTCGTGGTGCTCTGGCAGGGCCATCGCAGCGAGGCGGCCGCGCCCGAGGAATACCGCTTCAGCACGCCCGTGCATGAGACGCCGCGCCTGCCGGTCGCGCTCAACAGCTTCGCGTTGTGGATCGTGCTGATGATCGCCCTCACGGTCGCCAACTACGGCTACCCGATCGCGCAACTGCTCGCGACACCCGACACCGCCGTGCCCGCGATTCCGATTGGAGCGCCGCGATGAGCGACGAACGCCTGTTCTCGTTACGCAATCCCTGGTTTCGCGTGAGCGTGGGCGCGACGATCGTCGCGTTCTTCGTCTCCGCGCTGATCGGCTTCGTGTGGCTGCCTTCGGCGCAAAGCGATCCGAACTTCCAGGGCCTCTGGAACGCGATCTGCAGCGCGGCGGGCGTACCGCGCCAGTGGCATCAGGGCGAAACCTCGTTGACGCCCGGCTACAAGGTGAGCACCGTCGAACTCACGCCGCACATGCTCGACGGCGCGAGCAGTCTCTCGATCGGACGCGGCGCGACGCTCTCGCTGCGCTGCACGATGTGCCACGGTCCGCGCGGCATGAGCGACGCCAATTCGCCGAATCTCGCGGGCCAGTATGCGAGCGTGATCTACAAGGAACTGCTCGACTTCCAGAGCGGCGCGCGTCAGAACGCGGTGATGTCGCCGATGGCGCAAAATCTGTCCGATCAGGATTTGCGCGATCTGGCGGCGTATTACGCCTCGCTGCCGCCGTTCGTGGAGCTCAAGGGCGAGCCGCCCGAGATCGTTTCGCAAGGCGCGCCGCTGCGCAATATTCCGGCGTGCGCGTCGTGTCATGGCGGCGTCGATCACAAAGTCGGCAGCCCGTGGCTCGACGGCTTGCCGGCGGTCTACACGAAGGCGCAGCTCGCGGCATTCGCGAACGGCACGCGCCACAACGACATTTCCGAGCAGATGCGCAACATCGCGCGCAACATGACGCCCGACGAAATCGATGCGGCCGCCGCCTGGTACGCAGGCGCCACGCAGCATTGAGCGATCAGCACTGAGCACTGGGCGTCGAGCGCCTGCCGAGGCACGCGGCTTGCGCGACTCGCCTTCCCACCCCTTACGCGGAGAAACATCATGCAAAAGACGGCTAGCGCCAAATGGCACGGCGGCATCAAGGACGGTCAGGGTTCGATCTCGACCCAGACGGGCGTGTTGCGCGACGCGCCCTACGGGTTCGCCTCGCGCTTCGAGGGTGGCCCCGGCACCAATCCCGAGGAACTGATCGGCGCGGCGCACGCGGGCTGCTTCACGATGGCGTTTTCGCTCTTTCTCACCGAAGCCGGTTTCAAGGCCGACAGCATCGAAACGAAGTCGACGGTGACGCTCGAAAAAGTCGGCGCAGGTTTTTCGATCACGGCTTGCCAGCTCGACATGACCGCGAAGATTCCGGGTATCGACCAGGCGAAGTTCGAAGAACTCGCCAACGGCGCGAAGGAGAACTGTCCGGTGTCGAAGCTGTTCGCCAACAACGCGAAGATCACGCTGAAGGCGACCCTGGCCGCCTGACGCACACGGTGTTGTTTGATGTTTTGTGATGTTTTGTGATCGACCGGTTCGGGTCCGGTCCCCGGCACCGAACCGCTGATTTCCGTCTCGCAGAGAACCCATCATGGCCATTCCGCATGCCGCCCCCGGCGAGATCTTCGACGCCCGCCCGCTAGGCGGTGCGCTCAAGAACGCGAAGTCGACCACGCTGATCCGCGCGAAGCAGCTCGAAGTGATTCGCCTCGTGCTGCCCGCGGGCAAGCAGGTGCCCGAGCATCGCGCGCCGGGCGAAATCACCGTGCTGTGTCTCGAAGGCGTGATCCGTTTTGCCATCAACGGCGATCCGCGCACGATGCACGCGGGCGATATGCTGTTGCTCGATGCAGGCGTACCGCACGCGCTCGAATCCCTCGACGACGCCTCGGTGCTCGTCACGATCCATCTCGCCCACGACGACAAAAAAGCGTGAGCGTCGCGAGACGCTCGCGCTTCGCACAATCGTGCGATTGCGCGCCTTGACTCAACCCTGCGTATCCTGCACGGCGTAAGTCTGGACGAAGACCAGCCGCACCGTGTCGCCCGGATGGACCTGTTTCAGGTCGACGCCCGGATGCACGTCCATCGCGAAGCGCCGTGTCGCGCCACGCAGCGTGACCTTGCGGGCCTGCGCGTCGACCTGCAAGACCGTCGCCTCGACCTCCACCTGACGCGCGACTTCGTAGCCGCTGGCGGTGGGCAGGAACACGTCGGTATCGACGCGCTTGCGGATGCCGTCGCTTTGCGCGGCCACCTTGTGAAGCTCGACGACCAGCGCATCCTTGTATTGCAGCGCAATCGCATCGCCCACTTGCGGCAGCGTCTTGTCGTCGGGACGCATGACGAGCGGCAGACGCACTTCCTTGCCATGCTCGCCGAGCACGGTCATCGTGCGGCTCGTGACGTCGACCGAGGTGACACGGCCTTTCAGCGGCACGGCAGCGGCCTGCGCGACGACGCTTTGTGTCGCGTCGGCGGTGAAGTCGGAGGCGGCAGCCGGAAGAACCGGCGCGACGCCGAGCAACATGGCGGTGCTGATCGAGATGAGCTTGAGGGTAGCGGATTTCATTTTAGACTCCTGATGATTGATTGAACATGGCGGACGCGGCGCGCCCGCTCAAACTGCGATTTACTGCACTACAGGTGCGGCCTTGTGTGCCGCGCAGGTGAAGGTCAGCTCGCGCGGATCGCCGCTGGCCTCGGTGCCTGAAGCGGCCTTGTCGATCGTCGAGACGAGGTTCACTGCCCCTTCGCCACAGATCTTTTCCGCTTGCTTCATGCAGGTCCGGCTACTGGAAAAGAGGCCCTGACACTGCACCCGATAAACCGGCGCACCTTGTGTCGACGTCATGACGTCGAGGTTGTGTGCCGGGCCCGATGCGCTGGAGCAGCCCGCAAGAAGCGCGAGACCGATTGCGCAGAAGAGAATGTGATGTTTCATGATTGACTCGTAAAATCAGATTAATTAATTCGGGTTCCAGACTATTTGGGTTTTGACCGGGTGACGGCGCCGAGCGCCGCCCGATCGTTACCACTGATACGAAGCGCCAACGCCCACCGTGGTGCCGCCCGAACTCACGCCCGCGCCCGCGCGCAGCTTGATGTTCTGGGTGACGCGCGCCGTGCCGCCGATCGCCATCGCCTGATAGCCGCGATACGTGCCGCCGCCGACGCCGACCGAGATCGACTTGCCGAGGTCCACGTCCGGGATCATCGAGAGCGCGGTTGCTGCCGCGACGCCCGAGTACGCATCGCGCGCCACGCGGTTCACCTGGTCGCCCAGCATGTTCACGCGCTTGTCGGTGTACTGATTCGCCTGCGCGCCCATGTTGTTGAGCTGATTCAGATTCACGGCGTCGGTGCCGACCGTGCCGGGCGCGACATTGGTGATCTGCCGCTCGTTGCCCGCGGTCCCCACGGAGACCGTGTTCGCGCGGTCCGCCACCGAGCCCGCGCCGACCGCCACCGAGTTCGCCGCGTTCGCCTGGGCGTTCGCGCCCATCGCCGTTGCGTGATCGCCGGTCGCGCTCGCGGCTTCGGCATTGCGATCGCCATCGGCCGTGAAGAACGGATTGGCAGCCGCACTGAGGTTGTCGGTGATGCCGCTCACGGCCTGGTTGAGCTGATCGACGTTCACCGCATCGGAGCCTTCCACGCCCGTCGCCACGTTATGGATGGAGGTTTTCTCGCCGCCCTCGCCTTGCAGCGTGATGCTGTTGTAGTTGATGGTGCCGTCGGGGTTGCGGTCGTACTTCACCGTGCCTTCGGTCGCCTGCGTGACGCTCGCGTTGAGGTCGCCGATCGCCTGGCCCACCGCATAGAGCTGCGAGCCGTTGATGGCGTCGGTGCTGTCCGCGCTGACCTGGCCCGCCGCGACGTTCGTGATGGTGCGTTCGCTGCCTTGCGCGCCCACGCTCACCGTGCCCGTCGGGTTGGCGCCCGCGAAGTTGTAGTAGCTGTTGCCGAACACCGCGCCCGGCGTGGATACCGCATACGAGGTCGACGAACCCGCGCCCAGCGCCACATCGTTCGCGTGGTTCGCACGCGCACCCATGCCGATCGCGACGCTGTCCTGACCGACGGCCTGCGAGTCGACGCCGGTCGAGTTGGCGTGGAAGTACTTCGTGCCGCCCATGTAGACGTTGTCGATGTTGGTGGTCAGGTTGGTGATGTCGCCTTCGACATTCGTCACGCGGCCATCGAGATTCGTGATGCTCTGGCGAGTCTGATAAAGCTGCGAACCGTTGATCGCATCGGTGCTGTTTTCGTTGACTTCGCCTTCGGCCACGTTGCTCAGGCGCACTTTGCTGCTCGCGCCCGGGCCGCCCAGCGTCACGGAGTCACGCGCCGGCGAGTCGTACATCACCGCGTTGCCGATGTCGCCCTGCAGATTCGTGATGTCGCTGGTGTTCTTGTTGACGGCCAGATTCGTGGCGTGCAACTGCGAACCGTTGATGGCGTCGGTGCTTTGATCGTCCACGCGGCCCGCCGCAACGTTCGTGATCGTGCGTTCACTGTCTGCGCCGCCCACGCTTACCGTGCCGACCGGCGCGGAGCCCGCATAGCCGCGATAAACGCCGCCGACCGTGCCGCCCGCCGTGCCGAACGCCGTGTCCGTCACCGCGTTCGAGCCGAGCGCGACGCTGTTTGCGTGCGCGGCCATCGCATTGCGGCCCAACGCGAGGCTCGAATTGCCTTGCGCCGCGGCTTCATAACCGACTGCCGTGCTGCCTTCGCCGCTGGCATAGGCGTCCGCTTTCGCAAGGCCCTGCTCGTTGGTGCGCGCGTAGCGATACCGATGCCATTCGCGTTCGTGTAGGTTTCGCTCGTATCGCCCGCGATGTTCGTGATCGTGTCGCCGAGGCGCGTCACGCCACCTTCGACCGTGGTCACGCGGCCATCGAGATCCGTAATGGCCGTTGCGTGCTCGTCGACGACCTGATTGGTCGCGTGCAGTTGTGAACCGTTGATGGCGTCGGTGCTCGTACCGCTGAGGCGGCCGGCAGCGACGTTCGTGATCGTACGTTCAGCGCCTTGCGCGCCCACGCTCACGGTGCCCTGAGGCGTCGCGCCTGCGAACGTCACGCTCTTGCCGCCCACGTTCGCGCCGCTGGTGCCGACGGCGCCGTTCGCCACCGACCCGCGACCGAGCGCGACGTCGTTCGTCCCGGACGCAACCGCGCCTGCGCCGATTGCCACGGTGTTGGCCGCAAGGGATTGTGCGCCGGAACCCACCGCGACGCCGCGCGTCCCGTTCACCGATGCGCCGGATCCGAGCGCCGTTGCATGGGTCGTGCCCGCGGCGACTGCGCTGTTGCTGCCGAGCGCGACGCTGTTCGTCGCCTCGGTCCCGACCACGGCGTTCGCGCCCACGGCGACCGACGATCTGGCATTGCTCTGCGCCTGGCTGCCCACCGCCACGGAACTGTCCGCTTTGGTCGACACGGTTGCGCCGTCGCCCATCGCCACCGAATTCGAGCTGCTGACGCTGGCATTGACGCCGGCCGCGAGCGAGTGAGGCGCGATTGCGCCCTCGTTGCTGTAATTGCCTTGCGGCGTGCCGTTGTCGTTCACGCTGTAGTAATGCGTGCTGTTGCTGTCGATCAGGTCGGCCACGCTCTTCAACTGCGAGACGTTCACGGCGTCGGTATCTTCGGCGCCGGCCGCGAGGTTGGTGATGCGACGTTCGGTGCTGACCATGGCCACGCCGGAAGAGCCCACCGAGACTTCGCCCACGGGCGTCAGGCCCGCGAGTTTCGCCATCGCTTCCGCTGTCGGCGCGTAAGCCTCGGCGGCGGCGTTCATCGACGTGACGCTGTTCGCGCCCAGCGCCACGCTGTTGGCCGCGTTGGCCTGAGCGCTCGTGCCGATCGCAATTGAATTCGCCGCCGCGCCAGCCGTGAAGGCGCGATTGCCGATCGCCACGCTGTTCGCGCCGTTGGCGAAGGTAGCTTCGTTGCCGATCGCGAGGGAGCCCGTGCCGCGAATCTGATCGTTGAGCACGATGCGGCCGCCGTTCACATACAGCTCGTTGCCGAGCGTGAGCGAATCGCTGCCGACGATGCCGGGATCCTGATCGTTGACCGTGGCGCCATAGAACAGCACGCGCTTCGTTTGCGTGGCCTTGTCGCCCGCGCTGCAATATTGGAGCTGCCCCGGGTAGTTGCTGGCGTTGATGCCGAACCACTGATTGCCCTGACCGCCACCGGT
This sequence comes from Paraburkholderia tropica, assembly GCF_014171495.1. Taxonomy (NCBI): domain Bacteria; kingdom Pseudomonadati; phylum Pseudomonadota; class Betaproteobacteria; order Burkholderiales; family Burkholderiaceae; genus Paraburkholderia; species Paraburkholderia tropica. The sequence continues at coordinate 326,489 of NZ_CP049135.1, forward strand.
TCCGCTGCCCGCGTCATAAGCCGCGATGCAGCCGCCGGTCGAGACGTCATTGACGAAGATGCCGGTATTGCCCTGCCCGCCGGGCGCGGGCGTGGCCCACGCGCCGCCGCTGCCCAGTGCGGCGACAGCGGCCAGCATGGCCACCGTCAGCGCCCGCCGCGCCGAATGCTTGCCGTGCGCGTGGGCGTTTTCCTGCGCAGCCGTCCACGTTTGTGTGGAGGCGTTCCAGATGGATCGATAGATCTTGTTCATTACGGACTCCCGAATGTCGAGTGAAGTGACGTGAGCGGGAGCAGCCGTGCGATGCCCTGCATCGCGAGAAAACCCTGCCTACTCGCTCGCTACAACGAAGACGGATTCCGGTGGCGCTGCATGTGTCTGGCGAGGTATCACCTGGCGGATGCATGCGCTCGTTGCGTCTGGATGTAACGATAGAGGCCGGAGCGATCGGGAAATATGAGCGAATACTGAGTCGCGCCCAGGACAATGCTGTGCTCGACGGAAAAGGCCAACGGAGGGGCGAAACCAGGAAAATACTGCGGTGCCGGGCAGACAATACTGCGGGTCGCCGGCGCGGCGCGCGGCCTTATTCAGCGGACGCGACGAGCCGCCAGGTGGTGCCCCGGCGCGCACCGGCGTGCAGTTGCAGCGAGCCGTGCATGAATTCGGCCATGTGCCGGCAGACGAGAAAGCCGACCTGATTGCCGGCTTCGACGACAGGGAGTGGCGCGGCTGTCCCCGCCGAAGGCTCGATGTCGATCGTGAGGCGATACGCGCCGCCCGGCACCATCGGAGCGACGGTGAGATGAATGTCGACCGTGCAGCCCGGACTTTGCAGCATTTCGCGGCGCACGAGCAGACGGGCGAGATTGATCATCCGGCCTCGATCCAGCAGCGCGGACACCGTGGCGTCGCCAGTCACGCGCACGGTCAGCGTGCAACCGTAACGGCGCGCGTCGGCCTGTTCCGCTTGCGCGGCTTCGCGCACGAGATCGGCGGGACGCGCGGGCGCCTGTTCGAGCGCCTGCTCGCCCTGCTCCAGCGCGATCAGATCCTTCACGTTGCGCGTGAGATGCTCCACGCGTGGAATCGCTTCGCTCAGGCGCGAGGCAAACGCGCGCTGCTCCGCCGTTGCCGTGCCGCTGTCGAACATCGCGGCTGCCGTCTCCAGCAGTCCGGCGAGCGGCTGCATTTCGTCGCAGAGTGCGCCCAGCAGGCGGCCCATGCCTTCCGCGACGCCGGCCGCGTTATCGCGCTCGATCGACAACGCGCGCAGCATGTCCTCGCGCCCCGTGACGTCGATCGTGCCGACTACCATGCCGAGCAATTCGCCGTCCGTGCCGCGATACGGCGTCGCCCAGCTATGCAGCATCGCGCGACGACCGTGCATGACCACTTCGCGATCGGTGCGCGCGGGCGTACCGAGCGACACGCGCGCACGGTAGCGACGTTCCAGTTCGATCGCGGTCTCCGCTCCGATCGATGGAAGATCGCTGAAACGCGTACCGGCAACGGCGTCGAACGTCGTGTCGTGCAGTTTCAGGAAAGCGTCATTGCACGCAACGAGACGGCCATTGAGATCGCGCACATGCAGCGGCAACGGCGTGCCGTCGAGCATCGCCCGCAGCATCGAAACGTCGTGCTCGCTCGCCTGAAACGTTTCCGTCGGCGCGATCCCGGCGCGTGCGGATTCGCCGAGCAAGCCGGCCTTGCGCGCAATATCGGCGAGTTCGACCAGCGATTCCGCATTGAGCTTGCGGCGCAGATGACTCCGATGCGCACTCACCGTCTTCTCGCTGATCGACAATTCCTGAGCGATGGCGATGTTGGGAAAACCGCGCGCCAGATAAGTGAGAATGCTCAATTCGCGCGGCGAGAGCACCGAGAGCGGGCCGGCGGAATCGACGCGTTTGCGCGTGCCCGCGAACTCGGATTCGAACGCGGGAAAATAGCGGTGTCCCGTGAGCACGCCATTCATCGCGCGGCGCAATTCGCCCGGCTCCTCCTGTTTGCCGATGAATCCGTCCGCGCCCGCCTCATAGCAGCTCTGGATGAAATGCGCGGCCGTTTCTTCGCCGTACAGCAGGATTTTCGTGCGCGTGCCTTTCGCCCGCAGACGCCGCAACACTTCCACGCCGCTGATCTTCGGCAGATGGGTGGCCAGCACCAGCAATTCAGGCTCGACCTCGCGCAGCAACTGCAACGCCCGCTGCCCGCTCTCGGCCTCTCCCGTCACCTGATGGCCCGCCGCGCGCACCAGCTCGCTGAGCGCCGCGCGTTCAACCGGTTGACCGCTCGCTACGATCACGCTGGCCATGCTGCTCCTCCAGGTCGCTGTCTCCGTGCTCGATTCTATGACCGTTTCGCAAAATCGCCCCACTCGCTGAGCGCGAACACCGCGAATGTTGCAACGTTAGCAATCGATGATTAGTTCGTTAAACTGATTGTTTCATCGCGTTGAATGGCGATGCCATGCAAGCGGCATGTTTTAGGCCACTTAGCTTCCCTCTCCAGCGCCGCTACGGCACCATGGCTGAACGTGGTCACGCAGACCGCGCCACGGAGAGCCTGCATGACGTTCCAGTCGCTTTACCGATCCACGGCCGCCCGTGTTCGCGCGGCGTATCTGTACCTCTTTCGCTGGCTCGGCGAGCATCCGTTCGTGCTCGGCAGCGCCGGGACGTTCGTCGGCTTCGCCATCGTCGCGATCGCCTTTATCGGTTTTTCGCAACAACGGCAGCAAGCGCTGCAAAATGCGCAACGAACCTCCACCATGCTGACCGCGCTGATTTCGAGCCACCTCGAAACCAATCTGGGCCTGTACGACCTGATTCTCTCGGACGCCGTCGCGTCGATCCGCGATCCACGCACGGCGACGCTGCCGCCCGACCTGCGCCGCACGGTGCTGTTCGGCCGTATCGCGGGCGCGCTTTATATCGACGGCGCGCTGTACGCCGACGCGCGCGGGCACGTGGTCGATTCGCAGGACGGGCGCGCCTACCCGAATGTGAATCTCGCCGACCGCGACTACTTCCGCGCCCAGGAACGCAGCCGCTCGCAGGGCATGTACATTTCCGATCCGTTCCGCTCGCGCGTCAACGACGGCCAGTATGCGATCGGCCTGTCGCGCCGTATCAGCGACTACGAAGGCGAGTTCGGGGGTGTCGTGCTGCTCACCTTGCGGCTCGCGTATTTCCAGCAACTGTTCAATCGCATCGACGTCGGGCCGAACGGCAACGTCTTCATCATGCTCGACGACGGCACGCTGCTCGCGCGCAAACCGTATTCCGATTACGACGTGGGCACGAATCTCGCCTCGCAGCGCCAGATCGCGCCCATGCTGAAATCGAGTTCGGGTTCCTTCGTCGCGCGCGACGATGAGGACGGCACGACGCGCATCTACACGTATCAACGCGTGCCGCACGCTTCGCTGACCGTGGTGGTCGCGCCCGCGCTCGACGACACGCTCGTGCGCTGGCGCGAGCGCGTCGCCGTTTACGAACCGACTTCGATTGCGTTCGGCGCGTTCGTCGCGCTTTCGTCGTGGCTGCTCGCGTTCGGTTTGCGCTCGCGGCTGCGCGCGGAATCGGAACTGAAACGCCTGTCCGTCACCGATGCGCTCACCGGGCTGTCGAACCGTCGCGCGCTCGATCTGCGGCTCGTGGAAGAATGGCAGCGCGCGCGCCGCGCCGAGCAGCCGCTTTCGATCCTGTTTATCGACATCGACCGCTTCAAGCTGTTCAACGACTTCTACGGTCACGCGGCCGGCGACGAAGTGCTCGCCGCCGTGGCGCACGCCATCGGCGCGACCGTGCAGCGCGCGACGGATATGGTGGCGCGTTACGGCGGCGAGGAATTCGCGGTGGTGCTGTCCGGCACGCCCGCCGATGGCGCGTGGAAGATCGCGCAGCAGATTCGCGAGAACGTGGCGGCGCTCGGCATCGCGCATGGCCATAGCGAGCACGGCTCGGTGACCGTGAGCGTGGGTTGCGCGACCTGCACGCCGCGCGAGGCCACCGGCGCTCACGCGCTGTTGCGCGCCGCCGACGAGGCGCTCTACGCCGCCAAGGAAGCAGGCCGCAATCAGGTCAAGGCAACGGTGTTCGAAGGCGCGCCGCCCGATCCGCGCGATTCGTTGATCGGCAACAGCGCGAACTGAACGTCGCGATCAAATAAAAAAGCGCGCCCGGGAGCGCGCGTGGCCGTTGGTCCGCGTGTTTGCGTATTTGCATATTCGCGTGACTTTGCGTCGATCAGTGCGACGGCACCGGATCGTCGTTGAGCGTTTTGAGGAACGCGATGATGTCGTGGATTTCGTCCGCGGTCATGGCGGGCTTGTCGCCGAACTTGCGGTCGAACGGCGCATCGGCCACATCGATGTTCTTCTGCAGATCGGCCGGCATGTCGTCGTATTTCTCGATCTTGCCGTCCGCGCCGCGCGGATAGAACTTGCCCGGATCGGTATTGCGCTCGTTGTAGAACGCCATCACGCGGTCGAGGTCGTGATAGATGCCGTTGTGGAAGAACACCGTGCGCGAGGCCGAGTTGCGCAGCGTGGGTGTGAGGAACATCCCGCAGTATTGCTGCTGGTCTTTCATGTCGGCACGGAACGGACCGCATACGCCGAGATCGTAGAACTTCGGATCGCGGTTCTGCGCGAGCGTGCGATTGCGCGGCACGCCGAGCGCTTCATACTGGTAGTCGGTGAACATCGGCGGCAGACCGTCCTTGCCGGGCTTCGAGAGGTGGCAGCCCGCGCAATTCGCCTTGTCCGGATCGTTGAAGAGACGCAGCCCGTGCAGTTCGGCCTGCGAGAGATGCGCGCGCCCTTCGAGCCAGCGGTCGTACTTGCTGTTGTACGGATGGAACGACGGATCTTCCACCTGATAGCGCGAGATCGCGAACATCGCTTCCGACACGGCCATCTTCGGGTTGTCGAAGATTCGGGATCCGAACAATTCGTTGAAGTGCTTCGCGTAGGGCGCATTCTTCAGCTTCTGCGCGACGCTGTCCACGTCCTTGTTGGCCATTTCCACCGGATTGAGCAGCGGGCCATAGGCCTGCTGTTGCAGCGTGTCGGCGCGACCGTCCCAGAACAGACCGCCCTGCGGCACCATTTCCACCGACGTCGACGCGCCGCCCGCAGTCTTCTGCGACTTCACGACGTTCGCCGATGCGGACGCCTGCTGCTGCACCGTGGGCGCATCGTCGTTTTCACCGGCATCGGGACCGATGCTGAAATTGGGCTGGCGATACAGATACATCAGCGAAGGCGGCGGACGATAGCCCTGCTGCGTCATCGCGAGACCGCCCTTCTGCACGTCGAGCCCGTTGGGCGGACCGTATGCGTGATCGGGGCTATGGCACGAGGCGCAGGACTGCTGGCCCGAGCCCGAGAGCGAAGGATCGAAAAACAGTTGCTTGCCGAGCTGCGCCATCGCCGAGAGCGGCGCGACCGGCGGACGCTGCAGCACGACAGGATGCGGATTCGCGCCCGTGAGGTTCTCGACGACTTCGCCGACCGCCTCGGGCACATGTGCGGGAAACGCCACGGCGTAGGCACAGAAGCCGAGGCCCGCGACCAGCACGGCGGCGGCGGCGCGCAGCACGAGGCGCGCGGGACGCGTCGACGTGCGCGGCGCGTGTGGCTCGGGCGAAGGAGAAGACGGAGTGGGCGATGCGGAAAGCTCGGACATGATGCGTTCTTCGTGGCGTTCTTCGTGTTGGCGCTGAAACGCCGAATTGCCGTGAGCGCTACGGGAGCGCATGCACGGCAAGCGGGTCAGCGATAGTCATCCCGTCATCTCGACATCGCTGGTTATCGGATGTCGTCGATGGCGGGCAAACGCGGCGCGAGGCTGGCAGCTCACTTGCAGCTCAAGCCTCGCGCCGCCGCTCGATTTACATCGCCGGTGCGGCGCTCAGCTGCGTGCCGAGCGTTCCGTCGAGGTACAGGGGCGACGTCACCGCCGTGCCGGTCGTGTTCAGCATGCCGCGCAGGTCGCCTGCCGCGGCATCGAACGAGCCGCCGCCGAGACGCGCGCCGCCGAGCCAGTTGTCTTCGATGAAACGCACCACCGAAGCCTGGTCGATGAACGTGTGGTCGACGTAGTTCGTCTTCGCCCACGGCGAGATCACGAGGAACGGAATGCGCGTGCCCGGACCGCAGCGGCCGTTGACCGGCGAGCCGTTCACACCCGTCGGCTGCGTGCCCGTGCCGCACACGCCGCTGCCGTTGAGCTGGTCGGCGCTGGCGAGCGACGACCTGACCGGCGCCATGTACTGATGGTCATACCAGCCGTCCGAGTCGTCATAGGTCACGACCACGGCGGTGTTCTTCCAGTCCGGCTGCTGCATCAGGAAGTTCACGACCTTGGTGACGAACGCCTGCTCGTCGAGCGGATCCGAATAGCCTGCGTGCGCGTCTTGCGCGGCCGGCGCCTTCAGGAAGCTCACCGACGGATAGTTGCCCGCCTTCACCGCAGCGAAGAAGTCATCCGTGTCGTACTGGTGGTTCGCCGGATCGAGCGTCTTGCCGTCCGCTTCGAGCGTGCTGCCGATCACGGCCGTCGAGCTCGGGCGCAGATGCTGCGGGTTCGACGTCGACTTGAAGTACTGGAACCAGTTGTGGTGCGGGATGTAGTCGGCCGTCGCCGCGTTCACCGCCGTCGCGATCGTGCTGCGCTTGCAACCCGTCGTGCCGTTCGAGTTCACGGTCTGCAGGTTGAAGCCGCCCATGAAGCCGCCCCACGTGATCTTCTGCGCGTTCAGCAGGTCGCCGATGTTCTTCGCGTTGATCATGCCGGAGTCGGTCGTGCTCGAGCAGGTGTCGTAGCCCGGATCGACGTCGTTAATCATCGTCAGACCGCCTGCGCCGTCCTGGATGTAGTACGACGAGGTGGTGGCCGTGGCCGGCTGCTTCGACGTGTTCACGAGTTCGAGGCCGTTGGTCTGGCCCGACACGACTTCGAGCGCGCCAGGCGTCGACGGACCGTAGGTCGTCGTCCAGGCGTTGTCGCTCATCGCGTACTTCTGCGCGTAGTTCCAGAGCGCCGTGACGGTGTTGCCGTCGTAGAAGCCCATCACCTGGCCCTTCGTGCCGAAGGCGCCGGCGCCGCCGCTCGTCGCGTTACCCGTGTACTTCGGGAACAGGTCGAGCGCGCCGTTGTCGCCGGCTTGCTGCTCGGCCGTGTAGGCGTGGTTCTGGTCGGCGGTGGCGGCTTGCGTGCGGTCGAGGCGGAACGGATTGGCCGCGTCCGTGCCGTTGGCCGTGTTGGTGAAGTTCGGGTTCGACGTGAGCAGCGTGCCCGTCAGGCCGTTGATCGACGGCGTACCCGAAGCGGCCGTAAACGACGGCTCGCCCGACGGATTCGTCGCGCTCGGATAGGTCGCGAAGTAGTGATCGAACGAGACGTTCTCGCCGTAGATCACCACAAGGTGCTTGATCGGCGTGGCAGTCGTGAGTGCGTCCTGTGCGGACTGCGACGACGTCGTCGAACCCGAGTTCGAATTGCTGCTGCCGCACGCGAACAGTGCGGCGGCAATGCCGACGCACGGCACGGCGAGTAATGCTCGGCGGTACATTTTTGTGGGCTCCATCGATTTTTCGAGTTGGTTTTAGAGTCCTGCTCGACGCGTCGAATACGTGTGGGCTTGCTTTCGCGCCGATCAGGTTTCACCGGGTTAATGCGCCAGACATCAGGGCGAGCGAATTACAACACCACAACATGACGTGACAGCGACCATTCAATTTCCTTAAGCTTTCACTACATTTCAATGCCGAAAGAAATGGGAAGAATTGGCGAAATCCTGAAAGACGGCCGGGTTTTGCACTCTCGCGTGCGCGCGCTATAACTGAAGGGCAGCGCGGACGTTCTCTGCGCGCCCGCTCTTCCCTTCTTCTTGCGCCGCGCCGTGCTGCGCCGCCCTCCGCCTGGCGAGGGCGCGCCACGGTGTAAGCAGTCAGCTAACACGTTCGGCAGCCCTGGCGTTGTGCCGGCATCCCGACTCCACCTGAATGCGTACGGCGCAGTGGCGCGTGCCGTGCGCGCACGCCGCCCTGCACCGCGTGTGCGGCGGCGCATGAAGAAGGAGTGTCGAAATGAAAATCCGATTGGCGATACTCGCCGTGTGCGTGAGCGTCGTGGCGGCCGGCACGCCGCGTACGTCGCTGGCCCGGGACGAAGCGGTGCCGCCGGAAAGCACACATCGCACCCTGCTCGACGACGCCAATGCGTCCGCTCAGGCCGCGACCGACATGTCGTACGGCGGCACGGCCGACACGCGCAGCGCGGCCGGCCAGCGCACCGGCGGCAAGCCGTGTCTGCCTCGTTCGCAGTGCGATCTATTTTTCGGACAATGAAGCGCGCGCGTTGCGCAACGCGCTTGTCAATCAACGAACAATGAAGAAGATGTACACCGACGCGCGCTTTTCGCCCCGTATTTCAGGGGCTAAAGCGCGCGGCTCACTTTTCATCGGATATTACTGCACGGCCGCCTGCAACAAGGCGGCGACGCGCTGGATCGGCCCGAGCAGTTCAGGCGCGATGGCGTAGAGCGGACCGAGCGTCTGCGAGACATCGCGGTAATCGACCACCGCGTGGCCCTCGTCGTCCTGCCAGACCACGAGGCGCAGCGGCAACTCGAGCGCCGCGTGTGCATTGGCGGCCATGATCGGCGTGCCCGCTTTCGGATTGCCGAAGAGAATCAGCCGCGTGGGCCGCAATGCGAGCCCGACGAGCGACGCCGCCTCGCGCTGGTCCACGTCCGCGAACACGGTGGCGCCCACGCCGTCGAGCGCCCTTTTGAGTTGCGCGATGGTCGTATCGAAATCGTGGGCGCTTTTGAACGACACCACGGACGATGGGTGCTGCCGATGTTCGGTCATGACCTTGGCTCCCTGATGAGCGGTGATGCGCGCGATAAGGCGTGCGTGCTCACGCACTGTAGTGCATAAACCTGACGGCAGGGGAAACCGTGCGGAAACGGCCGGGGACCGGCGCGCAAACGGCGGGGACACCGCGATCAGAGCATCGGCTCGAACTGCGCGACCTGCTGGGCGAAATGCTCTTTTTCCTCGGCGCTCATGCCCGAGCGTTGCGGCAGCGCAACCGTGAGCGGATTCTTCGGCACGTGATCGACGTGCACTTCGTAATGCAGATGCGGTCCCGTCGCCCATCCCGTCGACCCGACATAACCGATGACTTGCCCCGTGCGCACCTGCGCGCCCGCGCGCAGCGACTTCGCAAAACGCGAGAGATGCGCGAAGGTCGTCGAATAGTCGCCGAAATTCTTGATCTTGATGACGCGTCCATAGCCGGTCTCCCAGCCCGCGAACGTCACGGTGCCGCGCGCGGTTGCGTGCACGGGCGTGCCTGCGGGCGCGGCGAGATCGACGCCTTCGTGCGCCGCCCAGCGATGCGTGACCGGATCGAGCCGATTTGGCGAGAACGCCGACGACACTCGCGTATAAGCGAGCGGATAGCGCGTGAACGAAGGCGCATTCGACTGGCCGTCGGCGCCGTAATAGAACGCCTTGCCGTCGAGATTGCGATAGAGGAACAAGTCGTGCGACGTCTTGCCCGTGGAAATGCGCACGGCGAGCGGGAGATCGTCGTCGGGACTCGCGGCAGTGCTGGCGCTCGTGGCGGCTACCGGTTGTGACGACGACTGCGCATTTGTCTGCGTATTCGTCTGTGCATTCGCATCGGCCGGCGCGTTGTCGTTGCGAAACACGAAGCGCACTTCGCTGCCGGGTTGCAGATCGCGGCGAAAATCGAGTCGGCCCGCGAGCGCGCGCGCGAGTTGCGCGGCGGTCGCCGCGTCGACGCCCAGTTTGGTCGCGGCTTCGGAAAAGCTGTGCGTAACCTGGGCCGTTTCGACGCGATAAGCGGGCGCGGCGGGCGGCGTGCTTGCAGCGGTCTGGGCGGATTGCGTGGCAGTCGCGGACGCGCCGTCGCGCGTGGCATGAGCCGGGATATCGTCGGATGCGTGCAGCGATACGTCGGCGCTTTGCGTGGGGGCCTGGTGCATGAGCCATGCGGTGCAGGCCGTGCTCATAGCGGCGACGATGAACGCTTTACCCGAGAATCCCGTAGATGTCGACAAGACGAGTTTGGGCATCTGCTGGAAACGGAATGCTGGCGAAAAGCCGCGCGCGTGACACACGACTTTCGATGTGACACCGGCCACCCTTGCGGTGCCGATGGGCGAAAGGCCCGAGGCTATCCAGGCTTTCTTAAAACAAACTTAAAAAAGTTCGATAACGTTATTCCCCTTATTTTTTCGGTATTTATTTCTGAATTATTGTTCGCGTGCCACGAAATTGCGGCAATTATTTTATGGCCCCGTTTCAGGCGGAACGGCCCTTTCGGGCCGCTCGCGCAATGCATTTTCCACCCCACGCTGAATCGCTATTGACCCTTGGTATCGCTGCTGGCGTCTGCGCCAGGCGTATTCGTGGTGTCGTTCATGGGCTTCTTTGCGTGGTGCGACTTCGTGCTGTGATGCTTCGTCGTGGCATGCGCCGACGAGGCCGGCTGGCGCTGGTCCATGTTCATGTTCTGCGTCGAACCGCTGGCGTCGCCGCCCGCGCCCTGCGCACCCGTGCCGTTGCTACTGCTGCCGCCGCCGTTGCCTTGCGCGAACGCGGCGCCCGACATCGTCGCCATGGCGACGACCAGCGCCGCCGCAAGTGTTTTCTTCGTCAACATAGCTTGGACTCCTGATTAAATGAAAATGGTCGATCTACCCGAATGAAAAACGCAGACCGACAAACACGTGTCGATCACACGCTCACGACCGTTAGCGCACGAAGCGTGCCGTTGGCGCGGCTGATTTATCCGCATCGTTATTTGCATCGTTATTCGCATCGGCTGGCCGTGTTGCGGCGGCACGGCGCTTGCGCTCTTTCCTATGCGTCTTTCCGCTACATCAAGCGGGAAATATCGGCTATTTCAGGCAGGAGCGCGTCATGAATGCATGGATCAAGGCAGCGGAACTGGGAGCATTGCCCGCTTCGGGCATGACGCGCGTGAAGATCGAAAACGAAGCCGTCCTGCTCGTGCGCGACGGCGAATGCCTGCGGGCGTTTCAGGCGGATTGTCCGCACGCTGGCGCGCCGCTCGAAGCCGGCGCGCTCTGTAATGGCCGCATCGTCTGTCCGTGGCACAAGGCCGTATTCGCCGCCGATAGCGGCGCGTGGCTCGAACCGCCCGCGCTGGGCAGCCTCAAGGCGTGGCCCGTCAAGGTGGAGTCGTCGAGCGTATTCATCGATCTGCAGCCCGGCGCGCCGGCGGCGACCGTCGCGCGGCGCGGCACGCCGCAACGCTTCGCGATTATCGGCGGCGGTGCGGCGGCCGCATCGGCGGTGGCCACGCTGCTCGACAACGGTTTCGACGGCGAGTTGACCGTCTTCTGCGCGGAGCCCGAAGCGCCTTACGACCGCACCTGTCTGAGCAAATTCGTTCCCGCAGGTGACATGCAGCCTGACGACGTGCCGCCGCTTTTGTCCGAGGAAATAACGCGCGACGAACGTCTGCGCATCGAGCACACCGCCGTCGTGCGCTTCGACACGGCGCTCAAGCGCGTCACGCTCGCCGATGGCCGCGAAACCGCATTCGACGCCGCACTGGTCGCGACCGGTTCGAGCGCGCGTCGCCCCGACCTGCCCGGCGCCAATCTCGATCGCGTGTTCACGCTGCGCACGTTGCACGACGCGAAGGCGATTCTTGAAGGCATTGCACCCGGCGAGCACGTCGTCATGCTCGGCGACAGCTTCATCTCGCTCGAAACCGCCTCGGCGCTGCGCAAGCGCGATGTACGCGTGACCGTCGTCACGCCGAGCGGCGTGCCCTTGCACCAGGCGCTGGGCGCGCGCGTCGGCAGCCTGTTTCGCGACTGGCACGAGGCGCACGGCGTGACGTTTCAGCGCGCGAAGGCGCTGCGTCTGGAAGGCCGCGAATGCATTGAATCGATTCAACTCGACACTGGCGAGAACTTGCCCGCGCACGCGGTCATCGCGGGCGTGGGCGTGCGCCCCGCGACGCAGTTGCTGGCCGGACTGAAGCTCGATCACGACGGCGGCGTGAGCGTCGATGCGACGATGTGCGCCGCGCCGCGCGTCTACGTGGCCGGCGATATTGCGCGCTTTCCGCTTGCCGACGGCTCGGGCCTCGCACGCACGGCGCGCATCGAGCACTGGCGCGTCGCGCAGCAACTCGCGCGCGTGGCGGCACTCAACATGCTCGAACGCGAGGTGCGCTACGAAGGCGTGCCGTTCTTTTGGACCGAGCATTTCGGCCAGCGCGTGGATTATCTCGGCCACGCCACGCAATGGGACGATCTCGACATCTCCGGCAACTTCGCGGAAGGCCGTGTTCGCGCGATCTATTCGCGCCTCGGCCACGTCCAGGCCGTGCTCGCCTGCGGTTACGATCAGGCGACCGCACATCTGATCGAACGCATGCGCGAACCGATTACGGCCGATATTGCGCGCGCCGTACTCGGCGGCTGATCCCGGCCTGATCCGCTTTCTGCGTTTCGATACGCCGCATTTATAACGGCCGCCGCGTGTTTTAGCACGGTTTTTACGGCGCGCCCGCTACGATTTCCTCCGTGGTTGCAGCTCCTGCAACTTTTGCGCATCGCGCGTCGACGGAGGGTTCATGACGGTATTCACCTGGGCGCAAGCACCGCTTGCACGCTCGGCGTCGCTGGCCGAGATCGAGTGCCGGCGTGCGCGGCGGCGGCGTCTCGATGCGATCGCCATGACAGGCGTGGGCGCAGCCGTGACCTGCATCGCGCTGGGGTCCGCCGTAGCCGGTCTCGCGCTCTGCGTGGCCGCGCTGGCTCCGTTCGTGTTCGTGCGCGACTGAGCGCCCTGTCTGCGTCGAGCGCATTCACAAAGTCTCCCGAGGTTTCCGTGCTCAAACTGCTGATCCCCATCTTCGACCGGCACGGCGCCGCCGAAGCCGCGCGCCACAGCGCCTTTCTGTTCGCCGAGCATTGCGTCAGCGAAGTCGAAGTCGTCGAAGTGCTGGGCGACGCTTCGATCGACCGCAGCAGCGCATTCTGGTCGCCGGCCGAATTGCGCGAACGCTACCATCGCTCGATGAGCGACGCACTCGCGCGAACCTGCGCGATTCTCGACGACGCCGGCGTGCCCTACACGCGGCGCAGCGTGTTCGGACCGCCCGCTCGCAGCATTGCAGCATGCGTGGAGTGCGCGAGCGCCGATATCGTCGTGGTCGACGCGAGCCGTCTGGGCTTTCTGCGCAAATGGGGCATGCTCGCGCAACTCCGGCGGCTGTGCGCCGCACCCGTCACGCTGCTGCAATGAGCCAAACAATAAATACGCGTAGCGACTCACCATGCACCACCCCGGCACCTCGTTTCGTCACACGTCGACGCCGCGCCGTCGCGCGGTCTTGCGCCTCGTCGTCCTGATTCTGCTGATCAACCCGATCCTCACCTGCGCGTTCGCCTTTGTCGCGCGCGGCAGCCATCCCGATCTCGCGCTCGGCCTCACCACCCTGTTCTGCTTCATGACCTGCGCCGCATTGAGCGTCTGGATTCGCTCCGACGCGCACCACGCCTGGCGCGACGCGCGGGCGAGTGGCTTCGTCGAGCCGCGCGCCATCGCGAGCGGCCGCACCGTGCGCGTCAGCAGCGAGTGCCCGCGCCGCTGGCTTGTGGAATTGCATATTGGATTGCAGGGCGGGATCGCGGCGCGCGGACCGTGGCAGCCGCGATCGTTGCGCTAATCCGCACAGTCGGCGCCGGTTTTGCCCCGATTTTCGGGGCCAGCCGGGGCCGAGTGTTGCAAATCGACACACTCACGCCGTTGCATTCCCGATGGAAGCGCGTATGATTAGGGATAACCCTTAGGTACATACCCCAGCCAAACGAGGACATCATGGGCGCAGTGATTATTGCAATTTCGTCGAATGTGGCTCGATTTCTTGAAGCAGCACGCCGTCTCGGCACCGTGGCGCTGAATCGCCACCTCGAATACTGCGAACTGCTCGCCGAAGCGCAGCGTCGCAGCTTCTAAGAAGCGCAAGCTTCGCGGCAGACCGTCGTCTGCCTGACTCTGCGCGGTCGCCGCATCCAGCGCGACCGCGTCGGCCGTTGCTACGCCCATGCGTGGCCTCCGTGCGCGCTCATCGCGCAAGACGCCGCGTGCATGCTAGCCGGCGGCCTTCGCCACGCGGCTTTTGCCGGCGATCGCCAGAAACCGGCTCAGCGCGGGCGTTTCGCGCGCCTCGTGCCAGACCAGCCAAAGTTCGGCGCGCGCTCCACGCGCCGCCAGCGGTCGCGCCACGATCCCGGCGCCCGCGAGCCGCGCGATCTCAAGCGGCACGATCCCGAACCCCAACCCGGCCGCCACCAGGCCGATGATGCTGCCCACGTCCGAGACCTTCCACTTCGGTTGCAGCTTCACGCCCGCCTTGGCCGCGAGGTCGGTGACGACGCGCATCGTGCCGACGTCGTCGGGATCGGGAAAGCCCACCATCGGCTCCGTCGCGAGCTTCGCCAGCGGAATCTTTTCCAGCGCGGCGAGCGGATGCCACTTCGGCAAGATCACCACCAGTTCCTGACTCGAATGGACGCGATGGCGCAGCGGCGCCTCGGCGGCCACGGGCGCACGCACCAGCGCGACATCGAGTTCGCCCGCTTCCAGCGCCGCGAACAGCGTACGCAGGTTCTCGTCGCGCAACTCCAGTTCCACATTCGGATGCGTCTCGCGCATGGCCCGCAATTGCACGGGAAAGCTGCGCTCGAACATCGCCGACGCGACATAGCCGATCGCCAGCGTGCCCAGTTCGCCGCGCGCAGTGCGCCTGACCGCGTCGATCGCGTGACCGTGCAGCGCGAGCAGTTTCTGCGCTTCGGCGCGAAAGGCCTCGCCCGCCGCCGTGAGGTCGATGCCCCGCTTGCGGCGATGAAAGAGGCGCACGCCGAGCGCCTCTTCAAGTCCCTTGATCTGTTGACTGAGCGCGGGCTGGGCCACGCCGAGCTGTTCGGCGGCGCGCGCCATATGCAGCGTCTCGCAGACGGCGAGAAACACCTGCAGGCGCCGCAGCGATGCGGAAGTGAGTAAAGAATCCATACGCCGCAGCCTATCAATCCCGCGCTTCGATGTATATCGATCTTTTGGCTAAACGTGGGGTGGGCTCGCGAACGGATCAGGCCGCGCCGTTGCCGAACGGATGAACCGGTGCGTCGGTGGCTTTCCAGGCGTAGCGGCGCAGCAACTCGCCATAGCCGCCGCGGATCACGAAATCCGCGCATTTGTCGGCGTAATCCGCGCGACGCAGATGGTACGCACGCGGCAGGTTGTACCAGGCGAGCGACGGCAGGTCGTGATGAACGAGGTGATAGTTGTTGTTCAGAAACAGCAGCCGCATGGCCGCGCCCGCTTCGTTGATCGCGATGCGCGCCTTTGGGTCCGGCGCGGCGCGATGTTCGTATAACGAGCGGATGGTCGCGAGCGACAGCGCGGGCCACGTCACGGCGAGCAGATAAAACCACCACGGCACGCCTGCCCAGTGTTGCAGCGCGAACAGCAACGCAGCGACGCACGCGCCGTGCACGATCCACATTGGCGCATAGCGGCGGTCGCGCGTGCGCAGCGCTTTGAACGCGGCGGCCAGCACCGCGGCGGCGCTCATCGGCGGGCTCACCACCATTCTGCCCACGAAGCTTTTGCGCGCGTGCCAGAGCGCACGACGCCACGCGGGCCAGCGTTGCCACTCGCCTGCGGGCACATAATTCGTTTCGGGATCGAGGCCCGGCAAGGTGAGCGCTTCGTCGCGATGATGTTCGAGATGCGCGTCGCGATAGAGCGTGTAGGGAAACCAGATCGTGAGCGGCGCGAATCCCAACAATTTATTCAGGAATGCATATTGTGTCGGATGACCGTGCAGCAATTCGTGCTGCATCGACATATGCCAGGCGCACAGCACAGCGAGCAGCGGCGCGGCGGCGTGCAGCGAGAGCGCATGATGGCGCACCATCAGCAGCGTGGCGAACCAGCCGCCGTACACGCCCGCGATCAGCAGCCATGTGGGCCATTCCGTGCGCGCCGCGAAGCGCGCTTCGAGCGCGGCAACAGCCTGCGCGTGTTCCGCGTCGAAATATTCCGCCATGTCTGCCGCCTGCCACTTCGCCCACAATGAGGCTGCAGTATAAGGACGCGCCGCGCGGCGCTCCAATAATGGATTTGCACATCGTTATGACGTTCGCGCATGCAACGCGATATGCGGGTCGGCAGATAAGCATCTGACGATATCTTGGTTAGGCCGACGCTAAAACGGATTTAAGGTGACACCTCTCGCGCGAACAATCGGCGTTCAATGGGTGTTCAATGCGCGCAGCCATTCGCAAATAGCGTCATTCAAAGGCAGACCACACGATGTCGAACGATCAA
Organism: Paraburkholderia tropica; assembly: GCF_014171495.1. NCBI lineage: Bacteria > Pseudomonadati > Pseudomonadota > Betaproteobacteria > Burkholderiales > Burkholderiaceae > Paraburkholderia > Paraburkholderia tropica. The sequence continues at coordinate 342,921 of NZ_CP049135.1, forward strand.
CACGACGACCACCGCGCCAACGGCGCGCGTCGACAGCTTCTGAAAGCCGCTGCGGGCGCGGCCACGCTGGCCACGATCCGTAGCGCGGCCGGCGTCGGCGCCGCCTCCGCATTCGCGCTGCAAAGCGGCGCGGCGCGCGCGCAAGGCAACAAGGTGCTGCGCGTCGGTTTTCAGAAGTACGGGAATTTCGTCGTATTGAAAGCGCGCGGCACGCTCGAAAAACGCCTTGCGCCGCTCGGTTTTTCGGTGCAATGGCTGGAATTCCCCGGCGGTCCGCAATTGCTCGAAGGCCTCAATGCGGGCGCGGTCGATGTCGGCACGGTTGGCGAGACGCCGCCGATTTTCGCCCAGGCTGGCGGCGTGGATTTCGTCTATATCGCCAGCGAGCCGCCCGCGCCGAAGGGCGAAGCCATCGTGGTCCCGCAGGATTCGCCGATTCGCACGGTCGCCGATCTGCGCGGCAAGCGGGTGGCCTTGAATAAAGGCTCGAACGTGCACTATCTGCTCGTGAAAGCGCTCCAAAAAGCGAATCTCAAGTACGAGGATATTCAGCCCGTTTATCTCGCGCCCGCCGATGCGCGCGCCGCGTTCACGAGCCGCAGCGTCGATGCCTGGGTGATCTGGGACCCGTATCTCGCCGCGATCGAGCGTCAGGCCAATGCGCGCACGATCGCCAACGGCGAGCATCTCGTCGACAACGTGCAGTATTACCTCGCGACCCGCAAGTTCGCCGATGCACAGCCGCAGGTCGTGCGGGCGCTGGTCGACGAACTCGTCGCCGTGGATAATTTCGCGCGCGACAACATTCCGGCGGTCGCCGCGCAACTGTCGCCGCTGGTCGGCCTCGACACGGCCACGCTCGAAGTGGCGCTCAAGCGCGCCGGTTACGGCGTGCGCCCCATCGATGCCGCCACGCTCGCCTACCAGCAACAGATCGCGGACACGTTCACCGAACTCAAGCTCATCCCGCGCAAGCTCGTGGTCGCCGACGCACGCTGGCAGACCACCTGAGCGACTTCGCACCCAGACGCCCGCCGCGTGCAGGACAGCGCGGCCGGGCGCGGTCCAGCTCAGCTTGGCCCGGCGGTCCGCCCGTCACCGCCCGTCACCCCGACCACCGGACAGTTCCCGTCCACCCGCCACCACGCCGTACCGGCAGACACTCTGCCATCTGTACCGGTACTGTACCGAAACACGCAGCTAGACTGGCTCCATCCTGATCGATACGATCGCCCTCGCTTTACCGGAGCCCTCGCCTCATGCTGCCCGACATGCTCAGCGCCCTGCCCGCCGGCATGCTGTTCGTCATCGTCACGACCATCACGCCCGGCCCCAATAACACCATGCTGCTCGCCTCGGGCGTCAATTTCGGCTTCCGGCGCACGGTGCCGCATATTCTCGGCATCAGCGCGGGCGTCGTGGTGTTGATGCTCTCCGTGGGTTTCGGTCTGGGTCAGGCGTTCCGCCACGTACCCATGCTCTACACGGCACTCGAAGCCGCGAGCGTGGCGTATCTGCTGTGGCTCGCGTGGAAAATCGGCACCTCGGGCGACCTCAAGATGAAAAGCGGCGAGCGGCGTCCCATGCGCTTTCACGAGGCCATCGCGTTCCAGTGGATCAACCCCAAGGCGTGGATGATGGTGCTGACCGCCGCGACGACGATCCGGCTGTCGACGGACTTCGGCATGAATACCGTCGTGATGGCCGCGTTGTTCTATGTGATCGGCTTGCCCTGCATCTGCGTGTGGGCTGCGTTCGGCACCGGCATGCGGCGCTTTCTCGCCGATCCGCGCCGCCTGCGCGCATTCAACATCGCCATGGCGCTGTCACTCGTCGCCTCGATGTATCCGCTGCTTGCGCATCTCGCGCATCTTGCACAAAGCTGATCGCCTCGTCAGGATCCCTTAGAAGTTTCCGCTGCTCGCGCGCTCGATAAAACACCAGAGCGCGTCGTCGAGCGAGTACGGCGCATTGAAACGGAACCAGGAACTGGCCGCGTCGTCGGGACGGAAATACGAGCCCGGCGCGAGCCAGATGCCGTCGCGCAGCGCGGCCGTCGCCAGCTCGCCCGCCCGCGCGGCCTCCACCGGCAGCCGCACCCAGACGAACAGTCCCGCGCGCGGCCGGCAGAACGGTTCGAGCCCGAGCGCGTCGATGCGCTCTTCGAACGTCGCATGCGCAGCCTTCAACTGCTCGTTGACGATTTCGACGTGGCGCGCGTAACGCCCTTCGAGCAGCACCTTGTCGACGATGCGCTCGATCGTCTGCGAAGACGTGAGTCCGACCGCCATCTTCGCGCGCGCGAGTTCGCGCAGCACGTCGCGCTCCGCGACGACGTAGCCGCAACGCAGCGACGGCGTGACCGTCTTCGAAAATCCGCCCACATACAGCACGCGCTGCAGCCCTTCCATCGCCGCGAGCAGCGGCGCGCCCGGCGGCGCGAGTTCCCGGCTGACGTCGTCTTCGACCACCCACATGCGCTCGCGCTCGGCGATCTGCAGCAGGCGGAACGCGTTCGCCATCGTGAAGCTCGCGCCGGTGGGATTTTGCAGCGTCGTGTTCACGAAGATCGCTTTGGGCCGATGCGCGGCGATCTGCTGTTCGAGCGCGTCGAGATCGAGCCCGGCAGGCGTGCGCGGCACGCCCTGCACCGTCAGCCCCGCAAGCTTGAGAATCTGCAGCAGATTGCAGTAACCCGGGTCTTCGACCAGTACAGTGTCGCCGGGCCGCAGCAGCGTGCGCACGATCAGATCGAGCCCCTGCGTCGCGCCCTGCGTGAGCAACACGTTGCCGACCTCGACCGGCAGCCCCTGGCGATCGAGTTGCGCCGCCACCCGCTCGCGCAGCGGCGCGAAACCGTACGGATGGCCGTAGTCGCCCAGACGCACCGCCGGCACGCGACTCGTCGCGCGCAGCGCATGGTGCAGCCCCGTTTCGTTGATCCACTCGCCCGGCATCCAGCCGCAACCGGCCTTGATCGGCACCGAGTGATCGGCGAACACATCGGACAGCAGCCAGGTGGCGGCGAGCGCAGGCGGCTGCCAGCCCGCCGCGGCGGCGCGCGGCGCCTCCGCGCGTTGCGCCACACGGTAGCCGGAACCGCGCCGGGCCACCACGAGTCCCATCGACACGAGCCGGTTATATGCTTCGGTCACCGTATAGGTCGACAACTCGTGCGATTGCGCGAGCTGACGCACCGAGGGCAAAAGCGCGCCCGTGCGCAGCGTGTGCGCCTCGATCGCCCGCGCAAACGCGCGCACGATCTGTTCGACGAGCGTCGTAGCGGCCTGGCGGCCGCGTTCCAGTTCGATTTCGATCATAAGGTGGCGAGGACTGTACCCTGCCGTGCCGAGTACAGACCAATACAGTTGGGACAAATTGTCCAGCACAGTTATCAGCGCAGTATAGAGACTGTATCTGCCGCGCTTCAAGCCCTGGCGATAGAGTCTGTCAAACCACCTCAGGAGAACACCCATGACTTCGCGCCCCGTCATCGACGACCTGTCGTCGTTCTGGATGCCGTTCACGGCCAACCGTCAGTTCAAGGCCGCGCCGCGCCTGCTCGAATCGGCCAAGGGCATGTATTACCGCACGACCGACGGCCGCGAGGTGCTCGACGGCAGCGCGGGTCTGTGGTGCGTGAACGCCGGCCACGCGCGCGAGGAAATCGTCGCGGCCATCGCCCAGCAGGCCGGCACGCTCGATTTCGCACCGACGTTCCAGATGGGCCACCCGCTCGCTTTCGAAGCGGCCAGCAAGGTCGCCGAGATCATGCCCGAAGGGCTCGACCGCATTTTCTTCACGAACTCGGGTTCGGAGTCCGTCGATACCGCGCTGAAGATCGCGCTCGCCTACCACCGCTCGCGCGGCGAAGGCCAGCGCACCAAGCTGATCGGCCGCGAGCGCGGCTATCACGGCGTGGGCTTCGGCGGCATCTCGGTTGGCGGCATCGGGCCGAACCGCAAGGCGTATTCGGGCCAGTTGCTGCCCGCCATCGATCATCTGCCGCACACGCACAATCTCGAACACAACGCGTTCTCGAAGGGCCAGCCGGCGTGGGGCGCGCATCTCGCCGAGGACCTCGAACGCATCGTCGCGCTGCATGACGCGTCGACCATCGCGGCCGTGATCGTGGAGCCGGTTGCCGGTTCGACGGGCGTGCTGATTCCGCCGCAAGGCTATCTGCAACGCCTGCGCGAGATCTGCACAAAGCACGGCATCGTGCTGATTTTCGACGAAGTGATTACCGGTTTCGGCCGTCTCGGCAAAGCCACGGCGAGCGAATATTTCGGTGTGACGCCCGACATCATCACGATGGCGAAGGCGATCAACAACGCCGCCGTGCCGATGGGCGGCGTGGCCGTGAGCCGCACGATCCACGACACGGTCGTGAACAGCGGTGCGCCGGGCGCGATCGAACTCTTCCACGGCTACACCTATTCGGCGCACCCGCTCGCGTGCGCGGCCGCGATCGCCACGCAGGATCTGTATCGCCGCGAAGGGCTGTTCGAGCGCGCAAATTCGCTCGCTCCGAAGTTCGAAGCCGCGGCGCACGCGCTGCGCGACGCGAAGCACGTGAAGGACGTCCGCAATCTCGGCCTCGTCGCGGGCATCGAACTGGATTCGCGCGACGGCGCACCGGGCGCGCGCGCCTATGAGGTGTTCGTGAAGTGCTTCGAAGCGGGCGTGTTGATCCGCTTCACCGGCGACATTCTGGCGTTCTCGCCGCCGCTGGTCGTCACGGAAGAAGAGATCGAGCGTCTCTTCGGCACCGTGCGCGACGTGCTCGCGACGGTTCAATAACGCAGCTTCGCCGCCGCGCTTCCGCGCGGCGCGCAACGCTACCGGGCGGCCCATTTCGGGCCGCTTTTTTTCGCCCTCCGCGCGGCGATTGCGCGACTTCGGCACGCTCAGGCCGGGTTGGCGCACGGTTTGGGCAAGGTTCAGGCAAGACCCGCGCCATCGGCGTATCGTGGGGTTATCGACACATTATTGCGCTGCCGGGCCGCACGCGGGCAGCGGCCGGAGGCATGGCGATGAAGACACCGATCCGCGTGGGAACGCATATCGAAGGCGTGCACTGGGTGGCCGAATATCTCGCGTCGACACTGGAAATCCGCGTGTTCCGCGAAGGCCGCGAAATCGAAACCATCGCGGCGCCCGCTTCGCTGTTCGGCGACGAAGCCGAAGCCGGTTCCGCGAGCGACGAAGCAAGCCGCGCCGAAGACGCCGCCGTGCTCGCCGTCCTCAAACATTACGTGGCCGAGCGCAATCCCGAGGAGTGACCATGACCGACGGCGCCGAACGCCTGCCCGAGACCGCCCCTTCCCGGCCCGCCGCCGCGCACGATCAGCCCATCGAAACGGATGCGCTGATCGTGGGCGCCGGTCCCGTGGGCCTCTTCCAGGTCTTCGAACTCGGGCTGCTCGACATACGCGCCCACGTGGTCGACTCGCTGCCGGTGGTCGGCGGTCAATGCGCCGAACTCTATCCCGACAAACCCATTTACGACATACCGGCGATTCCGGTTTGCACGGGCCGGCAACTCGTCGATTCGCTGATGAAGCAGATCGAGCCGTTCGGCGCGACGTTTCATCTGGGCGAGGAAGTGCAGATCGTCGAGCGGCGCGGCGATGGACGCTTCTTCGCGCAGACCTCGAAAGGCACGACATTCCTCACGAAGACCGTGTTCATCGCGGCGGGCGTGGGATCGTTTCAACCGCGCACGCTGAAAGTGAGCGGCATCGAACGCTATCGGGACCGGCAACTGTTCTATCGCGTGCGCGACCCCGAACAGTTCCGCGACAAGGACATCGTGATTTGCGGCGGCGGCGACTCGGCGCTCGACTGGGCGCTGCGTCTCGTCGACGTCGCGCAGAGCGTGATTCTGCTGCACCGGCGCGAGCAGTTTCGCGCCATGCCGGCATCGGTCGCGCAGATGCGCACGCTCTGCGAAACGTGGCGCATGCAGGCGATCATTGGCCAGATCAACGGTTTCGACGACGATGACGGCGTGCTCAAACGCATCAAGGTCACGGGCGGCGACGGCATCACGCGCTCGCTCGAACTCGAATATTTGCTGGTGTTTTACGGCCTTTCGCCGCAACTCGGGCCAATCGCGCAATGGGGCGTCGAACTGGACCGCAAGCAATTGCCCGTCGATACGGCGCGCTTCGAAACGAGCGTGCCGGGCATCTTCGCCGTGGGCGATATCAACACGTATCCGGGCAAGAAGAAGTTGATTCTCTCGGGCTTTCACGAAACCGCGCTCGCGGCGTTTGGCGCGGCGCGCCACGTCTTTCCCGAGAAGAAAATCCATCTGCAATACACCACGACGAGCACACACCTGCACGAAGTGCTGGGCGTGAACTCGCCGTCGATGGACTAAACCTGCACCGATTGCTGGGCAATCAGCCTTGCGAACCTTCGGCCGACGCGGAGTCTTCCTCGCGGAAAATGCGGTCGGCAAGATGGAACGCCGAATTGGCCGCGGGCACGCCGCAATAGATCGCCGTTTGCAGCAGCACTTCCTTGATTTCGTCCCGCGTCACGCCGTTGTTCTTCGCGGCGCGCAGATGCAGCGCGAGTTCCTCGTTGCGGTTGAGCGCCACCATCATCGAAATCGTGAGCAGGCTGCGCGTGTGACGCGGCAGACCTTCGCGCGTCCAGATTTCGCCCCACGCATAGCGCGAAATGAGCTTCTGGAATTCTTCGGTCAGATCGGTGCGGTTCGCGATCGAGCGGTCGACGTGTGCATCGCCGAGCACCGCACGGCGCACTTTCAGGCCGGCTTCGTAACGATCGTCTTCGTTCATTTCGACTCCTGCAGGAAGGCCAGCACGACCTGGTTCCATTCGTCGGCGAGCTCGACGTTCGAGATGTGCGCGGCATTCAGTTCGACATAGCGCGCGCCCGGCACCGACTCCGCCAGTTCCCGGCCTTGAGCGGGCGTTGCGGCCAGATCGTGCGTGCCCGAGATCACGAGCGTCGGCGCCTTGATCGATGGCGCTTCGCCGCGCAGGTCGGCGGCGTTGAGGGCTTCGCAGTTCGACGCGTAGCCGTCCTTGTCGGTGTGAACGAACACGTCGCGCACCTGCGACATCACCAGCGCGTTGCGCGCGATGAATTCCGGCGTGTACCAGCGCGGCAGCACGGCGGCGGCGAGCGCGAGCATGCCTTCGGCGCGCGCTTTCGCGGCGCGCGGCACCCACACTTCCGGCGTGCCGATCTTCGCGGCGGTGTTGCACAGCACGAGACGGTCGATGCGGTCCGCGAAACGCGCGCCGAGGCCCACGCCCGTGAGACCGCCCATCGAAACGCCCGCGAAATGCGCGCGCGCGATGCCGAGATGATCGAGCAGGCCGATCACGTCGCCGGTCAGTTGCTCGATGGTGTACGGACCTTGCGGCGCGGCCGAATGACCGTGACCGCGCGTGTCGTAACGCAGGACGCGGAAATGCTTCGAGAATTCGACGAGCTGGGGCGTCCACATCGATACGTCGCTACCGAGCGAGTTCGACAGAACCAGCCACGGCGCCGTGCTGTCCTGCGCACCGTCGATGCGGTAGAACAGCTGCGTGTCGTTGACGGCTGCATAAGGCATGCGGTTACTCCTGATGAGTCTGCGATGAAGAATGGGGCGAACGCTGGGCGTACGACGCGAGCACCGCGTCGACGAACGCGTGCGCTTCGCCCACGTAATTGGCGGGGTCGAGCAGCGCTTCAAGACGATTTTCGTCTAGATGCTGCGTGACGGCGGGATCGGCCGCGAGCACGTCGTAAAGCGTGCGTTGCGATTGCACCGCCTGTTTCGAGGCCTTTTCGACGAGGTGATGCGCGTCGAGGCGGCCAATGCGGTCGCCGAGCGCGAGCATCACGGCCTCGCCGAGAATCAGCCCGTGCGTGACGTCGAGATTGGCCGCGAGACGTTCGGTGCGCACTTCGAGACCGCCGGAAATCTGTTCGATCTGCGCGAGCGCGCCGCCCGCGAGACGCGCGAGTTCGGGCAGCGCGTCCCACTCGGCTTGCCAGCCGCCGAGCGCGCGCTCGTGCTCCTGCACCATCCCTGCGAACACGGTGGCGACGAGTCCCGGCGCGCGCGTGGCCGCCGTGAGCACCGCCGCGCAGCCGACCGGATTGCGCTTGTGCGGCATGGTGGACGAACCGCCCTTGCCTGCCGCCGCCGGTTCGCCGAGTTCGCCGATCTCGGTCTGCATATGCAGCGAGATATCGCGCGCGATCTTGCCGAGCGTGCCGATCAGCATGCCGAAAAACGCCGCCGCTTCGGCGATGCGATCGCGTTGCGTATGCCACGGCAGCGTGGGCTGCGCGAGGCCGAGTTCCTTCGCGAGATCGGCGCTCACCTTCGCGCCCGCGTCGCGCAAGCTCGCGAGCGTGCCCGCCGCGCCGCCGAATTGCAGCACGAGCGCGCGTTCGCGCAAGGCCGCAAGACGCTCGCGATGACGCAGCAGCGTATCGAGCCACTGCGCGAATTTGAGGCCGAGGGTGATCGGCAGCGCCTGCTGCAGCCACGTTCGCCCGACCGCGGGCGTCGCGCGGTGTGCGCGGGCGAGTTCGGCCAGATTGGCGCAGGTGGCGTCGAGGCTCGTGTCGATCAGCGCGAGCGCGTCGCGCAGTTGCAGCACGGTCGCCGTGTCGATGATGTCCTGGCTCGTCGCGCCCCAATGCACGTATTTCGCGGCCTCGGGATCGGCCTCTTTCACGCGCGCGGTCAATTGCTTGACGAGCGGGATCGCCAGATTGCCGCCGAGCGCGGCGTCGCGAGCGAGCGCGTCGGCGTCGAGACGATCCGCGCGGCACGTCGCGACGATCGCCGCCACGGCCGTGTGCGGAATCACGCCATGCAGCGCCGACGCGCGCGCGAGCGCCGCTTCCACGTCGAGCATGCGCTGGAGCGTGGCCTCGGTCGACCACGCGGCGTTCATCGGCTCGGTGCCGCAAATGAGGCTCGTCAGGCGTTCAATCATGGATCGATATGAAAAAGTATGGATGCGATGCACGCAAACGCAGAAGGCGCGGCGCCCGGCGACTATTGCCGCCGGACCCGCGCCACGCTGGTGTTCATCTGCGAGAGTTGCGCGCGTTGCCGCAGTTTACGCCGCGCGGCGATTCTGCGTCGCGTCGATCAGCGGCACGCCGGCAAGCTTCTGCAGCGCGTCGAAGTCGATATCCGAATAGATCTCGCGCACGGCGAGACCGTCCGGCGTCACGTCGAACGCGGCGAGGTCCGTGTAGATGCGGCCCACGCAGCCCACGCCCGTGACCGGGTACGAGCATTCGCTCACGAGCTTGCTTTCGCCCTGCTTCGTGAGCAGTTCCATCATCACGAACACCTGCTTCGCGCCGAGCGCGAGATCCATCGCGCCGCCCACGGCGGGGATGGCGTCCGGTGCGCCGGTGTGCCAGTTCGCGAGGTCGCCCTTCACCGACACCTGGAACGCGCCGAGCACGCAGTAGTCGAGGTGGCCGCCGCGCATCATCGCGAACGAGTCCGCGTGATGGAAGAAGGCGCCGCCGGTCAGCAGCGTAACGTGCTGCTTGCCTGCGTTGATGAGTTCGTCGTCTTCCAGACCGGGCGCGGGCGCCGGGCCCATGCCGAGCAGACCGTTCTCGCTGTGCAGGAAGATTTCCTTGCTCGGATCGAGGTGGTTGGCCACCAGCGTCGGCACGCCGATGCCGAGATTCACATAAGCGCCCTCAGGAATGTCCTGAGCCACGCGTTGAGCCATTTCGTCGCGATTCAACCGTTTCATTGCATAACTCCGTAGCTTCAGGCGGCCTGAGCGGCTTGCAGCGCGGCTTGCGCGGGCTGCGGCACTTCAACGACGCGCTGCACGAAAATGCCCGGCGTCACGATGTTTTCGGGGTCCAGCGCGCCGAGTTCGACGACTTCCGACACCTGCGCGATCGCAACCTTCGCCGCGCTCGCCATGATCGGGCCGAAATTGCGCGCCGTCTTGCGATAGACCAGATTGCCCCAGCGGTCGCCCTTGTACGCCTTGATCAGCGCGAAATCGGCGTGCAGCGGCGCTTCGAGCACGTAATGGCGACCGTCGATCAAGCGCGTTTCCTTGCCTTCGGCCAGCTTCGTGCCGTAGCCCGTGGGCGTGAAGAAACCGCCGATGCCGGCGCCCGCCGCGCGGATGCGCTCGGCGAGGTTGCCTTGCGGCACGAGTTCCAGCTCGACTTCGCCGGCGCGATAGAGACCGTCGAACACGTACGAGTCGGTCTGGCGCGGGAACGAGCAGATGATCTTGCGCACGCGTTTGGCCTTGAGCAGCGCGGCGAGGCCCGTGTCGCCGTTGCCGGCGTTGTTGTTCACGATCGTGAGCTCACGCGAGCCTTGCGCGATCAGCGCGTCGATCAGTTCCGCCGGCATGCCGGCCGTGCCGAAGCCGCCGATCATCACCGTGGCGCCGTCCTGAATGTCGGCGACGGCGGCTTGAAGCGAGTCGAAAATCTTGTTGATCATGCCTGTTCCTGAAAGCGATGCGCATCGCGGAAAGTCCACGCCACTCGATCGCGAAAAAGTTCTATATACGAACACTGATTCGTTTAGCGAACGTCCAGCGCATTATCGGAGTGCCCAGGCGCGATTGTCAAGGCGGGACTTCCTTAGGGCAGGCCCGAAAGCGCGCCGATTCGTCAGCGGAAATAGCGTGCATCCGTATCCCACAATGCACCGAAATGCCTGCGCGCGGCGGCAAGGTGGCGTCGATCCGTCCGATCCACCGCCTCGCCCGGGCACATACCCCAATATCTCGAATCCGCATGTTTGCACTATGGTTTATCCCGTTTAGACATAGTGTGGCGCGGCTCGCGCGCTTCCCATGCAAGACCTCGACCTGAATCTGATCCCCTATCTCGTCGCGATGGAAGACACGCGCAACGTAAGCCGCGCCGCCGAACGGCTCGGCGTGAGCCAGCCGCGCGTAAGCACGGCGCTCGGCAAGCTGCGCGAGTATTTCGGCGATCCGCTGTTCGTGCGCACCTCGCGCGGCATGGAGCCCACGCCGCGCGCGCTCGGGCTGATTCCCGCCGCGCGCGACGCGCTCATCCGCATCGAAAAAGGCATGCTCGAAGATCAGGCCTTCGATCCGGCCACCAGCACGCATACGTTTTCGATCGCGTTGTCGGATGTCGGCGAAATCGTGTTCCTGCCGCGGCTGCTGCAAATGCTCGCCGAACGCGCGCCGCATGCGAATCTGCGCTCGGTGTCACTGCCGCCCAGTCAGGTCGAGCGCGGCCTCGAATCGGGCGACATCGACCTCGCCGTGGGCTACTTTCCCGACCTCGGCGGCAATAACTTCTTCCAGCAGCGGCTCTTCACGCATCGCTTCATCTGCCTGATGCGCAGCCAGCACCCGCTCGCGGGCAAGCCGATCACGCTCGAACAATTTCTCGCGCTCGGTCACGCCGTGGTCCGCGCCGAAGGACGCAGCCAGGAAGTGCTCGAGCATTTTCTGGAGAAGAAGCGCCTGCGCCGCCGCGCCGTGCTCGAAACGCCTCACTTCATGAGCCTGCCGTTCATTCTCACGCGCACCGATCTGATCGCGACCGTGCCGCACGCGATCGGCTTCGCGTACGTCTCCGAGCATGCGTCGATCACGCTCGTCGAGCCGCCGTTGACCCTGCCGCGCTTCGATCTCAAGCAGCACTGGCATCGCAAGTATCACAATGCGCCGCGCGGCGCGTGGCTGCGCAGCGTCGTTGCCGAACTCTTCAACGACGCGATGGACGAGTGGCCGAAGTAAGCGCGGCCGCCGCGCGTTCGCACATTCGCGCTCGCACGGTCACGCAGGATTCATGAAACAATGCGCGTTCGTGGCGCGCCGAGCGGGCGTCGGCCACATGACCGGAGCCGATGCATGAGCGACACAAAGAACACTGAAAAGAAAGGCAAGAAACGCCCGTCGAAGGACGCTGTCGAGATCGCCGCGCGCCCGTCGCGCAGCGAAGCGGAAGACGCCGTGCGCGTCCTGCTGCGCTGGGCCGGCGACGACCCCGCGCGCGAAGGTCTGATCGATACGCCGTCGCGCGTGGTGCGCGCCTATGAGGAATTCTTCGCGGGTTATCAGCTCGATCCGCGCGAGATCCTGTCGCGCACGTTCTCGGAAGTCGACGGTTACGACGAGATGATCGTGCTGAAGGACATCCGCTTCGAAAGCTACTGCGAACATCATATGGTGCCGATCATCGGCCGCGCGCACGTGGCGTATCTGCCCGAGCATCGCGTGGTGGGTATTTCGAAACTCGCGCGTCTCGTCGACGCGTTCGCGAAGCGTCTGCAGATTCAGGAGAAGATGACCGCGCAGATCGCTGACACGCTCAACGACGTGCTGCAACCCAAGGGCGTGGGCGTGATTCTCGAAGCCGCGCATCAATGCATGTCGACGCGCGGCGTGCACAAGGCGGGCGTGTCGATGGTCACGTCGCGCATGCTCGGCACGTTCCGCACCGACCCGTCCACGCGCCGCGAGTTTCTCGCCATCGTCGGCAATCCCGGCGCGATGAGCGTGGCGAATACCTGATCGAGCGATCAGACGGACGCCGCGCTCGCGGCGTCCTTCGCGGTGCTTACCCGCGCTGTTTGAGCGCTTACTGGCCGTCGTTGCCGCGCTCGATTTCGCGGATCTTGCCCTGGCGCACGCTGCTGCCCGGCGGCACGCTATGCGTGAGCCAAACGTTCCCGCCAATCACCGAACCCTTGCCGATGGTCACGCGGCCGAGAATCGTCGCACCCGCGTAGATCACCACGTCGTCCTCGACGATCGGATGGCGCGCGTTGCCCTTCACGAGCGTGCCGTCGAGATCGGCCGCAAAACTCTTCGCACCGAGCGTCACCGCCTGATAGACGCGCACGCGCTCGCCGATGATCGCCGTCTCGCCGATCACCACGCCCGTACCGTGGTCGATGAAGAAGCTCGGACCGATCTGCGCGCCGGGGTGAATGTCGATGCCGGTCGCCGAATGCGCGATCTCGTTGATGAAGCGCGCGAGTAAAGGCACGCCGAGACGATGCAGCGCGTGCGCGAGCCGGTGATGCGTCATCGCCCAGACGCCCGGATAGCAGAGCAGGATTTCGGTGATGTGCTGCGCGGCCGGATCGCCCGTGAACGCCGCCTGAATGTCGCTCACGAGCAGCGCGCGAATGCCCGGCAACTGATGGCCGAACTCGCGCGCCACTTCGAAGGCGCGCTTGCGCAGCACGTCGTCGGCGGCGTCGGCGTATTCGGGCAGGAAACGCAGCGCGCGGCGGATCTGTTCGGCGAGCAGACGCAGCGTGCTTTCCAGCGTATGGCCGACGTAGTAATCGACGCTCTCGTCGGTCAGGTCCGGCGCGCCGTAATGCGTTGGAAACAACGCGGCACGCAGACCCTGCACGATATTGCCGACGGCGTCGCGCGAGGGCAATTCGCGGATGCCGAGCGGATGGCGCGTGCGGTGGCGTTCCTCGCGCGACGCGCGCAGGTCGGCGACGATCTGTTCGAGGCCCCAGTCGGGGCTGGCAGGTGTGGACATGGTGATGCGCAGGCGGCGACTTGGGCCGCACAGAGGAGTGTATCGACCCCAGAGATTACCGCTTTTCGAGAGAGTTCGCCGAGGTCCGCCGTGGCATGGCGCGCGGATTCAGTCGCCGCGCGAAAACTGCGCGGAACGTGCGGGAAGTGTCAGAGCGTGACGCTGCTGGCGTCGATCCAGCGCACGGCCCAGTCGCGTGCGTGCGCGATAGCGGCTCTTTCGTCGTTAAAACGGAGATCGGACGGGAAAAAACGATTGGCAACGAGTTCGCCGTCGCTGGAACGCGAAATCACGACATAGGGTTGATACGTACCGTCGCCAGCACGCGCCGGCGCACAGTTGAGCAGGTAACCGCGATGCGTGAATGCAGCGTCGAAGTGCATGTGTCTCGTCCGGCCCTGACTGCCTCGTTCGATTATTGTCAGGCGCGTGCAGAATCGATGCGGCAAAGCCACAGCCCGGCCGTGATTTCAGGCCGTTAATCTAAAGCGCGCCAACTCGTTGAAAGAGGATCATACTCCGAGGAAATACGGCGATCCAACGAAAAAAATGCAAAATCGCTGGAGGCGTTCTCCTGGCGTACCGGCTTGATTTTCGGTCCGATTCCAGTGTCCAGAAAGACGTGGAACGCCAGTTGCTGAAACGGGGTTGACCCGGCCTGCTGTTTTCGGCCCCGCCTCTTTCACGGAGGGCATCATGAACCAATCCGACCGAACCGATGCCGCGCAAACCGCGCAACCGCGCAGCGCCGAACTGCACAACGACCGCACGCACGACAGCACGGTGGACACCGACGGCAAGAATCGCGAAGCCGCGCGCCTCGCAGGCGCCGGCCACATCGGCCCCGACGAAGTCACCACGAGCAACGCCACGCTCGACAACAGCATGCCGGAAGCGAACGACGGCCTCGCGGGTTTCGACAGCCGCGGCGGCGCGCATCGTCATCCGTTCGCGCCGCAGGCGGATTTCGAAGCCGTCGACAAGGGCATGGCGCCGCCGGCATCGCCTGTCGCCGCCGACGAGCAGTTCGCCGATTCACCCGAGCGCGGTACGCGCCGCAGCCCAGGGCGTCTGCATTACGCGATCAATCATCTGCGACCGACGCGCATCGTCGAATTGCATCGTAAAACGTAATGGCGGATAGCCCGTCGCACGCATGACGACATGATTTCGTCATGCGGTTTTGTCATGCGCGCGTGAACGCCGATTAAAAAATGTCGGTCAAAAACGTAATTGACCCACCTTAAACGGCATAAAACTGCCGTCCACTTAACCCTGTCTGTCATTTTTGCCATTCGCGCGCCGCGGCTTCGACGGTAAAATCCCGCCGCCTTCGCTGCTTTATTACCGATTTTGATTAAGCGAATTACAGAATCGGTAAAGAAAGCGGAAATCCAGTGCCGTTTTTCGGCGACGAAAGCGGGTCGCGGCTCGCGCGCAGCGGCACTTTTGTTCAGTCGACGGTGAATTACTCGCCAGGGATTTTCCCGAAAGGCGGGCAAACCCCTGGCGCAAAGCCCACAGCGCCGGGGGATAAAGGCGATCGTTACGGAATTTAGTGATAAATTGTTACATCATAAGAAGCGAGGCCAGTGCCCGCCCGGGCGCTGGTAGCGGACTGGCCCACCGCAGACGGAGAGTGTTGACGTGCCTCTACATTTCATTGAGCAGATGTCGCCCGTGCTCGACGCGCCCGAAGAGGCCGCGTGGTTCGACGCGGTGTCTCAGCTCGCCGTTTCGTGGGGTTTCGGCCAGGTCATGCTGGCGATCCTGCCGCGCGCCGGCATGCGGCTCGAGGACGCGTTCATCCGGACGAATTACTCGGCCGCGTGGCGTCAGACCTATAACGACCATGGGATGGCGTATTTCGACCCGACGGTGACGCATTGCACCACGCGCTCGTCGCCGCTGATCTGGTCGCCGGAACTGTTTGCCACCGAGCAGCAGCAAACCATGTATGAAGAAGCCCGCTCGCATGGGCTGCGTGCAGGCATTACGCTGCCGATCCATGGCCCGCGCCAGGAAACCGGCATGCTGTGCTTCGTCAACGATGTTAACCCGTCAGACAAGTTCTGGCAGGACGTCAACCGTGCGCTGCCGAACCTTGTCCTGCTGCGGGATCTCGTGCTCGACACGAGCCAGCGTCACCTGAACGATCACGCCCAGTCGCTGGTTCCCAAGCTCACGCCGCGCGAAAAGGAATGCCTCAAGTGGACTGCCCTCGGCAAGTCCACTTGGGAGATTTCGCACATCCTCAATTGTTCCGAGGCCGTCGTGAACTTCCACATGAAAAATATCCGCGGGAAGTTCGGCGTGAACTCACGGCGCGCGGCAGCCGTGATTGCGACGCAGATGGGTCTTATTGACCCGGGCTAAGCATCATCGGCGCCTCGGGACGCCGCAGGACGCGCTCCGCACGGCCGAGATCGCCGTCCGAAATCGTTTTGTTGAAGTACAGACCCAGCAGGATCGACACCGGCGGCGGAATCTCCGCGCCCGATTCGAAACGGCTGCCGCGCGACTGCGTCACGCCGAAACGCGCCCAGAAGCGGCGCTGGCTTTCCTTCTTCTTTTTCCGATACGCGATGATCAGGACACGGTCGATTACCGACGACAGGTCCCCCGCGTTATGAAGGGAATTCGTGCCTGCCTGCCATTGATGATTGTCCAGAAGTTCCATTTTGACCTCGCTGTCAGATATGCCTGATGAGTGACTGCCGCCCAGCCATTCTCCAGAACTGACCCTCCCTGCGCACCTACCTATCTGGATAGGTGTTTTTTTATATTCATAACGCATAGCTTTCGATCCATACCGCTGCCCCTCCACAAGTTCAAGGGAGAGTTGTCATGCAAGCTGCGATCCGGATCGGACTGCGTCAAGAGTTCGCCAACGAAGACATCAACGAGATGTACCGACTGCGGGCGCGGGTTTTCCGCGACCGGATGGGCTGGGATATTCCCACCATCGCCGGCATGGAAATCGACGGGTACGACGCGCTCGGCCCGCATTACATGCTGATCCAGGACGACGAGCGGCAGGTGCGCGGCTGCTGGCGCCTGATGCCGACGGACGGTCCCAACATGCTGCGCGACACCTTCCCGCAGCTGCTGCACGGCGAATCGGCGCCCACGGGCCGCCATATCTGGGAATTGAGCCGTTTTGCCATCGAAACGGGCAACGATCAGGCTTTTGGCTTCGCCGAACTGACCATGCACGCGATCCAATCGGCGATCCAGTTCGCCGACCGCATGGGCATTTCGCGCTATGTGACGGTGACCACCACGCCGATCGAACGCATGCTGCGCCGCACCGGCATGGAGATCACCCGCCTCGGCGCGCCGATGCGCATCGGCGTGGAAAATGCCGTTGCGCTCGACATCGCCATGAGCGAGCAGACGCATAACGCGATCTTCGGACCGATGGCCGCGGCCGCCTGACGCGCGCCTCGAAAGTCTCCGAAACCACTCCGGCCACCCCGGATTTCGCGCCCAGGCTCGCGACGCAGGCGTCAGGCATCATACGCTTTTGTCTGACGAATTGCGTCGAAGACGGCAGAAAACCGTCGCAGCGGGCGAGCCTGGCACGTAAATCCGGGGAACACGGCAACCGCACGGCAACCGTTTTATCGGCGCTCGTCGATTTTGCGACGGCCGTTTACCGTCATTCGGGCTGCGCCGGCGAACTGGCCGGCGCCGCTTTTGTGGCGGATTTGCCAAACCGGATGTGCGAAATGCGGCGTACGCACAACGCCGCCAGCAGCGCCGCGAGTCCGGTCAGGCCGATGCCGAGGTGAATCGCGTCGACCAGCACGTGCCGCACCGCCTCGATGAGCGCCGCGCCATCGAGGCCCGCGGCCTTCATCTGCGTGGTCAGGCCGTCGCGCAACGCCGGATCGATCAGCACGCGCGGGTCGGACAGCTGCGGCTGCCAGCGGGCCGCGCCCGGCGCGCCGAGCACCGCGAGCGCGTCGCCGATGCCGGCCGCGTAGCGATGGTTCACGATCGTCGCGACGACGCTCGTGCCGAGCATGCCGCCCACCATGCGCGTCGATTGCAGCAGCGCCGTCGTGATGCCGAAACGTTCGCGCCCGGCGATCTCCTGGCCGAACACGTTCAGATTGTTGAGGATAAAGCCGAGGCCGATGCCGACCGCGCCCATCGACAGTTCGAGCCACAGATGCGCCGTCGTGCGCGTCGCGAACGCGAGGCCCACGGAGGCCACCACCAGCAGGCCGAAACCCACGGTCAGGATCGACGTGGGTTTCTTCAGGTGAATCACGATGCGCGTGTTGACCAGGCTCCCGAGCGCGATGCAGGCGGCGATCGGCGTCGCGAGCAGCCCCGCGACCTGCGGCGACAGGCCGAAGCCGCCTTGCAGCAGCAGCGGCGCG
The DNA here is from genome assembly GCF_014171495.1 of Paraburkholderia tropica. Taxonomy (NCBI): domain Bacteria; kingdom Pseudomonadati; phylum Pseudomonadota; class Betaproteobacteria; order Burkholderiales; family Burkholderiaceae; genus Paraburkholderia; species Paraburkholderia tropica. Next base: position 360,854 of record NZ_CP049135.1, read on the forward strand.
AAGAAGATCAGTGAGAACATCACGAAGCCCGAGAGGACCGAGAGCGTGAAGAGCGTGACGAGCTGCGGATCGCGAAACAGGTCGAGCGGGATGATCGGATGCGTCGCGCGCCGCTCGCAGATCAGCAACGCCACTGCCCCCACCGCCACCAGCGCGATCAGGGCGAGATTGCCGGTCGTGAAGCCGTCCTTCGGCACGCCTTCGATCACGGTCTGAAAGCCGCCGAGCACGACCGCGACCAGCGCCGCGCCGGTCCAGTCGATCTTCACCTCGCCGGTGCGTGCATGGCGATAGTTCGGCAGATGCGCCCAGATGAAATACAGCGCCAGCACGCCGACCGGCAGATTGACCATGAAGGTCGAGCGCCAGCCGAAATGCTCGCTGAGCCAGCCGCCCAGCGACGGCCCCGCCGCCGTGCCGATGCCGTAAGCGGCCGCCATCACGACCTGCCAGCGCACGCGGGCGCGCGGATCGGGAAAGAGATCGGGGATCGACGCGAACGCGGTGCCCACCATCATGCCGCCGCCCACGCCCTGCAACGCGCGCGCGGCCGCGAGAAACGGCATGTCGGTCGCCAGTCCGCACAGCACCGAAGCCACGGTGAACACAATCACGGCGGCGAGCACGAAGCGCTTGCGGCCAAAGTAATCGCCGAGACGGCCAAACACCGGCACCGTCACCACCGAGGCCAGCAGATAGGCACTGGCGATCCACGCGTAGTACTCGAAACCGTGCAGTTCGGCGACGATCGAGGGCAAAGCGGTGCTGACGACGGTCTGATCGAGCGCGACCAGCATGTTGACGAGGCCGATGCCGAGCATGGCCAGTAGCGCGTCGCGAAACGGCAAGGGAGTGTGGGTAGAGGTCACGGCGGGGATTGCTGCGGCGCGCAAGGACTAAAGAGACGCAACGATAGCGGCCTGACGGTGTGCGCGCAACCAGACCATTAAGCGGAACGTGCAGCATCTGTCAGTTTATCCTGACAGATGCTGCACGTGGCCGTCTGACGCAGAGGTCTTGATCCGACTGCACTCGCCTTCCATCTTTCATACAGCGACACTGCATCTTTGTCAGTGATCCTTTAAGCTCATTGGAGATCGCGAGATGCCGCACCGGCCGCCGATGTCCGGATGCGCGCAGCCGCGCCTGTTTTCGGGCTCATTTACGCGGAGGTTCCATGTACAAACGCATCCTGGTGGCGGTGGACGGCAGCGCAACGTCGCGCCGCGCATTCGAAGCCGCGCTCGAACTCGCCAAGGCGATGGGTTCGACGCTGCAACCGTTCTATGTCGTTGAAAACACGCCGATGTATTTCGACGCGCCCGGTTACGACCCGTCGATCCTGCGCAATCAGATGATCGCCCAGGGCAACGAACTCGCCGAGCAAATGAACAAGCTGATGAGCGAGCGCGGCGTGTCCGGCGAAATGCTGACCGGCGAAGCCTCCTCGCTCGACGACGTGCCGACACTCGTGCTCGATGCGGCCAAAACGAGCGGCGCCGATCTGATCGTCATGGGCACGCACGGACGTCGCGGTTTTCAGCGTCTGATTCTCGGCAGCGTGGCCGAGCGCTGCGTGCGTCAATCGACGTTGCCGGTATTGCTGATTCCGAGTGCCGCGAGCGCGGTTAATATCCCGGAATAATATCGAGATAATCGAATAAATCATGCATTTCAGGTAGCACTTGCGCCTTGTCATTTGCCGCGAAAGCGCCTTCTGACAAGGCGCAAGCGGTTTCATCTCAAAAGCGCGTCCTTTTGCCGCCATTTTGAGATTCAACCCTGGTGGGAGAATGCTCCGAAACCGATTAAAGGAGCGTGCAAATGCTGACCCCTACCGTCGTTACTCATACCACCACCGTGAGGCGCGGCAGCCGCGCACCAGTGACGAGCCCGCGCTCCTCGGCGCGCTGCTCGAGTTGCGCGATGCGTCATCTGTGCATGCCCCAGGGGCTCGCGCTCGACGACCTGCCCAAGCTCGAAGCGCTCATCTGCACCGCGCGCAGCGTGCGCCGCGGCGAATCCCTCTACCGCGCCGGCGACCCGTTCGACAGCCTCTACGCCGTGCGTTCCGGCTCGCTGAAGACCGTCATGGCGCACCGCGACGGCCGCGAGCAGGTCACCGGCCTGCGTCTCGCAGGCGATCCGCTGGGAATCGACGGCATCAGCACCGACGTCCACACGTGCAGCGCCGTGGCGCTCGAAGACAGTTCGGTCTGCATCATTCCCTACCCGGCCCTCAAGCACATGTGCCGCGAAACCGGCGCCATGCAGGACCGCCTGCACCGGCTCATGAGCGAGCAACTGATCCGCGAATCGTCGCAGATGATGGTGCTGGGCTCGCTGTCCGCCGACGAACGCGTGGCCGCTTTCCTGCTCGATGTCTCCGAACGTAACGGTCAGCGCGGCTATTCGCACGCCGAGTTCAACCTGCGCATGACGCGCGAGGACATGGGCAGCTACCTCGGCATGACGCTCGAAACCGTCAGCCGCACCCTGTCAAGATTTCAAAAGCGTGGCTTGATCGACGCGCAGGGCAAGCTCATCCGGATTATCGACATCGAAGGGCTGCGGCATCTGTAAGCCCGTTTTCCTCCGCGCGCCGCCCTTGTCAGGCGGCGCGCGGCCGTTTACGTCCTCCTGACAGCGTTCACGCCCCACGCCGCGCCGTCATTCGAAGTGCATTGGCACAGCGCGTGCGCAGCGGTAGAGTCTCACTCACCGCCCACGCCAGGAGACTCGCCGCAATGCAGCTCCCGATCACGCCCACGCTGGCCGCCCGCCTCGCCGACGCCCGTGCGGCCAGCGACGCGCTCTTCGCCCTCGTCAAGCCCGAATTTCTCTACGAACGCCCGATTCGCGAGCGCCATCGCATCGTGTTCTATATCGGTCATCTGGAAGCGTTCGACCGCAATCTGTTCGATCAGCGCCTGTTCGATCTGCCGTCCGCCGACGCGAAGCTCGACCAGTTGTTCGCCTTCGGCATCGATCCCGTCGATGGCGCGCTGCCGACCGATGTCCCCTCGGACTGGCCGAGTCTCGACGCCGTGCGCGACTACGCACGCGACGCCCGTACGCGTATCGACGCGCGCCTCGCCGGGCTCGATCTGGCGCCCGTCGCCTCCATGCACGACACGCCGGGGCAGTTGCTGAACGTCGCGATCGAGCATCGTCTGATGCATGTGGAGACGCTCTCCTACATGCTCCATCAGTTGCCGTTCGAGCAAAAGCAGGCGCCGGGCGCCGCGCGTACGCTCGCGGACCACCTTTACGCGGTGACGCCGGAGATGGTGAGCGTGCCGGCCGGCCGCACCGAACTGGGCATGACGCTCGAACGCGGCCTGTTCGGCTGGGACAACGAATTCGGCGAGGAGCAGGTGGACGTGCCCGCGTTCGAGATCGACCGCTATATGGTCACGAACGGCGCGTTTCTCGATTTCGTGAACGATGGCGGATATCGCCGCCGCGACCTCTGGACCGAGGCCGACTGGGCCTGGCGCGAGGCCGAAGGCATCGAGCATCCGGTGTTCTGGCATCGCGGTGCGCAGGGCTGGCGTCTGCGCACGATGTTCGACGATATTCCGCTGCCGCTCGCGTGGCCCGTCTACGTGAGTCACGCGGAAGCGAGCGCCTTCGCGCGCTGGCGCGGCGCGCGGCTGCCGACCGAAGCCGAATGGCAGCGCGCGGCGCACGGCGCGTTGCCCGGCGAAACCGACAACTTCGACTTCCGCAGCTGGGACCCGGTCGCCGTCGACTCGACGCCGGACAGCGCCAGCACCTGGGGCGTCGAGGGCCTATACGGCAACGGCTGGGAATGGACCTCGACGGTGTTCGCTCCGCTGCGCGGCTTCACGCCGTTTCCGTTCTACGAAGGCTATTCGGCCAACTTCTTCGACGGCCAGCACTACGCGATGAAAGGCGGCTCCGCGCGCACCGCGGGCTGCATGCAGCGGCCGACGTTCCGCAACTGGTTTCAGCCGCGTTATCAATATGTGTACGCGGGGTTTCGTTGTGCGAAGGGTTGACGAAAAAAGCGTGCGTTGACCTGTGAAGGCGCCTAGAGCGGCTTCACAGGCGCAATGCCGTGCCCCCACGTGCCCCAAAATCCTCAAGGCACAAACTCCAGCCTCGCATCATCCTTTCCGCGCGTATTCGATGCAGCCACGTCGAAGTCCGACGCCGTGCCCGCCGCTCCAAAAAGCAGCGCGACGATCTGCCGGGTCGGCACGCTCGCCACGAGTGTGCCGACCTTCCGGGGACGGAACCAGCGACAGCTCACGATTTCATTGCTCGGCTTCGGCCGCGCATCGTCCGGCAGGAGCGTGAAGAACACGTGATGGCGCTTGTTCAGCCCGCCGAACTGGAAAACATAGTCGAGTGCGTGGCCCTCGAGCGAGGTCTCTTCGATGAGTTCACGCGCGGCGGCTTCGAGCGGTGTTTCGCCTCGCGAAATCGTCCCGCCCGGGAGTGACCAGCGCGACCGTCCTCTTTCCACCAGCAGGATCCGGTCACGCTGCCAGCAAACAACGGTAGCTCGCTCTTTCATGTGTCCAGGACTCGGCTTGGACGCCGCGTCATTCGAAGCAATAGCTTAAACATATTCGATCGCGCGCACCGCCTCGGCCAGCGCTTGTGCATCAGCCGATTTCGCCGCGCGACTGTTCGTCACAATCGCGGAGATACGCTCGACGGGACACGACACCACCCTGCTGCGCACGCCGATTTTCGAGTAGTCCGCCAGGATGAGCGTTTGCTTTGCGTTGCGGCTCATGGCGTCGGCCATTTCCGCCTCTTCCTGGACAAAGCTCGTCGCGCCATGCACCGCATCCACGCCGACCGGCGACAGCAAGGCGATATCGGCGTGAAAGCGATGCACCTCGGCAATCGCTGCGCCGCCATACGTGGCGCCAACCGATGCATTGAATGCGCCGCCAAGCAGATGCACGGCATGGCCGCCCGACTTCGCGGCGCGCTCGCCCGCCAGTTCGTTGGCGACGGCCACCGAGTTCGTGACGATGTGCAGACCGCTCAGCGAAGCGAGGGCATCGGCAAGAATCGCCGTCGTGGTGCCGGCGTCGATGAACAACGTCTGTCCGCTGCCGATATGCCCGAGCGCACCGCGCGCGAGCGCACGCTTTTCCTTCACGCGAATGCCCGCGCGCACGCTGATCGGCAATTCGCTTTCCACGAACATCGCGCCGCCATGCACGCGGCGGATTTCGCCCGCCGTGTCGAGCTCGACGAGATCGCGGCGAATCGTTTCGCGCGAGACGCCGAGCGCCTCCGTCATATGATCGACCGACACAGTGCCGTGCGCCTTCAACAGCGCGCGGATGCGGCGATATCGCTCCTCAACCAGCATGGACTGTCTGCCCCCTCATCGCTTGTCCCCTCATCGCTAATCCGGCTCCGTTTGCGCGCTCAAAGACGGCGCGTGATCTCGAGGATCTGCGCATGCAGTTCGGGCGTGGCCGCCGCGATGATGCGCCCGTCGCTGCCCATGCCCACCGTGCGGCCCTGCCAGTCCGTCACGCGTCCGCCCGCGGCCTCCACGACCGGCACGATAGCCAGGTAGTCGTAAGGCTGCAAGCCCGCTTCGACGACGGCGTCGACGTAGCCCGCCGCGACCATCGCGTAACTGTAGCAATCGCCGCCGAACCGGCGGCTCGCGGCGGCGCGGCTCACCGCTTCGAACACCGCCAGTTCGGCTGCATCGAAGATGTCGGGCGAGGTGGCGTAGACGTGCGCCGCCGCGAGCCGCGTGCAGCCGCTCGTGCGCAGCGTTGCGCCCTGCCCGTCGCACGCGCCCCGTATGCCGCCGATCCAGCGCTCGCCGGTCACCGGCGCATCGATGATGCCCAGCACCGGCTCGCCGTCGCGCAGCAGCGCGAACAGCGTGCCCCAGATCGGCCAGCCCGTCACGAAACTGCGCGTGCCGTCGATCGGATCGATCACCCACACATATTGCGCGTCGGTGCGCTCGCGCCCGTGTTCCTCGCCGAAGATGCCATGCGCGGGAAAGCGCTGCGCGAGCCGCGCGCGGATATGCGCCTCGATCTCGCGGTCGGCGATGGTCACGGGGCTCTCGTCCGACTTGGTTTCGATGTCGAGTTTCTTGCGGAAATAGCTCAGCGAAATCTCGCGTGCCTCGTCGGCGAGCTGCACCGCAAATGCCTCGCATTCGCGCAGCACATCGTCGCTTTCCTGACTCATCTTGAATGCCCTTTTCTGGGGCAGCGCTGACGCTGCCGTGATGTGAACAGTGTGGCAAAACCTCCGCGCCCAGGGCGCGAAAGGCTCGCTTTCGTGGTGTCGCCATCATGGCAGCAGATATTTTTGATTGCTAGACCCAATGCCAATATTCTGCAAATATCCACAAAACCACACAGCGCAAACACACGGTTCGACACAGACGGCAACGCGCGCCTTGTGACCTTGTGGGGTTCCTTTCTTCGGTCGCCTCTCACTCATTCAGGAAGATCGCAATGCGTATCCGCAAGACACTGACTTCGCTTTTTGCCCTCGGGCTGCTCTCGTGCACGATCTCGAACGCGGCTCAGGCCGGGCAGATCACCGTGTATTCCGCGCTGGAAAGCGACGAAATCGCCACGTATCTGGCCGCCGCGAAAAAAGCGATGCCCGACGTGCAGGTCAACGTGCTGCGTCTGTCCACGGGCGACCTGGCCGCGCGCATGATCGCCGAGTCCGGCGCGCCGCACGCGGACGCGGTCTGGGGCGAAGCGCTCACGAATCTGCTCGATCCCCGCATCGCGGGCCAGCTCGCGCCGGTGAGCGGCAAGAACGTGTCGAGCCTGCCGAAGCAGTTCCGCGATCCGGCCGGCAAATGGTTCGCCGCGACCGGCTACATGGCCGCGCTCTGCGTGAACACCGACGCGCTCGCCGCGAAGAAGCTGCCCATGCCGACTTCGTGGGAAGACCTCGCCAAACCGGTCTACAAGGGCAACGTGGTGATGCCCGACCCGGCTTCGTCGGGTACGGGCTATCTGCAAATCGCGGCGATCCTGCAAGGCGCGGGCGAGGACAAGGGCTGGCAGATCCTCAAGGGTCTTGGCGCGAACGTCGCGCAGTTCACGCCATCGGGTTCGCAGCCGTGCAAGCTCGCGCGCACCGGCGAATATGCGGTGGGCGCATCGTTCGCGTTCGTCGCCATGCAGTCGATCAAGGCCGGATTTCCGGTGAAGATGGTGATTCCGTCGAAGTACGTGGGTTACGAACTCGAAGGCTCGGGCATGCTGAAGAGTTCGACGCATCAGGCCGATACCGAGCGCTTCCTCGAATGGGTCGCCTCGCCCGACGCCGCGAAGCTCTATCAGCAATACAAGGAAATCGTCACGACGCCGGGCATCAAGCCGACGCCCGAGCAGATCGCCGAAGGCCTGCCCGCCGATGTTTCCAGGGTGCTGTACCCGATGGACTTCGCCGCGTCCGCGAAGATGCACGATGCGGTGCTCAAGCGCTTCAAGACCGACGTGATGCATTAAACGCCGCCGCGCATTCCCGCAGTCCGTTTCATGCCCGGCGCAACGCCGGGCAACCTCGCCTGGCCACTCAGGGAAGTCACCCATGCATCTCACCGTCTCCGATCTCTTCAAGACTTTTGCCGGGCACGTCGCGCTCGAACGCATTCATTTCGACGTGCAGGAGGACGAGTTCGTCTGCCTGCTGGGTCCGAGCGGCTGCGGCAAGACCACCCTGCTGCGCATCATCGCGGGCCTGCTCGACGCCGACGGCGGCAGCGTCACGATGGGGACGCGCTCGCTGCTGGAGATGCCCGCGCGCGAACGCGGCTTCGGCATCGTGTTCCAGTCCTACTCGCTGTTTCCGAACATGACGGTCGCGCAGAACATCGGTTATGGCATGAAGATACGCGGCGTGCCGCGCACGCAGATCGAGGCACGTTGCAAGGAGCTGCTCGAACTAATTCGCCTGCCGCATCTCGCCGGGCGCTATCCGGGCCAGCTTTCGGGCGGTCAGCAGCAACGCGTCGCGATCGCGCGCGCGATCGCCGTCGATCCCTCCCTGCTCCTGCTCGACGAACCGCTTTCCGCGCTCGATGCCCAGGTGCGCGTCGAAATGCGCCGGGAAATTCACGACGTCCAGCGCCGTCTGCGCATTCCCACCATCATGGTGACGCACGACCAGGAAGAGGCGCTCACGCTCGCCGACAAGATCATCTGCATGAATCACGGCCGCATCGAGCAGATCGGCTCGCCGCGCGAGCTGTACGAGCGGCCGCGCACGCGCTTCGTGGCGAGCTTTATCGGCACCTCGAATCTGTTGCCGGCGACGTGGGTGCGCGATGCGTTCCCCGCCTTGATGGCGCATCATCCGGGCGGCGCCGATACGGCATTCGAAGCGTGCGTACGCCCCGAGGATCTCACCGTGTCGCCGGGCGCGCACAATGAAGGCGCGAGCGCCCGCGTGATCGACTCGACTTTCCTGGGCAGCACGACGCGCATCCGCGTGCACTGGTGCGGGCGCGAACTGCTCGCCGAGCAGCCGCGCGGCCTGCCGATGGAAGCGGGCACGCCGGTCACTCTTTCCGTGGCCAACGATCGCTGCGCATGGGTGGCGGCATGAGCGCCTCGCTTGCCGCCACGAATCGTCCGCGCGTCGAGCGCACGGGCCGCGCGATGGGCGCCGTGCTGCGCGTCGCGATGGTCATGGTGCCGCTCGCCTGCCTCGCGCTGTTCTTCCTCTATCCGCTTGCAGTCATCGCGTGGCACAGCCTCCTGAACGGCGACGCGCGATTGGGCGTGGGCAATTACGTCGCGCTCTGGCGCACGCCCGGCATGCTCGAAGCGGCGTGGCACAGCCTCGTCCTGAGCGCCGCGACGACGCTCGTGAGCATCGTGCTCGGCTTCATGATCGCGTTCACCTTGCAGCGCTCGCGTCTGCCCGCGCCGAACGCGATCCGCGCGACGCTGTTGCTGCCGATGCTCGCGCCTTCGCTGATGCAAGGCCTCGGCATGCTGTTCCTGCTCGGGCGCAACGGCCTCGTGCACAAATGGACCGGCTGGGACGTCGAAATCTACGGTTTCTGGGGACTTCTGATCGCCGACGTGATCTACGCGTTGCCACAGGCCGTGCTGATTATCGGCGCGGCGCTCGCACAATCGGACGCTCGCTACTACGATGCCGCCGACGTGCTCGGCGCACGACGCTGGCAGCAATTCTTCGCCCTCACCTTGCCGAATGCGCGTTTTGGTCTGCTGTCCGCCGCCTTCGTTGTATTCACCGTAACGATCACCGACTTCGGCAATGCGGTGGTGATCGGCGGCAATTATCACGTGCTCGCCACGGAGATCTATAACCAGGTGTCCGGGCAGATGAATTTCGGCATGGGCGCGGCCGTCGGCATGGTCTTGCTGCTGCCATCGCTCGCCTCGGTGTATATCGAGCGCATCGCTTCGCAACGGCAATTCGGCGGCGCATCGGAGAGCCGCGTACCGGTGACGCCGCGCGCGAATCGCCTGCGTGACGCGCTGCTCGGCGTCGGTTGCCTGCTCACGCTGTTGCCGATCGCCGCGTCCGTCGCGACCGTGGTCTTTGCGAGTTTTGTGCGCTTGTGGCCGTACCGCCTCGAACTCACACTCGCCAACTACGGGGGCGAATTGTCGGGCGGATATGGCGCGATCGTCACGTCGCTGGAAATCTCGCTCGCGGCGGCCGCGCTGGGCGTGCTGCTGTTGTTCTCGCTGAGCTATGGCGCGCGCCGCATGCCGGGCGCGGTGTCGCGGCTGATTTACACCGTGTCCGTGCTGCCGGCCGCCGTGCCGGGAATGGTCGTGGGCCTCGCCTATATTCTCGCGTTCAACAGCGGCCCGCTGGCGACATGGCTCTACGGCAGCGCCACCGTGATCGTGCTCTGCAACTTCTACCACTATCACACGCAGGGCTTTCTCACGATGAGCACGGGCTTGCGCGCGGTGCCGGCGGCGCTCGAAGAAGTCGTGGATTGCCTGGGCGGCGGCCTGCGCCATGCGCTTCAGGACGCCGTGCTGCCCTTCATCGCCGCAACGGCGGTGAGCGTGTTTTTCTTTCTGTTCATGCGCTCGATGGTGACGCTCTCGGCTGTCGTCTTTCTCGTGACGCCCTCGCTGAATCTCGCTTCGGTGGCCGTCATGCAACTCGATGAAAACGGCTTCGTCTCGCAAGCCGCCGCTTACTCCACGTGCATCATGGTCGTGACGTCGCTTGCCCTTGGCCTGATGCGTCTTGCGATGAAGCGCGTGATGCTGCGACGCGACGTCGTGCGCTGAGAGGTGAATCGCCGTGGCCAGGCTGCGGCTCGTCGTGTCGACGCGTGTAAGCCCTTCGCAACACCTCACACCCACCCACGACGGCAGACGAGTCGCCTACGTTCTGGGCGCCGTTCGCAGCGGCGCGGCGTCGAGCCTGAAACTGAACGTCGCGCCGCGCTGATCCCGCTCGATCAGCTCGATCACGCTGCCGTGCAGTTGCAGCATCCGCTGCACGATCAACAGACCGAGGCCGCCCTGGCGACGTGCGTCGCCTGAGCTGAATGCACGCCTGAACAGATTCGCGCGAAGTTCGGGCGCGATGCCCGGCCCGGTATCGCTGACGACCACCCTCACCTTGCTATCCTCGCCGGCAAGCTCGACGCTGACCTCGCCGCCTTCGGGCGTATGGCGGATCGCGTTATCGAGCAGATTGGTCAACACGCGTTCGGTCATGGCGAGATCGGCGCAAACGGCAGGCAAACGCGGCGGGACCACGGCTCGCAAGCGGATCCGGCGCGCCTGCGCCGCAAGCTCGAACTTCTGGAACACGTCCTGCACGACATCCGCGAGGGGAAACGTCTCCAGCGTGAGCTGGACGTTCTCATGTTCGAGGCGCGCCAACTCGAACAGCGATTGAGCCAGCCGTCCCACCTTCGCACTCTGGGTCAGCGCGATCGCCAGATAGCGGCGACGCTCGACGCCTTCGAGCGTGTCGTCCTTCAGCGACAAGGTTTCGAGGTAGCCATGCAGCGACGTGAGCGGCGTGCGCAAATCGTGCGAGATCGTCGCGAAGAGTTCGCGGCGCTCCTGGTCCTGACGTTTGAGCTCGCGCCACTGCATGCCGATGCGCTCGACCATCTGCGCAAACATGCGTTCGAGAATGGCGATCTCGTCGCGTGTTCCCGTGTGCGCCGCCGGGCGACTCAGCACGAGCGGCACCGGCTCCGAGCCCGCCTGGATCGACGCGTCGATCCGGCTCACGCTGTCGGTCAGACGGCGCAAGGGGCGCGTGATCAGACCAAACGCGATCAGACCGGCGAACAGGCCGAGCGACGCAACCACGGCCATCAAACCAAGCGTCGTGCGCAGCACCGTGCTGTGCGCGAGCCGGGTCGCCAGCGCATCGCGCGCTTCGCCGATCAGCACGACATAGATATACCCCGCCAGCCGCCCGTCGGCGCCCGGGACAACGGCGGCGCTGAACACCTTCTTCGCATCCACGCTGCGCGGATCGTCGCCGAGAATCGGCAACGCGTCATTGGCGAGAAAGCGCTGCACCGGTTGCAGATCGACGCGCGTGCGCCGGATGTGCCCCGGCGGCGCGTCGTCGCCGGTGATGCGGCCGCTGGCGTCGAGCAGGTAAACCTCGACACTGGGATTCACCGCCATCAGTTGTCCGAACAAGGTGCGTAACGCGGCGGGCCTCGGGCCGTCCGGGCCCATGAGCGCCGAGCTATGCGCAATGTGGGACGCGAGGTCGTGCGACAAGGCCTGGATGACCTCCTGATCGTGCAGATCCGACGCCCGTATCTGCAACCACGCCGACGCCCCGCAGCACGCGAGCAGCAACGCCGAGAACACGACGGATATCCGCTGCGTCAACGACAGTCTCACGGCGCGTCTCCTTGCCCGCTGTTGCGAGGCGCGGCATTGCCGGACGTCGATGGCGTGAGCGGGTCGAATTTGTAGCCGCGTCCCCACACGGTCAGGATACGGACCGGTTGTGCGGGGTCGGCTTCGATCTTGGTGCGCAGGCGATTGATGTGCGTGTTGACGGTGTGCTCGTAGCCTTCATGCTGATACCCCCACACGGCGTTGAGCAGTTCCATGCGCGAGAACACCTTGCCCGGGTGGCGCGCGAAGTGATAAAGCAGGTCGAATTCACGCGGCGTCAGCTCGATGCGCTTGCCGTCGACCTGCGCTTCGCGCGTCACGGGATCGATCGAAAAACCGCCCAGCATCAGCGTGCCGCCTTCGAGCCGCACATCCTTCGCCATCGCCTCGACCCGGCGCAGCAGGGCCTTCACGCGCGCGACGAGCTCCAGCACCGAAAAGGGCTTGGCGAGGTAGTCGTCGGCGCCGAGTTCGAGGCCCAGAATGCGATGCACCTCGCTCGAGCGCGCGCTCGTAATAATGATTGGCGTGTAGCGCGTCATCGCCCGCGCGCGGCGGCAGATTTCCAGGCCGTCGACGCCCGGCAACATCAGGTCGAGGATCAAGGCGTCCCAACCGCCCTGCTCCAGCAGACGCAGCCCTTCGGCGCCGTCGGCGCTGTGCACGACCTCGTAATGCTCGTCGCGCAGATGCAGCATGAGCACGTTGGCGATATCCGCGTCGTCCTCGACGATGAGTACGCGTTTGGTCTGATCCATGGGGTTTTCGGTTCCCGGCGCGGCGCGCTCCGATGAAAGGTCCGGATTAAATCGCTCATTGTGCAGAAAATTCCGGCCCGGAGTTATCACATTTAATTTTACTTTTCGTGAGGACTTCGAGATCGGCGGCTACCTATGCTTCGTGTAACGAACACGGAGAACCTCATGAATACTCGTAGACGCCTGTTGCTATCCGGCGGCGGCGCGCTCGCCGTCATGGCCGCGCTCGGTCAATGGCGCGCGAAGGCCGCGCAGCCCGCCGGCGGCGCGATGGCCATGCGTGCGGCGTCCGGCGCCGCCGGGCATTTCGCCGTGGAGCATACCGAAGCCGAATGGCGCAAGCGCCTCACGCCCGCCCAATACGAGGTGCTGCGCAATGCGGGGACGGAGCGCGCCTTCACCAGTCCGCTCAATCACGAGCACCGCAACGGCACGTTCGCGTGCGCGGGTTGCGCGGCGAACCTGTTCGCCTCGAGCACGAAATTCGACAGCGGCACCGGCTGGCCGAGTTTTTACGCGCCGCTGCCGCACGCCGTGATCGAGCGCGAGGATCTCTCGCTCGGCATGGCCCGCACCGAAGTGCTGTGCAGTCGTTGTGGCGGCCATCTCGGGCACGTTTTCGACGACGGCCCGAAGCCGACCGGCCTGCGCTACTGCATGAACGGCGTCGCCATGACCTTCACGCCCCACGCGGCCTGAGCGCGTCGATCGATCCGCTATCGCTTCTTCCAACACCATCATGTTACTCATCACCCTGGCGTATCTCGGCGGCGTGCTCACCATCCTGAGCCCCTGCATCCTGCCCGTGCTGCCCTTCGTGTTCGCCCGCGCCGATCAACCCTTCGTGCGTTCCGGCCTGCCGCTGCTCGGCGGCATGGCCGCGACCTTCGCGGCGGTCGCCACGCTCGCCGCCGTGGGCGGCGGTTGGGTCGCCCAGGCCAATGAATATGGCCGCTGGCTCGCGATCGTGCTGCTGGCCGTCTTCGGCATCACGCTGCTGAGTCCGCGCCTCGCCGGGCGCATCATGCAGCCGCTCGTGAACGTCGGCAACCGGCTGACCGAAACGACGCAGCAGGCGCGCGCGCCCGGCGTCGGCGCCTCGTTCCTGCTCGGCATCGCGACGGGGCTGTTGTGGGCGCCCTGCGCGGGCCCGATTCTCGGCCTGATCCTGACCGGCGCCGCGCTGCAAGGCGCAAGCATCGGCACGACTCTGCTGTTGCTGGCCTATGCTGCCGGCGCCGCGACTTCGCTGGCCGTCGCGCTGCTGCTGGGCGGACGGGTCTTCGCCGCCATGAAGCGCTCGCTGGGCGCGGGCGAATGGATCCGGCGCGGGATTGGCGTGGCGATGCTCGCCGGCGTCGCCGCCGTGGCGCTCGGGCTGGACACGGGCGTCCTCACACGCATTTCGACGGTCGCGACCGGCGGACTGGAGCAGCATCTCGTCGATACCTTCGCACCGTCGAAACACGGCGCGATGGCGATGAGCGGCGCGGTCAATTCGTCGGAATCGTCGATTGGCGCACAGACCACCCAGACCGCGCAGACCACGAATACGCCGACCGGGCGCGCGGATAGCGAAAACACGATGGCGGCAGGCGCGATGGCGGCCAACGGCGGCGCGATGATGCGCGCCGCCGACGCCCTGCGCCCGGCGACGACGACACTGCCGGTGCTCGGGCAGTTGCCGCCGCTCGACGGCGCCGTCCAATGGTTGAATTCGCCGCCGCTGACGGCCCAGGCCTTGCGCGGCAAGGTAGTGATCGTCGACTTCTGGACGTATTCGTGTATCAACTGCCTGCGCTCGCTGCCGTACGTCAAGGCGTGGGCCGGCAAGTATCGCGATCTGGGGCTCGTCGTAATTGGCGTGCATGCGCCCGAATTTGCCTTCGAGCGCAACATCGACAACGTGCGCAAGGCCGTGCACGACCTCGGCGTCGACTATCCGGTGGCGATCGACAACCGCTACGCGATCTGGCGCGCGTTCGACAACCAGTACTGGCCGGCCCATTATTTCGCCGATGCCCAGGGACGGATTCGCTACCAGCATTTCGGTGAAGGCGACTATGACCAGTCCGAGCGCGTCATTCAGCAACTGCTCGTGGAAGCGGGCCACCCCGAGGCCATAAATGTGCCGATCGGTCTGGGCGGCGCCGCGGAGCGCGGCGTGCAGATGCAAGCCGACAATGCGGATATGCGTTCGCCGGAAACCTATATCGGCTTCGAGCGTGCCGAAGGCTTCGCGTCGCCGGGCGGCTTCGCCCAGGACCGGGCCCGCGACTATCGCGCGCCCTCGCATCCCGAGCTCAACCACTGGGGACTCGCGGGCGAATGGAGCGTCGGCGCGGAGCACGCCACGCTGGCAACGCCGGGCGGCGAAATCGTCTACCGCTTCCACGCGCGAGACCTTCATCTGGTGCTGGGCCCCGGGCCTGACGGCAAACCCGTGCGCTTTCGCGTGACAGTGGACGGCAAGGCGCCGGAGCACGCACACGGCAGCGACGTTGCGCCGGACGGCGTCGGCGTGATTACGCAGCAGCGTCTCTATCAACTCGTCCGCCAACCCGGCGACGTGGCCGATCACACCTTTGCGATCCAGTTTCTCGATCCGGGCGTGCAGGCCTTCGCATTCACTTTCGGTTAATCGCCCAACCCACCACGTTCGCCGGGCGCGCTTCGCGCCGGCAAGGATGACATCGTGAAACCGCTTTTCATGCACTCCACCCGATTCGCCCGTTACGGCGCCGCGGCTATCGCATTGCTTGCCGTCGCGCTCTGGCAGCGCAGCGCCCATTCCGACGAACGTGCCGTCTCGATTCCCGCACCGGTTCAGGACGAGCATCCGAATGGCGTTCACCCGGAAACCGCCGTCGTGGCGGGAGGCTGCTTCTGGGGCGTCCAGGGCGTGTTCGAACATGTGCGCGGCGTCACGCAGGTGGCGTCCGGTTACACCGGCGGCGCGGCCGATACGGCCCAATACGAACGCGTCAGCGACGGCGATACCGGCCACGCAGAATCGGTGCGGATTACTTTCGACCCCACCGTGATCAGCTACGGCAGGATTCTGCAGGTGTTCTTTTCGGTCGCCCACGATCCGACCGAACTCGACTATCAGGGCCCGGACCACGGCAGCCAGTATCGCTCGGCGATCTTCCCGACGAATCCGCAACAACGCAACGTGGCGCAAGCCTATATCGCGCAATTACAGGGCGCACATGTTTTTTCGAGCCCGATTGTGACGCGCATCGAGACCTTCAAGGGCTTTTATACCGCCGAGGATTACCACCAGAACTTTCTCGCTCTTCATCCCGATTACCCCTATATCGCGATTAACGACATGCCGAAGGTCAATGCACTGAAGAATCTATTCCCCACGCTTTATCGAACCCAGCCGGTTCTGTTTCAGACCGCCGCACACTCCCCCTCATAGCCGCGCGGGTAAAGCGGAGAGATTCCGGATTAGTGAAGCGGCGATTAACCAATACTTTTTAATGTATAGTCACCCGTGTGTTGAGAACACAACGCGTTCTCCATTGCGCCAGGCTAACTATCACTCTCGACGATTAACCTATGTCTCTGACGTAGCATGCAGGCGTTCCCTTTCGTTGCTGAATCCGCCGCGCACGGCGGACCGCACAGCCAGGCGCCGGACTTCGCCCACAATGACCTGTTCCTGTCGGCGCCTATTCCGATCATGGTGGAGGACTGGTATCGCGTCTACCTGGCGATCCAGGCGATACGCGACCAGGGTGTCACGAATCTCGACGACTATTTCGATGCCCACCCCCACGCGATCGACGAGTTGCGGGGACTCCATTCGTTCGTTGAGGCAAACCACGCCGTGCTGGAGCTGTTCGAGGCCAGTTCAAAAGAGGTCTTTTTCGACGCCGCCCGGAAGCTGCTGCCAGCGAATCGCGAAAGCAACATTGTCGTCTATCGGGCCATGCTCGACGGCAGTTCGGCATGTCAAGGCGAGCGCACGCTCGTCACCTTCAAGGGCAAGGAGGTGCCAATCGTCTGGCGCTGCTCGCTGCCCCGCGACGCAGAAGGTTATCGGCGGCTCTGCTTTTATGCTTTCGATGTGACGGAGCAAAAGGAAAACAACGATCGATTGCAGGCACTCCGCGCAGAGATGGCGCGTGCTGCACGCGTGTCCTTATTCGGCGAACTTTCGGCATCGATACTGCACGAGATCACTCAACCGCTCTCGGCCGCCAGTACCTATGCGGATGCCGCTGCCCGTTGGCTGACTCGCGACATACCGGACGTCGAAGAGGCTTTCTCGTCGATTCAGAATGCGGCGCGCTGGGCGCGCGATGCTACCGATATCTGCCGGAAAATGCGCGGATTTCTTGGCAAGGTTCCCGTGCAATCCATTTGCGCGCCCGCCAGCCAGGCAATAGATGCCGCGCTTTTTCTCGTTTCGCCGGAAGCCAATGCAAAGGAGATTACCGTTGCACGGCGAATTGCCGACGACGCCACCATTTTCGCCGATCCCGTTCAGATTCAGCAGGTGCTGGCCAATCTTCTGTTGAATGGCATTCACGCAATCGATTCGAGCCGTTCGACCATTCGATCCTTGTCGCTATCGGTCCGGCGCATTGACAACGGTGAAACGCTATTCGAAGTCTGCGATTCGGGCTCGGGCATGAGCAGCGAGACGCTGGACTCGCTATTTCAACCGTTCTTCACGACCAAAGTCGACGGCATGGGCATGGGCCTCGCAGTGGCCCGGTCGATCATCGACGCGCACGGCGGCCGTATCTGGGTCGAAAGCTCCACGGCCGCCGGCACGTGCTTCCGTTTCACGGTCCCCACGACGGCCGTCGACGGCACCCATCGATAAACCCTGGATGACGAAAGCAGTCCATTCATCACTCGATGCGCCGCGGGCGACCGACCCAGCGCACGACGCAAGGCCTCACACACTCATGCATTCTCCCGCGACGCTTTTCGCAACCGAAACCGGCAGCGGCGTCTGCGTCATGTTCATTCATGGCTGGACGTGCGACTCCCATGACTGGATGTGGCAGTTGCCGTACTTCGAAACCCGGTATCGCGTGATCGCAGTCGACTTGCGCGGGCATGGCCGATCGGAGGTGACGCCGCCAGGCACGTATGCGCCCTCGCACTACGTCGCGGACCTCGAAGCCTTCATGACGACGCATTACCCGGGCCAACGATTCGTGCTCGTCGGGCACTCGATGGGCGCGCAGGTCGCCGCGCGGCTTGCCGCACAACGCCCGGATCTCGTCGGCGCGGTTGTCTCGGTGGACGGATCACTCGGTGTATCGAATGCTGCCGCCGATTTCCTTGCAAAGACCACGCACGATCTGGAAACGGGTGACGCCCGCGAGTTGGCGCCGGCGCTGTTCACGCTCCTCTACGATCGCGACACCGACCCGGCACTGAAGTGCTGGCACGCGCGGCGCGTGCGAGGCATGCCCTTGCATGTCGTTCGCGATTCGTTTGGACCGCTTTATTTCGGTGACGATCAGATCGGCATGGGAGAAGCGAGCGCGGCGTTCTGCCGAAGCCTCACCACGCCCGTCTATCACCTGAGCCGCGATGCGGAGCAAGCCGAACTCATGCGCGCCTGGTTTGCACATCCCAAGTCCAAAGTCGAGGCGTGGTCCGATACCGGACATTGGATCATGCAGGACCGCAAGGACGAGGTGAATCATGCCATCGCGGCCTGGCTCGACGACGTCACAGCAGACTGGAACTGAGCCGCCAGATCCGACGGCCACACGGTGACCGCTGGCGCACCCGATTCAATGGATGCGCCAGCCAGACGGCGCACAGCGCGGACATTCAAACGCGCGCCGCCGGGATCAACGAAGGCCGCGCCACATTATTCCGTGGGTCTGGACGGATTCCACAGCTTGATCTTCGCGTGTTTCTCGTAGCCTTTTCCATGCGGATAGCTAACCAGTTCCAGTTCCGATCCCCACGGCGAGCGAAAGTGCACCCACGTTTCGCCTTCCGTATCGCCCGAGGACATCGTGACCGGATCGCCCAGCACGGTGATGCCCCGCGACTTCAGATAGGCGACCGCGCCCGCGATATCGTCGGTATAAAACGCAATATGCGATGCGCCGATATCTTCCGCCTTCGGCATCTCATTGCTGCCCTTTGAGTTGCGATACTGGAACAGCTCGATATTGGAGCCTGTGCCACAGCGGATCATGGCAATGTCGACGCTATCGGCGCGCGGCACGAAGCCACCCGACATATGGGTCAGATCGAACGGTCCAATGTGCGTAACCGGCACACAGCCGAACGTGTCGGAGAAAAACGCCTCGGCTTGCGCGAGATCCGGCACGCTGACGCCCACGTGATCGACACCGACCGCTTTCACCCCGGCGGCATGCGCGCCTGCCCCGCCTAGCAGAGCCAGTGCGGCCAGAACATTGGGGATGAACTTCTTCATGATGCCTTTTCCTTCTTTCATTTGCGATTGAGAAAGACGCGCGCGCTCGCGAGCTTGCCGTCCTTGATGGTGAAAATGTCTTCGCCGCGCACCAGATTCGGGTTGTCGCGCGGACCGTAACCCCAGGTGACCCGGCCCAGGCCGTGATTCCACGCGATCGGGTCGGGCGTGAACACAAAACCCTCGTGGCTGCCTCGCAACTGTTCGATCAAGCGGCCAACCGCTTCATAGCCGGTTGCCACGCCGGATTCGTCGGCGACGAAGAAATGGTGCGAATACACCAGCGGAAACTTCGCGGCACGGCTGGTGGGATTGGGGTCGTTCCAGATCTCGAAGTGCAGATCAATCAGATGCTGCGCGTCACGGGCGTCTTGATCGCGGGCTTCCATACGCGTCGTTTCCTCTGAGTGTGCGGCGCAGGGTGCCACGTAAAACGTAGCGCCCGGCGCCATAAGAGCCGTGATAAAAACAACCCGGCGAATCATGTTTTGCATAGCTCGATCGGTTCTCTTCTTTTCAAACGGAAGCGAGATTACCGATGCAGCGCCACGCAGTCCTTGCTGGCGGATTAATTGTTCTTAAGCGTCGACTGCGTCGCTCGGCACTGCGTATGTTCACGGTCGACGCACCAATCGCCCGGGTTTTAAATGTCCAGATCGTGGGACGCATAAGCCTGGCGTGTTTCAACGATGCTTAAACGCACGTGAGCAATTAATCAGGCAATTCGCTGGAGCAACGTCTACTTATACTTTTGTATAACGCCAGCCATGCAATGAAAGCGGCGATTCCCCAGGATTTCCGTCGCGAAATGCAAGGATGGCTGGCCAGAATTGCAACGCTTCACCACGCGCCGCGCGCGCCGGCCGTGGGCTCACCGGCGCATCCTGAGTGCATTTAACACTTAAGGACTATGGACCCATTCACCTTGAGGAAATAGCATCGGTACAGTCAATCGACCATTGCCGCTTTTTAACGCCCGGCAATCGTCGAACAGCGACACAAACGACACTCCAACGACTTAACCGCTAGTGAGCCGAACATGTACACGTTCGACCGGGTCAGCGTCTGTCTTGAAAGCCGCGAGGTGTTCCTCGGCGGCCAGCGGCATTCGCTCAGCACGCGCGCGTTCGACATCCTTGAACTGTTAATCAACGCTCGCGGGCGTCTCGTCACCAAGGACGAAATCATGCGCGTCGTCTGGCCGCGGACTTTTGTCGTCGACAATAATATCCACGTCCATGTCTGCGAATTGCGCAAGCTTTTCGGCGGCAAGCACGGATGGATTCGCACAGATTCCGGGCGTGGCTATCGCCTGACGCCGCCTGAACCGCGCGAGCGCGAGCCACGCACCGCGTCTCCCGGACTCACGGCGCCCCATGCGCTAGTCGGCCGCGAACGCGAGCTTGCGGAACTGCACGCGCTTGTCGACAGCGAGGCGCTGTTGACGCTGGTCGGTGCGCCAGGCATCGGCAAAAGCAGTCTCGCGCGCGAACTCGTGCGTGAGCGCGCGAGCACCGGCGATATGCGAACTTTCTTCATCGATCTGGCCGACGCGGCGCCCGGGACCTCGGTGGTGGGCGCGCTCGCCACGGCATTCGGACTGCCCTTGCCGCACGACCGAGCGGCGATCGTCGCCACTGTCGCGCAGCGCCCCGCGCTCATCGTGTTCGATGGCTGCGATCGATTCATCGATGAAGTCGCGTCCCTTTGTCAGACGTTGTCGACGTTCGGCACGCGGATTCACCTCGTCGCGACCAGCCGCGAGCCGCTCCAGATCTCCGCCGAACGGACGTGGCGGGTGCCGCCCCTCGGCACCCCCGACGCCGCAGGAAGCGACGCCGACGTGGCCGGCGCACCGGCCGTGCGCCTTTTCATGCAGCGTCTGCAAGAGACGCTACAGGAGACGATCGGAGACGGCGCGCGGCAAACGGGCGAACACGGACAGAACCTGCTCAATGTCGTCGCGTCGCTATGCAGGCGCGTCGGCGGCAATCCGCTCGCACTCGAAGTGGCGGCTGCGCGCGCCGCCACGCTGGGACCATTAGGCATGCTTGAACTGACCGATGAGCAATGGCTGGTTCTCGGCAATGCGAGACGCGACGCGCCCGCGCGCCATCGCTCGCTGGCAGCGGCTTATGCGTGGAGCTGCGCGCGACTCGCCGCGCAAGAACGCAGCGCGCTCTCCCGGCTCGCAGCGCTGCCCGACAGCTTTACGATCGAAACGGCTTGCGCGATCGCCGGACACGGCGCGCTCGACAACGAACAAATGCTGGACGCGTTGGCGTCGCTGGTTTCGAAGTCGCTCGTCGAAGT
Organism: Paraburkholderia tropica; assembly: GCF_014171495.1. Taxonomy (NCBI): domain Bacteria; kingdom Pseudomonadati; phylum Pseudomonadota; class Betaproteobacteria; order Burkholderiales; family Burkholderiaceae; genus Paraburkholderia; species Paraburkholderia tropica. The sequence goes on from NZ_CP049135.1 coordinate 382,234, forward strand.
TGAAACGACATCGCATCTCAACGGACGGCGCTATCGTCTGCCGCATACTTTGCGAGCATTTATGCACAGCTTGCCGGTGGCCGGGGTTTCGCAACCAGGCGAAGCCAGTCAGGCAGAAGACGCTGCCATCGTGATCGAGTTCGCACCGCGTCCGCGCGAGGAAGCGGCAATCGATTCGTTGCACACGCCGCCGGTTTGCGCCTCCCGTTCGTTTACCGACCACCCAGCAATCGCCCACACCGCAATCGCCCACGCGGATGTCGCCGTTCCGGTTGTCCCGTTACGCCCAGGAAAGTCGCCCGTGCACGGCGCGTCGCCGCCACGACGCGACCGCCGAGTCGCGCGCGAGCCGGCAAATCACCTGCATCAGCGAACCTGCGACGGACGTGCGAAAATCGCCGCAAGCTGCCGTGTGCCGAGCGTGTTCTGTCTCGCGCAGGGCAAGCGACGCACACAACGAGAACGCTCCTGATCCCATGGCAATCACCACGGCGTGGACAGGCACCGGCATCGACGCCACACCGTCCGCATACCTTGGGGAGAGCAACGTGGAACTGCACGTGAGTTCGGCACAAGAGTACGCACAAGCGCAAACACACCCCGAAGCCTGCGCGCCCACCACCGACGCCGCCAGCGCCGAATGGCGCATCTGCCGCCGCCTTGCGTGGCAAACCCTGCCGGTACTTGTCTTCACGTACCTCGCCGCGTACATCGATCGCGTCAACGTCAGTTTCGCGGCACTACAACTGAATGGCCAGCTCGGTTTTTCCGATGCGGTATTCGGCTTCGGCGCGGGCGCCTTTTCGCTCGGCTACGTCGTATTCGAAGTGCCCAGCAACATGATTCTTCAGTACGTCGGCGCGCGCCGCTGGCTTACACGCATCATCGTCTCGTGGGGCGTCGTGATTGCGCTCACGGCGCTGATCGCCACGCCGAAGCAGTTCTACGTGATGCGCTATCTGCTGGGTATCGCCGAAGCGGGACTCGTGCCTGGCATCGTCTACTACATCTCGCAGTCGTTCCCGAGCTATCACCGCGCGCGCGTGCTGTCGATCTTCTATGTCGCGCTGCCGCTCTCGGGCGTCATCGGTGCGCCGCTGGCCGGTTTTATCATGCAACACCTCGACGGTGTGATGCAGATCGCCGGCTGGAAGTGGATGCTGATCGTCGAGTCGGTGCCGGCCTTTCTCGCCGCGCTGTTCTGCTGGATGCGGCTGGACGACGATGTGACGCTGAGCCAGCGCAACGCGCCCGCAGACCGCGCGCAGCTCGCGAGCGCACTCCGGCACAATCCGGCCGCGCCCTCGTTCCCACCCGATGCGATCTACACCAATGGGCTCGTGTGGGCATTCTGCGCGATCTATTTCGTGGTTGTGTTTGCCATCTACGGATACACGCTGTGGGCGCCGACCATCATCCAGTCGCTCGGCGTGAGCGGCGATTTCAAGGTCGGCCTGGTCGCGGCGCTCCCCAACGTCGTGGCCATCGGCGTGATGATCGCGGTCGGACGCAGCGTCGATCGGCTCCGCGAGCGGCGCCTTCACCTGGCCGTGCTGATGTTGATCACCGCGCTCGGTTTGACGATGTCGGCGCTGTTGCACCAGCACCTGTACCTGTCCGTATTGGGGCTCTGCATCGCAAACGCGTGCCTGCTGTCGATGCCGCCGGTATTCTGGAGCATGCCGACCGCGGTGTTCAGCCCCGCTGCGGCAGCGACCGGGATCGAGTGGATCAGCGCAATCGGCAATCTCGGCGGCTTCTTCGGACCGTACATGGTCGGCCATTTGAAGCAGAGTTCCGGCGGCCTGCTTCTGCCGGTCGTGGCGATCAGCGGCTGCTTGCTGCTCGGCATGCTGCTGACACTGCTTTTACCGAAGTGCCGAGTCGATCCGTGAAGGCGAGGCGTCAGCGCGCATTCAACGCGTCATTGGCGCACTAATGCCGAGCGCCTGCGCCTTCAACACGAGATCGGCCAGCGAGTTCGCATTCATCTTCACCATTGCATGCTTGCGATGGATCTTTACCGTGATCTCGCTGACGTCCATCTTCGCGGCGATCTGCTTGTTCATCAGCCCGCCCGTCACGAACGCCATCACTTCGCGCTCGCGCGGCGTCAACGCCGCGTAGCGGTTGCGCAATTCGGCCACCTCGCCGTCCGCGGCGCGGCGCTCGCGGTCTTTCAGCAACGCGTTCGAGACGGCATCGAGCAGGTCCTGGTCGCGAAACGGCTTGGCGAGGAAATCGGAAGCGCCGTTCTTCATCGCCTTCACCGACATGGCGATGTCGCCATACGCGGTGATAAAGATAATCGGCAGACCCGATGCGCCGGCAACGATCTGATCCTGGACCGCGAGCCCGCTTTGCCCCTTGAGACGCACGTCGAGAATCAGGCAACTGGGCACATCGGGCTTCTCGAGCGCCAGGAACTCCTGTGCCGACGCGAATGCCTGCACGTTAAGATCGACCGAGCGCAACAGCGTGCTAATGGCCGCACGCATCGAGTCGTGGTCGTCGACGACATAAACGAGCGACTGCGCGAGCGGTTGCGCAGCGGTGTATTCATCATTCATCGGTTGTATCCCCAGAAATTGCGAGCACCGGATTCTCTGTCGGTTGTTGCATCGCGCGCTGCGCGAGCGGTAATGTGAACTGCATCCGCGCCCCCCTTCTTTTGTTATTTTCGGCCCAGACTCGTCCGCCGTGAGCTTCGACGATCGAACGGCAGATCGACAGTCCCATGCCCATGCCGTCCTTGCGCGTCGTGAAGAACGGCGTAAAGAGCATTTTTGCGTCGGCCTCGCTGATGCCGTGACCGGTGTCGTCGATCTGCACCCGGGCCGCCCCTTCGCAGCGCACCGTGATGACCGTCAGCTTCGCGCCATCGGAAATATTGGCCATCGCCTGCACGCCATTCATCAGCAGATTGATCACCACCTGCTGAAGTTGCACGCGATCGCCGCACACGACGAGCGGCATCTCCGCGAGCATCACCGACATCTCGACACCGTGGCTGCTCACTTCGCGGCGCACAAGCTCGACCGATTCCTCGATGATCCCATTGACGTCGACATCGGTGATATCCGCGTCGCGCTTCCTGGCCATCGTGCGAATCCGGCGAATGACTTCGGTGGCGCGCCTCGCGTCGCTTGTGCTTTGCTCAATCGACGCGCGCACTTCGGCCAGTTCCGGCGGATGGCGATTGAGCCATCGCAGCCCGGCCTCGCCGGCCGTGACGATCGCAGCCAGCGGCTGCGTCACCTCGTGAGCGATCGACGCCGCCAGTTCGCCGAGCATCGAGACACGGGTCGTATGCGCGAGCTCGTTACGCGAACGGTCGAGCGCCTGCTCGGCTTTGCGCAATGCATCGATGTCGGTATTGACGCCATACCACGCCTTGGCGCGCCCGTCGGCCCCACGCAGCGGCGCCGACGCGATGACGGTCCATCGATAACTGCCGTCCCGGTGCCGGATGCGCGCGGTGCGCTCGAAATGGCTGCCCCGCTCGATCGCCTCGCCCCACGCTGACTGGACGTCGGCAAGGTCGTCCGGATGCAGAATGTCGGGCCACACATCGCCTTCGCAACGGGTGTCGATGCCGTATTCGCTCCAGCGCTGATTCACGTAAGTCGGCCGGCCGTCGTCGAACGAACTCCAAACCATGGCGGGGATCGCGTCCAGCGTCGCGAGCAGTTCTTCCTTCTGCTCGCGCAATTCGACCTCCATGCGGCGCGTTTCCGTGATGTCGTCGTCGGTCGAGAGTATGCCGACGGGGCGGCCCCAGCGGTCGCGCGACAGCATCACGCGGCTCGCCACCCGAACGGTCGCGCCATCCTTGCGCACGCGCTTGAGTTCACCATGCCAGTGACCGCTCTTGAGGGTCTGCTGGTGGATTTCGCTGTCGGCGACAGCGCCTTGCGTCGCGGTGAGTTCGTGCAGGCGCCGACCGAGCGCTTCCGCCGCACGCCATCCGTACAGGCGCTCGGCACCGTGACTCCAGAATGTGATGCGATCATCGAGCCCGTAGACGACGACGGCATCGTGCGTGAGGTTGAGCAAATCGACGTGATGGCGCAGCGTGGCGTGCACGCCCTGATTGCGCACCGCCAGAATCGACACGGCGATCAACGCGCTCAGGCTCACTGCGCAGCGCGCGATCGAACTGGGCGCGACCGGATCGTTTTGCGAAATCAGGAATCCGAGCATGGTCATTGCCACGCACAACCACGCCACCGCGACGGTGACGCTAGTCGACGCAACGGACGACACCAGCAACACGACCACGACGTACAGCACCGCGACCGCAATATTCAGCGGCGCGAAAGCGTCGACCATGAATACGCCGAGCCCCACCATCAAGGCAAGCGCATAGACGATGCGGACGTTGCCCAGCGGGCCGCCGCCCGCTCCGGCTTCGAGCCATCGATTGCTGTCTTGGGTTGGCGGTGGTGTCATGCGGATCAGCGAAAGAATGGGACGAGCCCGTGACACTCAGACGCCGTCGGGGCGGCTCTGCTGGCGCCCTTCTGCGCCGGCGGCGCGAATGGCGTCCAGGCGCTCGCCGATCTGCGCGGCATCGACCGGTTTGCTGAATACGCACAACGCGCCGACTTCACGCGCTTGCCGCAACAGCAAGCCGGAGGCGAACGCAGTGATGAAAATGATCGGCGGCGGCGTACCGCGTTCGAGCAGGCGGCGATACATCTCGATGCCCGACAGGCCCGGCATCTGGACGTCGGAAATGATACATGCCACGTCCTCCAGCGTTTCGACACGCAAAAACTCTTCCGCCGACGCATGGGTACGGACCTCCCAGCCGAGCGAGCGAACGAGGCTGCGCGTGGCCTCCCGGACGGATGCATCGTCCTCGACGATCAAAACGACATGATGAGCAGACACGCTGGGGGGTCCTTGGTCTTTTCTGGTTGAAGACGGCGGAACGGCACACGCCCCGAGTCGGCAAGTCAGGTCGTATGGTACTGTAGGCGCCCCAAGTCGGAAACCAGCTAAAAGTATGATTTCCTCGCGCCCCGTCGAGGCGCGCGCCCGGTCCAGGCAACGCTTACTGCTGTGGTTGCCCGCACAATTGTCTCCGGCTTCTTCCGTTTTCCCGAACTGACCTGGTCCACGCGAACCGGCGGCGAGCTCGGCACAATCAGCGCAATCAGCACAATCCGCGCACGCCGCCAGCCGCGTTTTCGATCAGGCGCGTTCAGACCTGCGCGATACCGCCGTCGGCGAACACTTCGGCGCCGTTGACGAAGCTCGAATCGTCGGAGGCCAGAAAGGTCACGACCCTGGCCACTTCCGACGCCTCGCCCAGACGGCCCATCGGCACCTGCGAAGCCATGTAGGCGAGCAGGCCGTCCTGCGCTTCCTTGCTGGTCCCGCCGAGTTCGGCGAGCCCACCGGTGCGGATCGGCCCCGGCGCGACGACATTCACGCGAATGCCGCGCTCCTTGAGGTCATAGACCCAGCTTCGCGCCAGCGCGCGCACCGCGGCTTTCGACGCGCTGTAGATGCTGAACGCCGGCGTTCCCTTCGAACCGGCGGTGGACCCCGTCAGCACGATCGACGCGCCCTTCGGCATCAGCGGCAGCGCTTTTTGCACCGTGAAGACGAGCGCGCGCACATTGCGGTTGAACGTGTCGTCGACATGCTGTTCGGAGATGTCGCCCAGCGGCGCCATCGTGCCGCCGCCGGCGTTGGCGAACAGCACATCCAGCTTGCCCGTTTCGCTGCGAATTTGTGCGTAGAGCGCGTCGAGGTCCGACATCTGCGTGACGTCGCCTCGCACGCCGCGTGCGTTCTGGCCGATTTCCGCCACCGCCTTGTCGAGTTCGGCCTGACGACGGCCCGTGATGTAGACCACTGCGCCGGCATTGGCCAGATCCTTCGCCGCCGCGAGCCCGATACCCGTCGTACCGCCCGTGACCAATGCGACTTTTCCGTTCAGCTTGCTGCTCATGTTGCCTCCTCGAGTGAATGTCGATGCTGGCAACGATAGAGATCTCGAGCCTGAAAGTCCTGATCGCCCGTTAAGCTTTCTTAAAGCCGCCGTCGAGGTGAAAAGCATAAAAACCCGGCCAGCCTGCCCACAAGAATTAAGAACTTTTAATACGGCGATCAGGACAGCGTGTAACCGGTTCGGTAACGTCCTCGCCAGGGTTTGGGATGCATGGTCAGCCCTTTACATCCACACGGCAAACGGAGAAAAACGTGAATATCGAAACTGCGATCGACGGGGCAAAAGTTTCCCGACGCAAGATGCTGACCGCGACGGTCGGCGTAGCCGGCGCGGTTGCCGCTGCAGCCAGCGCGCCGGTCAGCGCGGCCGCCGCTTCGGCGAGCGGCAAGGGTGCGTCGAACGAGCATGGCGGACACGGCCACGACGAAAGCTTCGTGCGCGCCAAAGACGGCACGCTGATCTATTACAAGGATTGGGGTCCGAAGGACGCTCAACCGATCATGTTCCATCACGGCTGGCCGCTTTCGTCGGACGACTGGGATACGCAGATGCTGTTTTTCCTGTCGAAGGGTTACCGCGTGGTCGCTCACGATCGTCGGGGTCACGGTCGCTCCGCCCAGGTGTCCGGTGGCCACGACATGGATCACTACGCATCGGACGCGTTCGCCGTGGTCGAAGCGCTCGATCTGCGCAATGTGGTTCACATCGGTCACTCGACCGGCGGCGGCGAAGTCGCGCGTTATGTCGCGAAGTTCGGCCAGCCGTCGGGACGCGTCGCGAAGGCCGTGCTCGTCAGCGCGGTGCCGCCGTTGATGGTGAAGACCGAGAGCAATCCGGAAGGTCTGCCGATCGAAGTGTTCGACGGCTTCCGCAAGGCGCTCGCCGAAAACCGCGCGCAGTTCTTCCTCGATGTGCCGACCGGCCCGTTCTACGGCTTCAACCGCGCCGGTGCGAAGGTCTATCCGGGCGTGATCCAGAACTGGTGGCGTCAGGGCATGATGGGTAGCGCCAAGGCGCACTACGAAGGGATCAAGGCGTTCTCCGAAACCGACCAGACGGGCGACCTGAAGGCGATCACCGTGCCGACCCTCGTGCTGCACGGCGAAGACGACCAGATCGTGCCGATCGCCGATGCGGCGCTGAAATCCATCAAGCTGCTGAAGAACGGCACGCTGAAGACCTACCCCGGCTTTCCGCACGGCATGCTGACGGTGAACGCCGACACGATCAATGCCGATCTGCTGGCGTTCGTGCAGAAGTAACCCGGCCAGAAGCCGCGAGGCACGAAAAAACGGCCGCTGTTCGCGAGAACAGCGGCCGTTTTCCTATGCGGCGCGCCAAGCGGGCCGCTGCTCTTGCGAGACCGCATCAGGACACTTTGTCCCGCGGGTCGTCGATGATCTGGCGTGCGACTTCGTAACGAACGCCCTGGCGGTCGAGAATGCGTACGTTGTTCACCACCGTCGCCAAGGCAGTCAGGAAGGTGTCCGCGCTCTCGTGACGCTCGTACGCCTCCTGATCGGCCCACCCTTCCACGAGATGGAACAGGTTGGGATCGGTCAGGTCGGGGGCAAACGCGTAGTAAATGCACCCTTGCATCTGCCGCGCCGCGGTCATTTCCGGAATGACCGCATCGACGAAGATCTGGCGATCTTCCGGGTGAACGCGATAGTAGGCCGTAACGATAATGGCGGTCGGCAAATTCTTGTCGTGATCCGCTGCGGATTGGCCATGATCGGGGAATTGCGCGCTGTAAGCGCTGGCGTTTGCGATCGTGTTCATTGCTTCCTCTGTTTGATTTGCCGTCGCAATGTGCGACCGCGCAAGCGCGATAGTTTCAAATTCGCGCCTCGATACTCGCAACACCGCATGCCTGCCGATAAAAGAACCCGCTATTTAAATTCAGGCCGGCGTGTGCGCGATGACTGCTGTCGACACCTAGATTAACGGACGAGCGAACCGAGAGTCTTTGAAAGCCGATTAATCGTTCTGAAATCGATTCAAGCCTTTCTGTATCGCGTAGCGATAAGCGCGCTGCCTGATTCGAGTGCTCCGGTTTTAGCGCTCAGCGGTTCAAAAGCGAGCGACCGGGCGCCGACGATTACAGAGACTCCGCAGCACGGCAGCGTGCCATGCACACCTTCAGGCAATGTCACGCGCGCCGCCGCCGCGAACGAGCCCTCCTCGGCGACCTTCGCGAACATCGCCAGTCCTTCGAAATCAGGCAGCTTCGCCATTTCCCCTCATCTTTTCATTTCTGCAACGTTGGATTGCAATCAATTCTATTTCGAAAAGACCGGCCCGTCGATATTCTTCTCACATCGCAGCACGCAACACCCAACCCAAACATCCACTGAACGAAACACAAGGAGCTTCACCATGGCACGCAAACTCGACAACAAGATCGCCCTCGTCACCGGCGCAACCAGCGGCATCGGCCTCGCCACCGCCCAGCGCTTCGCCGCCGAAGGCGCGCATGTCTACCTCACGGGCCGTCGTCAGGCCGAACTCGATGCCGCCGTCAAGAGCATCCGCGAAGCCGGCGGCCAGGCGACCGGCGTACGCGTCGATTCGACGAAGCTGAACGAACTCGACGCGCTCTACGCCCAGATCAAGGAGGAGCATGGCCATCTGGACGTGCTGTTCGCGAACGCAGGCGGCGGCTCGATGCTGCCCTTCGGCAACATCACCGAAGAACATTTCGACGACACCTTCGATCGCAACGTAAAGGGCGTGCTGTTCACGGTGCAAAAGGCGCTGCCGCTGCTGACGAAGGGCGCATCGGTGATTCTCACGGGCTCGACGGCGGGCAGCGCGGGCACGGCGGCGTTCAGCGTGTATGCGGCGTCGAAGGCGGCGGTGCGTTCGTTCGCCCGCAACTGGATTCTCGACCTCAAGGACCGCCAGATCCGCGTGAACACGATCAGCCCCGGCGCGACCCGCACGCCCGGCCTGCTCGACCTCGCCGGCGACGACGCCGCCCAGCGCCAGGGTCTCGCCGACTACCTGGCCGCGCAGATCCCGATGGGCCGTCTGGGCGAGCCGAACGAAATCGCCAGCGCCGCGCTGTTCCTCGCCTCGGACGACGCGAGCTTCGTGAACGGCGTCGAACTGTTCGTCGATGGCGGCCAGCAGCAGATCTGAGTGTGATGCGGGCGCATTCGGGGCGCGCAGGAATCGAGCGCGCCCTGCCCGCCCGGCACATTCGAACGGAGTTTCATCATGATCGAACACCGCCCTTTTCATTCGCTCGGCGTGCTCCGGCGCGACTGGCTGCATGCGCGTCTGCACTTCCGCGTCGGCGACATCGGGCGCGCGGAGCATGCGCCGCTCGGCCCGCTGCACGTCTGGAACGACGACGAATTCGCGCCGCACTCGGGTTTCGGCCTCCATGCGCACCGCGACGTGGAAATCGTCACGTGGGTGCGCTCGGGCGCGATCACGCATGAAGACGATGCGGGCAATCGCGCGCGCCTCGTCGCCGATTCCGTGCAGGTCATGAGCGCGGGATCGACGATCTTTCACGCCGAGCGCAACGACGAAGACAAGCCCGCGCGACTGTTCCAGATCTGGTTGCGCCCGCGTACGCCAGGCGGCACGCCGCGCTGGGCCACGCGAGCCTGCGCGCGCGAATATCGCGAAGGCCGCTTCGTTACGCTGGCGAGCGGCGATCCGGGTGACGTGAGAACAGGCGCGTTACCCATCAACGCAGACGCTCGGGTCATGGTTGCCACGCTGCGAGCGGGAGCAAGCGTCAAGCGAACGATGTCCGGTACGCGGACAGCGTATCTTGTCTCGGACCACGGGGACATCGATGTCGGGTCACTGCGCGTCGGCGCTCGCGATGGCGTTGCTATCCGGCGAGAACGCGAAATTTCACTCACGGCTCACCAGGACACCGACGTCGTGATTGTCGAATTGCTATGAGTACGAGGATGCCCGACTCCGGCAAGTCCACGGGTCCTCGCGTCGGCGGTACGACCTGAAACGGTTCGTCCGGAATCGGCTTCAGCCGGGAGCGATGAGCATGCGCATGCAAGCGACAGTCAGCGTAAGCATGGCCCGTAGCAGGGGCACGCAGCGCGCCCCTGCCCACGTGCCCGATTAAAGCGCCTGAACCTGCACCGGCGATCCGGTGTGACCATCGATCAACGGCACGATCACGAGATAGCGCCGCCCCGCGTCCGCTTGCGGCGCATTCACCGAAACGACTTGCCGTATCTGACCAATCGCATTGACGATGGCGGAGCCAGCGGGATTGGTCATGAAGTTCGCCAGCGCATCGATGCGTCCGCTGCCGTCCGCGCGGTCAGCCAGACCAAGGACATAGGGTTGCTTCGGTTTCAGGCCCGTCACGGACGCCTGAAGCACCTGCAGCAAGCCCTGATCGAAAAGCGCAACGCTTGTCGGGAAATTCTCCGCGCCCGATGCGTGCGCGCCCGCCGCGCCAAGATAGAGATGAGCGGTATTGCCGGCGACACCGAGCGGCTGAAGGTTTTGCATGCCGTCACCCTCGGCCACCGCGCCGGGAACATACGTGACAGCTTGAGGCGCCTGGCCAATCGGCACCTGCGCAATCACCTTGTTGGTCAGCGTATCGATGGCGGCGAGCGCATCGGCGTTTTCCAGCCCGACATACACGCGCGCACCGTCTCCCGAAGGCCAGATGCCATGCGGCAGATTGCCGACCGGGATCGTCGCGACCTGCTCGTAGTTGTCGGTACGGAACACCTTCACTTCGTTCAGGCCGCCCACCGTCACGTACGCGAACATCCCCTGCGCGTTCTCGACGATATTCACATGATTGGTGATCGGGCCGGTGTCCAGCGTCTTGAGCAAATCGAACGGCGGCTTCGCCTCGAACACCTGCGTCTTGCCGACATCCTTGAGCGTGAACCAGACCTGCTTGCCATCCGGACTGGCGGCAATGTTCGGGCAAAACGGACTGGCTTGCGGTACCTTGCCGACGATCTGGTGATCGGCCACCGAAATCACGTCGACCTCCGGATTGAAGGACGAACAAACGTAGCCATACTTACCATCGGGCGAGAATATCTGCATACCGGGGCCGGCCGGAACGGTAATACGTGTCTTTTCCTCGTAAGTCGTTCCGTCGAGAACCGCGACATAGTTCTCGCCGCGCACAGTCACCCAGACCTCCTTCCCATCGGGCGTGAAGAACGCCTCATGCGGGGAACGCCCAACGTACGTCACGTGCTTGACGGCATTGGTCTCGGTATCGATAAACGAAACCGAGTTCGATCCGATGGAGACGACCGCGAGTGTCTTGTGATCGGGCGAAAAACCCATGCCGTGAACCAGAACCTGGCCACGGTAGAGCGGACTAAAGTTCGTCGGCGCGGGATCGCCGAGTCGGATTACGCCGAGCAGCCGATTGTCTGCGGGATCGGTAACCGAAACCGTGTTGGAGAACTGCTCGGCCGCATAAACCCGATCGTGGTGGCTGACACGAATGTCGGGCGCACTGTCGGCGCCCGGAACCTGCCCGGCCGACGCGAGACTCGATGCGGCCAAAGCCGCAGCGAAGGCGATGGTCCGCAACGTCAATACACGTGCACTCATTTCTGTTCCTCATGATTTGACGTCGATGCCGGCGAGTCCATGGGCATGTTCATATGCATGTTCATGGGCATCGACGAATGGTCGGGCCCGGTGGCCTGGCTGGGGTGAATCTGGTCAGGCGACGGCGACGACAGCGGAAGCGACTGCCCCAACGCGACGCGCATGGCCACAATTTCCTGCTGCTGTTCGACGATGATTTCCTGCGCGATACGGCGCAGTTGCTCGTTGCGGCCATACCTGAGTTCGGCTTGCGCCATATCGATCGCGCCTTGATGATGCGGAATCATCATCGCGACGAAATCGTGATCGACATCACCCGATGGCTGCACGGACATGCCGTCCATCATCTTCGACATCGCCACGTCGTTTTCTTTTAGAAATGACGTCTCCGATGCTGCCGGCGGATTCAACAATTCGCCTGAATATGCGGTTGAAGCGATCGATAAACACGAAGCCATCGCAATGACCACGAGTATGAGTGGCCTCGATGTACTGGCTGGACGCATGCGTTTCCCCTGGTGCTGTTCATGGTCGCTAACACCGTCATTCGCTGCTTTATTCCAGCATGACGGGTGTGCACCGCGGCGGGTCCTCGTGATCGAGACCAGATCACCGACGATATATCGCGACCGCTGAATCTATCGCCCTCCCCGGTGACTGTCATTAGCCGAAGACTTAACGCTTCTTAAGAAAAGTGAATGTCCCGTTCGCGAGCGGCTATGGCAGCCTCGCCTTCTCCGCCCCCTGAACGCGCTTTAACGGTGTCGAATTCGGATCACAGAGACATCGCGCTTGCGCGACGTGAAGAATGCATACGCATACGTGACAAGACTTGTCTACAGCGATTGCGGGCTGACAATTATTGAGAATAAACCGCCGATCGACCTCACAGTTTGCCTCGACATCAGGCGCCGGCGCAGTCCTTCATCACGATGACCCGTGCGGTGCTTCGATAAGTTGGCCCACTCGGGTCCCGCTCTAATTGGAAACGCACTCGCCGTATGCCTCAGGTTTGCATCTCCCCAAACTCCCCCGATTCAATGCACCAAACCTGTGAATCGGCGCGCCGTTAACACGAATTCCTCGCCCGTCATTTCCCGTCGGCTTCCCGTACACGCCCGCCCCGCTTCGGTTGGCTCGCGCCTTGCTTAGAGCATCGCCTGCCGCGCAACACCCAGTCGCGCCCACCACCTTTCCAGGGATCACAGGATGGCTCTCGTCCAAACACTCGCGTCGCGCCGACGCCTGCTCGCCGCGCTGCTGAGCGCGCCCGTACTTGCCGTTTTCGCCGCGCCCAGCGCGCACGCTGACGCGCTCGACGCGATCCAGAAGCGCGGCACGCTGCGCGTGGCGGTGCCGGAGGACTATCCGCCGTTCGGTGCGGTCGGCCCCGACATGCAGCCGCAAGGCTATGACATCGACATGGCCGCGCTGCTCGCGAAGTCCATGAAGGTGAAGCTGCAACTCGTGCCCGTGAACAGCGGCAACCGCATTCCGTATCTCCAGACCGACAAGGTCGATCTCGTGATCTCCTCGCTCGGCAAGACGCCCGACCGCGAAAAGGTGATCGACTTCTCGACGCCTTACGCGCCGTATTTCCAGGGCGTGTTCGGCCCCGCCGACATCAAGGTAAGCGGCCCGGCCGACCTCACCGGCAAGACCGTGGGCGCGACGCGCGGCGCGCTGGAGGAAGTGGCGCTCACCAACATGGCGCCCAACGCGACCATCCGCCGTTTCGACGACAACAATGCGACCATCCAGGCCTTTCTCTCCGGCCAGGTTCAGTTGATCGCCGCGGGCAACATCGTGGCGGCGGCGATTCTCGCGAAGCATCCGCCGCGCGAACCGCAGATGAAGTTCGTCATCAAGGACTCGCCCTGCTTCGTCGGGCTCAACAAGAACGAGCCGCAACTGCTCGCGAAGGTCAACGCCACGATCGACGAAGCGAAGAAGGACGGCGCGCTCCAGGCGATGTCGAAAAAGTGGTTTGGCCAGCCGCTGCCCGCCAATCTCTAAGGCCTCGCGCGCCACGCGCGTCATCACCGCGAAACTCCTTTTCCGTTCATGAGCTATCAGCTTCAGTTCGGCGACCTTGCCGCCTATAGCGGCATGTTCGCGTCCGGCGCGGCCGTCACGCTCGCACTCACCGCCGCCTCCACGGCGCTCGGCGTGAGTCTTGGCGTGGCGGGCGCCGCCGTGTACCAAAGCAGCCATGCGGCTGCGCGTGCGATCGTTCACTGCTATGTCGAAGCGGTCCGCAATACGCCGTTTCTCGTGCAACTGTTCTTCGTGTTCTTCGGCTTGCCCGCGCTCGGCGTGCATATCGGCGAATACACGGCGGCCGTGTTCGCGATGACGCTCAATCTTGGTGCGTACGCCGTGGAAATTCTGCGCGCGGGCATCGACGCCGTGCCGCGCGGGCATCGCGAGGCTGCCGCCGCGCTCGCCATGTCGCCGCGCGAAACGTTCGTGCACGTGCTCTTGCCGCAAGCCTTCGCGAAGGTCTTTCCGGCACTCACGAGCCAGATCGTCATTACCATGCTCGGCTCGGCTGTCGTCTCGCAGATTTCCGTCGCCGATCTCACGTACGCCGCGAGCTACGTGCAGTCACGCAATTTCCGCGCGTTCGAAACGTATTTCCTGATCGCGGGGATTTATCTGGCGATGGCGCTCGTGCTGCGCGCCGTACTCAACGCGGCCGGCCGCAAGCTGTTCGCACGCAGCCCGCGAGGCACGCGATGATCGAATTCACATTCGCGCAAATCCTCGAAGGGCTGTTGCTGGCCGCGCGCTGGACCGTGCTGCTTTCGCTCGTGTCGTTCGTCGCGGGCGGGGCGCTCGGTCTTGTCCTGCTCGTCATGCGCGTGTCCAGTTCGCGTGCGCTGCGCGCGATCGTGCGGATCTACATCGAGGTGTTTCAGGGCACGCCGCTGCTGTTGCAGCTGTTCATCGTGTTCTTCGGTTTGCCGCTCGTGGGCGTGGACGTGTCGCCCTGGGTCGCCGCGACGCTCGGCCTCACGTTCTTCACGAGCGCCTATCTCGCCGAAATCTGGCGCGGCTGCGTGGAAGCGGTGCCCAAAGGCCAGTGGGAAGCCTCCTCCAGTCTCGCGATGCATTACTTCGAGCAACTGCGCCACGTGATCCTGCCGCAAGCGGCGCGCATCGCCGTCGGCCCGACCGTGGGCTTCGGCGTGCAGGCGATCAAGGACACGGCGCTCGTCTCGATCATCGGTTTCGCCGAACTCACCAAGGCCGGAACGATCATCTCGAACGCGACGTTCCGCCCGTTTCTCGTTTATGGCCTCGTCGCGCTGATCTACTTCGTCCTGTGCTACCCGCTCACGCGCTACGCACGCTCGCTGCAAAGGAAATGGCATGCCGCTCGTTAAAACCCAGGGCGTCGAAAAACAATTCGGCGCCAATCATGTGCTCAAGGGCATCGACCTCAGCGTGGAGCGCGGTCAGGTCGTGAGCATCATCGGCCGCAGCGGATCCGGCAAAAGCACGTTTCTGCGCGCACTGAACGGCCTCGAAAGCATCGACGCCGGTTCGATCGAAATCGATGGCGAACACGTCGATGCACGCCACGCCGACCTGCGCGCACTGCGGCTGAAGGTCGGCATGGTGTTCCAGCAATACAACCTTTTCCCGCATCTCACGGCCGGCCAGAACGTGATGCTCGCGCAGACCGTCGTCAAGAAAACGTCGCGCGCCGCCGCGCGCGAGACGGCGCAGCAGATGCTCGAACGCGTGGGACTCGGCAACAAGTTCGATGCGCTTCCCGAGCAGCTTTCGGGTGGTCAGCAGCAGCGTGTGGCGATCGCCCGCGCGCTGGCGATGAAACCGAGCGTGCTGCTGTGCGATGAAATCACCTCGGCGCTCGACCCCGAACTCGTGGGCGAAGTGCTGAGCGTGGTGGAAAGTCTCGCGCGCGAGCACATGACGCTGATTATGGTCACGCACGAAATGCGTTTCGCGCGCGCCGTGAGCGATACCGTCGTCTTCATGCACGAAGGCCGCGTGTGGGAGAGCGGCCCGCCGGAGACCATTTTCGAGCAGCCTGAGACGGTGGAATTGCGGCGCTTCATTCAATAGCGCCGTTCAAGTCACGAAAGGCAGCTTGCTATGTCGCGCCTGCGCAAGCATCGATACGGTGATCTTGCGCACCTCCAGCTTGCTCTGCGTGACGTGCGCGCGCAGCAGAATGCCCGCTTCGGCGGTCTTGCCGCGCTCGATCAGCGAGAGTATGGTCGCGTGCTCGTCGTAGGTCGCATCGGTGCGATGCGGTTTCAGGAAATCGAGGCGCCGCACGATGCGGATACGCTCGGTCACTTCGTTGTGAACCCGCAGCATTTCCGCGTTGCCGGTCGCTTCGACCAAACCACGATGAAACCCCTCGTCGAGCCGGAACATCCGCGCCGGATCGCTCTCGCGCGCGTCGGGCGCGACGCACCAGAGCGCCTTGAGCGCCTCGATGGCGGGATGCGGCGGCCGCGCGCTCGCTACGCGGTCGATCGCGGCGAGTTCCAGCACGATACGCAGATCGTAGAGCTGATCGAGCCGCTCGAAGTCGATATCGCAGACTTTCCAGCCGCGCCGGAATCCCACTTCGAGATAGCCTTCGCGCAGCAGCCGAAACAGCGCATCGCGCATCGGCGTGCGCGAGACGCCATAGTGCTGCGCGATATCGGTTTCCGAAAAACGATCGCCGGGAAACAGCCGGAAATCGAAAATATCGTGCTTGAGCCGCTGATAGACCTGCTCCGCCAGCGGATTCGCGCCATAAACCACTTTCGCGTCGCCGGCGCTCGTGTCGTCGGGCGCGTCCGTCGCGTCCGCCTGCTTCGTTTCGGTTTGCCGTTTCGGTTCGATGACTACTCTCCTGCCCGTTACTCGTCGCCTTGCAGCTTACGCGCGCGCTTCGCAGGCCGCCGCATCCGGCGGCTCGATCAGACTCACGTGCGCGGCCACGATAATCCAGCCTCCGAACGGCGCGCCAGCCGAACCGAGCCGCGCCCAGGTCTGCATCTGCCGGCCGACGAGCGGCGTCGCATCGCTCGTGAATTCGGTGCTCACCGTCGCGTAGTCGCGGCCGAAGGTGGTCACCACCGTACGATGGCGGCGGCGCGACGTCGGCACCGGCGCGCACGTTTCGCGCCACGCGCGAATGGCCTCGCCGCCGTGCTGGATTTCGGCGATGCCGTAGCGCACCGTCTCGGGCGCGTCCCAGAACAGTACGTTCATCGCCGCGACATCATTGTCGATCAACGCGCGTTCGTAGGCTTCGAACGCGTCCGTCACTTCGGCGACGATGGCCGGATCGTCAATCATCGCGACCTCTTTCATTTGCTCACCGGTTTGCATCGTCACGCATCGGCCTCCAGCAGTTGCGCAAGGCTCGCGGTCCATCCC
Source organism: Paraburkholderia tropica (assembly GCF_014171495.1). Taxonomy (NCBI): domain Bacteria; kingdom Pseudomonadati; phylum Pseudomonadota; class Betaproteobacteria; order Burkholderiales; family Burkholderiaceae; genus Paraburkholderia; species Paraburkholderia tropica. Next base: position 399,194 of record NZ_CP049135.1, read on the forward strand.
ACGATACCGCCTTGCGAATGGATCATCGCGAGCGTCGCCGCCTTGAACGCGGGAATATAGCTCGCGGTCGCGTCCTCGATCAGCAGGCAGTCGTAACCGCGGTCGTTCGCCTCGCGCATCGACGTCTGCACGCAGACTTCCGTCGTCACGCCCGCGAACACCAGATGCGTGATGCCGCGCTGGGCCAGTTCCTCGCCGAGCCGCGTCGCATGGAACGCGCCCTTGCCTGGCTTGTCGATGACGAGTTCGCCGCCGACCGGCGCGAGCGCGTCGACAATCGCGTTACCCGGCTCGCCGCGCACGAGAATGCGGCCCATCGGACCTGCGTCGCCGATGCGCGCGCTCGGCTGCCCGCGCAGCCGCTTGGCAGGCGGACAATCGGAAAGATCCGCCGCATGCGATTCGCGCGTATGCACGACGAACCAGCCGCGTTCGCGCGCGTGATGCAACAGGCGCGCGACGTCCGGCACGATGCCGCCCAGCAGCGAAACGTCGTTGCCGAGCGCCGCGCCGAAGCCGCCCGGCTCGATGAAATCGCGCTGCATGTCGATCACCACGAGCGCCGTCTTCGGCGCCTCGAAAACAAACGGCGAAGGCAGCGCGCCAGCAAGTGTCGGCATGATCGATCAACCCTCGTAAGTGCGTTCGGGCGGCGCGAAACCGCAGGACGTGCCGTCGCTCACGCGCACCTCGCTTTCCCACGGCAGACGATATTCGCCACGCACCATGTCCTGCATGAAGGTGTACGGGCAATCCTGCGCGCCGCCTTTGACGGCCACATAGCCGCGATGCCCGAGCTGATAGATATTGTTCTCGACGCCCCAATGCACGCGCGCCTCGCGCACCAGATCGGGCCGCATTTCGCAGGTGATGATTTCGTCGGGACGATGGCTGCCGTCCACCATGACAGTGCCGTCGAAATCGCAGAACATGCCCTCGCCCATCGAATCGAACGTGCCGTCGCTGCCGCACAGACAGACGCTCGCGGTCTGCGCGAGATTCTGAAACGCATTCGACTGATTGGTGATGCGCCAGGCGTGACGGATCGGCGCCGTATAGCCCGCCGTGCGCACGATCACTTCCGCGCCCTTGTACGCGGCTTCGCGCGCCATTTCCGGGAACATGCCGTCGTGACAGATGATGAGCCCGAGCTTGACGCCGCGCGGCCCCTCGCACACCGGCACGCCGAGATTGCCCGGCTCCCACGGCTCGACCGGCACCCACGGATGCAGCTTGCGGTAGTAAAGCCGGATCTCGCCGCGATCGTCGATGATCAGGCCGCTGTTATACGGATTACCGCGCGGATTGCGCTCCATGATCGAGAAGCAAGCCCAGATGCGATGCTCGACGCACGCCGCCTTGAACGCCGCCACTTCGGGGCCGTCGAGCGTGCACATGATCGCGTCGTCGGTGCGCATCGACAGACCGTGCAGCGCGTATTCGGGAAACACCACCAGATCCATCGACGCGTTGTTGCGCCGCGCCTTGCCGACCAGATCGACGATGCGCTGCGTCTGCGCCGCGAGTTGCGCGGGCGTTTCGACATCGGGATTGCACAGTTGCACGAGGCCGATCACCACGCCCGCGGGCGAGCGGTTCAATCCGCCGAGTCCACTCGAACTCATTGCTCAGGCTCCATGAAAGGCGGCGGACGGGACCGCCGCTTCGGTTTGACGATCGTCGCCGTGGCCCGCCATGTGGCGGCCGAGCACCACGCGGTCCGCGTTCTCGGCGGCGGTTTCGAACACGAGCCGCCCTTGCGCGATCACCGCGATGCGGTCGGCCAGTTCGAGCAGTTCATCGAGATCCTCGCTCACCAGCAGCACGGCCGCGCCCGCGTCGCGCGCGGCGAGAATGCGCGCGTGGATATCGGCCACCGACGCGAAGTCGAGCCCGAACACCGGGTTCGCGACGATCAGCACGTCGACCGGCTGGCCCAGCTCGCGCGCGAGCACCGCGCGCTGCACGTTGCCGCCCGACAGCGTGCCGATGGCGCGCTCCGGCACCGGCGGCCGCACGTTGAATTCGGCGATGCGCTGCGTCGCACGTTCGCGCAATGCGCGCCGGTTCAGACGCCAGCCGCCCGAGCGCAGCGGCGCGCGGTCGAAGTCGCGCAGCGCGAGGTTTTCGGCGATGCTCAGGTTCGCCACGCACGCATTGCGCAACGGCTCTTCGGGCAAAGCGAACACCGACAAACGCGTCATCGCTTCACGGGTCGCGCGATACGGCTCGCCCTTCACGCGCATCGCACCCGACTGCGCGCGGCGCTGGCCGACCAGCGCCTCGACGAGTTCTTTCTGGCCGTTGCCCGACACGCCGGCCAGCCCGAGGATTTCGCCGGCGCGCACGGCCAGCGACGCTTCCCGCACCGCCGCGAGGCCGCGGTCGTCGAGCACGGTCAACTTCGAAAGTTCGAGCAATACCGGCGCTTGAGCGGCGAGTGGTTTGCGCGCGGGCCGCGCGGTGTCGATGTCCGCCGTCGCGCGCGCTTCGGCTTTGGCCGCCGCGTCGGCGTCCGTTCCCATCATCCAGGCGGCGAGGCGATCGCGGTCGGTGTCGCGCACCGCGCAACTGCCGACCAGACGCCCTTTGCGCAACACCGTCACATCGTCCGCATACGCCATCACCTCGCGGAACTTGTGCGTGATCATCAGCACCGTCAGCGCGTGGCGCGTGGCGAGATCGCGCATCAGGCCGAGCACTTCGTCGGCTTCCTGCGGCGTGAGCACGGACGTCGGTTCGTCGAGAATCAGCAGACGCTGACGCAGATACAACTGCTTGAGAATTTCGAGCTTCTGCTTCTCGCCCGCCGCGAGACCGGACACGGGCGCGTCGAGCGCGAGCCGGAATGGCATCTCCCGCATGAACGCGTCGAGCGCCTTGCGCTCGGCATCCCAATCGATCTTCCACGGCATGCGGCCGCGCGCGAGCACGAGATTCTCTTCGACCGACAAGCCCGACGCCAGCGTGAAGTGCTGATAGACCATGCCGATGCCGAGCGCCTGCGCATCGCGCGGCGACGCGATGCGCGCCTCGCGGCCGTCGGCGACGATCTGCCCGCTATCGAGCAGGCCATAACCGACGAGCCCTTTCACAAGCGTGCTCTTGCCCGCGCCGTTTTCGCCGAGCAAGGCATGCACCGTGCCCGCGCGCACCTTGAGCGTGACGTCGTCGAGCGCGCGGAATGCGCCGAAGCGCTTGCTGGCGCCGAGCACTTCGACGCTGAGCGCGCCGCGCTTCGGCGGCAGCGCTTTCATGCTGGCGAGCGTCGACATGATCAGCGTCCGAGCGTGGCGAGCAGCGCGTGCGAATCGGACACCGTGCCGAACACGCCGCCCTGCATCAACACCATCTTCAGCGCCGCGTCGTGATTGCCTTGATCGGTCGCGCCGCAGCAATCGGCAAGGATCGTGCATTCGAAGCCGCGGTCGTTGGCCTCGCGCATCGTCGTATGTACGCACACGTCGGTCGTGATGCCGGTGAGCACGAGATTGGCGATGCCGCGCGTGCGCAGCACGAGTTCGAGATCGGTCGCGCAGAACGAGCCCTTGCCCGGCTTGTCGATCACGATCTCGCCCGGCAGCGGCGCGAGTTCGTCGATGATTTCCCAACCCGGTTCGCCGCGCACGAGGATCTTGCCGCACGGACCGTCGTCGCCGATGCCGATGCCGTTCGTGCCCGCCTGGCGGCTGCGCCAGCGCTTGTTCGCGGGCAGATCCGAGAGATCGGGACGATGGCCCTCGCGCGTGTGAATGATGGTGAAACCCTGCGCGCGCATCGTGGCGAGCACGTGCTTGATCGGCTCGATCGGCGCGCGCGTGAGCGAGAGGTCGTAGCCCATCTTGTCCACATAGCCGCCGAATCCGCAGAAGTCGGTCTGCATGTCGATGATGACGAGCGCGGTGTTATCGGCGCGCAACGCGCCGTCGTAGGGCCACGGATACGGACGGGCTTCGATGAAACGGGTCATGTCGGTCTCCGGTGAGACGAGATGGATCGATGGCGAAATAACGCGTGAACAAGGCGTCGGCAAAGCGTCAGCGCGTGAGGCTCAATTCGCCGGGCGCGCCGGCCAGCGAGCGGTCCGGGCGGCAATTGACGATCATGATCGCGAGCGTCAGCACATAAGGCGCGGCGTTGAAAAGGTAATAGCCGCTCGTCACGCCGATCGCCTGCAACGCGGGGCCGAGCGCGCCCGCCGCGCCGAACAGCAGCGCGGCCCACAGGCAGCGCAGCGGCTGCCAGCGCGCGAAAATCACCAGCGCGACCGCCATCAGCCCCTGGCCGCTGGAGAGACCTTCGTTCCAGCTGCCCGGATAGACGAGCGACAGATACGCGCCGCCAACGCCCGCAAAAAAGCCGCCGACCGCCGTCGCGGCGATGCGCACGCGCGTGACCGGATAACCCATCGCACGCGCGCTCTGAGCGTTGTCGCCGACGAGGCGCAGCGTCATGCCCCAGCGCGTCGAACGCAATCCCCATTGCAGGAGGAACGCCATCGCCACGCCAATCAGAAACAGCGGGTTCACGTGCAGCGCGTTATGCAATTGCGGCGACGCGCTCCAGGCGCCGAAATCGAACGAGCGCAGCATCGGCGCTTGCGGCTCGATAAAGGGCTTGCCGAGATAGAACGCGAGGCCGGTGCCGAACAGCATCAGCGCGATGCCGAAGGCGATGTCCGAGACGCGCGGCAGCGAACAGATCAAACCGTGCAGACAGCCGAGCAGCAGCCCCGCGCAACCGGCCAGCAGCACGCCGAGCCACGGCGAGCCGCTCAGATACGCGCCCGCATAACCGCTCATCGCGCCCGTCACCAGAATGCCTTCGAGGCCGAGATTGACGCGCCCGCCCTTCTCGGTCAGGCATTCGCCGAGACTCACGAACAGATACGGCGTACTCACGCGCACCGCGCCCGCGATCAGCGAGAGCAGCAGCACGGCAAGCGGCGAATGCAGATCAGACATGGCTTTGCTCCAGCGTGGAAGCGACATCGGACGGCGCGGCGGCCTGCAATTTCACGCGCCATGCGGCGGGCCGTCCGCCGAGCGCCTCCCACGCGAGCAGATTGGCGAACAGCAGGCCCTGAAGCACGAGCGTGGTCGCGTCGGGCAGATCGAGACGGCGTTGCAGCAGACTGCCGCTCGCCTCGATGCCGCCGATCATCAGCGCGCACACGATGATCGCGAGCGGATTCTGGCGTGCAGCGAACGCCACGAGAATGCCCGCGTAACCGTAGCCCGCGAGCAGCGAGGCGTTCGCGCTGCCCTGCACGGCCGCGACCTCGAACATGCCCGCGAGACCCGCCGCCGCGCCGCCCAGCGCGCACGCCGTCAACGCGAGCGAATTCACCGGCAGGCCGACGAGACGCGCGGCGCGCGCGTTGCCGCCCGTTGCGCGCATGGCGAAGCCCTTCGTGCTGTGACGCACGAAGACCCACGCGGCCACGCACGCCAGCGCGCCCCAGAACAGCCCCCAATGCACTTCGAGTCCCGGCAGCGAGCCGATCGAGAACGCATCGGGCAGCGGCGGCGTCGACGGCTTGTTCAGGCTCGCCGGGTCGCGAAGCGGCCCTTCGACCAGAAACTTGAACACCGCGATCGCGATATAGGACATCAGCAGCGAACTGATCGTCTCGTTGACGCCGCGCCACTGCCGCAACGCCCCGACCGCGCCGATCCACGCGCCGCCGACGATCATGCCGGCCAGCGCCATGACAGGCGTCGCGACGAACCACGGCGTCCCGTGCGGCAGCAGCGACGGCACGACCGCCGCCGCGAGCCCGCCGAGCGCGAGCGCGCCTTCGCCGCCGATCACGATCAGCCCGACCTGCGCGGGCAGCGCCACGCACAGCGCGGTGAGCATCAGCGGCGCGGCACGCAGCAGCGTGCTCTGCCACGCGAACGACGAGCCGAATGCGCCCTGCGAGATCAGCGCGATTGCGTCGCCCGCCGGTTGGCCCTCGATCAGCAGAAAGAGCGAGAACAGCAACAGCGTGCCGACGATGGCGGCAAGCGTCGGCAGCGCGGGCAACAGGCCGATCAGCGCGCGGGCGCCGGCCGACGTCACCGAGGAAGCGGGAGCGCGCATGATCTCTCCTGGCGAGGTTGAGCGATGGGGGACTTCACGGCGGGATCGCGCTGGACAGGCTCATGGTTCAGATCTGACCGACCACGCCGGCGACGAGGTAATTCATGCTCTCGAGCGTGATGTCGGTCTGCGCGTAGTTGGTGCCCGCCGCGATGGCCGTGCCGCCCTTGTTGTCCTTGAGCGGCCCCTTGAAGATCGCGAACTGGCCGGCCATCATGTGCGCCTTGATCGCGTCGGCGTTCTTCTTCGCATCGGGCGTGACCTTCGCCCCATACGGCGACATTTTCACGAAACCTTCCTTGAGACCGCCGCGCAAGATGTTCGGCTGCGGCTTGCCGGTCTGCGCATCGGCGACGAGCGTCTGATACGGCGTCGCCCAATCCCACTCGGCGCCCGTGAGATAGCCCTTCGGCGCGAGCGCCGCCTGGCTCGCGTGATAACCGCAGCTCATCGCACCGCGCTTCTCCGCGGTTTCGATCACGACCTTCGGACCGTCGACGTGACAGGTCAGCACGTCGCAACCCTGATCGACGAGACTGTTGGCCGCCTCGGCTTCCTTCACCGGCATCGACCAGTCGCCCGTGAAAATCACATGCGTCGTGATCGACGGATCGACCGACTGCGCGCCGAGCGTGAACGCATTGATGTTGCGCAGTACCTGCGGAATCGGCTTGGCCGCGACGAAACCGAGCTTCTTCGTCTTGCTCATATGGCCCGCGACCACGCCGTTCAAATACTGGCATTCGTCGATATAACCGAAATAGCTGGCGATATTGGGCGGATTGCCCTGCTTCCACAGGCCGCCGCAATGCGCAAAACGGATCTTCGGATATTTGGCCGCCATCTTCAGCACATGCGGGTCGAAATAACCGAACGATGTCGCGAAGATCAGCGTCGCGCCGTCCTGCTCGATCATGGCTTCCATCGACTTCTGCACCGCGACGGTTTCCGGCACGTTCTCTTCCTCGACCACCTTCACGTTCGGCAACTTCTTGATGACCGCCGCCGCTTGCGCCTGCGCCTGGTTGTAGCCGTAATCGCCCTTCGAACCGACGTAGATCACGCCGACCGTCAGTTTTTCGGCGGCGAACACGCCTTCGAAAGGCAGCAGGCTGCCGAGCGCGAGCGCGCCCGCCTGTTTGATGAAGTCGCGACGTTGCGTCATGATTTGGATTCCTGATGGTTATCGGTCACTGCGTTCGGTGTTCGCTTCGGGGTTCGTTGTGCGTTTCAGTTCAGCGTTTGAGTGCATTAGCGCTTTAGCGCGCGATGCGCCAGATACGCGCGCCAGCCGCCATAAGCCGTGATATCGGATGCAGCCGCGTCGGCGGCCACCGCAAAGGGCTCGCAGACGAAACCCTTCACGGTTCGCCCATCCGCGAGATCGAGCGAGCCGATCGCAAGCGGTGCGGGCACCGCGGCAACGAACGCGCCGAAACTGCGCAGCGGCACGTCCCACAATTCGATGGCGATCGCGTCGCCTTCCGCGCCCACGCTCTGCCGCACGAGGCCCGGCTTCGGCGGCGTGGTGCCCGCGAGCGCGTAAAGACGGTAATGCGGCGCCGTCGTGGTCGCTTCGACAAAGCGCGCGCCCGCCTGCAACAGTTGCCAGTTCAGCGGCTCGCCGCGCAGATGCGCGCCGACCACCGCGAGCGTGACGCACGGTTCCTGAATCGGCAGCGGACTCGCGGCGATCGCATCGGCATCGCGTGCCGCGGCGGCTGCGGTGGTTTCGTCCGTTTCGTTAAACAGCGCCTGAATGCGCGCGCCGAGCACCGCAAGCTGCTGGTCCGCGCCCGACGGTCCGATCAGCGTGACGCCCGCGGGCAAGCCATCGTCGCGCGGCACGCCCGGCACCGCGAGCGCACACCAGTCGAGCAGATTGACGAAGTTCGTATAGACACCGAGGCGGCTGTTCACCTCGACTGGATTCGCGTGCACCTCGGCGAGGGTTGGATGTGTCGGCGCGGTCGGAACGATCAGGATGTCGAACTGTTCGAACAGCGCGTCCGCCTCGCGCTTCAGACGCGCTAGCGTGTACTGGCCGTCGAATGCCTTCGCGGCGTCGAAGCGTTCGGCCTGAGCGATCACCTTCGCCACGGTCGGGTCGATCTGCGCGCGATGCGTGTCGAAGAAGTCGCCGAGCGCGGCGCGCCGCTCCGCCACCCACGGGCCGTCATAGAGCAGCGCCGCGACCTGCTGCAACGGTGCGAAGGCGAAGCGCGCGGGCGTGAGCGCCAGATGCGTGGCGATGCCGTCGAGCGTCGCGGCGAATGCGTCCTGCGCGCGTCTGTCGTCGAAGAACGTGAGCGTGTCGGGCACGCCGAGGCGCAGCGGTCCATGCACCAGGCCGCGCGAGACGAGCGGCTTCGAATAGGCGTCACGCGCGTCGAAGGCCGCCAGGCGATCGAGCACGGTCCACGCGTCGGCGACATCGTGCGCGAACACCGAGAGCGTATCGAGCGTGCGGCACGCGGGCACAACGCCACGCTTGCTGACGAGCCCCAGCGACGGCTTGAGGCCGACGATGCCGTTGCAGCCCGCCGGCACGCGCCCCGAGCCCGCCGTATCGGTGCCCAGCGCAAACGCGACGATGCCTTCCGCCACCGCGACCGCCGAACCCGAACTGGAGCCGCCTGAAATGAAGTCGTCGTGATCGACCTGACGCACCGCGCCATAAGGCGACCGCGTGCCGACGAGGCCGGTCGCGAACTGATCGAGATTGGTCTTGCCGATCAGGATCGCGCCGGCGTCGAGCAGACGCTCGACCGCGAACGCCGTTTCGCCGGGCGTATAGGCGAACGCCGCGCAACCGGCCGTGGTCGGCAGGCCTGCGACATCGACATTGTCCTTGACCGCGAACGGCACGCCGAACAGCGGCATGCGCTCGAATAGCGCAGGACCTTCGTCGGCGAGCAGTTGTTCGAGTTGCGCGGCGCGCGTGACGAGGCTGGACGCGGCGACACGCAGGATCCACGCTTCTGGACGATGCGTGGTCGCAAGGCGGTGCAGCACGGTGTCGACCGTCTCGCGCGGCGAGATCTCGCCACGGCGATACGCATCGAGCAGTGCGCGAACCTTCAACGGGCGGAAGCGTGGCATGAGTTCAATCTTGAATACAAGATGGAACGCAACACGCAGCATCTATGCCAGATGACCCCGCGCGCGCCGCGCAAGCTTGCCTGGCGTGCCTCACAGACGAACGGGCACGCACCGCACAGACAGCGCGCGGCGTCGTTCGCGCGCCATCGTGGGACATCGCGGGCCACCTGGCGGCGCGTACCGGTGCAGCGATTCACGTTGCCAGTGCACGCAAAGTGCCGACGCAAGTCGTGCGGTGCGCGCCGTTTCGGGGCCGCTCGCGCATGCAAAGTCGATCTATCCGCGAGGGTAGCGAAGACTTTCCTTTGCGAGTGATACGCCGGTGGCGGGGAAAACTGGCGCGTGCCTGTCTGCCGCCGCTATTCGCGAGGCGTTGGCACGAGCAAAAGCGGAACGGACGTCAATCGCAGCGTTCTTTCGGCGACGCTGCCGAGCAGCCAGCGCGTCACGCCGCGTCGCCCGTGCGTTCCGAGGACGACGAGTTGCGCCTTCCATCGCACCGCGTCGCGCTCGATTGCATGCGGCACATCGTCGAAGGTGCTGCTCGTCTTGATGAGCGCGGTTTCCACGGCTCGCTCATCTTGCTGGCCATACGAGGCGAGTTCGCCGACTGCGGCCTTGAGGGCGACCTGGCCGATCTCTGAGAGCGTCTCCTCGAGCTGCCTTTCAAATGGCCCGGTGCCCGGCGCCAGCAGACGATCGACGACATGGATGATGCGCCACTCCGAACGTGAAGCGACGAGACCGGCGCCTGCACGCAGCGCGCACCGGGAAGCGTCGCTGCCATCTGTCGCGAAAAGCACCCGCGAAGGCGGACCATCGCATGCGCCGTCGTATTCGGCCGGCACGATCAGGACCGGAGCATGAAGCAGTCGGGCCAGCGGCGCGGAGACTTCGCCCTCCACCCAACGCAACAGGCCCTGATGATGACGCGTTCCCAGCACGACAAGATCAGGCGCCCATTGCGAAATCGCCTCGCCGAGCGCATCCACGAGATGGCCGCCCACTTTGCAAAGGTCGACGAGCTGGCCGTCGATTTTTGCACCGCGGCCCTGCAACCGGGCTTGCGCGGTCTGGATCGCGGCGTCCGCGTCACGCAGCAATTCGACCCGGAAAGCCTGTAGCTGCGCTCCCGCCCATCCGCCCAACGGGACAAGCGTGTGCGGGTTTTCTGCGACGGACACCACCCGCACGGTCACGCCGCGGTGGAGGAGCGGCTTCAGATACCTGAGCGCCGCAGACGACGCCGTGGTGGCGTCCACCGCGACCAGAATCCTCGTGAATCGCATGAGTCCCTTCGCGCCGGATTGCTGAGTCATTTCTCACCTCACGATCAACGCAGAACGTGGAACTCATACTCGCGCGGATCGACTTCCGGCGATTGACACAAATCAATCCTGATCGGACGGCAGCGCCCACACTCCAACTCCAGCTGCCGAAAGCACATTTCATATTGCGGAATTCCGACGAATCGACGGCGAATCCGTCATTCCGCTCCTTGGGAGCATGTTTTACATCGCAAAAATCATCGCGCAAGTCATTGAAAAACAACAAAAAATTATGTCTTATGTCTTATATAAGAGTTGGCGCCGCGGCGTTACTATTAAGTCATGCAGTTCGACCGACTATCTAGTCACTCACGCTTTCCCTTCAGGAGATACTCATGACCCAATATCAAGACGACATCCAGGCGATTGCCGGGTTGAAAGAGCAGCAAGGCAGCGCCTGGAACGCGATCAATCCCGAATACGCCGCACGCATGCGCGCGCAGAACAAGTTCAAGACCGGTCTCGACATCGCCCGCTATACGGCCAAAATCATGCGCGCCGACATGGCCGCCTACGACGCCGATCCGGCGAAGTACACCCAGTCGCTGGGCTGCTGGCACGGCTTCATCGGCCAGCAGAAGATGATCTCCATCAAGAAGCACTTCAACAGCACCGAGCGCCGCTATCTGTACCTCTCGGGCTGGATGGTGGCCGCGCTGCGCTCGGAATTCGGTCCGCTGCCGGACCAGTCGATGCATGAAAAGACCTCGGTCAGCGCGCTGATCCGCGAGCTGTACACCTTCCTGCGCCAGGCCGACGCCCGTGAGCTGGGCGGTCTGTTCCGCGAGCTGGATGCCGCCCAGGGCGCAGCCAGGGCCGCCATCCAGGCAAAGATCGACAATCACGTCACGCACATCGTGCCGATCATCGCCGACATCGACGCGGGTTTCGGCAACGCCGAGGCCACTTACCTGCTGGCCAAGCAGTTCATCGAAGCGGGCGCGTGCTGCATCCAGATCGAAAACCAGGTCTCCGACGAAAAGCAGTGCGGCCACCAGGATGGCAAGGTCACCGTGCCGCATGAAGATTTCCTCGCGAAGATCCGCGCAATCCGCTACGCCTTCCTGGAGCTGGGCGTGGACGACGGCATCATCGTGGCGCGCACCGACTCGCTCGGTGCGGGCCTGACCAAGCAGATCGCCGTGACCAGCACGCCGGGCGATCTGGGCGATCAGTACAACTCGTTCCTCGATTGCGAAGAACTCTCGGCCGACGCGCTCGGCAACGGTGACGTCGTCATCAAGCGCGACGGCAAGCTGCTGCGCCCCAAGCGCCTGCCGAGCAACCTGTTCCAGTTCCGCGCCGGTACGGGCGAAGCACGCTGCGTGCTGGATTGCGTCACCGCGCTGCAAAACGGCGCCGACCTGCTGTGGATCGAAACCGAAAAACCGCATATCGCGCAGATCGGCGGCATGGTCAGCGAGATCCGCAAGGTCATTCCGAACGCCAAGCTGGTGTACAACAACAGCCCGTCGTTCAACTGGACGCTGAACTTCCGTCAGCAGGCTTACGACGCGATGAAGGCCGCGGGCAAGGACGTTTCGTCCTACGACCGTGCGCAATTGATGAGCGTGGAATACGACCAGAGCGAGCTGGCACAGATCGCCGACGAAAAGATCCGCACCTTCCAGGCCGACGCGTCGCGCGAAGCCGGTATCTTCCACCACCTCATCACGCTGCCGACGTATCACACGGCCGCGCTGTCGACCGACAATCTCGCGAAGGAGTATTTCGGCGACCAGGGCATGCTGGGTTACGTGGCCGGCGTGCAGCGTAAGGAAATCCGCCAGGGCATCGCGTGCGTCAAGCACCAGAACATGTCCGGCTCGGATATCGGCGACGACCACAAGGAATACTTCAGCGGCGAAGCCGCCCTGAAGGCAGCGGGCAAAGACAACACGATGAATCAGTTCTGATCGTCACCGCGCCTCATGCAAAACGCCAACCCGGCCGGGTTGGCGTTTTTTTATTTGCCGGACAAATTGTTCGCGGATGCGAGGCGCCTGCATGAACGCCTCGCCGTCATGCCGTTTTTTCAGGCCGGTGTGTCCGTCAAGGTATTCGCCGCGCCAGGCAAAGGCGAGTCGGGCGCGACCGCGACTGCCGTGCAATCCGCGAGCGGGTCACGTGCCAGCGCTTCGAGCGCGGCCATGTCGCGCGCAATCACCTCGCCCAGATAGTTACGCAGAAACTCCACCCAGGTGCGGGTCTTCGCATCGACAAATTTGCGCGAGGGATAGAGCGCATACACATTGACCCGTTGCAGGATGTGTTGCGGCAGCACGCGCACGAGCGCACCGCTGCGCAGCCCGTCGATGGCCGCATAGACAGGCAGCATGCCGATGCCCATGCCCTCGCGAATCGCAACGGCCAGCGACTCCGCGATATTCACCTGCACCGGCCCATCGACATGCATCGACACGACGCCTTCGGGACCTTCGAGCGTCCACTCGTTCGCAGGCGCCGTGGGAGTCTTCAGGATCAAACAGTCGTGACGCGCGAGATCGGCCGGCGTTCGCGGCGCGCCGTGCGCCTGGATGTATTCGGGCGATGCGCACAGAATGCTGCACGACGCGCCCAGCCGATGCGAAACGAGATCGGAATTGGGCAACGAACTCGCGATCACCAGCGACACGTCGCTGCTGCCGCCATACAGATCGGGCATACGCTGCGAAAGCGTGAGTTCGACCGTGACGTCCGGATGCAGCGCACGATACTGCGAGATCGCTGGCAGCACGTAATGCTGCCCGATGCTCGCAAAACTATGCATACGCAGCACGCCCGCGGGACGCTCATGCGCGCAACTGGCTTCCTCTTCGGCGCCTTCGACGTCGGCGAGAATCTGCTTGCAGCGCTGCAAATAACGCTCGCCGGCCGTCGTAAGCGCGAGACGGCGCGTCGTGCGATTGAGCAAACGTGTACGCAGATGTGCCTCAAGCTCCGAAACCGCGCGCGACATCGCGCCGGTGGTCGAGTCGAGCGACTGGGCGGCTGCAGTGAAACTGCCCGCTTCGACCACGCGGGTAAACACCCGCATATTTTGTAGCGTATCCATCAGACCTTCAGTCGTTATCTTGTCTCGCGAATGACCATCGAGCGCGCCACGGGTGACATCGCCTGATCCGCGAAAAGGCTGCCGCGCTCATTTCAAGCGCTGCCGCAAGCTCGCTTCCTTGTATGAAGAATCGCGCCTGGTCGAGCTTCAGCCGAGAGCCAGTTTAATGAAAATTCAGCGATGCATATCGTGATTTTATGTCATAAAATCCAGTCGTTTTTTTCATGTGTCTTTAAGGCGGGAAGCATGCCGATCGATATCCGCGCACTGCGCTATTTCGTCGAAACTGTTCAACTCGGGAGCTTCACGCAGGCTGCCGCCGCGGTGTTTGTCACCCAGTCGACAATCAGCAAGATGGTGAAGCAACTGGAGGACGAAGTCGGTCAGCCGCTGTTGATCCGCGATGGTCGGCGAGTTCAACTCACCGACATTGGCCGCGTGGTTTACGAACGCGGCTTGCAGGCGCTTTCCGTGATTGAACAATTGCAGCTGGAAGTCGCCGACGTCGCGCAACTCGCTCGCGGACAACTCACCGTGGGCATGCCGCCCATGGGCAATCTGTTTTTCCCCAGCGCGGTCAGAGCCTTTCAGCAACGTTACCCGACGCTCGAACTGCGGCTCGCCGAACACGGTGGGCAACTGCTCGAGCAGAAAGTCATAGCAGGCGAACTGGAAGTCGGCGCCACCGTGCTTTTACCCGGCAGCACGCCGGAAGGTCTTGCAAGCCGCGCGATTGCACGCCATTCGATCTGGGCGGTGGGTCCGCGTGAAGCCTCATGGCATGGACGCCGGACCGTGCGACTTGGCGCGCTCAAACACCAGCCGCTGATTCTGCTCGACGAGGGTTTCGCCCTGACCCGCCGCGTGCTTGCCGCGTTTCGCGAAGCCGGTATCGAACCTCATGTCGTGGCACGCAGCGGACATTGGGACTTTCTCGCCGCCATGGCGGCGGCAGGCCTGGGCACCACCTTCCTGCCCGAGCCGTTCCTGGCTCACCTCGACACGGGCAATCTTGCGGTCGCGCGCGTGACCGAACCCGCGCTCGACTGGACGCTGTCGCATATCTGGTCCACGGACCGGTACATGTCGCACGCCGCGCGGGCGTGGCTGGACGTCTGCCATGAGGTGCTGGGCAAACAAACGCGCGTCGGCGCGCTTTAAATTCCGCACGCATTCGATATCGGGCCGCGAAGCATTCTCATACCTGAGCCATGCGAAAGACCGAGATCGCCGTTTCGAGTTGCCCCGACTGCGCCTTGAGCGACAGCGCGGCAGCCGATGCCTGCTCCACGAGCGCCGCGTTCTGCTGGGTCACGCGGTCCATTTCGGAAACCGCCTGATTCACCTGCTCGATATCCTTGGACTGGGCTTCCGAGGCAACGGCGATTTCCTCCATCAAATGACTGGCGCGCTTCACCGAAGCCTGAATTTCCTGCATCGCTCCAATCGCACGATCCGCCTGTTTCGCGCCCGCGCCGACCCGATTCAACGAATCGGTAATCAGGTCCCGGATTTCGCGCGACGCCGTCGCGCTGCGTTGCGCGAGCGAACGCACTTCGCTGGCGACAACGGCAAAACCCCGGCCTTGCTCACCGGCCCTGGCGGCCTCCACGGCGGCATTCAGGGAAAGAATATTCGTCTGGAAAGCAATGCCTTCAATCGCACCGATGATCTCCGCGATCTTTCCCGACGAATCGGACAAGCCGCGCATGGTCCGCACCACGGCCTGCGTGGCCTCGTTGCCCTGATCGGTGAGCAGCGCGGTGCTTCTCACCACATCGCTCGCCTGTTTTGCATTCTCTGCGTTCAGGCGCACGGTCGCCGTCAGCTCGTCCATGGATGCAGCGGTTTGCTCCAGCGACGCCGCCTGCTCCTCCGTGCGCTGCGAAAGATCCACGTTGCCTTCGGAAATTTCGTGACTGGCCATTTCGATCTGGCGCGAGCCATCCCGAACGACGCCGATGGTCCGAATGAGCTTGCCCTGCATCGCCTTCAGGCCTTCCATCAGTCGCCCCATTTCGTCGCGCGAATGGACCTCGACATGCGTGGTGAGATCGCCGTTTGCAATGGCGCTGAAGTGATTGAGCGCCCGATCCAGCGGAACGCCAATTGCACGCTGCAGCGATCGCCACGCCAGAACCGCGGCCGCGAGCGCAATGGCGATACCCACGATGGCGATTGCCACAAACCAGCGAAAACGCGTCTGGGCGGCGTCGAACAATTCCCGTGCGGTCGTGACCTGCGTTCCGCCGAGCGAGTCCATGCCGTCGGATACATCGATAAACAGCGCGGGCGGCAGGTTTTTCCACACGTCCGCAATTCTGGCCGGGTCGTGGGTGTCGATCGCCGCGAACATCCGGTCCAGCCCGTTGGTGACGAGCAGGCCGAACTTCTCGTTGACGTCGCGCGCTTGACGCGCCTCGTCGGCGCTGGAAAACGGCAACGCGCGGTAACTGTCCCACGCGCTCCTGGCGGCGGTCAGCAAATTGCGGGCGGTCTGCGTCTCCTGCTGGACGTCGGGGCTCGTCGGGTCGAGTGCGATGCGATACAGCCACAAACGCGCCCGCGACAGCGCGACGTTCGCCTGCCCCAAGGCCTCGGAAGAAGCGAGCCGGTTCGCGTACAACTCCTTGACATCGTTATTGCTCACGAACACGCCGCCGACGCCCATCAGTCCGCCGATGACGAGCAAAACCGCGAGAAAGGCCATCGCCATCGCAAGGCGGGCACGAATGCTGACATCCTGAGGCATAGAGGTCGCTACCTGGGGCTAGAGTGTTTTAATGTCCCGCCATGATTTCCCTGTTGCCGCTGGAGAATGTGCATGGCATTTTTTTTTGGTCACCTGCCCTGCTAACGGCGCGAATTCCCCGACCATTAGCGGTCAATTCAGAAAGGACATTTATTGAACTTCACATTGCCGCCGGCCCGATAAAATGATACATAACATGATATTGTCAGACGAATAACGACTGCCGATTTATTGTTTAAATCGCCAATACGCCTTCTCACGATAACGGCGCGCGCATTCACCCGATTTCGAGCAGATCGACCACAGCCCGCACGCCTGACGTCGCTTTGGCGGCTCCGAACACGAGCCTGCGTTCGGCATTCGACGCGACTTTGCCGGTGAGGATCGCCGTGCCGTCGTCAATCTCGATGCCAATATGCTTCGCTTCGCGATCGCCGTGACGCTGTATCGCATCGCGAATTCCCACCGCGATATCTTCCGCCGACGCCTCGCCCCGGACGCGAATCGTATCGGTGACACCCGTCACGCCGAGCAGATGCGCAATGGCGTTTTTCGCGGCATGACTCTGATAGCTCCAATCGCACTCGCCCATCAGCGTGACCCAGCCCTTTTCGACCCGCGCCTGCACCATCTGATTGTTCAACCCGACGGTCCACTCGAGAATCGAGCGCACGGTGTCCGCGATGTCCTCGTCGCTGCGCACGTCATGGCGCGCGAGACGCACCTCCATTTCGACGACGATTCCGCGCACACCCGCAACCCTCGCGGCCGCCCGTTCCGCCGCGAGTTTCTGCGCAAAGCTCGCGGGATGTCCCGACAAGGTGACGACGCCATTCGACACGCCGACCCCGATCTCCGCGGGGTTGATCGATTTATCCCACGCGAACTCGGCTTCGACGTCGCGCTTTAGTTCGATATCGGATTTCATTGCGTTTCACTCCTGATCTACACGCTGATATCTACGTCAGCATCATGAAAAAGATCGGCTGTCATGCGGCCGAAACGAACAGCTTGTCGGATTGTTTTTCGCAGCTGCATTCATGCATTTGCGTCATGCCACTGGCAGATTGCCGACCAGATATCCTGCGCGTTCTCGCAATAGCGAAAAAGCGCGAGGTCGTCGGGCGCGATCATGCCTTCTTCGGCCATCATGTCGAAGTCGACAAGGCTGCGCCAATACGCTTCGCCGACCAGCACCACCGGAATCGGCTCGATTTTTCTCGTTTGCAAAAGCGTCAGGACTTCGAATAATTCATCGCAGGTTCCATAGCCACCAGGAAAAAACACCGCGGCTTTGGCCTTTTCGAGCAGATGGAGTTTGCGAATGGCGAAGTAATGAAACCGGAAACACAATTCGGGCGTCAGATATGCGTTCGGAAGCTGATCGTGCGGCAACGCGATATTCATGCCGACGGTGGGCGAGTCGGTGTCGTACGCGCCGCGATTGGCCGCCTCCATGATGCCGGGACCGCCGCCCGTCACGATCGTGAGCCTCGGAAGCCGCGTGCTGCCCTCCGATGCGCCAACCAGGCGTCCAAACTCGCGCGCGATTTCGTAATACACGCTGTGGCGCATGTTTGCATCCGCCGCGCGAACCGCGCGTTGGCGCTGCGCGTCGGACGGTTTGGCCTTGAGCCGCGCGCGCGCCTCAGCGAGCCGGCGGCGCGCGCGAGCGGGCGCTTCGATGCGTGTGCTGCCGTACACCACGACCGTGTCACGAATGCCGAGCTGCTGCAGCTTTTCCTCGGCTTTCCAGTAATCGAGCTGCAAACGCACGCCACACATTTCCGGGCGACGCAGGAAAGCGCCGTCCTCATCGGCCTGAACATAGGTCGGGCTCTCGACGAGGCGGCGCACGCGCGGCGGCAGAGCCTGTCGTGTCTTTCGCGCGGGCCGCCGTTCCGGTTTGACAGACGTGTTCATGCGGGTACCGAAGCGAAGTGGCCGCGAACGAACTCGCGCACGCGTGCGAAGTCGGTTGGCGCGCCCGCGGAGGGCAACGCCGTGCCGGCTTCATCGAAATGGAGGTGGCCGACCACGTCGAACCCCACCGCGCCGAAGACGTGCACGTCCTGGAGCATCTGCATCGCCTGCCAGCGGCCGTTGTCGACGAACGAAGCCAGCGGCGAGCCGGAGACCGTCACCCGCGCCGCCTGTCGCCCCGCGAGCAAACCGCGCACGTCGCCCTGTTCCACCGTGTACGCGAAACCGCGGCTGAAAACACGGTCGATGTAGCCCTTCATCATCGCGGGCATCGCCATCCACCAAAGCGGGTAGATGACGGTCAGCACCGCCGCTTCGAGCACGTCTTCCTGCGCGGACAGCACGTCGACCGTCCGGATGTGCGCGGCCGTTCCGTCGATCAGCTCCGCCGCCGACAGCACGGGATCGAAGCCCATCCGGTACAGGTCGTGAACGCGCACGTCATGCCCCAGCCGCACCAGTTCGCCGACATACGTCCGCATCAGGCGCATGGTGAGACTGTCTTCGACCGGATGCGCGGCCACGATCAGGTGTTGCATGGCATGGGCTCCTTCACATTGAGGATGATGCGCGGCGTCGTCGCTGCACACGCAGATTCATCGTGCGCCTCGCCGCCGACCTCGAATTGACACATATCAAGGATGCGAAAAGCACACAGGACGCGTCGATGTTTGCGGCGTACCTCGCCGCGCGCTCGGAGCGCGCAGTCCTGATTGACCTGAGTCAATCGCGCCCCCGTTCCGCGCGCCGAGACTGAAACGGCAGACGGATGCCATGGCACGCGCACTCGCTCAAGGCATCGCGCATTTGCAGCGCGCCGCCATCGGCGTCATCCCTGTGCGTCGACGCGCAATCCGGCTCGACCGCCACGCCAGCGACTGGAGCAATCTCATGACCCCCGTTCAACGCATCGAGTACGAACCCGCGCCGCAATTGCCGCCCGCTCGCGCGAGCGGCGAGGCGCCCGTCTTCATCGACCTGCCGCGCCCGCGGCACGACGCCGGCGCACCGCTCCTGAGCGCGCTTGCGCGGCGCAGAAGCACCCGCGACTACGCGGATACGCCCATTGCGCTCGACACGCTCGGCGAACTGCTCTGGGCGGCGAACGGCATCAATCGCCCCGAAACCGACGGCCATACCGCACCGTCCGCGCAGGCTTTCAACGAGATCGACATCTATGTCGCGTTGCCTCACGGCGTGTACCGCTACGAGCCGGAATTCGACCGGCTGGCGCTCAAGCATGCCGTCGATGCGCGCAACATGACGGGCTATCAGGACTTCGTGGGCAAGGCGCCGCTCGATCTCGTCTACGTGCTGCGCGGTTCCCAGGTGCTCTCGACGCCGCGCCAGCAGCGCGAACTGTTCGCGGGCATCGCCGCCGGCGCGATTTGCCAGAACGTCTCGCTCTACTGCGCCTCCGAGGGGCTCGCCACCGTGGTGCGCGGCTGGATCAACCACCGGCTGCTTGCCGATGTGCTGCGGTTGAACGAAGACGAATTGCCGATCCTCGCGCAGACCGTCGGCAAACCGGCTGCGTGATCGCTCGCAAGCCTGGGACGCGCGGTTGACCGCGGTTGACAGAACCGCGCCCCTGCATCGCGGGACGATCCCGACCGGTGCGCGAGCGGCGCGCGTGAACTTCGCGAGCCAATCAGCCGCCGCGCACCGCACTCGCCGCACTCACCGCACACTCAGTAAAGGCCCCGGACGAGCAGCACCGGACAGTCTGCCTCGCGCACGAACGCCTCCGCGACACTGCCGAGGAACGCGCGGCTCACGCCGCGGCGGCCGTGCGTGCCGAGGACGGCCAGTTGCGCGTCCACACGCACGGCGCAGCGGATCAGGCACGACGCCACGCTGTCCGTCACCCCTTCCACTTCCAGCAATAACGTCTCGCACGCCACCCCGGCCGCCGTCGCCCTCGCGCACGCGACGTCCAGCAGCCGCTTCGCTTCTTCCCGGTATGCGTCGACGAGATCCGCCGGCACATAGGTCAGCCCCATGCCAAGCGGGGCGATCACATCGATGACATGCGCCACGTAAAGTTTCGCGTGAGCCAGTTGAGCGAGGCGCAGCGCTTCGTCAAGCGCTTGCAGCGAGGTTTCGCTGCCGTCGAACGCCATCAGGATTTTCTCGTACATGGTCTGCTCCTCCCCGGGACGCCCCGTTACGTAACGTCTTGCCTGAACCCATCTTCGGATTCGCCGACGTCACGCAATTGATTTACATCAATGGAAAAACGCGGTTGCGACACGGCGAAAGTTTGACCTGCGTCAGGCGTGGCGTCCCGTCCCGAGCGATCCTTGGCTCACCACCCAGCCGATTGCCGATGCGAGGAGAAGGCCATGAAACGCATCCATGAGATCACGCTCGCCGTCGCGCTGATGTCGGCGCTAGCGCCCGGCTTCAGTTCTGGCGCCGCGGACATCGCCGACGCCGATACGAACGCCACGGCGACGCGGTCCATGCAGAACGGCGTGGCCTATATCACCGGGGGCGTCGGCATCGACGAAGCCGACGCGCTGCGCAGCGTGGCGCATCAGTACAGCTTGCGGCTCACATTCCTGGCGCAGGGCGGCCAGTTCCTGTCGGACGTGGATGTCGAGATCGTCGGGCCCTCGGGGGCGTCGGTCTTCAGGACGCGTACGCTCGGCCCCTACCTTTACGTGGCGCTGCCGCCCGGACGCTATCAGGTCGCCGCCTACGCGGCGGGAACGAAACAGGTGCGCGTCGTGGTCGTGAACAGGCGCCAGGGCACGAATGTGCAATTCGCCTTTGTGCCGGCCGTGCGCCACGCCGTCGCGCCTTGCTGCCCGACGCCGCCCACGATCCGATGACGCCCTTGCGCGTCCCGTTCGCCGCACCACGCAGGCGCTCGCATCAATCACCCGGCCGGAACACCGCACCATGCTGCCCATCAGTGACGAGTACATGCCGTTTGCCGTCGCGCTGGGCGTGGGGCTGCTGGTCGGCGCGGAACGCGAGCGGCGCAAGGGGGAAGGCGTGGCCCGCGCCGCCGCCGGCATCCGCACCTTCACCATCACGGCCCTGCTCGGCACGATCGCCATGCGCCTGGGCGGCGCGATCCTGGCCGCCACGCTGGTCCTCGCGCTCACCGCGCTGGCCACCGCCGCCTATCTGCGGCCGCACGACGACCGGGGGCTGACCACCGAAACGGCGCTGATCGCCACACTGCTGATGGGCGCGCTGGCCGTCATCGACGCACCGCTCGCCGCCGCGCTGGGCGTGGCGCTCACGATCGTGCTCGCGGCGCGCGCGCCGTTGCACCGCTTCGTCGTAGCGCGTCTCGATCGCAAAGAAGTGGTCGATCTGCTGACGCTGGCGGCGTCCGCATTGATCATCCTGCCGATGCTGCCCGACCGGCCCGTCGACCCGCTCGGCGCGCTCAATCTTCAGACGGTCTGGCGCTTCGCCGTCCTCGTCATGGCGATCAGCGCGCTGGGGCACCTGGCACAACTGATGTTTGGCGCGCGCGTCGGCCTGCCGTTCGCGGGCCTGCTCGGCGGCTTCGTTTCCAGCATCGCGACCATCACCACGATGGGCCGCCGCGCCGCGCTGTCGCCCGCCGACTGTCCGCAGTTCGCCGCCGCCGCCGTGCTGTCCTCGGTCGCGACGCCGGTGCAACTGGCGCTGATCGTCGGCGTCGTGCATGAACCGCTGCTGCGCCACCTCGCGCCGGCGTTCGCCGCGGGGATGCTGGGCGCGCTGGTCTGGGGTCTGCTGATCGCCTGGCGCGCGATCCGCAAGCCGATGCAGGAAGCGCTCGTGGTGAGCCGCGCCGTGGATCTGAAGGCGGCCCTGCTGCTCGCCTCGACGCTCATGATCCTGACGCTCGGCGGCACCCTGCTCGCGCGCTGGTTCGGCGAGGCCGGCCTGTTGATCGCCGCGGTGCTGGGCGGCCTCATCGACACGCATTCCGCCGCGGCCTCGATCGCCGCGCTCAGCGCCCAGTCGCTGCTCAGCGCAGACGAGGCGGCCATGCCGATCATCGTCGCGCTCACGGCCAACTCGATCATGAAATGCGTGGTGGCCGCGATCGCAGGCCATCACGCATTCGCCTGGACGGTGGTCCCCGGCCAGGCGCTGATCCTCGTCTGTGTCTGGGGGGCGTGGTGGTTCGCCCACTGAATGCCGACGCAAACTATGACTTGATGTACGTCAAGTATTCACCCGCATCCGGCGACAACATGGCCACCGGGCACGCGCGCCTCGCCGCGCACGCCACGCCACGCCACGCCATTTTCCCCAGCGGAGGCCGCCATGCAGTACAAGACCGTGCTCGCCTATCTCGACCCGGACGACCGCGCAACAGCAAGACTGGATTTCGCGCTGACGCTCGCGGGACGGTTCGACGCTCACCTCATCGGCCTGTATTCGCCGTTCGCGCCGGACGTGCGCGCCTGCTTCACGGTCGCGGGCAGCGCCCCGTACTACAGCGAATACTGCGACGCGCTGCGGGGCCAGCAGTCGGCGTCCGAAGCGGCTTTCCATCACGCCTTGAGGCGCGTGGGCATGGACGGCGAGTGGATCGCGTTCGACTTCCATGCCGAACAGCCGATCGTGCGCCGCAGCCGCCACGCCGATTTGCTCGTCGCCGGCCAGACCACTCCCGACGACGACAACGCCTCCCTGCGCAGACGCTTTCTCGAACAGGTCGTCATGACGTCCGGCCGGCCGGTGCTCGTCTTGCCTTACGCGGGCGCGCTGCGCGCCACGTGCGAAACGATCGTGATTGCGTGGGACGGCAGCCGCGAAGCGGCGCGCGCGGTGCACGACGCCATGCCGCTGCTGGAAACCGCAAAACGCGTGACGGTGTTGCATATCGCGACGCCGAATTCGTCCCGCACGGCGAAGCCCGGCCCCGCGATTGCCGACATCGATCTGATGCTGGCAAGACACGCGGTCAATGTGGACTTCGCGCAAGACTTCAGCGACTCGGACGAAACCGCGGGCGAGACCTTGATTTCGTGGGTCGCGAAGAACGACTGCGACTTCATCGTGGCGGGCGCCTACGGTCATCCGCAATGGCGCGAGCGCCTGCTCGGCGGCGTCACGCTCGCCCTGCTCGAGTCGGCCACCGTTCCGGTGTTGCTTTCGCATTGAGGAGCCGTGGAGGCACGCGTCACGCGCGGGCGCCGATCGGATGCGCAAGGCCTGTAGGACAATGCCTACAGCCTCAAATCGCGACCTACACGACTTTCAGCGCCCGCTCATTGGAGCGCCGCGCCGCGCTGACCATACTGGAGACGTAGCGAACCGGCTCGAAAGGCCCGCCTCCCGGAGCATCGTCATGCAAACCGCGAACCACCCTGCGCTGTCCTCCGTTCCGCTCGCCACGGCGACTGCCCCCGACGACGCCGAATCCCTGCTCTCGCTCGCGCGCGCCGCCGGCATGCTGGTCACGCTGGACGGCCAGATCGGCCGCGAAAAATACCAGAGCATCGCGGGTTCGCTGGGCGCGTTCCAGCGTTTTGCCGCTGCGCTGCGCGCGGCGAATTGAATCGCGCTGGAGCAGCGCCTCGGCTTGCATCGTTCCACCGCGAACCGTCGGCGCAAGCGCGCATGGGTCGCCGTCAAACGGCTGATCCGCATCGACTGACAGGACGTGGCGCGCTGTCCGGCCGCGCAAGAATCTCGCGCGGCGTCTCTGTCGGCCACGGATCCAGGCTTGACTCAAATCAATTCCAATCCGACGTCCGCGCCTAGACTGAGCCGCACGAGACACCGCTTCGGTGTGCCCTTCACCGCGGAGCGCCCAACATGGAGTACCGCAACATTCTGGTTCACCTTGACGAAAGCGAGAGCGCCCGCAAGCGCCTCGACGTCGCGCTGCGCGTCGCACAGCGTCACCGCGCCCACGTAAGCGCGCTTTTCGCGCCGACCGTGCAGGAGCACGACGTGGCGTATGCATTCGTTCTGAACGCCGAATACTGGTCGCAGTGCCAGCATGAACACGAGGCGTGCCGCCGCGCGCTCGAACATCACTTCTTCGGCAGCCTCGCCGAAGCCGGACTCAAGGGCAACTGGCGCACGGCCACGCACGCACAGCACGAGCTGCTGATGCGCGCCCGCTTCGCCGATCTGATCGTGCTCGGCCAAAGCGGCCCCGACGACCCCTACGCGTCGCTCGCCAACCGGCTGCAGGCGCGCGTGACATTGAGCGCCGGTCGACCGGTCCTGTGGGTCCCGCACGAAGGCGGCTTTCCCACCGTGGGCGAGCGCGTGATGGTCGCATGGAACGCGGATCAACCGGCCACGCGCGCGCTGTTCGATGCGCTGCCGTTCATGCGCCTCGCGGAGCACACCGAACTCGTGACCTTCACGCTCGCGCGCAAGGAAAAAGACCGCATTCCGGGTGCCGACATCGGGCTGGTGCTCGCGCGTCACGGGCTGGATGTGCAGGTCACGGAACTGCATCCGCCGCCGACCATCACGGTCGGCGACGCCCTGCTCGCACGCGCCGGCAAGACCGGCTGCGATCTGATCGTGATGGGCGCCTACGGCCATGCGCGCTGGAAAGAGCTGCTGCTCGGCGGCGTGACGCAGACGGTGCTCGGCTCGATGCCGGTACCGGTGCTGATGTCGCACTGAGCGCGCGAGGCGCGCATCACCTCCAGGAAAAACGTCATGTGCTACAAGACTCTGCTCGTCCACCTCGACGATTCGCCGCGATGCGAGGCCCGCCAGGCCTATGCGCTCGATCTGGCGGAGCGCTTCGACGCGCATCTCATCGGGCTGTATCTGCCGATGCCGCATGCGCGCGCGCCGGCGGCGCGCAACGGGTCCGTGCCCGAGCATCGCCGTGAGCACACGCACGCGCAGTTCCTCGAAGCGGGCGCGCGGGCGGGCCGGATGGTCGAATGGCGCGCGCTGCAGCCGGGCGACACGCCGTCCGCGACGCTGCACGCGCGTCACGCCGACCTGCTCGTGCTCGGACAGGGCGAGCACGGCAACGCCGCGTTCGACCCGACCAGCGGCCTCGTCGTGGACCTCCTGATGACGGCCGCGAGACCCGCCGTCGTGATCCCGCATGCCGGCAGCTTTCCGACGCTCGCTCGCAACATCCTGATCGCCTGGGACGGCAGCCGCGCCGCGGCGCGCGCCGCGTCCGACGCCTTGCCGCTTTTGCAGCGCGCCGATTGCGTATCGATCGAAATGATCGCGGCGCGGCCCGGCACGGCGCGCGTACGCGCGGCAACGGAAGCGGAAGATGCCGCCGCATGGCTGGACCTGCACGACGTCGGCGCGTCGTTTCACGAATGCGCGCGCGAACCGGGCGTCAAGACCGCCGCGACGCTGCTGGACCGCGCGAGCGCGCTGCACGCCGACATGATCGTGGCCGGTGCTTACGCGCACTCGCGCAACTTCGAGCGCGTACTGGGCGGCGTGACGCACAACCTGCTCGAAACCATGACGATTCCGCTGCTGATGTCGCACTGATATGCAATCGCACGGCGGCGCGCCCAACACGCCGACGTGCCTGCCCGACGGGAGTCCACCATGCAAAACCCTCCAGCCGCAGTCGATTCCGCCCATCCGCCCTGCAACGGCGCCGCCGACGTCACGCACGAGTTCGCGCTGCGCTTCGCCGTGCGTCATGCGACGCTCGCGCCGTCGAGCCACAACAGCCAGCCGTGGCGCTTCGTCTCCGGCGCGGACCGCGTGATGCTCTGCGCGGACAGACTGCGGGCGCTGCCCGTCGTGGACCCTTACGACCGGGAACTCGTCATCAGTTGCGGTGCGGCGCTCTTCAATCTTCGCGTGGCGATCGCGAGCCTCGGCATGGGATACGCGATCACCCTCTTTCCGTCGAGCACCGATCCCGATCTGCTGGCCGAAATCCGCCTGCTGCGTGAGCGCGTCACCGCGCCGGAACTGTCGACGCTGCTGAACGCGATTCCCGAGCGAGTGACCACGCGTCATCCTTTCTCTGCCGATCCCGTCGACGCCATGATCGAGCAGCACCTGATGGACGCCGCGCGCGCGGAAGGCGTCGAGGTTGCGTGCGTGAGCGCCGCCGCGCCCCGCAACGCGGTCGCCGACCTCGTCGCCGAAGCCGACCAGCAGCAATTCGCCGATCCGCGCTTCAGGCGCGAACTCGCGAAGTGGATCCACCCGCGCCACACCAACGACGGGATGCCGGTCTATGCAGCCGGACTCGGCGCGCTGCTCGATTTCGCCAGGCCGCTCGTGACATCCGCGATTCGAACCTTCGACCTCGGCGGCGGCGTGGCCGCCACGCATCGCGAACTTGCGGCGGGCTCGCCGCTGCTGCTGTGCATCGCAACCGGCGTCGACGATGCGCAGGCCTGGCTCGCCGCCGGTCAGGCGCTCGAACGGGTCCTGTTGCTGGCGACCGTGCATGGCCTCTGCGTTTCCTACCTGAACCAGCCGATCGAGATCGCAACGTTACGCTCCCGCCTCGCCGTGCTGATGGGGCTTCAGAGGACGGACTTTCCGCAGCTTCTGTTGCGGATCGGGCGCGGCACGCCCGACGCGGCGTCGCCACGGCGCCCGCTCGAAGACGTGATGTCCTGAGCGCCGTCTTTGCCGCGCGCGCAGGAGCGATGCGCGACTCGCGGCGGCAAAGACACAAGCAGGACACAACCGAGACACAAGCAGGACGCGACCGCGCAAAGCCGGCAGCCGCGCTTTCTCTCAGCTTGCGCCGCCCACGTCTCGCGCGAAATCGCGCTGGCCCTCGCGCAACTGTTCTGCGCAGGAGCGATAGAGCCATCCGGGTCCGTTATCCACGCTGTACATGCCCCGGCACATGCCCTTCAGGCGAATCGTCGCCGTTCCGTCAGCCGCGGTTTCGCGGGCGGCCCAGAAATAGGCCACGCCGAATTGGTGCGGCATCCGCGTCTCGATCGTTTCGTCCGTGCTCCGCTCGATCGGCGTGGGCGAATGCGCCTGGACGAATGCCCGCGCGCGGTTCCATGCCTGCGCGCAATCGCGCAGCGTCATGCAGTGAATCGCCGCGTGCTCGCGCGCGAGCTCCAGCCCCGATTCGGAATCACGAAAGGCTTCGCGGCTCGCATCGGTCGCGCACGCCGCAAGCAGTACCGAAAACACCGAAAACAGCACAGCAAGCCGACCCGACAGCCGATGCTGACACCATCCCTGAAACATGCTGACGACCCCGATAAAGAACCGGTCCGCGAAGTCGGACCGCATGGCCCAATCTAAGGATTGCCCGCCGCCCCCGATTGATCTGCCTCAAATCAGTCCCTCGCCTTCGATCGCCTCACGACTGACGCAGATCAACCGC
Source organism: Paraburkholderia tropica (assembly GCF_014171495.1). NCBI lineage: Bacteria > Pseudomonadati > Pseudomonadota > Betaproteobacteria > Burkholderiales > Burkholderiaceae > Paraburkholderia > Paraburkholderia tropica. Next base: position 426,793 of record NZ_CP049135.1, read on the forward strand.
GCAACAGAGAAGCGCGCTGCAATCTGTCTCGGAGGCGCCGTGGGGCGCGTTGAGAGGGAGTGCATGATGAAGCTGACCTTTCTGGGTGCGGCGCAAACCGTGACCGGCTCGCGCTACTTGCTCGAAGCGCAAGGCAAGCGGGTGCTGATCGACTGCGGGCTGTTCCAGGGCACCAAGAACCTGCGTTTGCGCAACTGGGCGCCCTTGCCTTTTCCGGCCGATACGCTCGATGCCGTGATCCTCACGCACGCGCACATCGATCACTGCGGCTACCTGCCGGTACTCGCGCGCAGCGGCTATCGCGGCCCGGTCTGGTGCACGCCGGGCACGGCCGACCTGTGCGGCGTGATGCTGCGTGACAGCGCCCGCCTGCAGGAAGAAGACGCGGCGTTTGCAAACCGTCACGGCTATTCGAAGCACAAGCCCGCTCTGCCGCTCTACACGCTCGAAGACGCCGAAGCGGCGCTGCGGCTCCTCGCGCCACGCGAATTCGACACGCCGGTCGAGCTCGGCGAACAACTGACCTTCCGGCTGCTGCCCGCCGGGCATATCCTCGGCGCCGCGAGCGTCGTGCTGTGCAGCGGCTCGACCGTCGTCGCCTTTTCCGGCGATCTCGGGCGCCCCGACGATACGCTCATGCGGGCGCCGATGCCGCCCGTTCACGCCGACTATCTCGTGGTCGAATCGACCTATGGCGACCGGCTGCACGATGCCCTCGACCCTGAAGACGAACTCGCCCATCTGTTCGCGCGCACCTTCGCGCGCGGAGGCATCGTGGTGATGCCGTGCTTCGCGGTCGGCCGCGCGCAGGAGGTGCTTTACTACATCGCTCACCTCAAGGAAACCGGGCGCATGGCGAACGTGCCCGTCTATCTCGACAGCCCGATGGCCATCAGCGTCACGGACCTTTACCGCCATCACATGCGCGAGCACCGGCTGAGCATCTCCCAACTGCACGCCATCGATCATGCGGCGTTCATGACCCGCACCGTCGACGATTCGAAGGCCATTGCCGCGCGTCACGGCCCGATGGTCATCATCGCCGGCAGCGGCATGGCGACGGGCGGACGCGTGCTCCATCACCTGAACCTCTATGCCCCCGATCCGCGCAACACGATCGCGCTGGTGGGCTACCAGGCGCCCGGCACGCGCGGCGCGGCGCTCGAGGCCCATGCGCCGACCATCAAACTGCATGGCGACTACGTGCGCGTGCGCGCCGAAGTGGCGTCGATTTCCTCGCTCTCCGCGCATTCGGATTACCGCGAAACGATACGCTGGCTGGCCGGCATGACCTGCCCGCCGGTGCGCACGTTCGTGACGCATGGCGAGCCCGCCGCCGCCGATGCCCTGCGCCGGCGTATCGCCGAAACGCTTCATTGGGACTGCTGTGTGCCGGAGCAGGGGCAAACCATCGAACTGCCCGAGAATCCGGTTCGCGAACATCCGTGTCCGCCGTGCGAGTCCGCCAGCGCGGCGTAAGCTCCCGCGCGAATGACCTTGCCGTACGCGGCGGCGTTCACGCCGCGTCGGCATCGCGGCGCGCCGCCCGCAGGCGAAAGAATTGCGCCCTGCGCCACACAAACTCGCAATTTTTTCCGGACAGATCTGCGCGGCGATCCTAAAATTAGGGCAAGCGGCCCATCCATCCCGGCTCCCGACTGTTCTCCAATGAAGTCGCTACTTCATAGGGGAATGACTGACACAACCGTTCCACGCAAGCGCATCTTCGCAACTTCATCCGGACAGTTGCCATGAGCACACGCGCTCAGCCACGCGCGCACGGCGCAGTACGCATGTTTCTCGCACGTCTACGTCGGCCGGCAGGGGCATCGGCGCTGACGTTCGTTGTCGTCCTGACGCTCGCGCTCGTCGTTGCCGCGTTCGTCGCCGCGCAATGGCAGACCACCGCCGGGCACCGATTCGCGCGCCGCGCGGCCGCGCTGCGCGACACGGTCGAGCAAGCGCTCGTCGCCGACGAAGCCGCCCTGCGCGGCGCGCGCGGATGGCTCGCGCAACAGCCCGCGCCCAGTTCCGCAGCCTGGCGGCAGTACGCCGCCGATACCGTTCTCGACGATTCCCGGCTCGCGGTGGTCGCACTCGGGTATTTCCCGCTGCCTCTCGGCGTGTCCGAGACGGCATCCGCGCAGTCTGCGCAGTCCACGCTCGCCACGCTCTGGGCGGGCCCGGCCGCTTCCGAAGCCGGCAGTGCGTTCGACACGGGCGCCGCGGCCGTGGCGGCGCGCCGCTACGCGCTGCAAACCGGCAATGCCGGGCTCGCCGCCGAAGCCGCTCCGGAACCGGCGCAGCCTCGTCTGCTGCTGTATCTGCCCGTCTATGCCGCGCCGGCGGCGGGCGACGCACAACGGCCGCTGGCCGGCTTCACCGTGGCCTTGCTCGATGTGCAGCGCCTCTTCGAGCCGATCGTCGCCAGCCGGCCGGACCTCGCCCTTGCCGTTCATGCCGGCCAGCACGCCGCCGAGCTGTATCGCAGCGCCCCCACCGAAAATGCCGCCGTCGCCGGGGGCGCGCGATTCGAGCACACCGATACCATCGTGTTCGGCGGCACGACCCTCACGCTGCACACGAGCGCGGACGGCAGTCCCTTCGTCACCGGCGCGGCCCTCAGCGCCGCGCCCGTGCTGCTCTTCGGCGTCCTTGCCGCCGCGTTGAGCGCCTTCCTCGCCCATCGGCTCGCGCGGGCCAATGCCGCGTCGCCCGGTCGTCTCCCCGCGTCCGAGCCCGCGGTCTCCGACGCACGGCTGAACGAAGCACGGCTGAACGAAGCGCGCATGATGGGCATCGTGCGTTCGTCGATGGAAGCCATCATCACGGTCGACGAAGCGCAGCGCATCGTCATCTTCAATCCCGCCGCCGAGTTCGTCTTCGGGCTGTCCGCCATGGAAGCGATCGGCTCGCCGCTGTCGCGTTTCATTCCTGAGCGCTTCCGCCCGGCCCACGCGCGCCACGTCGACCAGTTCGGCGCCACCGGCGTCACCGAGCGTCAGATGGGCCATCAGCAACGCACGCTGTTCGGCCTGCGCGCCAACGGCGAGGAATTCCCGATCGAAGCGTCGATTTCGCAGATCCACGATGTATCCGGCAAGCTGTTCACGGTCATGTTGCGCGACATCACCGAGCGTTTGCGCGCGGAGGACTCGCTCAAGCGTTCGCGCGAGGAATTGCGAGAACTCTCCGCCAATCTGCAAAACGTGCGCGAGGCTGAAAAGACGCGTATCGCGCGCGAGTTGCACGACGATCTCGGCCAGCAGCTCACCGCGCTCAAAATCGATCTCTCCACGCTCCAGAACCGGCTCGGCGGCGCCGTCGACGACGACATCGCCACGCGGCTCGACGGCATGGGCAAGCTGATCGACTCGACCGTGCGGGCCGTGCGCCGCATCGCGGCCGACCTGCGCCCCGTCATGCTCGACGACCTGGGCCTCGTGCCCGCGATCGAATGGCTCGCGAACGACTTCACGAGCCGCTACGGCATCGCCGTGCAGCAGACCATCCACACCGGCAACACGGTGTTTTCCGGCGAGGCGGCGTCGGCGCTCTTTCGCATCATCCAGGAAGCGCTCACCAACGTCGCGCGCCACGCCGAAGCGAGCGTCGTCACCTTGAAACTCGAAGTCGACAGCCAGCACTGCACGCTGCGCATCGCGGACAACGGCCGCGGCGCGCAGCACACCGCCTGCGATCCGCAGCGGCACGGACGCCGCGAAAAGTCGTTCGGATTGCTCGGCATCCGCGAGCGCGCGCATATGTTCAACGGGGAAGTCGAGATCGACACGGCGCCGGGCGAAGGATTCGCCATTGCCATCACGTTCGCGCTCGACGCCCTCCTGCCAGCAGAGACCGCTTCATGATCAAGGTGATCCTCGCCGACGATCACACGCTCGTGCGTGACGGTCTGCGGCGCATCCTCGAAGACGCGCGGGAATTCGACATCGTCGGCGAAGGCTGCGACGGCGCGACCACGCTTGCGCTCGTGCGCGAGCGCGAGGCCAGGGTGCTCGTGCTCGATCTGTCCATGCCGGGGCGCAGCGGCGTGGAGCTCATCAAGCAGATCAAGGAAGAGAAACCGGCCTTGCGCATTCTCGTGTTGACGATGCATGCCGAACAGCAATACGCAGTGCGCGCGTTCAAGGCGGGCGCTTCGGGCTATCTCACCAAGGAAAGCGCCAGTGCGGAACTGGTGAACGCCGTGCTCAAGGTGGCGGCCGGCGGCGTCTACGTGAGCATGGCGATGGCCGAGCGCTTCGCGCAAAGCCTGAACGAGCCGGGCGACACCTTGCCGCACCAGCGTCTCTCCGATCGCGAGTTCGAAGTGTTCCGGCGCCTCGCCAACGGCGAAACCATCGGCGAAATCGCGCAGGCGCTCTGCGTGAGCGCGAAGACCATCAGCACCTACAAGGTGCGCATCCTCGAAAAAATGGAAATGCCGCACGAGGCCGCCCTCGTGCGTTACGCGCTGCGCCACAAGCTGCTCGACGATCAGGACGAACCCTGAGCCGACGCTGTTGCCAGTCGCTGTAGCCAACTTCCGCTGCCCTGCCCGGCGACGCATCGTCGCATGTTTGTAGGAATCGCCCTACATAACTTCCGTTTCGCGTACGCCGCTTTCCATCGCCGCCGATTCTCTTTCGCGCCGCGCTCGCCAATACTGGCTACATGACAGCCGATACCACCACGCGCGCGCTGCACGTGTTTCTCGTCGACGAGGCGACGGCGGTGCGCCGCAGAGTCGCCGAGACGCTCGCCGCCCTGTCGGACGTGAGCGTGGTCGGCGAGGCCGAGGACACCGTCACGGCCCTGCACGGCATCGCCACGAGCGGAGCGCATGTCGCGGTCGTCGACCTGCGGCTGAACGCGAGCAACGGCATGGAACTCATTGCCCGACTGTCGCGCGAACAACCGGGCGTGCTGACTATCGTGCTGACCAACCATGCGGCGGCGCCGTTCAAGGCCGCCTGCGAACGGGCGGGCGCCGCCTTGTTCTTCGACAAGACGTCCGAATTCGACGCCGCCTGCCATGCCATTGAAGCGCTTGCGAAACAACGCGCGACCCTCGCGCGATGAATTGGAGACTCTCATGTATGCCGAGCCCGTTTGCGACCCCTCTCTTCCCATGCCTGCGCCCACGCCCTGGCCGGTGATCGCGCTGCAACCCGCGGCGCGCGAGGCCGCTGTGCGCCGTCCCGCCTCGCGCTGCTCGACCTGCTCGCTGCGCGCGGTCTGCATGCCGGCCGACCTCAGTTCCGCGGAGCTCCAGCAACTGGATACCCTCGTCCTCACGACGCGCATCGTGCGGCGCGGCGAGACGCTGTTTCGCACCCACGATCCCTTCCAGAGCCTCTACGCGGTACGCACCGGCTCGTTCAAAACGGTCGTCATGCATCGCGACGGCCATGAACAGATCACGGGCTTCCAGATTCCCGGCGAACCGCTCGGCCTCGACGGCGTGTGCGCCGGTACGCACAATTGCGACGCGATCGCGCTCGAAGACAGCTCGGTCTGCATCATCCCGTTCGGCCAGCTGGAGTCGCTGTGCCGCGAAAGCCGCCGCATGCAACATCATCTCTATCAGTTGATGAGCGGCGAAATCGTGCGCGAATCGAGCCTCATGATGCTGCTCGGCACGATGACGGCGGAACAACGGCTCGCGGCCTTCCTGCTCGACCTTTCCGCCCGTTTTCGCATGCGCGGCTACTCGGGCGCGCAGTTCAACCTGAAGATGAGCCGTGAAGAAATTGGCTGTTTTCTCGGCATGAAACTCGAAACCGTCAGCCGGATGTTTTCGCGCTTCCACCGGGAAGGGCTCGTCGAGCCGGACGGCAAGCAGATCCGCATCGTCGATGCGCAGGGTCTCGCGCGCGTGTGACCCGCGACCCATCCAGGGTGAATGTTCCGCAAGCTGGCCGCGGGTCGTCAGGCGGGGGGCGTTTTTTCGCCCTCGCCGCAGCGCTTCCCGCGGCGCACTTTTGGCCTTGACTCAAATCAACGCCATACTGCCGGACGATGTCAGCATGAACAAAGGCGGCGCGCCTTTCGGCCTGCCCGACACTCGAGGAGATCATTCATGGCCTGCGCACCGTTTCCCGCCGCCGTTGCCATTCGACCGCTGCGCGAATCGCGCCGCGCGCGGTCAGGCGCCCTGCTCGTACAGGCGGCTGTGTTAGTCGCCGTTTCGCTGCACGCCGCCGGCGCGGCCGCGCAAACGCAGGAGCCCGTCGAACTCGTCGATCAGCAGCATTGCATGTTTTGTCACACCTCCGACGCCCCGTTTCTCGCGCCCTCGTTCCACCAGATCGCGCAACGCTATCGCGACCAGCCCAACGCCAGCACGATGCTGGAGGAAAAACTCCGGCATGGCGGCAAGGTGCACTGGGGCGACATGTCCATGCCGTTGCCCGCCGATCGCGGCGGTCCGCTTTCGGCCGAGGACGCGCGCACGCTCGTCCAGTGGGTGCTGAGTCAGTAACTGCGCGGCGGCTTCGTGTGCGCATTCGTGCGTGTCAGACACGCAAGCAAAGATCAGCGCGCCGCGACGCGCCCGATGCTCACCTCAATGACCGCGCCGCGCCGGACCGCTGTGAACGGCGTAGCGCGACGTACCGGCGAGTTGCAGTTCACGCTCGGCGGCATCGAAAGCCTGGCGGATGGCGACGAGCGGATCGTCGCCCGAGCAGTGAACGATGGGCTTGAGACCTGTGGCGGCCATGAGAAGATCGAGCCGCACATCGTAGGTCTGAACAGGGCCCGTTATATGCATCGACTCGATCGCCAGGTGGCACGCCTGCAGCACACCGCTGTACCGCTCCAGACGCAGGAGCTGCACACCGGCCTCAGCCTCGATCGCGGCGGACCCGACGAATCCGAGATAAACAATCTGCATGCCTAATCCCATTGCCGCGCCCCTTCTCTTCATACGCCCCATGACTGCGTGCACGCGCATCTCGCCGATCATCGCTGCACGTGGAATGCATGGCGATTCATGAGATCGATCCAGAGCATGCCTTCACGCAGGCCGTCGAGCATCGCGGCCGTCTCGGTGACGAATGTTCGATGATGATCGAAGGCGTGGCAGACCGCCTGTTCCGGCGCGCGCTGCCTGATCGCGATATGGCAGGAGAAGCCGCCTTGTGGCGCAGGCGACGTGACCGCCTCCACGATCCATGTATCGCTGTCGACCGTACCCTTGAGTGTCATGATGCGGATCTCTGTTTAGCACGTCGCTGAGAATGAAATGGCACGCGCGTCGGCGCGTGTCAGCTGCCATAAACGCGAAACACGCCGCTGTGCAGCAGCACGGGCGCCCCGCGCGTCGCCCGAATCAGCGTGACCGCCGTGTCCTCGATGGCGTGGCGATGCTCGTCGAAGGCTTCGACGAGATCCGTCTCGCGAACCGATCGCGCGCCGAAATGATCCTCAAGCGCCTCGGCGGTAATGCCGCACTCGATCCGCTTGCCGTCCACACAGACCGGAAACACCAGGGTGTAGCATTGCGCGTCGTATTGCGGCACCGACGGCGGAAACGTAATGTCCATGACCAGATCTCCTTGCCTCGCCTGCCACCCGCAGCTCACGGGGCGGCCTGAATTCAGCATAGGGTCTTGAAGTGCGGAACCGTTGACACATATCAATTCAGTGAAAGCTGCACCCAGCCGCGAAGACCAGGCGCTCAACAGTCTGCCGCACGACCCACCGTGGCCGCATCAGGCGTCGGCGAGAAAAAAAGCGCAGGGGCGTACCCTGCGCCTGACCGGCGCATCCCGTGCGGGCCAGCACGGATCGATGCGCCGCCTCCCCACAAAGCCCGCCTGATTTACTCGATGCGCATCCGCTTTTGCTCCGCCGGCGCCTTTTTCAGCAGCGTCAGCGACAGCACGCCGTCCTGATACTGGGCCGTCGACGCGCTCTCGTCGATATCGCCGCCCAGCGAGAACGAGCGCGCAAACGCGCCGCTATAACGCTCGCGGCGGATGACCCGCTCGCCTTCCTTCTGCTCGGCCTTGCGCTCGACCTTCGCGCTGATCGAGACCACATTGCCGTCGATCTTCACGTCGATGTCTTTCTTGTCCACGCCCGGCAATTCCGCCTTGACCGTGTAGGCCTGATCGCTCTCGGTCACGTCGATTTTCATGGCCGCCAGATCGTGCTCCTCCGACGCGAGCAGGCCGCGCATAGGGCGGAACAGCCCCTGAAACAGATCGGAAACCGGCTCGACCGAAAACGGGTCGTAACGTGTCAGATTGCTCATCGCGATTCCTCCTTTTGAGCTGTCACTCGCCGCACCGTCCGCTTGCGCGCACCGCGCGGCAGCGCGGGCAGATGCCCACTCCTTGCGCGCCCGCACATCGCCGCCGGGCGCGCATCAGCTTCAATCTACGAACCCGCGACGTTTCCCGATTGATCCAACTCAATGCTCGTGTGTCTGAAGCGCGTCTCGACGCTGCACGGAAGTGCCCGATTTGGCGGAATAGGACGCTTGACTTAAGTCAAGCGTGCGCCCGTCCTCATTCGTAGACTCGAATTCATTCGTGGCCTGCATCAAGCCGGGCGACGATCGCCCGTTCCCACTCGCCGGAGCCCCGCCATGAGTTTGAAGACCTTGCTGCTTCATCTGGATACCAGTGCGCGCGCCAGCGCACGCCTCGCGCTTGCGTTGAAACTCGCGCGCACGTACGGCGCGCACCTGGACGGTCTGTTCGCGGTTTTCGAACCGAGCCCGCGCGAGTTTCACGTCATGGCCGGCACGGCGGACTACTACGACTCGCATCGCAGACTGCGAGCGGAACAGCGCGCCGCGATCGAGCGGCTGTTCCATGCGGAGCTGGCGCGCGCGCAGGTGAATGGCGCATGGGTGGCCGCCGAGGGCGAACCCGTCGCCGCCGTCATGCAGCGCAGCCGCAGCGCCGATCTGACGATCGTCGGCCAAACCGATCTCGACGAACCGGAAGCCTATGTGGCGAATCACTTTGTCGAATCGGTCGTGCTCGGCGCCGGCGGGCCCGTGCTCGTCATGCCCTACACCGGCCACTTCGAATCGGTAGGCGAACGCGTGCTGATTGGCTGGAACGGCAGCCGCGAGGCAGCGCGCGCGGTTCACGATGCGATTCCGTTCATCGCGCGCGCCGCACATGTCACGATTGCCGCCGTTTCCAGCAGCTTTACGCCCGCGCCTTCGGCGGCCTCGTGCTCGGATCTGGCCGCGATGCTCGCGCGCCATGGCGCGAACACCGTCGACATCACGCGTTTCGACCGCAGCGCCTCGGAATCCACGGGCGACGCCCTGCTCAGCTACGCGGCCGATAACGGCTTCGACCTGCTGGTGATGGGCGCGTATGGTCACTACCGCTTGCAGGAAACCGTGCTTGGCGGCGCGACGCGCTCGGTTCTGCTCACGATGACGCTGCCCGTGCTCATGTCCCATTGAGCGGCAGCGAACGCACGCGACCGCACGTGCCCCGGAGACAGATCATGTTTTCCCGCATTCTCGTTGCACTCGACGGCAGCCAGACCGCGTCGAAAGCACTCGATGCCGCGATCGAACTCGCGCGTGACAGCGCCGCGGAACTACAGCCGCTGTACGTCATCGACATGCCGATGCTGGCCTACGACGTGCCGGGCTTCGATCCGTCGATCATTCGCGATGCATACGTCGAAGAGAGCCGGATCCTCGGTGCCGATGCCCAGAACCGCATGACCGGCGCGGGCGTGAGAGGCGCCCCGCGCACGGCGGAAGTCCAGCTGGGCGCCGATGACATCGCGCAATGCATCGAACGCGCGGCCGCCGACTGGCACGCCGATCTGATCGTCATGGGCACGCACGGACGCCGCGGCATGCAGCGGCTGGCACTCGGCAGCGTCGCCGAACGCGTGCTGCGCAGCGCCTGCCGTCCGGTGTTGCTGATCCCGGCGCGCGCGACCGCGAAGGAGCGCGCCTGAGCCCTGGCGAGCGTGTGGCGCACCGCCCGCCTCCGTCACCATTGACTTAGATCAACTATTTACCGGATCGCGCTTGCGCGCACTAAACGTGACTGCCACTGCGCACTGTTGCTTGCGCGCGGCATTCAGCGTGCATAAACCCCGCTATCATTCAAAGAATAAGAAGATACGGGCGAACAATTTCATGGTGAAACGGAAAGGCACGCCGCACGATGCCGCCGCAAGCAATCTCCGCGGACAGAAAACTCAATCCGCACAGGCCTTCCGGCAGATCCTGAAGGTCATCGCCCGCAACATGGTCTCGCCGGCCGGCATCCTCGGTTGCAGCATCGTGTTGTGGCTGGCGACGCTCAGCATCGGCACCGCCATGTTAATGACGTCCCGCACCGACGCCTTCAACCACGCGCTACGGAATTCACGCAATCTCACGCTGGTCCTCGAGCGCGACATCGAGCGCAGCATCGATCTGTACGACCTTTCGTTGCGCGCGGTCTCCGACGGCGCGGCCGACAGCCAGGTGATGGCGTTGCCGGCCAACCTGCGCGACCGGGTCCTGTTCGACCGGGCCGCGACGGCCCACTATATGGGACCGATGACGATCAGCGCCGGGAACGGCACGCTGATCGCCACCTCGGATCCCCGATCCGCCGGGCGCGAGCGCGCCGCGCCGGATCTGAACGCCGCCGGCCACCTGATGACGCCGGACGGCCTCTATATCGGCCGCCCTGTCCATTCGTCGACGAACCCCGCCCAGTTCTCCATTCCGCTAGGCCGCTCGATCTATCGCCCCGACGGAAAATTTCTGGGGACGGTCATGGGCAGTCTCAGCATGGAGTACTTCCGGGAACTGACCAATGGCTTGTCGATTGGCGAGCGCGGCTCGGTCATCGTGTTCGAAACGGATGGCACCTTGATTTCCCGCTTGCCGGACAGTTCGGAAAATATCGGCCGGAATTTCGCGCAGAGCCCGATATTCCGGCGCTTGATGACGGGCACGGAGGGCCACTTTGTGGGCACGCCGAACCTCGATGGCGTTCGTCGGCTTTACGTCTATAAACGCCTGCCCGATTTACCTTTGATTGTTGCCGTTGCGCCCGCGATGAGCACCGTCTATGCCGAATGGTGGGCGCGAGCGACGTGGTTCGGCGCGCTTATTCTGGCGTTCACGGCCATCAAGGCAGCCGGGACCTGGCTATTCGTGCGCGAGCTTCGCCGCAGGCAGCGCGCCGAGGCCTCGCTGGAGCGCATGGCGCATCACGACCCGCTCACCGGGCTGGAGAATCGCGCCACGTTCGACGACGTGCTGGCCCGGGAATGGAAATGCGCAAGGCGAAACGAAAAGCCACTGTCCCTGTTGTTTATCGATATCGACCGGTTCAAATCGTATAACGATCAATATGGTCATCAAGCCGGCGACGTCGCCTTGAAATCCGTGGCCACGCGAATTGCCGCGTGTCTCGACAGACCCGGCGATCACGCCGCGCGGTATGGCGGCGAGGAATTTATCGTCGTCTTGCCCGACACGGATACGCGCGGCGCCGCCTTGATGGCGGAGAAGATTCGGAGCGCGGTATTCAATCTCCAGATCGAGCATCGGCAAGCGCCATTGCACATGCTCACGGTGAGCATTGGCGTGTCGACGACGGCGGTCGATCGAGTGACGGACGCAAGCACCCTGCTGAAAACAGCCGATATGGCGCTATACGAGGCGAAGCGACTGGGGCGGAACTGCGTGTCGATCGTGCCGCAACTCGATACAGAATGTGCGGCCTGAAACTGGGAAGCCGCACGTTTCGACAACGCCTCGTTCGCTAGTCATCGCTGGACACGTCGACGCCGGTCGCTCCGACAAATGGCGGAGCAGCACTGGATTGATCCAGACGCAGTTCGCCGCGCGCGCGCTCGGCAAGATTTTCATAGTGGCGCCGGAAGCGCGCCAGTTCCTTTTCGTCGAGTTCCTCCAGATCCAGTAACGCGTTGTGCGCGCCCGCGAGCGCGCGTATCAGCTCGTCCAGCTTGATCTGCATGGCAGCGGTATCGCGATTCTGCGTGTTCTGGATAAGGAAGACCATCAGAAACGTCACGATGGTCGTGGAGGTGTTGATCACCAGTTGCCACGTGTCGCTATAGTGGAAAACCGGTCCGGTGATCGCCCATACGATCACCAGTGCGGTGGCCAAAACGAACGTCGCCGGACGGCCGGCAAAACTCGACAATTTGCTGGAGAATCTGGAAAACCAGTTGCTGTTCATGCTCGCCTCCCAGTCCGTTGTGCCCGCGAGCGTTCGCCTCATGGCGCACGGGTCTGCTGCAAATCCGAAGCGAGCATCCGCCGTGCCCGCACAGACTGCACCCGCTGTTTCCACGGCGCGAGAAGTGGCCAGTCTGCCTGGGCCATAGCGTCTACACGTACTGTGCGTATCTCGTGGACAGCCTTCCCCGTATGAAGCACGCCCGTTGAGACCGCTTGGCGGACAACGTCTTCGCTTCCCATCCGCGTGCAACTCCGGTTTGAAAAACACCGTACACTTGGCGGTCCGAATGACTGTTTGCTACGCGAGGACCACGCATGCCGACGACTGCCCTGGTTGCCCTTGCCGTTGTACTCACGCTCATCGTCGTATTGCTGATCGCCAATCTCACTAGCGGCGAGAAGAAGATCGAGCACAAGATCGAGCGGCTTTACGCCAGCGACGATGCCCAATTCACACGCTCGATGGGGCTCTTGCTCGGGCCGCCGGTTGTCGGCGGCAACCGCTTTGAAGTGCTGGTCAACGGCGACCGGATTTTCCCCGCCATGCTCGGCTGCATTCGCGCCGCACAGCACACCATTACCTTCGAAACGTTTATCTATTGGTCCGGTGCAATCGGTGAGCAGCTTGCGCAGGCGCTGTCCGAAAGAGCGCGTGCCGGAATCGCGGTCCATGTGCTGCTCGACTGGATCGGATCGTCGAAGATGGACCCGCGTTATCTGCGCATGTTGCGCGAAGCGGGCGCACAGGTGATTCAGTATCACAAGCCGCACTGGACCGGGCTCGGCAGAATGAACGATCGCACGCACCGCAAACTGCTCGTGATCGATGGCCGCATCGGTTTTACAGGGGGCGTGGGTATCGCCGAAGAATGGACCGGCGACGCGCAGGACGACAAGCATTGGCGCGACACCCATTTTCGTGTCGACGGACCAGCGGTCGGCCAGATGCAAGCCGTATTCATGGACAACTGGGTCAAGGCGACGGGCAATGTATTGCACGGCCCCACGTATTTTCCGCAGATCGACGCATCGGGCGACGGGCTCGCCCACATGTTCAGCAGCTCGCCATCGGGCGGCAGCGACGACATGCAGTTGATGTACCTGATGGCCATCACGGCCGCGACGCATTCGATACAGCTTTCGAGCGCGTACTTCGTGCCGGACAAATTGACGATCAACGCAATCGTTGAAGCGGCGAAGCGCGGCGTGGCCGTGCGCATCATTACGCCAGGCAAACACATCGACACGCATACCGTGCGCGAAGCGTCGCGCGCGTGCTGGGGACCGCTGCTGGAGGCCGGCGTAGAGATGTACGAATATCAACCCACCATGTTCCATTGCAAGCTCATGGTCGTGGATGAATATATGGTGTCGGTCGGTTCGACCAATTTCGACAGCCGCTCTTTCAGGCTCAACGACGAAGCCAATCTCAATGTCTACAATCGCGACTTCGCGCGGCAACAGACGGCGATCTTCGATCGCGACATCAGCCACGCGAAACGCATCACGCTCGAAGCATGGCGCAACCGTCCATTGCGGGAAAAGCTGCTTGAACGCGCGGTTCAATTGCTCGACTCGCAGCTTTGATTGGGGATCGGCGTAGCGCCAACGTTGCGGCCGGGCGCGCGAATCGCACCGAGCGGTGCAGATCCGTTTCGCGGGACATCGCGTCTTCTTTCGTTCTTTCAAAACACTGTCAATTTGATTAACGCATTCAAACTCATGGCCGATCTGCGCCGAGGTAATCAAGTCCGCCATAATATGGCGCGGTAGCGCACGCACAAAAATCCCGAAACAAGCGCTGCCGGATCGGAGATAAAAAATTGGACAAGAGTCGTCGTAATTGGCTGAAGGCTGGCGCCACTATCACCGCCACGGCAACGGGCGTATTTTCCGGCCGCATTTTCGCCGCGCAGGAACAGCAAGCGGGCACGAAGATCGAATCGATTCCGCCTCTGACGGGCCAGCCTGGCGTGCGCCTCGTCACGTATAGCGTCGGTGCGCAGCCGTCCATCGGCGTGGTGCTCGACGACGGCCGCCTGCTCGATCTCAAGGCCGAAGCGCACGCACGTCACCTCAAGCTGGCGTTCGACCCAAGCTCGATGCTTTCGCTGATCAAGGTCGGCGATCCGGCACTGCAACAGGTCAGAACGCTGAGCGAGCATCCGCGATCCACGCTACTGTCGCTGGAAACAGTGCGACTGCTTTCGCCGATCCCGCGCCCGGATCGCAACATCTACTGTGTCGGCTGGAACTATCTCGACCACTTCGAGGAGGGACAGGCCGTGCGCACCGACAACAAAACCAGTACGTTGCCCGCGCACCCTGTTTTCTTCACCAAGGGTACGCACACCATGAACGGGCCGTTCGATCCGATTCCCTACGATGCGGCGAACTCCACCAGCACCGACTGGGAAGCGGAACTGGCCGTCATCATCGGCCGCACCGGCATCAATATCTCCGAGGCGGACGCGATGAATTACGTGTTCGGCTATTCGGCGTTCAACGACACGACCGAGCGCGATATCCAGCAGAAACGCCACGGCGGCCAGTGGTTCAAAGGCAAGAGCCTCGACGGCCACGGCCCGATGGGTCCCTGGATCGTCACGGCGGCCGGCGTGAAGCTCGACGATGTACGCGTCATTTGCCGCGTGAACGGTGTCGAAAAGCAGAATGCCAGCTACCAGCAGATGTACTTCAAGATCCCGCGCATCATCGCCGAACTGTCGCGCGGTATGACGCTGGAGGCCGGTGACATCATCGCGACAGGCACGCCCTCGGGCGTCGGTTTCGCCCGTCAGCCGCCGGAATTCCTGAAACCGGGGGACATCATGGAAACCGACATTGTCGGCGTGGGTGTCATCCGTAACGAAATCAAGCCGGTGTAACGCCATCGTCGTCGAGACTACGCGCCACTTCGCCGAACGTGGCGCGCGGCGCTCGCTCAATATGGCTGCTGTATAGTTGCGCGGACGTCGGTGCGGAACGCGATATCGCGCGCATCCGGCAACCCTGCGACGCCCTCCTTTACCACTCCCGAGACCCCGCCCGCATGGATCGCCTGGCCGCAATGGAAACCTTCGTCGCCGTCGTAGAGGCGGGTTCGTTCTCGGCGGCGGCGCGTCGGCTGCATATCGGACAACCCGCCGTATCGAAGTCGATCGCGCAGCTCGAAGAGCATCTGAACGCGCGCCTCCTGCTGCGCTCGACCCGCGGCCTCACCCCCACCGATGCTGGCCAGCGCTTCTACGAACACGCGTGTCTGGCGATCGAAGAAGCCGATCGCGCGGAACATTCGGTGCGCGAGTCGTCGGAGGGACTGGTCGGGAGGCTGCGCGTGGGCGCGGCCGTGACCTTCGCGAGGCTGCACGTCATCCCCGCGCTTGGCGCGTTCCTCGAACAGCACCCGAGACTCGATGTGGAGATCGTGATGGACGACCGTCCGATCGATCTGCTCGAGGAAGGCGTCGACGTCGCGTTGCGCATGGGCCGGCTCGACGACTCCGCGATGACGGCGCGGCGCGTCGCAAGCGGAAAGCGTCTGGTGGTCGGCACGAAGGCGTACTTCGCACGGCATGGCGTGCCGCAAACGCCCGCGGAACTCAGTCAGCATCGGGCAATCGTTCACGCCATGCGCAGCGGTGGAGACGCGTGGGCGTTCGGACACGCGGACGGCACCGAATTGGCCGTCACGGTGTCGGGCCGCGTGCGGGTCAGCGCGGCCGAAGGCGTGCGCGCCGCCGTCCTCGCCGATCTGGGACTGGCCGTGGCCTCGGAATGGATGTTCGCGCCGGAACTCGCGGACGGCTCCGTGCAGGCCGCGCTCACCGACTGGACGCTGCCGGGCATCGACGTATGGGCGGTGTTTCCTTCCGGGCGCATGGCAACGACGAAGGCGCGCGCCTTCGTCGCCTTCGTCGAAAGCCTGTTTGCCGGACAGACCTAAAACTGGCCATCGGATTCCAGCCTGGCCGATCGAGGCGCCGCGTGCGATCGCGCGATGCCGATGACGGGCGCGCCCGCTCACACCTCCGCGTTCGCGCGCGCCAGAACCGGCAACATATCGACCGGATCGGGACGATGCGTGTAATCGGGATTCACTTCCGAATACAGCACGATGCCGTCCTGACCGATTACGTAGCGCGCGGGCATCGGCAGCGTCCACGAAGGGTCGGCGTTGAACGCGGGCAGATCGTTTTTCAGGGCCTTGTAGAGATCGACCAGATAATCGGGCAGCGCGAAGCGTAGGCCAAATGCAGCACCGACCTCGCCGTTCGTATCGCTCAACACCGGAAAGCCGAGCTTGTTATCGCGCACGGATTTGCGGCTGTTCACCGCGGTCTGCGGCGAGATGGCCGCGACGCTCGCGCCGTATCCCTCGATCTGCGGAAGCACGTCATTGATCGCCTGTAGCTCGATGTTGCAGTACGGGCACCACACGCCACGATAGAACGTGATGACGAGCGGGCCGCGACGCAGTAGTTCGACCGACGACACGTCGTTGCCGTCCTGATCCTTGAGCGTGAAACTGGGCGCACGCTCGCCTGCCTTGATTGCGCGCGTCGCCTGACCGCTTGCGATCAGTTCGGCGGTGGCGCGCTCCATGATCGGGTGAATCTCCGGCGGTGCATAGTACGGCGGCTTGCCGCCCTTGAAGTCCGCCTTGAACGCGTCGAGTTTGTCTTGCAGTGACATGTCCTTCTCCTGTATCGGGTGATCGAGTGAGAACCTGCGCTCAGGCGCTGGCCGCGACGCTCGTCTGCGGCTTGACCCACTCGTTGCCCTTCATGAAGGCGTCGTAAGGCGTATGCACGATGTGATTCGTGTAGTTGCTCATCACCTTCGTCGCCACGCCGAGAATCACTTCGAACACATTGCGGCGCGTGTAGCCGGCGGCGAGGAATGCGTCGATGTCGGCATCGGTGGCGAAGCCGCGCTCACGCACCACGACGGTCGTGAAGCGATGCAGCGCTTCGAGCTTTGCGTCCGGAAGCTCGGTGCCGGCACGCAGCGCGTCGATCACGGCCGGGTCCATCTTGATCATCTTTGCGAGCGTGCTGTGACCGGCCATGCAGTAGTGGCAGTCGTTTTCGAAGTTCGAGGTCAGATAGACAACCTGCTGTTCATGCGGCGTCAGCGTGCTTTTCGAAAACAGATCCCAGAGCGCCGAATAGCCGGCCAGCAATTCGGGCGATTCCGCCATGAAAGACTGGAGATTCGGGACGAAGCCGAAGGCGGCTTTCGTGCCTTCGAGCAGGGGCTTCGAGTCGGCCGGTGCGGTCTCGACGGTGTAGGCGTTGAAGGTGTTCATCGTGGATTCCTCTGTGGGTTGACGGTGAACACATGATCGGGCAGACGCCGCGCCCCAAGAAGGCAGGCGGTGGTGATAGGACTTATTCCTTTGCGGAATGGCGCGCGACTTGTCTGTTACGAGGTTTCGCAACGTGACCGATGCCGTGACTTGAGCGAGTTTTCAAGCGCGTTCACAACCAGCACGCCCCGCATCTACGAATAAAAAACGACCGCTCATCGAAGCAACGATTCAACGCGGACATACACGCCGCTAGCGGCGCGGCATTAACACGCCACAAAACACACGCAACCTATCCAAACTGGCAGGTCATCCAGGTCCATGGATCGCGGCTCACACACGAATCGCCGTGTTCGTCCTGTTTCGGCTGCTTTAAAAAATTCGCTTTGAATTCGAATTGCATTACACAGGCCGGCAACGTTACGCGGTGTTCCGTAACAAGCGACATGAGCCATTACGTTACGCACGATGCCGCGCGCATCGCTCAGTTCGCTGCGCGCACATCGAATTTTCCGGGCCCGCACAAACCGGCCTCGACCATCTCCTGAAGAAGTCCGCTGCACAACGATCCTCGCCCGCCCTCGCGATCCGATTCGCGAATTCGTCAGTCGAATGGCACACCTGTTGCATTAGAAGCAGTGCAGCAAATCGTGCGAGCGCCGATACAAGGCGCAAGCGGCAGTCTCACCGCCGCGCCGACACATGGCCTGGAGGAGACACCTCAAGCCACGGGTCAACATAGGCGGCAACGTCGCGCGTCGATGCGCGGCGCGGCCCTGGCGAAATCGAGTGCAGTCAGTCGTGGACCAACCATGATGGCTGCGAGTGCGTTCGTCTTTCAGCGCTACATGCGGGGGAGAAGTCTCATGTCAGTCGAGAAGCAGCTATTGCCACTGCCGGGTGGCCTGAAAGTCTACGTCGAGCATCATTGCTTCGATCCATCGTTCGAAACCGTCCTGCTCGTCAACGGTGCGCTGGCGACCACGGCATCGTTTGGCCAGACCATCCGTTACCTGGGCGAACGCGTCAATGCGCTGTGCTTCGATCTGCCGTACGCGGGCCAGTCGCGCCAGCACAACGCGTGCGACTACACGCTCACGAAGGACGACGAGATCGACATTCTCATGCATATCGCCGATCGTTTTCGCCCGTCGTATCTGCTGTCGGTGTCATGGGGCGGCGTGGCGTCGCTATTCGCGCTCGCGCGCGGCTGCGAGAGCGTACGGCGTGCCGCCATTGCGTCGTTCTCGCCCTTCCTCAACGCGGCCATGACCGATTACGTGACGCGCGCGCGCGACCACATCGCGGCCGGTCAGAACCTCCAGGCGGCACAACTGCTCAACGATACCGTTGGCCGTCATCTGCCGCGCATCATGAAGCTCTACAACTATCGCTACCTGACGCGTCTGCCGCGCGACGAACAGGATCAGGTCGCGTTTCACGTCGACCAGATTCTTGCCATGAAGCCGGAGCGATATCTGGACGAATTCCGCCGCATCGATTGCGACGTGAAATTCGTCAACGGCGATCTCGACGAATACACCACCGCCGCCGACGTGCGCCGTCTGGGCGATTACGTGCGGCACGCGGAGTTCGCGACGATTCATGGTGCCGGACACTTCCTCGATCTCGAAGGGCGCACACAACAGGAGCAGATGCGCAACGTGCTGTGCGACTTCTTCTGCGGCGAGCGCGAGACCTACGCGTCGCTTGCCGTGATACCGAATTCGAGCACGCCGCAGCGTCTGCCGTTCCAGGTGCCCGCGCTGTCGTGAGATGCGCGAATCGCGCGCGCACGCATTCCCTCTCCATCGTCGAGATCTCTTCATGAATATCGCTCAAAGCATCGCCATTGTCGTGCCGTGGCTCGCGTGGCTGGTTTACTGGATCGCGACGGCGCAGGCCGTCAAGACCACCGCTCGCCGCGAAGCGCGCAGCGCGCGCACCTGGCAGTCGCTGCCATTGATCGCAGGTGGCGCGCTCCTCATCCTGCCCGACCCGACATTGAACGCGCTCTCGCCAGATCCGACGCGCCTGGGTGCAATGCAGTTCGGCGGCTTCGCGGTCCTCGTTGCCGGCCTGCTGTTTTCGGTGTGGGCACGCGTGCATCTGGGAACGAACTGGAGCGTCTCGGTGACGCTCAAGGAAGGTCACGAACTAATCCGAACTGGTCCTTATGCACTCGTTCGGCATCCTATCTATACTGGATGCCTGATCGCGCTGGCCGGTTCGGCCTTGATCGGCGAGACCTGGCGCGGCGTGGCTGGGGTCGTGCTGATCTTCGCGTCGCTGGCCTTCAAGGTGCGCATCGAAGAAAGCTGGCTCACGGGGCATTTCGGCGACGCCTACGCGCGCTACCGCCGCGAAGTCGCGGCGTTGATCCCCGGCATCTATTGACGTCGCGAACACCATATAAACGACTGACACGCACGGCGGCCCGATGGCACAAATCATCATCACGGCGATAGGTTCGGCTGGCGATGTGCACCCGCTGCTCGGCGTCGGGCGGGCGCTCGCCGCGCGCGGTCATCGCGTGGTGTTCTATTCGCATCCGCCATTCGAAGCGGCCGCGCGCCGCGAGGGTTTCACGTTCGTCGCCATCGGTCTTGCCGAAGACTATGCAGCCGCGCTCGCGAACCCTGCGCTCTGGCATCCGCGCACGTCGTTCAAGACGTTGTGGGCTTTGATCGCACCCGTGCTGCAACCGCATTACGCCACCCTTGACGCGCTGCGCGGCCCGGACACGGTTCTCGTCGGCACGCTGTGGGCGTTCTCCGCGCGCCTGCTCCAGGAGCGGCACGGCACGCCTTACGTGTCCATTCAGGTCTCGCCGTCGACACTGCTCTCCGCGCACGCGCCACCGGCGCACAAGCGTCTCACGATTCCGCGCGGCCTGCCGTTGGCGTTCAAATCCGCGTTGATGACGCTGATCGAGCGCGCCCTGCTCGACGCCGTGTGCGGGCCGAATCTGAACGCATTGCGCGCGACGCTCGCACTGCCGCCCGCGAAACGCATTCTGGGCCGCTGGCTCCATTCGACCGACGGCGTGCTCTGCCTCTTCCCCGACTGGTTCGCCCCGCCGCAGCCGGACTGGCCCGCGCAGCACAGGCAATGCGGCTTTCCGCTCTTCAACGATCTCGACGACGGCACGCCCGACGCGGAACTCGACGCGTTCCTGAGCGCGGGCGAACCGCCGGTAGTGTTCACGGCGGGGTCGACGCTCGTCGACGGCCAGCACTATGCGCGCGCCGTGCTGCACGCATTGCGTGCGACCGGCACACGCGGCCTGCTGCTGGGCTCGGACTTCACACTCGACGACGCGCAACGCGGCCGCGATATGCCACGCCAACGCCTGCTGCAACGCCGCTACGTGCCGCTGCGCGCGCTGTTGCCGCGTTGCCGCGCGCTCGTGCATCACGGCGGCATCGGCACCGCATCGCTGGCGTTTGAAGCCGGTATCGCGCAACTCGTCACGCCGTTCGCGCACGATCAGTTCGACAACGCGCAACGTGTCGCCGACGCCGGTTGCGGCCTGCGCCTCGACGCACCGATCAAGGAAGCCGCGTTGGCCCGTGCACTCGCCCGGGTCCTGCACGACCCACGCATCGCCACGCGTTGCGCACAGATACGCAACAAGCTCGCGACCTCGCCCGACGGTTGCGTCGACGCCGCGCGTTTTATCGAGCGCTTCGTGCCGCAAGCCACATCGCACGCCGCGCAGGAGATGGCACGCGCGCCCCTGCTCAAAGTGGCGGGCGCATGAGCACGGCCTCGCCCTTCACGATCCCCGACGCGAGCGCCGCGCGTGCACCTGGCGGCGTTCGCCTCGCGCTGCTGACTTTCGCGCTGTCGCTCGCGACCTTCATCGAAGTGCTCGATTCGACGGTCACCAACGTCGCCGTGCCTGCGATCGCCGGCAGCCTCGGCGTGGCCAACAGCCAGGGCACATGGGTCATTAGTTCGTATTCCGTCGCCGCGGCGATTGCCGTTCCGCTCACGGGCTGGCTCGCGCGACGGCTCGGCGAAACACGCCTTTTCATCGGCGCGGTGCTGCTTTTCACGCTCACCTCGCTGATGTGCGCGCTCGCCGCCGACCTGCATGTACTGGTCGCCTGCCGCGCGCTGCAAGGACTCTGTTCCGGGCCGATGGTGCCGCTTTCGCAAACGATCCTCCTGCGCACGTTCCCACCCGCGAAACGCACGCTCGCGCTTGCGCTCTGGGGCATGACGGTGTTGCTCGCGCCGATCTTCGGCCCCGTGGTCGGCGGCTACCTGATCGACACGTTGTCGTGGGAATGGATCTTCCTCATCAACCTGCCCATCGGCCTGTTCTCGTTCGTTGTCTGCGCAACCCTGTTGAGAAAAGACGCGAAACGCGGCGAACGCGTTCCAGTGGATTTTATCGGCATCGCACTGCTGGTGGTCGGCGTGGGCGCATTGCAGGCGATGCTCGATCTGGGCCACGACGCGGGCTGGTTCGACTCGACACTGATCGTCACGCTCGCCATCGTCGCCACACTCGCGCTGGTCTCGCTGTTACTCTGGGAAGCGGGCGAAGCGCAACCGGTCATCGACCTGAGCCTGTTCCGCGATCGCACCTTCTCCTTCTGCGTGCTCATCATCTCGCTCGGCATGGCGAGTTTTTCGATTGTGGGCGTGGTGTTCCCGCTCTGGCTTCAGGCAGTGATGGGCTACGACGCCTTTCACGCAGGCCTCGCGACTGCACCGCTCGGCATTCTCGCGCTCGTGTTTTCGATTCTCGTCGGTCTTTATTCACATCGTTTCGACGCGCGCGTGCTCACGACCTTCGGCTTTCTCGTGTTCGCCGCCGTGCTGTGGTGGGACACGCATTTCACGCTGACCATGTCGTTCACGCAGATCGTCACGCCCGGCCTGATTCAGGGCATCGGCCTGCCCTGCTTCTTTATCCCGCTGACGGCGGCAACGCTTTCTCGCGTGCCCGATCATCAGCTTGCCGCCGCGTCGAGCCTGTCGAATTTTCTGCGGACGCTCGCCGCCGCATTCGGCACGGCAATGAGCGTGACGCTCTGGGAACACCGCGCGACGTTCCACTATGCGACCCTCGCGCAATCGGTGACGAAGGAATCGGGCGGCACGCAACACTACGTCGCCACGCTGCATGCGATGGGTATCAGCGGCGCACGCGAAGCCGGCGCACTGCATCAGGTGACCCTGCATCAGGCCTACATGATGGCGACGAGCGACATGTTCTTCATGGCGTCCGTGACCTGCCTCGTGCTCGCCACGATGATGTGGTTCACGCGCCCCAAACGGGGCGCCGCCATGACCCTCGGGCACTGACACCAGAACGATAAAAAGAGGAACCACGCGATGCGATCAGGCGCACTTGTCATTCTCTACCACCCGAGCGGCGAACAGCTCGCGCGGCTGGCCGCGTTGCGCGACGCGTGCGACGCACTCGTAGTCGTCGACAACACGCCTTATAAGGACGCCGCGAACAACGCCGCTCGCGACGCAGCGCAACGCGACGGCTATACGCTGATTCAGAACGGCAATCGCGGCGGCATTGCGGGCGCGTATAACGTGGGCCTCGCGCATCTGTTTTCGCTCGAAGACAAGCTCGATGCCGTCGCGCTGTTCGATCAGGATTCCGTGGTGCCCGACGCCTATTTTCCGGCGATGCACGCATTCGCAAAACATCAGATTGGACGGCCTTTCATTGCAGGGCCGCGCATCTTCGATGAAAACGACGGGCGCTTTCTCCCCGCGCTCGCGACCAACGGCATCGGCGTGCGGCGCATCGAACTCGACATCGGCGAAACAGCCGATCTGCAACCGGTCCGCTGTGCGTTTCTGATTTCGTCGGGAAGCCTGGTGTCGCGCGAAGCTTATACAGCACTCGGCCGTTTCGACGAAGCGCTGTTTATCGATCACGTCGATACGGAGTATTGTTTTCGCGCGCTCGCGCACAACGTGCCGCTCTATCTCGTGCCCGCGCTCGTGCTGCGTCATCGCATCGGCAACAAGGCGCGCAGACGCATCGGCCCGCTCAATATCCCGACCATGAATCACCCGTGGATGCGCCGTTACTACAGCGCCCGCAACGCGATGGAGATTGCCCTTCAATATGGCCCGCGCTTTCCGGTTGCGTGGGTGCCGAATCTGCTCACGCTTGGGCAAATCGTGCAAGTCCTGCTCGGCGAGCAGGACAAACGCGCCAAGCTCAAGGCCATTCTCTATGGTCTGATCGACGGTCTCACAGGAAAGCTCGGGCCGCTCGATATCTCGCATCCACGCTGGACCGCACGCCCCACCGTGCAGGAGCGTCGCGGATGAAGACACACACGATCACGCGCCTGCTTGCGCTCGGTACCGCCACGCTGCTCGCGTGCGCCTGTGTGCCGACAATCACGCCAGCCTTGCAACCGCACACGCCCGATGCGAATGCACTCTCGCGCACGCTGTCCGATACGCCGAAATCGAACAGCGCCGCCGCGTGGCCCGCGCCCGACTGGGTGCGCCAGTTCGGCGATGCGCAGCTCGACCAGCTCGTGACCGAAGCCTATGCGCACAATCCCGATCTGCAAATCGCGAAGGCCCGTATTGGCGTCGCGCAATCGCAGTTGCAGCAGTTTTCGTCGTTGACGGGACTCACGGCCACGGCGGGCGCGACCGTCAACAAGGCGCGCATGCCGCAATCAAACGGCGTCGCCAATGTTTCCGCAAACGGCTACGACATCCCCGTACAATTATTTGGTAATCCTGTTCAATCGCCCTCTTCAATTTTCGTCGCGCTGGATTATCAACTCGATCTCTGGGGACGCAATGCGGCGGCCACGCGCGGGCTGCTATCACTGCGCGATGCGGCACGCGTCGACGCGGAACAGGCGCGTCTCACCCTCGCCATCGCGATCGTCACGCTCTATTGCGATCTGGATCAGGCCTACGCGTTGCGCGATCTCTGGGTCGAGAAACGCGACGCGAGCGATCAGATTACCGCCGTGCTGCGCGAGCGCACGGCGCGCGGCATCGATAACGGTTACGACGCCGACGATGCCGCCGTGCGCCGCAACAAGCTCATCGCGCAGATCGAACTCGCCGACGAGCGTATCCGCCTCGCGCAACTGCAACTGGGCGTGCTCTCCGGCGGCGGCCCCGAGCGCGGCCTCGCGCTCGCCAGGCCGCGTCCCGCGAGCCTCTCCCGTCTCGCCGACCAGCCGCTGCCCGCGCGCCTGTCCGCCGATCTGCTCGGACGTCGCCCCGATATCGTCGCGGCCCGACTGCGCGTCGAAGCGGCCTACGCCGCGATCGACGGCACGCGCGCCGAGTTTTATCCCGACGTGAACCTCGTTGGCTTCGCGGGCCTGCTCGCGCTGACACCTGGCGCGATGTTCTCGCGCCAGGCGCTCGCGGGATCCGTCGGCCCGGCGGTATCGCTGCCGATTTTCGATCGCGGCCGCCTCAAGGCGAAGCTCTCGGGCGACGCGGCCAATGCCGACGTCGCCATCGGGCTCTACAACAAGACCGTCGATACGGCGCTGGGCGATGTCGCGCGCACGCTCGTTTCGCTCTCGACCGTGGATCGCCTCGTGAGCGGCGAGCGCGACGCCGCCGACGCCGCGCAACGCTACGTCTCGATCGCCGAAGAGCGGCACCGGCGCGGTCTGCTGATGCAAAAGGACGTGAATACGGCCAGGCTCACGCTCTATGACGAGCGCGCCCAACTGATCGACCTGCAATCGCAGCAGCGCACGCTGCGCATTGCGCTGATCGGCGCGCTCGGCGGCGGCTTCGACGAACGCACGTTGCCCGGACCCGCGATCTCGCATTTCGATGTCGTCTTCCCCTCCCACGATCGGCTCACGGATCGATCCAACGAACGACTCACCAGCGCGCGCGTCGACTAATGCACCACGACCACACCAACCTCCATCCCGATCCGGCCACGCTCGCCGCAAACGCCGCCCTGCTCGCACGCAAGCGCGCGACGCGGCGGCGACGCTTCGCGATCTTCGGCGCGGTCGTCGCCGTCACCGCGCTCGCTGCGGCAACGTACTGGTTCATGGCCGTGCGCTTTCGCGAAGACACCGACGACGCCTACGTCGCCGGCAATGTCGTGCAGATCGCCGCGCAAACGGCCGGCACGGTGATCGACGTCGCCGCCGCCGATACGCAACGCGTGCGCGCGGGACAGCCGCTCGTGCAACTCGACGATGCTGAAGCCTCGGTCGCGTATGCGCAAGCGAAGGCACAACTCGCGCAAGCCGTGCGGCAAACCGCCAACGCGCGCTATTCCGCGACGATGTACGCCGAAGCGGTGAAGGCGCGTCAAGCCGATCTCGATCTCGCACAACGTGCGTTGGCCGCGCGCGATCACGCGTCGGTCGAAGTCGTCTCGCCCGAGGAACTGGCGCGTGCGCGAGCCGCCGTGACGGGCGCCCAGGCGCAGCTCGGCGCGGCGCAGGCTCAACTGGACGCAGCGCGTGCGCTCGGCAGCCGCCTCGCCGTCGAGGACAATCCGGGCGTGATTCAGGCCGTCGCGCAATTCAAGCTGGCGTGGCGCAATCTCAAACGCACCACCATCGTCGCGCCAATCGATGGCGTGGTGGGACAGCGCACCGTACAAATCGGCCAGCAGGTCGGACCGGGTCTCACGCTGATGTCGATCGTGCAATTGCACGGCTTGTGGATCGAAGCGAATTTCAAGGAGGGGCAAATTCGCAATATGCGGGTCGGCCAGCCGGTGACGATCAATTCCGATATCTACGGATCGAAGGTCAATTATCGCGGACGCGTAGAAGGATTTTCCGCGGGGACCGGCAGTGCGTTTTCGATGTTGCCGCCGCAGAACGCGGCCGGAAACTGGATCAAGGTCGTGCAGCGTGTGCCCGTGGTGATTTCGATCGATCCCGGCGATCTGGCCGCGCATCCGCTGCGGATTGGATTGTCGATGCGCGTGCGCGTGGATACGCACGAGCGCGACGGGCATCTGCTCGATTCGGAGACGCCGCTCGCCGCACTGGCGACGCGCGTTCATGACGGCATGGCGAGCGAAGCGCAAGCGGCGGCGGAAAAAGTGATTCGCGACAATCGGGGCGGTTAAGTGGCGAGGAGCCAAAGTCATTGATATTTACCAATAAAATTCAATTCTCCAATTTACACGGGTGAATGTGCATTTCACCCGCGGCCTTTTTCTCGATGCCGGCTTGATATGGATGATTAACTAAAACGGTATTGGACCGTCGATTAAGCGTCGCAGCATGATTTCCCCTGTTAAACAGGAGAAAACAATGCCGCTTGTTCAAATCTCTCTTCTAGAGGGCCGTAGTGACGACCTCATCAAATCGTGCATCAAAGCCGTAGCGGAGGCAGTGCATCAGACCTTAGGTGCGCCATACGGGGCGATCAGTGTTTATGCCGTCGAAGTCCCTCGCGCGCATTGGGCCACCGGTGTGCATACGAAAGACGAACCGGAGACCGCGGCGGCGCAGGCATTGAAACCGGGAAACGAAAAATCCTGAGACCGGGGCAATGTGCGGAGTTGACGGCTACGCTTGCCCACGCTGGTTTGCGTAGCCATCGTTGAGATCTTCGGGGCGCGCAGGCTGCTGCGCATTATCACCGCTACAGAATCTGAAATGCGACTGAGAAACATCGGTATCGCCGGCAAATTGAGTATCGGCTTTGGAATCGCCATTTTTTCGTTGTGTCTCATCGGCGGCCTCGCGCTGCTGCAAGTGTCGCGCATCTATCGTGGAACCGATGAACTGGCAAACCAGTGGCTACCCGGCGTGCAGGCGCTGGGCGAAATCCGGGCATACATGAATGACGCCCGGCGCGCGTCGCTGGTCGTGGCAATGGCGTCGGACGCGAACACCCAGGCATTATTCGCGCAGAGGCGAAACGACGCGCTTGCATCGCTAAACAGTGCGCTCGGCAAGTATGAGCGTGTCGTTTCGTCGCCGGAACAAGTGCAATTGCTTAACGACTTTAAAGGCGCCTGGTCCTCGTATCTGGACATCGACACCCGGCTCAACGCGTTAGCGCAGGGTGGCGGCGACCAACTGGAAGCGGCAAGAAAGCTGGCGAGCGGCGATTCGTCTCCACGCTTCATGGCCGCTGCGGATATCGTCACGCGCGATGTCACGCTCAACCGACAGGGTGCGGATCATGCCGCCGCCACAGCGGCTTCCCGTTATCGCACGACGCTCGTTCTCACCGCGGCATTGATCGCCGGCGCAATCGCACTCAGCGTCATCGCCGCCATGCTGATCACACGCTCTATCGTGGTGCCGCTACGCCGTTCGCTCGAAGTTGCGAGCACGGTCGCTCAGGGCGATCTCACGTCGGTGATCGTCGTCGACGGAGACGACGAAACCGGCCGGTTGCTGCGCGCGCTGCACACGATGAACGAGGGCCTCGGCGACCTCGTCGGCCGCGTGCGAAACGGCAGCGAGAGCGTGGCCTCAGCCTCCGCCGAGATTGCGGCCGGCAACACGGACCTGAGCCAGCGCACCGAGGAGCAAGCGGCCTCGTTGCAGGAAACGGCGGCCAGCATGGAACAACTGACGTCCACCGTGAAGCAGAACACCGAGAATGCACGCCGCGGCAACACGCTTGCGGCCAGTGCGTCGGAGGTGGCGGCGCGCGGCGGCGCCGTCGTGAGCCGCGTGGTCGGCACCATGAAGGACATCAGCACGAGTTCCGCAAAAATGGCGGACATCATCGACGTCATCGAAGGCATTGCATTTCAGACGAATATTCTCGCGCTGAATGCGGCTGTCGAGGCCGCACGCGCCGGAGAACAGGGGCGAGGCTTTGCGGTGGTCGCGGGCGAAGTGCGCACGCTGGCGCAACGAAGCGCAACGGCTGCGAGGGAAATCAAGGAGCTCATCGACGCTTCCGCAGAGAACGTTCGGACCGGTTCGCAACTGGTGGAGGAAGCCGGCCAGACGATGGACGACGTGGTGCATTCGGTCAGGCAGGTCGCGGATCTGATGGCGGAAATCTCGGCGGCATCGTCGGAGCAGCATACGGGCATCGAGCAGGTCAATGTCGCTGTTGCGCAGATGGATCAGGTGACGCAACAGAACGCGGCGCTGGTCGAGGAAGCGAGCGCGGCGGCCCATTCGATGGCGAAACAGTCGAGTTCGCTGCGAGACCTCGTGGCATTTTTCAAGCTTCGTGGCGCAGTCGTCGCTGCGGGACGATAGGCGCTTGCGCCTGACGGTTCGAGACGGTGCTCCGGGTCCGTACGCCCCGGCATCCCCGTCGCCGTGGTACGCCCCTTTGCCGGGTCGGGAATGAAATTCGCTGAGAGCGTTATCAACGCGAACCGCAAGCGCATCTTCGCCGCGCACGCTCCGTCCAGCGTGATTGTGCAGACAATTGCACGGGGCGTGCACGATGCCACGAAGCGCCAAGCCAATCGGTTCGCGAACGCTCTGGAGGCGCGAATGCAGGGAACCCACGTCCGGCATGCGACCGATGCGACCGAGTGCGCTGCACAAGCGGAAATCGACGCCGCCCTGCACGACTTCGAATTGCCACTCGATGCCGTCAGTCTTCCCTCGGCTGCCTATCGACTTGTCGAGGCCTGCCCGGCGTTGCCTCAGCCCGGCGGCGGCAATACGCTGGCGCGCTGGCGCTCGCTCGCGGCGGTCGCCGCGCATGACCTGCCGCTGGTGAAGATCTTCGAAGCACACGCCGACGCCATCGCCATCCTGACTGAACTCGGCGGAGATCGGCCGCAATCCGCAGAGGCGGGCCCTGCCCTCTGGGCCGTGTGGGCCGCGCGGGCGCCGCACAACGATCTGCGTGTTACGTGGCAAGAGGGGCAGCGAGTCCGGCTCTCGGGTACGAAGCCATGGTGCTCCGGCGCGGCCTTCGTCACGTTCGCGCTCGTGACCTGTGTCGACGATGATCAGCAAGACTGGCTCGCCGCGCTGCGCGTCAAGCAGCCGGATGTACAGGTCAGCACGCGCGGTTGGAATGCGGTCGGGATGCAGGTCACGCAAAGCGTCGAGATCGACATGGAGGGCGCGGACGCGATCCTCATCGGTCCGCCCCGCGCTTACCTCGAACGGCCCGGTTTCTGGCACGGCGGCGCAGGTATCGCCGCCTGCTGGTACGGCGCCGCGGCAGCGCTCGCGGGACGCTTGCGCGAAGCCGCCGCGCGACGCAAAGATCCGCATCTGCACGCCCATCTGGGCGCGGCCGATGCGGCACTCGCCTCCGCGCGCGCATTGCTGCGTGAATCAGCGCAATGCATTGACGCGGACCCCCACGCTTTTGGATCCGCCGCTGCATTACGGGTTCGCGCCGCCGTCGAACAGGCCTGCGATGCCGTCCTGCGTGCAGCCGCGCGTGGCCTGGGCGCCGGGCCGCTCTGCCAGGATGCGTGGTTCGCGCACATGACGTCCGACCTTTCCGTGTTCATGCGCCAGAGTCACGCCGAGCGCGACCTCGCGTCGCTTGGCGGCGCGCTCGCCGAGATCGGCGAGGACTGGCAGCTATAAACGCGACAGGAGCGCAAATGCAGACCCGGCGTGACGAGGATGCCGCACGATTTGACGCAGCATTCCAGCTCGATTCCGATCCGTGGCGCTATCGCACCAGTTGGTACGAGGCGCGTAAGCGGGCGTTGATGGTGGCGGCGCTCCCGCGAGCAAAATACCGACGCGGTTTCGAACCCGGCTGTGCGACCGGCGAACTCTCCGCGCTGCTTGCCGATCGCTGCGACGAATTGCTGTGCGCTGACTTCGCGCCGCGCGCCGTCTCGCTCACACGACAGCGGCTGGACGATTGGCCCGCCGCCCAGGTGGAAACGCGCGCCATGCCGCAGGACTGGCCCGCAGGCCGCTTCGACCTGATCGTCATCAGCGAGTTTGCCTACTATCTCGACGAAGCGCGTTGCCGCGCCCTCGCGCGCCTCGCGTGTTCATCGCTCGATGCTGACGGCGCACTGCTGTGCTGCCACTGGCGACGCCACGCCGACGACTTTCTCATAACCGGCAACGCGGTTCACAGCCTGTTTCGCGAGTCCGCGCGCGCCGCTTCGTTACAGCATGCCGTGCACGTCGACGATGCGGATTTCACACTCGACGTCTGGTGCGCCGATCAACTCAGCGTCGCCGAAAGAGCATCGCTGATGTCGCGCTCGCGCGGCGAAAACGACGCGCCCTGATATCTGGGCCACTCCACGCGCCAGAAATGTTCCGGTTCGGACAGATCGGCGGGAATGTCCTCGCCAAAGGCCTGAAGCTGACTGCCGTAATCCCGCACCGCGAGCTGCTTCAAGCGCAGCGCACGCGTGCTTTCGCGCTGCGGAGTCCACGAAGCATCGAACGCGGTAACGCGCAGTCCGGCGGCTGACAGTTGGGCGAGGCGTGCCGCCGTGATGCCCGGCACCGTACGATGAATCGCATCTTCGTAGACGATGCACGACTGCACGGCCCGCGTGCGCAGCAACGCGAGCCATGCATCGGCCACGCGCAGGTGATCGGGGTGCCTCAGCCCGAGTGGAACGACAAGACTGGATCGATCGAGCGGCTCGAAGCAAGCGAGCAAAGCCCTCGCCACAGTGCGAACGGAAGGCAGTTCGCCGTACTGGCCGTCGAGAAATGGCAGCCGGATCGCCCGCGCGCCCAGACGCGCGAGCGCGCGTGCGTCCTCTCGCGTGCGGGCGCGCATCGCCGCGGACGAATCGCTGAAGCCCGCCGCTGCATCCCACGGTTGAATCTGCGGCGCCCGTGGCGTACCGGCGAATACAGTGCAGACCGTGGCGCCGGGTGGCAAAGCCAGCAGCGTGGCACATCCAAACACCGCATCGTCCAGATGGGGCGACACGACAAAGAGCGATCCGACGCCGCTATTCATGGTGCTCCCTGCCCTGAAGCGTCTCGTTCAGCGTAACGCCTGCGGGCGCACACGCAACCCCGCTCGACCATGACGACAAGGTATCGCCAAAACCGCCGCGAATCCGGAAATCGGTGCGCGCGCTCGTCGTCACGCGCGGCGCAACGCTCCAGGCGATTCTCGCGCCGTTCGCCGTCAGCCGCTCCACGAGCGCCACATCCTCACCGCACGCGAGCGGAGGAAACCCGCCTGCGCGTTGATACGCCTTCGCGCTCACGCCGAGGTTGGCCCCATGCACGTGACGATGTCCGTCGACGCTTCGGTAATGGGTCGACCACGTTTCGCGTACACACGGTGGATGCGCGCCCCAGTCGTCGACTTCGACCGCTCCGCAAACGACATCGGCACGCAGTGCGAGCTGGGCCACGATCCAGTCGGGCGCGACGCATGTGTCGGCGTCCGTCATCGCCAGCCAGCGTGCGCCCAGCGCGATCAGATGACTTGCGCCCGTCGCGCGCGCGATGCCCACGTTGCGCGCCTGCACCGTCAGCGCGGTTGCCCCGAATGCCTGAGTGACGCAGGCCGAGTCGTCGGTACAACTGTCGAGCACGACGACGATGCAGACAGATTCGCCCATCAGCTCGACATGCCGCGCGGCCATGGCAGCGGCGAACAGGCATCGCCCGAGCCAGCTCGCCTCGTTGTGTGCAGGTATCACGACGCCGATCATTGTCCACTCCTTGGCATGATGAGCAGAGAGCCGATGGCTCTTTCGCGACCCCAATGCATTTTCGGTGCCCGGGTTCTAAATCGAGTGGCGGCGTCCAACGCGTCGTTGGCAGGGCTTAAGAAAAAAGCACGGCACGCCGTTTGCGACGTGTTTTCGTTTTGCGTTGTTTCATTGAAAATGAAACGGTCAGAAGCGCCATTAAAACTGCGCTCGCGACCGGTCGACATTTAAAAATCGTACGAAATCGTCACCTGCGCCGATAAAGGCGGACTTGGCGTCAGCGTGTAATCGAACGTCGCCGCCGAGCCGCCGGTGTAGTACTTGCGATTGAACAGATTGAAGATATTCAACTGCGTCTTCCAATGCCCTTGGCGATAAGAGGCCATCGCATCGGTACGCACATAACCCGCGAGTTTAAAGCTGTTGGGTAGCGTCGCCTCGCGTGGCCCGACATAATAAACACCCGCGCCAATCCGCAAGCCCGGAACGGACTCCAGATCGTAGACGGTCCAGAGGCTCGCACTGTTGCGCGGAACATTGCTCAGAATGTCGCCCACCGGATATGTCGTGTCGCTCGTGACCTTCGCGAGCGTATAGGCATAGGTCACGATGGCCTTCCATCGCGGCGTGATGTTGCCGGTGATGTCCAGCTCCACGCCCTGACTGCGCTGCTTGCCGGTGAGCACTTCCAGCAATGGATTGGTGGGATCGGTCGTGAGAATGTGATTCCGGTTGATATTGAAAACCGCCAGATTTGCATTCAGGCGATCTTTAATCAGTTCCTGCTTCACGCCGATTTCGAATTGTTCCGCGACCTCCGCCGCATACGTGACGTTGCTGCCGCTGTGACCGACATTCGGTGCGTAACTACGGCTCCAGTCGGTGAAAAACGACGTGCTGCGCGTGGGCTGCCAGACCAGGCCGACGCGCGGCGAGAAAGCCGTCTGCTGACCTCGCCCGGTCGGCTCGCCTGCTTCGTCGGCACTATTGATGAAACGGTCCGCGCGCAATCCGACCTGAAGCTTGATCTGTCGAGTCAGATCGATCAGATCCTGCACATAGACGCCGTAATCCGCGCCGCGCCCTTGATGTCCGGGCAATGCGTCCCCCGCGGTCAATCCAGATGTGTAGCTCGGGTTGAAGAGATCCACGTTCATGGTGGAAACCTGCGAGCCGCCGCTGCCGACTTCCAGATACCCGTAATCCACACCGGCCAATAGCGAATGTTTCAGGCTGCCGGTGAAGAAGTCGCCGACCAGTTCGGCACGGGCGGAATACTGACGCGAGAATTCATTCGCGCCGCTGTAGACCGCGTATTCGAGCAGATTGTCCGTGGCGGTCGTGCTGTCGGGGAACGACTGCGTTGAGTGCTGGCGCGCGTACGCGTACTGCCCGGCGAGGCGCAGTTTCCAGTTCTGCGAAAGTTCGTGCTCGAACAACAGCGTTTCGGACCAGGTGTCGTTACGGCCGTAGTCGCCATCGACGCCCGGATAGACGCCGCTGCGAAGTCCGTAATAGCGGCTGCGCGAAAGCGCCTGATAATTGTCGACCGCCGGCACGCCGAAGTCGAATCCGTCGCGATTCAGATGATTGAATTCGCTCAGCAACGTCACGGACGTGCCGTGATGGTTATTCCAGGTGATGGCCGGTGCAATAGACCATGACTTGTAGCCGCCGTTGTCCTGAAACGTCGAGTTGGTTTCGGCAGACGCATTGAGCCGGATGCTCAGGTCGTCGTTCAGCACGCGGTTCAGATCCACCGTCGTGCGCGCGAGGCCGTAGCTTCCCGCCGTCGCGCTGACTTCGCCGAAATTCTCCTGCTCGGGTCGCTTCGAGACGGTGTTGATATAGCCGCCTACTGCGCCGATGCCGCCATAAAGCGCACCCGCCGGGCCCTTGAATATCTCCACGTCGTCGATATTCTGCACATCGCGAAACGCGTAATAGCCATAGTTGCGGAAGCCATCGCGCAAGCCATTGCTCTCGCTGAATCCGCGAATATTGAAGAACGTCGCGCCGTTGCCGCCGTAACTTGCTTCGGCGTGTACACCGCTTACGGTATCGGCGACCTGATCGATGCTCGTCACGCCACGGTCCTGCAGAACCTCGGACGGCACGACCTGAATGGATGCAGCGTAGTCCTTGATGGGCGTGTCGGTTCTCGTCGTGCTGCTCGACGTGGGCGCGATATAAGGCGAACCGCGCGTGCCCACCACCGATATCGGCGCCATGACCGGGTCCGCGGCGCTGCTATCGCTCGAAGTGGGCGGGGCCGATTCCGGTTCTGCCGCGCGTGCTTCAGGTATCACCGCGAGTGCCGTCATCAGCACGGCCAGCACCGCACGGACAGGTGCGGCTTCAGGACGTGCACGCAATGTAAAAAGATGCGGTTCGGCGCGGTGCGTTCCGGACGCGCGCGTGCCGACGACGCCCGCGCGCGGCGGTCGTTGTTGGGTCTTCATGTTGTCGATTCAGCTAAAAGAAATGGTCGTGCATGCGCGGCGCCATCGCGACGCGCAGCAGGGAGACGGCATTTAGCTGAAAAGCGGCGGCGCCCGCGAAAGGGGCCGGAAATGAAGTGACAGGCGCACCAGCGGGCGCGTCGATACAGCACGCCACGACTGCGTCACACGGGTCAGCGTGAACAGAGCAATCGCGAGCGCGATGCCCACGCACGCGACGACCAGCGCGGCGCTGAACGGACAAAGCCCGTCGTCGCCGGTCATGGCGCCGTGATCGTGTGCGGGCGAACCCGCCATGCCGGA
This sequence comes from Paraburkholderia tropica, assembly GCF_014171495.1. Classification (NCBI taxonomy): domain Bacteria; kingdom Pseudomonadati; phylum Pseudomonadota; class Betaproteobacteria; order Burkholderiales; family Burkholderiaceae; genus Paraburkholderia; species Paraburkholderia tropica. The sequence continues at coordinate 461,643 of NZ_CP049135.1, forward strand.
CATGTCCATGTCGCCGTGCATCATGCCCGCCATGTGCGTCATGTCCATGCCGGGCATGACATCGGACATCTTCACTGCCGCGCCGGAATCACCCGCGAACATCGGACCGTGCCCGGAACACATCACGAGTGCAAAATCGCCCTGCGCCACGGATGCCGGATCCAGCATGACGGCGCCCGGCAGCAGCGCGCGTACAAGGAGGACAGCCACAGCAATCAGGAACCATGCCCGATTCGCCATGCCGCCTCGCAGCAGGAATCGGCGAAAGGCACTCATGGCGCGCATTCTATCCGGCTTTCAAATTCCTAAGGGATAAACAGAGCGGCGTGAACGGGCTTTCGCGATTCGGTGCTGCTGCTGCACCGCCGCTGCACCGCTGCTCCATGCGGCGAAAAACGTGCTTCAGCGACCACCCGGTTCATCGACGCGACATTCCGTCTCACACGCGGACTGAGCCTGGTCCGAGTGCACATTCGCTACCGCAATGTCGAGAGAGTGAGCTACCATGCGCGCATGACTGCACTCGCACGCACTCGAAAACAACTCGGCACATGGCTAGCCTTGCTCGCCATGTGCCTGATTGTGTTCGCGCCGCTCGTCAGTCAAATGCGTGCTTCGGCGCGCGCGGCGTCGCCCGACGCGGCGCTCTGCTCCGCCGGGCCGCCGATCCATAGCCATGCCGCTGTAGCGGACGATCCGCTCGCGGCCTGTGGCTATTGCAATCTGCTCGCCACGCCCTCGGCGCCGCCGCCTCTTGCGCCATCCGTTGCGCAATGGCTGCCGCTTTTTGCGGCTGTTGTCGTCATGCCCGCATTGCGGGCCGACTTCCCGACGCTTCCCTACTTTGCGGGTTATCCGCGCGCCCCGCCGTCTGCGCACTGAAGCGTCGCCGCGCGCTTCACGTCCCCCGCTTCACGTCCTTATTCGCACGATCGACACGCCAGGCCCGGGCCTGCGCCTGCGCTCGTCCGCGCGCCGTCGTCGCGCAAACGCTTTCGATAACGCATCATGCAAAAACCGCTTTTAACCGCGGCGTCCGGCCCATGGCGACGCGCCGCCGTGACGGCTTGCGCCGTCCTGACGCTTTGCGGTGCGCTCGCGCTCACCGGGTGCAATCAGCAGCCCGTACTGTCCTTCCAGAATCTGGACATTACGGGCAATACGCAGTTTTCAGGCCAGTTTTCCCTGCCGGATACCAACGGACAAACCCGCACGCTTGCGGATTACCACGGCAAGATCGTCGTGATGGTTTTCGGCTACACGCATTGCCCCGATGTTTGCCCGACCACGCTGGCCGAACTCTCGCAGGCGATGCAGCAACTCGGCCCCGAAAAAGCCGCGCGCATTCAGGTGCTGTTCGTGACGCTCGACCCGCAACGCGACACGCCTTCCGTGCTCGCACAATATGCGGCGGCGTTCAATCCATCGTTTCGCGCACTGCGTCCCGCAGACGATGCGCAACTCAGAACGCTGGCCGAGGACTTCAAGCTGGTCTTCGAAAAAGTCCCCGGTACGAACGCGGACAACTACACCATGAATCACACGGCAGCCAGTTTTGTTTTCGACGCCGACGGCAAATTGCGCCTGTATGCACGCGACGCACAGGGTGCGACGCCGTGGGTTCACGATCTGGGCGAATTGCTGAAGCCCGCTTAATCGCAATGTATTTCCAAAACCTTATCCACTCAAAACTGGAGATTCACCATGTCCGCTCTTTTCCGTTCGCTCGCAACGACGTTCGTCCTGTTTGCCGCTCCAATCGCCGCAATGGCCGCGACTGACTCCGTCATGGTGTCGGATTGCTGGATTCGTTCCATGCCCGGCGACGTGCCTTCGGGCGGCTATTTCAAACTCATGAACAAGAGCGACAAGCCGGTCGATCTCGTTGGCATTTCAACGGAAGCGTTTGGGATGTCGATGCTGCATCAGACGCAAAGCAGCGGCAGTACCTCGAAGATGATCATGGTCGACAAGGCCACCGTTCCTGCAAATGGCACGCTCGAATTTGCGCCCGGTGGCTATCACGTGATGTTCGAGCACGCGAAACATCCACTCAAAATTGGCACCAGCATTCCGATGACCTTTGCTTTCAGCGACGGCGAGAAAGTGTCGGCGCAATGCGATGTGAAGAACGCTGCGGGGAAATAAATTCCACGCGGATTTCATAGCATCGAAAATAACGCCGCTGCCGAATTGTCTGGCTGACATGCGTTTCCGCGCGTCAGCCAGATCATCGCTTCGGCTTACACGTACAACGCAGCCTCGCGGTCGCCTGCGGGCAACTGCACGACGACGCCGGACTCGCTCGCCTGCTTCGCCAGGCCGCCCGCATCGCGCAGCTTGAGCGTCGCACTCGCGCTATCGGCGAGTTCGAACAGATGCAGTTCGCTGCGCGACGCGTAGTTGTCATCCGGGCGCCGATCCTTAGTCCCGATCGCGAGCAGCGTATTCGGCCGCACGTACACCGGCAGACTCAAAAAGCCGTGACGCTCGCGCAGCCACCTGCTGCCCGCAACGGTTTTACTCGTGAAGAGATGCGTCCAGCGGCCCTCGGGCAGCCAGAAGTCCACGTCGCCGATCGCGTTGAACACCGGCGCGACCAGCAGCGCATCGCCGGGCAGATACTGACGATCCAGTTGATCGCAGGCCGAATCGTCGGGAAACTCCATCAGCATCGCGCGCAGCATCGGCGTGCCATGCTCTACCGCCTGTTGCGCGGCATCGAACAGAGACGGCATCAGACGCGACTTCCATTCGGTGAAAGGGCGCACGACCTCCACGGCTTCGTTGTCGAACAACCCTGGCACGCGATACGACTTGCTGCCGTTCAAACGGCTATGGCTCGACAGCAGCCCGAACGCGCACCAGCGCGTGTAGACATCGGCGGGCGCCGTATGCTCGAACCCGCCGATGTCGTGGCTCCAGAAGCCGAAGCCGCTCAGGTCGAGCGACAGCCCGCCGCGCAGCGTTTCAGCTATCGATTCGATCGTAAGTCGCGCTGCAATCGCCGCCCCAACGCACGGGCAATGGCTGGCTGCCGACGGTGCCGGATCGCGCGAACACCCCGGCCTCACCTTCGCCGCGCACTTCGCGCAGCACGTCGAACACCACCTTGTTATAAAGGTAGCTGTCGTCGTTGTGCATCTTTTGCGGATCGGAACCGTCGTGATAGATCACGTCGGTAGGAATACGCTCGCCGAAATCCGTCTTGAAGCAATCGACGCCCATCTCCTGCAAGCGTCAAAAATGCCCCGCGTACCACTGCCATACCTCACCATCAGGTTTGCGGAGCTAATAGCCCTTCTCCATGCCTTCGGCAAACAGCGGCGCGCCCGTCCGCTGGCCTTATGGTGGAGCAGTGAGCCGGGGCGCGCGATGCGTCCCCGACGCCGCACAGCATAACGGGAAGCGGCTTTAAAGCGGCACGTCTTCGATTAGCCGCGCTTTTAACGCGCGAATACGCTGATCGACGAAATAGCCACCGCCTTCGGTATAGCGCAGATAAAGCCGGCCGCACTGCGTGCATTTCCACACGCCACAGCGGTTATAGGGAAAGTAACGCGGGGCAATGGGCGCTTCGTCGGACCAGTAACCGTGGTTTTCCGGCAAATATTCGGAAAAAGTCGGTTCTGCCTCATCTTCCGGAATGAGTGTGCCGATCTGTTCGAGTTGCCGCTCGTCGAGCGAAAGCGGCTGCGATTGCCAGCCATCGAGCGGTGTTTTTGTGCAGCCGCACACGGGGGCGTCGGCGTGTTCCGCGCGTTGAGCGAGTTTGAGTAATGCAGCGGCGTCGAGGTATTGGGGCATGGCGCGAGGAGGAGTCTGCGATTGAGCCTGATTGAGCCAGAGAGACATCGGTGTCGAGCGCGCATCTTAACGCCAATAGCGATTACGCTCACTTTTCCTTTCGCGCGCTTCTGTTTCGCGTTATTTCCGATGCGGAATTCGGGCGTTTTATGCGGCTTCGCACAACGTGCAATACGTGTCTTGGCCCCATCAAATCCCCGCAATTTCGGCAATTCCACGTCGATTTTCAGCGAAATTACCTCAGGGCTTTCACCAAGTTTTCATTGGATTGCCATCGTGCGACTCTATGTCTCAGTGCCACTTCCTATGGAGACAGGCATGCACGCTGAAACGCTCAAGAACGCAAAGGTCGCCGTTTTCCTCAATCGGTCGGCGCTGTGTATGTTGCTGTTGCCAGCTGCCTGCCTTTCATGGGCACTCCCCGCGTACCCTCCTCAAGACGCTTTCTGGTTCTGCTTCGTTCTGGCCACTTTTTCCTGGCCGTTTGCAGGAGTCCTGTTCATTGTCTCGGCCGGATTTCAGTCCGGTAGACGTGCCGAGCGATTCGAACATGACGCTGGTTTCAGGGAAGCGCACGGTCATTGATCCGCGTTTTGCCTGACCAGTCAGCCGGTCACGCTTCGCAATCGCCAGTCGAACAAAAGCCTCCTGTTTTCAGGAGGCTTTTGAACAATACCTGGTTATCCGAACGATGTTCGCAAACCAGCCGTTTTTAAGCGGTCGGTGCAAATTCGTGTAATCAGTTTTTGTGACAACAGACGCGAGCCCAACGCACGCACCCTGCCCGCGCTGGACTGCGTTGTGTGCGTTGTGTGCGCTGTGACTGTGCGCCGGGAACCGGCATCGGCGGAACGCGGAGGTTTCTGGCAGTTAGTTGCATCTTCATCCGCACGCCATCACTCGGCGCGCGCGTCGCGCTTGTCTGCCGATTTCCCACCCGCATTCTGCGAAATAATCCGCGCAATCTCCGCATCGGCTTCATCGCCATACTTCTCGAACACGTTCGTCTCGTACACCGTGTTCTGCGCGTTGCCCAACTGGCTGCCCGCATCGTTCTTGATGTCGACGTCAACCTGCATCGACAGACCGATACGCAGCGGATGCTTCTGCAGATCTTCCGGATCCAGCGAAATACGCACCGGCAGACGCTGCACTACCTTGATCCAGTTGCCCGTCGCGTTCTGCGCCGGCAGCAGCGAGAACGCCGAGCCCGTGCCCGCCGAGAAGCCCACCACCTTGCCGTGATACACCACCGACGAGCCGTACACGTCCGCCGTCATTTCCACCGGCTGGCCGATGCGCATGTGCTTGAGCTGCACTTCCTTGAAGTTCGCGTCGATCCACAGCGAGTTCAGCGGCACCACCGACATCAGCGGCGTGCCCGGCGAAACGCGCTGGCCGACCTGCACCGAGCGCTTCGCCACGTAACCCGTGACCGGCGCGGGCAGCGTGTTGCGCGCGTTCGCGAGGTAGGCGTCGCGCACCTTCGCGGCGGCCGCCATCACGTTCGGATGATTGGCGATCGTCGTGTTCGCGGTCAGCGCCTGGTTCGCGACGAGCTGCTGCTGCGCGGCTTCGAGCGCGGCCTGGGCGCTGCGCGCGGCGTCGCGTGCGTGCGAGATTTCTTCCTGCGAAACCGCGCCCGTCTGCGCCACCTGCATGCGGCGGCGCAGATCGTCCTGCGCGCGCGAGAGGTCCGCCTGACGCACGGCGACCTGCGCTTCGTACTGGCTGTCGTCGGCGAAGAGGCCGCGCACCTGGCGCACGGTCTGGCCGAGATTCGCCTCGGCCTGCTGCAGCGCGATGCGCGAGTCGGCCGGATCGAGCACCACGAGCGGATCGCCGATCTTGACGGTCTGCGTGTCGTCGGCGTTGACCGAGACCACCGTGCCGGTGACCTGCGGCGTGATCTGCACGACGTTGCCGTTCACGTAGGCGTCGTCGGTGCTTTCGCTGAAGCGCGCGACGAGGAAGTAGTAGAGGCCGTAGGCAATGGCTGCAATCACGATCACGAGAACAAGCAGCGTCATCATGCGCTTGCGCTTGCCGTTGTTCGCGTTCGGCTGCGGATTGGCGGCCGGTTGCTGGGGGGTGCTCATGGAAGGATCTCCGGGTTCTTGCGTGCTGTGCGTTCAGTTATTGGAATTCAGTTCGTGGCGGCGTGTGCCGACGCGTCAGGCGTGGCCGAGGCCGACGAGGCCGGTGCGGTCCACGGCGCATCGCGCCAGGGCCCGCCGTTCACGTCGCTCTGGCCGCGCGCTTCGCTGCCGACCTGCACCGGCGGCACGAGCCCCGCGTTCTGCGCGTCGAAGCCGCCGCCCAGCGCCTTGATCAGCGCCATCTGCTCGTCGGCGCGCTGCGACTTCAGGTTCGTCACGGTCTGCTCGGCGGCGAGGCGGTTCTGGTCGGCGTTGAGCACCTGCAGCTGCTCCGAGAGGCCCGCCTTGTAGCGGATCACGGCGAGCTGATACGCCTTCGTCGACGCATCGAGCGCGTGTTGCGCATCGACGAGCTGCTTGTCGGCCGAACGGATCGACGAGACGGTGGTTGCCACGTCCTGGAACGCGCCGATCAGCGTCTGGTCGTAGTTCGCGACATCGAGTTCGAAGTCGGCGTAACGGCCCTTCAGTTGCGCGCGCAGGGCGCCCGCGTCGAAGATCGGCAGATGCACGGCCGGGCCGATGTTCATCTGGCGGCTCGTGAAGTTGAGGAATTTGCCCCAGCCGAACGCATCGAAGCCGAAGCCCGCCGCGAGATTCACGTCGGGATAGAACTCGGCCTTCGCTTCCTTGACGTCGTGCATCGCGCCTTCGACCTGCCAGCGCGCGGCGACGATGTCCGGACGGCGCGCGACGAGATCGGCGGGCAGGTTGTCGGGCAGCGCGACGCTGGCCACCGGATTGAGCACCGGATTGGCAATCTGCAGACCGCGATCCGGACCCTTGCCGAGCAGCGCGCCGAGCTGATAGCGCACGGTCTCGATCTGGCCGTCGATCTGCGAGAGATTGGCCTGGCTCGTAGCGATGTTGCCGTTGGCGGTCTGACGCTCGACGTTGGTGTCGAGGCCCGCGACCACGCGGCCGTTCGTGATGTTGCCGATGGTCTTGCGGTTGTCGATTTCGCGCGCGGCGATGTCGCGCAGCGCGTAGAGCTGGGCGAGCTGGTTATAGGTACGCGCGACCGACGCGGCGAGCGTGATGCGGGCCTGCTGCATCTCGGCTTCGGCGGCGCGCTGTGCGGAGACCGCCTGCGCGAGTCGCTGACGGTTCTTGCCCCACAGGTCCAGATCCCACGAGGCGCTGGCGAGTACGTTGTTTTCGCTGTACCAGCTGCCGCCGTAGGGAGTCGGATAAAGCGCATTGGACGAGTAAAGCTCACGCGTCCACGAATAGCCCGCGGTCACTTTCGGCGCCAGCGCCGACTTCGAGGTCTCGATATACGACGACGCCTTCGCCAGACGCGCCTGCGCCTGCGCGATCGTCGGATTACCGTCGATGGCCTCGTCGATCAGCTTCTGCAATTGCGGGTCGCCGAACTGCTTCGCCCAGTCGAACGTGGGCCACTGCCCGCCCTGCGCCGGAATGCTTTGCGACGACTCGAACTGCTGCGGCTGCGCGAGCGTCTTGTCGCTCTTGATGCCGATGTAATTCGCGCAGCCGCTCATGATCGCAACCGTTGCGCATGCAACGACTATCGACAGCGCGCGCGGCCGCAGCGGCGGACGCGTAATTGAAACGTGAGTCATGTTTTCCTGATGATCGAAAAAGGCAGCGCCGTTTTATGTAGTCGACACAGAGTCAATGCGCGGTTCAATGCGCCGCCGAATCCGCGCCGCCCGCGCCAGCCCGGCCCGCGCGCGTAATCCAGATGAGCGGAATGATGGCGATGAAGATCACCGCCGAAATCCAGAACACGTCGTTGAGGCCGAGCATCGCCGCCTGCGACTCCACGAGCTGCCCGAACATCGCGTGCGCCGTCGCCGTATCGACATGCATCGATTTCGTGACGAAGTCGACGAACTGCGAGAACGCCGGATTTTCCGGCGTCGCCTGCTCGGTGAGCCGCACGTGATGCACGACCGTGCGGTCGTACCACTCGTTCGCGCCCAGCGACGTGCCGACCGCGCCGCAAAACACGCGCACGAAATTCGACAGACCCGCGGCGGCCGGAATGCGCTGCGGCGGCTGGCCCGCAAGAATGATCGCGGTGAGCGGCACGAAGAACATCGCCATCGGAATGCCTTGCAGCAACGTGGGCAGCACGAGGTGATACGTATCGATATCGACGATGTAATTCGAGCGCATCCAGAACACCGCCGCGAAGCCGATGAACGCGAGCGTGGCGATCACGCGCGCGTCCGAACGCGGCAGCACCTTGGCGATCACCGGCGAGAGCAGCACCGTGAAGATGCCGATCGGCGCGATCACGAGGCCCGCATCCACCGCGCGATAACCGAGGTATTCCTGCATCCATTGCGGCAGCAGCACGAGGTTGCCGAAGAACACGCCATACGCGATCGAAATGGCGATCGTGCCGCCCAGAAAATTGCGCTGGCCGAACAGGCGCAGATCGACGATCGGATGCTCCTCGGTCAGCTCCCAGATCACGAAGGCCACAAAACTGACTGCCGCCGCAATCGTCAGGCCGATGATCACGGGCGAATGGAACCAGTCGAGGTCCTTGCCCTTGTCGAGCATGACCTGCAAGGTGCCGACCCACGCGACGAGCAGCCCGAGGCCGACCAGATCGATCGGCGGCTTGCGCGTGGGCGTTTCGCGCGAGCGATAGATCATCCACGTGACCGTGGCCGCGAAAATGCCGACCGGGATGTTGATGTAGAAGATCCACGTCCAGCTGTAGCTGTCGGTGATCCAGCCGCCCAGCGACGGTCCCGCGATCGGCCCCACGGTGGCCGTCATGGCCCAGAGCGCGAGCGCGGTCGCGGACTTCTGCTTCGGCCAGGAGCTGAGCAGAATCGCTTGCGACATCGGAATCAGCGGTCCCGCCGTGAGACCCTGGAACACGCGCGCGGCCAGCAGCACCGGCAGATTGGGCGCCATGCCGCACAGCCAGGAGGCGATCGTGAACAGCACGATCGCGCCCACGAACAGGCGAATCTGGCCGAGGCGCTGCGTCAGCCAGCCGGTCAGCGGGATCGCGACCGCGTTGGCCGCCGCGAACACCGTGATGACCCACGTGCCTTCGTCCACGGACACGCCCAGGCTGCCCGACAAGGTGGGAATGGCGACGTTCGCGATCGACGAATCGAGCACGTTCATGAAGGTCGCGAGCGCGACGGCGAGCGTGCCGAGCGCGAGTTTGCCGCCGCTCAGCGGCGGCGGGGATGCGGCGGGCGCGTTCACTGCGCGCTCCGCGTGGAAGGGTTTCGCGATTCCATCATCCGTTTGCAATCCTGATCAAGTTGATGTGTCCGTGCGGCCGATGCGGCTCGCCGCCCTGGATCCGCTCGCCAAATCGCGAGCAAAAACGCGCGCAAAACGGCCCCGCGCTGCTTGCACGGGCGGGGCCGTCACGCAGCGAAAACCGTCAATAAGGGGAGGATCATCCAGGCGGGATAGTACCGAACGGTACTGGATGATAAGAGCACATGATTGCCGTGTCAATAAAAATCGAACCGATCGGTACTCTGCGCTGCGACAATGTCAGTGGCCGGGAAGCGCGTCCCGGCGCTGTGTTACGATCCCGCGACACCGTTATCGCTACCGATTCAACACAAATGGCGACGCACAAGGAAACCGGCGCACCGGCGCGCCTGCCCCCCACTCCCCGCAAGCCTGACCCCGCGCCCGCCCCGAGCAAGGCGGACACGATCCTGAACGCCGCGCGCGACATCTTTCTGGCGCACGGCTTCAGCGCCGCCACGACGGACATGATCCAGCGCGAGGCGCACGTCTCGAAATCGACGGTCTACGCCGCGTGGCCGACGAAAGAAGCGCTGTTCGCCGCCGTCATTCAGCGCGAATGCGGGCAATTCGCGAATTCGCTGCGCGAGATGGATTTCGAAACCGACGACATCACGCGCTCGCTCACGCGGCTCGCGCGCGCGTATCTCGATCTGGTGGTGTCGCCGATGGGACTCGCGCTGTATCGCGTGATCGTTTCGGAAGCGCAGCGCTTTCCCGAGCTGGGGCGCGCGTTCTATGCGGCGGGGCCGGAAGTGGTGGCAAGCATCGTCGGGCAATTTCTCGAACGCGCGGCGGCGCGCGGACAGATCGACGTGCAGGCCGTGGGCTACACCACGGCCGCGATGCTGTTCATCAGCATCGTGCGCGGCGAGGCGCAACTGGAATGCCTCACGCATCCCAACGCGCGCCCCTCGGAAGCGCAGATCGACCGCTGGGTGGAAGCGGCCGTGCAGACTTTCGTGCAGGCTTTCGTCAAGCGGCCAGAAGGCGGCTGAACGCGCGCCTGAGCGAACCCGCAAGACTCGGCAATACCTTATAAAGCCAGCCGGAATCCCGCGCCGTACACGGATTGAATGACGTCGTCATCGGGCGCAACGGCTTCGAATTTGCGGCGGATTTTCTTCACGTGGCTGTCGATCGTCCGATCCTCGACGATGCGGCCATCGGGATACAGCCGGTCCATCAACACATCGCGCGAAAAGACCCGGCCCGGTCGCGCCGCCAGCGTCCTCAGCAAGCGGAATTCGATCGGCGTGAGTTCGATCTCCACGCCGCGATACGTCGCCACGAACCGCTCTTCGTCGAGTTGCAGCGGCACGCTTTCGGGAAAACGCTCGAAGCGCGAGCGGCGCAGAATCGCCTTCACGCGCGCAACCAGTTCGAGCAGACTGAACGGCTTGCAGATGTAGTCGTCGGCGCCGAGTTCGAGGCCGATCAGGCGATCGACCTCCTCCACCTGCGCCGTCACCATGATGATCGGCACATCGCTGTACGTGCGCAGATCGCGGCAAATATCGCGGCCATCGCGGCCCGGCAGCATCAGGTCGAGCACGATCAGGCCCGGCATGCGCCGCGCCACTTCGTTCGCCACCTCGCGGCCGTCGTCCACGCAGCGCGTGGTGTAGCCCGCGGCTTGCAGGAAATCCGCCATCACGCTCGCCAGCTTGGGCTCGTCCTCGACGATCAGAATGTCGATGGGCGTTTCGTTACTCATGGTCACGTCGGTTCCTGAAGGTTTCCGTGCTGCGCGGCAGCGCGATCGCGATGCGCAAGCCGCCCAGCGGCGCGCGCGCGGCGGCGATCTCGCCATCGTGCGCCTCGACGATGCCGCGGCAGATCGGCAGGCCGAGACCCGCGCCGCCGGTCGCGCGGCTGCGCGACGCCTCCACGCGATAGAAGCGCTCGAACAGCGAAGGCAGCATCGCCTCGGGCACGCCCGCGCCGCTGTCGTCGAAATCGATATACACGGTGCGCGCGTCCTCGCATGCCGTCACGCAGACGATCTCGCCCGCATCGACATAACGCAGCGCGTTTTCGAGAATATTGGTGAAGACCTGTTGCAGGCGGCGTTCGTCGCCGCGCACCCACAGCGGCGTGTCGGGCAGATCGACGCGCAGCGTGAGGCCCGCGTCGCCGAGCCGCCGCGCGCTGCGGCGCAACGCCGAACGCAGCGTCTCGCAGACGTCGAGCTGTTCGTGGTGATAGCGCAGCGCGCCGACGTCGGCGAGCGAGAGATCGTAGAGATCGTCGACGAGACGGCTCAGGCGCTTCACTTCGCCGCCGAGCGAACGCACGGCTTCCACGCTCACCGGACGCACGCCCACTTCGATCGCCTCGATCTCGCCGCTCATCACCGCGAGCGGCGTGCGCAGTTCGTGCGAGATGTCGGCGACCAGCGCGGAACGCATGCGCTCGGTGCTCTCGAGCGTCTGCGCGAGATGGTTGAAATCGTGTTCGAGCTGGCCGATGTCGCCGCTCGACACCGTCGGCACGCGCGCGCTCAGATCGCCGCCCGCGAGCGTGTGCGTCGCGCTCGCGATGCGGCGCAGCGGCGAGGCGAGCGCGCGCGCCATCCACAGCGTGGTGAGAATCGCCAGCAGCGTGGCCGCGATCGTGATGATCCAGCTCGACTCGCGCTGCGTCTTCTGGAAGCGCAGATCGCCGGCTTCGGTCGCGCGTTCGAACGGCACCATCAGCAGCCAGCCGACCGTCTTGCCGTCGACGACGATCGGACGGCGCGGCGAGGTATCCGCGAACGCGGGATTGCCGAACACGTAGGCGCCTTTCGCGTCGAGCAGCGTGAAGCGCGTGTTGGTGCCGATCAGCGACGAGACCGGCAGACGCGGCAACGGCGCGTGACTCGTGACCGGATACGAGGCCGGCGCATAAGGCCGCATGATCTCGTGCCAGAGGCTGCGGTTCTGCAACAGGAAATCCCAACTGCCGTGATCGCGATACGCCATGGCCAGCGGCCCGACGCTCGACTCCAGCCGCTTGATTTCCTGCTGCTCCAGATAGCCGAGAAAACCGCGCTCGAAGCTGAGCCGCGCGCCCAGCGCCATCGCGCCGATCACCAGCACGTTGACGACCAGCATCGCCGCAAACAGCTTGCCGGTCAGGCTCGCGCGGCGAATCTCGCGCAGCACGCGGGTCAGCGTTTGCGGCATGGTGTCGACTCCGGGCACATGGCCTTGCTACCTCAACCCTTGATCTGAAAACGTCCGGTCATGATACCTGCCTCGCCGCTCAGCGCGTGGCCGATGCGCCGGACGCAGCCGCAGCCGATTCCGCATCGACCCCGCCGCCCAGCGCCGCATACAAGGTAATCAGACTGGTCTGCGCCGACAACTGCGTCGCGACCAGCGACTGCTGCGCCGTGTACAGCAGACGCTGCTCGGTCAACGCGTCGATCAGACTGTCGCTGCCCTGCTGATACAGCTGCATGGTCAGATCGTAAGCGTGCTGATCGGCCTTCACGGTACGCGTCTGCGCGTCGAGCTGTTCGTCGATGGTCTTGCGCGTCGCCAGCGCGTTCGCCACTTCCTCGAACGCGGTCTGAATGGTCTTTTCGTAGGTCGCGACGTCGATCTTGAACGTCACCTTCGCGGCGTCGAGCGTCGCGCGGTTCTCGCCCGCGTCGAAGATCGGAATCACCGCCGACGGCTCGAACGACCACGCGCGGTTGCTGCCCGTGAACAACTGCGCGAGTGCGGGACTTTCGAAACCGAGCGCCGCCGTCAGGCTGATGGTCGGGAAAAAGTTCGCACGCGCCGCGCCGATATCGGCGTTGTCGGCCTTCAAGGTGTGCTCGGCCGCCAGCACGTCGGGGCGGCGTTGCAGCACCGCCGACGGAATGCCCGCCGGAATCGACGTGATGCTGGCGACCGGATCGACCTGCGCATCGGGCAGATCGGCGTCGGGCACGCGCGTGCCGACCACGAGTTCGAGCGCGTTGCGCGCCTGCTCGGCCGTGGTCTGCGCCTGCGCCGTCGAGTTGCGCGCCGACTGCAGACTCGCCTGCGCCTGCTCCACGTCGAGCGCGCTCGCCGCGCCCAGCGTGTGCTCGCGATCGACCAGATCGAAGGTGCGCTGCTGGCTCGCCTGCGTTTCCTGCGCGATCACCAGCAAGCGTTTGTCCGACGCCAGCGTGAGCCAGTCGCTCGCGACATCGGAGACGAGACTGATCTGCGTGCTGCGGCGCGTTTCGATCGACGACAGATAGGTTTCGAGCGCCGCGTTGCTCAGATTGCGCACGCGCCCGAACAGATCGATCTCGTACGACGTGAAGCCCAGATTGGCGCTATAGACGTGCGTGGTCTCGCCGCTCGCGCCGGTCGTCGTGGCCGACTCGCCGGACTCCGCGCGGCGCACCGACGTCGGCGTGCGCTCGGCTTCGTCGGAGCCGCCCAGATCGATTTCCGGAAACAGCGACGCGCGTTCGATGCGGTACTCCGCGCGCTCCTTTTCGATATCGAGAATCGCGATACGCAGATCGCGGTTGTTCGACAGCGCGAGCGCGATCGTGCGCTGCAAACGCGGATCGACGAAGAAACTGCGCCAGCCGATATCGGCGGCGAGCGTGCCCGACGATGACGCATTCGCGGCCGCGCCTGAAGACGCACCTGAAGACGCGCCCGAAGCCGCATCGGGCCACGACGCCGCCACCGGCGCGGCGGGCCGCTGATACGAAGGCGACAGGTCGATACACGCGCTCAGCGCCGTGACGGCCGCGCCGGCCAGCATCCAGTGGACTACGCGCTTCATGCCGCACCTCCGTTCTTCGACTCGTGAGTCGATGCATTCATCGCGCTATCCGGCAACGCATACGCGTCCTCGCCCGCTTCCTGCTCCGCGTGCTCCGACACGCTCTGCTCCGCCTGCGCGCCGGTCGAACCGGAATCGTCGGCGGGCGAACCCGCGCCGCCGCGACCGCCCGGATCGCTCGGCGACGCGCCCTTGCCGCTGAACTTGCGCACGAGGAAATACGACAGCGGCGTGAAGAAGATCGCCAACACCGTCCCGACGAGCGTGCCGCCGAATACGCCCGTGCCGATCGACTGACGCGCCGCCGCGCCTGCGCCGCTCGCGATCACCAGCGGCGCGACGCCCAGCAGAAACGCCAGCGACGTCATCACGATCGGACGAATCCGCAACGCGACGGCCTGCTCGATCGCCTTGAGCGTACTGGCGCCCTGCTTTTCGAGCATCGTCGCGAACTCGACGATCAGAATCGCGTTCTTGGACGACAGACCCACGGTCACCAGCAGACCCACCTGGAAATACACGTCGTTCGACAGCCCGCGCAGCGTCGTGCCGAGCGCCGCGCCGAACACGCCGAGCGGCACGATCAGCAGCACCGCCAGCGGCACCGACCAGCTTTCATAGAGTGCCGCGAGACAGAGGAACACGAACAGCACCGAGACCGCGTAGAGATACGGCGCCTGGCCGCCCGAAAGCTGCTCCTGATACGACAGCCCGGTCCACGCGTAGGTGATGCCCTTGGGCAGCTTCGCGACCAGTTGCTCCATGGTCTGCATCGCCTGGCCCGAACTCACGCCGGGCGCCGGATCGCCGACGATCTCGAACGACGACTCCGCGTTATAGCGGTCCAGTTCCGGCGGCCCGTAAGTCCAGTGCGACGTCGCGAACGCGGAGAACGGCACCATCGTCCCCGACGTGTTGCGCACATACCATTGCTCCAGCGATTCGGGCGTCATGCGGAACGGCGCGTCGCCCTGCACATAGACTTTCTTGATGCGCTGGTTGTCGAGGAACTCGTCCACGTATTCGCCGCCGAGCGCGTCTTCGACCGTCGAGTTGATGTCGGCGGGCGCGAGGCCCATCGCGCTCGCCTTGCGGTCGTCGATATCGAGCGAGAGTTGCGGCGTATCGGCGAGACCGTTGAAACGCACCTGACGCACGACGCCGCTCTGGTTCGCCATCTTGATCAGCTGATCGCGCGCGGCCGCCAGCGCCGCGTGGCCGAGCCCGCCTTCGTCGACAAGCTCCATGTCGAAGCCCGAGCTGATGCCGAGACCGCGCACCGTCGGCGGTTGCAGCACGAACACCTTGGCGTCGCGAATCTGCTGCGAGAGATCGCGCGACGCCTTCGCGACGAAGCCCTGCGCCGTGTCGTTGACGGCCGTGCGCTGGTCCCAGTCCTTGAGCTTCACCCACATCATGCCGACGTTCTGGCCGTTACTGCCGACTGCATAACCGGCGACGTTGAACACCTCGGAAACCGCCGGCTGCTTGAGCAGATAGTCCTCGACCTTGGCCATCGTCGCTTCGGTGCGCTCGCGCGTCGCGCCCACCGGCGCGGTCACCGTCACCATCAGCACGCCCTGATCTTCGGTCGGCAGAAACGACGTGGGCAGACGCACGAACAGCAGCCCCGCGCCCAGCACGAGCAGCACATAAACGATGATCGCGGGCTTGCGATGATGCAGCATCCGGTCGACGACGCGGCGATATTTGCTCGTCGACGCGTCGAAGCCGCGATTGAAGCCGCTGAAGAAACGGCCCTTCGGCTTCTCGTGGCCGTCCTTGAGAAGCGTCGCGCACAGCGCGGGCGTGAAGGTCAGCGCCACCACCACCGAGAGCGCCATCGCCGAAACCACCGACACCGAGAACTGGCGGTAGATGATGCCGGTCGAGCCGCCGAAAAACGCCATCGGCAACAGCACGGCGGAGAGCACCATCGCGATCGCCACCAGCGCGCTGCTGATTTCCGTCATCGACTTTTTGGTGGCGTCGCGCGGCGATAAATGCTCCTCGGTCATCAGCCGCTCGACGTTCTCGACCACCACGATCGCATCGTCCACCAGCAGGCCGATCGCGAGCACCACGCCGAACATGGTCAGCATGTTGATCGAATAGCCGAACACGTCGAGGATGCCGAACGTGCCGAGCAGCACGACCGGCACCGCAATCGCCGGAATCAGCGTGGTGCGCAGGTTTTGCAGGAACAGGAACATGATCGCGACGACCAGCACGATCGCTTCCACGAGCGTCTTGACCACTTCCGTGATGGAGGTCTTGATGAACGGCACCATCTCGTACGGATATTCGACCTTCAACCCGGCCGGGAAGCTCGCCGCACGCTTGTTCAGGAAGTCGTGCACTTCCTTGTCGACCTGCACTTCGTTCGCACCCGGCGCGAGTTGCAGGCCGAGACCCGAAGCGGGCTTGTTGTTGAAGTTGGTTTCGACCGTATACGCCTGCGGGCCGAGGTCGACGCGCGCGACGTCGCCGAGCAGCACCTGCGAGCCGTTCGTCTCGGTCTTGAGCACGATGTCGCGGAACTGCTGCGCGGTGGTCAGGCGGCTGCGCGCCGTGATGGTCGCATCGAGTTCCTGGCCCTTCACGGCGGGCGTGTTGCCGACTTCGCCGGCCGCCACGTCGTTGTTCTGGGCGTCGATGGCCGTGACCACGTCCGACGGCATCAGCGCGTATTTTTGCAGCTTGTTCGGATCGAGCCAGATCCGCATCGCGTACTCGTAGCCGAACTGCTGCGCCTGGCCCACGCCGGGCAGACGCTCGATCTGTTCTTCGAGATTGCTGTACAGATAATCGGCGATGGCCGCCTTGCTCATCTTGCCGTCCTCGGACACGAGGTTGAAGACGAGGAAGGTGTCCGGCGACGCCTTGCGCACGGTCACGCCGCTTTCCTGCACTTCTTCGGGCAGCAATGCGTTGGCCGATTGCAGCTGATCCTGCACCTGCACCTGGGCGGTGTCGGGATTCGTGCCCGCCGAGAAGGTCAGCTTGATCGAGATATTGCCCTCGGAGTTCGCCGAGGACGACATGTACATCAGATTGTCGAGACCGACCATCTGCTGCTCGATCACCTGCACGACCGCGTCCTGATTGGTCTGCGCGGACGCGCCGTTATAGGTCGCCGTGATCTGGATGGTCGGCGGCGCGATGTCGGGGTACTGGTCGAGCGGCAACTGGGTGATCGCGAACGCGCCGGTCAGCGAGACCAGAATCGCGAGCACCCACGCGAAGACCGGACGGTCGATAAAGAAATGAGCGATACGCATGCACTCGCCCCTCAGTTCGCCGAAGGCGACGACGACGACGCGGCCGCCGCTTCGGTGGCGTCGGTCGCGTCGGTGGCCGCAGTGGCGTCAGTGGCCTTCACCGTGTCGCCGACGCTCACGAACTGCGAGCCCGCCACGACGATGCGATCGCCCGTCGCGAGTCCGCCCGTCACGACCCACTCGTTGTTGTTCGCGGTGCCCGCGAGCATCAGCGTGCGCGACTCGATCTTGTTCTGCGCATCGACGACCAGCGCCGTCGCGTTGCCGCGCTGATCGTGCACGACCGCCTGCTGCGGCACCAGAATCGCGCTCTGGTTCACGCCCTGATCGACGACCGCATGCAGATATTCGCCCGGCAGCAACAGCTTCTCGGGATTCGGCACGATCACGCGCAAGGTGATGGTGCCCGTGGTCTGATCGACGCCCACGCCCGCGAATTGCAGCGTGCCTTCGTGCGCGTAGGTCGTGCCGTCTTCGAGCGTGATCTTGACCTTGGCGTTGCCGTTCGCGTCGGTTTTATATTCGCCGCTCGCGAACTTCTTGCGCAGCGCGAGCACGTCCGTGCTCGACTCGGTCACGTCGAGATACATCGGGTCGTAGGCGTAGATGGTCGCGAGCGCCGTGGTCTGATCGGCCGTCACGAGCGCGCCGGGCGTGTAGGCGGAAGCACTGATTGTGCCCGTGACCGGCGCGGTCACGCGCGTATAGCCCAGATTGATGCGCGCGCTTTCGAGCGCGGCCTTGTCGGCGTCAATGGTCGCCTCGTCCTGCTTGAGCGTCGCCTCAGCTTCTTCGAGCGTTTCCTTGCTGATCGCGTCGATGGCCGCGAGCGAGCGGTCGCGCTCGGCAATCGGTTTCGCGGAAAGCAGCGCCGCCTGGGCTTTTTCGAGTTCGGCCTTGTCGGCGTCGTACGTCGCCTGATACGGCGCGGGATCGATCTGATAAAGCACCTGGCCTTCGTGCACCACGCTGCCTTCGGTGAACAGCCGCTTCTGGATCACGCCCGTGACTTGCGGCGTGACCGGCGAGGTCAGGAACGAGGTTGCGCGCCCCGGCATCGAGGACGATTGCGCGTACGGCACGGTCTTGACCGTTTCCACGGTCACCGTTTGCACCTTTTTCTGCACGCTTTTCTGGTCGTGCGAACACGCCGCCAGCGCACAGGAGAGAAACAGGGCGCCCGTCAGAACGCCCGTGCGCCGATGCGCGAAAAGCCCGATTTGCATAGTGTTGGCCTCAATGCCGAGAGCGCGGTCCACGCCCGATCGAGGGATTATGCAAATCAAATTCGCAAGAAATTAGGAACGCCGGGCGGGGCCGGAACGCGTGCGCGGACAATGAGGCGCGCACCCGGGTGGGACCGGGCGCGCGTAGAAAAGCGTGGAAGAACGTCGATAGATCCGGCCGCGTCAGGCCGCGCGCACGACTTCGACGAGATTGCCGCGCTGGCGCAGACGCACCGGCAGCACGCGCGGCAAGGCATGCGCGAAGCGGTCGAGCTGATGCACGTCGAAGCTGCCCGTCAGCCGCATCTGCGCGACCACCGGATCGTCGACCACCACATTGGTCGCGCCGTAACGCGCGAATTCCTGCAGCGCGCGCAGCAAGGTCGTGTTGTTGAACGCCACGCGGCCCTGACGCCAGACCGCGACCGCCGTGGGCGCAATCGGCTCGATCTGGCCGGGCAGACCGTTCGCGCCGGTCGTCACGGCCTCGCCCGCCGCGAGTTCGACGCTGTGCGGCGCGGCGTCCGGTTGCGGCGCGGCAGCGACGCGCACGCGCCCTTCCTCCACCTCCACGCGCACCGTGCCGTGTTCGAGGCCGGTTTCCGTGCATCGCACCGAAAAGCGCGTGCCGACCACCGTCACCGTGACCGACTGCGCGAGCACGTTGAACGGGCAAGCCGGATTGGATTGCACCGCGAACATCGCCTGCCCGCGCACCAGCCGCACTTCGCGGCGATGCTGGAACAGCCGCGCCTCGACGTGCGTGTCGGTATCGAGTTCGATCTTGCTGCCGTCGGGCAGCGACACGGTCTGCAGTTCGCCGCGCCGGGTGGTGAAGACCGCGCTGAAGGTCGGCGTGCTCTGCCAGTATTGCCAGCCGACCACGCCCGCGCCCACTGCCGCGAAAGCGGTCCCCGCGAGCGCGAAGCGCGGCATGAACGCGCGACGGCCCGGCGACGCCGGTGCGCCGCGCGCACGGCTCGCCGCGATTTCAGCGCGATAGCGCGCGAGATCCTGCTGGGGGATGTGGTCGAGCGCCTGCCAGATCTCGGCGACCTGCCCGTAAGCGCGACGATGCGCCGGGTCGCGCGCGAGCCAGGCCTGCCAGTCGGCTTCGTCGCGCGCGCTCAGGCCGCGCTGACGCCGCACGAGCCAGTTCGCGGCCTGCGCGTCGAGTTCGGCATCGGCGTCGAGACCGGCGTCGGTCGTCTCGGGGAGTTGGGGTCGTTCCATCGTCATATCGTCAGCGCGTACCTCTATGAAGACGCGCGACGAAGCCAAAACCTGACATCGAAGAACCTTGCATCGTTTTTTATTCGGCGGCGACGGTCGCTTGACTGTCCGCGCCCTCGAAGGCCGTCATGCGCTGCTTGCAGGCGAGCACGCCGCGAATGATGTGTTTTTCGACCATATTGCGCGAAATACCCATGCGCGCGGCCACTTCGCTGTGGCTCAGCCCGTCGAACTTGTGCAGGACGAACGCCTCGCGGCAACGCGGAGGCAGCGCGTCGATCGCGGCGACCAGCGCCTCGGTGCGGCGCGACGATTCCCATACCTGCTCGGGCTGGCTCGACACGTGGGCGGCGGGCTCGTCGATCTCGTCCAGCTCGTCGACGACCGATTGAGCGCGGACTGTAGCACGGCGATGCGTATCGATGACGAGATTGCGCGCAGTGCGATAGAGCAAGCCGCGCGGGTCGCTGATGGTCGCGCCGGAGTCGCGCAGCGTAAGCACGCGAACGTAGCTTTCCTGGGCGATATCCGAAGCGGTGTCACCGTCTTTCACCAGCCGGGAAAGAAAACGCAACAGTTCGCGGTAATAGCGTTCGACCACTGAATCGGTATGTATTGAGCCTGTCCAATCGGTCCGGCGGCGGCAGGCGACACGAGCGGGCGACGATTGGTTCTGAATGATAATTATTATCATTCAGTGATGGAGGGCTGGCAAGACAAATGATGCAGCGTGAATAGCGCGGCGTGGCGGCCGCGCGACGCCGAAGTGCAACGCGGTGAAAAAGTCAGGCGGACGCGCGCTTAGGCGAAGCTCGACCAGACGCGGCTCGTGCCCGCTTCGACGAGCGTGAGCTTGCCGCCGGGGCTGCACGCGCCGGTATCGATAAACATATGCGCGCCGATGCGGCGAACGTCGCGCATGGTCGTGTGACCGCAATAAGTCGTGGACAAGGCTTGCTGAGAGGGCGACACGCTGAACGCCAGATCGCGGCCCCAGAGCAGGCGGCGGCGCACGGCCGCCTCGAAATGGCCGGCGGCGAGCTGGTCGTCGTTGCCGCGGAACTCGGCGTGCAGGATATTGAAGCGCGTGTCCCCTTCCCCGACGATGCGCACGAGCGGCAGCACCCGCAGCCGCGCGGCATGCACCGCCAGTTCGCCGTCCGAGAGCGAGCGCGCCCAGTCGCCGCCCACCTCGTACCAGCGCTCGCGCGGCAGTCGGCCGTCGACGACCGCGCACAGCGCCTCTTCGTGATTGCCTTGCACCGCGTGAAACCAGTCGTGCTCAAGCAAGGCCAGCGCGCGTTCGCTCTGCTCTCCGCGGTCGATCAGGTCGCCCACGGAAAACAGACGGTCGCGCCCGGCGTCGAATTCGACCTCGCCGAGCAGCTGTTCGAGCGCGCTCACGCAGCCGTGCAGATCGCCGACCACGAAGTCGCGGCCGAGCAGATTCGAATCGTGCCGCACGACCTCCGGATCGGAGGATTCGGCAAACGGCGCGCCGCCCGGCTCGGCGCCGTGGCGCAGGCCGTGGATGCCAAGAAAACCCAGGCGTTTCTTGAATAGCGGTTGCGGTTGGCTGTTCGGACCCATGCTCGTCTCTCGTCGACAACGGCACATCTTATTTCAGGCCGACGGAGAAAATACGACCGACTTTGTTATATGTGTAACGAGTGGTAAGAACGGGGAAGTTGCCGAACCTTACGCGCAGCATGCGGTTTTTTAGCAGCGATTTTACGGATTTTCGCGTTCGGCGACGAGCGGCGATGTCGGCGCATGCCGGCATATATCGAACCAGGATGGATCGACGGGCGCGCGAAGCTCACGATCAGGATGACTGACTAAGTCAGCCGTACAGATTCGGTCGACAAGCGATTCTCGCGACCACGACGAAAACGGCGCCCCCAATCCGACCGCGCGGCAAGCACGCGCGTGCGCGTTGTGCCATTCCCCCGACACCCTTGCGCGTTTCCCGGCAAGATTTCGATTTTAGCAATAAAATGTACCAAGTAGTTAATCTAGAAGCCGGTGCGACGCTTTGTCCCTCAATGACTTGCGGAGCCTGGACCGGATGGACTTGAGCGTCACAACGAGAAAGAGCGATGTCGAAGCAACCTTCAGAATCAGATAAACAACAGATGTGCAAAGCGGCGCGCGTGGGCTTGACCCTCGCGGGCCTCGTCGGGCTCGTGCTGGGCCTGTATTTCACGATCGGCGGCGGCATGCTGATCGCGCGCGGCGGCAGCTGGTACTACCTGCTCGCCGGCCTCGCGCTCTGCGCAACGGGCGTCCAGCTCGCGCGCCGCCGCGCCAGCGCGTTCCCGATCTACCTCGTCATGCTGATCGCCACCGCGCTGTGGGCGCTGTGGGAAGTCGGCTTCGACTTCTGGCCGCTCAACACGCGCGTCTTCATGTTCTCGATGATCGGCATGCTGCTCGCGCCGCTCTGGCCGGTGCTGCGCAAGGGCGAAGGCAAGTCGCCGGCGCGCGGCGCGGCGTGGGGCATCGCGGCCCTGCTGCTGGTCGTGAACGCCGGCTTCGTGTGGGGCATGTTCGTGCCGCACGGCAAGTTCGGCGTCGAGACCGCGCCGGTCGCGGGCACCGCGGGCAAGGGCGACTGGACCGCGTACGGCCATTCGGACGGCGGCGACCGTTTCGCGGGCTACACGCAGATCACGCGCGACAACGTCAAGAATCTCCAGGTCGCATGGACCTTCCACACCGGCGACGTGCCGCTCAGCCCGGACGGCGGCGGCTCGGAAGACCAGGAAACGCCGCTGCAGGTCGGCAAGACGCTGTTCCTGTGCTCGCCGCATAACACGGTGATCGCGGTGAACGCCGCCACCGGCGCCGAGAAGTGGCGCCATGCATTCCCGACCAAGACCACGGTCTGGGTGCGCTGCCGCGGTCTCGCGTATTTCGACGCGAGCCTGCCGCTGGTGCAGCCGACGGTCACCGGTTCGACGCCGGTCACGCCGATCGCCGCTTCGGGCGATCCGGCCGTATGCCGCCGCCGCATCTACATGAACACGATCGACGCCAAGCTCGTCGCGCTCGACGCCGACACCGGCAAGCTGTGCGACGACTTCGGCGATCACGGCATCGTCGACCTGAAGGCGGGTCTGGGCAAGGCCAAGAGCCCGCTGTACCAGCTCACCTCGGCGCCGACCGTCGCGGGCACGACCGTGGTCGTGGGCGGCCGCGTGGCCGACAACGTCTCGCTCGACATGCCGGGCGGCGTGATCCGCGGCTTCGACGTGATGTCGGGCAAGATGAAATGGGCGTTCGATCCGGGCCAGCCGGAAGACCACGCCGCACCGGCCACCGGCAAGACCTTCACGCGTTCGACGCCGAACGTGTGGGCGCCGATGACCTACGACGCGACCTCGAACACCGTCTACATGCCGGTCGGCAACGCGGCGATCGACCTGTGGGGCGTCAAGCGCACCGCGCTCGACGAAAAGTACGGCGGCTCGATCCTCGCGCTCGACGCCACCACCGGCGCTGAAAAGTGGCACTTCCAGACCGTGCACCACGATCTGTGGGACTACGACGTGCCGATGCAGCCGACTCTGATCGACTTCCCGATGGAAGACGGCAAGAAAGTGCCGGCGCTGATCGTCGGCACCAAGATGGGCCAGCTGTTCGTGCTCGACCGCGCGACCGGCAAGCCGCTCACGAAGGTCGTCGAGCACCCGGTCAAGCCCGCGACGATTCCGAACGAGCCGTACGCGAAGACGCAGCCGCTCTCCGTGGGCATGCCGCAGATCGGCGCCGAAGTGCTCAAGGACGCCGACATGTGGGGCGTTACGCCGATCGACCAGCTGATGTGCCGCATCACCTTCCGCGGCATGCGCTACGACGGCCTGTTCACCGCGCCGGACACCGACTACGCGCTCAGCTTCCCGGGCTCGCTCGGCGGCATGAACTGGGGCGGTCTGTCGTATGACCCGAACGCCGGCATGATCTACGTGAACGACATGCGCCTCGGCCTCTGGGTGCATCTCGTGAAGGAAAAGCAGCGCGGCGGCACCTCCGACGGCAACGAAGCCGTCAACGCCGGCATGGGCGCGGTACCGCTCGGCGGCACGCCGTACTCGGTCACCAAGGACCGCTTCTTCTCGCCGCTGGGCATTCCGTGCCAGAAGCCGCCGTTCGGCAGCCTCACGGCGGTCGACCTGAAGACGCGCAGCGTCGCGTGGCAAGTGCCGCTCGGCACGGTCAAGGACACGCGTCTGTACGGCGTGCAGATGCACATGCCCACGCCGATCGGCATGCCGACCATCGGCGGTTCGCTGACGACGGGCGGCGGTCTGGTGTTCTTCGCGGCGACGCAGGACTATTACCTGCGCGCGTTCGACAGCTCGACCGGCAAGGAAGTCTGGAAGGCGCGTCTGCCGGTGGGCAGCCAGGGCACGCCGATGAGCTACACGATCGACGGCAAGCAGTACATCGTGATCTCGGCGGGCGGCGCACGCCAGTCGCCGGATCGCGGCGACTATGTGATCGCCTACGCACTGCCGGACAGCCACTAAACCCGGCCGCAGAGGCAGACAAAAAGCGGGACGTCAACGCGACTTGCCGCCCCGCTTTTAACCACTCGGTTCAAATTTGAAAACGCGCCCCCGCCGTCGATCCGACCGGCGGGGGCGCGTACGTGAAGACACCTAAAACACGACGAAGACAGCGGCCACGCAAACTTCGCGGCAACAATCATGAAAACAGAACACCTTTTCTGGAGCGGCTCGCTCCTGATGTGCGCGGCGATGCTGTCGCAAACGGCGCATGCGCAAAGCAGCCTGACGCTGTACGGCAACGTCGACGAAGCGATCTCCTACGCGAATAACCAGGGCGGTCATTCGAACGTCTACATGCGCAACGGCAACCTCTACGCCTCGAAGTTCGGCTTCAAGGGCTCGGAGGCGCTGAGCTCGACGCTCAATGCGATTTTCGATCTGCAGGAAGGTTTCGATCCGGGCACCGGCGCGCAGCAGTCGGCGGGCCTCGCGTTCAATCGCTACGCGTTCGTCGGCCTGCAGGACAGCCACCTCGGCACGCTCACGATGGGCCGCCAGTACACGCCCTACTATCTGCTCGCGGGCACGCTCGGCCCGGTCACGTACCTGACCGGCGCGACGGGCGCGCACCCCGGCGACATCGACGGTTTCGACACGGATATCCGCTCGAACAGCTCGGTGACCTACACCTCGCCGACCATCGCGGGCGTGCGCGGCAGCGTGCAATACGGCTTCGGCGGCCAGCCCGGCAGCATGCAAAGCGGCAACCTGATCAGCGCGGCGCTGCGCTACGACGGCGGCCCGCTGTCGGTCGCGGCCGGCTATCTGCGGATGGAAAACACGAGCACCTACACGGGCGGTTTCGATACGTCCGCCAGCGCGACGTTCCCGCATTCGGTCCTCAACCAGGGCTATCTGTCGGCGCGCGCGGTGCAGCACTTCGCGGCGCTGGCGACGTACACGGTCGGCAACCTGCTGTTCGGCGTGAACTACTCGAACGTGCTCTACCGTCCGGGTTCGCACTCGATGTTCACCGACACCGCCGTGTTCAACACCTACGGCGCGCTCGTCAGCTACCGCGTGAGCACGCCGTTCGAAGTGTCGGGCGGCTACAGCTACACGCGCGCGTCGGCGGCGAACGGCATTCACGACGCCGCGCGCTATCAGCAGATTTCGCTGCGCGAGCTGTATCACCTCTCGAAGCGCACCACGCTCTACACGATCCAGGCGTACCAGCACGCTTCGGGCAAGACGCTCGGCGCGAACGGCGCGGGCGATATCATCGACGCCCAGCCGGTGGTCGGCGACTCGCAGAACACCTCGCCGTCGTCGACCGCGAACCAGTTCGTCGCGATGTTCGGCGTGGCCATCGCGTTCTAAGCGACGTCATGTGCGATGCGTGCAATGCGCGCATCGCGTAACGAAGCTGCCGTCAGGTCCCGCTGACCGGACGGCATTGCGTGCGGTAATCGACGTGCAACTGCTTTTCGGCGGCTTGCAGATCGCTCGGATACACACCGTCGTCGGAGCCCGGGTCGTAACCCCGGGCCTCCAGTTCGCCGAGTTCGCGCATCAACTGTTGGTGCGTGACCTTGCCCGCGGCCACCGGCTTGAACGGGTAATCCGCACACTGTTGCGGCGTGAGACGCGGCGCGGCAAACGCGGACAGACTGCAGAACGTCGCAAGCAGCGCGACCAGGATTCGGGAGAGACGTCGCATGGCGCTATCCGCGTGTGGGCGCGGACCCGTGATGGAATGCACGCAGATTAAGCGATGCGACTCCTTCGAACGCTATCCGCCAGATGTAATTTCTTTTAGTCTTTCCCGCCGCCCTTCCCCTCGCCTCCCTGCGCCTCGCGCAGCGCCTCCATGAACGCCTGCGCCGCGTCCGACAGCGGCACGGTCGTGCGCCGCAGCATGCCGACCGGCTCGACGCCGTGCGGCGCGGGCACCTCGATGCGCGCCAGCGCGCCCGCCGCCAGTTCCTGCTCGACCACCCGCAGCGGCACGATCCACACGGCGTCCGACGCCTGCACCACCGCGCGCGCCACCGCCGCCGACTGCGTCTCGACGCAACCGGGCGGCAAGGCGAGCCCGCGCGACTCGAAAAACGCCTCGGTGTGATGGCGCGGCGCGGTCTGCTCGCCCGCGATCACGAGCGGGTACGCGAGCGCGTCCTCCAGCGTGGGCGCTGCGCCCGCGCGCGCGAGCGGATGCCCGGCGCGCGCCGCCATCGCCAGCGACTCCGTATAGAGATATTCGAACGAAACGCCCTGCATCGACGCCGGTTCGGCCATGCGTCCGATCATCAGGTCGACCTCGCCCGCCTTCAGCGCACGCAGCAATTCGCTGTTCGAATCGGAGTGGATCTTCACGCCCAGTTGCGGCATGACGGCCTGCACGCGCAGAATCGCGGGCGGCAGCACGGCCGCCTCGACCGTGGGCAGCGCGCCGATCCGCACCGACTGCACGCGCGCCAGATCCTCGCGCGTCAGCGCCGACGCCGACGCCTCCACGGCGCGCCGCACATCGAGCGCGTAACGCAGAAAATGCTCGCCCGCCGCCGTGAGCGCCGCGCCGTTGCGGCCGCGCTCGACAAGCCGCGCGCCCGCCCACTGCTCCAGCTCCGCGAGCGTCTTGGACACGGCGGGCTGGCTCAGATTCAGCCGCGCGGCGGCACGCGCGAGCGTGCGCTCCTGGGCGATCGCGACGATGCAGTTCAGATGCCGCAGACGCAGCCGCGCGGCGATCAGCGCGCGCGTGGCGGCCGGTGTTCCAGAGGCGTGATCAGGGTCGAATGAGTCGTCGAAATTCATCACCTGAGGTTATGGAAAGTCACGCTCAAAGTCAATTTACATAACCTGCACGCAAGTTTAGAGTCGGCGCATTCGCCCAAATAAACCGCCAGCAGGAGGAGACTCATGGCCACGATCGTCGGCGGCATCGCCGTTTCGCATACGCCCACCATTGGTTTCGCGCTCGACGCGCACAAACAGGACGACCCGGCCTGGGCGCCCATCTTCGCGACCTTCGAACCGGTCAAGCGCTGGCTGCGCGAGCAGAAGCCGGACGTCATCGTCTACGTCTACAACGACCACGTCACCTCGTTCTTCTTCGATCATTACTCGGCGTTCGCGCTCGGCATCGGCGAGCGCTATGAAGTCGCGGACGAAGGCGGCGGCGCGCGCGCCCTGCCCGCCATCGGCGGCGATACGCAGCTCGCGCAGCACATCGCCCGCAGCCTCGTGGCCGACGAATTCGACATGGCGTTCTTCCAGGACAAGCCGCTCGATCACGGCTTCTTTTCGCCGATGTCGGCGCTGCTCGACCACGACGCGCAAGGCTGGCCCGTGCGCGTCGTGCCGCTTCAGGTCGGCGTGCTGCAATTCCCGATTCCGAGCGCGCGCCGCTGCTTCCGGCTCGGCCAGGCGCTGCGCCGCGCGGTCGAAAGCTATCCCGAGGATCTGCGCGTCGTCGTGATGGCGACCGGCGGCCTCTCGCACCAGGTTCACGGCGAGCGCGCGGGTTTCAACAACGTGCCGTGGGACCATCAGTTCATGGACGCCATCGCGAACGACCCCGAAGCGCTCGCGGAACTCACGCACGCCGAGTACGCCGAACTGGGCGGCCTCGAAGGCGCGGAAGTCATCATGTGGCTGATCATGCGCGGCGCACTCGCGTCCAGCGTGAAGAAGGTGCACAGCGGCTACTACCTGCCGTCGATGACGGGCATCGGTACGCTCGTGCTCGAAAACACGGCGGCGGCGCTGCCGGGCGAGGCGCAGGCGCGCCATCGCGCGCACATGGCGCGTCAGCTCGACGGCGCGCAGACGCTTACGGGCACCTATCCGTTCGATGTGGCGACGAGCGTGAAGGCGTATCGGCTCAATAAATATCTGCACGAGCTGATCGACGCATCGCATCGCCGCGCCTTCCTGGAGGATCCGGAAAGCACCTTCGAAGCCGCAGGCCTGAGCGAAGAAGAACGCGATCTGGTGCGCCGCCGCGACTGGCGCGGGCTGATCCACTACGGCGTGATTTTCTTCATGCTGGAGAAACTCGGCGCGGTGGTCGGCACCTCGAATCTGCACATTTACGCGGCGATGCGCGGCGAAGCGCTCGAGGATTTCCTCAAGACGCGCAACACGCAGGTGCTGTATTCGGTGACGGGCGACACGAAGGAAGCCGATTCGTGGTCCGAAGCGGACAAGCAGGACTAAACCGCCGCGCTGCGCTCAGATAATCGCGCGCAGCTTCGCAATCTGCTCGCGCCAGCGCGCGAGCACGCTCTCCGGTTCGTGAAGGCGATACGTCACGCCGTTGAGCACCTCGGCGTATGTCGCGCGATGTCCGTCGACCGAGACGATGCGCACGCGGAACACCGCGAGATCGAGCAGCGACTGGGCGAGTTCGCTCGCCTCGCCGCGAATTTCGAGCATCGCGCCGTCGTGGACCAGCGAGAGCGTCAGACGGCCGTCGCGCCGCAGATTGCGCGTGGTGTTCGACTGCGGCCAGATCGCGATCAGCAATTCGCTCGCGCTCACCGCGAGGATCTCGCCGACACTCAGTTGCGCGCCGTGCGGCCAGCCGTCGGCGGCAACCGTCGAGAGGCGGATCGCCTCGCCCGTCGCCGCATCGAGATGCGTGCCGTCGAAACGCGCGCACACCGCGTCGGGCAATCTGTTGATCGCTTCCGGCTTGTCCATCGACTTCTCCTTGCTCACAGTCTCTCGCCATTTTCGCGTCTTTTGACGCGATACGCGCCGCGCCGTCAAACGCCCGGCGCTTCCTTCACTTCAGTTCACTTCGCTCGCGGCACGCGCCTCGTCGCGACGCGCGCGGCGCAGCGCCGGAATTTCCGAAAGCCGCACGCCCGCCGGCAGCAGCGGATGCTTCGCCTGCCCCACGCGTTGCGCGCGATAAATGCCCGTGTGCCCGGAAAACAGATACGCGACCACGCAGGCCAGCGCCGCGTACACGCCGATATCCGCGCCGAACAGCTCGATCGCCATGACCGTCGAGGCGATCGGCGTATTGGCCGCGCCCGCGAACACGGCGACGAAACCGAGCCCCGCCAGCACCGGCATCGGCAGCGCGAGCACGTGGCCAAGCGCGTTGCCGAGCGTCGCGCCGATATAGAACAGCGGCGTGACCTCGCCGCCCTTGAAGCCGGACGCGAGCGTGACAACCGTGAAGGCGAACTTGCCCGCGAAGTCGTAGACCGGCAGCGGCTGCTGGAACGCCTGCACGATGGTCGGAATGCCCAGCCCGAGAAACTGCGGCACGCCGAGCGCCGTCGCCGCCACCGCGACGACGGCGCCGCCCACGAAGGGCCGCGCGGGCGCCCAGGCGATCTTGCGCTTCACGAACGCGGACAACGCGTGCGTCGAATCTGCGAACAGCATGCCGACGAGACCGAACGCGATGCCCGCGACGATCGCCGACGCCAGTCCGGCCGCCGACGCGTGCGGCACGAACGGAATCGTATAAACGGTGTGCTCGATGCCCCAGAGGCGGCACACCTGATCGGCGGCCAGCGCCGACGCCACGCAGACCAGCAGCGCGTCGTAGCGCAAGCGGCCGATGGCGAGCACTTCGAGCCCGAAAATCGCGCCCGCGAGCGGCGTGCCGAACACCGACGCGAAACCCGCCGCGATGCCGCCCATCAGCAAAATGCGGCGATCTTCGCGGCCGAGCCCGAGCAGATGCGTGATGCGGTCGGCGAGCGCGCCGCCCATCTGCACCGCCGTGCCCTCGCGCCCCGCCGAGCCGCCGAACAGATGCGTAACGACGGTCGCCGCCAGCACCAGCGGCCCCATGCGCTTGGGCACGATTTTCTGCGGATCGTGGATTTCGTCGATGAGCAGATTATTGCCGCCTTCGACCGACTGGCCGAAGCGCAGATACACCCAGCCCGTCGCGAGACCCGCGAACGGCAAGAGCCACAGCAGCCAGGGATGCGCGACGCGCGTGCCGGTCGCGAGATCGAGTGCGAATAGGAACACCGCCGAGGCCGTGCCCGCGAGCGCGCCGAGCACGCAGGAAAGCAGCAGCCAGCGCGCGAGGTACACAACCATCGCGAACGATTCGAGAGACTTCAGGTATTTCATTGCAATCCAGGTTTGAGTCGACGTCAAACCCGGGCGACAGGAGGCGTCGCATGGACGGCCCACGACCTCCTGCACCCAGGAACTCGTAGGCATCATCAGCGCCGCCGGGAAGCGGTGCGGTTACGGGAAGAATGCCATCTCCGAAAGTGCCGCGATTTTATGCGACAAGCCTGCGCGCCGCAACTGATCAAATTGCGGCGGATGAAGCCGTGAAGCCGGTTCGCGGACTCAGTGCGGCTTGCGCCCGAACAGCGCGAAGCGCTTCGTCGCGGCGGGCGCCGCGTGTTCGCCGATCAGACCGAACTCGACCGGCGAACGCGTGTAGAACACCTTCACCTGCGCGGCCTTGACGGCGTCGAGCAGACGCTCGGCTTCGTCCTCGGTGACGGCGAGCATGATCTGCACGGGCTGGTCGGCGAGCTTGAGCAGGTGCGCCGCGTGATGCTCGCCCGCGTGGCCGGTGCCTTGCGCGCAATGGATCACGGTCGCGCCCTGAATGCCGAGTTGCTTCGCCTCGTGCAGCAGCCATTCGCACACGGTCCGATGACCGTGGTGGCAATTCTGTTCGGTGTAGAACGTGAGCTGATAGCCGTGCATGACGCGCCTCGCCCGCGTGGCGGAATGCCTGCGGGATACGTTTCCATTCTAGTTCACCGGCCGCTGCGCGGACGTTCGCGCCGGGTTCGCCAATCCGCTCTACGCGATGATCACGCCGAACCGCGCTCGTTTGCGTTTTCGCCTTGGTCGGCGCTTCGGTCGTCGCTTGCGTTCTCGCCCAGCGAGTCATATTCGATCGGCGCGCGCGTATAGAACAGACGCACGCCGGCGCCCGCAAGCTTGCCGAGCAACGCGTCGATACGCGCATCGTCGGCAATCAGGGCGATCGCCACCGATTGCTCCGCGAGCTCGAAGAAACGCGCCGCATGATAGCGCCCCTGCGTGTCGATGCCCTCGGCCACCGGGACGACCGTGGCGCCGGGAATATCGGCTTGCCGTGCTTCGTCGAGTATCCATTCGACGATGGGAAGGTGATGAACGCGATGGGTCTGGTTCGCTACGTAAATGGTCAGCTGGCTGCCTTGCATGGCTCTCTCCGACGCGTGCGCGATGGTCGATGCGCTGAACACGCTGGGCGGTGACACGCCAGGCGCAAGCCCGCGGCGTCCCGACCCAGGACTCGCAGGCATCATCAGCCGGAGCAGGAAGCAGCGCTGCCGGTCCGGCGGTTGGGGAAAATGCAGGAGGAATGCCATCTCCTGCGCACGAGTTTAGCACCCGTGCCTGGCATCCGTTCGCGCGAACGGCTCGGCGGGCAAGCGTGTACGGCGGTCGTGCGGACCGCGTCGCGCAGTCAGAAGACGAGGAAGCCGGTCAGCCGCGCCGTTTGTCGCGCGCGAGTTCGGCGGGCGGCATCACATCCGCCTCCTGAAGCGGCGCGCCGGCGTGACGGCGCTTGGACGCCTGATCGGTGGCGACGTCCGACACTTCGCCCTCGGCATCGTATTCGGCGGCGACCTGCTTTTCGGCGCGGCCCCAATATTCGTCGGCCTTGCCTTCGGGCGAACCGTCGTCTTCCCAAAGCTGATACGCGCGGCGGCGGATGCGTTCTTCGCGTTCGTCGTTCATGATGGCTGACCTCCGTTGAAAGCTCGCGACCTCTCACTGCCCGTTCAGCGCAATCGCGATGCCCGCCTGCGCGCGTTGCGGCATCGCGTGGAACACGCTATACGTTGGGTTTGAGACGCGGCGTGAAGCTTCCTGAAGGACGCTACGAACGCAACGAACGCCGCCACTCCCGTTTATCGAACGCAAAGAAGGTAGAAAAATCGCATGTTTGCCGCCGTGACCACCGTTGCCCTGCTGATCGTCGCCTGGGTCCACGTGACCCTGCCGCGCTACACGGCCGGATTGCGCAAACGCGTGATCGCCCACGCGGTGCTGCTGCTCGTCGGGCTCGCGTTCGGCGTGATGTCGGCGATGCTGGCCGGACCCGCCGCGCCGCCGTGGGCCGTCATCGCCACGGGCATGGGCGTCGTGCATCTGCCCGCGCTCTGCGTGCTCGTGCTCAAACGGCTGCGCCATTCGGGGCAAAGCTAAGGCGCGCGGACGCTCATCCACGCTGCTCGACGCCACTCGACGCCCGCCGCCAATTTGCCGCTTGAATTGGTTGCGACTCGCAACTATATTGACGGTTCACACTGGTCAATGCGAGTCGCGCCATGGATTTCGTCGATGTTCCCGTCACACCCCGAGATAGCACGATTCTCGAAATACGCGATTTTTCGCGGAAATTAGTGCGCGAACTGGGCTTTATGCGCACAACACTCGCCGATAGCGACCTCGCGCCTTCGGCCGTGCACGCCGTCATCGAGATCGGCGCGACGCCCGGCATCAGCGCAAAGGATCTCGGCCAGATCCTGCGTCTCGACAAATCGAACACCAGCCGCCAGGTCGCGCGACTCGAAGCGGCCGGTTTCGTGCAGCGCTCCGCCTCCACCGAAGACGCCCGCTCGTCGCTGCTGCATCTGACGCCCGCGGGCGAAACGCTGCGCCAGCGCATCGACCGCTTCGCCACCGATCAGGTCTCACACGCACTGCGGCGCATGGTGCCGTCCGAGCAGCACGCGCTCGTGCGCTCGCTCGCCCTCTACGCCGACGCGCTCTCGCAGGACAACCCCAACCAGAAGTCCGACCCGGCGTCGGATCCGAAACCAGACCCGAAACCCGCTGACTCCCCGCGCGACGGCGCCATCGCCGACGGCTACCGGCCAGGCTGTATCGGCGATATCGCGAGCCTGCACGCGCGGTTTTATTCGGCGCACTGGGGCTTCGGCGCGTTCTTCGAGCAGCGCGTGGCGACCGAACTGGCCGCGTTCGCGGGCGCCTTGCCCGCCACCGGCAAGGCGCTCTGGCTCTACATGGAGAACGGCCGCGCGCTGGCCTCGCTGGCCATCGACGGCGACCTGGCGACCGGCATCGCGCACCTGCGCTGGTTCAT
The DNA here is from genome assembly GCF_014171495.1 of Paraburkholderia tropica. NCBI lineage: Bacteria > Pseudomonadati > Pseudomonadota > Betaproteobacteria > Burkholderiales > Burkholderiaceae > Paraburkholderia > Paraburkholderia tropica. Next base: position 495,003 of record NZ_CP049135.1, read on the forward strand.
CGTCGACGACAGCCTGCGCGGCGCGGGCGTCGGGCGGCAACTGATGACGCAAGCGATGCAATTCGTCGACGACGCGGGCTTCAAGGAAACGTATTTGTGGACCTTCAAGGGCCTGCACGCGGCGCGCCATCTTTACGAATCGTTCGGATTCGGACTCGTCAGCGAAGCCGAAGGCGATCAGTGGGGCACGAAAGTCACCGAACAACGCTTTACCCGGAGCCGGCACAGCGCTTGAGCGGCGGCGTCCATGTATCAAACTCATCAATCTATCTAAATAAGTCACCACAAACATACGCGCGAGCCGGTAGCATGCGGGTTATCCCGTAATTAATAACCCGATGCCCTCAAGCAGGCTGCCATGAACGCTCGTCCCGCCACCGCCGCACCCAGCAAACCGCTCGCCTTCGCGCTCGTCACCGTGTTGACGGGCGTCGGCGCGGGACTGGGCGGCATGGCGCTCGCGCTGCTGCTGCACTTCGTCCAGCACATCTCTTACGGCTACAGCCTCGGGCAGCTCGTCGGGCACGAAAGTTTTCTCGATGGCGTGAGCGCCGCCGCACCGCTGCGGCGTCTGATCGTGCTGAGCGCATGCGGGCTCGTCGCGGGTCTCGGCTGGGCCGCGCTGTATCGCTACGGCAAGCCGCTCGTGAACATCCGCAAGGCGGTCGCCTCGGCCGATCCGCGCATGCCGTTCGTGAGCACCGTCGTGCATGCGCTGCTGCAGATCGTGACCGTGGCGCTCGGTTCGCCGCTCGGCCGCGAAGTCGCGCCGCGCGAAATCGGCTCGCTGTTCGCCGGACGCCTCGCGCATCGCGCCGGTCTCTCCAGCGACGACTGCCGCCTGATCGTGGCTTGCGGCGCGGGCGCGGGCCTCGCCGCGGTCTATAACGTGCCGCTCGGCGGCGCCGTATTCGTGCTCGAAGTGCTGCTCGGCACCTTCGCGCCGCGCGCGATGATCGCCGCGCTCGTGACCTCGACCGTCGCCGCCGTCGTCGCCTGGAGCGGCCTCGGCAACGAGCAGCAATACGTCGTGCCCGCCTTCGTGGCGAGCGCGCCGCTGCTGATCTGGGCCGCCGTCTGCGGGCCGCTGTTCGGCCTCGCCGCCTATGGCTTCGTGCAACTGACGTCGAGCGCGCGCGCCCATGCGCCGCGCGGCGTGAATCTCGTCGTGCTGTCGGTGCTGAATTTCGCGGCGATCGGCGCGCTCACGATGGTCTTTCCGCAACTCGCGGGCAACGGCAAGGGCGCGGCGTCGCTCTCGTTCGGCGGCGAACTGGGCATCGGGCTCGCGGCGGCGCTGCTCGTGCTCAAGGTGGCGATCGAGGCGTCGACGCTGCGCGCGGGCGCCGAAGGCGGCCTGCTCACGCCGGGCCTCACGAACGGCGCGCTGCTCGCGGTCGTGCTCGGCGGCGTCTGGAATCATTTCCTGCCCGGCATGGCGCCCGGCGCGTGCGCGCTGATCGGCGCGGGCGCGTTCCTCGCCGCGTCGATGCAGATGCCGCTCACCGCGATCGTGCTGATCGTCGAGTTTACGCACGCGAGCCACGACCTGCTGTTCCCGCTGCTGCTCGCCGTGGCCGGTTCGGTGCTGACCTTCCGCACGCTGCCCGCCCTGCTCGCGAAGATGTCCGCGCAAACGCCCGCGCGCAAGGCGGAAGCGCTCGTCACGCGGCAGTCGGAGCGCACGGGCGCCTGAGCGACACAGCGGGCCGCGCCACAGTTCGCACCCGCAGCGCATCGCGCAGCGCATCGCGCGACGATCGCGCCTGGCCCGCTCGTCGCGCCGCATCGGCTCACGTAATCGCAGCGCATCGGATCGCGCCCCGCGCCCCGCGCCACGATTCTCCTTGGCAGCGCGCGCATGCTTCGCGGACAATGCGAAAGTCACGCGAAAGCCGCAGGCCCTCTGCGCGCGTCCGTCCGAGCCGAAGCCACCCGACCTTGAACAAGCCCGAAATCGCTGAAATCGTCGCGAACTGCGACCGCGAGCCGATTCATCTGCTGGGCCGCGTCCAGCCGCATGGCGCGCTGCTGTGCTTCGACACGCAAGGCTGCCTGATCGCGCGCAGCGCCAACGCGCGCGAGTGGCTCGGCGCCGTGCCCGAACTGGGCGAGCCGATCACCGACCTTCATTTGAGCCCGCTCTCGCGCCAGACGATCCGCGCCGCGCTCGCCGACCGCGAGATGACGAGCGAGAGCGTCGAATGCAAGGGCGCGTCGGGCGAGCGCTTCGATCTCATCATGCATTGGACCGACGACACGCTCGTCGTCGAGTTCGAACAGATCAGCCTGAAGTCGCCGGCCGCCACGCAGTTCGCGCTGTTCGCGCAGCGCGCGATCCAGCGTTTGCAGGCCGCGCGCCACGAGAACGTGGGGCAGTTGCTGCAAGCCGCTGCCGAAGCGATCCGCGCGATGACCGGCTTCGACCGCGTGATGGGCTATCGTTTCATGGCCGACGGCAGCGGCGAAGTCATCGCCGAAACCCGGCGCGACGACCTGCCCGCCTACCTGCAGCAGCGCTATCCCGCGAGCGATATTCCGCAGCAGGCGCGCCGCCTCTACGTGCTCAATCCGATCCGCCTGATCGCCGACGTGAACGCCGAGCCGGTGCCGATCGAGCCGCCGCTGCATCCGCAAACGGGCATGCCGTTCGACCTGAGCCATTCGGTGCTGCGCAGCGTCTCGCCGATCCATATCGAGTATCTGCGCAACATGGGCGTGGCGGCGTCGATGAGCGTGTCGATCATCCGCGACGGCAAGCTCTGGGGCCTCTTCGCCTGCCATCACATGACGCCCTATCGCGCATCGCATGCGGTGCGGCTTTCGTCGACGGTGCTCACGCAGATCGTGTCGATTCTCGTCGGCCAGATCGAGGCGACCCAGCGCGCCGACGCCGACCGCCGCATCCACGACCTGCGCGCGCGCATCGCCGGCGAACTCGCGCAAGCCGACGCGCCGCTCGCCGGACTCGCGCGCGCCGCGCCCGACATTGCCGCGCTCGTCGACTGCGAAGCGGTCGCGCTCGTCGTCGATCACGAAGTGGTGCTGCGCGGCAAGCACGCCGACGCCGTATGCCGCGAAACGCTGCTCGAACTCGCACAACACATGGCGCGCACGCGCGTCGATCATCTGGCCTGTTCGAGCGCCGCCGACGCGCTGCCCGAAACGCTCGCGCAAGGACTCGCCGCGAGCCGCGCGGCGGGCTGCCTCGCGATCCAGATGCAGGGCGACAGCCGCATCACGATCGTGTGGCTGCGCGACGAACTGGTCGAAACGATTCATTGGGCCGGGCCGCCCGACAAGGTCGTGGCGCAAGGCCCGAACGGCCCGCGCCTCACGCCGCGCGGCTCGTTCGAAGTCTGGAAGCAGACCGTCACGGGCCGTTGCCGCGACTGGAGCGAATTCGATCAACTGGCCGCGCGCGAACTGCGCTCGATCCTGCAGGAAATCGCGCTCGTGCAGATGCGCGAATCGGAGCGCGCGAGAACCACGCTGCTCGCCACGCTCGGCCACGATCTGCGCGATCCGATCCAGACCATCAACATGGCGATGCTGCTGATGGGGCGCGGCCTCGCCTCCGGCAACGACACGGTCAAGCGCGTGGAAGGCTCGACGCGGCGCATGCAGTCGCTGATCGGCTATATCCTCGACGTGAGCCGCATCCGCTCGGGCATGGGGCTCGGCCTCAAGCGCGAGGACGCGCCGCTGCGCGAGCTGCTCGAATCGGTCGCCGAACAGACGCGCCTCGCGCATCCGGGCATGATGCTCGACGTGCACATCGACGGCGACCTCGGCAACGCCTATATCGACCCGGACCGGCTTGCGCAGGCGCTCACCAACCTGCTCGGCAACGCGCGCAAGCACGGCGACGCGCGCGAAGGCGTCACGCTCGCCGCCACGCTCACGAGCGAAGGACCGCGCATCGAGATCCGCAATCGCCTGCTCGAACGTCCGGCCGCGCCGTTCGAACGGCTGCTCGATCCGTTCAAGAGCGGCTCGCTCGACAATCCGTCCAACCGCGGCGGACTCGGCCTCGGCCTGTATATCGCGCACGCGATCGTCAAGGGTCACGACGGCACGCTCACGGGCGCGTTCAGCGACGACGAAGCGTGCATCCGCATCGTGTTGCCCGCAGCTTCCGCACTGCCCGAGCGCACGTCGTAACGCATCCCTTAACACGCATAAAACACGCTTAAAAACGCGTGCAAACCTGCATTGGCGGTCACACGGGCATCCCGCCTTGTTATAATCCGATCAAGTTATCGATACAAATCTAACGGATTTTGCGCCCCTCCCCGGCGCGCAAGGCGGACGATCACATGGCCAAACCCGACCGGCTGCAGGCGCTCGCCGACGCGCTCGCCCAACACAACGTCATGCATCTGAAGGACGCGGCCGCGCTGCTCGGCGTGTCCGAAATGACCGTGCGGCGCGACATCGGCGCGAATCCCGAGCGCTTTACCTATCTCGGCGGCTATATCGTCAGCGCCGAGCACGTGCCCAACGCCGCCGGCTATTCGCTCGAACACGAGAAGGATCACTTCGCGGCGGCCAAGGCGCAGGCGTCGGCGCATGCGGCGCGTCTGATCGCCGAAAACGACACCATTTTCATCGATTGCGGCACCACGCTTGCCGCGTTCGCGCGCCTGATTCCGGCGCATCTGCAGATCACGGCCGTGTGCTATTCGCTGAACGTGGCCGAAGTGCTGCGGCGCATGCCCAACGTGCGCATGATCTTGCTGGGCGGCGTGTACGTGCCGTCGTCGGACTCGTTCGCGGGCGACGAAAGTCTGGAGATGCTGCGCCGAATGGGCATCAACAAAGCCTTTATTTCAGCGGGCGGCATCGACGAAGCGCGCGGCGTGACGTGCTGGAATTTCCACGAAGTGGCGCTCAAGCAGGCCGCGATGGCGAGCGCCGTCGAAAGCCATCTCGTTGCGGACGCAAGCAAAATCGGCGTCGTCAAAGCGTGGCGATTCGCACAGATGGGCGACTTCGCGTCGGTCATCACCGAGAAAGGCGCCGCGCCGCGCAAACGCAGCAAGGCCTGAATGCGCGACGGGCGGCCCGTGCACTACACGGCCGCCCGTTTGCTGGTTTGTTGACGACGTCGATAAAACTCAGCCGCGCCGGCGCAGCGCGAACAACGTCCCCGCAACCAGAATGAACGCGCCGATCACCACCTTCTGCCAGGTGCTCGGCACGCCGATCAGAATCAGCACGTTATTGATGAGCGTGACGAGCGCCACGCCCAGCAGCGTGCCGACCACCGTCCCGCTGCCGCCCGTGATGCGCGCGCCGCCCAGAATCACGGCGGCGATCACGTCGAGTTCCGAACCCACCAGATCGAACGGATTGGCGAGCCGCGTGTTCGAGACGTGCAGAATGCCCGCCACGCCCGCCAGAAAACCCGTATAGCCGAACACGAACAGACGGATCGCGCGCAGATTGAAGCCGAGGCGTTCCGCGATCGCCGTGCTGCCGCCCATCGCGTAGACGCCACGTCCCATCATCGTGCGATTGAGCAGCCACCACGTGAGCAGCGCGGCCAGCACGAGCGCGATCGCGGACGCGGGCAGCACCGCGTTGAGCCCGTCGGCGGTCTTGTAGGCGATCAGCGGAATGCGCCCGAAATGATCCATGCTGTGCGGGATATTCATGAAGAACACCGTGCCGACGAAAGTCAGCAGCACCCCGCGATACAGATACTGCGTACCGATCGTCACGATCAGCGAAGGCGCCTGCAAACGATGCACGAGCAGCCCGTTGATCATGCCCAGCAACACGCCGCCCACCGCGCCCGCGACGAGAATCAGCGCGAACGGCGCATCGGGCCACCAGGCGAACACGGCCTTGGTGATCGCGTACATCGTCAGCGCGCCGATGGCCGTGAACGACACGTCGATGCCGCCCGACGCCAGCACCACGAGCGTGCCGAGCGCGAACAGCGAGGTCGTGGTCGCCGAATGCAGCAGGTCGAACAGCGTGGCCCACTGAAAGAAGAGCGGATTGATCGACGCCACGACCACGCAGGTAATGACGATCAGCGTGCCGGTGAACCACTCCGGATTGCGCGCGAGTTTCGCGCGCCAGTTCAGCGGCGGCGACTGACGCGCGACTTCGACGGTGTTGGACGTGCTCATGGTCTGATTCATGCTCATGCGGTTGCCTGCTGCGTGTGATTCATCGGGCGAAGCGACATTGGGCGAAACGACATCGGACGAAACGGCAATGAATGCGCGGCGTGCATCACGCGGCCTCCGCGAGCAGCGCGCGATACAGCTCGGCTTCGGTCAAGCCTTCGGCGCGATGCTCCTCGGCGATGCGGCCTTTACGCATCATCAACACGCGGTCGCTGTTTTGCAGCAGTTCCGGCAAGTCGTCGCTCACGAGCAGAATGCCGATGCCGCGCTCCGAAAGCCGCTGCATGATGCGATAGATGATGTCCTTCGATCCCACGTCCACGCCCACGGTCGGGCCATGCAGAATCAGCACGCGCGGATCGATCGCGAGCCAGCGGCCGATCAGCACGCGCTGCTGGTTGCCGCCCGAGAGCGACTGCACGGCCTTCTCCACGTTCGGCGTGGCGATCTGCAATTCCTTCACGGTGTCTTCGGCGAGCGCGCGGGCGCGCACACGGTCGATCTGGCCGAAGCGGTCGCGCAGGCTGGAAATCATCGCGGTGATCACGTTGTCGCGAATCGGCTTGTCGAGAAAGAGCCCTTCGTTCAGGCGGTCTTCCGGCACGTAGCCGATGCGCGCGCGTTTGGCGTCGGCGGGCGTGGCCAGCGAGATGGCTTGCCCTTCGAGCGTAATGCTGCCGCTTTGCGCGGGCGCGACGCCCGCAAGCGCGCGCGCGAGTTCGTTGCGGCCCGAATCGAGCAGCCCCGTGATGCCGAGAATCTCGCCGCGATGCAGCGTGAACGACACGTCGCGAAACGCGCCCGCGCGCGCGAGACCGCGCACGTCGAGCAAGACGTTCGCATCCGCCGACGCGGCGCGATAACGCTCGGTCGACAGCGAACGGCCCGTCATCAGTTCGCTCAACTGCGCCTTGGTGTAATTCGTGATCGGCCCTTGCGTGACTTTCTGGCCGTCGCGCAGCACGATCACTTCGCCGCCGATCGCATAGCATTCGTCGAGCTTGTGGCTCACGAACAGCACGGTCACGCCGCTCGCGCGCAACTGCGCGAGCACGGCGATCAGGTTCGTCACTTCCTTTTGCGTGAGCGAGGTCGTGGGTTCGTCCATGATGACGAACTTCGCCTCGCTCGCGATGGCGCGCGCAATCGCCACAAGTTGGCGCGTCGCGAGCGGCAATTGTTCGATCAGCGTGGCCTGAAATTCGGCGTCGCCGGGCAAGCCCACCGCGTTGAGCGCGCGCGCCGCCGTGCGCGCGAGTTCGCGCCGGTCGAAGGTGCGCGAGAGGCGCCCGCCGTGTTCCGCGAGTTCCGCCGTGAGGCCGACGTTCTCGGCCACGTTCATGTTCGGCAGCAGCGAAAGGTCCTGATAGACAGTCTCGATGCCCGCCGCGAGCGATTCGAGCGGCGACAGACTCGCATGATGCGCGCCGTCGATCACGATCTCGCCTTCGTCGGGCGGCTGCGCGCCCGAGATGATCTTGATGAGCGTGCTCTTGCCGCAGCCGTTCTCGCCGAGCAGGTGATAGATCTGCCCGCGCTCGAACGTGAGCGTAACGCCGCGCAGCGCGTGCACGCCCGTGAAGCGCTTGTGCACGCCGAGCACCTGCAATAACGGTTCCGAAGCCATATCCTCACTCATCCCGATCCGGTCACTCGCTTAGATCGCGCGGCGCGCGCTTCGCCTCTCAGCAAAAATGCGCGCCGCGTTCAACGCGAACTTCAAGTTCGCGCGATCAGAAGTTGTATTGCTTGTAGTTCGACTTGTCGACGCTCACCCAGCCCTGGCCGCGCACGATGATGCCCTTGCCCGGACCCTTCGACACGGTCACCTTCTCGTAGCCCGGCAAGCCGAGATTCGCGCCGTTCTCCACGGTCTTGCCGTCGAGCAGCAGCTTCGCGATCTTGTTCATCGCCATGCCCGCGAGCTTCGGGTCCCAGAACGCGATGCCGTTGATCGCACCGCTTTCGAGGTACTTGCCCGCCTCAGTCGGCAGACCCGTGCCGTACACGCAGATCTTGCCTTGCAGGCCCGCTTCCTCGACCGCGCGGCCGATGCCGATCACGTCGAGCGACGACGAACCCTGGAAGCCCTTCAGGTCCGGATGCTTGCGCAGCGTTTCCTTCGCGACTTCATAGGCGCGCTCGCCGTCGTTATTGGTTTCGAGGTTGGTCTCCACGAGCTGCATCTTCGGATACTTCTTCTTCGCGTTGTCGATGCCGCCGTTCGCCCATTGCACCTGCGAGCGGCTGCCGAGCGAGCCGACCAGCGTTGCCCACTTGCCTTCGCTGTGCATGCAGGTCGCGAGACGGTCGTTGAGCGCCGCGCCATAGGCGCTGTTGTCGAAGGCCTCGACATCGACCATCGTGTTCTTCTCGTTGTCGGCTTCGTGCGTGACGACCTTGATGCCGCGATCCATCGCCTTCTTGAGCGCCGGTTCGAGCGTGGGCGGATCGTAGGGCACCACCGCGATCGCGCTCACTTTCTTCGCGATCAGGTCGTCGATGATCTTCAGTTGCTGCGCGGCGTCGGCGCGGCCCGGACCGGTCTGATAGACGGTGATGTTCGGATTGTCCTTGCCGAACTCCTTCACGCCCTCTTCCATGCGGTTGAACCAGCTAATGCCGGTCACTTTCACCACCGTGACGATGGTCTGCTTGTCCTGCGCCTGCGCCGCGGCGAACGTGCCCGCCGCGAGTGCGCCCGCCGCGAGCGCCATGCTGAGTCGTTTGAGCTTCATGTTGTCTCCTTGTTGTTCGCTGTCGCCCCGAAATGTCTGGCGGCGGACGCCCGAGGCCCGATGTCCGCGCGCTGTATTGCTTTGCCTGCGCTGCTTCGCTTCAACCGGGCCGCTTGCGCGCGCCCTGCGCCGCGCCGAGTCCGAAGATCGAGCGCACGCGTTCCGCGCCCGCGAAGGCCAGCGAGAGCAGCAGCAAAAGGCCCCACGCGCAATCGCCGAAGAATTGCGACACGCCCATCAGGTTGAACAGGCTCGACAGGAATTGCAGCACCGTCGCGGCAAAAAACACGCAGATGATGCGTCCGTAGCCGCCCGACGGATTCACGCCGCCCATCACCGCAATCAGGATCGCGATCAGCAGATACGAATTGCCGTAATCCCATTTCGCGCTGAGCGTGTGCGAGACGCTCACGAGGCCCGCGAGCGACGCGAGCACGCCGCACATCGCGTAGGTGGTAATCAGCATGCGCGCGCGCGGAATGCCCGCATAGAACGCGGCGCGCTGATTCGTGCCCATCAGATAGAGCCGCAGACCGAAGGGCGTTCGCCGCAGCAGCCAGCCGAGCACGATCACCACCGCGACGAACAGCAGAAACGAGATCGGCACCTGAAAGAAGCTGCCGTTGCTGATATCCGCGAGCGGTTCGACATAGTCGACGTGCACGGACGCGCCGTTGCTCAGCGCCACCGCGATGCCCGTGAACAGCAGTTGCGTGCCGAGCGTACAGAGAATCGGCGTGAGGCCGAGCCGCGCGATCACGACGCCGTTGAGCAGCCCGCCGATCAAGCCCATGCCCACCACGATCACGCAGAACAGCGCCGTGTAGAGCACGGGCGAGTCGTCGCCGCTCACAACATGCGGCACGATCAGCGCCGCGATCATGCCGGAGAGATTCGCGAGCCCCACGCCGGACAAATCGATGCCGCCGTTACCCGACAGCATCGACAGCATGATGCCGAGCGCGAGCAGCGCGACTTCGGGCAACTGCGAACCCATCGACTGCAGATTGTCGATGCCGACGAACTGGCCGTGCGAGATCGCGATGGCGACCAGCACGACGAGCAGATTCACGGCCAGCAGAAAATTCAGTTGCCGGTCGCCGAAACATCGAGCCAAAAACGAAGCCTTCATGGACATCATCCTTTGCGTGTGCGTCAGCGCGCGCCGCGCCTTATTTGCGCTTCATTTGCGCTTCAATGCGCCGCGGCGGGCGTGCGGGCGAGCATCGCGTCCACCTCCGCGCGCGTGGGCATGGACGGCGCGGTGCCCGGCCGCGTCACCGAAATGCCGGCCAGCGCGCAGCCGAAGCGCGTGGCCGCGAGCGCGTCGTCGCCGCGCGCGAGCGCCGCCGCGAAACCGCCCGTGAAGCCGTCGCCCGCGCCCGCCGTTTCCACGACCGGCCCGCATTGATACGCGGGCAGCAGCACCGAGGCCTCGCGCGTGTGCAGCAGCGCGCCCGCCTCGCCAAGCGTGACGATGACCGCGCCCGCACCTTTCGCGAGCAACACGTCGGCGGCGCGGCGCGCGTCGTCGGCATTGCGCACGGCGATGCCGGTGAGCGCGGCGGCTTCGGTTTCGTTCGGCGTGACGTAATCGCAGAGCGCGTAAATGTCGTCGGGCAGCGCCATCGCGGGCGCCGGATTGAACACCGTCGTCACGCCATGCCGGCGCGCGATTTCGAGGCCGCGCCGCGCCGCGTCGAGCGGCTGTTCGAGCTGCGTGACGAACACGCGCGACGCCGCGATATCGGCTTCGATCGCTTCGGCGTCGGCGGCGGCCATCGTGCCGGCCGCGCCCGGCGCCACGATGATCGCGTTCATGCCCGTGGTTTCGTCGACGAAGATATGCGCCGCGCCCGTCGCCATGCCGTCGATGGCCGGCGCGCGCGCGGTGATGCCTTCGGCGGCCCACGTCGCGCGTGCGATCTCGCCGAACGCGTCGTTGCCCAGACGCGTGCAGAACACCACGTCCGCGCCCGCGCGCGCCGCCGCCACCGCCTGATTCGAGCCCTTGCCGCCAGGCCCCATCGCGAACGCCGAGCCCGCGATGGTCTCGCCGATCACCGGCATGCGGCTCGCGCGAAACGCGAGATCGGTCACATAGATTCCGAGGATGACGACGCGCTCGCTCATCGTCCCGGCTCCTGCGCGGTCTTTGCGCCCGGCGCATCGGGCGCGAGAATCACGCCTTTGGTGAAGACGAAGCAGCCGTAGCCGCGCGCCTCGCCCGTGGCGATCACGCAATAGGCCTTGCGCGCGCGGGCGTAGAACGCGTGGCGCTCGATTCCCGCGAACGGCACGGCGCGGCCTTCGGCGGCGTCGACCTCGGCTTGCGCTTCGCGCTGCACGGTGGGAATCGTGTCCGGTTCGCCGACTACTTCCATGCGCATCGCGGGCGTTTCCACGAAGGTGTCGAGCGGCAGCACCGAGAGAATGGCGCGCACGGCACGCGGCGCGTCGGCGCCGTCCATGCGCAGCAGCTTGCCGAGCACTGTCGCGCGTGCGACGGAGTCGGCCGGGAAATTCGCATCGCAGACGATCAGTTCGTCGCCATGACCCATCGCACGCAGCGCCTGCAAGACGTCGGCGTTCAGCAGCGGGTCCAGATTCTTCAGCATGAATGTCTCCTCCGTAGAGTGTGCGGCACGCGCGTTTGTATTTATGCGCTCGCGTGCCGCTTAATCAATCACTGTCGATCAGCCTCAGTCACCCTCAATCACCATAAGGAATCCAGATGTTCTTCACCTGCACCGCGTGACGCAGCAACGGCAGTCCCGCATTCGTGCGATCGAACCAGTCGAACTGCTTGCCGTAATCGACGAAGGTGCGCTTGAGATTGCCGACCGATTCGCGCTCCGCGAGCGCCGAATCGGCCGCCGTGCCGAAGCACCAGAGCGCGTCCACGTCGTCGTGTTTCGCGAGCGCGGGTAGCAAGGCCGCGCGCTCGCCGGTCAGAATATTGAGCACGCCCGCGGGCACGTCCGAGGTCTCCACGACCTGATAAAAATCCGTGGCCGCGAGCGGGTTCGTTTCGCTCGCGAGCACCACCACGCGATTGCCCATCGCCAGCGCGGGCGCGACGAGCGACACGAACGCGAGCAGCGGCGCTTCGTCCGGACACGCGATGCCGATCACGCCGAGCGCTTCGTGCATCGCGAGCGCCACGCCGCGCAGCGGCGGCGTATGCACCGCGCCGTCGAACTTGTCGGCCCATGCGGCGTAGCTGAAGAGACGGTCGATGGCGGCGTCCACTTCGCGCGTGGCCGCGCGTGCGTCGTAACCGGCGCGGCGCACGAGCTGGCGCGAGAATTCTTCGGCGCGCGCGCTGAGATTTTCCGCGAGGTAGTACAGCACCTGGGCGCGATTGTGCGTGCTCGCCTGCGTCCACTTCTGCGCGCCGCGCGCGGCGGCCACGGCGTCGCGCACGTCCTTGCGGCTGCCCGCGCCGACTTCGCCGACCCACTCGCCATTCGGCGCGTAGACCGGATGCGAATAGCCGCTGTCCGGACGCACCTGCTTGCCGCCGATAAAGAGCTTCGCCGTTCGGTCGAGCGCATTGCCCGACACGCCCGCTTCCTGACGCTGGGCGTTCTGCGCGCGCGTCGCGCGCATCGGCAGCTTGCTCCAGTCGGCAGGCTTCAGATATTCGTAGACGCCTTCGCGTCCGCCCTCGCGCCCGAAGCCCGATTCGCGATAGCCGCCGAAGCCCACGCTCGCATCGAACAGATTCGTCGCGTTGATCCACACGACGCCGCATTGCAGACGCGGCGCGATATCGAGCGCGCGCCCGATGGTCTCGCTCCACACGCTGGCCGCGAGTCCGTAGCGCGAATTGTTGGCGAGCGCCACGGCTTCCTCGGGCGTGCGAAAACTCATGGCCGCGAGCACCGGGCCGAAGATTTCTTCCTGCGCGAGCGTCGACGCGGGCGCGACGCCGGTCACGAGCGTCGGCGGATAGAAACAGCCGCCCGCGGGCAACGCGACGTCCGCCGGTTGAAAGACCGTGCAGCCCTCGCGCTTGCCCGTTTCCACGAGCGAACGGATGCGTTCGAGCTGCACCGGATCGACGATCGCGCCGATATCGATGCCCTTGTCGAGCGAATTGCCCACGCGCAGCGTGTTCATGCGGCGCTTGAGTTTGTCGATGAAGCGCGCTTCCACGCCTTCCTGCACGAGCAGGCGCGAACCGGCGCAGCACACCTGACCCTGGTTGAACCAGATCGCGTCGACCACGCCTTCGACCGCGCCGTCGAGATCGGCATCGTCGAACACGATGAACGGCGACTTGCCGCCCAGTTCGAGCGTGAGCGACTTGCCCGATCCCGCCGTGGCGATGCGAATGTGGCGGCCCACTTCGGTCGAGCCCGTGAAGGCGATCTTGTCGACGCCCGGTTGCTCAACGAGCGCCGCGCCCGTGCCGCCGTCGCCCGTCACCACGTTGAGCACGCCCTTCGGCAGGCCCGCGCGATGCGCGAGTTCGGCGAACAGCAGCGCCGTGAGCGGCGTGTATTCGGCGGGCTTGAGCACCACGCAGTTACCGAGCGCGATGGCGGGCGCGACCTTCCACGCCAGCATCAGCAGCGGAAAATTCCACGGCACGATCTGGCCGATCACACCGAGCGGCGACCAGCCTGATAGTTCGGTATCCTGAAGTTGCGCCCAGCCCGCGTGATGCAGGAAATGACGCGCGACCAGCGGCACGTCGATGTCGCGCGTTTCGCGAATCGGCTTGCCGTTGTCGAGCGCTTCGAGCACGGCGAACAGACGGCTGTGCCGCTGCACCATGCGCGAGAGCGCGTACAGATGACGCGCGCGCGCCGCGCCGCCGAGCGCCTGCCAGGCGGGCTGCGCCGCGCGCGCCGCCGCGACGGCTGCGGCGACATCGTCGGCGTTGCCTTGCGCGACTTGCGCGAGCGGCTCGCCCGTGGCGGGCGCGCGCACCTCGAAGCGCTCGCCGCCTGCGGGCGCACGCCACGCGCCGTCGATGAAGTGGCCAAACACGCCTTCGTGCTGCGCGAGCCACGCGCGCACCGGCTGATCGTCCTCGGGGCGGGACCGTAATCCATCGTTCGAAAGTACTCGGCTACGCTCATCGGTGTGGTCTGGTCAAGATGACTGCGTGTGACTGCGTATCACTGCGCGCGGCTCGCCGCGATCAGGCGACGGGGTGGCGATGGAACGCGGAATAGCGCCCGCTCACGTAATGTTCGAGCTGGCGCTCGATATCGGCGAGCAGACTCGACGCGCCGAAGCGGAACAGCTCCGGTTCGAGCCAAGGCCGCCCCAACTCTTCCTTCATCAGGATCTGGTACGCGAGCGCCGATTTCGCCGTGGAAACGCCGCCCGCCGGTTTGAAACCCACCAGCACGCCGGTGTGTTCGCGATACTCGCGGATCATGCGCACCATCACGAGCGAGACGTCGAGCGTGGCGTTCACGCCTTCCTTGCCCGTCGACGTCTTGATGAAGTCCGCGCCCGCCATCATGCAGACCATCGAGGCCTTCGCAATGTTCGACAGCACGCGGATGTCGCCGGTCGCGAGAATCGCTTTCAGATGCGCCTCGCCGCAGGCCGCGCGAAACTCGTGCACTTCGTCGTAAAGCGCGCGCCAGTTGCCCGTGAGCACATATTCGCGCGTGACGACGATGTCGATTTCGCGCGCGCCGTCGGCCACCGAGGCTTCGATTTCCTTGAGCTTGAGCGCGTGCGGATTGAGCCCCGCCGGAAAGCCCGTGGAGACCGCCGCGACCGGAATGCCGCTGCCATCGAGCGCGTCGACGGCGGCCGCCACGAAGCGGTGATAGACACACACCGCGCCGGTCTGGATCGACTCCGGCGCCATGCCGAGCGCCGCAAGCAGGTCGGCGCGCACCGGATGCCGCGCCTTCGCGCAGAGACGGCGCACGCGGCCTTCGGTGTCGTCGCCGCTGAGCGTGGTGAGGTCGATGCAGGTGATGGCTTTCAGCAGCCACGCGGCCTGCGCGTCTTTCTTGACGGCGCGGCGTGTGCCGAGCGTGGCCGTGCGGCGTTCGACGGCGGATTGATTGACGCGCAACGCGTCGATCCACGCCGTGTCGAACGCCGTGCCGGGATTGCGCTCGATATGCGCGGCCTGCGTGCCGGACACGACAGACGCGGCGGGCGCGGCGTGGCGCAACGCGACGACGGATTGCTGGGAGGCTTCAGACGCAGTAGGCATACGCTTTGAGCTGGATTAGGCTGGCGCGGTCTGGCGAGCGAATTTGTGCAATGCACATCAAACCGTGATGGTTTATTTGCACACATCCTATACCGATGAAACGATCGTGACAATACTCGTTACAATCGTATCGCTAACGTTAGCAAGCTGACGTTAAGCAAGCCGGCGTGAGCAATCTGTCGCGCGGCCTGCGTCGAAACCTCGTCAGCGGATCGCGCGCGCCACACCTTGCAGCTGGCGAAACGCGTCGTAGCGCGCGTCGTGCAGCGCGGCGATTGCACCGGCGGCGGGCGCATGCGTCGCGCCGATCCGCGACATCGCGGACATCGCCGTGCGCACGTCGCCATACATCCCGCCCGCCACGCCGCCGAGCATCGCCGCGCCGAGCAGCACGGGTTCGTCGGCTTGCGTCACGAGCACGGGTTTGCCGGTCGAATCGGCGAGCAACTGGCGCACCAGATCGAGCCGCCCGGCCCCGCCGCTGATCACCACGCGATCGACCGCCGCGCCCGCCGCCGCCTGCACCTCGATAATCTGCCGCAGCCCGTAGCCGATACTCGCGATGCCCGCGATATAGAGCGCGACGAGGCTCTCGCGATCCGTCTCCATGCCGAGGCCCGCGATCACCGCGCGTGCGTGCGGATCGGCGAACGGCGCGCGGTTGCCGAGGAATTCGGGCACCACGTGCAGCCCGTCGGCCAGCGCGATCGCGCCGGAGAGATCGCCGCCCTGTTGCGCCGCGAGCGAGGCCAGCATGACCGGCAGCGACTGCCCTTCGCTCGCCGCGCGGCGCTGCATCTCGGGCGCGAGCGGATGCATCGCGAGCAGGCGCTCGATGGCCGCGCCCGCCACCGACTGGCCGCCTTCGTTCAACCACGTGTGCGGCACCATCGCCGAGTAATACGGACCCCAGACGCCCGGCACGAACACCGGTTCGCGCGTGGTCGTCATCGTGCACGACGAGGTGCCGAACACGTAGGCGAGACACGATTCGGGCGCGCCGTCCGCGCCCACGGTGCCGATACCGCCCGCGTGCGCGTCGATCACGCCCGCCGCCACCGGCGTGCCCGCGCGCAAGCCGAGTTCGGCGGCAGCCTGCGCGGTCAGTCCCTGTCCGAGCGGCGTGCCCGGTTCGACCACGCGCTCGCCGATGCGCACGAAGCCTTCGTCGGCGAGCACGTCCAATCCCACCGCGCGGAAATAGCTCTCGTCCCAGCGCTGTTCGTGCGCGAGATAGGTCCACTTGCAGGTCACGGTGCAGGTCGAACGCGCGAGGTCACCGCTCGCGCGCCACGTGAGGAAATCGGTGAGATCGAAGAACTGCCAGGCGGCGTCGAACACGGCGGGCCGATGTTCGCGCAGCCACAGCAGCTTGGGCGTTTCCATCTCCGGAGAAATTTTGCCGCCGACGAACTTAAGCACCGCGTGGTTCGTCGCGTTGATACGCTCGGCCTGCTCGACGGCGCGATGATCCATCCACACGATAATGTCGCGCTGCGCCTCATCGGACGGCCCCACGGGCAAGGACCGCCCGCCCTCGCCCAGCACGACGAGCGAACAGGTCGCGTCGAAACCCATCCCGGCAATCTGCGTCGGCTCCACGTTCGCCTGCGCCAGCGCGTCCTTCACCGACCGGCACACGGCGTTCCAGATTTCGCCGCTCGACTGTTCGACGATGGCGCCGCTTTCGTGAAAAACCGTGATGTCGTGCTTCGCAGAGGCCACCATGCGGCCGTCCGGATCGAAAATGCCGGCGCGGGCGCTGCCCGTGCCGACGTCCACGCCGATCGCGTAACGCGTGGCGGCGTTCAAGGTGTCAGAGGTCATGGCTCATTCAACAGGAAAAATAGATCGCGGCAAATTACCTGGCATCCCTGATGATCAGAGATCGACACTGCTCGGCAAAATCACGAGGTCGCGAATCGTCACGTTGCGCCCGCGCGTGAGCATGAACACCACCGCTTCCGCGACCTCGACCGGCTGCATCAGGCTGCCCGCGGCCAGCGCCTCTTCCATCTTCGCCTTCGGCCAGTCGTCGAGCAGCGCGGTCACGACCGGCCCCGGCAGCACCGCGCCCACGCGCACGCCGTGCTTCGCGACCTGGCGGCGCGTCGTATGCACGAAGGCCTGCACGGCGAACTTCGACGCCGTGTAGATCGGCTCCCACACCACCGGCACCACGCCCGCGACCGAACTCGTGAAGAGAATGTCGCCCGACTTCTGCGCGACCAGATGCGGCAGCACCGCATGCACCGAGCGAAACGCGGCGTTGACGTTGAGATTGAGCATGCGGTCCCATTCGTCGGGATCGCCGCTCGTCACGTCGCCGCCCACATAAGTGCCCGCGTTCGCGTGAAAGATGTCGAGACCGCCCGCGAGTTGCAGGATCTTCGGCAGCATCGCCGAGACTTCCGCGGGTTGCAGCAGATCCACCTGCAAGGGCAAGGCGTTCGGACCGAGTTCGGCACAGCACGACGCGAGCCGATCCTGCGCGCGGTCGATCAGCACGACTTTCGCGCCCTGCGCGATCAGCGCGCGCGCGCATTCGAAGCCGATACCCGACGCCGCGCCCGTGATGGCGGCCACCTTCCCTTTGATCGATTCAGACATGGAGTCTCCGGATTATGGTTTTACGCGCGGCCGTGCGAGACACGCGAGCGGCGCGCGAGCGAGTCGACGATCACCGCGATCGCCAGCACCGCGCCGGTAATCATGAAGCGCAGCGACGACGAGAGATTGAGCAGCGTGAGGCCGCTTGCGATCGACTGGATCACGATGATGCCGAGCACCGCCGACCACGCGGTGCCGCGTCCGCCGAACAGGCTCGTGCCGCCGATGACCGCCGCCGCGATGGCATTGAGGTTGACGTCGCCGGTGCCGGCCTGCTGACTCGCCGAAGCGAGCCGCGCCGCCGTGAGCACGCCGCCGAGCGCGGCGAAGCTCGCGCACAGCACGAACGCGCTCGTATAGATGGCGCTCACCTTGATGCCCGCGCGGCGCGCCGCTTCGCGGTTGCCGCCGACGGCGTTCATCGAACGGCCCCAGCGCGTGCGCTTGAGCGCGTAATCCATGGCGACGGCGAGGCCGAGAAAGACGGCGAACATCAACGGCACGCCACGTCCGCGATCGAGATAGCTGACAACGACTTCGAGGAACACGGTGAGAATCGCGCCGCGCGCCACGAGGCTGCCGATCGACGGCGCCGAGAGCCGCGCCGCGCGCCGACGCTCGCGCGTGCGCAGTCCGGTCAGCACGATGGCCACGCCCGGCAGCAAGGCGATCACATGCGAGACCATCGCCGGAATGATCATCAGCTGGCCGAAGTTCACCATCGTCGAACCGTACGGCAGATTGATCGAGCCGTCGGTGCCCAGCACGTAGAGTTGCAGGCCGAGAATCGCCAGCAGGCCCGCGAGCGTCGAGACGAAACTCGGCATGCCGAGCCGGTTCAGCAGCAGCGCGTAGAGCGCGCCGACGATGCCGCCCACCACCACGGCGGCCGCGATGGCGAGCAGCACGGGCCAGCCCTGATTGACCCAGAGCGTGCCCACGAGCGCCGAGGCGAAGCCGCTCATCGAGCCGACCGAGAGATCGATCTCGCCCACCAGCAGCACGCAGACGATGCCGAGCGAAATCACGCCGACCGTCGAGCAGTCGAACAGCAGATTGACGAGATTGTCGGCGGAGAGAAAGACCGGATTCAGGCTCGTGAACACGGTCCAGATGATGACGAGGCCCACGATCACGGGCAGCGAGCCGAGATCGCCCGAGCGGATCCGGTCGACGAAAGCGGAAACGGTGTCGCCGAGACCGGCTGCGTGCTTCACGCGCACGTCGCTGCGGTCGAGCAGCGGCGAAGGCGGCGCGCTATGGGTGTCCTTGCTCATGATGGTGCCTTTCACTGTACGTCCTGTTGCGATTGCGGCGTGGCCGCCTGGCGGCGTCCCGCGCGGCGCGAGACGGCGTTTTCAGTCGCGCCCGTGATGGCGGCCACCAGTTCCGCGTTGGAGGAATCGGGATAGAACACGCCGTTGTTGCGGCCGAGGCGCAGCACCACGATGCGGTCCGCGACGGCGCGCACGTCTTCCATGTTGTGACTGATCATGATGACCGCGTGACCCCGGTCGCGCACGCGCTCGATCAGGTTCAGCACTTCGGCGGTCTGCGCGACGCCGAGCGCGGCCGTGGGTTCGTCGAGCATGATGAGTTTGGGATCGAGCAGCAGCGAACGCGCGATCGCCACTGTCTGGCGCTGGCCGCCCGAGAGCGACGCCACCACGTCGCGCACGCTCGGAATGCGCGCCGACAACTCGTTGAGCAACGTCCACGCGCGCACTTCCATCTGCACTTCGTCGAGACGCAGCGGGCTCAGCTCGCGGCCGAGAAAGATGTTGGCGACCACGTCGAGGTTCTCGCACAGCGCGAGGTCCTGAAACACGGTGGCGATGCCGAGGTCGAGCGCCGTCGCCGGATCGGAGAGCACGACATCCTGGCCGCGAAACGTGATGGTGCCGGCGCTCGGCTGATGCACGCCCGCGAGAATTTTCACCAGCGTGGATTTGCCCGCGCCGTTGTCGCCGACGAGGGCGACCACTTCGCCCGCGCGCACGTCGAGCTCGATATCGGTCAGCGCGGACACCGCCCCGAAGTGCTTCGAGACGCCGCGCAGGCTCAACACGATTTCGCCCGGCGGCGCGTGGGGCGTGGAGGGTTCAGTCATGAAAGGAGACTCCTGAGTGCTGCCGGCGGGACCGGCGCGTGCCGCGCCCCGCCGTCGATACGATGGCTCTACGACCTGCTTATCAAGTCAATTAGTTAGCAATGCCGAGCTTCTTGCAACCATCCGCATAGCGGCCCGTGCACAGATCCTTGCCGCTCGCGAAACCCTTGTCGACGACTTCCGCCTTGAGGTTCTTCGCCGTGATGACCGCCGGCTTGAAGAGTTGCGTGGGCGTCTTGTAGAGCGTCGTTTCGCCCTTCGGCGTCTGGCCCGAGAGGAAGCTCACGGCCACCTTCGCCGCCGCGCCCGCCACGATCTCGCTGGGCTTGAGAATCGTGTTGTACTGGTCGCCCGCGATGATCAGTTGCAGGCCCGCGAGCGTCGCGTCGTTGCCGGTCACGGGCGGCACGGGATTCACGCCGGCGGCCTTGAACGCGGCGATGGTGCCGCCCGCCGTGCCGTCGTTGGCCGCCACCACGCCCACGATCTGCGTGCTGAAGCGCGTGATCTGGCCGCTCACCCACTGCTGCGCCTTGGGCGGCGCCCACTCAGGCGTGTCGTATTCGGCGAGCGTCTTGAAGCCGCTGCCTTCGAGCCCTTCGTGAATGCCCTTCTTGATGAGCCCTGCCGCGGCATCGGTCGGCGAACCGTTGACTTCGAGCACGCCGCCCTTCGCGGCCGCCACGCCGCTTTCCTTGAGATGCTGCACGAGCGACTGCGCGATCGACTTGCCGATCTCCTCGTTATCGAACGACACGTAGTAGTCGGCGGGCGTCGACGGCACCGGACGGTCGTAAGCGATGACCTTGATGCCCTGGCTCTGCGCCATGTGCACGAGCGAGGCGGCCGCCGTCGAATCGACCGGATCGAGCACGATCACTTTCGCCCCCTGCGAGATCACCGAATTGAACTGTTGCTGCTGTTGCGAAGCGTCGGCGTTGGCGTTCTGGTAGAGCACCTTGCAGTCCGGACAAAGCTTGGCCATCTCGGCCTTGAAGCCCGGAAAGTCGTGCTGCTCGTAGCGCGTGGACGCATGGTCGGGCATCAGGAACGCGACCGTACCGCCGGGCGCGGCGTGCGCCGCCTGACCGACCGTGAGCGCGGCGCCCAGCAGGGCTGCGCCGATCGCGAAGTTCGAAAGCGTGTTCATCGGGTGTCTCCGTTGTTTTGAAAAATTGTTGGATGATTTTTAGGTGCGACCGGGTGACGGAAACGAATCCGCCGCTAAAACACCTGCAAACAGACGTGAAAGGATGCGTGCCGTCGAGCGCTCGACGCGCTAGACGATCGCCGCGCCCTGCGCCGATTCACTCGCGCTCGCCGCATTCACGCGATGCCACGCGCGCCAGCGCGACGGCGGCATATCCTTGAGCAACAGAAACTGGCGATTGAAGTTCGAGAGATTATTGAAACCGACGCGATAACAGATATCCGTAATCGTGAGCTGCCCCGACAGCAGCAACTGGCAAGCGAGATCGATGCGCAAGCGGTTCACGTACTGCACGAACGGCAAGCCCGTGTGCCGCCGGAAGTAACGCGAGAACGCACTCACGCTCTGCCCCGACAGTTCCGCCAGCTCCGTCTCGCGCAATTCCTGCGACAGGTTCTTGCCGATGAACGCCAGCACGTGATTGATGCGCGTGCCCGCATAGCGCGTCGGATCCGCGCGATAGGCGGCGCTCGCGAGCTTCGCGGGTTCCGCGCCTTGCGCGAGCAATTCGAACAGTTCGATGAACAGCACGATGCGCCGCAGCCCTTGCGCACCGAGCATCTCGCGCATGATCGGCTCGGCGGCCGCGCCCGTTTCGGGCGTGAACAGCAAACCCCAGCGCGACGCGTCGAGCAGCGGCGCGACGCGCCGGAACTCGGGAAAGGCGTCGATCGTGCGCGCGATGAAGTCCGCGTCGAATTGCAGGACGAGGCAACGTTCGTCGACGCGCTCGCCGCCCGCCACGCTGCTCACCCAGTTATGCGGCAGGTTCGCCCCCATCATCACGAGATTGCCGGGCTCGAAATTGCCGATGTAATCGCCAACGAAGTACTTGCCCGTCGTCGAGGTGATCAGGTGAATTTCATACTCGGGATGAAAATGCCAGCGCACCGTCCGGTACGGATAGCCGTGCGACCAGACCTTGAACGACTCGTCGCGCGGCACGGCCACCAGTTCGAGGTCCGGCTGGTCCATGCGCGCGGGACGGCCGTCCTTGTGCGCCATGGCTTGCGCCGTACCCGGGTGACTTGCTGGCCTCTCCGCTTGCATCGCTCCTCCTGCGCCTTTTGCTGGTTTTTTCTTTGCGGCTCGCGGCCCGCGCGAGGGCGGCCGCCATGGTTGAAAAAGTAACCGCATCAGCGGCGCTTCACCACTGAAAATAAGACCGCCAACTGATACTTTTTTGCATTCGGGTAAGTCCGTATCGTCGGAAAAGTCAACTTTTGTGCAGGGCAACAGCGTTGCCGATGCCTTGCGCATCGGCGGCGGAAAACGGGGTCACAGAAGCCGCGCCGTCATCGAGAAAGGAAACGCGGGACGAAAAAAAGCGCCTGCCCGCAGATGCGAGCAAGCGCCGGTCCGGCATGCGGCGCGCGAAGCACGCGCCGCTATCGCGCGACGATCAATAGCCGTAACGCGGTTGATGATGACGCGGACGTTGATGATGCCAGCGCACCGGATGGCAACGGCGCTCAGGGTGGCCATGAATCCACACGCGGTGGCATTCCATGCGCGGATGTGCGCTGGCAGCTTGAGGAATGGCGATCGCCGACGTGGCGACCAGGGCGGCGGCGAGCATGACACGCTTGAGCATGGGGACTTCGATCTCCGGTTTGTGGATGGGGCCCGGATGGTGCCACAAAGCGCGCGAGCGCGCAGTCGCGGCCACAGGATGCGGGCGTCGATCGTATCGATCACAACGATGGCGTCGATGGCGCGGGTCGCATCGACGGCATCGTGCGTGCGCTGGAAAACAAATGCGTCCCCACTGAGCGCGCGGCGCGTCTACACTGTTTTCGTGGACCCGCTCGGACGTCGCCCGCCGATACCGCGCCGTCCACTCGTCAGCATGATGACCATCGGGGAGGTGTCTTGTGCTACGTCTCTTTCCTCTGAACGCCGCGCGCCCTGCCGCCGCGGCCGCGCTGGCGTGCGCCGGCCTCTGCAGCGTCGCGGGTGTCGCCGCTCAGGCGGCGACGTCGTCGGCATCGACCGCGACGATGCAACCGGCATCGGCCACTTCGGCCTCCGCCGCATCGAAAAAATCCGCCAAGGCCGTCGCGAAGGCCAACGCCGCGCAACGCCAGGCGCTCGCGCCTACGACGGTGCCTGCAACGGCGTCCGCCCCCGCACCAACGCCCGCTGCCGACACGGCGTCCGACTTCTCCACCTTCGTCGATCGTTACGGTCCGGCCGTCGTGCACGTGAGTGCGCGCGCCGCCGACGATCAGACCGCGCCGCCCGAGCAGGAAGCCATCGACGCCGACGACCCGTTCTCCGCGTTCTTCCGCCGCGCGCAGCATGTGTCACCGAACGCGCGGCCGAACACGTTCCCGAACGGACTGCCGAACGCCCAGACAGGCGCACCCATCCAGGCCGGCGCGCCGCGCGTGATGACGGGCGCGGGCTCCGGCTTCATCGTGAGCCCGGACGGACTCGTCCTCACGACCGCGCACGTCGTCGACAACGCCGGGGACGTGACCGTGCGGCTCACCGACCGCCGCGAATTCAAGGCCGAAGTCGTGGCCGTCGATACGCAGAGCGATGTCGCCGTGCTGCAGATCGACGCGCACGACCTGCCGTTCGTGAAGCTCGGCGATTCGTCGAAAGTGCGCGTCGGCGAACCCGTGCTGACGATCGGCTCGCCCGACAGCTTCCAGAACACGGTGACGGCGGGCATCGTCAGCGCGACCTCGCGCACGCTCGCGGATGGCCGCGCGTTCCCGTTCTTCCAGACCGACGTGGCCGTGAATCCCGACAACTCGGGCGGCCCGCTGTTCAATCGCGCGGGCGAGGTGATCGGCATCGCCGTGCAGGTGTATGCCGACGGCGAGCGCTACGCGAGCCTGACGTTCGCGATTCCGATCGACGCGGCCAGCGCGTTCCGCGCGCAACTGGCGCAGGCCGGGCGCGGGACCACGGCGAAAGCGAACCCGAACGCCAGTGCAAACGCCGAGGCCAGCGACGGCGACGGCGCGGACGGCGCGGCGCCCGCGAAGGCGCGCACGACGTCGACGTTCGGCATGCATGTCGAGGACGTGAGTCCTGGCATCGCGGCGGCGCTCGGTCTGACGCACGCGAGCGGCGCGCTCGTTGACAGCGTCACGCCAGGCTCGGCGGCGGCATCATCGGGACTCAGGGCAGGCGATGTGATTGTGAAGGTCGGCAACACGGCGGTCGTGGAATCAGGAGCGCTGGCCGCGCAACTGGCCGCACTGCCGCCCGCCACGCCGACGTCGCTGCGCTTGATCCGCGGCCGCCGCGTGATGACGGCGAGCTTCGCGAATGCGGCCGCCGACGCCAACAGCGACACGGCCGACACGGACACCGATGCCGCCGCGGACCTGAACAGCAACGCGAGCACTAACAGCGGCGGCAATGGCGCGTCCGGCACCGGCGCGAAGCTCGCGGGCGGCGCGACGCTCACCGACAGCGTGGCCGCGAATCCGGTCACGCGACCCGGCGCAGACAGCGGCGCGGGCGCGGGACCGGGCGCCAACATCGTGCCCGTCGCGATGCCGGTCGCGCGCGCCGCCCCGATCGCCGACACGGCCGTCGCGGCGCGCAGCGCGGGCGGCAATGGCGCGCGCGCAAGCGCGAATGCAGGCGGCAGCGGACGCGCCGTCGCCGACCGCCTCGGCCTGACCACGCACGCGCTAAGCGAGGCCGAACGGCGCTCCACCGGACTGCCGCTCGGTCTGATGGTCGACGCCGCGAGCGGCCCCGCCGCGCACGCGGGCATCCAGGCGGGCGACGTCGTACTCTCGCTCGACGACACGCTCGTCGAGACCCAGCAGCAGGCCGCCACGCTCGAAGCGGTGGCGAGCAAGAGCGTCGCCGTGCTGATTCAGCGCGACAACGCGCGGAGCTTCGTCTCGGTGAAGCTGCGCTGATGTCCGGCACGCGCGCTCAGGACGCGAGCGCGCCGCCGATCGCATTAAGGCCGCTGAGCCCGCCACCCATGCCGCCACGCACGTCGAGCAGCGGCAGGCCAGCAGCCGCGAGCAGCAACCGCCCTTCCGCCAGCGCCACTACCGCCTCGCTGCGCCGCCCCTCGCGCGCGAGCCACTGGACGAGGCGCGCGTCACGCACGGCGTCGGGCGTGCCCGCGCCGCCCGCGACGAACAGCGTGTGAAACGCGCCCGCGTCGCGCGCCTGCTCGACGCACTCGGTCAGGATCACCACCGACGACGCGCTCTCCACCGGCCCGCCCGCCGCCGAGAGCGACACCATTTCGAAGGCCGCCGCGTCGTCGTCGGACTGAAGCTGCGCGAGGGCGTTGGCTGCATCGTAGATCTCGATGATGGCCGCCACATCCGGCAGCGCAAAGCCCTTGAACAGCACGAAACCGATGCGCTTCGCCTTCGCCGCTTGCGTGCCGACGCACGGATCGGCCACGAAGTCCGTTCGAACCGCTTGCTGTGACATGCCTTGCACGATTGCTCTCCCCAATCGAGTCCGCCGTTGATGATGCGTGTGTCTTCGCAACATCAATGCCAAAGCGTGGGCAAACGCCCGGATTCGCGTGGAAATGGCCTTGCAGCGGATCGATTCAGGGATTTTCGCGTGGAGATATGCACGACGCATCGCGCGTTACGTAACGGCGCGGACCATCGTGGACGTGACGACAACCCTGGGGGCGCCTGGCGGTTTCCTGTTGGCGTCACCCGGCGTCAAAGGTTTCCGATCAGAAACGCCCGCTCTCGGCGCCAGCCTTTCTCGGCGGGAAAGCCTGCTTGAGGCATGCGCAATTTTCGCGCTGGCCGAATTCTCCGAAACTAGGCATCAACGCGCGGACCGCGCGGCATACCTATATCAGGAGACACGATGAACAGCCAACCGATGGAACTGGGCGGCCGCGCGGCGCGCGAAGCCGACCCCGGCCTGCCCGCCGCCGCGCGAGACGGGTCCGCACGCGCCGCGCAGGGCGTCACGCTCGGCGGCTTCATGGACGAGATGCCTGTGGGCGCGCTGCATCGCTTCGTGGTGTGGGTCGTCGGCATCGGCCTGTTTTTCGACATGTACGAGATTTTTCTCGTCAGCTCGATCGGCTCGGCGCTGCAAAACGAGTACGGGCTCGACGGG
The DNA here is from genome assembly GCF_014171495.1 of Paraburkholderia tropica. NCBI lineage: Bacteria > Pseudomonadati > Pseudomonadota > Betaproteobacteria > Burkholderiales > Burkholderiaceae > Paraburkholderia > Paraburkholderia tropica. Next base: position 521,098 of record NZ_CP049135.1, read on the forward strand.
CACAGCACGGGCTTCAAATTGCTGCTGGCCTCGGCGTTCATCGGCATGTTCTTCGGCTCGCTGTGTCTGGGCAGTCTCGCGGACCGCATCGGCCGACGCCGCGCCTTTCTGCTCACGCTGGTCTGGTACAGCGCGTTTTCGCTGCTCGCCGCGTTCTCGGTCAACGCGGGCATGCTCGTGGTCTGCCGCTTTCTCACGGGCGTGGGCGTCGGCGCGATCTATCCGGTGGCGGACAGCTATCTCTCGGAGATCCTGCCGAAAGACCGGCGCGGACGCCTCGCCGCCTGGGCGTACACCACCTCGTATATCGCCGTGCCGCTGGTGGGTTTTCTCGCCGTGTGGCTCAATCCGCTGCATCTCGGCGGCGTGGCGGGCTGGCGCGTGATTCTGGCGATCGGCAGCCTCGGCGCGGTGTTCGTGCTGGCCATCAAGCATCGCCTGCCCGAAAGCCCGCGCTGGCTGCTCGCGCAAGGCCGCGCCGACGAAGCGCGCGCCACGCTGGGCCGTTTCGCCGATAGCGCGGGCGTCGCGCTGCCCGCCGCCTTCGAGCAAACCGGCGAACGCAAGCATGCGCTCACGCTCGGCGAACGCATTGGCTTGCTGCGCCGCGCACCGTATGGCAAGCGCTATTTCATGCTGACCGTGTTTCATCTGTTCCAGGCGTTCGGCTATTACGGCTTCGGCACGCTGGCGGGCGTGGTGGTGAAAAGCCGCGGTTTCGACGTCACCGGCAGCACCTTGTTCGTCGCGCTCTCGTTTCTCGGTTATCCGATTGGCTCGCTGCTTTCCGTGCCACTGCTGAACTGGATCGAGCGGCGCACGCTGGTAATCGCCTCGCTCATTTCGGTTGCGCTGTTCGGCCTCGGCTTCGCCTACTCCAACAGCATCGCGCTGATCGTCTGCTTTGGATTCCTGACGACTTGCGCGTCCAATGTATTCAGCAACGCGTATCACGTCTATCAGGCGGAAATCTTTCCGGCCAGCGTGCGCTCGACCGCGATCGGCAGCACCTATTCGCTGTCGCGTATCGTCAGCAGCGCGCTGCCGTTCATCCTGCTGCCCGTGCTTAACCAGCATGGTCCGCTGGCGATGTTCGGCGTGATTTCGCTGGCGCTCGCGATTGTCGCGATTACGCTGCGCACGCTCGGTCCGCTCACCACGCGACGCAGCCAGGACGAGATCAATCCTGTTTGAACGCCTGAGATTGAAGGCGCGGATTGAATCGCGCTTGCGATGCTCATCGGGCCGCGTGCCGCGCTTTGCGGGCACGTGGCCGCTTCATTTTGGCGGACGCGTTCAACCTTCGCCGTTGCGCGCCGACATGTAATCGAACAGGCTCGCGATATCGGAACTCGGCGCCTCGCCCGCCTTCACGCCAACCCACAACGTGCGCGTGGCCCAGGCATCCGCGAGTTTCACCTTCGACACGCCGATCTTGCCGCGCGCGTCGCTCACCGAATCGCGCGGCAGAATGCCGATGCCGAGCCCGGCCTCGATCATCCGACATACGCCGTCGAAATTCGACGCCTGAATCCGCAGCTTGAGCGTGCGCTCGGCGGCGAACGCGGCGTCGGTCATGCGCGCCAGCAGCGAACTGCCGTCGCTGAGTCCCACGTAATCCTCGTCGAGCGTTTCCGCGAAGCGGATGACGTCGCGCTGCGCGAACGGATGTCCTTGCGGCACCAGCAGTACGAGTTCGTCGCGGCGATACAGACGTCGCTCGATACCGGGCGCAGGCACGTTGTCCGCGAACACGCCCAGATCGGCCTTGCCCGCGCCCAGCGCGGCGACGATCTCGTGACTCAGACGCTCCTCGAGCGACACTTTGATACGCGGATGCGCGTTCAGGAAACCCGCGAGATCGACCGGCAGGAATTGCACGATCGCCGACGTGTTGGCCCACATCCGCACGTGGCCGCGCACGCCCGCCGCGTAGTCGCCCATCTCGCTCGCCATGCGGTTGACCTGATCGACGACGCGGTTCGCATGATCGAGCAAGGCGACGCCAGCCGGCGTGAGTTCGACGCCGCGCGCGCGCCGGATGAACAGCGCGCAATCGGTGACGCTTTCGAGTTCCGCGATGCGCTTGCTCACCGCGGAGAGCGTGAGCTGCCCGTTTTCCGCGGCCTTGGTGAGACTGCCGTGCTCGGCCACGAGCAGAAAGACCCGCAGCGACTGCAGATCGAAATGAAGCGGATTGACCATAGGGAAAGGCTGAAAGAATGCCGATGCAGAAGCGATTGTGCTGCATTGGCGGCGGCGGGGAAAGTGGCAGGCGGCGGGGACGCGACGCGGACGTGGCCCGCCAACGCGGGCAAGCACCCCGGACAGGCAAGCAGGAAGGCGCGGACGCGCCGTTCGGGCGCGCCCGCTCGCGAGCCGGAGGCCCGCGCAATCGCCGCGACGTCGGCGCCCCCCGACGCCGCAGCGAAAACGAAAAATCATGAAAATCGAGAAAACTTTTTCTCCGATCGGAAACCAGGCGATTTTCCGATCGGAAACGCCCGGCTTAGATCAGTTCGGAGATCTCGATCAGGTTCAGATCGGGGTCACGCACGTACACCGAGCGGATTTTCTGCGTCGCGCCCGTGCGTTCGACCGGCCCTTCCACGATCGGCCATTCGACCTTGCGCAGATGCGCGATCACCTCGTCGAGCGGCACGGCGGCAATGAAACACAAATCGAGCGCGCCCGGCACCGGCACATGCGCCTTCGGCTCGAACTCCGCGCCGCGCACGTGCAGATTGATTTTCTGGTTGCCGAAGCGAAACGCCAGACGCCCCGCGCCGAAGGTTTCGAGTTGCATCTGCAGCACTTCGGTATAGAAGTGTCGGGTCGCCTCGGGGTCCACGCAGGTCAGGACCAGATGGTCGAGGTGATCGATCAAAGCCATGGTTCACTCCTTCGAATCGTTCGATTAACCGTCATGCGCAGGCGGGCATCGGATGCAGATCCAGCCGACGTCCCGCCTTGAGAATCTGGCTCGGCACGTCATGGCCGATGAGCGCGGGCAGACGCGCGGCGGCATCGAGCACCGCCGCGAGATTCACGCCCGTATCGTAGCCGTCCAGTTCGAGCATGTGTACGAGTTCCTCGGTGCACACATTGCCGGTCGCGCCCGGCGCGTAGGGACAGCCGCCCAGGCCGCCGAGCGAGGCGTCGAAACGCACGATACCCGCGTCGAGCGCCGCAAGCGTATTGGCGAGCGCCATGCCGCGCGTATTGTGAAAGTGCAGCGTGATTTCGAGCGGCGCGAAGGCCGCGCTCGCACGCGCGCACAGGTCGTGCACCTGCGCGGGATGTGCCATGCCCGTCGTATCGCAGAGCGTCACGCCGTTCACGCCCAGACCGGCAAAACGGTCGATCCAGCCGAGCACGGTTTCCACCGGCACGTCGCCTTCCATCGGACAACCCATCGCCGTCGACAGGGACACGTTGATCGCCACGCCCGATCCGCGCACCGCGCCGATCACATCGCGTAGCTGTCCGAACGATTCTTCGCGCGACATGCGCAGATTCGCGCGATTATGGCTCTCGCTCACCGACATCACGAGATTCACCTCGTCGACCTTGCACGACAACGCGCGTTCCGCGCCGCGCACATTGGGCACGAGCACGGTATACACGACACCGGGCACGCGCGCGATGCCGTGCATCACGGCCTCGGCGTCGCGCAGCGCGGGAATCGCTTTCGGCGACGTGAACGACGTCACTTCGATCTTCGCGTAACCACACGCGCTCAACTGGTCGATCAGCGCGATCTTGTCGTCGGTGTCGATGAAAACCGCTTCGTTCTGGAAGCCGTCGCGCGTGGCGACTTCGTTCAGATAGAGGCGTCGGGATTGCTGGGTCATGGTGTGCGTCTCCGTTCAGATCACGCCGCGTGCGCGCCAGGCGTCGCGCGTCGCCGCGTCCACGCCGATGGACGCGAGCACCGCGTCGGTATGGGCGCCGAGTTCCGGCGCGCTGTGTTCGATCGTGCCCGGCGTGGCGTTCAGTTTCGGCACCACGCCCGGCACGCGCACGGGCGTGCCATCGGGCAGACGATCGTCGACGATCATCTCGCGAGCGCGATAGTGCGGATCGGCGTCGATATCGGCCACGTCGTAAATGCGCCCCGCCGGAATGCGCGCCGCGTTGAGCGCCGCGAGCACGTCGTCGAGCGGACGGCGCTCGCACCAGGCCGCGATCGCGGCGTCGATGCGCTCGACCTGCGCGACCCGTCCGTCGTTCTGCGCGAGCGTGGGATCGTTGCCCAGATCGGCGCGATCGATCAGCTCCATCAGGCGGCGGAAAATGCTGTCGCCGTTGCCCGCGATCAGCGCGTACTTGCCGTCGCTGCAACGGTAAGCATTGCTTGGCGCGATGCCCGGCAGACTGCTGCCGGCCGGCTGGCGCACCGCGCCGAACACCGAATACTCGGGCAGCAGACTCTCCATCATGTTGAACACCGACTCGTAGAGCGCGACGTCCACGACCTGGCCCTTGCCGCCCTGCTGCTCGCGATGACGCAGCGCCATCAGCACGCCGATCACGCCATGCAGCGCGGACAGCGAATCGCCGATCGAAATGCCGACGCGCACGGGCGTGCGCCCCGGCTCGCCGCTCAGATGGCGCAGACCGCCCATCGCTTCCGCCACCACGCCGAAACCCGGCCGGTCGCGATACGGCCCGGTCTGACCGTAGCCCGACACGCGCAGCATGATCAGGCCCGGATTGATCGCGCTGAGCGCCTCCCAGCCGAGCCCCCAGCCTTCGAGCGTGCCGGGACGGAAATTCTCGATCAGCACATCCGTCTGCGCGACGAGACGCCGGATCACGTCCTGACCTTCGGGCGCGCGCAGATCGAGCGTGAGCGACTGCTTGTTGCGCGACTGCGCCGCCCACCAGACCGACGTGCCCTCGTGCAGCAGACGCCATTTGCGCAGCGGATCGCCGGTGCCGGGCGGCTCCACCTTGATCACGCTCGCGCCGAATTCGGCGAGCATCTTGCCGGCGAACGGACCCGCGATCAGTTGCCCGAGTTCGAGCACGCGAATACCGGTGAGGGGTCGTGACATGACGTCTCCAGAGGGTGTCGTTTCTGGACGTCATGATGAGCGCACCGGGCGATTTTGATAATCGACGGTTGCTCAACGCCACTTGACGAAATGGAAAGTCTGCGACGGCGCGAGGTCGGTTGCACGTCATGGTGCGTGTGCGGATCGGCAAGCCGTTTTCCATACGGGAAAGGAAGGCGGCGCAAACGGCAAACCGCGGCGGGCGGCGCGGACTGACAATGCGGTGCGTTTCCTTTATGAAATACATGCACGCCGCGTGGTATCCGCGTGTTTCCGATCCGAAAGAAAATTTCGCAACCGCTCATGTCCAGCCCGACTCCGCCCACCCGCATCGTCTTTCTCGACCGCGCGACGCTGTCGCCGCAGACCGTCCTGCGCAGCTTGCCGTTCGCTCATACCTTGCAGTGCTTCGATCACACCGCAGCCGCGGACGTGGCCACGCGCCTGCGCGACGCCGACATCGTAATCGCCAACAAGACGCCGATCAGCGCTGCCGCGCTCGCCGACGCGCCCTCGCTACGCATGATCGCCGTCGCCGCCACGGGCACCGACAACGTCGATCTACGCGCATGCGCGGCACGCGGCATCGTGGTCAGCAATATCCGCGACTACGCGGTTCACACGGTGCCGGAACATACGTTCGCACTGATCTTCGCGCTGCGGCGCAGTCTCGTCGCGTATCGCGACGCCGTGCGCGCCGGGCGCTGGCTCGACTCGGGACAGTTCTGCTTCTTCGACTTTCCGATCCGAAACCTCGCGGGTTCGACGCTTGGCATCGTCGGCGCGGGCGCGCTTGGCCGGGCGGTGGCGGCCATGGGACGGGCGCTCGGATTGCGCGTGCTATTCGCCGCGCACGGCGAGCGAGCGTCGGCGTCGAACGATCATGTGCCCTTCGACGACCTGCTCGCGCACAGCGACATCGTTTCGCTGCACTGCCCGCTCACGCCCGCCACGCATCATCTGATCGATGCGAGCGCGTTCGCGCGCATGGCTCGGCGTCCGCTGCTGATCAACACGGCGCGTGGCGGACTTGTCGATGAAGCCGCGCTCGTGGAGGCGCTGCAAAGCGGAGCGATTTCGGGCGCGGGATTCGACGTCGTCTCGACCGAGCCGCTGCCCGCCGCGCATCCGTTCCAGGCCCTACTCGGGCATCCGCACTTCATCCTCACGCCGCACGTGGCGTGGGCAAGCGACGAAGCCATGCAATCGCTCGCCGACCAGTTGATCGAGAATATCGCCGCGTTTCATGGGGGAGCGCCGCGCAATATCGTCACCGCCGTGCCATGAAAGAACGAAAAGGCCCTCGCGGGCCTTTTCGTTTCATCCGTCTGGTCAATGACCCTGGACGTTTGCATTCGTACTTAAACCGGAGCGGGATGCGCGATGTGCCATTCGTCCACAGTTTGACGCGCCTTGTGCTCGACCATGCTCACACCCATCAGCACGTCGATCTTCAGCTTGGGCAGCGCCAGTTCGACGGGAGGCAGCACGACGTCGCGTGCCTGACCTTCAACGCCAGTTATTTCCGCGCGACACAGCCATTGCGTGTCCGTCGCGTCTGCTTTCGTATCGACAACGATTTGAAAGCCACGGTATTCGATCGACATTTTCTCTCCGGCACCTGACAAAACGTAAGCATGAATCGCTGCCCCGCAGCGGTTGCCCGAATATAGCATTGCTGCGTAGGCTCTTCAGTGCAAACACCGATCGAATCACGATCTGGAGCGAAAAAATACGGCGATTTAAAGTTCACTGCACACTTGAGATTGAAACGCTGATGCACGCCGCTTCATAGTTCGCATACGCCAGCCCACGACAGCCAGCGATACGCCCGAAATCACGGCCGCCAGCGAGACGTAATAAGCGGGCGCGAGTGTGTCGCCCGTCCAATGGATCAGCAACTCGGCAATCGTCGGCGCAAAACCGCCGAACAAGGTCACGCCCAGACTATAGGCAATCGACAATCCGGCAGAACGCACGCGCACCGGAAAAATCTCGGACATGAGCGCAGGCATCGGTCCGGAATACGCCGCCTTGAAAATACCTGCCGCGCCTTGCAATACCAGCAGCCAGCCGAGCGTCGGATGACGCTGCAACAGCGCGAACATCGGATAGGTGAACGCGGCGAGCAGAATCGACGTAGTCAGCATGATGCGCACGCGTCCGATGCGATCGGATAATGCGCCCATGACAGGCGAAAGTGCGAATTGCAATCCGCCATTCAGCACCACGACGCCGAACGACGTGGCTGCTGCCATATGCAATTGCTTGACGGCGTACATCGGCATATAAAGCTGCAAGATATACACGCCCACCGTCGATTGCGCGACGATGCCCACCGCCAGCAGCAAATTAAGCCATTGCGCCCCGGCTTCGGTATTTTCGGCCTGATTCGCCTGCACCGTTTCATGCGTGCGCTTCGATTCTCGATTCGCAATGAACTCCGGCGTTTCGTCCAGATGCGAGCGAATGTAATAGCCCACCGGCCCCAACACGAGCCCGAAGAAAAACGGAATGCGCCAGCCCCACGCGGCAAGCTGGTCAGGCGGCAGCCACAATGCGAGCAGCCCACCGAAAGCCGCCGCGAGAATCGCCGCCGCGCCTTGACTCGCGAATTGCCAGCTCGCGTAATAGCCGCGTCGGGCGGGACTGTGCTCGACCATGAAAGCCGTGGCGCTGCCGAACTCGCCGCCCACCGCAAAACCCTGCACGAGACGCGCAAGCAGAATCAGCAACGGCGCGGCCAGTCCAATCGACGCGTACGGCGGCATGACCGCCATCGCGAGGGTGCCCGCCATCATCAGCGCGATCGAGAGCGTGAGCGCCGCCTTACGCCCTTTTCGATCGCCATAGATGCCGAGCACGATCGCGCCGAGTGGACGCATGAGAAATGAAATGCCGAACGTCCCCACGGCAAGCAACGTGGAAAGCCATTCGTCGTGCACGGGAAAGAACTGTTTGGCGATGATCGGCGCGAAATAACCGTAGACGAGAAAATCGAACCATTCGAGCGCATTGCCGATTGACGACGAGAAGACGATGCGTCGCACCATGCCGCGCGTGAGCGGCGCAGGGTCCGCGTGGTAGCGCTGCGCTTCGCCCAGGTTCGACGCTGCCGGCGATCCGGTTTCCATCGTGCCTCCTCTTTCTATTTAATTCGCGATGCTAATTTAATTGTGCATAAATCGATCTGCGTATGGCCAAGCAAGGCCGCGCACGCGACGCGGCCTTGCTCCGCTCAGAATCCCGCTGCCAGACCGTCGCGACGCGTATCGCTGGCCGCGACGTAACCGTGATCCGGATTCTCGCGGTCGAGCTTCCAGATGAACTGGCCCGAACCGAAATCCATATACGGATCGTCGATACCCTGAATGCGGTGACCGCGTGCCTCCAGTGCCTGCGCCGTATGCGGATCGAAGGTCGATTCGATGTCGAGCGTGAAGTCGCGATTGACCTTCCAGCGCGGCGCATCGCATGCGGCCTGCGGCTGCTGGCCGTAATCGAGCATCCGCACGACCGTCTGCAGATGCCCTTGCGGCTGCATGTCGCCGCCCATCACGCCGAAGCTCATGACCGCCTCGTCGCGGCCCGCCACCTCCTGCGTGAGGAACGCGGGAATGATGGTGTGGAACGGCCGCTTGCCGCCTTCGACCACATTCGGCGAGACCGGATCCATCGAGAAACCGCAGCCGCGATTCTGCATGGCGATGCCGGTGCCGGGCACCACCACGCCGGAGCCAAAGCCCATGTAATTCGATTGAATGAAGCTCACCATCATGCCGCGCTCGTCCGCGGCGGACAGATAGATCGTGCCGCCGGAACGCGGCATGCCGAAGTCGAAGTGCGTGGCGCGTGCGGGATCGATCAGCTTTGCGCGCGATTTTAGATAGGCGTCGTCGAGCATCTGCTCGGGCGTGACGTCCATCGAACGCGGATCGGACACATAGCGGTACACGTCCGCGAACGCGAGCTTCATCGCTTCGATCTGCAGATGTTGTGACTCGATGCCGTCGCGCGGCAGCGACGCCACGTCGAACTGCTCCAGAATGCCCAGCGCGATGAGCGCGGCGATCCCCTGCCCGTTCGGCGGAATCTCGTGCACCTTGTAGCCGCGATAGGTTTTCGAAATCGGCTCGACCCATTGCGCGCGATAGTTGCGAAGATCATCGAGCGTGAGCGCCGCGCCGCCTTCACGGGCGAACGCCGCGATGCGCTCGGCGAGTTCGCCTTCGTAGTACGCGCGCGGCCCCTGCTCCGCGAGGCGTCGCAACGTGGAAGCGTGACCCGGCAGGCGCACGTGTTCGCCCACTTCGGGCGCGCGCCCGCGCGGCATGAACGTCTCGGCAAAACCGGGCTGATCGCGCAATTCGGGAATCGCCGCCTGCCACTTGCGCGCGACGATCGACGCCACGGCATAGCCGCGTTCGGCGATCTCGATGGCGGGCGCCATCAGATCGGCGAACGGCAGCGAGCCGAACTTCGCATGCAGCGCCTCCCAGCCCGCGATCACGCCCGGCACCGTCACGGTGTCCCAGCCGCGCTTGGGCTGCTTCGCGAGCCCCTGCTCCTCGCCGTGCTTGCGGCGGAAATAGTCCACGCTCCAACCGGCCGGCGCCGTGCCCGACGCATTCAGGCCGTGCAGTTGCGAGCCGTCCCAGACGAGCGCGAACGCGTCGCCGCCCAGGCCGCACGACACCGGCTCGACTACCGTGATGGCCGCCGCCGCGGCGATCGCGGCATCCACGGCGTTGCCGCCTTTCCAGAGCATGCGCAGCCCCGCCTGCGCGGCCAACGGGTGCGAGGTTGAGACGATATTGCGGGCGAACACCGGCAGGCGCGGTGTCGGATACGGGTTGTGCCAGTTGAAGCGCGTCATGAGGGTATCGATTCGGGTGAATGCGGATGAATGGAAGCGCGACCGTGCCGGACAGTCCGGCACAGACCGATCCTTCGATTATCTTGAAGGCTTGACCAAAAAAATATTAATATTTTGTTGTCGACACTTAAATTTTTCTTACATGCTCACGCTCCGGATGTTGCGCACCTTGCAGGCCGTCGCGCGTAGCGGCTCGTTTGCCACCGCCGCCGAAAAGACCGCGCTCACCCAGGCCGCCGTCAGCCTGCAGATGCGCGGACTCGAGGAAGCGCTCGGCCGCCAGATCTTCGACCGCCGCGCGCGCCAGGTCGCGCTCACACGCGAAGGCCGCGAGATCTGCGCGAAGGTCGAGCGCATTCTCGAACTGATCGACGAACTGCCGGCCAGCGCCGACGACGCCATACGCGGCTCGGTGATCGTGGGCGCGGTGGTCTCGGTGATCGGCGCGCTCTCGCTGGCCGTCGCGCATCTGAAGACCGAGCATCCCGAACTCGAAGTGCGCCTGACCTCCGCGCGCTCCACCGAACTCGCGGATATGGTGGAAGCTGGCGAAGTCGATCTGGCCGTCGTGGTCGGCAATATCGACGGCACGCTGCACGAATCGCTCGCCTGGACGCCGCTCTACGACGAGCCGCTTATGCTCGTCACGAGCCGCACGACGAAGGGCACCGACGCCCGGCGTATTTTGCGCGAACGCGGCTTTCTGCGTTTCGACCGACGCGTGCCGACGGGCGCGGTCATCGACGACGCGTTGCGCACGCTCGGCATCAAGCCGCTCGAATATCTCGAACTCAATTCCATCGAAACGATTGTTTCGCTTGTGCGTAACGATGTGGGCGTGAGCGTGCTGCCCGTGCTTCACAACGGCAACTGGCACGACGACCCGAATCTGCGGCTGATTCCGCTCTGCAATCCGCCGTTTATGCGCACCGTCGGCATGATTCACCGGAAATCGAATAAGCGCACGCTGCTGTTCAAAACACTCGCGACGATGCTGCGTTAATTCATCGTGAATCGAATCGCGACATTATGTCTATGTCGCCCTGTTTTAAGGCGTTTTCGCTTCGATAAATAGAAGCAGACGCCTGGCAATATCGCGTCAATCGGCTTGACCTGCGTCGCGCTGTAAGTAAAATGAAAACCGACGCAGCAAAACACGCGAACGTATTTACCGATTCGTTTCGCCGTTATTAATTCGGCTGGATTTACCGGTCCATTGCCGATAGTTAGCCATCCGTATCATCCATCGGAGAGTCAAGAATGAAATCCAGAATCGCAACGACAGCCGTCGTGCTGGCCGTGGTCGGCGCCATGATCGCCGGCTCGGTGCTCGCGCAGCAGCCCGCACCTGCCAATCCGGCACAACCCGCACCGCCGGCCGCCGCCACGCACAACGACCCGATCGTCCAGAAGCGCATGGAAATTCGTGAAGCGAATCGCGAACAGCGCGCGAAAAAATCCGAAGCGAAGAAGGTGTACAGGAACGAAGCCAAGCAGGCTCGCAGCGAACGCAATCAATCCGCTCAGGAATCCCGCGCACGCGCGCAAAATGCGCTCAATGCTCCGAATAGCGGCGCGCCCAACATCGCACCGAACACCCAGTAACGCCCCCGTCGAAAGCACTACCACCGAAAGCCGCTACCGCCATCGCGCGGGCGCGGCCTTCGTGCGCTTTGGTGCGCTTTGGTGCGTTCACGGCTGATAGACGACCGACCCCCGGACGCTCGCGTGGAGCGTGACCGGGCATTCGCGTAAGCTAGCGTCAATTCACGCGCGGATCGTCCATGCCCAGCTTGCCCTCTTCCACGGTGGTGATCGCTATTCGCAGACGTATCGGCTCGGCCGCGGTCTGGCTCGCGGCCTGCCTGTGCGCCGCGCTCGGCGCAACGACACTCACGGCATGCCAGCAATTACCCGCACCCGGCCCGCGCACGCAATCGGTGGCGCTCACCGCTGAGGAGGCGAGCAGCACACAGCTCGGCCAGGCGATCGACAAGGAGCGAGGCGATCACCCCGGTTTGACCGGCATCGATCCGCTCACCGCGCCGCTGCAAGCCTTCGCCTCGCGCGTCGATCTTGTCCGCACGGCGCAACGCACGATCGACGTGCAGTACTACATCTGGCGCGACGATCTCACCGGCACGCTGCTGCTCGAAGAGTTGCGCAAAGCCGCCGACCGTGGCGTGCGCGTGCGCCTGCTGCTCGATGACAACGGCATCCCCTCTTCGCTCGACAGCACGCTCGCCGCGCTCGACGCGCATCCGAATATCGAAGTGCGCCTGTTTAATCCCTTCGTGATTCGCAAGCCCAAATTCATCGGCTTTATCACCGACTTTTCGCGCCTGAACCGGCGCATGCACAATAAGTCGCTAACGGCCGATGGCGTGGCGACAATACTCGGCGGGCGCAATATCGGCGATGAATATTTTGGCGCAACGGACGGCGTGGTATTCGCCGATCTCGACGTGCTCGCAATCGGTCCCGCCGCAACGGACGTCGCGCACGATTTCGACCGATACTGGTCGAGTGCTTCGGCGTGGCCTGTGCAGGAAATCCTGCCCGCCGTGTCCGCGGACCAGCTCGCGGTGCTCGACCGCGCCGCGCTTGCAGTGCAGACCAACCCCGCGGCCAGCGCGTTTATCGCGTCGCTCGAAGCGAAAACCGACGTGCGCCATTTGCTCGACAGCACGCTCGAATTTGAATGGGCGCCGGCGCGGCTCGTCAGCGACGATCCCGCGAAAGCGCTTGGCAAAGCGCCGCAAGACTCGCTCATTCTCAGTCAGCTCAAAGATATTCTCGGCGAGCCGCAACGCGAACTCGATCTCGTCTCGCCGTATTTCGTCCCCGCCGAAGCCGGCACGCGCTATTTCACCGAGCTTGCGCGACGTGGCGTGACCGTGCGCGTGCTCACGAACTCGCTCGAAGCCACCGACGTCATGCCGGTGCACGGCGGCTATGCGCGACGGCGCAAGGCGCTGCTCGAAAGCGGTGTCGAACTGTGGGAATTGCGCCGCGCGGCAGGCACGAGCGGCGCGAAGGAGCAGGCGCCCGGCATGTTCGGCAGTTCCGGGTCGAGCCTGCATGCGAAGACCTTCGCCGTGGATGCGAAGCGCGTGTTCGTCGGTTCGCTGAACTTCGACCCGCGTTCGGCGAATCTCAATACCGAACTTGGCCTCGTGATCGAAAGCCCGAAACTGGCCAGCCAGATCGAGCACGCGTTCGTCGCGCAGATTCCGCAGCTTGCCTACGAAACGCGACTCGCGCCGGACGGCTCGATCTACTGGATACGCCGCGATGGCGACAGCACGATTCGCTATGACGTCGAGCCGAATTCGCGCTGGAGCACGCGCCTCGCCGTGTGGTTCTTTTCGATTCTGCCGATCGAGTGGCTGCTGTAACGGCAGCCGCGTCAATCAACAATTCGGCGATTCAGCGCCTGCACCGCTTCCAGCGCGCCGCCCACCATGGCGCGCAAGACCGGCTGCACTTTTTGCGCGAGATCGGGCCGATAGTCGAACGGCGCGTCTTCGTTCATATAGGTGGACTGGCACATTTCGAGCTGCACGGCATGCACGCCGTCTTGCGGCGCGCCGAAATGGCGCGTGATATAGCCGCCCTTGAAACGACCATTTGCAATCGACGTAAACTCGCTCGCGGCCGCGCCGCGCTCGACGGCCGCCTGCACCGATGCATGCGTCGTGCGCCCATCCTGCGTGCCGATATTCAAATCCGGCAATTTATTCTCAAACAGTCGCGGCAGCACGCTCGCAATCGAATGCGCTTCCCAGAGCAGCACGTTCGCATGTTCGGCGCGCAAGCGTTGCAACTCCGCGCGCAACGTGTCGTGATACGGCTGCCAGTAAGTCTGCACGCGGCGCTGACGTTCCGCTGCATCGGGCGCCCGGCCTTCGCCATAAAGCGGCTCGCCGCGAAACGTTTCCGTGGGACACAGCGACGTGGTCGTTTGCCCCGGATACAGGCTTTCGTCGTTCGGCGGACGATTCAGGTCGATTACATAACGCGAAATACGCGCGCCCAGAATCGTCGCGCCGAGTTCTTTCGCGAAAGCATAAAGACGATCGAGATGCCAATCCGTATCGGCGACGCTCAGCGCAATATCGCTGTAGCGCTCGCGCAAATCGGCGGGAATCGCGGTGCCCAGATGCGGAATCGAAATAAGCAGGGGCGCCGTGCCGCGTTCGAGCGTAAAGAGTTCGGTCATGATCCGGTCCGTTGAATGGCTATGTGCTTAGGCATCGGCGAGCAGGCGCGCGAGCGTCTGGCGATAGTCGGCGTAAAGACGCGTTTCGTCGCGATGGCGGCGCTGCGCGATCACTTGCTCGCCGCCCGTATAGACATCGAGCACCGGCGTCTCGCCGTGTTCGCAAAACACCACCGACGAGAGCCACGTGCGCGGCGTCTGCCCGGCCAGATTCGGATGCTGCGGATCGAGCACGATCCAGTCGGCACGCGCGCCCGCTTCGAGCGCGCCCACCTGACGCCCCGTCGCCCGCGCACCGCCCGCCAGCGCACCGGCATACAACCGGTCGGCCACATACGCCGTTTGCGGCGAAGCGAGCACGTTGCGCTCGCGGCGCACGAGACGCTGGCCATATTCGAGCAGGCGCAATTCCGCGCGCCAATCCACGCCGATATGGCTGTCCGAGCCCACGCCAAATGCGCCTTGCGCGTCGAGATAATCGTTCGCGGGAAAAATGCCGTCGCCGAGATTCGCCTCGGTGGTCAGGCACAAGCCCGCCACCGCGCCGCTGCACGCGAGCGCGAGCGTCTCCTGCGCATCGACGTGCGTCGCGTGCACGAGGCACCAGCGCGCATTCACGTCGAAACGATCGAGCAGCCATTGCACCGGACGCGCGCCTTCGGTTTCGATGCACGCCTCGACCTCGGCGGTTTGTTCTGCGATGTGAATATGCACGGGCGCGCCGGGCAACATCGCGTCGAGACCGTTGAGCATGTCGCGCAACGAATCCTGTGAGACCGCGCGTAACGAATGCGGCGCGACCCCATAGCGCAACGCGCCCTGCTCCGGATACGTTTCGCGCAGCGCTTCGATCATCTCGAGCAATTGCGCGGGCGTGTTGATGAAGCGCCGCTGATCGTCGCGCGGCGCACGCGCGCCAAAGCCGCTGTACTGGTAAAGCACCGGCAGCATCGTCATGCCGATGCCCGTCTCGCGCGCCGCGCCCACCACGCGCTGCGCGAGTTCGGCGGGACTCGCATAACGCCGGCCGTCCTGCGCATGATGCACGTAATGGAATTCGCAGACGGACGTATAGCCCGCTTTGAGCATTTCCACATAGAGCCAGCGCGCGATCGCGCCGAGATCGTCGGGCGTGATGCGAGCGGCGAAGCGATACATCAGATCGCGCCAGCTCCAGAAACTGTCGGTGGGATTCGCGCGATACTCGGTGAGGCCCGCCATCGCGCGCTGAAACGCGTGAGAATGAAGATTAGGCATCCCAGGTATCACCGGACCGGCGGACGTGGTCACGCCCGCGGGCGCGCTCACGAGATCGGGCTGCACGCGCAGCAACGTGCCCTGCGCGTCCCATTCGAGTAACACGTTGCGGCGCCAGCCATCCGGCAGCCACGCATGCGCGGCGAACAGCGCGCGCTGAGGGAAATCGGAATTCAAGGTATTCATGCGCGTTGATCGCGTTCGAAAACGGTTTGGCCGCCGCGCACGACGCGCGCGCACAGCGGACGGCCGATCCAGTAGGCGAGTTCGGCGAGCGACTGCACCTGCCAGACCGCAAAATCGGCGGGACGTCCCACACCGAGCGTGCCGTGGCGCGCGGTGTCGCCGAACGCCTGGGCCGCGTGCCGCGTCACGCCTTGCAGCACTTCGGGCACGGTCATGCGGAACAGCGTGGTCGCCATATTCATCATCAGCAACAGCGAAGTCGCGGGCGATGTGCCGGGATTGCTGTCGGTGGAAATGGCAATCGGCACCTCGTAGCGGCGCAGCAGATCGAGCGGCGGCAACTGCGTTTCGCGAATGAAATAATACGCGCCGGGCAGCAGCACGGCCACGCTGCCCGCTTCCTTCATCGCGGCCACGCCCGCTTCGTCGAGAAACTCCAGATGATCCGACGACAACGCGCCATAACGCGCTGCCAGCGCCGCGCCGCCGCTATTCGACAATTGCTCCGCATGCATTTTCACGGGCAGATTGCGACGCGCCGCCGCTTCGAACACGCGCTCGCTCTGTGCGATCGAAAAGCCGATGCGCTCGCAGAACACATCGACGGCATCGACGAGGCCTTCGTTGGCGAGCGCGGGCAGCATGCGCTCGCACACTTCGTCGATATAGGCGTCGGCGCGTCCTGCGTACTCGGGCGGCAAGGCATGCGCGCCCAGAAACGTCGTGCGCACCGTGACCGGATAACGCTCGCCCAGTTGCCGCGCGACGCGCAGCATCTTGCGCTCGGCGTCGAGTTCGAGGCCGTAGCCCGATTTGATTTCGACGGCCGTCACGCCTTCCGCGAGCAGCGGTTCGAGACGCGCGGCCGATTGCGCGAAGAGTTCGGCTTCGCTCGCCGCGCGCGTGGCGCGCACGGTCGAGACGATGCCGCCGCCCTGGCGCGCGATTTCCTCGTAGCTCACGCCCGCGAGACGTTGCGCGAATTCATCGGCGCGCTGGCCGCCGTAGACCAGATGCGTATGGCAGTCGACGAGACCCGGCGTCACCCACGCGCCGCCGAGGTCTTCGCGCGGCCATTGCGCGAACGTCGCGGGCAGATCGGCCGCCGCGCCGAGCCACGCAATCGTGCCGTTGTCGACGGCGATGGCCGCGTCGTCGAGCGTGTCGCGCGGGTCGCCCTGCGCGCAGAGATTGAGGTGGTGCCAGACGGTTTGATTCATGGCGCTTTCTTCGGATGTCGTTGCACGTTCAACGTAATGGCGAGCAGCGCGCCCTCGCCTTGCGTTTCGATTTCGGCGGCCTGAGTGGAGTCGATACGCAGCGTGTCACCGGTTTCGAGCGCGATCCATTCGCCATCTTCGACGCGCGCGCGCGTGACGCCTTGCGCGCCATACAGCAGCACCGTATCCGTTTGCGCGGGAATGCGATGCGAACCCGCCTCGCGCCAGACCTCGAGCGAGCCGTGCGCCACGTCGCGGCGCACCATCAGGTTGAAATCGCGCGTGGCGCCATCGACAAGACGCGCGTCAATCGACGCAGCGCCGTCGAAGCGCGCGATATCGAGCACGCGCGTCAGCGCATGCGTCGACAAGACATTCGCGCCGCCAGCATCATGCTCGTCGAGCAACATGCCCGCGCCTTCGAGCAAGACGAGCGTGCGATCCACGCCCGCGAAGCGCGAAAACGGACCGGCTTGCGCGACGTCGGCCACGCTCACACGCCACGCGAACGCGACGTCGTGCGCAACCTCATCGGCCGACACAGGCGCGAATTCCGCCGCGATCTCGCGCGTGACGCCGCCGCCGTTCTTCCACGGCGACGCCACCCGATCCGCGCCGCGCAGCAGCGTCAGCCGCGGCGCGGGCGTCGTGCGAGCTTCGCTCATCGGCCCAGCATCGGCAGCTTGAGACCGGCTTCACGCGCGGTCTGCTGCGCGAGTTCGTAGCCGGCGTCGGCGTGGCGCATCACGCCCGTGGCCGGATCGTTGTGCAGCACGCGGCCCAGACGCTCGTGCGCCGCCTGCGTGCCGTCCGCGACGATCACCACGCCTGCGTGCTGCGAGAAGCCCATGCCCACGCCGCCGCCGTGATGCAGCGACACCCACGACGCGCCGCCCGCCGTGTTCAGCAGCGCGTTGAGCAGCGGCCAGTCGCTCACGGCGTCCGAACCGTCCTTCATCGATTCGGTTTCGCGATTCGGGCTCGCGACCGAACCCGTGTCGAGGTGATCGCGGCCGATCACGATCGGCGCCTTCAGCTCGCCGTTCTTGACCAATTCGTTGAACGCCTGACCCAGACGATAACGATCCTTTACGCCCACCCAGCAAATGCGCGCGGGCAGGCCCTGGAACGCGATGCGTTCGCGCGCCATGTCGAGCCAGTTGTGCAGATGCGGATCGTCGGGAATCAGTTCCTTGACCTTCGCGTCGGTCTTGTAGATGTCCTCGGGATCGCCCGAAAGCGCGACCCAGCGGAACGGACCCTTGCCTTCGCAGAACAGCGGACGGATATACGCGGGCACGAAGCCCGGAAAATCGAAGGCGTTGTCGACGCCCATTTCCAGCGCCATCTGGCGAATGTTGTTGCCGTAATCGAGCGTGGCCGCGCCGCGTTCCTGCAGCGTGAGCATCGCCTGCACCTGATGCGCCATCGACTGCTTCGCGACCTTGATAATGCTCTCCGGCGCGACCTTCTGCGCCTCGCGCCATTGCTCGACGCTCCAGCCTTGCGGCAGATAGCCGTTGATCGGATCGTGCGCGCTGGTCTGGTCGGTCACGCAGTCGGGCGTGATGCCGCGCGCCACGCATTCGGCGAACACGTCCGCCGCATTGCCGAGCAGGCCCACCGAGACCGGCTTGCCCGTCTGCTTCGCTTCTTCGACGATGGCGAGCGCCTCGTCGAGCGTCTTCGCCTTGCGGTCGACATAGCGCGTCTTCAAACGGAAGTCGATGCGCGTCTCGTCGCATTCCACCGCGATCATCGAAAAGCCCGCCATCGTGGCCGCGAGCGGCTGCGCGCCGCCCATGCCGCCGAGACCGCCCGTGAGAATCCAGCGGCCCTTCGGATTGCCGTTGAAATGCTGGTTCGCGACCGAGTAGAACGTTTCGTAGGTGCCTTGCACGATGCCCTGCGAGCCGATGTAGATCCAGCTGCCCGCGGTCATCTGGCCGTACATCATGAGGCCCTTGCGGTCGAGTTCGTGGAAATGCTCCCACGTGGCCCAGTGCGGCACGAGATTCGAATTCGCGAGCAGCACGCGCGGCGCGTCGGCATGCGTGCGGAACACGCCCACCGGCTTGCCCGACTGGATCAGCAGCGTTTCGTCTTCGCCGAGATCCTTCAGCGACGCGAGAATCTGATCGAAACATTCCCAGTTGCGCGCGGCGCGCCCGATGCCGCCATACACGACCAGCGCATGCGGATGCTCGGCCACTTCCGGGTCCAGATTATTCTGGATCATGCGATAGGCGGCTTCCGCCAGCCAGGTCTTGCAGACTTTCTCGCTGCCGCGCGGCGCGCGGATCGTGCGGGAAGGATCGAGGCGGGGATCGGTGAAGTTCGGGTGGTTCATGGCGTTCGTTCGTCTCGGAAGTCTCGAAAGAAAAGTTCTGGCGCAAGCCGCGCGGCCAACCTGATGCAGGGGAATCCCGGGAATTCAAGGTGAGGCGTGGTGGCAACGTGAGAGCAAGTCTAACCCCGTCAAGTTGTATATACAACTCGTTTCAATAAAACGAGCGTAGGGAATTACCCTGGAGATTTTCCGGGATTTTTAGCGTGTTAGCGGGGAGTCGAGCGCCTTGAATCGGCGCTCATTGGCTAGACAAGATGCTGCGACGTGCGCGCCCGGAAAGGCGCGCAGTGGAGAAAGCGGAGAAAGCGGAAACGCGAGAAGAACGGGAAGAAAGCGTCAGACCGTGCCGGCCAGATGAAAGCGCGAAGCCGGATGCCAGAGCCGCACCGACGTCGCCACGTGCCGGCCGACCCACGTGCGGCGCAGCAGCAGCAAACAAGGCTCGCCGATCTCCATCGCCAGATACTGGCGCACGCGCGCATCGGGCTTCTGCGCGTAGATGCGAAATTCCGCGCGCTGGATCGGCGCGAGCCGCACCATATAGTGATTGGGCGTTTCGACCGTGAAATCCTGCTGGAGATAATCGGGAAACACCTCGGGATTCACATAGCGATCCTCGTACTGGATCGGCTCGCCCTCTTCGCTGTGCACGATGCGCGAATGGAACACCGGCCCGCGTTCGAGTTCGAGCGAGGCGATGGCGTTCTCGTCGTCGCTGGCTTCGAGCGCGAGCACGTTCGCGCTATGGCGATGGCCGCGCGCGGCAATTTCGTCGGCGATATTGCGGATCTGCAGCGCCGTCGACTCGTATTGACGCGGCGCGACGTAGGTGCCCGAGCCACGCACGCGGTTGAGCACGCCGTCGGCCATCAGCTCGCGCAGCGCGCGCGACACGGTCATGCGCGCGACGCCGAATTCCTTGACCATTTCGGTTTCGGAAGGCACGACGTCGCCCGGCTTGAGCGCACCGCTTTCGATCTGCGCGAGGACGTGACGCTTGATCTGTTCGTAGGCGGGCAGTGGCGCACCGTGAGCCGGCTTTTTTTGCATGGTGTCGAGCGGAAAATGAACCGGCCACATTGTACCGTTCGCGCTCGGGGCCGCCGCGCGCGGCGTTGTCGGCGGCCAGGCCGGGCTCGCTCGCGCCGCGCGCGAGGGCCACGCGCTTGCGTGCTAAGATCGGCGGCTTCTGAACCCAGACTGCACCCGGACCTGACCGGTCCAGGCCACGTCCGGCCCGCTTGCGGCGCGCGTTCGCGACGCTGCTCCACTTCACGCCACTTTCACGCGCGCTCCGAGCGAAACGACCTTGAACGCACCGACCCAACTCATTTTCCTGCCGGGCGCCTCGGGCGACCCCGCGTTCTGGCAACCGATGGCGAACGCGCTCACCTACGAAGCCGAGCATCAGTTCCTCGCCTATCCGGGCTTCGGCGCCGAACCCGCCGATCCGGACGTCGAAAATTTCGAGGACCTCGTGCGCCGCCTCGTGCAACGCATCGACCGTCCGACCGCGCTGATCGCCCAGTCGATGGGCGGCGTGCTGGCCTTGCGCGCGGCGCTCGCGAAGCCCGCGCTCGTCACGCATCTGGTGCTGGCCGTCACCTCGGGCGGCCTCGACATGCAGGCGCTGGGCGCGAGCGACTGGCGCGAGAGCTTCGGCAAGGAAAACCCGCATCTGCCGGACTGGTTCCTGACGCTGCGCGAAGATCTCACGGGCGAACTGCCTTATATCCAGCAGCCGGTCATGCTGCTGTGGGGCGACGAAGATCCCATCAGCCCGCTCTCCGTGGGCGAAAAGCTGCTCGAATTGCTGCCGAATTCCGAGCTCGATCTCGTGAACGGCGGCGGCCACGATCTGGCCAACGCGCATGCGCGTGTGCTCGCCCCGCTCGTCGACGAATTCCTGCAGCAAGCCTGACGTCCTTCACGCGCGCGGCGTCCTGCCGCGCGCGCTGTCTCTTCCGATCTCCCCGCTTTTACGCTTTTACGTCTGCCGCACGCTCGACGTTCCGGCCGCGCGCCCGCACGTCCCGCGCTTTCCTTTTTGCTTTCAACATCTTTCATTAACCATTCAATCGACGGCGATCTGCCTTGAAAAAGCCGCGAACTGACGCGATTGCGGCTTGACATTCAGCGGGCATAAAGCGACTATTGGCCGGTTCGATAAACGAAACGTAGTTCGCATTGCGAACGCACGATAACAACAACGAGCAGGCCGCCGCACGTCGCCGTGACACCTCGTGACACGCCGCGCGTGGCGCACATCAGCTTGCAGCCACACACTGCGCGACTCATAACAGCATGAAAAGAGACAACCCTCCCATCGCTCAACCGCAATCCGCCAAAGGCCGCGGCGTCGTCGCCGCCCTCGTCTATGTGTTCGAGCGGGTCATGCCCGACCCCTTCGTTCTCTCGATCTGTCTCACGGCGTTCGTCGCCGTGCTCGCGCTCGCGATTGCGCCGCAAGGCCATATTCCGACGCTGCTCGACGCCTGGTACACGGGCACCTTCGGCATCCTCGGCTTCGCGCTGCAGATGATCCTGATTCTCGCGACCGGCTATGCGATCGCCGAAGCGCCGATCGTCCAGCGCGGCCTGCGCGCGCTCGCGGCGAAAGCGCAGACGCCCGCGCGCGCCGCGCTGCTGGTGTTTCCGGTCGTCGCCGTCGCCGCGTGGCTGAACTGGGGCCTCGGCCTCATCGTCGGCGCGCTGCTCTCGCGCGAAATCGCGCGGCGCGTGAAGGTCGATTTCGCGTGGCTCGTGGCCGGCAGCTATTCGGCGTGGTCGATCTGCAATAGCGGCCTGTCGAGTTCGATCGCGCTCTCGCAGGCTTCGCACGGCAACGCGCTCAATCTGGTCGAAAAGGCCACGGGCCACGTCGTGCCGCTCGCCGAGACCGTGTTCGCGCCGTTCGTGTTCGTGCCGACCGTGCTGGTGGTCGTCGTGATGACCGCGATCTTTATCCGCATGCACCCGAAAGCGGAAGACGTGGTGGCCTTCAATCAGGCCGCGCAGGACGAAGACAGCGCCCCGAGCGACGACCCGCACGCGCGCATCAGCGACACGCCGTCGTTCGCCACGCGCCTCGAACAGTCGATGCTCGGCACGCTGCTGCTGCTCGTGCTGGGCGTAGGCTTTCTGGCGATGGAATGGAGCGAAAAAGGCTTCGATCTCGACATCAACACGACCATCCTGACCTTCCTGCTGATCGGCCTCGCGCTACAGCGCACGCCGATCGCCTACGCGAACGCGATCCGCCGCGCCGCGCGCCAGACCGGCTCGATGCTGCTGCAATACCCGATCTACGGCGGCATCATGGGCATCATGAAAGGCACCGGTCTCGCGTCGATGATCGCCAAGGCGTTCGTGACGATCGCCACGCCGGTTTCGCTGCCGATCTGGAGCTACCTGAGCTCGCTCATCATCACGCTGCTGGTGCCGAGCGCGGGCGGACACTGGGCCGTGCAAGGGCCGTTCGTGCTGCCCGCCGCGCTGAGCCTGCATGCGTCGGTGCCGCGCACCGCGATGGGCGTGGCGATGGCAGAAAACGTCTCGAACATGCTCCAACCATTCTGGGCCGTGCCGATCGTGGCCATCGCGGGCATCCGCATCCAGCGCGTGATGGGCTACACCGCCGTGACGTTCGCGGTCTCGCTCGTGATCTACGCGGTCGCGCTCTGGCTGGTGCCGTGATTGGTGCCCTGATGGGTGCCGTAATCGCCTGATTGTCGATCGTCGCGCTTTCACCGGCGACACAGCATTCCCCGCTTCGGCGGCGCAACGGCGCCGCGCCTGCCGCGTGTGTTTCTCGCGCGGCCCGGCGCGGCGCCGTTTTTTCGTGCGGCATCGTGCGCTTTCGTAGTTCGCGCACCCCGCGCGCGAATCGGCGACAATGAGGCTCGCCCGGCAGCGCGCGGGCTTCGCCACCGACCGAACCGAAGGAGCCCGCCGTGACCGCCAACCCCTCCGCCGACGATCTCGATCCGCGCCTGCTCGATTTCGCGCGTGAAGTCTTCGACACCGCGCGCCGTGGCGAAGCCGCCACGCTCGCCTCGCTCATCGATCAGGGCCTGCCGCCCAATCTGCGCAACGATAAAGGCGACAGCCTCGTAATGCTCGCGAGCTACCACGGCCACGCCAACGCCGTGCGCGCGCTGGTGCAACGCGGCGCCGATCCCGACCTGCGCAACGACAACGGCCAGACGCCGCTCGCGGGCGCCGCATTCAAGGGCTACACCGAAGTGATCGCCGCGCTGCTCGACAATGGCGCCGACGTGGAAGGCGCGTCGCCCGACGGCCGCACCGCGCTGATGATCGCGGCCATGTTCAACCGTGTGGACATCGTCGAAATGCTGATCGCGCGCGGCGCCAATCCGTCCGCGCAGGACGGCGCGGGCAATACCGCATTCGACGTCGCGAACGGCATGGGCGCATCCGACGCCGCCGCCTGGCTCGCACGCGCAAGCGGCAGAACGGTTTAACCCGCCGCCGTTTTACGCCGCGATTTAAGGGCTCGAATCGCAACGGCATTGCTCGATCGCACCCGCTCGACGCGCCTCACGCCTGGCGCGATCCGACCGTCCGGCACGAATGCGCCACGCATGCTCGGGACCGCTGCACCCCATGCCGATTGGCGCGCTGGCGCACACAGCCCTGGTGTCACTCCTGGTTTGCATACGAGGGCCTCCAGGCGACGCTACGCCTGTAGCCCGCGTAAAGCGGCACGTGTGTTGCTCCAGCGCGTTTACGTGATATTGTTTTGGCACTGGAGTCGTAACGTGCATGTGCCCGTCAATCGAACTTCGTCACCTTCGCGAGCGTCGCCATGAGTGATGTACGCCACCATCTAAGCCCGCGCGACCGCGTGGAATTGCTCTGCTGGCTCACGTGTGGGAGCCTCGGGGCCTACTACCTCAACGAATCCTGGCCGAACGCGGCTTTTCACGTGCAGGCGGCCCACAAGTGGCTCGATCGCCACGCGCGCGAAGCCGACTGGCTCGCCATCGCGCGGCTCACCGCCATCGCACAGGAAATCGCCAAGCAGCACGCATGGTTCGTCGACGCGACCTGGGCGCGCGACGCCGTCGAGGAAATACTCGACACCGACGACCTCAATTACCAGGCGAAGCTGGTTTTGCAGGTGCTCAAGGACTGCGAGCTCGCGCTCTCCGACCGCCGCGCCGCTGACTAGCCGCTTCGCTTCATCACGCGCCCCGCATCTTTCTCCATCAGACGATGGAGGCGGCGCGCGCGACGCCCGACCATACTCAGGAACGCAGCGCGGGCCCCGTCCGCGCATTCGCGGCCTCGCGCCGCTGCGGGAGCGTTCCGATGATCCCTTCTCCAGTTGCGGGCACCGTCGTGGCCGTGGTTCTGTGCGCGTGCGCGTCGGCGACGAGCACCGCGGCATTTGCGCAGCGCAACGCGCCAATGACCGGCATGAATAGCGGCAAACAGGTGCAGAAAATCGCGCCGAAGACCGACCGCAAATCGCTGCACGTGGCGAAAGCGACGCGCGCCGAACCTCAGTCGCTGCGCTATCTGCTAGCGGAATCGCCTTGAATGCAGCGCGCATTCACACTCATTTTTTCAGCGACCGCTCCGCCATTCACGACTGCGGAGCGGCTTTCGTCGTACCGTCCACCCCGTTCTCGCCCGCCGACGGCGTCCAGCCATAACCAAGCGCTTTATAGAGGCTCACGATCTGCGCGAGCTGCTGATCCTGTAGAGACGATTGCTGTAATTGCGCGCTGAATAAACTGCGTTCCGCATCGAGCACTTCCAGATAACTCGTATAACCGCCTTCGTAAAGATCGCGCGACAGCGCCGCATATTGCGTGAGCGCTTCCACCTGACGCGTCGTGGCGTCGAGCTGATCGCGCGTGCGCGCCACGCCGACGAGCGCATTCTCCACGTCGGCGAATGCCTGCTGGATCGTCTGCTCGTAACTCAGCAACGCTTCCTGTTGCACCGCTTCTGCCTGATGCACCGAGCCCGCAATCGCGCCGCCCTCGAAAATCGGCTGCGTCACCGACCCCGCGAACGACCAGATGCGCGCCGGTCCCGTCCATAAGCCCGAGAGCGCCGTGCTGGCCGCACCGAATAAACCCGTGAGCGAAATCTGCGGAAAATATTGCGCGCGCGCCGCGCCGATCGATGCGTTGGCGGAAACGAGCGCCTGCTCGGCCTGGAGAATATCGGGGCGGCGCTCGATCAACGACGAAGGCAGACCCGCCGGAATGGCCGGCGCGGTCAATTCGGTAATCGATTTGCCGCGCGGAATCGGCCCCGGATTCTGACCGAGTAACAGCGAAATTGCCGTTTCCTGTTGCGCGATCTGCTGCTCGATTGAATACACCGACGCCTGCGCGGATTCATATTCCGAACGCGCCTGACTCAATTGCAATTTCGACACCACGCCGCCCGCAAAACGCTCGTTAAACAGATCGAGCGCGCCCTGGCGGCTCTTGAGCGTCTCTTGCGCAATCGTCAGTTGATTGTCGTAATCGCGCAATTGCAGATAACTCGACGCCACATTGGCAATCAGCGCAATCCGCGTGGCCTGTTGCGCCGATTGCGTGCCGAGATAATCGGCGCGCGCGGCTTCGGTTAAACGCCGCAGACGCCCGAACAGATCGAGTTCCCACGACGCCACGCCTTCGAGCTGCACCTGATTGCCCACTACGGGTGGATAGCCGGGCGCGGGCACGCCACGGCTGCGCGACGCGCCGAAATTCGCGCCGATTTGCGGAAACAGGCCCGCGCGCGTCACCACGTAGCGACCGTAATATTCTTCGATACGCGCGGCGGCGATGCGCAAATCCTTGTTTTGCGCGAGCGCTTTCGCAATCAGATCGTCGAGTACCGGATCGTTGAATTGCGTCCACCAGTCGAGCGACGGATCGACCACTTCCGCGCCGGGCGCGGCAAAACGATAGGACGACGGCGATTCCACCGTCGGCCGATGATAGTCGGGCCCCACGGCGCAGGCCGCGAGACAGGCCGCAAAACAGGCCGCGAGCG
Source organism: Paraburkholderia tropica (assembly GCF_014171495.1). Lineage (NCBI taxonomy): Bacteria > Pseudomonadati > Pseudomonadota > Betaproteobacteria > Burkholderiales > Burkholderiaceae > Paraburkholderia > Paraburkholderia tropica. The sequence goes on from NZ_CP049135.1 coordinate 547,295, forward strand.
CGAACGGTGCGGTGCGTAACATGGCGCGCTGGAGTATCGGCGTCATGGCTTCAACCCTCCTGCGCGGGCGGCGCCGACGGCGGCGGCAGGTTCGGCTCGGGCTTCGGCGTCTTGCGCGACGACAGCGTTTCGAGGCCCCAGAAGAACATCGGGATGAAGAACAGTGCGATCACCGTCGCGCCGAGCATGCCGAAAATCACGCCGGTGCCCAGCGAGCGCCGGCTCGCCGCCGACGCGCCGCTGGCGATCGCAAGCGGCACGCAACCGAGAATGAACGCGAGCGACGTCATAATGATCGGACGCAGCCGCAATTTCGCGGCGCGCAACGCCGCGTCGTAAGGCGACAGCCCTTCTTTCTCGCGCATTTCCACCGCGAATTCGAAAATAAGAATGGCGTTCTTCGCGGCCAGCGCAATCAGCACCGTCAAACCAATCTGGAAATACACGTCGTTTTCCATACCGCGTATGAAAATGCCCACCAGCGCGCCAAACAACGCAAAGGGCACGGCGAGCAGCACGCCGATCGGCAGCGACCATTTTTCGTATTGCGCCGCGAGAATCAGGAACACCATCAGCAACGCGAAGGCAAACACGAGCGCCGCCGTCGAGCCCGCCTGCTTTTCTTCGTAGGCCTGGCCGCTCCATTCGTAGTTGTAGCCGTCGCCGAGCGTTTCGCGCGCGATCTCTTCCATTGCCGCAATCGCTTCGCCGGAACTGTGACCGGGCGCGGCATCGCCGGTCAGCTTGGCCGCCGGAAAATTATTGAAGCGATTCACGATATCCGCGCCAGGCACGAAACGGACCGTGGCCAGCGCCTTGATCGGCACCATCTGCCCACTGGTATTGCGCACATAAAGCTGCTGAATATCTTCCGGCCGCGTGCGATATTGCGGCTCCGCCTGCACGATCACCTGAAACAGACGGCTGCCCTTTGGAAACTGGCTCACGTACGACGAGCCGAACATCGTCTGCAACGCGGAATAGACATCCTGAATCGGCACGCCGAGCGTTTCCGCGCGCTCGCGGTCGACTTCCACCAGCAATTGCCGCGAATTGGTATTGATGGTCGAATTCACGCTGCGTAATGCGGGATTCTGGCGCGCCTTGGCAATGAATTGGCGCACCTTTTCCTCGAGTTGCTGATAACTGCCGTCGCCTGTGCTCTGCAGCCAGAATTCGAATCCGCCCGTGGTGCCGAGGCCCGGAATCGAAGGTGGATTGAGCGGCACCACCGCACCGTCCTTGAAGCCCGAAAACACTTTCGTCGCCGCGCGAATCAGATCCTGCGCCGTGCCGTTTTCGCCGCGCTCCTTGAAGCCCTTGAGCGTAATGAACAGCGTGCCCGCATTCGATTTATATTGCGAGTCGATCAAGCTATAGCCGATAGGCGCCGCCACCGAACTCACGGCGGGTTGCTTTGCGAACCAGTCTTCCGCCTTCTTCGACAATTCTCCGGTGCGGTCGAGACTGGCGGCGTCGGGCAACACGACGGCGCCGAGCAGATAGCCTTGGTCCTCCACCGGCAAAAACGACGACGGAATGGTTTTGAAGAGACCACCCGTGGCGATCAGCATCACGACGATCAATCCGATCGACAGCAGCACGCGGCGAATCGCAGTCTGCACCCAACTGCCATAGCCGTTGGTGAGCCGGTCGAATCTGTCGTTGAACCAGCGGAAAAAGCGGTTCTTCTTCTGCTCGCCCGGCTTGAGCAGAATGGCGGCCAGTGCGGGCGACAGCGTCAGCGCGACCACGCCCGACAACACCACCGACACTGCGATCGTCACCGCGAACTGTTTATAAAGCTGGCCCGTGATACCGGAAAGAAACGCCACAGGAATAAACACCGCAAGCAGCACGAGCACGATGGCCACCACCGGCCCGCTCACTTCGTCCATCGCGCGTTTGGCCGCTTCTTTCGGCGGCAATTTGAATTCGCTCATATTGCGCTCGACGTTTTCAATCACGACGATCGCGTCGTCCACCACAATGCCGATGGCCAGCACCATGCCGAACAAGGTGAGCATATTGATCGAAAAGCCGAATGCCTCCATGCCGATGAACGCCCCGATAATCGACACCGGCACCGCGAGAATTGGCACGAGTGTCGCGCGAAAACTCTGCAGGAAGATGTAGACCACCAGAATCACGAGTATCACGGCGTCGCGCAGGGTGTGCACCACTTCGCCGATCGACTCGCGCACGAATTCGGTGGTGTCGAGCGCCACTTCGTATTTCAGGCCGGGCGGGAAATTCTTCTTTAATTGCTCCAGCGTCGCACGCACCTGCTTGGCCACTTGCAGCGCGTTCGCGCCCGGCTGCTGATAGACCGCGATCAGCGTCGCCGTTTTGCCGTTATAACGGCCGCGCAATGAATAATCCTTCGCACCGAGTTCCGCGTGACCGATATCCTTGATGCGCACGATGGCGGCGTCGCCAGACCCCGCGCGCAAAATGATGTTGTCGAAATCGACCGGCTCGGTCAGACGCCCTTTGGTCGCCACCGGAAACGTCTGCTGCACGGGCGCGTCGGTGGGCGACTGGCCTAATCGTCCCGCGGAAAACTGCTGATTCTGCGCGCTGACGGCGTTCTGCACGTCGGCGACTGTGATGCCCAGTTTCGCCATGCGATCAGGTTTGAGCCAGATGCGCATCGCGTAGTCGGCGGAACCGAAAATCGACGCCTGATTCGCGCCCGGAATACGCTTGAGCGCGTCGAGCACATACACGTTCGCGTAATTCGCCACATACGCCTGGTCATAAGCGTTGTCGGGTGAATAGATCGCGATCACCATCATGAACGCCGACGAGCGCTTTTGCACCGAGACGCCTTGCGCCGTCACCGCATCGGGCAGCGTGGGCAGCGCGAGATTCACGCGGTTCTGCACGTCCACCTGCGCGAGCGACGGATCGGTGCCGATATTGAAATACACCGTGAGCGTCATATTGCCCGTCGACGAACTCGACGAACTCATATACATCATGTTGTCGGCGCCATTCACCTGCTGCTCGATGGGCGCGGCCACATTCTGCGCGACGATGTCGGCGCTCGCGCCCGGATACGTGGCGCTCACGGTGATCGTGGGCGGCGCGATGTCGGGAAACTGCGCAATCGGCAGATTGAACATCGACACCAGGCCCGCCACCACGAGAATAATCGAGAGCACCGACGCGAAAATGGGCCGGTCGATAAAGAAGTGGGATAACTTCATCGCTCACCCCCCTGCGGTGGGCGAGAGCGTGACATCCACGCGGCGCGACTTGTCGGGAGGATCGGTGGCGACGATGCGCGCGGGTTTACGCATGTCGATGCGTGCGTTCTGCACGCCCGCCACGATCAGCGCCGCCCGCACCGTCGCCGCACGCGAGGCGGCCAGACGTTCGTTCGCGGCATACGAGCCGCTTGAATCGGTGTAGCCGGAGATCACCACGTGCGTGTCCGGCGCACTCACGAGACGCTGCGCGACAGCGGCCAGCGCACTGGCCGATTGAGCGTCGAGGCTGGCGCTGCCGACTTCGAAATAAAGCCGGGTCAGTGCAGCGGCATTCGCTTCGGTCGACGTCGCCGGGGCTGCGCTTTTCGCACTGGAAGCGCTCGCGCCGTTTTGCGGAGCAGCCTGCTTCGCTGATTCGTCAGGATTCGCGACTTGCGCATTGGCGGTATCCGCGCCGGGGATTTTCACGCTGGCCGGCGGTGTTGCCACCACGTTTGCTTTTACGACAGCGCCCGGCATCAGCCGCAAAGTATTGTCGACCACAACGCGGTCCCCCGCGTGCAGCCCGGAACGAATGACCCAGTCGTTGCCATTCCACTCGCCCGTTTCCACCGAGCGCTGCTGCGCCTTGCCATCCTTGTCGACAGTCCAGACATAGGCGCCGCGCGGCCCCTGCATTACCGCGTCCTGCGGCACCGCCACCGCGCTCGCGCGATCCGCGCCGAGCAACTTGATTCGCACGAATTGGCCCGGACGCAACGCGCCAGTCGGATTCGGCACTTCGGCACGAATCAGATACGTGCCGGTTTCCGTGCTCAGCGACGCATCGGTAAAGGCAATGCGGCCGCGATACGGATACACGCTGCCGTCCGCAAGCACGATGACCGCTTCGAGTTTGCCAAGCTGCGGAAACTTGAGCGCGCCGCTCTTGATCTGCGTGCGCAGATCCAGCATCTCGTTCTCGGACAACGAGAAGTTGATCCACATGGGATCGAGTTTGGCGACATAAGTGAGCAGGCTATTGGTGGCGTCGATATACGAGCCGTCCTGCTTCTTGGCGAAACTCGACAAGCCGGTCACCGGCGCGGTGATGGTCGTATAGCCGAGATTGAGGCTCGCGCTCGTGACATTGGCACGCGCCTGTTCGAGCGCAGCGGCCGCGGCTTGCTGCTGACCGACTGAGTCGTCGAGGTCTTTCTGGCTCAAGGCGTTCTTGGCAACGAGCGGACGCACGCGATTCAGGTTGGCCTGCGCCGTATCGAGCCGCGCCTTCTGCTGCGCATATTCGGCGCGCGCCGCGTCGAGCGCAGCCTCGAACGGCTTGCGGTCCATCACGAACATCACGTCGCCCTGATGAACCAGCGCACCTTCCTGATACACGCGCTTTTCCAGAAAGCCATTCACGCGCGCGCGAATTTCGACCTGCTGCGAGCTTTCCGTCTGCGCGACGTAATCGAATACCACGGGCACATCGCGCAACGCGACGTCGATTACATCGACATTGGCAGGCGGCGGCGCCGACGCAACGGGCGTCTTCTCATGGCACGCAGCAACTCCAAGCAGCAATCCCAACGACAGGCACAAACGGGCAAGCCGGATTCCGCATAACATGCTGTTCTCTCCGTTGTCGACGATCTACGCTGGACCGACGAACCCGAGGCGAGTCCGGTTTTGCCGGACGTGCTGCGCCGCCTTGAAGCTCGGAGCAGATATTACTGCGTTTCCCGTAGGGGCACGTTGATGTTTGCCATTCTCGTGAGTTTGCTACGCATGGCGAAATAATCGCCAACTGCATTACATCGACGGAAATGAAATCGGGGGATTGCAAACATGTGCGATTCAAGTAACGACTCAGCAAACGCTTCAATGCGTTGCAATGCGTTTCAACGATCGCGCTCCAATTGCCTGATTGCGCCGAATTCCGCGCCTGGCAACGTACGGATCAGCAGAGCCATGGCATCCGGCACGCGGCTGCGTTCGAGCGCGACATGCAGACAGGCGAGTTCGCTGCGCCGGTCGATGTCGATGGTATGCACGCCCAGTGCATCGCCGAGCATGCCGTGCAGCAGCCGGCGCGCGAGTTGCGCATCGGGTGGTGCGACGCGTACGATCATCTGCACGCGCGCGGCGCGCTGCGTCGCGTACGAGGCATCAAAGCGTGCGCCGCGCGCCTTCGGTTTATGTGACGAAGTTAAAGCGAGACAATGCGGAAGGAGCGATGCCATGTCGTGCGGTCGCGCGCCGCCGGATTGCGCGGCGCGCGTGCTGTTGAACATGGCTCGATTCTAGAAAGACGCGCGCAAAAAACGCGTTAAAAAAGGGGCAACGTGCGCCAAAAGCGCATAGCGCACGGCAATACGGGCGCATGTCAATCGAGCGGACGGCCCGCCGGTTCGCGAATCAACGGCAATGCCAGCAACGAAACCGCCCCGCAGCCAATCAGATACCACGCGGGCGCAAGCGGATTGCCGAGCAGTTTGATGAGCCACGTTGCGAAGAATTGCGCAAAGCCACCAAATATCGACACACCCACGCAGTACACGATCGACATGCCCGTCACGCGAATCGATTGCGGAAACAACTCGGGCAGCATGACGATATTCGGCACAGCCGTGAACGCGACGAGTGCGCCCAGCACGGCCACAACGGCCAGCACCATGCCGACGGTCGGCATCGCGTGGATCAGCATGAACGCGGGATAGATCGCGGCGATCAGCAGCACGCGCGAGACGCCGAAGACCCACTTGCGCCCCACCCGGTCGGAGAGCCAGCCCGCGAACGGCGAGCAGACCGCCGTCACGAGCGCGGCCACGAGCGCGGCGCTCATGCCGACTGAAACCGGCAGGCCGAGAATCCGGATCGCGTACGTCGACATGTAGAACAACACGATGTAGTTGGCCGCCGTACCGCCTATCGTCGTGACCACGCCCGCGACGAGCGCCACGCGATGGCGCGTGAAAATCTCGCGCAACGGACGCGCGATGTCCTCGGCGGCGGTGCTTTCTGCGGGTTGCGCGTGAACGAGGGTTTCGTCGAGATGGCGGCGAATATACACGCCCACCGGCGCGACCAGCATGCCAAGCACGAACGGCACGCGCCAGCCCCAGCTTTCGAGTGCCGAAGGCGTGAGTGCTGTCGAAAGCGCGACGCCGATCAGCGCGCCGCATACGGCGTTGAGCCCCTGACTCACGAACTGCCAGCTGCCGTAGAAGCCACGTGTGCGGTCGTCGGCGTATTCGAGCAGGAGCGAGGTGGACGCGCCCACTTCGCCGCCCACCGCAAAGCCCTGAATCAGACGCGCGAGCAAGATAAGCGCGGGCGCGAGCAGCCCGATCTGCGCATACGTGGGCGCGGAGGCGATGAGCGCCGAGCCGAGCGCCATCAGCCAGAGCGTAAGCGTCATCGCTGCTTTACGGCCCGCGCGATCGGCAAACGCACCGATGAAGACGCCACCCAGCGGACGCACGATGAAACCCACGCCGAAACTGCCGACGGCCAGCATCAATTGATTCAACGCGCCGTGCACCGGAAAATACAGAGCGCCGATGGTCGAGGCGAAAAAGCTGTACACCGTGAAGTCGAAAAACTCGAGGCCGTTGCCAAGCGTGATCGCGGCAATAGCCTTCGCACGCGTGGCGCGAGAATGCGCATGCGGCGGCGCACCGGAGTCGCTGTGCAGCGAAGTGGCGTTCATCGTGTGTCTCCTTCTGTCTCGACCCGAGCGCGTGGCACACTCGAATGCTGAATCGTTCGCTATCCGAATCAATTATTCGTAATCACGGCTGCAAGAAACGTTCGGTCAATTTCACCCAATACGCCGCACCCGTCGCGAGGCAGTCGTCGTTGAAATCGTAGCCGGGGTTGTGAACCATGCAGCCGCCCTCCCCGTCGCCGTTACCAATGATCAGGTAGCTGCCAGCGCAGTGTTCGAGCAGAAACGCAAAATCCTCGCTACCCGTGAGCGGGTCCATGTCGTGAATCAGACCGCCTTCGCCGAGCCAGTCGCGCGCCACGTCCTGCGCGAATGCAGTCATGGCCGGCTCGTTCACGAGCACCGGATAGCGACGCTGATAATCGATGCGCGCCGTCGCGCCATACACGCTCGCCTGCGCATGCACGAGCGCGGTAATGCGCTCCTCCAGCAGATCGCGCACGTCGGGACGCAGCGCGCGCACCGAGAGTTTCATCTGCGCGGTCTGCGGAATCACGTTGGGCGCGTCGCCCGCATGTATCGCGCCGACCGTGACGATCGCCATCTCGAGCGGCGGCACGTTGCGCGACACGATGGTCTGCAGCGCAAGCACGACGTTCGCGCACACCACCACCGGATCGATGGCCTTATGCGGCACCGCGCCGTGGCCGCCGCGCCCGTCGATGTCGATCACGACGGTATCCGAAGACGCCATGAACGGCCCCGCGCGAAAGCCCAGCTTGCCAGTCGGAAAGCCCGGCATGTTGTGCATCGCGAACACGGCGTCGCACGGAAAGCGCTCGAAGAGTCCTTCGTCGAGCATGCGCTTCGCGCCACCGAGGCCTTCCTCGGCCGGTTGAAAGATCAGATGAAGCGTGCCATTGAAACTGCGCGACTGCGCGAGATGTCTGGCCGCCGCAAGCAGCATCGCGGTGTGGCCGTCGTGACCGCACGCGTGCATCTTGCCCGGAATGCGGCTCGCGTAATCGAGCCCCGTGGCTTCGTGTATCGGCAGCGCGTCCATGTCGGCGCGCAGGCCCAGACGGCGCGTGCCGTCGCCCGCCTTGAGCGTGCCCACCACGCCCGTGCCGCCCAGCCCGCGATGGACCTCATAGCCCCACTCGGCGAGCCGCTGCGCGACCAGGTCGCCCGTCACGAACTCCTCGTAGCCGAGTTCGGGGTGCGCGTGAATGGCGTGGCGCAGCGCGATCATTTCAGCTTCGATCGCGGCAATTTCGGGCGGGATCGCCATCGTGTTCATCCGGAGTCTCCTGCATCGATACGGTTCGGTACGGTTCGGTACGGTTCGAGACTCAGGATAATGACGCCGCTTTTTCGCCGACAGCCCTACAATGGTTGGCCCGCCAACCAGAGGTATGCACTCGGGTTTTCCCTCATGAAGTTCCATCAGTTCCGGGCGCTCGTCGCCATGGCCGATACCGGCAGCATCCGCGCGGCCGCGCGTGCGCTCGGCATTTCGCCCGCCGCGGCCACCAAGGCCGTGCGCGAACTCGAAGCCGAGCAGCAGATCGCGCTGGTGACGCGCAACGCGAGCGGCATCGCCTTCACCGAGGCGGGCCAGGCGCTGCTCGTGCACGCCCGCGCGATCGTGCACCAGCTGTCGCGCGCCCAGGACGAACTCGACGCGCGGCGCGGCCGCGGCGGCGGCAAGCTCGCGATTGGCGTGACGCCGTGGCTCGCGCTCTCGTTTCTGCCCGACGCAGTCACGCTGTTTCGCGCGCGCATGCCCGACATGCACCTGGAGTTCTACGAGGGGCTGCTCAATATCGTGATGCCGCGTCTGCGCGACGGCTCACTCGACTTCTCGCTCGGCAAGCCCGGGCCGGCTTCGCTGCATACGGAATTCACGCAGACGCCGATCTTCGCCACCGAATCGGCCGTGGTCGTGCGCAAGGGTCATCCGCTGGAAGAAACGCATTCATTGCGCGATCTTCAGGATTGCGAATGGTTGCTCAACTGGGATCCGGCCAGCAAGGAAATGATCGCCGACGACGTGTTTCGCCGCCACGGTCTGCCGCTGCCGCGCACGGTGCACCTCGCGCATTCGTTCATCGTCGCGATGGGGCTGATCATGCACACCGACATGGCCAGCATTTTTCCGTGGCCGCTGGTGGAGACGCGCGTCGCGCGCGAGAATCTGCGCGCGCTGTCGCTACAGGAAGAAGTGGACCGCACCGTGGTGAGCGTGGTCGCGCGTCGCGGCGTGCCGCTCTCGGCCGCCGCGGAATGCTTTCTCGATTGCCTCAAGACGGCGATCCGCTCCGGGGAAGCCTCGCAGGACCCGGAGCGGCGCCGCCTGTATCACTCGATCGAGTTGCTGATCTGAGCGCCGCTTAGAACGACGTACCGATCTGGAACTGGAACTTCTGATACTGGTCGCCCGCATGCTTGACGATCGGGAAGCCGATGTCGAGCTTGAGCGGCCCGATCGGCGAAATCCATTCCAGACCCGCACCGTAGCTGTAACGCAGGCCGTTCGCGCCGGTGCTGTTGCCCTCCGAACCCCAGACGTTACCGCCGTCGAGGAACGTGAAGACGCGCAGCGTGCGGTCGTAGCCCGTGCCCGGCAGCGGGAACGTGAGTTCGATATTGCCGACCACCATCTTCGAGCCGCCGATCGGATCGCCCGTGCTGGAGTCGCGCGGGCCGAGCGAGCCCGACTCGTAGCCACGCACCGAACCGATACCGCCCGCGTAGTAGTTCTTGAAGATCGGGTACGCGCCGCCAATGCCGTTGCCGTAGCCGCCCTGGAAGTTCAGGCCCAGCACGAAGCCGCGTGCGAACGAGTAGTAATACTGCATCTGCGCGTCGGCCTTGTAGTACTGCAGGCCGGCAGGCGTGCCGTATTCGGCATTGGCCTGCGCAAAGTAGCCGCGGCTCGGCACCAGCGCGCTGTCACGATTGTCGCGCGACCAGCCCACCGTCAACGGAATGATGTTCGACACGCGGCCGAAATCGGCGACGTAATCCTTATACGTCTGCGGCGTTTCCGAGTCGATATCCAGACGATCCTGTTCGATACCGAGACCGAAATACACCATGTCGGTTTCGGAAAACGGAATGCCGAATTTCATGTCCGCGCCATACGAAACGATACGGAAGCTCGTGTCGTTGGTGCTCGAATAATAAAGCGGTTCGGTCGTGCGGTAATAGACGTCGGTAATACGCTTGATGCCGTCGACCGTGAAATACGGATCGATCTGCGTGACCGACAGCGTGCGGTACGTGCTCGCCGTATTCACGTTCAGCGAAAGCGTATTGCCCGAACCGAACACGTTGTCCTGCGAAACGCCCGCCGAAATGATCGGGCCTTCGCCCGAGCCGTAACCCACGCCCAGCGAAAGCGTGCCGGTAGGCTTCTCGGTCACGTTCACGTCCACGTCGACCTGATCCTGCGTGCCTTCCACGGGGACGGTCGTCACGTCGACGTTGGTGAAGTAACCCAGACGATTCACGCGGTCCTTCGAAAGCGCGAGGCGATTCGAATCGAACCACGCGCTTTCGAGCTGGCGCATTTCGCGGCGAATCACTTCGTCGCGCGTACGCGTATTGCCCGTGATGTTCACGTGACGCACATACACGCGGCGGCTCGGATCGACCTGCAGCGTCAGCGCGACGGTGTGATGCTGCTGATCGATCTGCGGTTCGGCATTGACGGTCGCGAACGCGTAACCGTATTCGCCGAGATGATCGACGAGCGCCTTGGTCGTGTCCTTGAGCTTCTGCGCCGAAAAACGCTGGCCCTTCTTCACGCCGATGAGCTTGGTGAGTTCGGCTTCGCGATTGAGCAGATTACCCGCGAGCTTCACGCTCGAAATCGTGTACGGCTCGCCCTCATGTATCGAGATCGTCAGATACATGTCCTTCTTGTCGGGCGACAGCGAGACCTGCGTGGAGTCGATATTGAACTCCAGATAGCCGCGGTCCAGATAGTACGAGCGCACGTTTTCCAGGTCGCCCGTGAGCTTGTCCTTCGAGTACAGATCGTTCTTCGTGTACCAGGAAAACCAGTTCGGCGTGGACAACTGCATCTCGTCGCGCAAGGTGCTTTCGCTGAACGCATTGTTGCCGATGAAGTTCACCTGGCGGATCTTCGCGCTCGGGCCTTCGATCACCGAGAACAGCAGCGCGACGCGATTGCGGTCGATCGGCGTCACGGTCGTCGTCACCTCGGCGGCGTAATAGCCGCGCGTGAGGTACTGGCGCTTGAGCTCCTGCTCCGCGCGATCGACGAGCGCCTTGTCGTAGCTGCGGCCCGGCGAGAGTCCCACTGCGCTGAGCGCCTTGGTCAGATTGTCCTTGTCGAATTCGTGAATGCCCGCGAAGTCGATCGTGCCGATCGCCGCGCGTTCCTGCACCTGCACGACGACCGTGCGCCCTTCGGTGGAAATGCGCACGTCGCTGAAGAAGCCCGTTGCGTAGAGTGCGCGGATCGCGTCGGAGGCCTTGTCGTCGGAGAAAGTGTCGCCCTGCTTGATCGGCAGATAGGCGAACACGGTGCCCGGTTCGATACGCTGCAGGCCGTCGATGCGAATGTCCTGGACCACGAAAGGATCCGCGGCGTGTGCGGTGGCCGCCATGCTCAGGCCGAGGCCAGCGAAGGTCAGCGCGCGGGTGTAGCGCGTGGTAGATGAAACCGTCATGCGGGAGGTCGAGAGTAAGGCCAACGGGAACGCCGCGTTGCGCGCGCGGCAAGAAGGACGGCTGCGGCGGGAGCCGCGGCCACGTGACGAAGCGGCCAGCGCACGGCCGCCATGCGCTATTGCACGCGCATCGAAGCGGGCCGCAGCGGCTTGGCGAGACCGGTCGCGAGCGACAGCACTTCAGTCATGTGCGCGGCTTGCGACGGATGCAGGCGAAACGACAGCTCCGCGCCGCCGGGCAGGCGGAAACTCACCACCAGATGCTGCACGGCGCCCGACTCGCGGCCGATCTCCCATGCCTCGCAGGGCATGGTGAATTTGACGCTCGCACTCTTGTGGCGAATGCGCTCAGAACGGCCGATCGCGTTGGAAAGCGCGGCCAGCAATTCATGCATGACCGAACAGTGCACGGCAACGCTGTCCGGCTGATTACTGTTCACCATCAGATACTGGCCATCCGCGGTCAGTTCGAAACCGCGCAGCGAGTCGATGGCAAGTGACGTGGACGTGGACATAGACGGCGCCTCCGTGACGAAAACCATCGGCGGAGTGTAGAGAGATGGCGCCGCGATGCCATTACCCTTAGCGTTACGCGTATTACTTTCATCAATATTGCCGCGTAAGAGATGGGCGATTTACGTCTCGACCATGCGGGCCGCATTGCACGCCGAGCCCGTATTTGACGGCGCAAAACGTAGTCCTTTCAAATTACGTCGCGCGAAATGGGGCGAGAGAGGCGGAAAATACGCCGTAACCAAAACGATTACCGCGACTGTCGATAAGCCGACAAGAAGCTGAACAGGAGATCAACGAGGCACGCGATTCGGCGCATACAAAACACGCAACGGGAAGGGTGGATGTCGAGCAGCGCCGCTGCCGCGTGTTTGCGGATGCGGCCGTATCGCGCGATGAATTGACCCCGGAGCGAGCGCGCGCGCAAGCGCTCGTCGCGGCGAGCCGGATTGCGGGGGCGGGCGGCGCCGGGTCGGTCCGTCCCCGTCCACGCTACAATGCGGCTGCCGTTATTCAGCCTCGTCCAGTCTCACCAGCCCCAACCGACATGCAGAATTCTAACCGGGCCTACCTGCTCGGGCCGTTGCTCAAAGGCGTTTCCCGCTCGTTCTACCTCACGCTGCGCGTGTTGCCCGTGGGCATGCGCGATCCGGTGGGCGAAGCGTACCTGCTCGCGCGCGCCGCCGACACCATCGCCGACACCTCGCTGATCCCGCCGGCCCAGCGCCTCGCGCTGCTGCTGGCCTTCCGCGAGCGCGTCAACGGCAACGCCGGCGGCGTGGCCGGCGATCAGTCCGACGACGCGCTCAAGCGCATCGCCGGCGAAGTCGCCGGTCAGCAGACGCAATCGGACGAAAAGCTGCTGCTCGAATCGCTCGACGGCGCGCTCGACGTGCTCGGCCAGCTCGACAAGGCGGACCGCGCGGCCGTGCGCGAGATCGTCACGACGCTCACGGAAGGCATGGAATTCGATCTGCGCACCTTCCCCGACGAGCGCTCGGGCCAGGTCGCCGCGCTCGGCACGTGGGACGAACTCGACCGCTATACGTATCTGGTGGCGGGCTGCGTGGGCGAGTTCTGGACGAAGATGACCTATATGCACCTGCCCGGCGCGCTCGATCCGGCACTGCGCGACACCATGTACCGGCGCGGCGTGCGCTTCGGCAAGGCGCTGCAGATGGTGAACGTGCTGCGCGATTGCGGCAAGGATCTGCGTATCGGCCGCTGCTATCTGCCCGCCACGATGCTCGCGCAAGCGGCGCTCTCGCCCGCCGACCTGATGCAGCCGGGCACCTCGGCCCGCGCGCGTCCGCTGATGTTCGGCCTCGTGCGCATCGCGCTCGATCATTTCCGCGCGGCCATCGACTACACGTTCGCGCTGCCGCGCCTGTCGCTGCGTCTGCGCCTCGCGTGCCTGTGGCCGATCCTGATCGGCCTCGAAACGCTCGAACGTCTCGTCGATAACGAGGACTGGCTCGATCCTGCGCGTCCGTCCAAGCTCACGCGCAACGACGTCTATCGCATTCTGGCGTGCTCGACGCTCGCCGCGCCGTCGAATGCGCTGCTCGATGCGTGGTTCAAGCGCCTGCTCAAGCGCATCGAGTCGCGCATGAAAGCGATCGAAGCGCATTAACACGCTGCCGATGCAAAAACGGCGCGAGCCCATCGAGGCACGCGCCGTTTTCAGTCCGGGCTGAAGCGATCAGCCCTTCTCGCCGCCTTCGTGACGATACAGCTTGATGATCGCCGAGAAGTCGAGCTTGCCGTCGCCATGACTGCTCATCGCCTGATAAAGCTGCTGCGCGAGCGCGCCCATGTACGCGGGCTGACGCGCCTGCTTCGCGGCATCGGTGGCGAGACCCAGATCCTTGAGCATCAGATCGGTGCCGAAGCCGCCCGTATAACCGCGTGACGAGGGCGCGGTCTCGATCACGCCCGGGAACGGGTTGTACGTGTCGGAACTCCAGCAGCGTCCCGTCGACGTGTTCATGATGCCGCCCAGCACTTTCGCGTCGATGCCGAGCGCCTCGCCGAGCGCCATCGCTTCCGCCACGCCCGCCATCGTCACGCCGAGCACGAGGTTGTTGCAGAGCTTCGCGACCTGCCCCGTGCCGGTCTCGCCGCAATGGACGATGTTCTTGCCCATGCCGGAGAGCACCGGCTTCACGCTTTCATACAGCTCGGCCGTGCCGCCCACCATGAAGGTCAGTGTGCCCGCCACCGCGCCGCCCGTGCCGCCCGACACCGGCGCATCGGCGAAGCGGTTGCCGTTCGATTGCGCGAGCGCCGCGAAGGCCTTCGCGCTGGCCGGATCGATCGTGCTCGAATCGATGATCGTCACGCCCTTCGAAACGCCCGCCAGCACGCCGTCCTCGCCGCTCAGCACCGCTCGCACGTGCGCGGCGGCCGGCAGCATGGTGATGACCCACTCCGCGCCCGTGGCGGCCGCTTTGGGCGAGCCCGCCAGCGTCGCGCCCGCGTCGGCGAGCGTGCGCATGGCGTCGGCGCTGAGGTCGAACACGCTCAACGCGTGGCCCGCCTTGATCAGATTGAGCGCCATCGGCGCGCCCATATGGCCCAGCCCGATGAAACCGATTTTCATGAGCATCTCCCCCTTGGTCGTTCGCGTTTAGCGCAGGCTGATCGTGGTGTTCACGCCGTCGTTGACGGTCGCGTCGTCGAACCAGCGCGCGGTGACGGTTTTCGTCTGCGTGTAGAACTGCACGACCTGCTTGCCGTACGGACCGAGATCGCCGAGCTTCGAACCGCGCGAACCCGTGAAGCTGAAATACGGCACCGGCACCGGAATCGGAATGTTGATGCCGACCTGGCCGATGTCGATTTCGCTCTGGAATTTACGCGCCGCCGCGCCGCTCTGCGTGAACAGGCCCACGCCGTTGCCGAACGGATTCGCGTTGACGAGCGCGATCGCCTCGTCGAGCGTATTCGCCGTGAGCACGACCAGCACCGGCCCGAAAATTTCCTGGGTGTAGATGTCCATGTCGGTCTTTACGTCCGTGAAGATCGTCGGGCCGACGAAGTTGCCGTTTTCGTAGCCGGACACCTTCACGTCGCGGCCGTCGAGCGCGAGCGTCGCGCCCTGCTTCACGCCCGCTTCGATCAGACCGAGAATGCGCTGTTTCGCGGCACGCGAGACCACCGGGCCGACGTCGGTCTTCGGCTCGTGGCCCGCGTTCACCTTGAGCGTTTTGGCCTTCTCGACGAGCTCGGGCACCCACTGCTGCGCCGCGCCCACCAGCACCACGACGGACGTCGCCATGCAGCGCTGGCCCGCCGCGCCGAACGCCGCGCCCGCCAGCGCGTTGAGCGTCTGTTCGCGATTCGCATCGGGCAGCACGACGGCGTGATTCTTCGCGCCCATCATCGATTGCACGCGCTTGCCGTGCTCGCTGCCGAGGCGATATACATGCGTGCCCACCGCCGTGGAGCCGACGAACGAAATCGCCTTCACGAGCGGATGCGAGCAGATCGCGTCGACCACTTCCTTGCCGCCGTGCACGACGTTGAGCACGCCCTTCGGAATGCCCGCTTCGAGCGCGAGTTCGACGAGCTGCATGGTCGAGAGCGGGTCCTGCTCGGACGGCTTGAGCACGAAGGTGTTGCCGCACACGATCGCCATCGGGAACATCCACAGCGGAATCATGGCGGGGAAATTGAACGGCGTGATGCCCGCGCACACGCCAATCGGCTGCTGCAGCGTGTAGGTGTCCACGCCGCCCGCCACGTTCTCGGCAAAACCGCCTTGCTGCAGCGTGCCGATCGAACAGGCGTGCTCGACCACTTCGAGGCCGCGGAAGATATCGCCTTCGGCATCGGGCAGCGTCTTACCCTGCTCGGCCGTGAGTGTCTTCGCAATGCGCGACATGTTCTCGCGAATCAGCGCCTGCAATTTGAGCATGATGCGCAGACGCGCGCCGATCGACGTGTTCTTCCATTCGGCGAATGCAGCCTGCGCGCTCCTGACTGCGGCATCGACTTCCGCGACGGTCGCGAACGGCACGCGCGCCAGCACCTCCTGCGTGGCCGGATTGACGATGTCGCGCCATTCCTGGCTGGTCGATTCGACGAACTCGCCGTCGATCAGCAGCTTGACGGTCGAGACCTGCGCGTTGGAATCCTGGGTGACTGCGTTCATGATGCACTCTCTGCGAAAAGAATAAACGGATCCGGTCGTGACTACCTGATTAACCAGATGAACAGGAATACGAAATATCGATCAATCGTGATGCGAGCGCATGGCCAGCGTGCACAGAAACGCAATCACGCCCAGCGCCACCATATACGCCACTACGTAGTGCGGATTGCCGCCGCCCCAGGCGAGCAGCGCGGTCGCGATCATCGGCGCGACGCCGCCGCCGAGCACCCCGGCCACCTGCACCGACACCGAGATGCCGCTATAGCGGATTTCCGCCGGAAACTGCGCGGCAAACAATTGCGATTCGGGCGCATAGAGAATCGGAAACACCACGCCGACGCCGAGCACCATCGCCCACCACACGGTCAGCGGATGCAGCGTTTCGAGCATCGCGAAGAACGGCGCGGCGAACGCCGCCATCACGACGAGGCCCGCAAGAAAGAGACGCTTCTGGCCAATGCGATCGCTGAGCCAGCCGCAGAACGGCATCGTCGCCAGCGAGAGCACGGCACCCGCCGTGATCGCGTGCAGGATCTGCGCCTTGGGAATCTTGAGCTGATTCGCGGCATAGGCAAGCGCAAACGCCACCACCAGATAGAACCACGTGTTCTCCGCCGTGCGCGCGCCGATGATCAGGAGCAGCTCGCGCGGCTGGCGTCGCATCACTTCGAGCACAGGCGCATTCACGGGCGCGCGCTCTTTTTTCACGCGTTCGAAATCGGGCGATTCGGGCACGCGCACGCGGATCACCCAGCCGATCAGCACCAGCGCAATGCTCGCCAGAAACGGAATGCGCCAGCCCCACGAGAGCAGATCGGCTTCGGGCAGCGCGGTGACGGCCGCCATCGCAATCGACGAAAGAATCAGGCCGAATCCGACGCCCGTTTGCGGCAGCGAACCGAAGAAGCCCTTGCGTCCCGGCGGCGCGTGTTCGACGGCCATCAGGACCGCGCCGCCCCATTCGCCGCCCACCGCCATACCCTGGAGGAATCGCATGGCGACGAGCAGCACGGCGGCCCAGTAACCGATGCTCTGATACGAGGGAATCAGGCCGATCGCCATGCTGGGAATGCCCATCAGCAGCAGCGTGGCGAGCAGCATCGACTTGCGGCCGATACGGTCGCCGAAATGGCCGAACACGATGCCGCCCATCGGCCGGCCGATGAAGCCCACGCCATACGTCGCGAAGGCCGCGAGCGTGCCGAGGATCGGATCGAGCGTGGGAAAGAAAACCTTATTGAAGACGAGTGCGGCGGCGGTGCCGTAGAGGAAGAAGTCGTACCACTCGATGGTGGTGCCGGCCATGCTGGCCCAGCCGGCGATCAGATAATCGCGCGCCCTGCGTTTTTGTTCTGGAACGGGAACGGCCACTGCCGCCCCATCCGGGGTGGACTGCATGTGCATCGTTTTGTCTCCATCCATATTGTGTGCGGCCGTCTTTTCAGCGACCTGCAAACGAGTATAGTTATTCGAATATCCACGACATAGAGATGAAAAAGCCCATCCGATATGCAAAAAAACACAACGGGACAGATGGAGACATTGAACTGGGACGATTTGCGCTACTTCCTCGAAGTGGCGCGCACGCAGCGCGCGAGCGGCGCGGCGAAGCGCCTGGGCGTCGATCACACCACCGTGGCGCGGCGCGTGCGCGAGCTGGAAGCCGCGCTCGGCACGGTGTTGTTCGACAAGTCGCGCGCGGGCGGTTTCGTGCTGACCGCCGAGGGCCAGCGCCTGCTCGCCTACGCGGACGCGGTGGAAACCACGGTGCAATCGGCGAGCGAGCAATTCGCGCTGGGCGCGCAATCGCTTTCAGGGCACGTTCGGGTGGGATCGACCGAAGGCTTCGGCTGCTTTTTTCTCGCGCCGCAACTCGCGCGCTTCACGGGTCAGCATCCCGACATGTCGATCGATTTGCTGCCGGTGCCACATTTCGTGAGTCTGTCGAAACGCGAGGCCGATCTCGCCATCATGCTCGAGCGCCCGGAACGCGGCCAGTACGTGTACACGAAGCTCAGCGACTACTGCCTGCGTTTATATGGGACACCTGACTATCTCGCGCGGCATGCACCGATTCGCAGTGCCGCCGACCTGCGCCATCATGCGTTCATCAGCTATGTCGCCGATCTCGCCTTCAGCCACGAGTTGCTCTATCTCGAACGCACGGCGCCGAACGTCAAGGCGAATCTGTGCAGCACCAGCGTGATCGCGCAATATCACGCCGCCGTGCAAGGCAGCGCGCTGGCGATCCTGCCGTGCTTCATGGCGGAGCCCGATCCGCGTCTGGTCTCGATCCTGCCCGACGAAATCGTGGTGACGCGGCGTTTCTGGCTATGCAGCCGCGAGGAGTTGCGCAAGCTGCGGCGCATCACGTCGCTCTGGGATTATCTGCGCGCCGCCGCCGATGCGAATCAGCCTTTGCTGATGGGGCAATCGCCCGACATGCATTACGTCGAAGCCTGAAATCACGAGGCGCGCGCCCATAGAAAAACCGCACATGCAATTCGGTTCGCGAATAGCATGTGCGGTTTCGAAGCTGAAGCGGACTGCATCCCGCGCCCCACGCGCGCGATGCATTCCGTTCACGTGCAGCGGATCAGGTCCCGACCGGACGGATCGTCAGCGCGTTCTTCACCGACGTCACGCCGGCCACGCCCTTGGCCACTTCCGTGGCGCGGTCGATCTGCGGTTGCTCCGGCACGGTGCCTTGCAGGATCACGGCGCCGTCGCGAGCGCGCACGGTGATGTTGGCCACGCTGATGTCCTTGGCCTTCGCGAGTGCCGAGCGCACCTTGCGCGACAGCGCACGGTTCGCGGCCTTGGCCGTCTTGTACTGCGCCTTCGAATCCTTCAGCTGAGCCTTGGCTGCGTCGGTCGGTGCAGCGGCGGGCGCGCTGGCGGCGTCCTGCGCGTACACGTGGAGCGAAGCGGCGACGAGCATCGTGCCTGCCGCCAGTTTGAACGCCTGAATAGCCTTCATGCAATTTTCTCCTGTTGTCACAGTTTTTTGATAGCCCGCGAGGGCCGTGCACTACGCTTTCACTTCGAATCAGACGCAGTCATTGCGGCAGGTGTGACTGCGGCAATCGCATCGGGAAGTAACGATACTCCATTTATTTCAACTTTGATGCGAAACCGTCGGCGCGCTGCCCGTCTGTGGCTAATCTGTGACTTCATTTCCACAGACGAATCGACATGCCCTTGCAATCCGCTCTGGCAGGCGGTCCCGAATGTCAGGACAACGCCAGGACAATGCGCATTCAAAGGAATGCCATTCAATCGTATTCACGCGTTTTCAATGCCGCGGCAATACGGCCCGCGAAACATGCATGACCAGCATTGCGCACAATGCGCCTGAAATGTGCATGCGCATTGAATCGTGCACACGCATGTTTCTTTTCGACCTTTATTGCCCGCTATTGCTCACTATTCGATGCTGCATTGGCGCGCGCCATGGTGCGCTTTTGGTGCGTGCATTGCTTCGTCATTTCCACACGAGTGCCAGCCGATTGCCACGCTATTGCCACGCTATTGACGGCCATAATCGCAAACAACGTATGGGATTCGCCTGGCGTTGACGCGATCGACACAGGTTTTACCCGCATTGATTCGCAGACGAAAACCCGCGTATTCAGCGCGCGAGCTGCGACTTGATCCAGCGATAGAACTGCTGGATCGCGGCGTCGCGTGGGTGGCCTTCGCGCCAGGTGAAGTAATAGTCGAGCGAAGCGGGAATGCGCACCTGCCCGAGTTGCACCAGTTCGCCGCGCTCGATGAAATCGCGCGCGAGTTGCAACCGGGCGGTGGCCGCGCCCTGCCCCGCCACCGTGGCTTGCAGCAGCAAACCCGCGTCGTCGAAGACGGGGCCGCGCTCGGGTTCCGAGCCCGTCACGCCGGCCGCCTCGAAGAAGTCGCGCCACGACCGGCGCGCGAAGCGCAGCAGCGGCATGCCCGGCAGATCCTCGATGCGGAAATCGGGGTAGCGCGCGAGCAGCGAAGGACTGCACACGGCCACGACCTGGTCGTCGAGCAGTTTGCGGATCTGGAAACCCGGCTCGTCGACGCGGCGATGCCAGATGCCGATATCGAACGGATAGGGATCGGGCGGCGTGACGTCGGCGTGCATGCGCATCGACAGATCGACGTCGGGATGGCGATCGTAGAAGTCGCCCAGACGCGGAATCAGCCAGACCGATGCGAAATCGGCCATCACGCTCAGTTCGAGGCGCGTGACGCCGCTCACGCCGGGACGTGTGGCGTCGAGCGCGTCGCGCAGGTCGTCGAGACTGCGGCGCACGCGGTCGGCCAGTTGCGCGCCTGCGGCGGTCGGGATCATCTGGCCGCCGGCGCGCCGGAACAGCTCGACGCCGAGTTCGGCTTCGAGCCCGCGCAGATGGTGACTCACGGCGCTGTGCGTCAAATGCAACTCTTCCGCGGCGCGGCTGAAACTGCGCCGCCGCGCCGCCGCTTCTAGCGCGCGCAGGGCCTGCAAGGGAGGGAGCGATCGGGACATGACGTCAAATTCTACTCACAATCGCGTCTGAAATCTCTCGCTGGCCTCGCGCCCGGCTTTTCGCCAATAATCGTGACCCAGCCATTCAATCCGCGTTCGCCCCGTCTACGCGCCCGTCCGTCTCATGACCGCTCTCAGATTGCGCGTTTTCGCCGTTTTCGCGCTCGGCTACTTCGTTTCCTATCTGTTTCGCGGCGTCAACCTGGGCTTCGCACCGTTCCTGACGCACGAAATGGGCTTCACCGCGACCGATCTCGGCACGCTCACGAGCCTGTACTTTCTCGGCTTCGCGGGCGCGCAGATTCCCGCGGGCGTGCTGCTCGACCACTTCGGCCCGCGCCGCGTGACCGCTTGCGTCATGCTGATCGCGGCGACGGGCGCGCTCGTCTTCGGCCTTTCGCACAGCATGGGCGCGATGATGTTCGGGCGACTGCTCGTGGGCGTGGGCGTTTCGGTCTGCCTCGGCGGCGCGTTCAAGGCGACCGCGCAACATTTCCCCGTGGCGCAACTGACGCTCGTCAACGGCCTCGTGATGGCGGTGGGCGGACTGGGCGGCGTCGCGGTGGGCGCGCCGCTCTCCTGGCTGCTCGCGTTCGCGCCGTGGCGCGCGGTGAGCGTCGGGCTCGCGGTGTTCACGGCCGCCATCGCCGCCATCATCTGGATCGGCGGCCCGCGCACGCGCGACACTCACCATCAGGCGAGCGTGCTCGAACAGTTCAAAGGCACCGCGCACATCCTGCGCAGCCACGCGTTCTGGAAGACAGCGTCGTTTTCGGCGCTCACGCAGACGGTGTTCTACGCGATGCAGTCGCTCTGGGTCGGCGCCTTCCTGCGCGACGTCGTGCCGGCCGGGACCGCCGACGTGGCGAGCCGCGCCGCGTCGCTGATCTCCGTGCTGGGCGCGGCGTTTATCGTCGGCAATATCGGTTTCGGCGCGCTGGCGCGCAGCTTCGAACGGCGCGGCGTGAGCGTCGCGCACTTTTCCGGCGCGACGATGCTGCTCTTCGTGGTCGTGCAGGCGCTGCTCGCGGCGCGCGTGCCGCTGCCCGCGCCCGTGCTCTGGGCGGCCTACGGCGCGCTCGGCGGCACCGGCATCCTCACCTACGCGGTGCTCGCCGAATACTTCCCTTCGCGGATGATCGGGCGCGTCAACACCACGTTCACGCTTGTGATTTTCGTCGGCATCTTCGTGACGCAGATCGCGATCGGCGCCGCGCTCGGACACTGGACCGCCGTGGACGGCCACTATCCGGTCGCCGCTCATCAGGCCGTCTGGACCGCGCTCATCGCCATTCAGGCTCTGGCTGCCGTCTGGTACTTCATGCCGAGCCGCCGCCCCCGCGCCACGCGCGCCGCGCTGGAATCCTGAGCGGAGGTTGAGGTTCGCGCCGTTCGGATCGGCGGACGATGCCGGCCTTCGCTTGCGCGAGCGAACGGGCGAACGGGCGAACGCGATCACCGCGAACCGCTCGACTCAACGGCTGGCAAATCCGCGTGGCCACGCCGAGCGAGATACGCACTTGCGGCGCGCCCAGTTCCCCGCCACCTCGCGCTCGCACCGCCGCCCTTCACTCTCCTTTCGCAAACCTACATCCTCGTAAGCAGCCGGGTCGCGTACAATGCTGCCCCGCCAGCGTCGGACGGCTAGTCGAACAGCCACCGCGCCGGCGTTCACCGACCCGCTGACCGGTCGAGTGGCAACACGGGCCGCCGGGCCGACCCGCAAGACCGATCGCTCGCAGCGCCACGCAGGCGCGCGGGGCGTGAGAAAATGCGCGTCGAATCTCCAGCGCCAGTCCGAAGCGCGTTCGCCCCCACAAGGCCGCGCCAGGCGATAGCCGGCTCAGCCGGTTGCCGATCGGAAACGGAAAACGAAACGCAGGAAATGGAGAAAACGGGGGAAAACGCACGGTCGGACGGCAGGTTTCCGATCCGAAACGCGTAGCCTCGGCGTAAACTCCCGCTGTTGCCATTCGATTGTGTCGATTCATGATAAAGAGAGAAACTCCCATGCCAGACAACACTCACTCGCACGACGACCACTCCGAATCGTGCGGCTGCGATCTGCTGCACCTGCTCGACGGCGTGGACGAGTTCAGTCATAACGTGTTCCCCGGCAACAAGGAGCTGTTCCGCAGCCTCGCGCACAGCCAGGCGCCGCACACGCTCTTCATCACCTGCGCCGACTCGCGCGTGTCGCCGGAAATGATCACGCAGGTGCGTCCCGGCGAGCTGTTCGTCTGCCGCAACATCGGCAACATCGTTCCGGCCTACGGCGAAATGCTCGGCGGCGTGTCCGCCGTGGTGGAATTCGCCGTGCTCGCGCTGAACGTGCGCCAGATCGTGCTGTGCGGCCATACCGACTGCGGCGCGATGAAGGGCCTCGCCCAGGGCGCCGAAGCCACCGCCGGCATGCCGACCGTCCAGGCCTGGCTGCGCAACGCCGAAGCGGCGCGCAGCGTCGTGCAGACGCGCGGTCTCGACGAAAACCAGGTCGTGCAGGCGCTGGTCGAGGAAAACGTGCGACTGCAACTCACCCATCTGCGCACGCACCCGGCCGTCGCGGCCCGCGTGGCGCAAGGCCAGCTCGAACTGCAAGGCTGGGTCTACGACATCGGTCACGGCACGATTTCGGTGTTCGACGACACCCACGGCCGCTTCGAGTCGCTCGGCGAGGCGCGTTCGCGTCTGCGCAAAGACACCACGGGCTAAATCCGCCTGTCTGACGCGGCCCGGCTCTCGGAGCCGGCGCCGCCCGTCTCCCCGCTGTTCCCGCCAACGCCGGACCGCGCCTCAGTGCGCCGTCCGGCGTTGGCGTCTGGACACCACAATGTTTGATTACCTCAAATCCTGAAACAATTTTTTGACTAGGGTGTAACACCTAGGGGTTTACCCCAGGTAAAGAGATGGCTATACTCTGCCCCGTACCAGATGCGGCGCCCTGTCGCACGAAAAAAATAATTCCGGAGGTTGCCAGCTATGCAGTTCGCTTCCTTGCCGTACTCGTCTTTGTCTGACACCGGTTCCATCCGCAGCTGCGTTGGCAGTGTCGATAGCCGTTCCGCAGTCCGTTTCAGCGTCTCCCCCGTTGTCGATTTCGTCGCCGTACCCCGGCGACTGGGCGCGCCACGCTAGCACCGGCACGCGCATCGCGCCGCCGCGTCCATCCGATGCGCGCGGCGTTCCAGGCCCACTCCACGTCAAGCGCCGTTCGACCGCCGAGGCTTTCGCCCCGGACGACGGCCCGCGCGCGTTCGCGCACTGGCGGCCGGTAATGGGCTCAAGCACCCACACGGGCGAAGCGCCCGGTTACCGAAGGAGCAATGCCATGGAGTCCAGCCTCAAGCCGCCCGCGAAGATCGAAGTCAAACTGCTGCTGCATCCGCAGGACCACGACCGCGCGCTCGCCATCGCCCGCTCGGCGAACATCGCCGAGCGTGACTTCTTCGCGCTGGCGATCCATCTCGGCGCGGCCGAAATCCTGCGCGCCTCCGTCGCGAACTGAGTCTGCGCGGCCAGCGCCGCGCATCGCTCGCCCCGACATCGGCGAAATCGGCGACATCGGCGCTAGCGGCTCACCACTCGACCGGCGCCGGGTTGCGCTCCGCGAACCCTTCCTGATGCCAGTAGGGATAAACCGGCCGCACCTTGCTCGCGGCGTCGAGCTTCGCGACCTGTTCGGCCGTGAGGTTCCAGCCGACCGCACCGAGGTTCTGACGCAACTGCGCCTCGTCGCGCGCGCCGATCAGCACGGTCGCCACGGTCGGACGCTGCAATAGCCAGTTCAGCGCGATCTGCGGCACGGTCTTGCCGGTTTCCTGGGCGATCTCGTCGATGGCGTCGAGCACGCGAAACAGGGTCTCGTCGGGCACCGGCGGCCCCTGATCGGCGGTCTTGTGCAGACGGCTCGTCTGCGGCAGCGGCTGGCCGCGGCGAATCTTGCCGGTCAGACGTCCCCAGCCGAGCGGACTCCACACGACCGCGCCCACGCCCTGATCGAGCCCGAGCGGCATCAGTTCCCATTCATAGTCGCGGCCGATCAGCGAGTAATAGGTCTGATTGGCGACATAGCGCGGATAGCCGTAGCGGTCGGCCACCGCGAGCGACTTCATCAGGTGCCAGCCCGAGAAGTTCGACACGCCCGTGTAGAGAATCTTGCCCGCGCGCACCAGATCGTCGAGCGTCGAGAGCACCTCTTCGGCGGGCGTTTTCGCGTCGAAGCCGTGCAACTGGAACAGGTCAATGTAATCGGTTTGCAGACGCTTGAGCGCGGCGTCGACGGCACGCCGCAAATGAATGCGCGAGGAGCCGACGCTATTGGCGCCGTCGTCGAAACGGAAGGTCGCCTTGGTCGAGATGATGACCTTGTCGCGCCGACCCTTGAGCGCCTCGCCGAGCACCGACTCCGACGCGCCGTTCGAGTAGATGTCGGCGCTGTCGAACATGTTCACGCCCGCTTCGAGACAGATGTCGATGAGGCGGCGCGCTTCGGCCACGTCGGTCGCGCCCCACGCTTCGAAGAATTCGCCTTTGCCGCCGAACGTGCCCGTGCCGAAACTCAGCACCGGCACCTTGAATCCTGATGCGCCCAGAAAACGGGTTTCCATTTCCGATCCTCCACGAGTGAGTGACTGACGAAACAACCGGTCAACGAGTGTACGCGCGTCATCACTTATTTGCCGCGCCAGCGGAATCGGCCGCGGCGCTGTACAGTTGCGCTTTCTTTCCTTTCGGAAACCGCGCGCGAATCGAGCGAGAACGTGCGTTTCCGATCGGCAACTCTCTCGCCTTTCCGTTCATGCGCAGCGCTTTCCACACTTTCCCCGCCGGGATCCGCCGATGACGAACACGACGCCCACGCCCCGGACGCGCTCGTCGCTCATCGGCTGGCTGCCCTATATCGTCGCCGCCACGTTTTTCATGGAGTATCTCGACACCACCGTGATCGCCACGGCGCTGCCGCAGATGGCGCGCTCGTTCGGCATCGGGCCGAACAGTCTGAGTCTCGGCGTGACCGCGTACATGCTGGCGCTCGCCATCTTCATTCCGGCGAGCGGCTGGGTGGCGGACCGCTGCGGCTCGCGCACGGTGTTCTTCGGCGCCGTGCTCACGTTCACGATCGCCTCGGTGCTGTGCGGGATCGCGCAGAACCTGCCGGAGTTCGTCGCGGCGCGCGTACTGCAAGGCATCGGCGGCGCGATGATGGTGCCGGTCGGACGCATGATCGTCGTGCGCAGCACCGACAAGAGCCGACTGATGCAGGCGATCTCCACCATCACGTGGCCCGCGATCGCCGCGCCCGTGATCGGACCGCCGGTCGGCGGCTTCATCACCACGTATGCCTCGTGGCGCTGGATCTTTCTGCTCAATGTGCCGTTCGGCATCGCGGTGCTCGTCGCGATCACGGCGATGGTGCCGAACCTGCGCGGCGAGCAGCGCAAACCGCTCGACGTCGTCGGCCTCGTGCTGAGCGGCGCGTCGCTCACGGCCATTCTTTACGGCGCCGAACTCGCGAGCCAGCCCGGCGAAAATCCGTGGCGCGCGGCGGCGCTGGTGGTGGCCGGCGTGCTGATCGGCGCGATTGCGTTCTTTCACGCGAAGCGCCATGCGCATCCACTGATCGACGTATCGACGCTGAAAATCCCGACCTTTTCGGTGACGGTCGTGACCGGTTCGGTCACGCGCATCGGCATCGGCGCGGCGCCGTATCTGATGCCGCTGCTGTTCCAGATCGGCTTCGGTTTGTCGGCGTTCAAGTCGGGCTTGCTGCTGCTCGCCAGCGCGCTCGGCAACCTCGGCATGAAGGCGCTCACAACGCGCATTCTCGAACGCTGGGGCTTCCGTCTCGTGTCGATCGTCGACGTGACGATCGCGGGCCTGTCGATGATCGCGTGCGGGCTGCTCACGCCCGGCGTGCCGCTCGCCATCGTGCTGATCGTCGTGTTCGTGTACGGCGTGACGCGCTCGATGCAGTTCTCGACGCTCGCCACCCTCGCCTATGCCGACGTCGCGCAACCGCAGATGAGCGCCGCCAGCACGCTCTGGAGCGCGGCGGCGCAGATGACCAACGGACTGGGCATTGCGTTCGGCGCGCTCGCGCTGCGCGTGGCGGCGAGCTACCACGGCGAGGCGAGCGGCCACGCGTTCTCGCTCGACGACTTCCGCCTCGCGTTTCTGGGCGCGGGCGTGCTCACGCTGATGTCGGTGTGGGGATATGCACAGATGGCGCGCGACGCGGGCCGCAACATGGGCGGCGGCTCGCGTCGGCAGCGCGCGTGAAGTCGTGCGGCTTCAGGCGCGCGTCAACGGCGAGGCGTTGATGATGCGTTGATGATTCCAAGCCGCGACGACAGCCGTCGCGTCCCGATCACTTCGACAGACTCGCGCGCACCGTGAATTCCTGCTCGCCGTCCGGTTCGAAGTCGTCGTCGCGCATGTACGCGGGGTGGAATTCCGCCGAGAGCGGCTCCACGGGATAACCGCGGCGCTCCCATGCATCGAGTCCGCCCCTGAGCGCATGCGCGTGATGAATGTGCTTGCTGCGCAACTGGTTGACGATGCGCTTCGCAGTCGCCTCGTTCGGGCACACGCAATAGACCACGATGGGCCGCGCGACCAGCTCGGGCGCGATCTCGTCGTGCGAATCCAGGTCGAGCGGACGCGCGCCCGGAATACGGTACGCTTCCTTCTCGCGCACGCTGTGCGGCCGCGCGTCGAACACGATCGGCGGCGCGGCGGACTTCATCATCTCGTCGAGCTGATCGGGCGAAATGCGGTGCGTGGCGAGCCAGCGCCGGAATTGCAGACGGCGCACCCAGCGCCACGCGAGAAACAGCAGACCCGCGACGGCGAGCACGTCGAAAATCGTCCCGCCATTCGCGCGCACGAACACCGCGAAGCGCGCGATTTCGGCGTGCAGCGCCGCGCCGCCCAGCAGATAGACGCCCGCCCACAAGGTCGCGCCCAGCGCGTCCCAGAGCAGGAAGATGCGCATCTCCATCGACGTGGTGCCGAGCAGCGGCGCGGACATCAGACCGAGACCCGGCACGAACTTCGCGACCGTGAGAATGGGCGCGCCGTGACGCTCGAAGACATTGCGCGCGACGCGGATCGTCGTGTCGAGCGACAGCGAAAAACGCACCAGCGCGTTGAGCAGCTTGCGACCGCGCAGACGGCCCGCCATGAACCACAGCGAGTCGGCCAGCAAGGTCGCGAACACGGCCGCCACCAGCAGATTCGGATACGACGCCTCACCGCCCGCCGCCATCGTGCCCGCGAGAATGAGCACGGGCGCGGCCGGAACCGGCACGCCGAGCTGCGTCACGAGCACGCTGAGAAAAACCGCCCCGGTGCCGAAATCGGGCGGGATGGCGGTGGGGAGGGTCCACATGTCGAGGTGTCCTGCGCGGGAACGTTGGGGAAGAAAGGAAACATGTGCATTTGCAGCACAAGGTGGGAGATTACCGCATCCTTGCGTTTTCTTGCTCGCGGTCAGGCGCGCGCAGGATGCCTGAATGTGGCGCTTGAGCGACGGCAGATCCGGCCCTTTGCGTCAACGAAGCGATCTGAGGCGATCGGCGACGATCGGAAGCAGTCGGCGACTCGCCTGTACAGGGCGTCACCCGATGCGCCGGCGAACGATTCGGTGCTACGCTCGAAAACCCGGCACACGCGCGCCGCCGGATTCCGCGTCGATATTTTTCCCGATTTCCTTTACGAAACATGCGCTACTGGCGTCTCGACCGTCCCAGCCAGACGGGTCAGTTCGACCTGTCCCGCGTCACCCGTCTCGTGTCCGCGATCGGCGGCGCCGACGACAACGCGCTCGCCGCCGAAGTGCTCAATCTGCTCGGACCGGCCACTGCGGTGTCGCAATGCACGGTATTCGCGTACGAATTCGGCAATCGCCCGCGCACGGTCTCGGTCGCCGACCATCGCGGCGGGCGCTTTCTGCGCGACGTCGCCGACACCTACGCGCGCCTCTTCTACGCGCTCGACGGCAACCAGCGCATCGTCGCGGACCACGACGCGGGCGCGCCGGGCAACGCGCTCGTGCTGCACTGGCAGACCAGCGCCGATATCGAGCACGACGGCTATCGCACGGCCTGCTACGCCACGCCCAACGTGTCGGACCGGCTCTCGCTGCTGCTGCAGCCCGCCGCCGACATCTGGCTCTCCGTGAATCTCTATCGCGAGCGCGACGCCGGCAATTTCCAGCCCGGCGAGGTGCAACTCGTGGAGTCGCTCGCGCCGCTGATCGGCGAGGCCACGAAGCATCACTACGCACTGCGCGGCCAGCGTCAGCCCGGCATTGCGCCGCTGATGCTCGCGCGCTTGCGCGGTCTCTGCCCGGACCTCTCGAAGCGCGAACTCGACGCGCTGCGCGGCGTGCTCGAAGGCCACAGCGCCGCCGAAATCGCCGACCACATGGGCGTCAAGCCGAGCAGCGTCGTGACGTACCAGAAGCGCGCGTATCGGCGGCTCGGCATCTCCAGCCAGCGCCAGCTTTTCGCGCTCTGTCTCGCCAACGGCAACGGCTGACACGCGCCTCGCGCCGTGCGGGCAATGTCTGCGTGCTGTACCCAAAATGAGGACAGCGCCGCGGCGCGCGCGCTCCATACTGGCTTCATCGACGCGAGATCGGCCTTTCGCCCCGGCGTTTGCCAGAACGGCGCGATCCGCGAATAAAACCAGATTGGAGACAGTTCACCATGCCCCACCACGCCTGTTTTTCGTGCGCCGCTTTCGGCACTTCCGCGCAGGAGCGCGCGCGATGAACGCCGCCTTCCAGCCCTATCCGTTCGAAGCGAAACGCTACGACGCGCGTCTGCCCGACTGCGTCGACGGCCGCGAAACGCAACGCCATGCGGTCACGATCGTCGGCGGCGGCCCGGTCGGCCTCGCCATCGCGCTGGGCCTCGCGCAACACGGCGTGCGCTCGGTGCTGATCGAAGCCGACGACTCAGTCTGCTACGGCAGCCGCGCGATCTGCATTTCGCGCCGCAGCCTCGAAATCATCGAACGCCTCGGCGCGCTCGACGGCTTCCTCGCGAAAGGACTGCCTTGGACCGGCGGCCGCAGCTTCTATCGCCACGACGAAGTGCTGCACTTCACGATGCCGCAGGACGACAACCAGAAGCTGCCGCCGATGGTCAATCTCGCGCAGTATCACATCGAGCAATTTCTGCTCGACGCGGCCGAGCGGCACGCCGACCTGATCGACATCCGCTGGCGCACCCGGGTCACGGCGATCCGCCACGACGAACACGGCGCGACGCTCGCGCTCTCCACGCCCGCAGGCGACTACGCAGCGCAGACCGACTGGCTCGTGGCCGCCGACGGCGGACGCAGCACGGTGCGCGATGCGCTGGGCCTGAAGCTCCAGGGCACGAGCTACGAAGGCCGTTACGTGATCGTCGACATTCTGCTCGACAGCGCGCGCCCGACCGAGCGGCTCGCCTACTTCGATCCGGCGTCGAATCCGCGCTCGACAGTGCTGGTGCACAAGCAGCCCGACAACGTCTGGCGCATCGACTATCAGTTGCGCGACGACGAGGACGCCGACGAAGCCGTCAAACCCGGCAACGTGATGCCGCGCGTGCAAAGCCTGCTCGACATGATGGGCGAAGCCGCGCCGTGGTCGCCGGTCTGGATCACGATCT
This sequence comes from Paraburkholderia tropica, assembly GCF_014171495.1. Lineage (NCBI taxonomy): Bacteria > Pseudomonadati > Pseudomonadota > Betaproteobacteria > Burkholderiales > Burkholderiaceae > Paraburkholderia > Paraburkholderia tropica. The sequence goes on from NZ_CP049135.1 coordinate 577,709, forward strand.
ACAAGGCCAACGCGCTCACGCTCGAACGCTACCGGCACGGCCGCGTGCTGTTCGCGGGCGACGCCGCGCATCTGGTGCCGATCTTCGGCGTGCGCGGCGCGAATTCGGGTATCGACGACGCCGACAATCTCGCGTGGAAACTCGCCTACGTCACGCAGGGCCGCGCGCACGCGAGCCTGCTCGACAGCTACTCCGACGAACGCGTGTTCGCCGCGCACGAAAATCTGAGCTACGGCACCAAAAGCACGGAATTCATGGCGCCGCCCTCGTTCGCGTTCGAACTGATGCGCAAGGCCGTGCTGAGTCTCGCGCTCAAGCATCCGGGCGTGCGCTCGCTGATCAATCCGCGCCAGACGTCGGCGATCGCCTATAGCGATTCGCCGCTCAATGCCGCGTCCGATGCGTTCGCGTGCGGCCCCGCGCCCGGCGCGGTGCTGCCCGAATGTCCGCTAACGATTGTCGATCGCGACGGCGCGCATTTCACCGCGCATCTCACCGATCTTGTCGGGCCGCGCTTCACGGCGCTCTGGTTCAGCAACGAAAGCGAAAGCGCGATCCCCGCCGACATCGCCGCACTCGAAGCCGGGTTCGCCGCACGCGACATCCCCTTCACGCTGATCCCGATCACGCGCGAGGCGCCCGCCGATTCCGCACGACGCGGCGCATGGGATCACACGGGACGGCTCTTTCCGATGTACGGCGTCGAGCGAACCGCGCTCTATCTCGTGCGCCCCGACGGCCATGTGCTCGGACGCTGGCAAGGCGTGCGCGACGAGCGCCGCGACGAAACCGCCAAACTCGCGCAACATGCGCTCGCGGCAATCGATCGCGCACTGCACGGCTGATGCCGAAATCCGGAGACACGATGATGGAACAACAACTGGAGCGCGCCATGACGGCCATGACGGATAGCGAACTCGACGCGGTCTATACGCGTCTGTGCAAAACGATGACAGCGTTGGGCGAGGCCGCGACGCCGCTGTTTCTCGCGCGCTTCGCGCTGCTTGCCGTCGAGCGCATCGGCGACGCGAACGCCGCGCTCAAGCTGATCGACGCCGCACGCGAAGACATCGACGGGTCGGCCGCGCTGTGAATCGCGCCTTGAATCGCACCGTGAATTACGCCATTAATCGCGCTTTAAACCCGCTTTAAAGCCACTCACCGACGCGACGTTTGCAGCAGCCGCGCGAGCTTCGAGCGGTTGCTGATACCGAGTTTGTGAAAAGAACGGTCGAGATGCGTGCGCACGGTCGTATAGGAAATGCCGAGCCGCTGCGCGATTTCCTTGTCGAGCAAACCATCCGCCGCCAGCTCGACGACTTCGCGTTCGCGGCGCGTGAGGCGCGCGATCGGATCGCCGTCGGCCTGCAACGGGTCGTCGCCGGCAGGCGTCGCGTCGATTTGCGTGTCGCTGCCGACCCGCGCCAGCGCGGCCACGAACGCAGGCCGGATCAGATCGAACATCGCGCGGTCGCGCCCGGACGCGCTCTCGCGCGCTCCGCCACGCACGATCCACATGTTGCCGTCGCTCGCCTCGCCTTCCCACGCGGCTTCAGCGAAATCGTCCGCATCCAGCAGATCGAGCATGCGTGGCGCGACGTCCACACGCAGGGCCTCTTCAGTGAGCGCAGGCGCCGCCAGCACCCTGAAGAGGTCGGCGAGCAGCACCAGTTCGCGGCGAGTCAGATGCATGCGCAACAGGATGAAGACAGCGTTGGATCAAAGTGCACGTTCATGATTGCCCCGCGGGCCGCCGCCGTTGCATGCGCAACGATCGGCGCCCACGTACGCGCTCCAGCTTATCGAGCGTGTTCGGTGAATTCAAGAAAACTTCCGGAGCGGAAAAGAAAATGGGCGGCAAAGCCGCCCCAAGAAAACACACGCCGACAGCCATCAGGCCGCCGGAAATTGCATCCTACGCGATGCTCATTGGGTGTGAATCCTCATTAAAGAGGACAAATGTGCATCGCATGCGAGCTTTGCCGAATCGCGCCGTGACGCCGATGTTGCATGCGAAAAAATGCCACGCAAATATTGCTCATCAGCCATTCACTGCGCATAGATCCGGTAAATTATCCCCAATTGATTCGATGACAATGAAGGAATCGGAAAATCAGGGAATCACGCGCGTCACGCCACGGCCGCGCGGATCGGCGGCGGCTTCGGGCGTTTCGCCGTCGATGCGGATCGCCTGAATATCGCCGTTGAAATCCTGGCCCTTCAGCGTATAACCCTTCGCTTCGACCTGCTTGGCGAGATCGCCGTCGATCGGCTGGTACGGCTCCCAGAAAATCGTATTCGGCGGCAGCAGTTGATGGTGGAAACGCATCGCGCCCACGGCGTCCTTCAACGGCATCTTGAAGTCGTAGAGATTGTTGATGACCTGGAAGATCGACGTGAAGATGCGCGAGCCGCCCGGCGTGCCGATCACCAGCGCGACCTTGCCGTCCTTCGTGAGGATGGTCGGCGTCATCGAGGAAAGCGGACGCTTCTTCGGTGCGATCGCGTTCGCGTCGCTGCCCACCACGCCGAACATGTTCGGCACACCGGGCTTCGCGGAAAAGTCGTCCATCTCGTCGTTGAGCACGATGCCCGCGCCCGGCACCACCACGCCCGAGCCGAAATAGCCGTTGATCGTGTAGGTGTTCGAGACCGCGTTGCCCCACTTGTCGACCACCGAGAAGTGCGTCGTCTCCGCCTTTTCCGGCATCGAGGTGCCGAGCCCCGGCTGCACGCTCTTCGTATCGGAAGGCTTGTCGGGATCGACTTCGGCCACGCGTTTCGCGAGATAGGCGTCGTCGGTCAGTTGCGCGACCGGCACCTTGTAGAAGTCGGGGTCGCCGAGATATTGCGCGCGATCCGCGAACACCCGCTTCTCGATCTCCGCAATCAGATGAATGTATTGCGGCGAGTTGAGCGTCACGTCCTTGAATTGCGGCGCGAGCATCGCCTTCATCTTGAGCAGCTGGACGAGGCCCACGCCACCCGAACTCGGCGGCGGCGCGGTGATCACTTCATAGCCGTTCCACTTCGCCTCCACGGGCTGACGCCACACGGCCTTGTAGTCCTGCAGATCGCGCTTCGTGATGAGACCGTGGCCCTTCATCGAGGCGGCGATCAGGTCAGCCGTCTTGCCGTCGTAGAAGTCCTTCGCGCCTTGATTGGCGATGCGCGTGAGCACGTTGGCGAGATCGGGCTGCTTGAACGTCGCGCCCTCCTTCATGTCGCCGAAGTACTGATCGAAATTGGTCTTGCCGCCGAATTCCTTCGACGCCTCCTCGCGACGCTTCGCCAGCAGTTCGTCGACGACGAAACCATCGCGCGCGTACTGAATCGCCGGTTGCAGCACCTGCTTCCAGGGCAGCTTGCCGAAGCGCTTCTGCGCTTCCCACATGCCCTCGACCGTGCCCGGCACGCCCACGGCGTCGTAGCCATAGAGGCTCTTGCCCGGAATCACGTTGCCCTTGTCGTCCTGATACATCGTCCGCGTGGCGGCCAGCGGCGCGCGCTCGCGATAATCGAGGAAATACGGCTTGCCGTTCACGTACAGCGTCATGAACCCGCCGCCGCCGATATTGCCGGCTTCGGGATACGTGACGGCGAGCGTGAAGGCGATTGCGACCGCGGCATCGACCGCGTTGCCGCCGGCCTTGAAGATCTGCTCGGCGGCGTCGGCCGCGTATTTGTCGGCGACGGCCACCGCCGACGCGTTCAGGACCGCGCGATGTTGCTGCGTGTCTTTCGCAAATGCGGGCGTGGCTTCGAGAAAGCCCGCCGATAAAGCGGAAAGCGAAATGAGTGCGAGAGCGGCTGCGGAAATTTTCGTTCTATCGACCAGCTTCATTGAGTGACCTCCATGATTCGGTTCATCGCGTAACGTCAACCACCTTTCACCGGGCTTTTGACCCGGTTACAGCGCTTATAGCATGCGCAGAAATCGTTTGCGATCCGGCGATCCGCCGATAACCCTGATGCGCCGATTCATGGAAGACGCCGCGTCAGGCCTTGCCGCGACTGCCGCGCGCGATCTCGTCGCCGGCATTGGCGGGCAGGCGCATCGTCACGGGAATCGAAGCCACCGAGAACAGGCCGACCACGAAAAACGCCGGCCAGAAATCAGACCAGACGATGGTCGGATGGCCTTGCACGCGATGCGAAATCTGCAACACGATGCCGGCGATCGTCACGCCAAGACCCAGCGACACCTGCTGGATCACGCTCGCCACGCTGGTCGCGCGGCCGATGTCTTTGGTCTCGATGTCCGCGTACGCGAGCGAATTGAGGCCGGTGAATTGCAGCGACGGAAACAGGCCGCCCGCCAGCACGACGAGCCAGATGAGCCACACGGGCGTCGTCGGCGAGAACAGGCCGCAGACCGCGATGGCCGCGCCCGCGATCGCCGCGTTGACGATCAGCGTGCGACGGAAACCGAAGCGCCCGAGCACGCGCGAGACGATCGACTTCATGAAGATCGAGCCGAACGCCGACGCGCAGGTAATCGCCCCCGACGCGAACGCGGTCATGCCGAGCCCTTCCTGCAGCGTGAGCGGCAACAGGAACGGCACGGCGCCGAGACCGATGCGAAACAGCGAACCGCCCGCCACGCTCGCGTTGAAACTCGGAATGCGCAGGAACTTCAGATCGAGCACGGGACGTTCGGCGCGTTGCGCATAGAACCAGTAAAGCGCGAGCAGGATTGCGCCGACCACGCACATCGTGACCGCTTTGGTATTCGAAACAAGTTCGCCGCCGACGAGCGACAGGCCCAGCATGAACAGCGACGCGCCGCCCGCCGAAAGCAGAAAACCGAGCCAGTCAAGCGGCCCCGGATGCTCCTCGTGCATGTTCGCGATATGCCGGTTCGCGAGCCAGATGCCGAACACGCCAATCGGAATGTTGACGAAGAAAATCAGCCGCCAGTGCAGATAGGTGGTGATGAACCCGCCGAGCGGCGGCCCGACGACCGGCCCGAGCAACGCGGGCACGGTGAGATAGTTGACCGCGCGAATGAAGTCCGACTTCGGCAGCGAACGGAAGATGATGATGCGCCCGACCGGCACCATCATCGCGCCGCCGATGCCCTGCACGAAGCGCGCGGCCACGAACATTTCGAGCGAGCGCGACGCCGCGCACAGCAGCGAACCGGTCATGAAAATGCCGATGGCCGTGCGAAACACATTGCGTGAACCGAAGCGGTCGGCCACCCATCCGCAAATCGGAATGAATACGCCGAGGCCGATCACATAGCTCGTGACGGCCAGTTTCAGCGTGATGGGATCTTGCCCTAGATCGCGGGCCAGCGCGGGCAGCGAGGTGACGATGACTGTCGCGTCCACGTTCTCCATGAACATCGAGCACGCGACGATAAGCGGAACGATGAAAGTGCCGAGGGCAAGGGGCATGGGCAGGAACGACGATCAGCGCGGCTGATGGCGTAAAGGCACCATTATGGCACTGTGTTGCGAAACGCGGTGGGTCGGCAACAGATGAAGCCGCACGAAAAACACAAAAGGCCGTGAAGCGAACTTCACGGCCTTTTTGAGGGCCTTTTTACGGCCATTCAGACGCCGAGACGGAGCGAGCCGCATGCATGCGGCCCGCGCGCGCGATCACTCGGCCGTCTGCTTCATGCGGCTCACGATCGGCGCGAGTTGCGGCAGCACTTCTTCCGCTGCGCGCGTCACGTCGTTCGGGAAGTCGATCTCGATCCACGGCGCGCCGGTCACGTCCGCCGTGTCGAATTCGGCGCCGCGCTCGAGCAGCAGATCACGCAGCGCTTCTTCGTGCGGCAGGTTCGCGCGGCCCGTATCGACGTAGCCTTCGACGATCTGCGCAAAGCGGCGCGCGGTCGGCTCGTTCAGGCGGAAGAAGCCCACCGATTCGCCGATCGTGTCGTATTGCAGGCCCACGGCGAGCTGCTTGCGCAGTTCGACCGGCACGCCATCGCGCAGGCACAGCTTCACAGGCTCGTCGCCGGCTTCGAAGTCACGGTCGATCAGCAGACGGTTGGTGGGCGCCTCGCCCGCGACGAGCGGCGCGAACACGCGTTCGTCGTAGAGCACGTCGGCGTCCATGAGCAGCACGTCGCCGCCGCGCGTGATGGCTTCGGCCGTGCGATGCACGGTGAGCACGCTGCCCAGATCGAAGCGCGGGTTCATCACCACTTCGACCTTGTGCGGCCAGTTGATGCGCTTGAGTTCCGCTTCGACCAGTTCAGGCTGGAAGCCGAGCGCGAGCACGACTTCGGTGACACCCGCCGCTTCGAGCATCTGCAGATGGCGTTCGAGCAGCGACACGCCCTCGAACTGCAGCAGACATTTCGGAAACTGTTCTCCAGCGCGTTGCTGAAGGCGCAGGCCGAGGCCTGCCGCAAGAATGATGGCGCGCATGCGTTCCTTGGGAGAAAAAAATCAATCGGCGATTTCGACAGCGGGCACGCGCAGGGCGCGCCGGCGTTGCCAGCTTCGTTCGCTGAAATGCAGATACAGCAGGCCCGGAAGACCGAGCAGAATTTCGCGCGCGCGCTTGGCGAGCGAGAGCGCGAGAGCCGCTTCCGGCGGCAGGCCGACGAGCGGCGCGAGCAGCAGATAGCCGCCCTCCTGCACACCGAGCGAGCCCGGGATGGCGAAGGCCGCGCCACGAATGGCCTGGCCGATGCTTTCGAGCAGCAGCGCGTCGACCCAGCTCACCGGATGGCCGAGGAAATGCAGCGCGAGCCACACTTCCGCGGTGCCGACGAGCCAGCCCGCGAGGCTCAGCGCGAAGCTGGCCGCGGCGCGGCCGCGTTCGGCGTAGAGCGCCTTCACGGCGGCGTCGATCGCGTCGGCGCGCGTGGCCAGCGACGACCAGTCGCGCTTGCCAAACAGCTTCGAGGCGATGCGCAGCAAACGGCCGAACAGACCGCGCCGCTGCGCGACATAAAACAGGGCGATGAGACCGCCGAGCACGAAGGTGGCGATCAGCGCGGCGATCCCGAGATCGCGCGGCGCGCCGTTCGTGGCGTAAGCGGAAAAGAGCACGATGCCGAACACCGCGAAGACGATCTGCGCGACCGCTTGCAGCGTGGTGCTGACGGTGATGGCCGCCGCCGCGTCGCGCATCTGCATGCCGCGCTGCGCGAGCTGGCGCGTCATCGCAACCGGACCGCCGATCTGGCCGGCCGGCAGCAGGCTGTTCACGGCCTCGCCGCTCCAGCGTGCGAGCAGCGCGTGACGCTGGTCGACGCGCTCGTCCTTCTTGAACAGCACGGCGATGGCGCCCGCGTCGAGCGCGAGCGGCACCACGTGAAACGCTGCGACGAGGGCGAGGCCCCAGCCAGCGGCCGCGAGTGCGCCCGTGACCGAGCCGAGGCCCTGCCACGCGAGCAGCGCGATAAAGAGCGCCGTGCCGATCGACAGCAGCAGGATGGCAGCCCGGCTCACACCGATCCCCCGGTCTTGCGCGCGCCGCCGGTCGCCGATTGCAGCGCCTTGCGGAACACCTGACGGAAACCGAAGTACGCGATCGCGTCCTTCATGTTCGAGATGAAACGGCGCCACGGGCGCATGTTCGGGTTCGTCACGTATTCGAGCGTGAGCGAAACACGCACCTCGCCTTCGCGGCTGGGCGTGACGCGATGCCGCAGCTTGTCGCCGTCGAACAGAATGAGCGCGCCCGGCGGATACTGCACCGCGCCGGGCTCGTCGGGCTTGTTTTCGTCGCGCGTGTGCAGCTCGTAGTCGAGAATGCACGACGAGTCGTCGATCACGCCCAGCAGCACCGTATAGCGGCGGCCGTCGTAATAAGACGTGTCGTAATGCCAGCCGATGTGATCGCCCGCGCGCGTGTAGTAATACAGCGCGTACGCGTGCGGATCGTCCTGCGGCGACAGCTGGAGCTTGTCGCCCGTGATCTTCTCGAGCCACGCGATGAGCTTGGGCGAGCGATACAGCTCGGCGATCCACGGCTGCAGGCGGTCGATGGTGTGGCGGCTCACACTCCCACCCGCCTTGTGGCCGGGGATGAAATTGCGGTTGACCTCGGGCATCAGCGCATTGGCGGCGTCGATGAGCCGCTGCGTGGCGTCCGCGGGCAGGAAGTCGGAGAGATAAAGGAACGAGCCTTGATCGACGTACTCGTTACGCAACTGATTCGTATTCAGATCGCCCAATGCGCGGCCGACCGCGGCGTCCGCGTCGCCTGCCTGCACCGGCGCGCCCGACGCCACGCTACCGTCGCGCACACCCGGCGCGACCACCTGCTCTTCTGCTTGCACACTCATCTGCTGATCCAAACCTGACGGGTTTCCTTGCCTGGCCGCGTGCGACGCGTTACGCGCACATAGTCGAGCACCACGTAAATGGCGAACAACGGCGCCCCGATGGACGCGGCCACGACGAACGGCGCCACGATACCGGTGAGCGTGACGAGCGGCAACAGATAGAGTACGTCTTCCGTTTCGAACCCGCCGACGAACGCCTGTTGGGTGCCGGCCTTGCCGGCCATTTCCTCGATACGCATGCGCAGGAAAAAGATCACTGCGACCGCGATACCGGCGACGCCGCCAAGGATGGCCGGCGGCACATGCCAGTTCGCACCGGTTGCCGCCTGCACGCCGAGGCCGTAACCCATGCCGAAGAACAGCAGAATGGTCGTGAGCGCGTCGGCAGCGAGATCGTAGAAATGGCCGATCCGGCTGGTTTTACCACTGATGCGCGCGAGTTCACCGTCAGTGTGATCAACAAAATTCGACAAAACGATCAGAAATGCGCCAATATTGACGTGCAGGAAGTCACCGCGCGCCAGATAAAAGGCGCCGGCGACGCCGATCAGCAGGCGCAGCGTGGTCAGGTGATTCGGGGTAACGCGGGTGGGGACGAGCGGCGTGACGAGCCAGCGCGCGACGCGCGCGTCCCAAGTACGCGGCAACGGCACCGCGCGGGGTGCCGTTTTTGCAGGTTGGTCTTTTCCAGTCATAACCGGGAAATATATACGGCTTCCAGAAAACTTGCAGGTTTTCCGACAGTCGAAGGGCGCGGGAAGCGCGCCCGCAAGCTGGCTGAATGCGCCCGCTGGAGGCGCCTTTAGCGGCACATCGCACACAGCCCGGGCGACCTCGCGAGCAAAATTAAACGATCCCGCGTAGAGTTCAGACCTCGCACCGGCCCGGTACCGGATATCGGGTGGCGCCTGCCCGCGCAGGCGCAGCTTAATTGCCAGAATTCCAATGAAACGTCTGACTTTTGCGGCCTCCGCTGCCGCCTTTCTCGTTAGTGCGCTTGCTTTCGCACCCATGGCGGCCCGCGCCGCGGCCCTCGACGACGCGCTCACCTGCCAGGAATCCGCGCACGATTTCGTCTCGGGCCTGATCGACCAGAAACTGATCGATGCAAAGCCGATGCGCGTGGAAAGCAACTCGATCAACGCGTTCTGGCCCGCTCACGGCCAGCACCTGACCGCCTATGGCTTCAGCGTGTTCGCAATCGTGGGCTTCCAGCAGGACGACCCGCTGTTCAAGACCGGCGACGGCAAGCCCATCGGCCGTTCGGCCTATGGCGCGGTCGTGGTCGCCACGCAGGCCAAGGTGCAGGCAGCGCTCGACGCGGCCGGCAATCACGCGATCGTCCATCATGCCGGCCCGCTCCTGACGGCGATTTTCTGCCAGCAGGATTAAGCGGCCGCACCTCCCGACTCTTGAATGCGGCAGGCTCGGGGTTTTGGCTGTTAGTTGCAAACGAGGGGAAAGCGGCGGCAAATGACCGCCCCCGCCTCTGACACGCCGCGCCTTACTCGATACGGCCGAATCCGCCCTCGGCCCACGACTCGGCGCGCGCCTTGGTGAGCTTGAAGTTCGGCGCGACGCGCAGCTGCGCGATCTGCTCGCCGAACGCATCGAAGGCCGTGAGCGTCGCATAGGGCTCGTACTCGTCCGGCACGATGTCGAGCGTGACGTCGACATCGCCATCGTCGGTGTGTATGCCGATGCGCTTGTGCATCTGCGCGCGCAGCTGCTGCTCGTGGCGCCGGAGCACCTCCGAGGCCGTCTTTACGAGCGTATTGAATGCCGAGGTGTCGAGCGGCTTCGGATTCTTCTTGTCGCGCCCCATCGTCCACGGGCCGACCAGCGCGGGCTCCGGCTCGCCGTCCTTGATCATCTCGACGGCCCAGCCGTCGTCGTCCTCGTTCTTGATGACGCGCGCCATCCAGCCGTCCTTGTGCCACAGGCGCGCTTCCTTGATCTCGTCAACCGCGTCGGCGGTCGTGTCGTCAAAGGCGTCGTCGGGGAGTTCGGTTGATGCGTCGGTCATGGCGGGTTCCATCGGTTCTGCGGGCGGCCCGTTTTATCGGGCTGGGGGCAGGATTTTACCCGCAAGTGCCAATGCGGCCGCGAAGCGCCGAATCCAGCCGACGCATTTCGTGAAGGGGACACAATAAAATCGACGCGCGAAACAGACTCGATTAATGACTCGCGACAAAATCAAATCATTAATAACCGGGAAAGTTCCCGTTTTCTATTTCTGCAACAGACTCTTCCAGAATTTAGAAGAAAGTAAAATGCCCCGAAAGCGGGCAAAAAAAACGCGGCCCGAGGGCCGCGTAAAACAGATGAAAAAAGACCACCCTTGGTCAAGGGGCAAATGAATTGTACCGCCGCACAGTGGCTCCGTGGATCACATAATCTGGAACAATACCTTCCACAAAGCGGCAGAATACGACAGCAAATATTTCGTCATCTTCTGTAACGCCCGCCGGACGGACATTGCCGACCCGTCGCCATAATGCAACAGATTTTAATGTCGTCACATTTTGTCGCATCTATTTCCGGATTGAAAAAATGCTTATAACCCAGTGACTTACGTGAATTAGTGCGAATTCTACAATTTTCAGAATGTATTATTGCCTCGAACGATAAGAATGTTCTGATTTACGAGAATACACTGGGCCTCGAATCGTCAGACCACGAAGGCCAGCGCAGCAACGCGGTATTCGTGAGATTCCCAAGCACTGTCCGGAGTTAAAAAGCATGAAAAAAACCCTCATCCTCGCTGGCGTTCTCGGTGCCTTTGCCATGAGCGCGCATGCGCAAAGCAGCGTCACGCTTTACGGTTCTCTCGATGCCGGCATCGTCTACGCGAACAACGCCGGCGGCCACAGCCTGTGGGCCCAGGGCAGCGGCGCGCTGTCCCACAACTACTTCGGCCTGAAGGGCTCTGAAGACCTCGGCGGCGGTCTGAAGGCCATCTTCACGTTGGAGAGCGGCTTCAACATCGGTAACGGCTCGTTCAGCGAATCGAATACGATCTTCAACCGTCAGGCCTATGTCGGTCTGCAGAGCGACCAGTACGGCGCCCTGACGCTCGGCCGCCAGTACGACTCGATGAACCAGTACCTCGCACCGCTCTCCGAAGCGGGCGCGGGCTTCGGCAACAACCTCGCGGGCCACCCGTTCGACAACGACAACTTCGCCCAGACGTTCTCGATCAAGAACGCGGTCAAGTACTCGAGCGCGAACTACGCGGGCTTCCAGTTCGGCGGCATGTACGGCTTCTCGAATGAAGCCGACGGCTTCGCGAACAGCCGCGCATGGAGCGCGGGCGCGTCGTACAGCAACGGTCCGCTGAACGTCGCGGCCGGTTATCTGCAACTGAACAACTCCGGAACGGTGGGCGGCAACACGAGCGGCGCCGCCTCGGCCGACACGAACATCTCGGCCCGCCAGCAACGCAGCTTCGGCGTCGGCGCGAACTACACCTACGGTCCGGCGCAAGTCGGCTTCGTGTGGTCGCACTCGCAGATCGACGGTCTGCAAAGCCTCGGCAGCGGCGGCACGACGCTCGCCGGCCTGAGCGGCCTGAACCTGCACATGGACAACTACGAACTCAACGGCGCGTATCACCTCACGCCGGCGCTCGCGCTCGTTGGTTCGTACACGTTCACCGACGGCACCGTCACGGGCACCGGCGGCGGCGACCAGAGTCCGAAGTGGCACACCGTCATGGTCGGCACCGACTACTCGCTCAGCAAGCGCACCGACGTCTACCTCGCGGGCGTGTACCAGCACGCTTCGGGTTCGCTCGGCGTGAACGGTTCGGGCCAGGCGCTGCAGAACGTGGCGGCGATCAATACGCTGTCGCCGTCGTCGACGAACAACCAGATCGCCGCGACGATCGGCCTGCGTCACCGCTTCTAGGCACGTCGGCTCGCGCGCCTGCGCGAACCTCGCTCTCAACGCACAAACGGCACAACCGTTTGTGCGTTTTTTATTCGGCGACGCGTTCGCGCGGACGCGACGCTGTTTCATCTTTTTACGATATGCGGACCTCCACCGCATCCGGCGTGCGTATACTCATGTGCAGCTTCCGCAGTTTCGCACTGCGTTTCGATCTGTATCCCGTTCTGCATCCGTACCGCCGCCATGAATACGCTCACGCAACGCCTCGCCGCCGTCCTGCCTTTCGCCCTGCTCGCAGCCTGCGGCTCGTCGCCTTCGAGCACCGCCTCCAACGGCGAAACGATGATCTACGCTTCGTCGGCGCGCTCGCCGTCATCGATCGCCAACTGTCTCGAAGACCGTCTCTCGGACGTGCACGAATCGCGCTCGGGCAACATCACCGAACTCGCGGTGGGCTCGCGTTCGAACGCTTCGTATTTCGTCACGCTTACGCCGAACAACTATGGCTCGGTGATTCGTGTCACGCACGGCGCCTCGACCTCCGACAATCCGCCTGAAGAAAAGCTGCGTTTCGACGTCGCGCGCTGCACGACCTGATGCGTTGAACGTCACGGTCGGCGCATGAATTATTTACTGCGCCAACCCCCTGTCACGAAGCGGTCACATCTGCGATGATGTGCGCCCTTTCGACTTTGCACGACACCGCTTCATGGCATCAGGGACCGCACATCACGCTACCGGATGGGCAGCCGGCGTCATCGCCGCCGCCCTCGTCACGCGCATGGGCGCCGACGGTCCCTGGCATCTCTTCGCCGCGCTCGCCTTCGTCGCGGGCGTCGCGGGCGGCACCGCGCCGGACTGGCTCGAAGTCGCGTGGTGGAGCAAAAAGCGCCGACTGTGGTGTACGCATCGCACGATCACGCATTGGGGCATCGGCTGGATCGCGCTGCTGGTGAGCGCGTATCGCGAACTGGGCCATCAGTGGTGGGCCGCGCCGGCCTTCGGCTTCGCGTGCGGCGGCCTGATCCATCTGTTCGCGGACTGGCCGAATCCGCTCGGCGTGCCCTGGATCATGCGCCGGCATTCGCTGAACTGGTGGCGCAGCGGCCATTGCGATCTGATCGTGGTCGCGGCGTCGTGGGTGGCCGCGTGGTTCTTCGCCGTGCATGGCGTGCCGCACAGCTGGTCGCTGGAACCGCTGCGCCGACTCGTCTGATTAATTCGCTTTATTCATCTGGATTCCGAAATAAATCAGTGATGCGATGCGCGCATAAAACGGGCGACCGTGGTCGCCCGTCTCCGTGCTTCAATCCAGCTTGAAGTCGATGCCCTGCGCCAGCGGCAGCGCCGACGAATAATTCACTGTGTTCGTCGCGCGCCGCATGTAGCCCTTCCAGGCATCCGAGCCCGATTCGCGGCCGCCGCCGGTTTCCTTTTCGCCGCCGAATGCGCCGCCAATCTCCGCGCCGCTCGGTCCGATGTTCACGTTCGCAATGCCGCAATCGCTGCCCGACGCCGACAGGAATCGCTCCGCCTCGCGCAGATCGGTCGTGAACACGCACGACGACAACCCATGCGCCGCCGCATTGTTCGCCGCAACGGCCTCGTCGAACTCGCGATACTTCACGACGTAGAGAATCGGCGCGAAGGTTTCTTTCAGCACGATCGCGCTTTGCATCGGCATTTCCACCAGCGCGGGCCGCACGTAGTAACCGTTCGGCAAGCCTTCGACATCGACCCGCTCGCCGCCCGTCACCTTGCCGCCTTCCGCACGCGCTTGCTGCAGCGCCGCCTGCATCTGCTCGAACGCGCGCGCGTCGATCAGCGGTCCCATCAAGGTGCCCGCCGTAAGCGGATTGCCGATCGGCACCTTCGCATACAACTGCTTCAAACGTTCGACAGTGGCCTCGTAGACGCTCTCGTGCACGAACAGCCGGCGCAGCGTCGTGCAACGCTGACCCGCCGTGCCGACCGCGGAAAACAGGATGCCGCGCAACACGAGTTCGCGGTCGGCGCTCGGCGTGACGATGCCCGCGTTATTGCCGCCCAGTTCGAGGATCGAGCGCCCGAAACGCTGCGCCACGGCCACGCCCACCGCGCGGCCCATTTCCGTGCTGCCGGTCGCGCTGACGATGGCCGCGCGCGGATCGGCGACGAGTTTCTCGCCCACCTCGCGTCCGCCGATGACCAGCGAGACGAGGCCTTCCGGTGCATCGCCGAACGCGTGCAGCGTGTCGTCCATGATCTTCTGCACGGCGAGCGCGGTGAGCGGCGTTTTCTCCGAAGGCTTCCAGATCACGGGATTGCCGCAGACGAGCGCGAGCGCCGCATTCCAGGACCAGACCGCGACGGGAAAATTGAACGCGGAAATCACGGCGCAGACGCCCATCGGGTGCCAGCTTTCCGCCATCCGATGACCGGGACGCTCGGAGGCGATGGTCAGACCATAAAGCTGACGCGAAAGACCGACCGCGAAATCGCAGATGTCGATCATCTCCTGCACTTCGCCGAGTCCCTCTTGCAGGATCTTGCCGGCCTCCAGCGAAACGAGACTGCCGAGCGCCTCCTTGCGGGCGCGCAGGCGCTCGCCCAGCAAGCGCACCAGTTCGCCGCGTCGCGGCGCGGGGACGTTGCGCCAGTGCAGAAACGCGGCCTGCGCGCGCGCAAGCGCGGCGTCCACGTCGGCGGGCGACTGGCTCGCCACCTGTCCGATGGTTTCGCCGGATATCGGCGATTTCACTACGATGTCACCCGACCTGGCTTCTTCTGAAATGCCGAGGTCGGCGAGAATGCGCGCTGCGTCCATGACCGATCCTTATATTTCCGATAAGAAACAAACTCTCGTGCGCCGACTATACACGGCGCCCGATAGCGCATCAAGACGGACAAAAACGGATGCAGCGACACGGTCAGATGCCCGTGCGACAAGCGCTAACGGCAGCTTGCACGGGGTTCCGGCAGAAAAAACGGACGCTCAGCAGGAGTTTCCGATCAGAAACTTTTCGCCTCTACGACTGAGTTTCCTATCGGAAACCGAGAAAAATCGGGCGCGGCGCGTCGGCGCTGCCGACGCTGCGAAGCAATGGAAGCGCAACCTCAGCGCGCGTAACCGTTGCCGCCACCGGCCTGCGAGTCTTGCGCGCCGCGCCAGCGAGCAGAACTGCCCTGACCGCTCTGACCGCTCTGACCGCCCTGACCGCCCTGACGATCCTGTCCAGTGCCGTTTCCAAACGGTGCATGGCCGCTGCCGTCGCGACCAGCATGGCCGGAACTAGCGGCGGGCGCACCCGGACCGCGCTGACCGTAACCCGGCTGCGCCTGACCGGGCCCGCGTCCGCGATGCTCGTCGGGCGGCATCTGACCACGACGATAAACGCCGCCCCGGCGATCCCCGTCATCGCGACGACCGCCGACCGCGATATCAACGGTCCCCACCGCGCCATATGCCGGCGCATAACCATAGCCATATGCGGGCGCCGCCTGAACAACCTGACCGCCGCCCTGATCGTCATAACCGTAGGCCGTCCCATATCCCGGTCCGTAACCGGGACCGACCACACAGCCCGCCAACGCCGCAGCGGCTCCTGCCGCCAGCCACAGTTTCAACATCGCTGTTCCTCGAATCGCTATGCGAAAAATTCGCCATCAACAAAAAGCCCCGCAAACATCGCGGGGCTCGTCGGATCGCACGGACACCTTAGCGGCAGTGCTTTTCCCAGTGCTTATGCACGCGGACCTTGTGGCACTCGTGGTGCACGCCGGCCTGCGCCGACGAAACGCCAGCGGCGAGAATGCCCAGCGCGGCCAGTGCGAGGAGGATTGGCTTCATGGATTGCTCCGATCGGTTGAATGCGGGGCTCGAATCGTAGCAACGGGCTTTGCGCGGCGCGAGCAATGCAAAACGCGGCCTGACAATCGAAACGCCCATGGCATCGCCAATCGCCGAAGCAACGGAAAACGCGGAAAAAAGCGGCGGGAGGGAAACGATCAGGTGAAACGAAAAAGTGCGCTTTATCGGTTGTCAGCAGGAAGGCGGACGCGGCGAGGCGCGCGGCCGCGCTTCGTGCTCACGATTCTTGCGTGCATTCCGGGCGCCCCATGCGATGACCGATGATCAAACCGGCGTCGTAGGCGGTTTCGAGCGCGCGACCGACGTCTTCCGCGCTCACGAGGTGAAAGTCGGCGGTTTGCTTGCCGGTCAACTCGAAGCGCTCGATGCCGAGCGTTCTACGCGAGATGGCTAACAGTAATTCGAGGCGTTCGTCATGCATTATCTTTACTCCATTTGATCTTTCTCACCTGATCTAAATATAAGGTCGGTCATGGCGCACTTCACGTGGCGCCGCGCCGCATATCGAGGCTCTACTCAAAACCTTACTGTATTGAAAGACAACTCCTAACCGCATAAGATCCGCCGCGATCTTTAAGGATTGTCAATTCGAATCCCTAAGCAATTTCACGCGCCAAAAGCGACAGATCGCAGCAGCGGCCCCGCGCCCATCCGATCGACGACATTGGCCATCTGGCCGAGTTTCCTAAGCGCTACGCTTTGTTATTATCGGAAACGTGCCAGAACAGAATTCCTCTTTGCCTTCGCTTATGGACAACTCGCTCGCGCAACCGTCGAGTTCCTCGACCGCCGACCTCGGACGCCGCGTCCGCGCCGCGCGTCTCGCCCAGGATCTGACGATCGACTACGCCAGCCGCGTCTGCGGCGTGTCGCGCTCGACGCTCTCGAAGATCGAAAACGGTCTGATGTCGCCCACGTTCGACGTGCTGCAAAAAATCGTCGCGGGTTTGAATATCGACCTCGTCGATCTGTTCGGCTCGGCACCGAAGCTCGATTTCGGCGGCCGTCGCGCGCTCACGCGGCGCGGCGCCGGCAAGCCGCACGCGTATCGCGGCTACGAAATGGAACTGCTCGCCACCGAACTCGCGCACAAGGCCATGCTGCCCTTTCTCGTGCGCATCACCGCGCATTCGACCGAGGCCTTCGACGACTGGGGCCGCCACGAGGGCGAGGAATTCATCTACGTGATCAGCGGCAGCGTGTGCCTCTACACCGAGCTCTACACGCCCACGCAACTCGAGGCCGGCGACAGTCTCTATTTCGACAGCCGCACCGGGCATTACGCGGTGTCGACCAGCGAAGAAGACGCCATGGTGATCTGGATGTCCACCGGCGCCGCCGTGCCGGGCTCGCCCGAACCGGAGGCGCAAGCCGCGCCCGCCGCGAAGCCGACGCGTTCCAAAAGGAAACTTTCGTCGGCTTGAGGAAACGCCCGCCGTTTTAGCAGTTTGCGCGACCCGGGCGGCGCGCTCGGGTCGACCTGGCCGTCTGCTGATCCGCCGCCGGCCTTTCCACCGCCTGCTTGTCCGCCGCCGACGCTTCCGGCTGACGCTTGCGCGACCGGCGTCCCGGCGCGCTGGCGTGCGCCACCGCATCGCGTTCGCGCGCCGCGATCCGCACCGCGTCGATCAACGCGCGCCCAGCCGGCGAGGGCTGCGTGTCGGTACGCTGGATCAGGCCGACGGGCTCCTCGCCGCCCGCCACCGGCAACGGCAGACGCACGAGCGACCCGTGCCGCAAGTCGTACTCGACCGCGCCCGACGGCACGAACCACACCGCGTCGTTTTCCAGCGCCATCGCGCGTCCGACCGAAACCGAGAGCAATTCGACCGATGACGTCAGCGGCGGCGCGCCCCACGCCGCCAGCAGGCTGTCCGCGGCCTGGCGGATCAGCGTGCCGAACGGCGGCAGCACGAGCGGAAACTGCGTGGGGAACTGCGCGAGCGGCCGCGCCGCGCCCGCGCCCTGCAACAGCGGATGCCCCGCGCGCACGACAACGGTCATCGGCTCGTTGTAGAGCTGCTCGAAGCTCAGGCCGACCATGCGCTCGGGATCGGCGAGACGGCCCACCGCGAAGCTGATCGCGCCCGCCTTGAGGCGTTCGAGCAGTTCCGTATTGGCCGCCGTCAGCAGCCGCACGCTCACGCGCGGCCACTCGCCGGCGAAGCGGCGCATCGCGTCAGGCAGCAAGGCCGTCGCCACCGTCGGCAACACGCCGATGTCGAGCGTCGCCGCCACCGCGCCCTCGTCGCGCGCGAGCAAGGCCACGCCCTGGCGCAGCGCGCTCACGCACGCGCTCGCATGCGGCATGAACAGCTGGCCCTCGCGCGTGGTCACTGCACCGTGGCGGCCGCGCTCGAACAGCTTCACGCCCAGCGCCGACTCCAGCTCGGCGATGGTCTTCGACACGGCAGGCTGCGTCACGGACAGACTTTCCGCCGCCTGCTGCACGCTGCCGAACTGCGCCACCGCCAGAAAACACTGCAAATGCCGGAATTTGACGCGCGAATCCGCAAGCCGGTTTTCCATAACGATTCGTTATACGAGATGCGATAAAACATCATTTTGCATAACTTTTCGCATTGGATAAAGTGGATGTCATCCGCGCAACGCGACCGTCCGCCGCGCGGCATAAATCCACTTCCCCAAAATCTGCCAGGAGACAACCCCATGGACGAGTCCATCCTGTCGCCGCGCGACTTCGACTCGCACCCGGCTTTCGTTTATCCGCCGTATCGCTCGTCGGTGAAACGCGGTCCCACGCTGCCCCTGATTCCGCTGAAGGAAAAACTGCGCAATCTGCACGCACCCGTCTACGGCGCGGAAGATCTCGGCGCGCTCGACAGCGACCTCACGCGCAACGCGGCACGCAATGGCGAACCGCTCGGCGAACGCATCATCGTCACGGGCCGCGTGCTCGACGACGGCGGCAAGCCCGTGCGCAACACGCTGGTCGAAATCTGGCAGGCGAACGCCGCCGGCCGCTACGTCCACAAGCAGGATCAGCACGATGCGCCGCTCGACCCGAACTTCCTCGGCGCGGGCCGCTGCGTGACCGACAACGAAGGCCGCTATCGCTTCCTGACGATCAAGCCGGGCGCGTATCCCTGGGGCAATCATCCGAACGCCTGGCGCCCGCAGCACATTCACTTCTCGCTGTTCGGCGACTACTTCGGCTCGCGCCTCGTGACGCAGATGTACTTCCCCGGCGACCCGCTGCTCGCGTTCGACCCGATCTATCAAGGCACGCCCGAGCAGGCGCGCGAGCGCATGATTTCGCGCTTCTCGCTCGACACCACCGAAGACAGCTACGCACTCGGCTACGAATTCGACATCGTGCTGCGCGGCCCCAACGAAACCCCGATGGAGCGTTGATCATGGCACTCAAGGAAACGCCCTCGCAGACCGTTGGCCCGTACTTCGCCTACGGCCTCTGCCCGCAGCAATACAACTTCGATTTCAAGAGCCTGTTCACCGCCGACATCGTCGGCACGCAGACGCCCGGCGAGCACATTTCGCTGATCGGCCGCGTGATCGACGGCGACGGCAAGCCGGTCTTCGACGCGATGCTGGAGTTCTCGCAAGTCGACGCCAGCGGCCGTTATCCGGCCTCGCGCGAGCAGATCGCCGAAACGGGTTTCCGCGGCTTCGCGCGCGTGGGCACCGGCACGGATCCGGAACAGCGCTTCATCGTGCGCACCGTGAAGCCGGGCGTCGAGAACGCCGGCGAGGCGCCGCATCTGAACGTGATCGTGATGATGCGCGGCATGCTCACGCATACCTTCACGCGCGTGTATTTCGACGACGAAACGGCGGCCAACGCGGCCGATCCGGTGCTGTCGTCGGTGCCGGCGGCGCGTCGCGACACGCTGATCGCGCGACGCAGCGAACAGGCGGGCAAGATCGTCTATCACTTCGACATCGTCATGCAGGGCGAACGCGAAACCGTGTTCTTCGATCTCTGATCGCTGCATGCCACGCAGCCGGAGCGCGCCGCTCGGCATCAAAGACGCATGACTTTCACGCGCCTTTCATGAACGTACCCTAAGATCGCCCGCACTGCGATCTGATCGCGGAACTCCGAGCTGTACCTTGATGAAGCCTGCCACGAGCAGGCTTCTTTTTTGCTTTCGCGCATTGTCGACGACGTGAACGCGCACGCTCGAATTGCGAATCAGCCGAGCGGACGCACGCCGATCAGCACGCCATGCAGCCAGAACGCGAACACGGCCCACGCGACGAGACCGATCACGACGGCCAGCGCGTCACCGCTTGCGCTGCCGGGCGGATAGACCACGCCGGCCTCGCGATCGCGACGGCGGCCGGCCCGCACTTCCACGAGCGCCCAGATGAGGAACACGCCGAACAGCACGATGGCATGCAGCGTGCCGTTGGCGAGCAGATGCGCGAACGCCCAGAGCGCCACGCCGCTGACGAAGGGCTGGCCGAGCACGCGTTTGATGTGATTGTTGGGCACGTAGGCCGCCACGATCATCACGAAGGCGATGGCGGTGAGCAGCGCGACGAGATGCGCCATGCCCGGCGGAGGCAACCAGACGGGGACGGGATAACGCCGCGCGATCCCGTAGCCGGCGACGGTGAGCACGACGCCGAGTATCGACAGCAACGCGAACACGCCGCGCCATGCACGGATGCCGAAGCGTTCGATTTGCGCCGCGCGCCACGGCCCGGCCAGCACGCGGATCGAGTGCACGCCGATGAAGATCGCAAGACCCAACACCAGTAACGCCATTGCCGTCTCCTGTCTGCGCGTTCAAGCGCGCATTGCTGTTTATCACAAGACGGCGTGCAGTGTCGCGCAACCGGTACGCCACGCCAATGCGAGAGATCGGCGCAGCGCATCCGCGTTAATCACGCGAACAGCGAACAGGAATACAGCGGGACGCGAACCGGCGAATCCACCATGCCCATTAAGCGGCCATAATGAACCGAATAGTATTATTAAAACATCGCTGAAAAATATACCGGAAATGGCCAATAAGCCGAATTGCCATCCGGCAAAATCGACAAAACGCAATTACGAACGCCACCCCGGGCAAACGCCCGTGCGCCGTGCCGTACAGGCCAATCAGCAGCGGAAATGCTCGATATCCTGGCCTGCGTGCTTATAACGCAAAAGCCAGCTCGGCATTTCGCCTTCCCCGTTCCAGGTATTGCCAAAGGCATCCCGGTACTTCGGTTGCCGTTCGCTTTCGGCAATTGATGACTCAAGATCTTCGAGCGTAATGCCGTACTCTTCCATGCGGTGTTGAATCCACAGGATGAGCCGTTCGCGCGCCTCACCGTCGAGGTCGAACATCGGTTAATTCCTCTCGCATCGCCAAGGGCAAGGCGCCGATCGCTATCGAATCGTCTGCCCTGAAAAGACAAAGGCTTCGCTCGTACCGCGAAGCCTTGCTGCACTGATGAGGTGGCCTGGGCTGTGGAACCCGTGACCGGTTCGGAGGGGATTGCGGTCCGCTACTCCGCTCGCCAGAATCCGCCGCTATGGGTGCGCGGCTGTTTGCTGCAAGCGGAACTGATCATACCTTGCACGCGCCGCACTGATCAAGCGCTTTCCGGCCAGCGCGGCCCGTTGCGGGGCCGCGCTGGCCGTCCATCACGACGCCGATGCGCGACGCTTCCCCGCCCCTTTTCGGGCCCTGGCATCGCCCGCCGACTCGCTCACGCCATCGGCATCGGCGGCCGCCTCGGCAACGGGCGCCACCGCGCTTTCGTCCCCAACGCGCTCCGCGCTCGCCACGCGTGCGAGCACCGGTTTGAGCGCCGCGCCCGTGTGGCTCGCGGCCACCTTGACGAGCCCTTCCGGGTCCGCCGAGCCGACGATCATGCCGCCGCCCACGCCGCCTTCCGGCCCGAGGTCGATGATCCAGTCGGCTTCCGCGATCACGTCGAGATCGTGCTCGATCACCACGACGCTATGGCCGCCGTCCGCGAGACGATGCAACACGCGAATCAGCCGCGCCACGTCCGCCATATGCAGGCCGACGGTCGGTTCGTCGAGCACGTAGAGCGTGTGCGGCGCCTTCTGTCCGCGACGCGTGATGTCGTCGCGCACCTTGGACAGCTCCGTCACCAGCTTGATGCGCTGCGCCTCGCCGCCCGACAATGTGGGCGACGGCTGACCGAGCGTGAGATAGCCGAGCCCGACGTCCTTCATCAGTTGCAGCGGATGGGAAATGCTCGTGATCGAGGCGAAAAATTCCACCGCCTCGTCGATCTCCATCGTCAGCACTTCGCCGATATTGCGGCCGCGCCACGTCACCGCGAGCGTTTCCGGATTGAAGCGCTGTCCGTGACAGACATCGCACGGCACCTTCACGTCCGGCAGGAAGCTCATGCCGATCGTGCGCACGCCCTGACCTTCGCAGGCCGGGCAACGTCCGTCGCCGGTATTGAACGAGAAACGCGAGGCGCTATAGCCGCGTGCGCGCGCTTCGAGCGTGTCGGCGAACAGGCGGCGAATCGCGTCCCATACGCCGATATAGGTCGCGGGACACGAACGCGGCGTCTTGCCGATCGGCGTCTGATCGACTTCGAGCACGCGGTCGATGCTTTCCCATCCGGTGATCGATTCGCAGCCTTGCCACGTATGCGCGACCTCAAGCTTCGGCTTCGCGCTCGTGCGCGCGAGCACGCTCGAACGGCGCTCCGCCGCGCTCGGCGCGGTGTCCTTCGCCGCCTTGCGCGCGCGCCGCACCGCCGGCGACGACAGCACCGAACGGCCCACCGCGTCGAGCAGATTCGACAGCAGCACGTCGCGCGCGAGCGTCGACTTGCCCGAGCCGCTGACGCCCGTGATCGCCACCAGACGACCGAGCGGAATATGCGCGGTCACGTTGCGCAGATTGTGCAGCTTGCCGCCATGCACCGTGAGCCATTGCTCGGGCACCGCCTCGCGGCCCGCACGCGCGGCCTTCACTTCGCGGCGCGGTTGCAGCGGATGCACGATCGGATGCGCGAGATAGCGGCCCGTGAGCGAGTCCGGCTGCGCGGCGAGATCGGCGACCTTGCCTTGCGCGACCACGCGCCCGCCGCGCTTGCCCGCGCTCGGCCCGATATCGATGATGTGATCGGCGCGGCGAATCGTGTCCTCGTCGTGCTCCACGACCACGAGCGTATTGCCCTTGTCGTTGAGACTGCGCAGCGCGTCGAGCAGGATCTGGTTGTCGCGCGGATGCAGGCCGATGGTCGGTTCGTCGAGCACGTAGCACACGCCTTGCAGATTGCTGCCGAGCTGCGCCGCGAGACGGATACGCTGCGCCTCGCCGCCCGACAGACTCGGCGCGGCGCGATCGAGACTCAAATAACCGAGCCCGACTTCTTCGAGGAATTGCAGACGGCTGCGAATTTCGCTGATCACGTCGCGCGCGATCTGCGCGTCGCGGCCGTTGAGTTCGAGCGATTCGATCCAGCGACGCGTTTCTCCCACCGTCCATTGCGCGATATCGACGATCGGCTGTTCATCGAACGTCACCGCGCGCGCGACCGGATTCAGGCGCGTGCCGTGGCAGTCCGGACACGGTTCGTCGACCATGCCGTCCGGCTCCTGCTCTTCCGACGGCAAGGTCTGTTCGCGGCCGCGATCGTCGGCGGACATCACCGTGTCGTCGTAGACAGCGCGCTGTTCGCGCGTGAGCGCGAGGCCCGTGCCCACGCAGGTCGTGCACCAGCCATGCTTGCTGTTGTACGAGAACATGCGCGGATCGAGTTCGGGATAACTGGTGCCGCAAACCGGACACGCACGCCGCGTCGACAGCACCTTTACTTCGCCGATGCCGAGCGTCGAACCGCCGTTTTCGAGCGCGCCGTCGAGACCGTCGAGCGGCGCGAGCAGATGCACGACACCCTTGCCCGCTTCGAGCGTCGCGTCGAGCAGCGTGCGCAATTGCGCCTCGTTTTCAGGTTCGATCAGGAGATCGCCGACCGGCAGTTCGATCGTGTGCTCGCGGAAACGGTCGAGCTTCGGCCACGGCGCGACCGGCACGAATTCGCCGTCCACGCGCAGATGCGTGTTGCCGCGCCCCTTCGCCCACTTCGCGAGATCCGTATAGACGCCCTTGCGATTCACGACGAGCGGCGCGAGCAGACCGACATGCTGGCCGCGATGCTCGCGCAGCAGTTGCGCGACGATGGCATCGACGCTCTGCGAGGTGACCGGCGTGCCGTCGTGCACGCAATGCTGCACGCCGAGTTTCACATAGAGCAGACGCAGGAAGTGCCAGACTTCCGAGGTGGTCGCGACCGTACTCTTGCGGCCGCCGCGCGACAGACGCTGCTCGATCGCAACGGTCGGCGGAATGCCGTAGACCGCATCCACTTCGGGACGGCCCGCGGGCTGCACGATCGAACGCGCGTAGGCGTTCAGCGACTCGAGGTAACGGCGCTGACCTTCGTGGAAAAGAATGTCGAACGCGAGCGTGGACTTGCCCGAACCGGACACGCCGGTAATGACGTTGAAACGGCCGTGCGGAATATCGACGTCGAGCGCCTTGAGATTGTGCTCGCGCGCATTCACGATGCGCACCACGTCCTCGCCCTGAATCTCGCGGCGCGCCTGCGCGGCACGCAGGGCCGTCTGCAACGCGACGCCCTCTTCTTCGGCGACGAGCACACCGTTCGCGGCGCCGAGCGCGGCTTCGTAGCGTTCGAGCGCCGCACCCGTGTGCGAGCGCGGGCACGCGACCACCTCTTCGGGCGTGCCGACGCAAACGACTTCGCCGCCCGCATCGCCGCCTTCCGGACCAAGATCGATGAGCCAGTCGGCCGCGCGAATCACGTCGAGATTATGTTCGATCACGAGCAGCGAATGACCGCCCGCGAGCAGCTTGCCGAACGCGCGCATCAGCTTGGCGATGTCGTCGAAATGCAGACCCGTGGTCGGTTCGTCGAACATGAACAACCGGCCGCCCGCGGTCTTTTCCTTGCCGCGCGACTGCGCCGTTTCCGCGAGAAAGCCCGCGAGTTTCAGACGCTGCGCTTCGCCGCCCGAGAGCGTCGGCACGGGCTGGCCAAGCTTCACGTATTCGAGGCCCACGTCGACGATCGGCTGGATCACGCGCAATACTTCGGCATCCTGACTGAAACATTGCGCCGCTTCGCTGACGGTCAGGTCGAGCACGTCGGCCACCGACAACGCGCGGCCGCCGCGCTCGATCTTCACTTCGAGCACTTCGGGACGATAACGGCTGCCGTCGCAATCCGGACAACGCAGATAGACGTCGCTCAGGAACTGCATTTCGATGTGCTCGAAACCCGAGCCGCCGCATGTCGGGCAACGGCCTTCGCCCGAGTTGAAACTGAACATCCCCGCCGTATAGCCGCGCTGCTTCGCGAGCGGCGCCTTGGCGAACAGCTTGCGGATCTCGTCGAACGCGCCCACATAGCTGGCCGGATTCGAACGCGCGGTCTTGCCGATGGGCGACTGATCGACGAACACGGCGTCGCTGATCTGCTCGGCGCCGCTCAGGTTGCGGAACACGCCCGGCGATTCGGTGGCCTTGCCCAGATGGCGCGCGAGCGCCGGATACAGCACGTCCTGCACGAGCGTCGATTTGCCCGAACCCGACACGCCCGTCACGCAGACGAGACGTTGCAGCGGAAACGCCACCGTCACATCGCGCAGATTGTGTTCGCTCGCGCCTTCGAGCAGCAGCGTGGGCGTTTTGGCATCGACGGGACGGCGTTCCCAGTTCGACGCGTCCGCGACAGCGCGGTGGCCGCCCAGATATTCGCCCGTCAAGGTGCCGGACGAACGGATGTCGGCGGGCGTGCCGTCATAGACGATCGAGCCGCCGCGCTCGCCCGGGCCCGGCCCCATGTCGATCAGACGGTCGGCCGCCAGCATCACGGACGGATCGTGTTCGACGACCACGAGCGTGTTGCCCGCGTCGCGCAGCCGCTGCATCGCTTCGACGATGCGGTTCAGGTCGCGCGGATGCAGGCCGATGCTCGGTTCGTCGAGCACGAACAGCGTCTTCGTGAGCGAGGTGCCGAGCGCCGTGGTCAGGTTGATACGCTGCACTTCGCCGCCCGAGAGCGTGCGGCTCTGGCGATCGAGCGTGAGGTAACCGAGGCCCACGTCGCACAGATACTTGAGGCGCGTGCGCACTTCGGCGAGCAGGAGCTTCAACGCATCGTCGAGCAATGCGGAGGACAGCGACAGATTGTCGAAGAAGCGGCGAATGCGCTCGATCGGCAGCAGCATGACGTCGTGCAGCGTCAGGCCCGGCAGCGCTTCGAGTTGCGCGCGCGACCAGTCCACGCCGTGCGGCATGAAACGCGCGGCGGGCGCGAGCACCTCGTCGGCGTTCTCCTGACTGCCCAGACGCCATTGCAGCGCTTCGGTCTTGAGGCGCGCGCCGCCGCAGGTTTCGCACGGCGTATAGCTGCGGTATTTCGACAGCAGCACGCGGATGTGCATTTTGTACGCCTTCGACTCCAGATACTGGAAGAAGCGTTTGACGCCGTACCACTGCGTCTGCCAACTGCCCTTCCAGTCCGGCGCGCCGTCGATCACCCAGTCGCGTTGCGCCTGCGTCAGCTCCGACCACGCCGTGTCGCGCGGAATGCCGGCCTTCGCGGCGTAGCGCATCAGGTCGTCCTGGCACTCCTTCCATGCGGGCGTTTGCAGCGGTTTGATCGCGCCGCCGCGCAGGCTCTTGCGCGCGTCCGGAATCACGAGCCCCCAGTCGACGCCGATCACGCGGCCAAATCCACGGCACGCATCGCAGGCGCCGTAGGCGGAGTTGAACGAGAACAGCGCCGGTTGCGGATCGGCGTAGCGCAGATCGCTGTCCGGGCAATGCAGGCCGGTCGAGAAACGCCAGATCACCGGTTCGGGTTTCGCATCGGAAACCTCGGCTTGAGCGTCCGTTTCCGATACGACATAAATGTTCACGCGCCCCGCGCCGCGCCTGAGCGAGGCTTCGATGGCCTCGATCACGCGGCTCTTTTCGGCGTTCTGCAAACGGAAACGGTCGGCGACCACGTCGAGCACCTTGCGCGTGCCCTCGGCCGTTTTCACTTCGCGCTGCGCCTGCACGCGCGTATAGCCGCTCGCCGACAGCCACTGCGCGACTTCTTCCTCGCTGGTGGTGTCGGGCAGTTCGACGGGAAACGTCACGACGAGGCGCGGATCGCCCACCGCCGTGCGCGCGAGCAGTTCGGCGTAGATCGTTTCGGGCGTGTCGTGGCGCACCGGCTGCGCGGTCACGCGGTCGAACAGATTCGCGGCGCGCGCGTAGAGCAGCTTCAGATGGTCATTCAGCTCGGTCATCGTGCCGACCGTCGAGCGCGAACTGCGCACCGGATTGGTCTGGTCGATGGCGATCGCGGGCGGCACGCCGTCCACACGATCGACCTGCGGGCGGTCCATGCGGTCGAGGAACTGACGCGCGTAGGCGCTGAAGGTTTCGACGTAACGGCGCTGGCCTTCCGCGTAAAGGGTGTCGAACACGAGACTCGATTTACCCGAGCCGGACGGCCCGGTGACCACCGTCATTTCGCCGGTGTGCAAATCGAGATCGAGGTTCTTGAGATTGTGCTGGCGGGCACCGCGGATACGGATTAGCTTATTTGAAGGCAATTTTACGAATTAAATCAATGCGTTAGAGCCTTTTGCGCAATCCTTGCGCGGCCCCGATATGCACATCCTAGCACTAAAGGAATCAAACACTTATAGAGCCGTTTTGGATAGCGCGCCGGTAGTGGACAGATACGGCGCGATAGTAGCACACTGTATATACGTACAGTATATGGGGCGAGAAAATGGCAAGCGCGATGGGCGAAGATCGGCCGTGCATCAAGTGCAAGTTCTATGGCGGCATCGCGTGGCGCGGGCCGCACACCTGGTGCTTTCGTGACGTCCGCATGGTCGTCGGCTTGCCGCAGCATGGCTGCGCCTACTTCGAGCGCGCCTACGATTCAGTAGAAGAGAGAGTGGCGAGATTCAGGAAGCGGCGCGGTAATGCGCGCTGAGAGGCGGGGTAAATTGACAGACAAACGTTTCGAAAGCTTTGCGAAAGGTTTATGTCCTGATAGCGTGTGGTCTGGCTGCGGTCCCGACACCTCCGCAGCCACTGGCAAATAGCGCCAGGAGACTCGCACTAGCCGCCGCACCGAACAATGCGGCGGCTTTTTTTCGCTCTTATAACATCGGCCGTTACAGGCTTTGGGTTGTAATCCCCAAATACAGCCTGCGGCCTGTTAAACCGTCGCCGCCGGCGCAGCAACGATCGCTGTGAGTCGCTTCACGACCAGATCGATGTCGTGATCGCCCAGATCAAGACCGCCCGGCCACGCCGACGTGTCGATGATCCGATACCCGGTCGGCAGCAGGTGAAGCATCTCACCCGGCCGATGGATCCATCGCCCATCCAGACGCGGATAGCCGAACCACACGTCTGCCCCATTCCCGACGACCACGAGGCGCGCCAGCTCCGCGCTGTACTTCTGGAAGTATGCGAGGTTCGCGCCCTTCGGCGGCTCGAACGCGTGCAGCGCGCCGATCTGCGCGGCCGGAAGGAACAGCGGCGTGTACGTCGCGCGCCAGCCGCCCAGAGAGTGCCCTTCGACGTTAAACACCGTGCCACGCGGCACTTGGGCTTTCGCCCATGCCCAGATGTCCGCACAGCCGTCGTATGCGCCGTGCGTCACCTGCACGCCGTCGCCGAGACTGACAGGGAACGTGGTGATGTCGTCGAACAGATCGCCGAGCTTTCCGTCGCTGAAGCGCGTGCCGCTGATCGACAGATAGACCGCGCCGCGCGCGTCGCGCGACAGCACCGCCTGGCTGTCGTTGTCCTTGAACTGCCCGATCCACGTGTAGCCCAGCGCCTCGAACGCGGCGCGTGCCTTTGCCGTGTCGATGATGTACGCGGCGTCGGCGCGGCGCGCTGCCGCGAGGATCTCGGCGAAGTTCACGATGCGCTCGATGCCGCCACCGGCGCCGAAGCCGCCGAATCGGATACCGCCGCGGTACCGGTGGCCGCCGCCGTGCCCAGCACAGCGCCGATCGAGTTGTTGTAGGCCGTGATCGCGTTCTTGACGGTCAGCTCGAACAAACTGAGCGCGGCGACGATGATCGGCTTCTGCGCGGCCGCGATATACGTCGACGCGTTCACCGCGCTGATCACTGCCGGAATGCCGGTATCGAGCAGCGTCTGCGCGGACGTCACCGTGATCGCCGATGCCGTCGTGCAGAACAGACCGTTCGCCGTCGCCGCCGCGGCGACGCTCGCGTCGATCGAGCTCAGGCTTTCGAGCGTCGGCTGCACGACCGAGCAGCCGTTCACGACGACCGTCTGCAGGTTCGCGAGGATGGTCGCAGCCGTGGCCGCCACGGTGGTCGACGTCGCTGTCGAAGTGCCGGTCGAACCGCATGCGGAAAGCGCGAGCGCGACGATACCTGCCGCGAGTGCGGCAAAAAGCTTCTTCATGGTGAATGCCTTCTGGATAAGCGCCGCGAGCGCGGCAGGATGGACTTCAGAACTGCCAGCGGGCGCCGGCCTTGATGGAAAAACTCGTGGTGCTCTTCTTCACGGTGACGCTCAGGCGAGTCGACGGCGGAATCTCCGCATACGCGACGCAGCATGAGACGTCGTATGTGTCCGGGTTGATGGTCGGCAGCACCTGAACGTGCTCGATCACAGTGCAGCCGCTAAGCGCCAGCGCAGCAAGCGCGGCGCGGATCACGGCGCCTTCGTCTGGCTCGCCGCCTGCCGTGCGGCGTACTGCTCGACGAGCCAGTGCGCGCCGACGACGAGGCCGGTTGCGATCGACACCTGATCCTGCGCGTTGAGGTTCAGCCCGAGCCGCGCGTTTGCGACCGAGATGAGCGCGACGAGGCAGGTGATCACGGCGCCAGCGGTGCCGGTGGCCGCCGGAGAGGTCTGATTCATGGTGGCTCCTACTTTTCGTGGTGGATGACTTCGACGGGCGAGAACTGGTAGCCCTCGCGCCCGTACTTCTGCGCGATGTAGATCGGGAACGGCAGTGCGTGAATGCCCTCGTCTTTCCCGGTGTGGTGCGCCTTGCAGAGCAGCAGCCCGTTGACGGTCATGTCGTCGACGAACTGCTCCCAGTGCGTGAATGACGCCCAGTCGAATGCACGAATCGACTCGCCCCAAAACCCGGCGAGCGCGTCTTCCCTGAAGCGATCCCAGTCGATCATCTCGGCGAAGCTGCGCTCGATCGGATGGTGATGAGCCTCGAGCGGGTGCCCCGACTCTTCTGCCGTCGTATTGCAGATGAAGCACCGCGCGCCGTCGCGCGCGAGCAGTTGCTTGCGCGTGCGTTCGAACAGCGCGGTCGATTTGCGCGGCTCGTGGCCCGGGATGTTCACCTCGACGGAGAGCGTTTCTTTTTCGTTATGGATCTGTTCGACGGACATGGGCGTAAACGAAAAAAGCCGCCCTGAGGCGGCGTATGCGTGACACGCATAAACGTGTTTTATGCGTGTGAGGAATTTCTAAGCGACGCCGGCGGCGACAGGCATGACATCAGCGCGCATCGCATCGCACAGGCGCACTGCGCGCGCGCCGACCTGCTTGAACCAGAGCGAAGACTGCATCTCGTCGGCCGCCGTGTCCCAGCCACCGTCCTTCATCGCGGCGATAGCGCGCGCGAAGCCGAGGAACTTGTCGACGCCGAGGTTGAACGCCATGTTGGCCACGACGCGCTGCCGCACTTCGCTGAGCGTGCGCCACCACTTCGCTCGCGCGTCGAGCTGCGCGAGCGTGCTGGCGACGTCGGCGATCAGCAGCTGAGTGATCTGGGCCTGCGTGAGCGGATACGTCCAGCCGGCAGGCAGCGGCAACGCTGTGAGGTTGTGGCCTACGCCCACGGTCAGCTTGCCCTGCGTGTCCTTGTAGGGCGTCGTGCGCACGCCCTCGTCGCGCCGCAATTCGGCGTAGAGGAGAGCCAGGATCACGATTCCCCCGGCCATTTGCCATGCGCCATCGCCCAAAGGGCCGCCGCGATTGTGATGAACGGCCCGAACCAGATAACCGCCTTGCGAATCACGCGGCCGGTACCAGTGAAGAAACTGATACCGCTCTTCGCCATCTTCAAAAGCTCGACGAGCTCGATCGTGTTCGACTCGACGCGCAATGTCGCTTCTGTGTTAGCGGCGAGCGCGGCCTTGTACTCCGTCATGGACTGCTCGAAGTTCGTCATGCGGGACTCCATTTCGAGACGCCACTGATGGTCTGCAGCGCGCCTGTCGATCGATTCGTGGTTCAAAGAGATCCCCGTGAAAGCGACCGCTACGACGGCGGCCAGAAATGAAAAAAGCCGCCCGGAGGCGGCTTCGTGCTTCTAATTCTTCGTGCTACATCAATCTCAGTCCGTCTGCGACGGGCCGGAAAACGGTGTTGTTTCCGTCTGCGAGGATTGCACTCAGGCGATTTTTCGTCCGCGCGAGGTCTTCGCTCAACGCGAGCATTTCGAGTTGCAGACGCCTCGCCTCGTCCGAAGCAACGATGCTGAAACTGCCGAGGTTATAGACGTACGAGCCGAGATGGCTCGCAACCACCAGGTATCGGCCGTGCCCAGGAACAGCGAAGCGAATCCCAGGCTCAGGCTCCGGTTCGACGACCTCCCACTCGGCTGCGGTGCGCGTCACGATACTCACGGCCTCCGTGAATTCGATCTGCGGGATCTGCCGGTACGACACTTTGAAATGCGCCTTCAGCTTCGACCAGATACGCGTCGCCGCGCCGCCCTGCTTTGCCTTCGGCAAGCGCTCGACGAGCGTCTTCACCATCAAGCGCAAGGTTTCCTGCTGATCTCCCGTCAGAACGTCGCCCGTGTTCACCGAGAACGCCATGCGCGGATTCACGGCGATGCCGTCGTTCCAGTATTGCCAGAGGACGTCGTCGCATTCGTCTTGAAACTGGATAACCCGAGCACGCACCGAAAGGTCGCGAACTTTTCCGGGCTCGATCGACATCAGCCAACCCGGCAGCTTGCGAAGGGGCATGCAGATCATCGACTGCCGGCCGCCGAGAGTGGGCATCACCATTTCGGTGATACCCCAACGCTGTCCGTTTTCAGCGAGCTTGCGATGCTGCGGCTGCCATGCGAGGCCCATACCGTCTACGATCGCTTTCATGGGCGTGTACGGCTGGCCGTTGTGCTCGACGACATGCAATTCAGCGCCATGAAACGGCACTTTGACCTGGCGTGCTGCTATCGTTGTGCTACTATTGGTCATGATCTGTGTTTCCTTTTGATCGGGGATTCACTGCGTCACCAACGCCTGACCGGCTGCAACCGGTTGGGCGTTTTTCATTTCTGCGTCGGCCCTGAGGCGAGACACAATTTCTGCGTTCAAGCTGCGCAAATTGCTGCGTGCCGAATCTTCGAGGTAAAGCTTCAAATCCTCTGGCATACGGATGTTGACCTGAGGCATCTGCCTTGCACCCTTCATTGCTCCCTCCATTTTGTAAACACCGTTAGATACGGTGTTTACAAAGCATAGTATCAAAGTGCGATCATCGCAAGTGGCGATCATGGAAAAGATAGCAATTGGCTAGTATCGTTCGAGCCATGAGCAAAGACACCAAACCTCCCAGCCGGTCGGCGGCGCAGTTCGTCGTGCGCCTCCCTGATGGAATGCGCGATCGAATCGCGGCCGAAGCGGAAAAGAACAAGCGCTCGATGAACGCTGAAATCGTCGCGCGACTTGAAGCGTCACTTGCTCAAACAGACCCTAACCAGTTCGTGAACATGCAGCAGTACAACGAGCTCAAGCAAGAAATCCTTGAGTACGTCCTCGATTCGATCGACGCAAAAAAGAAAGCCGGCAAATAACGCGTCAAGGAATCTTGACACATAGGCCCAAACGTCCTACATTCGGAACTGTTGGAAGCGCACGCGCGCGGCCCGTCTATCCGAAAGGACACTGCCATGAAACTCTGCTTTCGCACCCGCCTGGGTGTTGGAACCGCTCATGCTTTACACTCCGCCATCCCCGCAGGATCTCGACCGCCTCAAGAGCGAGCTCGGGCTTTCCGCTTCCAAAATGGCAACCCTGTTCGGGGTGTCGAGCGGCCGGCAATGGCGCAATTACACGGGGGGCGAGAAGCCGCGGGACATGAATCCGCACATGCTGTTCTTCGCGGCCGCTCGCATGGAGCTCGACGAGAAGACCATCGAGAAGGTCCTGCAGCGCATGCGCCACATCGGGGCGACGATCGATTTGAACGCCGATTCCCCGGTGCCCGATGGAGAGCAGCAGCCGTAGCCATGACGCTCGGCTGCGCCGCGGCGTCGCAAGCGCACGCCGACAGCGTCAGCGATTACATCAAGTTCGAAGCGGGCGTTGGATTTGGCGTCGCGAAGGACATGGGCGACGGCGTGTGGATTCAGGACGGCGCACCCGACAACCGCGAGAAGCTGACCTTCCCCGCGCTCCTCGCCGGATTCACAGGTCCAGTCTGGGCGCGCGGCCCATGGGACGTGCGCTGGCACGTCGGTTACACCTACCTCGGTGAGCAGCGCGCATCCGTCATGGGCGTTCCCGACGATCAGTACAACCCGAAGACACACCAGATCGTGGATTACGCTGGCGAGCGCTACAGCCCGTTCAGCGGCCACGGCCATCTCCAGGGCATTCCGGCCACGCTCGATGTCGGCTATACCTACCGCGGCTGGCGATTCGGTGCCGAGGCTGGTGCATGGGTCTACTGGCAGACGTGGCACGAATCACTCTACGACCTGAGCGGCCAATGGGACGACCTTTCGCACAAGACGGTAGCCCAGGTCGGGTTTGTAGCGGGCGCATCGATCGCGCGCGGCCCGCTCTCGCTGTCGTACCGCTACTACCAGGTCAGCCAGAAGTGGAACCCCTATCCCGGCTTGGCGACAGGCGCGCACGTCGTTATGGTGCGCTATCGGTTTTAGGGTTTCGACGATTTCAAGGCGTCGCCGACGGCTTGAGCAAGCCAATCGGCGACGCTCATTTTTTTGTCGGCGGCCGCACGCAATACCTGATCCTTAAGCCCCGGATCCACGCCTTCCAACTGCCCGAAATACCGGCTTCGCATCGACCCGCCGCGACGGCCCACGTGCTGAATATCGGGATTGATCGACGGGCCATTTGTGTCTTTTTCGAACTCGATGACGTAGAAGCAATTCCCCAACACCCAACTGAGTTTCGGATTGACGGCGGAAAACGGCAATAAATCGATCGGAGCTTTTGCGCTCCACAGATGGTTGTTTGCGACCACCATGCGACCATACTCGGTATTCGCCAGCCAAGGGGCTACGCCTTCATCACCAAATACAATTCGCCCACCATCGCGCGTGACACGCGCCATTTCGTTGATTGCAAGCCCAACGTCATCGAACAGATTGATTCCGCCAAAGTGGAATGCCGCATCGAAATATCCGCCTGAGAAAGGAAGGCTGCATGCGTCACACACGCTCAGACTGACGTTCGCCTTGGATTCGCTGGAGCGTTCAGCCAGACCTGCGTGAGTCGCCAGGATCATTTCGGGAGCCAAGTCCGAAGCGAAAATCATCCCTTCTGGACCTAGCAGGTCAGCCAGTGCGAAAACGTCATCGCCTATGCCGCACCCAGTCACGAGGACTCGTGAATTAGGCCGCAATTGAAGACGATTGAGCAGATCATTTCGGAATTCGCCTTCGTCCGCATCGAAGGTCCGAAACATCCAGGAGAGAAAATTTCTGTAGATGGTTCGCGCGCCCTCGAAGTCATACATTTCGAGGGACGCGCGCGAGTCAGCGCGAAGAGTGGAAATGTCTCTGAAGTCCGGAATTTTCAGATCAGAGCCAGGCAAAAATCTGAAAATCTGCTCCCCGGATTGGAGTCCTTCGGGGAGCAGATCCAACGACGACTGATCTTTCGGCGAAACGTATGCATGCAGCATTTCCACATCCGGCATTGTCACCCTCTTCTCAAGCATCGAAAACTCGGAGGGCGATTATCACACATGCGGCGATCTGTCTCAGGGTATACGTGTTTCTAGCCGAATAACGAAACGTTCGTTTGTATCGAGTTCACGGTGAACGTGCCGCCGTTCGCGCCAATTTTTGCCGTCAACATTGAGCAGTGCCCCCCTCGTTGGGCGTCAGAAGCGCCGAAACGGTAGCATCTACGATGCCGACGCCAGCTATTGTCGACGAATACGACGACCCCGTAGTTTGCAAGGTGGCGGGCGTCATGCTGTTTCCGGGGGAGTCGATTGCTGCGACATAGTTAATCGAACTGGCCGTAGACGGCCCCGTGACTGTGCCAGTAAAGATCAACTGCGGGACATCGTCTGCCCACATCATGAAGCGAGTACGGTACACCGAAGACACTTCGCCGTAAGCGGTCGTGCTGCTATACGTGCCGGTAGCGGTGCTTGCGACGGCGGCGCGCCGCGGGCGTCGATTAAACCAGTTCAGGCACCAGCGATAAGCGTCCGAGTCGATGAACCCCGAGGCATTCACCATGAACATGCCGACCAGCGTGAGCGCGGTATTGCCCGTCTGCGTCGCAATGCCGTTCGACTGGACCGTATAACCAACCTGGCTGGCGACGAGCGCCGGCGTGCTGTTCACATACGCGTAGTAGACGGGTTGCGCCGTGCAGCCAGACTCGCTGCCGCTGGCATTGCTCGCCGTAAATGCGAAGCTGAAGGTGGTCGTGCTTCCGACTGCCGTGACGACATACGATCCGTTCGCGCCCAGCGCTTCATTCTCGATGTAGACGCGCGAACCGACGGAGAGGCCGTGAGCCGTCGACGTCGTCAACGTCATCACATTCGACGTGAGGCTGTACGACGAGACAGAAACCGGCCCGCTCAAGCCAGTGTTCGCCAACGTCAGACCGGCAGCCGGAATCTGGGTCGGCGCACCATTGACCGTGAGCAGATTGCCGTTGTACGGCGAGAGCAGCAAGGAAGTCGGGCTGGCGACAGACAGTCGGCACTGACCATGCGGCTGGGCGCCAAGCTGGCCCGCCGTGCCGAGCGCCTTAATCGCGGTCAAGACCTGGTTGTAAACGGTCTTGCTCGGGGTCAGGCCGCCCGCGACAACAATGGCACGAAGCTCTTCCTGAATCATGTTCAGCCAGGATCCCCGCACCTTCGTGGCTAACGTCCCCGTCGCGGGGTTGCCTTCGGTGAAGTATCCTTCGGTACTGGCCGTCTCGGGCGTCGGCAGCGTGGTTGATGCGGTTGCGTCGTCAATGCGATACATAGTGCCTCTTTACGAGTAGGCGAAGATTGGAATGGTGTGTGCCTGCTTGATCTCGTCGATCTCGCACTCAAGAACTGCATTGCCCCACGATGCGAGAGAATCACCGGCTGCCATCGCGCCTGCCAGCGCATACGTGACCGTGTTCAATGGCGAATTCACCTGCCACGCGAAACTCCAGTCAGTTCCGTAGCACGGTTCACCGGCCAGCAACTGACCAGCGCGCGCTTCTGCGAACTGGGTGATCGTGATCGTGTAGCCAAGGTTCGCTGCGAACTCGACGATGCTTTCGATCGAAGGGCCACCACCGCCCACGAAGCGCGCGAGCACCTGCGCTTGCCGCTGCGGGATCGTCGGGGCCTCTCCCGCGCACGGGTCAGGAAGTCCCAACGTCGATTCCCACTCGGACAGGAGCTCATACGGCGTGGACGGGAACGCATCGACGAGCAGATAATTCGCGCGCGACGTGGCGCGCTCATAGCTCGGCGCCAACCCCGAAAGCACCTGCGTTTGCACTGCATCGCTCGCGCGCGGCCAGATTCGCCCACGCGGCATCAGCCCCTGCAGCGCCTTCAGGAAGTCCGCCGCGAGAATGTTCGGTGCCAGCATGAGTCCTCAAACGTAGAGCACGTTCGCGAGCACGGGCAACTGCCCGAAGCCGCTCGTGATGTTTCCGGTATAGGTCGTCGTGGTGGTGCCCACGACACCCTGAATGAGGTTGATCAGGAAGCCGCCAGTGCCAGAGACAGAGCGGATTGCTGCGGCGATGTCGTCGCGGTTGATGGTGCCAGCGCGCGGGTCGCCATTCCGAAAAAGCACATCCGCGATTGCAGACGAGATCGCGGCGCGCGTCGTCGTTGTCGCCGACGTCAGCCCCGCAAGCGTGATCGTCAGATTGTTCGCGATCGGCGATACCGAATAGACAAGAGCCGTCACAGGCTGCTCGCTCACGATCGCGTCTGCGACCACCAACTGATCGCCAGTAGCGACGGTTCCGCGCGGCGTACCGCCCGGGCCTGCGTCGTTCTGGGAAACACCATCGGTTCCCTGCGGGAAGCCGTTGTGCGCCGACTCAGCGTCGTCCCACATGGTGTAGACCACGACGGTGCCCGCGCCGAATCCATTTGGCGCGCACCATGCGCGTGTTACACCGGATACAGCCTCGGCCCATTCGACGTAGTCGCTGACGTCGCCGCCCTGCGGCGCGCCCTGATAGGCTTCCAGCATGCGGCTGCGCAGATCATCGTCGTCCTCGATGTCCGCGCCAGACTCCACGTTTGCGACGACGGTCCCAGCCGTCTGGATACCGTCCACGGCCTCCCCGAGTGACATCGCTGTGCCGACATCGGAATTACCGGCCGATCCCGCGGTTTCCGCCGTAACAGTCACCGTGACGGTACTGTCCGCGCCGACAGTGCCGGTCGCGTTGACGGTGTACGTCGCGCCGTCGCTTCGCACCACGCTCGTCCCAGCGCTAAGCGGCTTGCCAACGGTGCCGGTGAACTGCACCGAGAGCTGTGCGGCCGATGCGACCTTGCGATAGACCTTCTTCAGCGCGGCCCAGCCTTCGAGATACTCGTCCTCGGCTGTGAACGGCACCGCCATGCGCGAAATCCAGTCGAGATAGCCAAACTGAAGATTGCACAGCCCCGCCTGCACTTTCCCGATCACCTTCAGCACCGCGAAGCGCAGTAGCGCGTCGGCACCGCTCAGCGAAGCGGAAATGTCAGCGGCCACCTCTGAGATCAGGGTGGTGAGCGTCTTTCTCTGAAATGGCATGTCAGGTGAGCTGTTGCCAGGCCCATGCGTACGTCATGGAAATCTGCGGGCCGGTCGGTTGATAGAGGATGATCTGCGCGCCGAGAAACGTGTCACGAACCCATTGGGTCTGCACATCCATACTGGCGATCACGCCGTCGTCGACCATCCACTGAAGGGCTTCGATGATGTAGTCGCGCGCGAGATTCAGCACTTCCTGCGTTTGCTTCGAACGATCGAGCAGCCATAGCCGTGAACCGATTGGCACGTCCTCCCCAATGTCGCCCCACCAGCCGCGCGGATCGCCCGTGCCGTCCGGAATCGAATCGTCGTCGCTCGCAAGTCGATCCGTGAAGAGGCTCACCAGCACTGCAGACTGCAGGTCGTCGCCAGTGACGAGCGCCGGCGCTACGAACAACCAGTCGCCGCGGCTGTTGTCGACGTCCCAGATGACGGAAATGTCAGACATACGTCACTCCTGTTGCGTCGGTGCTGCTGTGACCAGGTTGCTCGATCCGCTCTGCGCAACGAACTTGTGCGTGTGCGAGTCGTAGATCTCCCGATCTGCCACCATGCTCCGGCCGGTCGTGTCGCAGTTGTCGACAATGTCGCCAGTGCATTCGAGCAGCGGCGTCTCCGCGCGAATTTTCGGCGTGTTCGTCAGCGTGATCGGGTTGCCGCCGCCATTCACAACGATCCCGGCCGCCGAGAGGTATACCGACTGCCCCTTGTCGTCGTGGATTGCGACCTCGCCTGTCGCGAGGCCCGTCATCCGATACTTCGCGTTCGACGTGGCAATCACGATTCCGTCGTTACGGTCGCCGTTCTTGAATCCGATGACGGCGAGCGTCCCGGACGGCGGATTAGACGTCAGCCCGTATTCAGCAACGCGTGGCACGTCTGGAATCAGCTCCAGCGCGTTCACGCGCACCTGAAGCTTCTGGACCGATTGCGTGTCATCGACCAGCGTGATCGTGCCGCGCGCGAGCGCAAGCAGCACGCGCCGCGCGAGCCGGTTCAGCTGATCAATCATCACTGCTCCGTAGGGGACTGCGTCGACTCGTCCATAGGCAGAACGTCAAGCGCGATCGGTTCCGGCAGAAATCCTTGCCTCGGGCCGAAGACAAGCTCAGCGTGCGTGCCGTTTTCGTTGAGAATGAACGTCACTTCGGCGAGCAGCAGCATGGTGTTATCCGGCACCCCGACGACGGCAGCAGATACCGGATAGCTGACATTCACGCGCCACACGGCGCCGCTGCCGTCTCGCCAGTTGTCTGCGAGCACGCGAACGCGGCGCGCGCGACCGTATGCGCGCGAAGCCATCCAGTTCACGCGCTTGGTGATGAAGTCGCGGTCTGTCGCGCTTTGCTCGGACACGAAATACGTCGGCCTAATCCGTGCAGCGTTGGCCGCCACGCCGGTGTTGACGACGGTCACGACGGGAATGCTCGGAATGTCCTCATCGTCCGTCCCTGCGCTGTAAGCGCTGAGCACTGCGTTGTAGGTACTGAACGTTCCGAGCGTGCTCTTCGTGCAGACGATCGCCTCGATGTTCTGCCCAAGCGCGACGCCTGATGTCCCGGCTTCTTCGCCGGCCTGCGAGAGTACGAGCTCTCCCTTCTCACTCTCGTAGACGAGCACGCCGCAATAGCGCGCGTATCGCTCAATGACCTCCCATGCCGTCTCGGTGATGCTGACGATCTGACGTGGAAGGGGCAATTGCGCGGCCAGCGCCGTTTGCGTCGCCGAATCCGGCACCACGACGGAGATCGAGTACGACGACGCGATTGCGGTACAAAGCTGCGTCAGATTCGTATTGGCGTTGACCCGGTCGATACGGCACGAGCAGTCGACGAGGTCGCCGAGCTTGCCGCGCCCGCTGATCGAAATCTCATGCATCTTCGGCGTGAGATATGTCTCGATCGTCTCGACGAATCCAGTCAGAACGAGACTGTCCCCAATCGAAACCGTGACGGGTGCGCCCTCTTTCCCCAGAAGCTTCAACGTGTTCGCAT
The DNA here is from genome assembly GCF_014171495.1 of Paraburkholderia tropica. Taxonomy (NCBI): domain Bacteria; kingdom Pseudomonadati; phylum Pseudomonadota; class Betaproteobacteria; order Burkholderiales; family Burkholderiaceae; genus Paraburkholderia; species Paraburkholderia tropica. Next base: position 617,712 of record NZ_CP049135.1, read on the forward strand.
CAGCGGAGCACGTCATCTGAAACTCTGACGTCCCAACCTCAACAGAGCGCGTGATTCGAACCGACTTCCAGCCCTTCAGCGTCAATGCGTCCTGCGTCAACAACACTCGCACTTCGTCGACGTCAGGCTTAACAGCACTGTCGTCGACGAGACGGTCTGCATTCGGCATCAGAAATTCCCAGGATTGAAGGCGTACTGGTCGCCAAGCGACGCTTGCTGCCGATCAGTTTTGAGCTGCGTGTCGACGTCCGGCGTGGATGTCACATTCGTGCTCGTCCCCGGCGGCGCATTTTTGTGCACGATTTCGACGCGCACTTTGCCTGTATCGGCGGTTTGCGCCTGACCGAGCTGGCTGTCGAGTTCGCGCGCGATACCTGCGCGCGTCTGTGCCTCGCGCGGGTCCGCAGGCCGCTCATAGAGCGACGAAATCCGGGCCGCGGATTCATCAGCCGAGTTTGAGGCGAGGAGAGCCTTCCCAGCAGCAGCCTCGTTGTTCTTGAGCTCCCACAGCGAGAAGCCCATCTGCTCCTCGCGCGACGCCAGCGCCAATGGACGGCCGAACGTTCGCTCATACAGAGCCTGTCGATCGGGATGCCACTGGAACAGCCCAACCGCTTTTCCACCGTCTCCGACCGCGCGGTCATCAAGGCCGCTCTCGCGCGTCGCATTTGCAACAAGACCGATCGCACGTTCGCGCGACAGGCCGTGATTGACATACCACTCGACCATCGAGCGCGCTTTTTCGAGCGAGCCCGGGGTCGAGAAATTCTGCGTAGCCGGCTGACCATCGGCGCCGGTGCCGGCGTACAGCTCGGCATTCGTCATGCCGCCATTGCCCCGCAGAAAATTGCCAGCACGCTCGAAGCCGTCCCACAAGCGCTGCTCGGTTCTATCCGAGCCGTTAGGCTGCGCCTTAGGCCGCGTCCCACCGGCTGCATCGAAGAAGAACTGGATGCCGCTGAGCAGTGAATTCAGGGCCGGCTCAAGGCCGCTCAGGATCGTCGTTTTGAGGCGGTCGTACGTGACGTCCAGTTTCGCTGATGCATCCGCGTATTCCCGCGCGCGCTGCACGTCCTGCTCCGTCGGAATGTAGGATTTCGCCGTTTCCAGATCCGCGGCCACCTGTGCCGGACCGCGATTCAGGAAGTCCACCAGTGAACCGGCTCCAGACGCGTTCAGAAAATTCTGCGCGCCCCCATATTTCCCTTGTCCACGCAGTTGCTCGGCGTATGCCGACAATTTCGTGAGCACCGACTCGATCGATTCCAACCGGTTAGGGTCGGTCGAAATCCCGGCAGCCTGAAACCGCTTGAGCGCTTCAGGATTGCGGTTGTTGATCGCGTCGCTATACGTCTGCCGGACCTGTTCGATACCCGCATCAGCCTGCTCAGGCGACAGACCGGCCAGACGGCCGGCATACTGAACGCCATAGGCGCTCGACGTCGAAAGCCCGCTGCGGATCGACAGGTTGCTCATCGAGCGCACCGATGACGACCATTGCGACTCGAGCTGGGCGATCTTCAGTGTCAGCGCCGTCACGCCGCCGATGACGCCCGCCTTACCCACGAAGCTCGCGATCTCCGACAGCGCGCCGCGGTTCGTCGAGAGGCCAGCACTGATGGAACTGCCCAGATTCGTCAGCTTCCCGCGGTTTGCCTGCGCCTGAAGCTTGGCCAGGCTGTTCTGCACCTTACCGATCGGCCCCGATGCCTGATTCTTCGCGGTGATCGCGATTGAAATCTTGCTTGCCATTTAGTCCCGCCCGTATTCAATCAGCCAGTGCCTTGAATGACGTCGGCATGAAAGCTGGGTGTGCAGGATTTGCTTGAGCGATCAACTCGTCCGCGCGCGTCGGATCGCGATATAGCCGCGTGGCGAGAGCGAGCGCGTTCATCGGCGCAGCAAAACTGAACGTCTTGATCGCGGGCAGTCCCGCGCCGCGTTGATTCAGATCGGCGACGACGGCCTCTCGGAGCGCCGAGAGGGCCTCATACGTCTCGTCATCGCCCTCGTCGCCGGCGACGGTCATCTCGGCGTCAATCAGATCGGTCAAAAGATCGCGCACGCGCGTTGCATCGTCGCTTGACGTCGGCTGATACGTCGACGATGCCGATGCGATAGAGGCGATCGTCGTGCGCCTAAACAGATCGCCGCAAGCGACCTGCATATCGCCCATCGCCGTGCCGATCGTTGACGACGTCGTCTGCGTCGACGGCGCGTATCCAGAAAGCGTCGTCAGAAGACGAATGGAGTCGTCAGGATCATTCGTCGCGCCCAGAACTGCGGTCACGACGCCCTGCACGGCAGCCGTGTAGGCGTCAACCGTCGTGGATCCGAGATTTGCGGCCGCGGCCGCCAACGTAGCGGATGCCGTGTCGACTGCTGCACGCGCGGCAGTCGCCGCCTCGATCAACGATTCCGTTGTCGCGCTGGAACTCACCGACGAACTGGGAGACTGACTGAACGTCGGAACCGTTGCGCTCCCGCCAAATCTGCCGAAATCGCCTGGCAGATTGAACAGAAGCTGAAACAGATTGCGTGCGTCACCGACGATGTTCTTCGCGTAGGTGTACCAGCCCAACGATGCGCTCACGACAATGCCGACGATTGCCGCGCCGTATTCGATCGCACCGAGCGCCTGTTTCGCAAAACTGGCCGCCGCCGCGACGTTCAGAACGGTGCTCGCGTTAGTCACCCCCTGCGCCGTCGCGGCCGCCGCGCTGGGGTACGTGCGCGGACCGCCCTCGATGAACTCGAACTGAAACTCGAAGTAGCGCCCGGCGTCCCATCGCTCGATGCTACGGAAATCCATCAGACTGACGGTACGCTTGCCAAGCGACGGATGAATGAGGTCCCCGCCGCCAGACGTTTCGCACGCCGCGATCATCGTGTCGCGCTGTGCGATCACGTCATCACCGATGACGAAAGCGTACAGGCGAATCCGCCGCGTGCCGCGCCCGAGATCTTCGACCCACGGCACATCGCGCTGCGGATACTCGTGAAGCTGCTTGCGCCGACCGAACGATGACTCGCCACCCAGGGAGACGAACGACACGCCACGGAAACTTGCCGGTCGCAGTTGATCGAAGTACGACTGCGCCGTACCACCGAGACGAGACGCCAGCGAGCTCGCGAGATTTGCAATGCCCGACGTCGTGCTGAGAACCGCGCCGGCACCGCCGCCAATGTTCATCTCGTTGCTCCAATTAGTTTCACGAGCCGGCGCGCGCCATCAAGCCTTCGCACCGTCTCTGTCTCGGTCATGTTCTCGACCACGTCAGGCGTCCAGCCCATCACGTGCGCCAACTCGGTGAGACGGTCTTCCCACCAGTCTGGAAACGAGTTCTGCGCGGCGATCAGTCGTCCGAGTCCGGTGATCGCCGAACCTGAAAACCGTTGAGGTACGCGACGGCTTCCAGAAAGTCGCGCGCGCACAGCGCACGCACGGTGCTTTTCGGGACCTTGCCGATGAGGCTGATCATGGCGATGCTGCTCGCGAACGGCCCACCAGCCGCTGCGGCCTTGCGCTTCTGCTGGTTCGTCGGCTCGCACAGCGACAGCGTCGCGATGTTCAGCGCGCTCTCCTCGCTCGTGAGCTTGACCGGCTTCGCCAGCTGGATGACGGTTTCGTCTGCGCTCGGACTCGGATTGCGCGCCGCGGCGTGGCCAAACGAGGCGATGAAATCCTCCGCCTCGTCGATCTGGCTCCCATACATCTGGTCGATCACATCGACCGGGACACCGCTCAACAGCGCGATCAGCGCGATCGACGTCCCGTAGACGCCGGACGCCTGCTCTGCCTTCTCGTAGTCGCCCGCGAGCGGTTCGCGGAGCGTGATCTGGGAAACCGTTGTCGGCGCGTCTTCCTTGCCGTACGTGAGCGGCTTACGCAGCTCGATCGTCTTCGTTTCGATCATCGCTTACTGCTCCGTGACCGCGCCTTGCAGTCCTTCCCATCGGCACGTGAATTTCGCTTCGACGGTGTCGACTTCCTGCGCTTCGACGGTCCACATGTTCCGGCCGATCACCGTCTTGCCGTTCGCCAGCTCGAGTACGAGCGTCACACTGCGCATTGCATTGAATGCGGCGAGGCTCAAGCCACCCGAGTCGCGGATGGATGCGCTGATGTACGGCGCCTTGGGCATTTCGCTGAAACCATGCACGGTGTCCTGCCCGGCCTTCGATTCACGCGTCACGGTGCCAACGTCGTACTTCAGCTCGCCCTCCAGCTGGTAGTTGACGCCGTCTGCCGTGAGGTACGCGGTACCTGCAATGAGGCCCGTGTTGTTTGCCATATTGGCTCTCCAGAAATGACAACGCCGCCCGGTTCAGGGCGGCGCGCTATGTGTTGACGAGCCGATCAGCTCTGCGTGGTCGACAGACGGAACTGCGCGAGCAGAGCGAAGATACGAAGCTGGTTGATCAGCGTGCCGGGCCAGAGCACATCGACCCGATTCGGATTCGACGCGTTCTGCTCGACGACAATGGCCTGCGCGAACAGGTCGCTGCCCTGGACGTAGCCCTCGTATTCCATCGCCTGATACTCGGCGATCTGGTCGGCCTTGATGATCTTCGGCGTGACGATGTTCGAGCCCGGCGCGAAACGCGTGCCGTCGGCGGCGAGCTTCACGCGCGCGTACTTCGTCGTGACCATGGTGCGCAGGCGGCGCAGCACGTACGTAAGCAGGAACATCGTCTCGATTTCGAGATAGCTGTTATCCGGCTGCCCCGACGCGTTCGTCTGGTACGTCGTGATCAGGTTTTCGATCGCGACCGTACCGTCGTCCGCCACGGTGAAAGTGGAGATGCCGTCGTACAGCAGCGTGTTGCGCTGGCTGAGGTTGAATCGCGATTGCAGCGGGGGCGCTGACACGTTCGTCAATGCAACGGTCTGCATCGGAACGCCGGGGTCGGCGCGCACGCTCACCGCCGTGACGGCCGCGACGGCCGCTGCCCATTGCCACGGGGGCGTCGGCGAGTCGTAGAACCCCATCACCGATTCATGCTGATTGTTACGAGCCGTACCGAACGTCGTGAGCCCGGCCCACGTCGCACGATATGCATAGAACGCGTGACCGAACACCTGCTGCAGGTAGCTCCAGCGGCCGGTCTGGTCGTTCAGGAACGTCTTGATGGCGTCCAGCGACGTAGTGTCCGTGAATGCACACGCGATGAAGTCGAACGGCATGTCGAGCAGATTGCCCAGCGCCGTGGTGAGCGCAGGATTCGTCGTTCCGCCCGACATCGCAGTCACGGTATAGGCGAGGCCTGTCGGCGTCACTTCGCCGCCGGCCGAACCTTGCTTATTGAAGCGGATGTCGATGTCGTTGCCGACGAGGCCCTTATTCGCCGCGGTCAGCGCCAGCGTGCTCGTGGTCACGGCGCCCGTAACCGGGAGCGTGGGAATCAGAGCCATCGCCGCGAGGACGGCTGCCGCCACTTGCGCGGTTGTCATGCCCGCGGTGACGCCCACCGAGACGAGCTGGTCGGCGATATAGAGCGCGATGGTGCCGTTTGCGGTCGGCGGCGACGTGAAGGCGATGGAACCAATCGCCGCGACCGCGCCAGCAGCGTCCGCGAGCGGCAGACACCACACCTCGCCGAACGTATCGTTATCGCGATACGCCTGCGTCATCAGCGACAGAATCGAGTTCGCGCCATATTGCGTCTGCGCGTCACCGGTGCCCGCCGAGATCTGCGGCACGTTTGCCGCGCCCGAACCCGACGTCATCGGCCCGATGAGCAGCGCGCGCTGGGTCGCCGTCGCCGTGTTCGCATGCGAATTGTCGATTTCCGCATAGAACAGCGGCGTGCGGATGTTCTGCGGGATATTCTTGAACGGAATCGTCATTGCTCATCACCTCCTTCGGTGGGCGTGACGATGGCCGTCCCGCGCTCGATAACGACGTCGCCGACGTTCTCCGCGCGCGTCCAGAAAATGTCGCCGTCCGGCACCGTGATGCCCTCTTGCGGCAGAAATTGCTTCGTGACCGGATGCCGCACTTTGAGGCCCGGTGCAGGTTTGACGATCATCGTCACTCCTTTAGGTGAATGTCGCCTTGACGAACCCTTCGGCGCGCCCGTCAGGCCCTTCGGTGCGCGGTGCAGGTGTCACGGCATCCGGGAAAGGTGGGTTGTCGTACGTTCCAGTCGGGTCGTAGACATTGATCAGGTCCGCAGTCAGGTCGATTTCAGTCAGTTGCGCTGTAACGTCTGGATAGAACGTCTCGAACATCTGCACGCCCAGCGAGATCGCCATCACACCCACATGCGCTTCGCCTTCAGAGCTGACGTCCGTTTCAGTGCGCATGAATACGAAATCCTGAGTCAGGTTCCGGAGCGCAACGCTCTTGAAAATCGCCGCTTCGATGTCGGCCTGAATCGCCTCGAGCGCGAGGAGAGCCAACGGACCAGATTTAGCCGAAACCTCGACGCGCATCTCGAATGCGCTGATGGTGTCGAACGCCGTCTGTCCGTTTGGTCCCTTCGATGCCTTCTCCTCGCGTCCGTAGCGCAACTTCAGCGCGGGGAGCTTCGGAGCCGCGAGGTTCCAGTCACCCGGCGAATAGAGATTGACGCCAGGCACCGTGGTCAGCACAGCGAGGAGCGCGGCGCGATAGCTCGCGCGAGCGGTCGGATCAGACATCGGTTTGCCCTGGGGTGTTGAGCATCAGGCGCGCCGCGCCGTGCCCGTTGGGATGCACTTCACGCACCTCCCACGTTTCGCCGGTTTTCACGATCGTGAGCTGGTCACCCTGAAGCGGTTCCGCGTAACCGTCGAACTGCGACAGTTGCACACCAACCGTAGGCTGATTCGTCACGACCGTTTCGCCGTTAGTCGGGTCAACGCCGAAGAACGCCTTGTCGTAGATGCCCGAGATCGGGAACGACGCGCCCGACGCCGGGATATATGTGATCGCCGTGCCGAAGGTCTTCTGGAGCGGCGTCAGGATCCGGGCATCGACCATGTCGTCCCAATCCATCAATCACTCCACGCGCGTAACGCTCGACTGGCCGCCGCTGATCTGCACGCCCTCGGCGCTCACTTCCTCGACCTGTTCGGGCACGAGGAAACCGAGGCCGCGCAGGCGCGCGACCTCGGATTCGGGCAGCTTGACCTTCTCGCCGGCCTTCTTGATGATCGGATCCTCACCGGCCTTCTGCTGGTCGTGAATGGTGCGGCCGCGCGCGACGATTGCTTCGACGAGTTTTTCGGTGGTCGCCATCAATCACCTCACGCTACGGTTGCGGCCAGCGCTGCATTCACGCGGCTCGGGATGATGACGGGGGCCGACTGCATCATGAGGAAACGCTGCGCCGGGTCTTCTTTCAGCCACGTCTTCGGCGCGAACGGCAGCGAAGCGTAGTTGAACTGGGGGTCTTCGATCATGCCGAACGCGCGCGTGCCGTCGAGATCCGGGCCGCACATGATCAGCGAGCCGTCCGGCAACATCGGCTGCTCGACGTTGTTGTCGTCGACGCACCAGTCGTTGTAGAGCCACAGATCGAATTGACCCCAGCGCCCCTTGTGCACACCGCCGCGCTCGTTGCGCGCGCCCAGATCGATCGCGTTGCCGAACGATGCCAGCGCCGGGTAGAACTGAGCACCCTTGAGGACCGGATCGAGCTTGAAGCCGTTCCACGCCTTCGGGGTGAAGACGATGTCGGTCACGTTCGCACCCGAGGACTTCAGGATCGCTTGCTGCCACGACTCGATGTTCGTGGTCGGCGACGCGGTGCCGGCCGTGATGTTCGTCGCCGTCCATTGCGCGCCGCCGGTCAGGGCGATCGTGAGAGAGCCGTCGCGGCCGAAGTCGATGACGGTCGTCGGGAAGCCCTCACCCGTCACGGTCAGCGTGCCGGTCAGCAGCACCTGCGCCGCCATCCATTCGAGGCGCCGCGTGAGCATGTCGATCTGGTCGTTCAGCTCGAATTCGAGGTTCATCTGCTCGCGCAGTTCGGGCGAGAAGTCGCCGCCGATGCGCTCGCCGATCATGCGACGGACGGGCTTGCGCAGATCCGGCGCGCGCTTGTCCTTGATGTACGGCGGCTTGAACGTGTTCGTCTGGTAGCGACGGCTTTCCACCATCTTGCCTTCGACGAGCGGCGAGCAGAACGGCGACATACGGCGCTTGCCGACGTCGACGTCGATCGACACGAATTCCGACGTGGCCGTGACCATGTTGCGGAAGAACTTGTCGAGCAGGAAGCTCTGCGCCATCTTCAGGTTTTGCACGACGCCAATCAGCGTGTTGGTGTCGTAAATCAGGTTACCGGGCATTGCACTCTCCGAGTTGTGGCCCAAATGAAAAAGCCCCGCTCAAAGGCGGGGCTTTTCACATCGGTTCGGTTTTCGTTAGGTCGGGTCTGCTGCGATGACCGAGGACTTGAGATGGATACCGAGCGGCCGCAGCGCGGCCTGCGCGGCCGCCGTGGTGATGCCCGTACCGACCGTGACCGCGTTGATGTTGAACTCGCCTTCCAGAAATGCGCCAGCGATGACGTCTGCCGCGCTGCCGTCGGCGTTGTCCGCGAGGATTGCCGTGGGCGTCTGGCTGCCGTCGGTCGACGCGGAGAGCGCGATCGTGAACTTCCCGGATGCGGTGATCTGGCCGAGCACCGTACCGCGAACGTACGGGCCGCCAATGATCGTCACGTTGCGCGTGACGATCTGCTTCGGGCCGGCGATCAGTTGATCGGGGATGAAGGTTTGCGCCGTGATCGACGGCACTGCGGGGTTCTGCCCCACCTGGGTAACAGACAGGCTCATCTGTGGTTCTCCGTTTGTGTGGGGCCGTTATGCTTCGCCGCGGCGAATCTTGCCAGCCATGAGGATCTGCTCAGCCATCGTCGGTGCGGCCGCAGCCGGCGCGCCGTTGCCGGGGTTCATCGGGCGCGCGTGCGCCATGCGCTCGTCCAGCGTCGGGCGACTCGCGCGCGGCGCAGCGGCCGGAGCGACCGCCATCTTTCCTGCCTGGAGCACCTGCGCCGCGACCGCCGACGACACCTTGCTGTCGAATGCGAGCGTGGCGGCTTGCTCGGGTTGACCGAGGGCGATGCCATGCGCGATGATGCGCGCGCAGCGGGTGCGCTCGGCGGCGCGCGCGGCCTTTTTCGCGTCGTCCGTTTCGTCGTCGCCGTCGTCTTCTGCGTCTGCATCGTCGCCGTCGACGTCGTTGCCTTCGCCGCGCGCGCGTGCCGCTTCCTTGTCGCGCTCTTCCTGCTCGGCCTTTTCCTTCTCGTCGAGTTCTTCCATGCGCTTGGCGTATTCGTCGTCGGACTCGCCTTCGCGCTGGTCGCGCTCGTTTTCTTCGGCCTTCGCGCCGCGCGCCTTGCTCAGCAGGCTGGCGAACGGCGCCACACCCGCAAGGGTCTTCTTCAATGCCATGAGTTTCCTCTCACAGGTGGTTAGGCCAGCTCGTTCAGCAAGGCCATGAACGCCGCGTCGGGCGACATTACTGCGTCTGCCAGGCCAAGGCTCACGCCGTTTTCGCCCATGAAACAGGCGGCCTGCGTATCGCGCACGACGTCCGCCGCGATATTCCGATTGCGGGCGACCGTATTCACGAACAGTTCGCCCATCGTGTCGATGTCCGCCTGCGCCGACGCCAAGGCTTCGGGCGAAAGCGGAATCTCGGGGTGAAAATCGGCCTTGCGATCACCGTAGGTGATGAACGTCACAGCGACGCCCGACGCGCTGATGGCCTTTGACCAGTCGACATGCATTGTGATCACGCCGATCGAGCCGACGCCGCCGGTACGCGGCACGATGATCCGGTCCGTCGCGCTCGCGAATGCGTACGCGGCGGAGTAAGCCGACTCGGTCAGGATCGACCACATCGGCTTGTCGCCACGCAGACCGTAGACCATGTCGACCAGGTCAAAGCACCCTGCGACCTCACCGCCCGGCGAATCGATGTCGAACACGATCGCCTCGACAGCCGGATCAGCGTGTGCGGTGAGAATGCTCTGTCGCAAGCCGTCGTAGCCCGTCATTCCGGAATACGGCCGCAGCGTGCCAAGCTTCTGAACAAGCGTGCCCTGCACGCTGATCATCGCTATACCGGTGTCGGGAATCATGTCGTAACCAGGATCAACGACGCGGCCCGCGCGCGTGTCCTCGACGTATTCCTCATCCCACGCACCGAATGCCATCGGCTTGATGTTCGTCCCATCGAGTCGCGTCAACTGCGCAATGCCGAGACGCTCTGCGAGCGACGCCATGATGACTTCGGCCTTGTCCTGCTTGATCGCCAGCGGCGTGTTGAACATCCGCTGACTCAGAAAAGCGAATCGGCCGTGCATAACCTCTCCATGTCATTGCGCCTTCGGCTCTTCAGTCGCCACGTCCGCGCCGGCGCCTTTCAGCGTCGACGGAAGCGGCACGCCGCGATTCGCGTAGTACTCGACCTCGATCGCACGCTGATCGACGTTGTCGCGCCAATCCGTACCCGATAGCTCCGCTGACTCCTCTTCGAGCGTCGAAAAACCGGACTCGATACCGAGAGCGGCGCCCTGCCGCTCTTTCAACGGATCCACGTAGCCGCGGCCCGGCCCCATCCACCACGCGCGCGTATATGCCGCGCGCGCCGCCATGAATTCAGGCGCGCCGGCCGGAAGTGGCAATTCGCCGAGCTCCATCGCTTCTTCAGCGAGCGCACACAAAATCGGCTGGCCGAAGCCACGTCCGAAGTTTTTGCGGCGGCGATCAAACGTCTTCCACGCCTCGAGCGCGGCTGCGCGGTACGAGCTGTAGTTGACGTCGGCCCAGTTCTGCGAAATCTGCTGCGCCGACATACCAGTCCCGGCAGCAACGTGACGCAACATCGCGTTTTCGAATTCCGCGAAATTTCCTGCAGGGCGCGCTGCCGCGACGGTTTTGATGTCCTCACCCGGAAACAGGATCGGAAGTCGCGCGCCGCCGAGACGCAACTGGTTCTTGTCGTGAAAGTCGGCGCGCGCGTCTTGATAGCCGTTCATGGCTTCGTGCGCCTCGTCCTCTCCATCGCCGAGCGCCTCGCCGACAAGCTGCTTGTCAAAGGGGCTCGTGACGTACGCGCCGAAGATCGCGTTGATGATCGCCGCATCCAGCTCGGTGCCGTCGTACTTGATCAGCATCTTCAGGCGCTCGAGCACCGGCGTCAGAATGCCGGCGCCCCCGCGGTGCTGGCTCGCGCGATCGAAGTCGTAATCGTGCACGACTATCGGGCGCCCCCACTCTGTCTCCGCGGCAATGCGCTCCCACGAAACCTGCTTGTTGCCGCTGAACCAATCTCCCTGATGCGCCTTTCGAATGTGATAGGCGATCGCGGCACCGTACTCGTCAACCTCGACACCGCCGCGCATCGTCTGCTGGTCAAAATTCTGCTGCGGGTTCGACAGACGGTCAGGGTCGATCAACTGAAGGACTGTCGCATAGCGCGCACCCTTCGCAAGCCGCTCAGGCAGCCATTGCAGGATGCCAAGCGCGTCGCCGTCGATCAGCTTGTGACGGAACGCGACGTGGAACATCTGCGAGACCGTCAGCTTTCGCTGTGCGTCGCAAAAGCGCGCAGGGTCTTCAGACCATGTGCGCCATGCGGCCTCGAGCGCGCGGCCGAATTCGTCCGCCCACCGATGATCGAATGTCGACAGACCGGTCTGGATCGCGAGCGCACGATGATCCGGCTTGCAGACCGGCCGAAAATCCGCGCCGATGACGTTGTCGAGCGTGCGCGTGATCGCAGCCGACGCCCAGCCGTCGTTACGCACCAGGTCGCGCACACGCGACACGATGCGATCGCGGTACGGATTCAGCTCGCCGTCAGGCGACCAGAGCACAGGATTCCAGTCGCGCATGTGCTGGCCGCGCATGTCGGCCGCGTCATATGCGGAGTGGCTGCTGTAACCGTTGTATGAGCCGTTCATACCGAGCGCACGCCCCCTGCGCGCCGGGGGCATCGGTTTGCCGTCAGCGCCAAGGATTTGTACGTTCGGATTCGTCATCGCCGTGTGAATGTCAGTCGGAGTGCTTTACGGGGAGAGCGAACGATCCCAAGTTGCGCCTGCATCAGCTGAATAGCCGCCGCAAGCTGCGCGAGGTTCGCGCGCGTGTACGTCACGGAGCGCGTGCCGTCGCCCTGCGTGTAAGAGAGCGATTCGGCCTGCGCGCCGGTCGTGAGCTGGATATAGATCTGCTGCGCCTGAGCGAGCGAAGCCCGCAAGGCGGTCTGATCCATTCCGGCCAGCAAACTGCTGTTCGGATCGAAGCACGGCAATTCAAATCTCCATGGGTCATCCGGCTAGGCGCCGCAATCGCGTTTTCCTGACGGGTGCGTCCTGCTTGATGGTGGGGCCATCAGGCCGCGCGGGCCGGGACGGCGCCGCGATGACGTTGAGTTCGCTGACCGTCGGCTCCGGCGTCGGCGCCTCAATGAGCTGATTCGGATCGGCTTCCACGGCATCGACGCGCTTGTTCAGCTTCAGGCCCATATGCATCAAGCCGCAAAGCGCCGCGTATCCGTAGACACGAATGTCAAGCGCCTCATTGGCGCGGCCCGGCGGAAGCTCCCACACCCGGAACTTCTGGCCGTTCGCAATCTTTGTGACGGATCGTTCAGCAATCAGCTGCGCGAAGTAGTTGATGTCGCGATCACTCGGGAAATGCATGTACCCGGCTGGATAGACCTCGACGCCATCTACCTCGATCGGATCGCGCCGAAGGCGATCACGGATCACATCTTTGGCGGCGTTCACGCCGATGATCACCGGTCTGAACGCTGCCTTCGTGCGCGACGAGGGACGCTTCGTAGGCCAAACCGGCGAACGAGCGCCGCCACGCGCCGACTCACCCTTGATCGCCCAAATTCGGCGGCCGAGGCGCGCCTTCGCGAACTCGTACACTTTCTGCGTGTGATGTCCGCCAGAGTCGATGCACGCCGCCATCACCTCGAAACCGCGTCCGTCGCCGCGGCGCCAGATGCGCTTGAGATACGCATCGACGCGCGCCCACAGTTCGACGCTTTCGGGATCACCCTCAATCACTGCATGGTCGATCGACCAGCTTTCCTCGTTGCGGCCCCACCCAATCGTTTCCAGTTCGACACGGTCGTCCTGGACGTCACCTCCGACGGTGACGACCCCGACACCATTGGGGACATCTGCCGCCCAAACTTCGGTGCGCGCCGCAAGGCGAACCTCGCTCAGCGCGCGATCGCCACGATCCTCGTACGGCTCGCCGAGCACAAGATTGATGAACGTTTGACGCGCGAGCGGATCGTCCTTCACGCGCAACCATTCGGCTACGAGATTCGACCAGCACGCATTCGGGAAAAGGCTGTACCCGGCCCAGATATGAAAGCCGGCGTGCCCCTTGAATGGCTTCGTTGCGCGCCACTCGCCGTTTGTCACCATGTCGGCCTTGTCGGCCTCATGGATGATGCATCCGTTGTGCCGGCAGACATAGTAGACGCTTTCCGGAATGCCGCTACCGTGCTCGTCCTTGTCCCACTTCATGCCATGAGGTGTATCAGGGCCACCCCACTCAAGCACCTGATGCTCACCGCAATGCGGGCACGCCACGAAAAAGTAGCGCTGATCGCTCTCGCTGAAACTCTTCTCGATCCGGCTGTAACCCTTCACCGTCGGCGTCGAGCCGAGGACAATTTTGCGATTCCAGAAGGTCTCCGAGCGCTTCGTACCGAGCGCGATCTGGTCACCTTCATTGCCCGCACCGTCGACCGGATATGCATCGACCTCGTCGAACATCACGACACGCGACGTAATGCGCCGAAAGCCCGCCGGGCTATTCGCGCCGACGAGCGTCAGACTCGAACCATTGCGGAACGTCTTCGCGAGGATCGTCTGATCGCTGTTTTTCGCCTTCTGATCGCCCGCTATCGCGGCGAGAACGGGAGTGTCGCGCAGCATCGGCGCGATTTCCGTCTTCGAATAGCTCTCCGCGTCCTCGACGCGCGGCTGCACGACGAGAATCGGCGACGGATCCTGGTGGATGAAGAATCCAACCGCATGATCCATCAGCTTCGTATAGCCGACGCGCGCCGACTTCATGACGCTGATCTTCTCGACGCTAGGGTCAGTCACAGCATCGAGCATCCCCTTCTGATACCCGAACGCGCGAAAACGTCCAGTTTGCGCGCTCGTCTCACGCGAGAGCACCGCATAGCGCTCCGCCCATTCACTCAGCGTCAGCTTCGGCGGCGGCGTCAGGTTCTGACGAAGCGCCGCCACGAGGCCCGCGCGCAACGCCGCATAGCCGCGCGCGTACCGCCGGGTGCTATTTAGGGTTGCCTGCTCCATCGCGAGTAAGTTCTTCGAGCGCTTCTGTGATGACCTCCTGCAACATGTCCTGCAATTCGGCAGGCGTCTTGCACCGATGGAGACGCGGCGCCTGTTCCGCGGGAATTGACAGCAGGCGGGTTCGGACTTTGGCGTATTCGGTGCCGACGGCTTTCGCCACTTCGGCGACGTCGATCACCAGACCGGAATCGCGGTCGTATTCGAGCTGAGCCTTCAGCCCGAGGTAGTTCTCTTTGAAACAGCGCGCTTCGTCGAAATCGAGAAGCTGTACGTTGCCAGACAGGATGCGATCCGCGGCGTCAGCGGCACTCTCGCGCTCGCCGAGCGTTACCTCGCTGGCCGCTTGGGTAACGGTCTTCCGCTTGTTACCCGTCGACGCCTGGGTAACAGGCTGGGTAACAGCCGGCGTCCCGTCACGTCGGTATCGTTTCAGTAGCTCGTTCGACGCGTCGACATCCAGTTCGTCGTCGGCAAACACAAGCCAGCCGCGCTCTTTCCACTTCGTGACCGTTTTCCGGCTGACGTTGTGAAGTGCCGCGAACTCGCTCTGATTCATTGCCCGTTGGTGTTACCCGAATTTGAAAAATTTGTACCTAGACGAAGATCGCGCGCGCGCAGTGCCCGCGATGTCGAGAGGGCGGGGAGGGACCCATCCCATATTGTGGTAAATCGTGAGGATTTCGCACCAACAGAGTGCGCGGCGAGAGTCCTCACAATTTCGCGGTAGAGATGGCCCGAGCCATCGCCTTATCGAACTCGGCGGCGAAGTGCTCGTCGACGACCTCAAGCGCCCTGTCACCAAACTCAAGATGACGGCGCACCGGCATTGCGTCGCCGAAACGAACGAGCAGTTTTAGATGGGACGAAGTATTCACACCACGCAGCGCGACGCCGCGCTTGCCCGCGCGCTTGACGACTTTCGTATTCTCTGGCCGTTGCCAGATACCACCAATCGACTGCCCGCTCTTCGTTTTGACGCTGCCCACGAACACGTCCGGCCGCGACCCCATGCGCTGAAGCGCGCCCTTGCTGAAGTTGCCGTACTGATTGAGCAGCGCACGATCTTTCGGATTCAGCCATGTGCGGCCACGTCCGATCAATTTGTGATTGCCGCCGAACTCGTAGGGCTCAAGGTATGCAGCCGCAATGTCCTTGATGAAGACGAGCGCCTCAAGATTGCTCTTGCGCGCGCCCTTTACCGCTACCGAATTCACCGTGAACGGCGTCGGGCGGTCAAAAACCTCCGGCATCGCACGCTTCTCTTCGGCCTGCGCGATTTTCGCAACAGCAGTCAGCGTCTGCGAAATGGCGAATGGCAGCTGCTCGCGCTCCAGCCGCTTAAGCGACTTCGTGAGCGCCCTCAGATCCATCGAGACGTCGATCGCGGTCTGCTTGGCCATCGCCGAAAAAAGAAAAGGCCGCGCGGGCGGCCAAACTCGCGACTCTCAGGCGCGAGGAGGAGACACGTTTAGGACTGCGTTATTCCTGATTTTCCGGAACAATCTGCGCTCGCTACATGGACCGCGCGATAGTTCCGAGATCGCAGGAACAAAGGCAACACCCTGAGCGAAACGGCCAACTCGTTCGCCGCGTGGGCGCGCTTAGCCAGTCTCACCGGCAGTCTGCCGCTTCGCTCAGGACTCAGAAATGCAAAAAGCCCGCTTCGCTTTCGCGTTGCAGGCTTCTTTGGACGTGCACATCCATCAAGGTAGATGTGGGGCGTCGTCCAGGACGCTACCGTCATGTGGCTCGTTGTCTACGCACCACATCTGCAATGCTCAGCATTGCCGACGACTCAGAGCGGATTGTATGCGCGGGCGCGCGCGGGCGCAACTATTGGAACGCGATGCATCGAAATAATTTTCTGCGTTCGACCGCATATTCCCGTCGCAGATGACTCACTATTTTTTGCGAAGCCCGTATTTATGCGGGTCTAGCGGCTTGCTTCGCCACTTTTTCGCCGCTCAATTTGTGTTGCGTTTTCGCCTAACCCCATCTTCTCGCCAAGTCGAACCTGAGCATCTGCGACTGCGCCGAGATTCGCCTCCAGATAGAACATCGTCGTGCGCACGTCCTTGTGGCGCATGACCCGCTTGATGGTCTGGATTGGCACGCCCTGCTCGCTCAGCTGAGTGGCGAACGTGCCGCGCAATCGATGGGGCGTGAGGCCCGGCGTTCCACAACGGGCGTTTGTCGCGTGGATCTGGTTTCGCGTAAATCCAGCACCGCATGCGCGGCCGCTCGGCGACACGACCATCAGGCCTTCGGTGCGACGCAAAGGAGAGAGATATTCGATCAGCCATGGAGGCAAAGGAACGGGATCGGCCTCGCGCCCCTTGGTGATGCCAGGGGTGTACGTACGACGCTCCCAATCCATCCACTCCCACCGTGCAGTCCTCGTCTCCGACTCTCGCAATCCGGCACCCAACATGAGCCGGACGGCTATTCGAACGCCGATATGCCGTCCGGCTATGTCATCCAGTGCGCCTAGCCACGCAGCCGCGGCGCTTACTGGAAGAATTGCACGCGGGCGCTTCTGCACCTTCAGCGTCTTAACCTGCCACGGAACGCGCGGGATCACGCCTCGTCGAACCGCCCAGTTGCATACGAGTTGGATCGACTTAAGCCAGTGATTCACACTCGCGCGAGAATGCGTTTCGAGATGCTCAAGGCGAGCACATTCGACCATGCCGGTGGTAAGGCTCGCGATAGAGACGTCGCCGAGCCCATATAAGTGAAGCCGCCCAACAGTGCTGATCGACTTGATATGAGCACCACTCACAATGGGCTCATGCGCCGCGATCCACTGAATGAACAATTCGCGCAGCGTCGGGACGGGCTCTTGACCGCGCGCCCACAGCTTGGCGTGGTCATAAGCACGAGCGGCAATCTCATCTGCCCGATATTTCACCGATTCGCGCGTGCTGCGCTGCACGCGCGTCCCATCGATCTGGAACCGGTAGTGCCAAATTTGGCCCACGCGGAAGAGCTGGTAGCTCGCGGCCATCAGTGATCCTGCAACAACGCGCGAACGCGGCCGCCGGTTGCAGCAGCCGCTGCGTTCATGCACTCAAGCGCCTGATCGAAATTTTTAACGTGCTTCTGCCACACCTCAACCGGCAACCCCGCGGCAAGCGCCCGTTCAGAATCGCTGTATCGCTTCACGCGGCTGCCCTCGCACTTCGTGCATGTAGATACGTGCGCCCCTTCGGTGATCGTGCCACCGCCTCCGCACTTATCACACGCGTCCAGCATCCACTCTTTGAACGCTGCAATAGAGAGCTTTTCTGCATAGGACCGCTCGACACGGATGCGCGCCTCCACCTTTTTTGCGAGGAGCAGGACCGCGCGGCGCCCGGCCGATGCATCGCGGCAATACTTCGCGCGCCAGAGTGCGGACCCAAGCGGGTCAGACATGCCAAGCGCGGTCAGGCGATCCACGGCCCGAACAAAGTCAGCGTCCCAGCGCAGGTTGCTCGATTGCGTCGCCGTTACCACCTGATCCTTCACACCCATGAGAGAACTCCCTTTTTCGATGAATTTTTTACAGCGCTGCATTTCGTAGACGTCTCGCGACGATTTCTGGGCGCCGATCAAACACACGAACTTCGAACTGCCGCACCAGGTCTGCTTATCGATTTGCTCACAGCCGAGGCACGTGCGACTTTGCTTCTCTTCGAGCACGATCGCCGGATCGCGGAAATCGCCGCGCCTCATACGCACCCCGCCGATGCGCGGTACTTCGCATAGGGCGCACGCACGCGGCGGTTGAACCGGGCCCGCGCCGCTGCGTCGTGATCGAGCTGCGCGCGACTGTCGACGCCGGCGGCGCGGCGCATGAACGCAGCCGCGTCATCGGGGCTGCGCGCTGGCTGACCGATGGCGCTGAGCCATTCGAGAAAAGCCGGTTCGTTCGCCCACTGACCGGCAAGTTTCGCTAGAGCACCGCCTTTCACGCGCGCCTGCATCACATAACCACCGTGAAGTGGATGCCCTGTTCCGTGAACCAGTCGTCCAGCGCGTGACGCAGATCCTTCAAGCGCGGCCACGCGAACTCAACCTGCACCCGACCACCGCTGGTCACATCGATTTGCCCCGTGATCGGGCAGCCAGTCAGCGAAATCAGCTTTACGCGAAGTGGCCCCTCTACCCACTGTCGGCTCGATGCGATCAGGGCATCCGGGATGTCGGAATACTGGATGTATGCGTGTGCGCTCATGCTGCCTCCGTCTTCCATTCACGATCACCGCTGGCCATAAACGGAGCCAGCGACTTCTTGTTGTCTTCCACGTGGGCGCAGCACCATACGTATTCGCCATCGATCAGCCGCCCCTCGCCGCGCAGGTAAGGTCGAAACGCCTTCGAATTCCATGCGACGTAGCGAAATCACCATCGTTTCAGTCAGTTTCTCGACGTTGCCAATGGCCGAACGCCCCTTGATGCTGTACACGCCGATCGTCGGCATCAGAACCTGCAATCGGATCGGCTTCACGCTGCCACCTCCGCGCGCCACTCGCGGTCGCCGCTGGCGAAGAACGGCGCGAACGCCGCGGCGTTGATGCTCAGTGCGATCAGCGCTTCGACCCATGCGAGCTTGTCCGTCACCCACTGGTCGCGGCGTACGAACGACCGATAGCCGCTCGGGATTTCCGCGAGCACGTCGACCAGATATTCCTTGCCCGACCTGTCCAGCGTCCGATTGCGGCGGAATCCGTACGCCATCACCAGCACCTGCTGCTTGACGCGCTCGCTGATGAATCGGCCGTTCGACCAGCGCTTTTGCATCGCGGCCGGCATCGGAAGGTTGATTTCCACTTTCACAGGCTGCACTCACGCCTCCCAATCCAGTCGCGGCGAAGCTGGGACCGCTGGCTCCAGCGTGTCGAGCCGCAGAAACGTGAACGTGCCGAACCGCGTCCAACCCGCCGTGTCGATGTAGAAAACGTTTCCGAGAATCTGCGGGCTTGTGAGCGGCGTATGCCCTACAACAACCGCGCGACAGCCGTCTACCAGCGTCAGATCTCGGGCAGTGATGCGCTCTCGCGACCACATTGCCGCCTCAAAGATTTCCTTACGCGTGCTGTTGGATATGCATTCAGCTCCCTCTGCGCCAAGCGCCCACGTGAAGTCCGACCACGACGGAAACGGGCAGGCGGCGTGCACGACGCCGACAATCCCCGCCACGGTCTCGACCTCAATAGCTATCGGCAATCGCCCCAACGCGTCCGAGACGGCCACGCGCTCTGCAGGCGTATTGGCGATATTCCATGCACCACCGTTCTGCGCATAATTGGCCGCGTCCATATGGCCATTTGGCCAACGGATCGCCATGTCTTCGTGGTTGCCTCGCACGGCATGGAACCAAGGCTTGTCGAGCCATTCGAGTGCCATAGCGGACTCAGGGCCGCGATCGACCAGATCACCGACCGAGAAAAGGCGGTCGCGGGATTTGTCGAACCCGATCGCAATGAGTGCTTCAGTCAGCCTCGAAAAGTGACCGTGGATGTCGCCGACCGCAAAGTCACGACCGCTCGCGTTGATCGGGAACCGCTTCACAAAATCAATCACATTGCCTCCCTGTTACCCATCTTTCTCGCTCTCACCGGCTCCCACCGCGCCAGTGCATCGTCGAACACCGCGCACTTCTGCTCCCACGGCGCGCCCGACCTGTCCAGCCACTCATGACAGGCCGCGCAGCCCGGCACCGTGAACCAGTGCTTTGCCTTGAGCGCACCACCCTTGCCGTGGATCGACTGGTTGCTGTGGCAATCGACTACCGTGGGGTCTGCCCAATCCGTCCATGGGCACTTCACGTTCAAAAAGCACGGCGCGCCTCGGCACGCCGCCAGATACTTCGATCCTTCCGCCATAGTCGGCTTCTTCGCGCGCGATTTCATCGTTGAGCGCCGTTTCAGCGTGGCCGCCGAAGGTGAGGACTTCCAAGAGCCGCGTGACATCGGCGTCTTGCGCGGCCCGAAGCCCGAACGCTTCACGCCTCTACCGCCTCTGGAAACAGATCGTCGAGTGCTGCCTGCGAAATCACAGGCATCTCTCCCGCGAGCCCAACGAGGTGCACAGCGCGGATGACGCGCAGGCCGAGATCGCGCGCGAGGTTGCGCTCGATGGTCGCCCCACGCGATTGCTCCCAGCCCGGCAGCAGCGCGACACCGTCACAATCGACGAGCTGTTTGACGTCCGCCCGCATGCATTCGAGCCATCCGGCCGTCGGGTCCGCGTTGATCTCCGCCGGATTGACGATCTCGAAACCCAGCGCGCGGAGGCGCGCCGCTTCAGCGTGGAATGCCGGGAAGTTGAGTTCGGCGTAGCCCGTCATCGGGCCTGCGATATAGAGCTTCATGCGGCCACCTGCTGAATAAGCGTCGCGAAGGGGTTAATTGCGATTCCCGCGCGGATCTTCCTGCGCGCGCGCCAGCCGCGCGACGCCTCAGGCCGTGTCATGGCCGCGGGCTTTTCTGCATCCGGGAGCTTGGCCATGTCCCAGCACGCAACCCAGCGGTTGTGCCCTCGGGTCCACGCGCCTATGCGGAATTTCTTGCCGTGATATTTGCGAAGCACGTCACTGACCGACGAAACGTCGACTCCGATCTCATGCGCGAGTTGGCGCACCGACATCGGCACCTCACGCGCGAGGCATACTCCAATTGCGCGAAAGATCCAGGAATAGCCGGTGCGCCCCTTCGTTCCGCATTGACGCTTACCCGTCATCCCAAGGCGAAAGGCCTCTGCGCGTGCGGCGATATAGCCGCGGTGGGGAAGAAGTCGATCGACAGCGGCCTTCACCGATTCCTTGCTGCGGTAAATCTTGCGAAGCGTCTCACGCTCCTCCTCGCTCCAATCGCAGTAAGCGGATAGCGCGATTTTCAGATCCGATGCCTTGGTCTTCGCCCCAAAGAACGTGCGACCGGGAAGCAGATGCATCTGCTCGACGAGCGGCTTGCCGCTGGCGCTGACTGCACGAAGCACAGCAATCTCGGCTTCCGTCCACTTCGGCGCCCTGACCTTCTTCACCTGCTCCATGCTCAGATCTCCACAATGTCGAGGCCATGCACGGCCTTCATGAGATGGCGCTTGATCCGATAGCCCTCGGTGATGCGCCCTTTCACGTCTTCGATCGTCTGACGCTCCTCGCCGGCGCGCTCGTAGACGAAGTCGGCCACGTAGCGCAGCGCGGGCCGCTTGCGACCGCCGATCACCACAGCAGCCGCGAGGACGAACACCACCTGACGCTCCAGCTCTGCGATCTCGCCGCGCTCCTGCATGGCAACGAGCTCGCGATAGCGCTTCGCCTCGCGCTTGCTGTCGAATTTGATGCCGTCGTGCTCGACCTTGACATTGCCGTATTTGGCCGTGCGCGGCGTGGCCGCCGCCCTCATCGCAGCGACACGCGACGCGCGCGGATCGCGCACGCGCGCAGTTCCGACGGACGTGGTGCCCTCCGGGTAGCGAAGCGACGCGGCGCGCGATTTCATCGATCTCACACCATCACGATCACAGCGATCGCAAAGCCGACCACCATCAGAACCGCCCACGCGACGAACCCAATCCACAGGGGCGCCGTTACCCACCACCACGACCACGAAGCAACCGCACCGATCGCGGCCAGCTTCAGGAAGAGAAAAATCAGGAATACGAAACCACCGAGGCCGAGTGTCATTGCTGCTGCTCCCGCTGTGAAATTGCTTGCCGAATGCGCGCCGCAATGGCAGGCATCGGATCTTCTTCAGAGAATGCGATGCCCATTTCCTGAGCCTTCGCGCGGATCCCGCTCGCGGATTTGTCCCAATCGCCTGAGGCGCGAGTGCCGTCCGGATTGCGCTTGATCGTCATGCGCCCCTTGACGTCGCCGTAACCCTTCGGGCTGATCAGGTAGTCGAAACCAGCGTGCGGCGGCAGGTCGACCTTGTCGCGCACGGCCGGGAAGTACCGGGACCACGCTTCAGGATCGGCCGCCAACTTCCCGAGGAACGCGCGAATAGCTCCCGCCCGGGCTTCGACGAACACAGACTCGTCCACGGTGCCAACTCGCTCCCCGAGCGCCCCATTGAAGGCTCGGATCACGGCAAGCTCTGCATCCGTGTAGGTGGTCTGGTACTCGTCCATCCATCCGCCGTTGTTCAGCCATGTGGCTGCGTGCGGGATGAATTGAGGGTTCTGCCACTGCTCCGAAGTCTTGGCCCGCTCCAGACCTGCCATCAGGTCGTTGAAGAGCTGCTCGTCCGGTTTGCGTTTGGCAAAAGCCTTCTCGGCCTTTTCCTTCGATCGCTTCTTCGGGTACGCCTTCCAGAAAATCTCAAAGCGATCGCAAAGCGAGCGCGAAAGGTTTTCTTTTGAAGTTGTCTTTTGGTCTTGTATTTTGGAGTTGTCTTTTGTGGGGGGGATTTCCCCTCCCACTTCGGGGGAATTTCCCCCCTCAACAAGGGGGAATCCCCCCCGTTCAGGAGGGAAATCCCCCCTTAAAACCGGGTTTGTTCACCAACTTACGGGCTTCCGGGAGATTCCAAGTAACGTGGCGCTTGTTGATGCTGTACGAACGCGCATACCGGCCTTCACCACGCGTGATGATGTTCATCTCGACGAGTTGGTTCAGCGCAATCCGCACATCCGACGGGTCGATACCGGTCTCTGCAGCAAACTGCGTACGAGCGATGTCATCGATGGACTTGTTGAAGCCATACGTCTGCCACATCACCACATCCAGAATGCAGCGCTGGTTCTGCGTAAGGCGCGCCCAGGTAATCGCGCGCTGCAACTCGTTCGCGACGCGCATGTAGCCGTCTTCGAGCTGAGCACCGCGATGCTCCGGGAGGTGAAGAACGTTCGCGAGGGCCATCATCCAGAGTCTCAGTGACCGCAGGGAATCGAGCCGTCAGCGCGCTGGGAAGCGCCGCACGACAGACACGTCTTTGCGCCCAGGTGATTCGGCCCAAGAGCGTGAGTTTTCACGATTTGCGCGTAAATCTGCGCCTGCATTTCGTCAACAACCGAAGCAGCAATCGAGGAAATCTTCTCGCCGGGATAGAGGGTAGGAATGCGCGTCATGCAGTCTTCCGACGAACTGGGTTGATAGTGCGGCCGCTGATGCGGCACTTGCGCTCCGGGCCGTGCTCGAGGACGCCGTCCGCGCGCATCTTGTTCAGACGGGCGGAAATAGAGCTTTTCTGCAGGCCCGTCATCTCGACCAGCTCGCTCATGGAGTAGTCGTGACCGGGCTGGATTGCGTCGAGGATCACGCCGCACTGCGTCGACGAGATCGACGGAACATGCTCGTGAAATGCTGCGACGGCAGTTTCCTGCTGTGCGATCTTCATTTGACCGATCTCCTGAAGGAGTCCTAATCTGAAACAGGAAGAGGCTCGACGTGGAACCACCTCTTGTTGCCGATCAGATCGATCTCGGTTACGCCGGCCGCCTCAGCGGCCAGCTGGTTAATGCCCTTGCTGCGCCTTCTGCATCATCAAACCCACCTGCTTTAACGCTTCGAACAGCCGCGGATCTTTGCTTCGCCTTCGTCTCACCTCCTTCAGGATCTCGTCGTCCGTCGCGCTTTCGCGGCCCCGGGATCTCGCATCTTTGAAAGCCTGTGTTGCCTTCGCGAGCGCTTCCTCATCGGTCATGTCACCTCTTGTTGGCGATCATCACTTCCAGAAGGGTCAACTCAGCCCGATGGATCAGCCATTGGCTGACGACCTGGTTGCCCACCACCTGCTCAAATTCGTGGATCTTGTCCGCCGGCAAGTTCGCCCGCCTCTTGCCTTTCGAATCGAACTCTTGATCGTTGATGAAGTTCGTCACGTGCGGGGCATACAGCCCACACAGCTCGGCGAGCGTCCTTTTCGTCATGTTGCGGATCACCCGGTGTTCCCAGGCGAGCCACACGGCATCACGGAAAGATGCGCACTGCGCGATTTGTTCTTCGGGCAGAAAACGCGGCACCGGCCCTTCCCTGTTCGGCTGCAGCAAGTGAGCTGCAATCGAATTCGGCCTTGTTTGCGTCTGCATTAGTGACCTCGGTAGATAAAATTCATGGGGTTACGACTTGGATTACTACTTCGGACGGGACTCAAATGAAGGGGTCCACAGACCCCTTCATTCACCGCCATGACTACAAACCTTCAGGATTTTTTAAAGCGCGCCGCGAATCTGAACGGGCGCCATCTTCGTATCTCGCTTAACACCGCCAACCGGCGGCTGCACATCGTCAGAGGATTCGATCGAATGAGCTGCCAGCCTTTCAGCCGCGCCCGGCAGTTCGGGCCACTTCCGCCACCAGTCGTCAGGGCGAAGCTCCTGACGCGTGACGAGGCCGTTCGTGGCAAGCTCGAGCCCGACGCAGTACTCAGTGTCGGGACGGCGGTCGCTATAGCCGTGACGCCATTGGCGGATCTGGGCGTTGCTCTTGACCTCGAAACCAAGCTCGCACATGCGCATCCGCAATTGCGAAATCGTCATGGCGCCGGGCGAGGAAAGGTATTGGTCGAGGTCCATAGCGCCAGTCTAGTAGCATTCGCTTCTAGTGACAAGGAGCAAATGCTATGAGTAGCATGTGCTACCTTCCGGGTATGAATGACCTTGAGCTGAACAAACTCCGCGCGAAGCTTCTCCAGGCCGCGATTGATCGGGCTACGGACGGCAATGTCAGCGCGTTCGGCCGCAGACTTGGATACAAAGACGGCGCCTTCGTGCGCCAGATGTTGAATGGCTCGCGCCCCGTAACAGAAAAGACGATCCGGCAGATCGAGGCCATTCCCGGCCTCAAGGGCTGGTTCAATTCCACAATGGCCGCGCCGGTCGCCGACACCGAGCACAAAAGCTCCGAGGCTGATGCAGTAAGTACACAAGAAAACGCCCCGTTGATCGGCCGCGAGCCGAAACAGGCAACCGATAACCTTGATCCTTCGGGGTACACGGTGGCGCAGCGCGTCGCAGCGGCTCTCGCGGACAAAGTCGGCCCCGCCGAGTTCGCATCGGTAATTGGCATCAGCATCGATTCCGCAACCGATTGGCTCAACGGGGTTGGCGCCGAGCCGACGCTTGTGCACCTCGTGAAGATGCAGGAGTCTTACGGGGTCAATACGGTTTGGCTCGCGAAGGGGAAAGGCGATCCAGGCGTAGCAATTCGCTACAACGACGACTGGAAGCCGATTCCGATCACGAATTGGAGACCTATACCGGTGGTGGGCAATGCGCAATTGGGTGACGACGGTCTATTTGTCGACCTCGAATACCCCGTCGGTCACGGCGACGGCTACGTCGATTTCCCCTCGAGGGATCCCGGCGCCTACGCGCTCAAATGCAAAGGTGACTCGATGCGCCCACGCATTCAGCCGGGCGAATTTGTGATCGTCGAACCCGATCACCCCTACGAACCGGGCGACGACGTTCTCGTGAAGTCGACGGACGGCCGGGTCATGGTCAAGCGCTACCTTTACAAGACGCCCGGGCGTCTCTACCTCGTTTCCGTCAACGACAAGCACGAGCCCATCTCGATTCCCGACGAAGACATCGAAAAGGTGCATTTCGTGCGCGCCATCTGCCGACCGTCGGCTTGGCGCCCGGACTAAATTCCATCGCATCTGAAGATGCTGCCCAAAATTTTTTTGGGCAGTAGCAGCCACGCCCTCGAATAGTAGCGTTTGCTACTTGCAATGCTTCGTAGCGTTTGCTACTATCATTCTCAAGCGCTCCCCAAGAGCGCCCAGCGTCAGAAGTGGGCTGATCTCAGCGCGTTGCTAGACAGTGCTCTGTACTCAGCCCACCTCTCACCACCCTGCTGTGATCGCTGGAGTGAGAGATGAATGCACGTAAAGCCCTGCGTCGTGCCGCTGCGAAGTCCCTTGATGGACATTGCCGGTTCGTCGCGTATGTGGGTCATTCAGTAGTAGTCCTCACTCTCTCCGATCTCGCCCGGTGCCCTGTGGCACACATCCAATTCGCCTTCTCGGGTGGTCGCTTAATCGCCCCGCGAGGCCTGGAGAACGAGAGATGAATCGAATCCCTTGCGATAACGCCCTCCTCGCTGCATGCGACGAGTTCTACGGCCGCTTGACGCGCGCGGCCGGCGTGGCGCTCCTCGGAGCTGGTGTCGGCGTGTTCTGGTACGTGCTCGTCGGCCTCCGCGCAGGTGCTTGATGAACGTCATCAAGCTCGGCCTGCGTTACATCGCCGCAATCATCGCTGTGCTCGCGATCATGCTGATTCAGTCGCAAATCGACGATCGCCAGAACGCAAGCACAACTTCTTGCTCGACGCGTAGCTGCGTCTAATCCCGGAAAGGCTCACCAATCATGGACATCATCGGTTGGATTTTCTTCGCAATCCTTATGAGTGTGTTTCTCGGCGTGCTGCTCGGGAAGTTCCTCAAGTGGTCTTTCGGTGAGCCGATCAGTCGCGTCGGGCAGAAGTCGCAGGAATCAGCGGACGAGGCATATCCGCACTGGTACGAGTAAAGGTTCCGCGGCGCGGGGAGGCTCCTGCGCTGTGGCGTGTTTGACCGGCGCCCTCATGGGCCGGTCCTTTTTCGAGAGACATCCATGAGCAACGAGAACGGCCCGATCCAGACGTTCAAGGGCTTTGACGAAAACCTTCAATGCCGCGGCTTCCAATATGAAACCGGCAAGGAATACGTGCACGAAGGTGACGTGAAGGCCTGCGAAGGTGGCTTCCACGCCTGCGAATACCCGCTTGACGTTCTGCGCTACTACGCGCCGAACACGAGCCGATTTTTCATGGTCGAGCAGAACGGGACGATCAGCCGCCACGGCGAAGATTCGAAGGTCGCCAGCTCGCGCATCAAGATCGGCGTCGAGATCGGGTTGCCGGGGCTGATCAAGGCCGCGGTCGAATACACGATGAGCCGCGCGAAGCCCGTCGATCCGAATTCCCCAGCCTACTCCGTCGACGTCAATGGCGCAGCCACGGCGAGCGGCACCCGCGGCGCAGCCACGGCGAGCGGCACCCGCGGCGCAGCCACGGCGAGCGGCACCCGCGGCGCAGCCACGGCGAGCGGCGACAGCGGCGCAGCCACGGCGAGCGGCGACAGCGGCGCAGCCACGGCGAGCGGCTACAGCGGCGCAGCCACGGCGAGCGGCGACAGCGGCGCAGCCACGGCGAGCGGCTACAGCGGCGCAGCCACGGCGAGCGGCACCCGCGGCGCAGCCACGGCGAGCGGCTACAGCGGCGCAGCCACGGCGAGCGGCACCCGCGGCGCAGCCACGGCGAGCGGCGAGCGGCGACAGCGGCGCAGCCACGGCGAGCGGCGACAGCGGCGCAGCCACGGCGAGCGGCGACAGCGGCGCAGCCACGGCGAGCGGCGACAGCGGCGCAGCCACGGCGAGCGGCTACAGCGGCGCAGCCACGGCGAGCGGCACCCGCGGCGCAGCCACGGCGAGCGGCGACAGCGGCGCAGCCACGGCGAGCGGCGACAGCGGCGCAGCCACGGCGAGCGGCGACAGCGGCGCAGCCACGGCGAGCGGCGACAGCGGCGCAGCCACGGCGAGCGGCGACAGCGGCGCAGCCACGGCGAGCGGCACCCGCGGCGCAGCCACGGCGAGCGGCACCCGCGGCGCAGCCACGGCGAGCGGCACCCGCGGCGCAGCCACGGCGAGCGGCTACAGCGGCGCAGCCACGGCGAGCGGACGTCATTCGACTGCGTCCGCAACCGGATTCGATGGCCGCGCGCGCGGCATCGACGGCGCCGCCCTCTTCCTCGTCTACCGCGACGAAAAATCGGACGGGGACGATTTCGGCCGGATCCTGCATGCCCGCGCCGCCATCGTCGGAAAGGACGGCATCAAGCCCGACACCTGGTATTCGCTCGATGCGAGCGGCTCGATTGTCGAGGCCGACTAATCGCTCCGGCGGCTCCCCCGAGCCGCGGCTTTAAGGGTGCTGGCCCGGCCCTTCTTTTTCGAGACAAGCATGATCGAGATCCAATCATCCACGCTGAAAGAAGCGCTCAAACAGGTCGGACCCGCCATCGACCGGCGCTCTGTCATCAAGGCGTTTCAGTGCGTCCGACTGCGCATCGACGGAACGCAGTTCGAAATGATCGGCGGCGGCACTGAAGGCCAGGCAACGCATCGCGCGGCGCTCGAATTCCCTGTCTCTGAATCGCTCGACGTATGCGTTGAGGCAGACCGCCTCGCGCCTCTGCTCGCGGTTGCAAACGATTCGGTGTCGATCACCATTCAGAAGAACGAGCGTGTGAAGTTCGCGACGTCCTCCTACAACGTCGCCATCCCGTCGCTTCCGGGCTCGGTATTCCCGATGGTCAAGGCAGACGATCAGATCAAGGCATCCACGGACGTCAGCGGCATTGCTGGCCTGATCAGCGGCGTGCTGTTTGCGGCGAACCCGCGCGACATTCGCGAATTCTGCCGCGGCGTATGGATCGAGTCCGATGGCGAGCAGATCAGCGCGACGGCAACGAACGGAAACGTGCTCGCGACGGCACAGGCGCCGATGGCGGCCGCGTCGTTCGCCGTGCTGATCTCGACGGATGCGGCGGAAATGCTCGTTGCGCTCGATCCCCGAAACATCACCCTCACGGACGCCCATTTCACCGCCTCGAACGGCGCGACAGATCTCGTAATCAAGCCGATGTCGTTCAAGCCCGTGGACTGGCGCAGGACGCTTCCCGACCCGAAGAACTCGATCACGTTCGAGGGCGCCCCGCTGCGCGACGCAGTCTCGATGTACCGCCACTACGGAGACAAGATCGGCGGTCTCCGTTTTTCGACTGAGGGCGAGGAATGCACGCTCGAAGTCGTCAACACGCAGAACGACGCGACCGTCGATCTCGACGTCGAGTTCAGCGACGAAGAGTCCACCTTCAACTTCGCATTCATCGGCGCGCAGCTCTCGCAGATCCTCCAGCGCGCACCCGACGAGAAAGTCACTTTCTTCTGGAATGCCAGCAACCCGCGCGCGTTCCTCGTTCAAAACGGCAACTGGCGCGGCGTTATCTCGCCGCTCACCGTCTAAGGAGCTTGAAATGCAACTGAACCTCCAGGCAGCAAGCAAGCGCGCGGCGCGCGCCGCGAAACGTGGCGATGTTCGTGCAGCGGACGCCGCTGAACTCAATTACATCAAGGGCAATGTGCCGCTGTTCTCGCGCCGCGCCGACGACGTCGTGCCGGGCTCGTGCAGCCGCCTGTGCCGCGGCGCAGGCGCGAACGGCGAGACGCTTCTCGAATGGCAGTTGCCGAGCGGCAATGTCGTCTATTCGGACATGGATGCGAACGTGCTGCCCGAGTACGAGGACGACGCGTGCGCGATGCTCCTGAACCTGAATCCGGGTCGGGTCTTCGATCTGCTTCCTGCCTGACCTGACCATGCCCATGCGCGCTTACCCGGCATTCCTCGCAGTCGCGGCTACCGTGACTGCGGCTTGCCTCTCGATCATGGCTGGCTGGCAGCGTGGCGGATTCCTCGCCGAGCGCGTGCTGTGGATCGCCGTCGGCGTCGTGCTCGTCGTCGCGGCCCATCTGCTGCCCGCGCTGGTCCGCGCTCACGGCTGGCGCGTGCGCGCCGTCGGCGCCCTGCTCTGGATTGGCTGCATCGCCGCGACGTGCTACGGCCATGCCGCCTTCTTTCTGATGGCGCAGAAGCATGCGGGTGAACTGCGCGCCGCCGCGGTGCCGGCAGTCACGGCAAAGGGACGCGGTATGGCCGAGATCGCACGTGACCGTGCTGACGCAGTAACGCGACTGGCCCGCACCAATGCGCGTCGCTGCGTCGAACCCTGTATGAGCCTGCGCGCCGAGCGCACCGCCGCTGCTGCGCGACTGGATGCGCTCGACGTGGAGCGCGACGAAGCTCGCCGCGCCGAGGCCGCGCAGGATCGCGCCGCCGCCGAGCGCGCCGCAGCCCTGGCTGATCCCGTGACCGGTGCTCTGACCGCCTTCGGCGTGACGGCGCCGCGCGCGGAACTCGTGACCGGACTCGCCTTCGCGGGCGTGCTTGAGGCGGTCGCGTGCTTCGCCTGGCTGCTCGCGCTGCGCCCGGCTGACGTGACTCGCGGCGTGACTGAATCGCCGGTAACGCCCGCCCAGCAAGGCGGTAACGCGGTCACGGTCGCATCGGTAACGACCAGCGGTAACGCGGTCGCGCCGGTCATGACCGGCGTGGAATCGCCCAACGCCGTCGCACCGATGCTCGAACTCCCGGTGGTCGAGCAGGCCGCCGACGAGTCACCCGAAGAGAAGATCCGCCGCTTCGTCGTGACCGCCCAGACCGAAATCGCCGCCGGCGCGCTGCGCCCGACGGTCACCGAAATTCAGAAGCGCTTCCGCTGCAGGCAGTCCATCGCATCGGCAGTCCGCAAGCAACTTGAACCGCAAACGTGAGACGACTATGAGCAGATCTGGATATACCGACGAAGACGACGACAACACCGGCGGCCTGTGGCGCGGTGCGGTGATGACGGCCATTCGTGGCAAGCGCGGTCAGGCGGCGCTTAAGGAACTCGCCGCCGCGATGGATGCGATGCCTAACAAGACGCTCGGCGCTGAATCGCTCGTGACCGCCGACGGACAGTTCTGCACGCTCGGCGTGCTGGGGAAAGCCCGCGGCATCGATATGGCTCCCCTCGATCCCGATGACTGGGAAGCCGTCGCCGCCGCCTTCAACATCGCCCCGGCGATGGCTCGCGAGATCGTCTACGAGAACGACGAAGGGCTGCGCACATACGACTGGGTCGATGTCGTGATCTGCGGCCCCATGCGCCGGAATCGGTACTACGAGCGCCATGAGCGCACTGTGCGCGTCGACATTCCCGAATCGATTCTGGGCCCACAGCGCTGGCAGCGCATGCGCAAGTGGGTCGAACGCAACATCGCCAAGCCCAAAGCAGCTTGAACCCCAACCGATTGAGTGAGACGAGCATGAGCGACAACGTAATTTTCATCATCGAGAGCGGGAAGGCGCTCGATCTCGTGAAGCACCACATCGCGGAAAAGCAGCGCGTCGCGCGCGCAAACCGTGACCTTCTCAAGGAACTGGGCGTCGAGGATGCTTGGATCAGCCGTGACGACGGCACCGTTTTGCGAGTTCGATTCAAGAGCTCGATTCACCCTCAATTCACGAAAGCCGACAAAAACGGCAGCCGCCCGAAGAAGGGTACCGACTGGGCGAAGCGATTCGAAGCCCAGAAAGGTTACGCAAATCAGTCCAGCGTGATCGCAGACGCGTTCGACGTTCCACTGTCGATCTCATATGGGAAACCCGGTAATGCGACCGGATGGCGCTGCATCGGCCTCCCGCTTTGCGAATGCGGGTTCCTCTACTTTGGCGAGAACGGCCCGTATGCGCTTTGGGTGCCGGACGTAGAAGCTGAGGCGGAATCGGACAGGGCGAAGGGCTATGAGGTCGCTGAGCCTGCGGCGAGTTTCCGACTCGAATTCGATGGATGCCGCCGGATTTCGCGCGAGGAATGGGAATTCATGGTCGCAAAGCACAACCTCGAAAAGGCGCGCGCCGCCTGACTCCCCACCCGTAACCGGCATCTAGATATGAACCTTGAATTCGGATCAGTGTGCAGCGGGATCGAAGCGGCAAGCGTCGCGCTGCACCCGCTCGGCTGGAAAGCTGCGTGGCTCTCCGAAATCGCCGCATTCCCCGCGTCACTGCTTGCGCACCATTACCCCGACGTCCCGAATCTCGGCGACATGACCAAGATCGCTCGCGCAATTCTGACCGGTGAAGCCGCAGCGCCTGACGCGCTTATCGGCGGCACACCGTGCCAGGCGTTCAGCGTCGCAGGCTTGCGCGAAGGCCTCGCCGACGAGCGCGGCCAGTTGACTCTCGCATACGTGAGGATTTTCGATGCAATTGACTATATTCGGCGACGCGCCGGAAAGCGACCCGCCATCTGCTGGTGGGAAAACGTCCCCGGCGTTCTCTCGTCCAAAGACAACGCGTTCGGTTGCTTCCTTGCTGGACTTGCCGGAGAAGATCGCGAGCTTCAGTCACCAGGGGCGAAATGGCCGAACGCTGGTGTTGTCGTTGGACCCACGCGCACAGTCGCGTGGCGAGTCCTCGACGCCCAATATTTCGGAGTGGCCCAACGCCGCCGCCGTGTGTTCGTTATCGCAAGTGCTCGAAAGGACTTCGATCCCGTCAAGGTACTTTTTGAGTTCGACGGCATGCGCCGGGATTCTGCGCCGCGCCGAGAAGCGGGGCAAGAAGTTGCCGGAACCCTTGCAGCGCGCACTGACGGCGGTGGCTTCCCCGGTTCCGACGAAGCATGCAGCGGATACGTCCAGCCCGTCGCCAGCACCGGAGATGTGTCTCACTGCTTGAACGCCGGCGGAATGGGGCGGCAGGACTTCGAGACTGAAACTCTTGTCGCGCAGTCACGCGCGATCGCATTCGACGCGCGCCAGCACCCGGTATCCAGCGAGCACGTGTTCGGCGCGCTCGGCTCATCGCATCCGCAAGCGCAAGCAGTGTGCATTACGGGCGACATCACGCACACGCTCAAGGCCGAAGGCTTCGACGCGAGCGAAGACGGCACGGGCCGTGGCCAGCCGATCGTCGCATCCGTGGCGCTGCGCGGGCGCGAAGGCGGCGCGACCGCTGAGCTGGGCGGCGACGTGGCTGGGTGCCTGCGCGCGAGCGGTGGCGGCGGCGACAAGCCGCATGCGCTCATCGACATGGCCGTGCGTCGCCTCACTCCGCGCGAATGCGAGCGCCTGCAAGGCTTCCCTGATGACTACACGGCGGTGCCGTGGAACGGCTGGCGCGCGATGGATGAAAGCGAGACGCCAGAAAGCTGCCGCGCCGAAGGCCTGGAAATCCGCCAGACCGCGAAGACCGGAAAGTGGCGCGTCAAGGACGTTGACGGCCCGCGCTACAAGGCGCTCGGCAACAGCATGGCTGTGCCCGTCATGAACTGGATTGGCCGCCGAATCGAAATGGTCGAAGCATCCGCCTAACACGAGACACGAGGATAACGATGGACAACCAACTGAAGCCGTGCCCGTTCTGCGGCAGCGATGACACCTACACCGACTCCGCGCTCGGCAAACGGCAAGTGCTCTGCAACGCCTGCGAAGCCGCTGGACCGACCGAGGAAACCGACGACGAAGCAATCGCGTCGTGGAATCGACTCGCCGCTCCCGTCGCCCCTGCTGCGGTAGCGCCGAGCGTCGATCTCGATTCCGCGCGGGCGGTCTGGAACGAATGGCTCCAATTGCGCGGTACGGACATTGATTTCAAATCTCCGAAAGTTGCGGTCGAACTCGTGCGGTATGCGATGGGCCGCGCCGCCCCTAAGCCTACCGTCGCCGCAGATGCGGCAGCGCCGAGCGATGAGCGTTCCGACGCGCTGTGTGATGCGCACTATTCGCGTGGCCTCCAGGCTGGTTTTTCGCTCGGCCAGATGGACGACAACGAGGGTCTGCGCAAGGCACTGGAGTCGCGCGAAGGCTATTTGAAGGTGCTACGCGAGACCAGTTCGGCCGCGCAGCCCGACGAGCGCGCGGCGTTCGAAGCGTGGATGCTCACTGGCGAGCTAGACCTCACGCCGAACCTCGAACGCGACGGCGAGTTCTACGGCGAGTTCTGCACGCAGCGTGCATGGCGGGGATGGCAAGCCCGCGCGGCAGCACCAAGCCAGGTTGGCCGCCGAGGCGATGATTTGTTTGACCGCATGCTCACCAACAAAGCTACTACTTCGCCGTTTCATGCCTGGTTCAAACAGGCGTGGAATGCGTACGAAGATAAACCGATCACGAACCCGATCACCGCGATGGCTTGGGCTCTCAAGTGCTGGGAGCATCTGCAGGGGGACCGTGCGGCAGCACCGCAAGCAGCGCTGACGGATAAACAGATCGTTGAATTTTGCGCAGATTTCTGCAGCGCAAATGATATGGACCCGCGCACAGAAAATCGCATGGCGTACGCTCTACGCGCGCTTATCGCAGTCGCCCCTGCACGCACGAGCGACGCAGCGCGCGAATTGACGGCCGATGACGCAGATATGGTCTGGCACGCTGAGGACGGCGAGACGTTCTTTCACACCATCGATGACGCTGTCGACTACGAAGTTGATCAGGCATGGCCTACGACTGGCCCGCTTGAGCTGAAGCTTTCTCTCGGGAAAATAATCCCCGCAGCCACCGTTCGAATTTTCAACATCACCGAGAACGGTCACGAGTGGGAAATCATCGACGCCGCCCGCAAAGCCGAGATCGGAGGCAGAAATGGCAGCTGACAAACCGAAATGCGATTGCCTCAATGATTGCGGTGATGATCGCCAGCGCATTGATAGCGGCGAAGTCGAGCCGTGCGATTACTTCAAGCATTGCGTGGCAGAGCGCGAAGCACGCGCGGCCGCTGCGCGCGCGAGCGCTGCCGCAGTCCGCACGCTCGAAGCGAAAGGCTACACCTACACTGACGGCGCCCAACAATGGCGCCCACCGCTAGGCAAACCGCCAGCCTGGGTGGCGTACGACACCGATGCTGCTCGCGACGTGCTTGCCGAGCGTGCGCGGCAGGTGAGCGGCGAAGGATGGACGCCGGAGCATGACGATGAGCATGACAGCGGGGAAATGGCCGACGCGGCAGCCGCCTATGCGCTTCACGCTTCCGGATGGACCGAGAGTATGCCGCGCGAGGTGTGGCCCGCAGACTGGTCGCAGACGTGGTGGAAGCCCACCACGCCGCGGCGAAACCTCGTGAAAGCCACCGCGCTGCTAATCGCTGAGATCGAGCGCATCGACCGTGCCGCCCGCAAAGCCGAGATCGAGCGCAGCGGTAGCGCGGGAGGTGAAGCGTGACCGTCTACGTCGACGACATGTACCTCTATCCGCTCGGCGAGTTCAAAACGCCTTCTGGCCGCGTCATGAAGATGTCGCACATGGTCGCTGACACGCGCGAGGAATTGCTCGCGATGGCGAAGGCGATCGGCGTGGCCAAGAAATACCTGCAGAAGTCTGGCAGGCACACCGAGCACTTCGACATCTGCAAGAGCTATCGCGACAAGGCGATCAAGGCAGGCGCCGTCGCAATCACCATGCGCCAGTGCAGCGCCATGTGTGTGCGCCGGCGCGAAACCGGATCGCTTGGCGCGCCAGACGAAGCGTTCGCCGCGCGCGCCGAAGGTAACCGCGCACCCATAGACGTGCACCAAACAAACCTGCAACCCGATGGAGGTAGCAATTGAGCGCGCAACTCATCCCCGTGCGCAACTGGGCGCTCGCCATCTTCGGCGACCACCAGCCGCATCGCAACACGCTGTTGAACTGGATCAAGAACGGGCGCATCCGGCCGTTGCCTCGCAAGATCGGCCGCGCCTACTTCTGTCGCCCGGATGCCGAGTACGTCGACCCGGTCGCCGAGAAAATCGAGAGGATGGTGAATGGCCGCCGCTAGGAGACGCATTGCAAGCCGTCGGCAGTGGCCCGACAACCTCTACGTCAACACGAAGGGCTATCTGTGGTTCAGAAACCCCGAGAACGGCGAGACGTTCGGGCTCGGCTATGACTACAAGTCCGCCGCTGCGCAGGCGCGCGCGGCGAATGCCGAGCTTGAGCGACGCAAGGGCGCGACCGGCCTACTGCAGCGCATCGACGGCGCGGACGACTCATTGACGCAGTTCTGCGATGAGTACGAACGCATCTATACCGAGCGCGGCAACACTCGTAAATCCGTGATGACCGTGCAGACATATCTGCGCACGATCAAGAGAGCACCTTTCGCAAAAGACGCCATCTCGAAGATCACGCCAAAGCAGGTCGCCGACTACATCGCAGCAGAAGAGAAGCGCGTGAGCGGATCGCATAGCAGCCAGATCCAAACGCGCCTGATCGACATTTTCAACGAGGCGATCGGAGCGGGGAAGCTCGAAGCCGGTAAGAACCCGGCTATCGCAATTCGCCGGCGCAAGTCAGTCGTGAAGCGCGAGCGCCTGAGTCTCGACGAATTCAAGCGCATTGTCGCGAAGGCTCGCGAGAACGTCTCGATGTCGTGGGCGTCGCGCGCGTTCCTGCTAGCGCTGCTCACCGGCCAGCGGCGCGAGGACATCAAAAAAATGCAGTTCGCCGACGTCAAGGACGGCTTTCTCTGGGTCGAGCAATCGAAGAGCAAGGGCCAGACGAAGCTGAAGATACCCGTGACGCTCGGCCTAGCCGCGCTGGGCGGCCTAACGATCGACGACGTAATCCGCGAGTGCCGGGACTCGATCCTCTCGAAGCACGTCATTCATCACGTCGTGAGCAAGGGCACTGCGAAGCCAGGCGATAGCCCGAAGCTTGGCGGCTTCACGACGGCGTTTGTGAAGTTCCGCGAGCTGGCTGAAATCGAAGCGACGCCGGGGAAAACGCCGCCATCGTTCCATGAGATTCGATCGCTCGCGGCCCGGCTTTATGGCGATGAGCGCGGAGCAGATTTCGCCCAAGCACTCCTCGGCCACAAAAACGCGCAGATGACGGCGCTCTATCGAGACAGCCGCGGAACCGAATGGAGCGAGGTCAAAACCGGGTAGTTTTTTTTGGATAGATTTTGGATTAGTTTTGAACCACCCAGAAAAAACCCTTTTGCTTCAATTCGTTACTAAATACAGAACCATCGGATACGGATGGATCGGTTATCGCTCACTTGCGCTGGCATTCCGGCTGGATCACTCGCGGGAGCCGGGCGGCGACGCGGCCCGGCAGCTTGCAGCCCGACGGTGCGGACTGAGTGTTTAAGATTCTACTGTATATTTATACAGCACGCTGGAGGCGCGCCTGCCCGCCTCCAAGGCTCGTTTGTGGCTCGTCAAGCCGGCCAAATGGCCTACGCCGTTTGCATCGGCGCGGGCCGGGACGGCTCAGCGCGCCGCGCCGGACCGTAGCCAATTCAGCCGCGCGCTCGCGTCCATTCGCGCCACATCGTCTCGTAAGCAGACTCCATGCCGCGCGCAAATCGCGCGCCATCCATCAGCGGCGACGCCTCCATCCGCGCCCGCAAGCTCGCCCGCAGCGCGGCCAGACGCGGCAGATCGTTGACGAGCGCGGCCACGGTCTCCACGAACGCCTCGTCGGAAAAAGCGGCCAGCTCATCGAGACCCAGATTCGCCAGTTGCGACAGCCCCGCCCGTCCGGCGCAGGTCGTGCCAACGCGCGTGACCACCGGCACGCCCATCCACATCGCGTCGAGGCTCGTGGTGTGGCCGTTGTACGGCAGCGTATCGAGCGCCAGATCGATCTCGTGCCAGGTGCGCAAATAGGCGTCGCGCGGCTGGAACGGCACGAAACGCACGCGCGCGGCGTCGATGCCGTGACGCGCGAGACGCGTCAGCAGACGTTCGCGCGCCTCGCCCTGCGCGGCCATCAGCAGCAGACGCGCCTGCGGCAAGGCCGCGAACACGCCGGACCACAGCGCGAGCGTTGCCTCCGTGAGCTTGCACGGATTGTTCAGGCTGCCCAGCGTGACCTGCCCCGTTTGCGCGGCGGGCAGCGCGTTCACGGCGGGTTCTTGCGCAAGCGGGTCGTAGCACCAGAACGTGTCAGGCAGACGCAGCGTGCGTTCGGTGTAGTGGCGGTCGTGCATCGCAGGTTCAGCCTGCGGATCAAGATGCGGGTCACTGAGCCGATAACCGATCGCATCGAGCCCCGTGGTGCCGGGATACGCGAGCCACGCGACCTGCACCGGCGCCGGCTGGCGCGCGAACAGCAACGGACGGCCATCGGCCATGTGCATCGCGAGATCGACGAGAATATCGATGCCGTCCGCCTGAATGCGCGCCGCGAGCGCGGCGTCGTCGAGCAGACGCACGTCGTGCCAGTGGTCCACGTGTGCCGCGAGTTGCGCCGTGGTGGCGTCCGCGCGCACGACGCTCGAATACGCGTGAATCTCGAAGCGGCTTCGATCGTGATGCGAAAGCAGCGGCGTCATGAACAATGCCTGGCAATGCTCACGAAAATCCGACGACACATACGCGATGCGCAGACGCCGCCCCTGCGCGCTGCGCGGCGCGTGCGCGATACGTTCGGCACGCAGCGGCGCTTCGTGTTGCGCGGCGAGGCGGCGCGCTTCGGCCGCGATCTCCTCGCCATCGAAGGACTGGAACGACAGCGCATAAAGCAGATTGCTGTGCGCGGTGAGATTGCGCGGATCGCTCGCCACGGCTTGCCGGAAGCAGGCCACGCCGTCGTCGAGTTCGCCGCAATCCTTGAACACGTTGCCGAGATTGTTGAGCGTCGGCGAATGGTGAGGCGCGAGCGCGAGCGCCTGGCTCAACAGCGCGCGCGCGGCGTCCTGGTGCCCGAGCGCGCGGTGCAGATTGGCCGCGTTGTTACAGGCATCGACGAAATCGGGCCGCGCCTTCAACGCCGTGTCGAATGCGTCCATCGCGGCCTTGTGCTCGCCGAGTTCGCGGCACACGTTGCCGAGATTGTTCGCGGCCTCCGCATGCGCGGGATCGATCGCCAACGCGCGCCGATACTGCGCCTGCGCCTCGCGCCGCTGCCCCAGCGCGTGCAGCGCGTTGCCGTAGTTGTAGGCCGCCGGCGCGAAATCCGGCGCGAGCGCCACCGCGCGGGCGAGCACGTCCGCGGCTTCCTGCGCGTGCGCGTCGTCCATCAGCAGCGCGCCGAGATTGACAAGCGCGGCCGCCGAATCGGGCGCGACCGCCACGGCCTCGCGCAGCAAGGGCAGCGCCTGCGCGTGCTGGCCTTGCGCTTGCAGCAAGGTGCCGAGATTGGTGAGCGCATCGGCATTGCCCGGCTGCGCCGCGAGCGCGCGCGCGTATGCGGCCTGCGCGAGCGCGGGTTCGCCGAGCAGACGGCGGCAGTTGCCGAGGTTATTCAGCGCGTCGGCGCGCTGCGGATCGCGCTGCGCGACGCCTTCCCAGGCGAGCGCCGCGTCGGACACTGCGCCCTGCGCCTGCAACGCGCTGGCGAGGCCGAACCAGTGATCGGCATCGGCGGCGTCTTCGTCGATCAGGCCGCGATAGACCGATGCAGCCTCGGCATGGCGCTGCGCGAACGCCAGCGCCTGCCCGAGCGCCTCGCGATACCGCCGGTTGCCCGGCTCGACTTCGAGCGCTTTCGTCAGCCGTTCGATAGCGTCCTGAAAGCGATTTTCCTGAATGCCGATGACCGCGAGCCGGAATTGCGCGGCGCCATGCGCCGGATCGAGCGCGACGATCTGCAGGTAGAGGTCCCGCGCCTGCGCGAGATGGCCCGCAATATGCTGTTCATGCGCGCGCTGAAAAAGTTCTTCGGTCTGCATCCGGGTAAGCCAGTCGAGGTGCGATCCCCCGATTGTAATCGGACGCCGAACCGGTTCCTGAATACGCCGGAATTCGCCTTTTCAGAACCCGCCATTTAATTCGTCATCCGATTTAATTTCCCATTTCATTTCCTCGTCCATTCCCTTCGTTAATAAACATCGCATGCCCATTTCAATGATTTTTATTCGATAACGCATGCGCAAGCTCAACGCATCGCACCGCGCTTTTCGGCACACTGAAACGCGTGTTGAAAGTGGTGCATGCACCACGCATGCACCACTTTCGCGCTTTACGCCCCATCTTCATTTCCCATCTTCACCAGCAACAGGAGCCCGACGATGAGCAAGACAATGCAAGCCGCGGTAGTTCGCGCGTTCGGAAAACCACTCGTCATCGAAGAAGTGGCCATACCCGAACCCGGCCCCGGCGAACTCCTCGTGAAGATCGAAGCCTGCGGTGTCTGCCATACCGACCTGCACGCCGCGCACGGCGACTGGCCCGTGAAGCCGGAACCGCCCTTCATTCCGGGGCACGAAGGCGTGGGCTACGTCGTGGGCGTCGGCAGCGGCGTCAAGCACGTGAAGGAAGGCGACCGCGTGGGCATTCCGTGGCTCTACTCGGCCTGCGGTCATTGCGAGCATTGCCTCGGCGGCTGGGAAACGCTCTGCGAAACGCAGAAAAACACCGGCTATTCCGTCAACGGCGGCTTCGCGCAATACGCGAAAGCCGACGCCAATTACGTGGGCCTGCTGCCCAAGGGCGTCGATTTCATCGACGTCGCGCCGGTGCTCTGCGCGGGCGTCACGGTCTACAAGGGCCTCAAGGTCACCGACACGCGGCCCGGCAACTGGGTCGTCATCTCAGGCATCGGCGGCCTCGGCCACATGGCGGTGCAATACGCCCGCGCGATGGGGCTCAACGTGGCGGCGGTCGACGTCGACGACGCAAAGCTCGAACTCGCCAGGCGTCTCGGCGCCACCGTCACCGTCAACGCGAAAACCACCGACCCGGCGGCGTATCTGAAGAAGGAAATCGGCGGCGCGCACGGCGTGCTCGTCACGGCGGTGTCGCCCATCGCGTTCTCACAGGCACTCGGCATGGTCAGGCGCGGCGGCACGGTGTCGCTGAACGGCCTGCCGCCCGGCGACTTCCCGCTGCCCATCTTCGACATGGTGCTGAGCGGCGTCACCGTGCGCGGCTCGATCGTCGGTACGCGCCTCGACCTCGAGGAGTCGTTGATGTTCGCGCAGGAAGGCAAGGTCAAGGCCACCGTAAGCACCGACAAGCTCGAAAACATCAACGACATTTTCGCGCGCATGGAACGCGGCGCCATCGAAGGCCGCGTGGTGCTCGACTTCGCGAGCTAATCCGCACTCGCTTCATCGAAGCGTTCGCCAATAAAAAACGCCGGGCTCGAAAGCCCGGCGTTTTTTTATGCTACGCCGACGCCAAATCAGGCAGCACAATCAGGCAGCAAAATCAGGCGCACAATCAGGCCGCGATATCAACGCCCGTCAGCACCTTGACGTCCACGGGCTCGGCCAGCCACTCGCCGATTTGCGCGCGAAACGCCACGTAATGCGGGCTGTCGCGATGTGCCTGAATGGCCGCTTCATCCGCATAGGTTTCGTAGACGTGAAAGCCCGGCGTGCCGTCCGCGCGACGCAGCAGGTCGTAACGCAGATTGCCCGGCTCACGGCGCGAATGGACCACCATATTGCGCAGTACCGCTTCGAGGTCGGCAACGTGTTCGGCCTTCGGCGTAATGCTTGCAAAGATGTAGATGCTCATCGTTGTTTCCTGTCGTCAACGAAGTTTCCGATCGGCAACCTGCCGACCGGTGCGAGGCGCGCTCAGGCCTTGTAGCGTTCGAGCCAGTGCGCGTACGGTGCGGGCAGCGTCCACGCGGCGCGCTCGACGTTGAGCTGCTGCGCGGCGAAGTACGGCCAATGCGGGTTCGCGAGATGCGCGCGGCCCACCATCACGAGATCGAGCTGCTCCGAGGCGACCGAACGCTCGGCCAGTTCCGGCGTGCCGATGCCCCATGCCGACGACACCGGCAGACCGGTCGCTCGGCGCACCTTCTGCGCGATCGGTGCGAGGAACGCGGGCGCCCACGGAATCTGCGCCGTCGGCGTCGAGAAACCGACGCTCACGCTCAGCATGTCGAGGCCTTCGCGCTTGAAGTTCTTCGCGAGTTCGATCGACTCGGCGAGCGTCTGCTCGTCGCGGCCATCGTACTCGATCACGCCGAAACGCGCCGTCAGCGGCAGATGTTCCGGCCAGACCTTGCGAACCGCTGCGAGCGTTTCCAGCAGGAAACGGCTGCGGTTTTCGAGGCTGCCGCCATAGGCGTCGTCGCGCTGGTTCGAATGTTCCGAAAAGAAACTCTGACCCAGATAGCCGTGCGCGAAATGCAGTTCGAGCCATTCGAAGCCCGCGTCGAGCGCGCGCTTCGCGGCGGCGACGAAGTCCTCGCGCACACGCGCGATATCGTCGAGCGTCATCGCCTTCGGGACCTTCGGCAGATTCGCGCCGAACGGAATCGCCGACGGCGCGATGGTTTGCCAGCCGCGCGGATCGCCTTCGGGCAGATGATCGTCGCCTTCCCACGGACGGTTCGCGCTCGCCTTGCGGCCCGCGTGCGCGATCTGGATGCCCGGCACCGAGCCGGCCGCCTTGATCGCCTTCACGGTCGGCACGAACGCCTGGGCCTGCTCGTCATTCCAGATACCCGTGCAGCCCGGCGTGATGCGGCCTTCCGGCGACACCGCCGTGGCTTCGACGATCACGACGCCCGCGCCGCCGCGCGCAATCTGCGCGTAGTGAACGTGGTGCCAGTCGTTGATCACGCCGTCGTTGGCCATGTACTGGCACATCGGCGGCACGGCGATACGGTTGCGCAGCGATACGTCCTTGAGCTTGAACGGTTCGAACAATGCAGACATCAACAGCTCTCCTGTGTCGATCGGAGCGGCGCACACGCGCCGGGGTCCGGTCACATGAAAAATGGGTTCAGCCGAACGCGGATCGCAACGGATGCGATGGGCGCGGCGCTCACCCGCGATGAAACGGAAACGCGAAAACGCGAAATGGGGCTTTCGGCGGCACGCAGGTGGCACGCACGCGCCCCGCCGCGTCGCGCGCGGCACAAGGCGTTGCCGAAAGGAAAAGGTGTGTGAAAACACAGGCGGCGCGCAGAACGCCGGCGCCGCCTGCGTCAGCCGCTCATGAGCGCTTGAGCGCGGCGAGCAAGGCTTCGGCGACCGGCTCCGACGAAGCCGGGTTCTGGCCCGTGATGAGCAGCCCGTCGACCACGACGTGCGGCGCCCAGTCGGGGCCCTTGGTGTAGCGGCCGCCGTTGCGCTTGAGCATGTCCTCGACGAGGAACGGCACCACATCGGTCAGCCCCACGGCCGCTTCCTCGCTGTTCGAGAAACCGGCGACCGACTTGCCCGCCACGAGCGGCTTGCCGTCGGCGCCTTTCACGTGACGCAGCACGCCCGGCGCGTGGCACACGGCCGCGACCGGCTTGCCCGCCGCGAGCGTCTTTTCGATCAGCGCGATCGAGACCGGATCTTCGGCGAGATCCCACAGCGGGCCGTGGCCGCCCGGATAGAACACCGCGTCGAAGTCGCTCGCGTCGATATCGGCGAGACGCTGCGTATTGGCCAGCTCGGCCTTCGCGGCGGCGTCCGCGTTGAAGCGGCGCGTGGCGTCGGTCTGCGCGGACGGATCGC
Organism: Paraburkholderia tropica; assembly: GCF_014171495.1. Lineage (NCBI taxonomy): Bacteria > Pseudomonadati > Pseudomonadota > Betaproteobacteria > Burkholderiales > Burkholderiaceae > Paraburkholderia > Paraburkholderia tropica. The sequence goes on from NZ_CP049135.1 coordinate 660,990, forward strand.
TGCTCTTCGGATCGAGCGGCGGCTGGCCGCCCTTGGGCGACGCGAGCGTGAGCTGCGCGCCGGCATCGCGCAGCGCGTAGTACGGCGCGGCGAATTCCTCGAGCCAGAAGCCCGTCTTCTTGCCCGTGTTGCCGAGGTCTTCGTGCGAAGTCAAAACGATCAGTACCTTCATCGGCGTTCCTTGTTCGGTGATGTCCGGGCGCTTGCGCGTCCGTTCGGAACCGGTCCATGTGTGCGCGTTGGTACGAAATCGGTATGCAAGCGGTGTGCAAGCGCGCGTTATTAGACCGGTCGTCTAGACCTTCGCCGCATGAAGCGGCCCTCTTTGCTGCGCCCGGCAAGCGGCGCTGTCTCTGTCTCTATGGATGGGGATTGCGACGCGGGCGCTACGATGACGCCGCTGCGCGTTCGATCACGTTGCGGGCGGCAGGTTCAACAAGGCGCGCGTGGTCGCCATGGCCGAATCGAGCGGGCTGCGGTCGCGGCGGATTTTTTCCATCAGCGTCGCGCCCAGCCAGAGTTCGTACAGCGTGCCCGCCGTGCCCGAGGCGTTGCGCACGCCTTCGAGCGAACCGTCCGCGAGTCCTTCTTCGATACACGCCGCGATGCGCCCGATGATCTCGTCGGTGCCGCGACGCAGGACCACGCGCATTGGCTCCGACAGGTCGCTGACTTCGGCGCCCAGCTTCACGGCGAGGCACTTGCCGTCGGGGCCGTCCGCGCACTGCATCGCGCGCCATTCCTCGAAATAACGCATCAGACGCTCGCGCGCCGTGCCGGGCGCGCGCACGAGTTGCGCCTCCAGGCGTTCCGCATATTCGGTGAAATAGAACGTCAGCAAAGCTTCGCCGAACGCCTCTTTCGAACCGAAATAATGATAGAACGACCCTTTGGGCACGCCGGCCGCCGCCAGGATCTCATTGAGACCGACGGCCGAAAAGCCCTTGCCCAGCAAAATGGGCATGGCGGTATCGAGGATGTGTTGCCGCACTTCCACGGCTGGCGCTGCATTCATGGGAGGGCATGTTACAGCCCGATTAGACCAGTCGTCTAGGCTTCTCCCGATCGTCAATGGGGTTTTTAGCGCAAGCTTTCGGCACACGTCTCGCCGTCCTGTCACGCAGTACTCTGACGCAGCCCGCCGCACGGCTGTTTCGTATCGGAAACTTTCACCCGCACTCATTCTGGAGCGTAGCCTCATGACCCCACGCACCCTGCTCTGCTACGGCGATTCCAACACGCACGGCACCAAGCCGCTCAATCTTCCCGGTGTGCTCGAACGATTCGCCCCCGCCGACCGCTGGCCCGGCGTGCTGGCCGAGACGCTGGGCAGCGGCTGGAAGATCGTCGAGGAAGGCCTGCCCGCGCGCACCACCGTCCACGACGACCCGATCGAGGGCCGCCACAAGAACGGCCTCGCGTATCTGCGGCCGTGCCTCGAAAGCCAGTTGCCCGTCGACGTAGTCGTGCTCATGCTCGGCACCAACGACCTCAAGACGCGCTTTTCGGTCACGCCCGCCGACATCGCCCATTCCGTCGACGTCCTGCTCGAAACCCTGGCCGCCTGCCGCGCGGGCCCGGGCGGCGCGACGCCGCACGTCCTGCTGATGGCGCCCGTACCGATCGACGAGGTCGGCTTTCTCGGCGCGATCTTCACGGGCGGCGCGGCGAAATCGCGGCTGCTCGCGCCGCTCTACGAGCGCGTGGCGGTCAAGCACGGCTCGGCGTTTCTCGACGCCGGCGAAGTCGCCACCGTCAGCGCGACCGACGGCATCCACTACGAGGCCGATCAGCATCACAAGCTCGGCTGCGCCGTCGCCGCGATCGTGCGCCAGCGCTTCGGCGCCTGAACACGCGAAAGCACGTCGGCATGCCGCAAAAGAAAAACGCCGCCGGGCGCAAGCCCAGGCGGCGTTTTGCTTGTTTGCGATCCGGCGCGAACGCCGGATGCGGATCAAGCCGATATCGCTGATTGAAAAATCAACGCGACATCATGTTCATGCTGACGTTGTGCATGACCCACAGCGTACCGACGACCACGATCAGGACCGTCAACACCGTGAAGCCAAATGCCGTCACGTTCCAGCGCTGGCCCGACGACGTGTTCATGTGCAGGAAGAACACGAGATGGACCACGATCTGCACCACAGCCAGCACGGCGAGGCCGAGCAGCGCGGTTTCACGCGGGAAGCCGCCGTGCAGCACGAGCCAGAACGAAGCGGCCGTGAGCACCACCGCCAGGACGAAACCTGCCACGTAGCTAGCTACGCTGCCATGGCTTTCTTCTTCATGGATGGAATGAGCACTCATTTAGATCACGCTCGCAAGATAAACAAAGGAGAACACGCAAATCCAGACGATGTCCAAGAAGTGCCAGAAGAGGCTCAGGCACGCGAGGCGGCGGATTTCGCGCTCGCCCAGCACCGGCGCCTTCACGGCTTGAACCATGAGGACGATCATCCAGATCATGCCCATCGTCACGTGGATACCGTGGGTGGCGACCAGCGTGAAGAACGACGACAGGAAGGCGCTGCGCTGCGGGCCGTTGCCCTCGGCGATCATGTGCGCGAACTCATGCAGTTCGAAGTACAGGAACGTCGCGCCCAACAGGAAGGTGATCGCCAGCCAGACCAGCACTTGACCCTTGCGCTGCTTGTGCGCGCCGATCATGGCGAAACCGTAGGTGATGGACGACAGCAGCAGCACTGCCGTTTCCATCGCCACGCCCTGGATGTCGAACAGATCCTTACCCGTCGGGCCGCCTGCGAACTGGTTCTGCATCACGGCGAACACTGCGAACAGCGAGCCGAACAGAATACAGTCGGTCATCAGGTACAGCCAGAAACCGAACACCGAGTGTGACGGCGGGTGATCGTGGTGATCGTGCTCCGCAAGTGCGGCCGCACCAGTTTTCGTCAACATCAGTTGGCCTCCAGTGCTTCTTCAACCTTGCCACCGCGCTGCTTGTCAGCAAACGCCTTGACCAGTGCGCGACTACGCGCTTCTTCGTCCGCCCGGACCTTGGCGGCCGGGATGTAATAGCCTTCGTTCTTCTGGAAGCTGTAAGCGATAGCCGTGCCGAGAATACCGACGAAGCCGACGATCATGAGCCACCAGATGTGCCAGATGCCAGCAAAGCCGAGCACCAGGCTGAAGAAACCGATGAACAGACCTGCGCTCGTGTTCGAGGGCATGTGGATATCGGTGTAATGCGTGTTCGCGACGTCCGGCGTTTCGCGGCCCATTTCCTTCAGGTGATGGAATTCATCGAGTTCCGACACGTTCGGGATAACCGGGAAGTTGTAGACCGGCGGCGGCGACGACATCGACCACTCCAGCGTACGGCCACCCCACGGATCGCCCGTCAGGTCGCGGTTTTCCGGCAGGTTGCGGTCGCGGATCGACACGTACAGCTGCATCAGCTGGTGAGCGATACCGATTGCCACGAGCACGGCGCCAACCCAGGCGATGACCATCCACGGATGCCATGCCGGATTGTCGTAGTGGTTCAGACGGCGGGTTGCGCCCATGAAGCCCAGCACGTACAGCGGCGTAAATGCAACGTAGAAGCCCACGAGCCAGAACCAGAACGCGCGCTTGCCCAGCTTTTCGTTCAGCTTGAAGCCGAACGCCTTCGGGAACCAGTAGTTGAAGCCGGCCAGGTAGCCGAACAGCACGCCGCCGATGATCACGTTGTGGAAGTGAGCAATCAGGAACAGCGAGTTGTGCAGCACGAAGTCCGCGCCCGGGATCGCCATCATCACGCCGGTCATGCCGCCGATGGTGAAGGTGACCATGAAGCCGAGCGTCCACAGCACCGGCGAGGTGAACTCGAGGCGACCGCGGTAGATCGTGAACAGCCAGTTGAAGATCTTCACGCCCGTCGGGATCGCGATGATCATCGTCATGATGCCGAAGAACGCATTGACGTCGGCGCCCGAACCCATCGTGAAGAAGTGATGCAGCCACACGAGGAACGAGAGCACCATGATCGAGCAGGTCGCGTAGACCATGGTGGTGTAACCGAACAGCGGCTTCTTCGCGTAGGTCGCAACGACTTCCGAGAAAATACCGAACGCCGGCAGGATCAGGATGTACACCTCGGGGTGACCCCAGGCCCAGATCAGGTTCAGGTACAGCATGGCGTTGCCGCCGCCGTCATTCGTGAAGAAGTGCGTGCCGACGTAACGGTCCAGGCCGAGCAGCGCGAGCGTGACGGTCAGGATCGGGAACGCGGCCATGATCAGCACGTTCGTGCACAGCGCCGTCCACGTGAACACCGGCATCTTCATCAGCGTCATGCCGGGGGCACGCATCTTGATGATGGTGACGAAGAAGTTCACGCCGGTCAGCAGCGTGCCGACACCCGAGATCTGCAGCGCCCACAGGTAGTAGTCGACCCCGACGCCTGGACTGTATGCCAGCTCCGAAAGCGGCGGATACGCGAGCCAGCCCGTCATGGCGAACTCACCGACGACCAGCGAGATCATCAGCAGGATCGCGCCAACGGCGGTCATCCAGAACGACAGCGAGTTCAGGAACGGGAACGCGACGTCGCGCGCACCGATCTGCAGCGGCACCACGATGTTCATCAGGCCAACCATGAAAGCCATGGCCATGAAGAAGATCATGATCACGCCGTGAGCCGTGAAGATCTGGTCGTAGTGGTGCGGCGGGAGGTAGCCCGGCGCGTTGTACGCCAGCGCGAGCTGGGTACGCATCATGATGGCGTCGGCGAAGCCGCGCAGCAGCATGATCAGGGCGAGCACGATGTACATCACGCCCAGACGCTTGTGGTCGACGCTCGTCAGCCACTCGGTCCACAGATATTTCCACTTACCGAGGTAAGTGACGCCACCGAGCACGAATGCGCCGATGATTGCCATCCCGATCATCGTGCCGAGAATAATCGGCTCGTGATACGGAATGGCGTCCAGTGTAAGTTTTCCGAACATGCTTGGATTACCCCTTGGTCACGCAGGACGGGTCACTGAAATTCGTGACGTGGCCGTTGTTGTACTTCGCGATGATGTTGTTGAAGAGCTTCGGATCCACCGTCGAGAAGTACTCAACAGGCGCCTTTTCGCTCGGCTGCGCGACCGTCGCGTACTGGTCCATCGAAAGCTGCGTCGAGGACGCCTTGACCTTCTGAACCCACGCGTCGAAGTCTTGCTGGCTCGTGGCGAGCGTGCGGAACTTCATGTCCGAGAAGCCCTTGCCGCTGAAGTTCGCCGACAGACCGGCGTAATCGCCAGCGTGATCGGCGATCAGGTGCAGACGGGTCTGCATGCCTGCCATCGCGTAGACCTGGGTGCCAAGCTGCGGGATGAAGAACGAGTTCATCACCGAATCCGACGTGATGCTGAAGTTCACCGGCGTGCCGACGGGCACGGCCAGCTGGTTCACCGTCGCGATGCCCAGATCCGGATAGATGAACAGCCACTTCCAGTCGAGCGCCACAACTTCGACGTTGATCGGCTTGACGTTCGATTCGAGCGGCTTGTACGGGTCGAGCTCGTGGGTGGTCTTCCACGTGAGCACGCCGAGAAACAGGATGATCAGTGTGGGGACCGTCCAGACGACGATTTCAATCGCCGTCGAGTGCGACCATTTCGGTGCGTAGGTGGCGTTGCGGTTGGAAGCGCGGTAGCGGTACGCGAACCACAGCGTCAGGATGATCACGGGGATCACCACGATCAGCATGGCCCAGGTGGAGGTCGCGATCAGCGACTTTTCCGCCATGCCCACGCTCCCTTTGGGGTCGAGGACTTCCATGTTGCAGCCGGAAAGACACATGGCCAATCCGGCGCTGACGGGAAGCAATAACCTTTGAAAGGTTGTTCTTTTCATCACGTTTGCCTGAATTTCATTCATTGAATAGTTCCGGGCACTACCCCTGACATCACGCAAAGGAAGCGCGACCGCATCATACAGCCGCTTTGATCAATAACAATCAATGAATGTTGAAAATGATCTTTGTCAAAACAAAAGTGAGACACTTTGTCACATGTGTTCGCGAGGTTCGTCGCGCCTCATCAACACACGCACGTCATGCCCTGCCCTTATTCCAACGCAGACTCGCCGCGGCTTTTTTCCCGAATCTTGCAATTCGGAAACTCTTGAACGTACACGCGCGCCGTGCCGCGAACACTCGCGGGACGGCGCGCGCGTGCGTCGTCATTCTTTAACTACAGTGAACGTGCTGCTTACGTCGGCGAACGCTCGGTCAGCGAAACCGCACGCACGTCCGCACCGGCCGAACCGGCGCGCACGGCATCCGTGTTGGCGTTCGCGGCTTCGTCGGTCGGCTGCTTGGTGCGGCCGGCCTGAGCGACGAGGTTCGCGGCCGAGAGCTCGATCGCGTCGGTCATGGGCTTCGGATAGATGCCCACCGCCAGCACCAGTGCGGCGAGCGACGCGAAGATCAGCGTTTCGCGGCGGCCAATGTCAGCCAGCTTCGCGACGCTCTTGTTCGCCACCGCGCCGAAGATCACGCGCTTGTACATCCACAGCGTGTACGCGGCGCTGAGCACGACCGTGGTCGTGGCGATCGCACCGATCCAGAAGTTCACGCGGATCGCGCCCATGATGACCATGAACTCGCCCACGAAGCCCGAGGTGCCCGGCAGGCCGACGTTGGCCATGCAGAACAGCATCATGAACGTCGCGTAGCGCGGCATCACGTTGACCACGCCGCCGTAAGCCGCGATCGTGCGCGTCTTGGTACGGTCGAACAGCACGCCAACCGACAGCAGCAGCGCGCCCGAGACGAAGCCGTACGAAATCATCTGAACGATCGCGCCTTCGGTGCCGATCTGGTTGAAGAGGAACAGGCCCAGCGTGACGAGACCCATGTGGGCGACCGTCGAGTACGCGAGCAGTTTGGTCATGTCGGTCTGCGCGAGCGCGAGCAGGCTCGAGTACACCACCGCCACCAGCGACAGCGTGATGATCACGGGCGCGAAGAAGTGCGCGGCGTCCGGCGTGATCGGCAGCGTGAAGCGCAGGAAGCCGTAGCCGCCGAGCTTGAGCATGGCCATCAGCACGGTCGCGCCGGTGGGCGCTTCGAGGTGGACGTCGGGCAGCCAGGTGTGGAACGGCCACATCGGCACCTTGACCGCGAAGGCCGCGAAGAAGCCGATGAACACCAGCACCTGCGGGACGAAGCCGAGCGTGAGGTTATGCCACGCCGACATGTCGAAGGTGTGCGACTGGCTGTAGAGATACAGCATCGACAGCAGCATCAGCAGCGAGCCGCCGAACGAGAAGAAGAAGAACTTGACCGCGGCGTACGTGCGGCGGGCGTGGCCCCACGTGCCGATCAGCAGGTACAGCGGGATCAGCGTGGCTTCGAAGAACACGAAGAACAGCATGCCGTCCGTGGCCGCAAAGGTACCGACCATCAGGCCCGAGAGGATCAGGAACGCGCCGAAGTACTGGGCGACGCGCACGGTGATCGACTCCCACGAGGCGATCACGATCACCAGCGTCGTGAACGCGGTAAGCACGACGAGCCACATCGAAATGCCATCGATCCCCAGACGCCACGCCACGCCGAACTCGGGCAGCCAGTTGCGGAATTCGACGAACTGCATGCCGGCTTCGTGGTTGTCGAAGCCGCTGATGAGCGGCAGCGTCAGCAGCAGACCGACGATGGAGCCGATCAGCGAAAGCCAGCGCGCGCGCTGCGGATGACGGTCCGACCCCAGACGCAGCACAGCCACGCCGAACAGGATGGGAATCCAGATCGCCAGACTCAGAAATGGAACGGATTGCATTTCAACAGGACCTTAAAAATGCGGAGCAAATAGCTTCGACAGCGCGCCGCCCGGGCGCAAGCAATTTGAAAGATTGACGCGGGGTGAAAATCGAACCGGGCTGGCTGTAATGTCTTTGTCAGCTGAGCGGCGAAATGCAACACACGTTCAAGGGTTAACGAGGGTAATCGGAATACGGAACTTTTGCAGCGCAACAATGCGAGCCGGATCGAAGATTGATGCAAGTCATTGTTTTTATTCGAAATTATACTACGAAGAAAAACGACAAAACGGCCTCTGAAGCCCGCTTTTTACTCCGAAATCACCTGTTTCGACCTCGCAAGCCCCACCTGGCGCGGCATGCTGTCGCGCAGCGAGGGCTGAATAATACATTACTTGTATCTTTCGCTTCAATTACTTAGACAGCGAGAGCGGTCCACCGCGAGCGTCGAAAAGACGTTCCGGCCCCATCTTGCGACCGTTTGCGCAGCGCAAAAAAAAGCCCCTGCCGTATGCGGGCAGGGGCCAAACTCTCACGATGCGCCAGCGACGCTGGAACACGCATGGGCGCACTGTAGCGGGTTGCGGACCCCGAATTAAGCGGGCCGCCTGGAAGAGTCCTTTCCGCCCAGCCGAAACGGCGCCACGCCCCGACGAACGCCGCGGTCCGGTTCATCCTCCTCCCGCCATGCGCATTAAATATCAAATGAGAATCATTTGCATTTGATAAAAAATTGCCGCATCATGGAGCCCATGCCGGCGAGACCGGCACCGAATCATGTGAGCGCGGAGCGTCCGCGCCACGCTTGACCGTTCGCCGGAGGCTCCATGAACTACACCGCCCCGTTTACGAGAAACGACACCCTGATCGACGACACCTTCGTCCATCATCCCGACAGCGCCGAGCAAACCGTGCTGCGCGCCGTGCGCACCTGGCTGCGTCCGCATTGCGACGCCTACGCCAAGGACGAAAACTGGCGCGGCGTGCTGGCCGACGCCGGTATCGCCGTCGATGGCATCGGCCACTTCGATCTGCTGATGGGTACGCTGTGCCGCGCGTCGTGCCGCCCGCTCGACACGCGCTGCCGCTGCGCCTCGGAGCTGGCCAAGGACGAAGGCTCGCTCCTGCAGGTGATCGCGCTGCTGCAATCGACGCGCAGCGAAGCCGCCGTGCAGCTGCTCAACGACTGGCTGCCGACGCCGAGCGTGAGCGGCATGCTCAAGACCGCGCGCTGGTTCGCCATCGCGCTGCTCGACGCCGGCGTGCAACTGAGCGACCGCGCGCGCCGCGTGACCTATATGCACTGATTCTGTGCGCTGACTGGCTCCCTGCCACGCCAGTCGTCATGCCCGCGACGCGTCCGGCCCGGACACCGGCCTCGCAAGGCATGAGCTCATAACCAAAAACGATTTGGGCGAGCGCGCCGTCGCCGGTAGCATCTGCGCCTTCGACCGGCATTGCGCCGCCCGCAGTTTTCGTTGCTCCTCGTTGCCGCCCCGCCTCGCATGTCCGTCTCGTCCGCTTCCGCCCCCGCATCCGCCCCCGCTTCGGCTTCCTCTTCGTCCCACGCCGGCCGTCCGCTCATCCGCAGCGCCGCCGACGTCTCGCGGCTCGTCAACGCGGGCGGCGCGCCCGGCAGCAACGCACGCATCGTCGTCGCGATCGCGCTGGGCGGCGTGTTCCTCGACGCCTACGACCTGGGCGCCCTCGCCTTCGGCCTCAAGGACGTCGCGCGCGAATTCTCACTGACGCCCGCCGGCACCGGCTTCGTGGCCTCGGCGATCACCTTCGGCGCAATCGTCGGCGCGTTCCTCGGCGGCTTCCTGACCGACCGCATCGGCCGCTACCGCGTGTTCATGGCCGACATGTTCTTCTTCGTGGTCGCGGCGATCGCCTGCGCGCTCGCGCCCAACGCATGGGTGCTGGGCGGCGCGCGCTTCGTGATGGGCCTCGGCGTGGGCATCGACCTCCCGGTGGCGATGGCCTTCCTCGCTGAGTTCTCGCGCCTCGCCGGACGCGGCAACAAAGCCGCGCGTGTGGCGATGTGGTGCCCCGTCTGGTATGCGGCGATCAGCGTCTCGTATCTGCTCGTGCTCGCGCTGTACTCGACGCTGCCCGCCTCGCACTCGCACCTGCTGTGGCGCCTGACGCTCGGTTTCGGCGCGGTGCCTGCGCTCGTCATCATCGCGATTCGCAGCCGCTATATCAGCGAGTCGCCGGTGTGGGCCGCGAACCAGGGCGATCTCGCCGATGCCGCGCGCATCCTCAAACGCTCCTACGGCATCGACGCCGAAGTCGCGCCGGAAGCACGTCAGGCGGCCGCCGCGAAACCCGCACGCGTGGCGTCGTGGAAGAACTACGGCGCGCTGATGCGCGGCGTCTACGCGCGACGCACGGCGCTCGCGACCGTGATCGGCGTGGCCTCCTCGTTCGCGTACAACGCGGTCGCGTTCGGCCTGCCCGTGATCATCTCGAGCTTCCTCGCGCAGTCGATGCTCACCACCATCCTCGCCTCGCTCGCGCTCAACCTGGGTTTTGCGTTCGTCGGTGGCCTGATCGCCGTGCGCACGGTGCCGCGCTTCGGCGCGTGGAAGATGACGGTCTGGGGCTACACGATCCAGTTCTGCGCGCTCGTGGGCCTCGCGATCGTCGGCAAGCCGTCGACGACGCCGGAAGTCGTGAGCGCCGTCGCGATGCTCGCCGCCTTCCTGTTCGGCCAGGGCATCGGGCCTGGCTCGCACAGCATGACGTTCGCCTCGCTCGGCTACCCGACGTCGCTGCGCGGCGTGGGCGTCGGCCTGAACCAGACGCTGATGCGCGCAAGCTCGACGGTGTCGCTGTTCCTGTTCCCCGTGCTCGCCGCCGCGCTCAGCACGCGCGTGTTCTGGATCATCGCCATCGCGCCGCTCGCCGGTCTCGCGGCGCTGCTCGCGGTGCGCTGGGAACCGTCGGGCTACGATGTCGACGCCGAAGATTTCGCCGATGAAACCGGCAGCACGAACGCAATTCGCCTGACGGAAACCGCACAGTAACGCCACGCGGGAAGATTCAGGCAGCGGCGCGTCGATCGCGCCGCTTTGCCTTGGTGAAAAATTGATTCGGATGCCTGATCAATCAGCCGGATAACCGCGACGCCGCTCAGTCGCGACGCGTACGCGACGCCACGCGCTCGCGCACGAACCGGCGCAGCGCGCGCGACATCTTCGGATATTGCTCGCCCGGCACCGCGAACAGCACGAGCGCGCACAGCGCCAGCACACCGCAGAACAGGAACGTGCCGCGATAACCGAAGGCCTGCACGAGCAAGCCCGACAGCACGCCGGAAAGAATCGAACCGAGCCGCGACGCATTGAAGAACAGCGCCGTCGCGCGCCCCGGCGACTCGGGCATCAGATCCTGCACGTAGGTCATGCCGAGGCACGACGTCACGGCCACCACGAATGCGTTGAGAATCTGCATCGGGATGAGCGAATGCACACCGGGCGCCGCCGCCATCGACGCGAAGTACACCGCGTGCACGACCGCACACGCCGCGAGCCAGTTCGGCTTGTTGAGCTTCGAGGCCTTCGCGCCGAGCGCGAGCATCATCGGGATTTCCATGAACGCGCCGAGACCGAGCATGATCGAAACGTCGATGCGCGTGCCGTCCAGCCCATGGACGATGTAGAGCGGCAGCACGATCATCGTCGCGTTGGCCGCGAGGCCGATGAGCGTGAGCGCCACGACGGCGCGCATGATGTCTTTTTGCGTGGCTTCGGGCGCGTCTGCGCGCACGCGCTGCTTCACGGCGGGCTGCACTTCCGCCTGCGTGAGCGGCTGCCCTTCGTACGGCGCGATCGCCTCCTCGGCGATTTCCTGGGCGACTTCCTGCGCCCTGGGACGCGTCATCAGATGTTGGGTGGCGTGCTCGTCGGCGCGCGGCTCGCGCATGCGCCAGACGATGAAGCCGCACGCCGCGAAGCTCGCCGCCGCGAACAGAAAGAGGCCGTAGAAGCTCGTGGCCGCCAGCACCAGCGCGCCGACCGCCGGGCCGAACACCCACGCCGCCGAGAGAATCGTGCGCAGCGTCGCGCTGGCGAAAGTGCGTTCGGCATCGTCCGCGCAGGGCAGCGCCGCGCGGCTGAACGAGAACACCAGCGACAGCGCGCAGCCGCCCGCGCCGATGAACGCGATGCCGACCACGAGCAGCAGCCGGTAGTCGCGCACGATGCACAGGGAGATATAGCCGAGCGTGGCCGCGCATAGCGAGGCGAGCAACAGCGGCCGATGCTTGCCGGTGGCGTCGCTCCAGCGGCCCGCCGCCGTGCTGGCGATCACGCCGCTCATGGCGATCGTCGTCATGAACAGGCCGAGCCGCAGCGGCGTCATACCCGCGCGCTCGACGCCGAATAGCGAGAGATAGGGCGCGGTGAACGACATCGCCACGCCGAGCATCAGGGTGGCGCCGGCAAGCGGCAGGAAACCGGGGATATGCAGAAGACCGACAAAGCGCGAGTTTTTGAGCACGGCGCGACGGGTAGTGGCGAGGGGAAGGCCGCGACGCTTGGGGTGCGTCGTCAGGCGTATCGACTGCGATTATCGGGTGGAACGGTGGAAGCGTGCAACTTTCGTGTTACCGATATCAGCATCTGGGTGGCACTGGCTGAAATTCTCGCCTGCGGCACCGCTAGCAAAGCTGACGCTATCCGGCCACCTTCGTCTATTTTTCATATTTACTGGCTTGGTTGTATATGGTGCGCTGCACACAAAATTTGGAACAGTCGCGGATTCCGCCCGCTATCACCCCGGACTGAACGCGCGCGACCCGGTAAGTTCCGGAACACTCACCGCCGCATTACACAGCACGACCAGACCTGCAAACCCCACGCTTATACGTCCGATCACACCGCCCGCCAGCCGTCTGCTCGCATCGGTGGCTTGCGAGTTGTGGATTCATCAGCGTCACGATCGCGATCACAGCCATATTCTGTCCGCAAAGGCCGGCGCCGGTTCAACAAGATACATCGTGCACGCCGCCCACAGGGAGCATCGGACTCATTCGTCCATCGTTCCGACCATCCACTGCGAGTTGCCTCAGATATTGTTCAGGTTCGATGCGCATACCGACCACCGGCTGCCGACCTGCCTGCCGCCCCATCCAGCTTGACCAGCCCAATTTGTGCTGATCCCCTAACATTGCCTCCGGCATGCAATCCGGCCGAATCTGTAATTCCAGCAGCCATTCATACTCCCGTCCGATGTACGCCCGCACCCAGGCAATCAGCCGCAGCAAGTCCTTTCCCTGCGGCGTGAAGCGCTGATACGTTTCCAGATCGACCGGCCCTATCACCATGCAGAAACGGTGAGACCGGGAGAACACGTGACCACCCAGCATGGCTCCGCACCCCAGCGTGGCGGCTCCCACCTCTTGCCCCATGCGGCATTGCAGCTCAGAGGGCAGCGCGATCCAGTCATCCGAAAGTTCCTCAATGCGCACCGGCACGCCAAAGTGCCAGGCTGTTGATGCGGCCAGCGCATCGGGACTGCGCGCTTCGCGTATCAGATGAGGCGAAGCGGCAAGCCTTGCGTGCGTAGGCAACGATACAGTTCGTGTGTACCGGAACATGCAGCCCGACAGACTGCCGACGTAGAACGAAAACCTGTCCCGCTCGGGCCGGTCGAGGCTTACGACCGATTGCGCCGACGCCCATGCGCGGTAAAGCAACGCGAGCGCGCCATGATGAAAGATGTCGAGGAAATTGCTCAACGTCGGATCGCGCCGATGTTCTTCGCGCTCGCGGGCGATTTCCGTGACATGCAGTGGCAACGGGCCGTTCGGCCCGAGCATGCCCAGGCTGTAAAGGCGGATGCGCAACTTGCCGTTGACCACCCGCGCGTCCGCGATCTCGCTGGGCGCGAAAATCAGGCTCGGCTTCTGGCCCAGCTGAAACGGTTCACGTTTTGACAGAAGCGCCGTGCCGACCGGATCGATGTCGGGGTTCGCGCTGACCCGGCGCATGAGCGCGAAGAAGCTGTATTTCCAGGGCGTGTCCTGCACGCGCTCGATCAATTCGGGCGGCAAGGCAGCCACGAGTTGTGTCCGCTCCATCATTTACCTTGCTGGAAGGGGCCGCGTGAACCCACGCGGCACGGGTAGATCACTCGGTACTTGAAATCAGGCTGCACCCGCATGTGGCATGGTGGCCCTTGCGGGCAACCGGGATGCCGTGATCGGTGATGTCGTCATCACCTTCCACAATCACGTTCGGATTAATTTCGGGATGTAGCGGACATTCCACGAAATCTCCCTTGCGGGCCACAGACCTGCCTTCGTATTCCATCGTCTCTGAACCAGTGACGACCGCGCCACCGTGATCGGTTGTATCGCCAAGTCGGATGAAGTCCATGCGGTTACTCCTACGGATGTGCTTTGAGATAGGCGTTGAACGCCTTGATTTCCTCAGGAGTCGAGGGATAATCGCGGGAAAAATTAACGTGACTACTCAACGATGCAAACTCAACTACACCGCTTAGTAACGCCGGTTCCATGATCCGTTTTATACTGATATTCGCCGCGATTATATATTCACCCCTCTTGATGGGCTTATCGGGAAAAGCTACGAATTCAATACTGCGAACTTGACCTGGATTTATTAAAAATGACCCCGCATCACTTGCTCCAGGATTAGCTAGTTGCGCCCCTCCTACGTCATCAATCAAAAAATATACATCTTCGGATTGATTACTTGATGCTGGTTTTCCAAGTACCGCAATGTTTGAACTCCCCAGAATTCGATTAGACTCCCCCTCCCAAGTCGCTGGATTTTCGAAAACAATTCTCTCATTTCCAGAATTTATAAATTTAATCGTGACAAGCAAACCCCCATTTCGACTCGGGATTACATCAATCTTGGCATCAAGTTTGCACAGTCGTTGCCCTTCTCTAAAGAAACGCTTGACGTACTTATCAACCAGCGATTTTGAAACGAACCTCCCCTCGTCCTGCGGAGCTTGCTTGAGCTTGCCCCGCAATTCAGAGAGCACGTCCGTTGATATATGCCCAGTAAATATACCAACACCCTTCATTTCGTCGTCACGCGTATCTCCGCGCAAAATCATTTGATAAGAATCCCCCTCAAACAACACAGAGGTCGGTGCATCATAAACATTGTACTCACGCACAACAAATTCCATTGCTCCCTCGCGACCAAAACTATAGGTAAAATGAGTCATTAAAAAAACTAAACACAAAATTACTCGTCGCATATTCATATTAAAATTTTGTTCGTCAGTTTGAATTTGGTGTGGGGACGTTGCCGCGCACTGCCCAAGTAGAGCCATTCTGCTCGTGAAACCATTTAAGTACATGCGCAAGGTAGTATGGCGGCGTCTCCGCCTCAGGCCTTAGGCATCCGCCCCCCATCAAAGTATTCCTGGTTTCACCTTGCCAAATCTCTTTATTGGGATTATTTTTTGCCAACGGATAATTCAAAGACTTATCTGATTTTATATACGTCTTGTGAATCGCCCCCATCCCCCAATAATACTCATCAGGAAAACCAAAAATGTGCCCAACCTCATGCGTGTGGACCTGTTCCTTGTCGTAGCTATAATAAATATCGACATTATTAACAGTTTTGTTGTAACTTTTTTCGCCCCAATTTGCGGCATCCGCTCTGAGTGATTTTTCGTACAGAGATATCTTCTTATGGGCTTTCCCATCTGGGTCGCTCGTCAAAAATTCGATCACAAATCTAACTGGAACTTTCGCGCCACATACGTTTCCACGCGGACAGCTAATATCCACCAAATAATAATTATTGCGATTAAACGTTCGTTCAATTTTAGCTTTTGCTGCTGCAATGAATGACGCTATGGAGCTAACTTCACGCGGTCGTTTGACGCGGGTCGGGTCACTCGAATTCCAATCGACATCATGGTTATGTGGGACTACCTTCGCCACTCCATCCACTGTCTGGACGATCTCCATCGGCTCAAGCAAGATACGTGCAGTCAATGTGATAATTTTTGTTGTTTTATCGTAGGAAATCTGATACTTACCTTGATAACCAGTATAGTTAACTGATTTGGGTGTATTTGTGGCTGCGTCTATCACTTGATTTCCAAGGTAGTCCACGTAGTAATACTCGCCACTCTCGACGTCCTCATCCTTGGGGTCAGTTTTGTAATCAACACCGGCCCAACTACAGTTAGCGCCCACGGCCCCCGAATCTGCGCGGTCAATTGGGGTTGTAGAGGCTGTCGAAGCAGTACCGCTGGTCGAGCGCGTACTCGCAGAAGTATCGGCACTCGTAGTATTCGTGGCTTTCGCAGAACCGCTTGCGGCTTTGCTCGTTCGATCTTCCTTTCTTGCGTGTGGTGCGGGTGGCTCCGAAACCGCAGAAAGGGAAGGAGCTGGCTCACTAGCAGTTGTTAAACCAATCGCTTCCCCGCAGGAATATTCGAACGGATGAGGTACAAAAGTCGTCAGCCGGGGATACATGGTCGCCGCGTCAGCCTTCTTCCACGTTGCCCCTTTCTCCAGGATCGGCCCTGGTGAGCCATTGACAATTCCATTGGCATTGATCTGGATGAATGAGCCACCTGCCGCTAGCACGAGTTCTTGCTCCGCGCTGATGGTGATCTTTCCTTCCGAGCTGGTCACTTCGATATTGCCAAGCGCCTTGATCGACATCGGGCCACCCTGTGCCTCTATCTGCACCGGCCCTTTCGCCGAGAAGAATTTCATGCCGTCCCGGTAGGCGAAAAGCGATATCGAACCAGCCACGGACGCATACATTGAGCGCCCTGCCGACAGGCTGTAGTCGCGCCCCACTGTGATCGCGTGATCGTGCCGACTCGCCATATGGGTGCTGTCCGTAGCCGTTGTGGCAATGCCCGCAGCGCTCGCAACGACAATATCTGGCCGCGTCATTTCCGGCGACGGGTCGTTAGCGGTTTTCTGACCGCCCTTGATTGCATCGTTCTGCGTCTTGATCGCCGCTGTCACGTCAGCCTGGCTCGACGCAGGCGCCTGCGCATTGTGCTTCTGCGCCAGTTGCGACAGCTCCTCGTGGTGCTGGCGAGCTTGCGTGAGACGCGCCACCGTTTCGCCCATATCCTTAACGGGAGCCGTCGCACCGTCCCGCGATTCAGACGTCAGCAGCACCCCCTTGTTGGCCCGCACGACTGCATGCGCTTCGGTGGCCACTTCGACACCTTCGCCACGCGCGTTTGTGCGGCCCTTGTCACCGTCGATGTTTCTGATGTTGCCGGCGATAAAGCGCGAGTGTGCGTGATCGCTCGTGACCTGTACCTGTAGTTCCCCTGGTGTATCGTCCGTCACCACCGTGTTGGAACCTTTGTCGTAGCCTTCGAGACTCAGGCTGCGCCATCCCGAAAGCGCGTGATTGTGGTACAGCTCCCACGGCACGGCGTTGTAGTCCGTTGCGTGACTGCCCAGGATGAAAGGCCGGTCCGGGTCCATGTTCACGAACCCGATGTAGACGTGATCACCCACGCGCGGCGTCCATATCCCGCCATACTGTTTGCCCTGCCAGATCTGCATCGGCGGTATCCAGCACGACGCCTCATCGTCAAGCTGGTTCTCCCGGTCCCAGATGAATTTCGCGCGCACACGTCCCATTGCATCGGTGAACACGCCGGGGGTCTTGTCGCACCCGGTCACGATGGCTTTTTCCGCGAACGCGCGCGGCTTCTTCGCTTTCAGCGGTATGCGGTAATAGTGGCCTGACGGCACACCCGTGAATTTCATGCGGCAGGAGTATTCACGCCCGTTGTCGCCGCTTTGCGTGACCGAATCGTTGTTCACGATTTCGAACTTGGTCCCGGTCACGATGTATTTGCGGTTCACCGGTCTGAGCGGATAGCCGGTGATCGTGAACTGGCGGCCAACCTTCAACCCGCGCAGGTTCCCACTACCCTTGATAACAAGTGACTTGTTACGATGCGCGTCGCTGCGCACCAGCGCCAGATGGTCGCCCTCAAACTCCTCGTCATTGCGTTCCGAGTTCAGGCCCATGCCGCCCTGCATCGGCTGCGCGTAGTCGCCCCAGTTATATTCCTCGGCGTTATCGTTCATGGTGTCGCTGCGCTGCCCCATTTTGCGCGCGTAACCATTCACGTCCGCCATCGTATAGTCGTAGTCCATCAAGACCACCTGTCCCGTGGTCAAACCTCGGCCATACTTCAGCTTGTGGATATGCTCCTCATCAACACGCTGGCCGCCGCGCTCGATATACCGGACCGTCCTGTACGGTTCGTCCTGGCCCGGATAACCGTGGTTATCAATCATCACCAGCGTGCTTCCTTCCCAGTAGAAGCACAGACCCCATTCCTGCCACAGCAGGTTGAGGTAATCCCAGTCACTCATCCAGAATTGCCGCTGGTAGTCGCGCTTCGGATACGGGCGACGGCCATTGAATGCGCCGATTACCTTGTCCCAGTCAACATTGAATTTGTACTGGCTCAGGATTTTGTGTGAGATCTGCAGCACGTCCATATCCCTGAAGTGCCGATTCTCGCGGTTCAGCGAAGCGAGCCAGAGAAAACAGCGCAGCCGCAGCCGGTAGTACATGCGCCGGTCGTCAGAACCCAGGCACAGCATTTCGCCTATCACGCCCGTGATCTCCCGCACCCCCGCACCCACATTGACTTCACCTTCACCGAGCGTACCGCTGCCGTCGATGGCGATCTTGAGCGTCAGGTTCTGGCCGAGTATCTTGCTGATATCAACCACATCCGCCATGGTGGAAGGCTCAAGCCCGCTGGCCTCGATGGTCTGCACGTCAATCCAGTAATCGGAAAGCGTGCCGAGCTTTTCCACACCCCGGCATCGCACCACTTCAAAGACCGGCTTGCCGAAATACTCGGGAATCGCGTTGCTGACTATTTCCAGCGTGCGCGACTGCGTGTTCCATGCCATGAATCACTCTCCGTCAGAGAACGCCCCGCGTACCGCTACGCGTGGGCCAGGTAAAGACCTCGCCACGCTGGAGCGTGCGCAACGTGGTGCGGGTAAAGGAAAGTCCGGAAACGTGACGGGCGACATAGCGCTCAAGTGCAAGCGCAAATGTGAACGGAGACCAGCCCTCAAGTTTCGATTCATCGAAAGTGAGCGTCACGGCGAGGCCACGCATAGGTGCCATGTCGCCGTCGATGCAGTGCATGGCCAGCACCGGCGCAACCGATGCCCCGCACAGGCTCGCGAGGAAGCGCGCCATCGTCGTGTCGCCCGCAGACAGGTAATGCGTGAGCCACAGACGGAGACCCGCCCCCGGATCGGGATCGCCAGACTCGTCATCGAACACGGCAAGCGGGAGTTGAAGCTGATACACCAGGTGCCACGCAGCATCGCCACGTGCACCCAGCGTCAACGGCGGACGAGGCGGTGTCGGGCCGCGCACAAAATCCACGCGGTTGACGGCTTTGGCGTTCTTCACATCCAGATCGCCGGTCGCGCGGCGCGGCATCACACAAGGCAGATCGCCGTTCGTCAGCCAGGCGTCGATCTCCAGCAGCGTCACATCCGTGTCGTCAGGCTCGTGCCGTGCGTCGTAGAACCGGATCGCCGTGCGCGTCTGCACGGCTTCCTTGCGCGTTTCGTAGCGCCGCATGTTGTCTGGAATGAGTTCCTGCGTGCGACACAGCCGGAAGTATCTCGGCGTGCGCTGCGTGTCGTCGGGTAGCGCCACGTCGAGTGGTTCATAGCCCAGCACGGGCGAATTCTCATCGACCTGCGCATACGCTTTCACGACCGAATGCACCTGATAGTCCGTCGCCTTGCCAACTGCAGACACAAGCCTGTGTTCCGCCTGCGTCGGATCGAGCACCATGCGCGTTGTTCGCTGCTGCGTGAGGTTCACGACGGGCGTGCAGTACAGTGCGAAATCATCCGTATCGACCTGCTGTTCGAGCGTCGTAACATCGCGCGAAAGCAGCAGCACAATTTCTACTTCAGCGCCGGGAATATCCTTGAGACCCGCCGCGAGGCCCGAGAGTGCGAAGAACCAGAAACGCTCCGGCATGGCGAAGAAGTCATGCACGAGCCTCTGCCCGTGCCACTTCGGCAGCACCGGGCGCAGCAAACTTCCCTCCGGCTCCAGCCCCTCGTACTCCACGCGCATGGCGGGCCGCCCGGAGCGATCGATGCCATACAGCTCACCGCCCTCGAACGCGTCAGGCGCACCCATTACCATGCCGATCACGCTCGTATGAATCAGCTCGAAAAGTTGCGAGGCGAGCGCCGGTTCTCCGCAGAGATACACGGGCAGCCTGTCCAGACCTGCGAGCTTTGCAATGCGCGTCTCTTTCAGCGACGACAGACGCAGACGTATCGCACCGCGCACACGCGAAACATCCCCGCCGTCGCGCAGGTAGCGGTACATCGCGGGGATGTCAGCAGGGATGCCGGTAAGCCTGACCCGGCTGATACGCAGCGGCCAGATCGTGACGGCCTGCGTCGTCAGAAACACGCATTCGGTTTGCCCATCGGAATATTCTGGCCCGGACGTACCCATGCTCAGGCGCGTATCGCGGGGCAACAACGCCCCCTCGGGCGTATGCACACCCTTCGCGTCGGGCTGGAACCGCGTCACGCCCAGCGACGGCAGAGGCGCATTAAAGTTGACATCAATGCAATCGAGCAGACGCTGTGGAATTTCAAGCGGCCAGCGGTCAATGCGCATTTCCGAATGCGCCGCACTCAATGCATACGCCTGAAGCAGTCGATCGATGTAGGGGTCGCGTACTTCGTTCCCGTGCGCGCCGAGCCTCGCGGCGATCTTTGGGTGCTTCTGTGCGAATTCACTAAACAGCCCCGTGACGTACGTCAACTGCCGCAGGTAATAATCAAGAAGTTCCGGGGCCATTGCCGTCCCGTCAGATTGATCTGCATTCCTTATCTATCAAACCACACGACAAAGGCGGCAGACGCGAAGGCCAGAAAAAAGTTGCAACGTGAAATTAAGTAAAGCCCTATACCCGCGGCCGAGAGACATCGGAACTCGGCCGCGGTTTAGAGACTGGCGCTGTAAGGAACCAGCGGGCGTGGCACCGCCCTTAGGCTGAGAGCCCCTGCCCTTCGGGCCAGCAGAGAATCTTATATTGCACTTTAGGGCCGCAACACAGCTTGACGGCCGTCAAGTGCAGGCAGACAGGACGCGAGGTGGTACCCAACCTCGGAATTTTCCTAACAATCAGCGCTCCAATCTGATCACCTCATCGCCCCACCATTTCTCTCATATTGACGGATTTCACGGTAACTTCATGCCGTTCCCTCTGCCGTTCCGGAAACCGACCAGCTTGACTAACCGGTGCGTCTCATAGCTCATGGCACTCTGAGTTCGTCGTGTCTCCGCCTTTTCCCAACCGGAACCGCGATCGACTGGTGCAGCGTCGCCACACATTCACGAGCGACACACTACGCACTACCAGGTAATCCATAGTTTTGAGATCGGTTTACGATCAAAGACCACTCGCACAGGAGGCAAAGATGTTTATCAACGCATGGCGCGGTCAGGAACGGTGCTGGAAGGTTTGGTGGCTGCTCGGTCTCCCCTACGGCCTCGTTGCCGGCTTCATCCTGCGCGCGTGCGTGCAAGCCGAGGCATCGACGCTCGCGTTGCTGGTCGTCGTCATGCTTTATGCGGCCGGACTGTTTCTGTGGATGGTCTGCGCCTGGCGTTGCGCGCCCAACGTGAAAACATCGCTCTGGACGCCCACTTCCCGCGCGCTCATCGTCCTCCAGACAGTCGCGCTGGTCTGGCAGGCCGCTGACGCCTGATCGCGCCAATCCCGTCGCCGCTTCCCTCGCCCCTCACGCGAAGCCCGCCTTCGCACGCTCACGCATCACGCGACAAAGTTCTCCACAGATTTTGTTGGCAGCCCTGTGCGTAACCCTGGGACGAGTGCGCCAAGTGCCTGATGCATATCGTTTTGTTCACGACGTTTCCAATCAGAGCAGATCGGGCGCCAGGCGCCACGTCCCCGCGCGGCTTGTCCACAGATTTTGTTCACAGCCTTGTGGGCAACCTTGGGACATTTCACCTAAGTCATTGACAGAAAAAGAGAAGCGCGCCGGGAGCAGCAGAAATGCACGTTTTTTGCGCAAAAAAGTTGTCCACAGTTTTTGTTGAAAACTTTGGGGATAACCTCCTGGAGATTACGCCAACCCATTGATCGGACGGACAGTTAGTCGCTCCAGTCACGAAAGCGGCAACTGCGTCTGCGATGAGCACCGCTCGCGCGGGCGAGGCGCTCGCCTCCCCGCTTCGCGTTCGATTACCTCTCTTCGCTCACCTCAGGCCAGATCGAGCGCCGCCGTCAGATCGCCAGGCGGCGTCTGTCCGCGCTCGGCAAACGCCCGGTCGCGCGACGCCACGCCGTCGAGCGGCGCGAGGCCGTGCACGCGGCTGATGAAGCGCAGGATCGACGCCGTGTCGTAGAACGTGTGATCGACGTAACCCTGCTTCGCGAACGGCGCGATCACGAGCGCCGGAATGCGCGAGCCCGGTCCCCAGCGGTCGCCCGTGGGCGGCGCGACCGGATCCCACCAGCCGCCGTTCTCGTCGTGCGTCATGACGATCACCGTGTTGGCCCATTGCGGGCTGCGCTGCAGATGCTCGATGACGGCGGCCACGTGCCGGTCGCCCGACTCCACATCCGCATAGCCCGCGTGCATGTTCAGATTGCCCTGCGGCTTGTAGAAGGTCACCGTCGGCAGACGGCCCGCGTCGATGTCGGCGAGCAGGCGGTTGGTGGCCGGATCGTCGCCCACGCCCGCGTCGCGCAGGTGCCGCGCGCGCTCCGCCGTCCCCGGCGCAAAGCTCGCGAAGTAGTTGAAGGGCTGATGGTGATACTGAAAATCCGGCACCGCGCCGGTATCGCGATGGTCGAGCGCGTACTGCCAGGCGCCGCTGTACCACGCCCAGTCGACACCCTTCGCCGACAGCCGGTCGCCGATCGTCGCGTAGGTTTGCGGCGGCAACACGCGCGGATCGGCGGCATCGGCCCACGCCGCATTGCCGTCCTCGGCCGGACGCACACTACTCGGCTGATACGGCGGCGCCATCGTATTGACCGCGTAGCCGTCGGGCGTGAACAGGCCGTCGTTCACGAACTTCGGCGGGCCGCCGAGCGCCGACGCCGGACTCGCCGCCGCCGTTTTCAGACGCGTGCCGAGCGGATCGTCGCCATCGAGCACGGAAACCAGATGCTTCGCCGGGCTCGCCTGGATGTTGGGATAGAACGGCGCCTGCGCAGAGATCAGGAAGATGTGGTTGAGCCACGAACCGCCGAACGCGGCCATGAAGAAGTTGTCGCAAAGCGTGTATTGCTGGGCGAGTTTCCACAGCCTCAGCGAGTCCGCCGAATTCTCGTAATAGCCCATCACGAGCCCGCCCGAGTCGCCCCACGCGGCGAACTGGTCGTTGCGGCCGCCGTTGATCTGCATCTGGTTCTGATAGAAGCGATGCACGAGGTCGCGCGTGATGACGCCGTTCGGCAGCGGCCGGCCCTGCGCGTCGGCGATGCGGAACGGCCCGTTCGACAGCCCCGTGATGGCCTGCTCGTCGACCATGTAGCGCCGGCCGCCGACTTCCTGCGCCTGCGGAACGAGCCCGCCCCAGATCTTCGGCAACTGCGCGAGCGCGGTTTTGCCGTCGCGGTCGAGCTGCGTATAGCGCGCTGCGCCGACACCGGCAAGCGGCGTCTGCACGCCCGGAAAATCGCCGTACAGGTTCACGAAGCTACGGTTCTCGGCGTAGATCACGACGATGTGGCGCACCTGGTCGCGCAACGCCGCATCCACGCGCGCGTCGGCCGCGCTGCGCGGCGCACCGGGTCCGCCCGTCGCGCCCGTCGCGCCCGTCGAGCCCATCGTGCCGGTCGCGCCCGGCCCGGTCGTCTCGCAGCCGCCGATCGCGAGGCCCACGCCCACCGCCGCGAGGCCGCCCAGCACGCGGCGACGCGTGGGATCGTCGGGGCCGCTCGGGCCGTGTGCGTTGCCCTGATCGCTCGGCGGGCCGCCTGCTTCGTGCGGGTCCTCGGGCTTCGGGTCGTCGTGCTTCATGAACCTGTCTCCTGTGTCCGGTCGAAAGTCGCACGGGCTGCGCGCCGCGCGCGGGCTACACGTCTCACGGGAGGATACCGCGTGCGTCGGCGCAAGCGACGCACGCATGACGGTTCGGCGGCCTTACATGCCCCGACATGCCCCGACGTGCCCCGATGCGCCTGACGTGCCCGAAGCTGCCGAAGGATCAGGCGTCAGGTGTTACGCGGCGGCAGCCCGGGCTGCGGCCCTTGCGCGAGCGTCTGCGCAAGACGCGGCTCGGTGCCGCCGCCGTCGTGCGCGGGCCGCGCGACGATCGGCAGATCGACGCGCTCGTGACGCGGCGCGCTGCCGCCATCGGTCCAGAGCGGATCGGGAATCTCGCTGAACACCTGACGCAGCCGCTCGCCCCACGTCGAATGCAGCATGTCGAAATAGGCGTTCGATTCATCGAGCGATGCATAGCGAGTCACGCGCAACGCATCGCGCTCGTAGACGAGCAAATCGAGCGGCAAACCCACCGAGAGATTCGAGCGCAAGGTGGAATCCATCGAAATGAGCGCGCATTTCGCAGCCTCGTCGAGCGGCGTGCGCGGCGTCAGCACGCGATCGATGATCGGCTTGCCGTACTTCGATTCGCCGATCTGGAAATACGGATTGACGCTCGACGTCTCGATGAAATTGCCCGCCGCGTAGATCTGGAACAGCCGCATCGGCTGACCGCGCAACTGCCCGCCGAGGATGAAGCTGCAATTGAAATCGACGTTGAAGGCCTTGAGCGCCTCGGCGTCGCGCCGATGCACCTCGCGCACCGCCTCGCCGACAAGCCGCGCCGCCTCGACCATGCCCGGCACGTTCCAGAGCGTGGGCCGCGCCGGGTCCTGATGCTCGGTGAGCACCTGTAGCGTCGCCTGCGTGATCGCCAGATTGCCGGCCACGAGCAGCACCAGCACGCGTTCGCCCGGCTCCTCGAACACGGCCATCTTGCGCGACGTGCTGATGTGATCGACGCCCGCGTTGGTACGCGTATCCGCGAGAAAAACGAGGCCGTCGTCGACGGCCATGGCTACACAGTAGGTCATGCTGTTCCCTCGACGCGTCGCTCCACGCACCGGATGTTGCCGATGCGAAACACGCGTCGTCTCCTTGAGTTTCCTTTCCGATATCGAGAAAACTATTGCTGCGCACTCAGTGCACTCTGCGCGCTGACGCGCACGTTCACGTCCATCGTCTCGTTCAGTCCGCCGATGCGGCGTCCGCGCACCGGCGCCGCCGCTTCGTAGTCGCGGCCCACGGCAATGCGGCAGTACTTCTCGCTCGCGAAACACGCATGCGTGACGTCCACCGTGACCCAGCCGCCGTCGAGCCAGACATCGACCCACGCGTGGCTCGCCATCTCCGGCACGTCGCCGGGATCGACATAGCCGCTCACGTAGCGCGCCGGCACGCCGCG
This sequence comes from Paraburkholderia tropica, assembly GCF_014171495.1. Lineage (NCBI taxonomy): Bacteria > Pseudomonadati > Pseudomonadota > Betaproteobacteria > Burkholderiales > Burkholderiaceae > Paraburkholderia > Paraburkholderia tropica. The sequence goes on from NZ_CP049135.1 coordinate 686,249, forward strand.
CGCGCGGCACAGCGCCAACATCACGTGCGCGTGGTCCTGACACACGCCGCGCCCGATCGCGAGCGCATCCGCGGCCGTGTGCGTGACGTCTGTCACGCCCGCTTCGTAGCGCACGCGCTCGGTCACGCGCGCCGCCGCCTCGAGCAGCGCGGCCGCGCTATCGAGCGGCGCGAGACTGTGCGCGAACGCGGCGAGCGCGTCGTCGGCTTCGGTCAGGCGCGTGGGCGACGTGAAATGCTCGGCGGGAATCGGGCCCTCGCCTTCGGGCAACCGACCGTCGGCGAGCGGCACCGTCTCCACTTCGCCGCGCACGCGTAGCCGGATCTCGTTGTGCGGCTTCGAGAGCACCAGCGTCATCAGCGTGTTGCCGTAGGCGTCACGGCTCGCGTCGAGCTTGCCCGGAGCATCGACATGCCATTGCGTGACGATCTGGCTCGACGTGGTGAGCGGCGCGAGGCGCAACTGCTGGATCGAATAATGCACGGGCGCATCGTAGCGATAAACGGTGTCGTGGCGAATCGCGAGTTGCATGGCGAAAGTCCTTCAACAAAACGGCAACAAGAACCACATCAAGACGAAAAAGATATCGATCCACGCGCGCCCGTCTAACCCACCGGCAGCATCAGATAGGTACGCGCCACCTGGTTGCCGAGTTCGTAGACGCGCGCGAGGAACTGCGTGAGAAACGTATGCACGCCCACCGAAAAAATCTGCCGCAGATCCGCATAGAGCAGTTCGGCGCGCAGCTTGCCCGCCGTGCGCTCGACCTCTTTCGACGTGTCCGTGCGCAGCATCGCGAGATTCGCGCACACGCCGTCCATCGACGCGAGCAGCGAACGCGGCATCTGCTGATTGAGGATCAACAGTTCGACCACGCGCGCCGGCGTGACCACGTCGCGATAGACCTTGCGATAGATTTCGAGCGCCGACACCGAACTCAGAATCGACGTCCAGTAATAGAAGTCTTCGAGCTGACGCGCGGCGGAACGCGAATCGGCGTTATCGACTTCCACGAAACGCACGTCGAGAATGCGCGCGGTGTTGTCGGCGCGTTCGAGAAAGGTGCCGAGCTGCGTGAAGAACAGCGCGTCGTCCTGCAACGCTGTCCCCACACGCACGCCGCGCGACAAATGCGAGCGGAATTTCACCCATTCGAACAGCGTTTCCGGATGCGTGCTCAATTCGTCGGTTCGCAGCAGCTCGTGAAACTGCAGCCAGGTGTCGTTGACTGTTTCCCACCACTCCGTCGTGAGCGTGCCGCGCACGGCGCGCGCGTTTTCACGCGCGGCCTGCAGACACGAATAGATACTCGACGGGTTGGTCGGGTCCGCGACCAGAAATTCGAGCACGTTCGCGCGCGTGACCTTCTCGTGACGCGCGTCGAAGGCCGCGTCGAGCTCGGAGATGCGCAGCATCGCGCGATGCGTGCGCGCCTCGTCGTCGGCATTGCCCGGCAGCAGCAGCGCCTTGAGATTGATGTCCAGCATGCGCGCGGTGTTCTCGGCCCGCTCCATATAACGGGCCATCCAGAACAGATGATCGGCGGTACGGCTCAGCATGGTCGTTCCTCTTCGGTTCCAGTTGCAGCGATTCTGTCGAGCGGGTTGATTCGAGCTTTATTCGCGGGTTATTCGCGGTTCATTCGCGGATTTATTCCAGCACCCACGTATCCTTCGTGCCGCCGCCTTGCGACGAATTCACGACCAGCGAGCCTTCCTTGAGCGCCACGCGCGTGAGGCCGCCCGCCGCCATCTGCACGGTCTTGCCGGACAGCACGAACGGACGCAGGTCGATGTGGCGCGGCGCGATGCCCGCTTCCACGAAAGTCGGGCACGCCGACAGCGACAGCGTGGGCTGCGCGATGTAATTGCCGGGCCGCGCGATCAGCCGCGCGCGAAACGCCTCGATTTCCGCGCGCGTCGAAGCGGGGCCGACGAGCATGCCGTAACCGCCCGCGCCGTGCACTTCCTTCACCACCAGTTCGGGCAGCCGGTCGAGCGTGTAGGCGAGATCTTCGGGGCGGCGGCATTGCCACGTCGGCACATTGTTGAGAATCGGTTTTTCGCCGAGATAGAACTCGATCATGTCCGGCACATACGGATAGATCGACTTGTCGTCGGCCACGCCGGTGCCCATCGCGTTCGCGAGCACCACGCGGCCCGCGCGATATGCCGTGAGCAGCCCCGCCACGCCGAGCGCCGAATCGGCGCGAAATGCGAGCGGATCGAGAAAGTCGTCGTCCACGCGGCGATAGATCACGTCGACGCGGCGCGGGCCTTGCGTCGTGCGCATGAACACGTAGTTGTCTTCGACGAACAGATCGCTGCCTTCGACCAGTTCGACGCCCATCTGCTGCGCAAGAAACGTGTGCTCGAAATACGCCGAGTTGTACATGCCCGGCGTGAGCAGCACGACGGTGGGATCGTCCACGCCCGCGGGCGCGCAGGCGCGCAGCGTTTCGAGCAGCAGATCGGGATAATGCGCGACCGGCGCCACCTTGTGCTGCACGAAGAGTTCGGGGAAAAGCCGCATCATCATCTTGCGGTTTTCGAGCATGTACGAGACGCCGGACGGCACGCGCAGATTGTCTTCGAGCACGTAGAACGCGCCGTCGCGGCCGTCGCGCACGATGTCGATACCCGCGATATGCGCGTAGACGCCGAGCGGCAGATCGATGCCCTGCATTTCGGGCCGATACTGCGCGTTGGTATAGACCTGCTCGGCCGGAATGCGCCCGGCGCGCACGATGTCGCGATCGTGATAGACGTCGTGCAGAAACAGATTGAGCGCCTGCACGCGCTGACGCAAACCGCGTTCGAGCAGCGCCCATTCGTCGGCGGGAATGATGCGGGGAATCAGGTCGAACGGAATCAGACGTTCGGTTCCGGACAGGTCGCCGTTGACCGCGAACGTGATCCCCACACGCCTGAACAGCAGGTCCGCCTCGGCGCGCTTGCGCGCCATCGTTTCGCCAGTCTGCCGCTCCAGCCAGTGCTGGAACCGCTCGTAGTGCGGGCGCACGGCGCCCTCATCGCGCATTTCGTCATGGACTTGCATCGGCTCGTTCTCGCGCGTGGATGCAGCGGCGCGTCTCGCACGCATGATCGTCGTGGCGTCATGCGTGGCGCGCTGCGTACTCTGGAAAAGCAAGGGACATGCCATCCGCGCGCCCCGTTTCGCGCGCCTTCATGGTGCAAATCGGCGCGCGTAAACGAAAGCCGCCGCGCAATGCGCGAGCGGCTGGCAACGCCAACCGTCCGCGCGCCTCATCGTGGTGCAGAGGCGGTGCGGACCGGGCAGGCGACGTTAGATCAGAGGAAAGCGCAGCGTCATCAAGACGAAAAACGTCTTGATGACGCCGGAGCCGGCCATCGGAAGATCGAGGCCGGAAACCTGCTCAGTACTCAGCGCTCAGCGAGAAGAGGCCGCGCTTTCGCGCTGCCCGTGGGCGCTGAGCCCGGTGCGCTGCTGCACGCCCCATTTACGCCGCCCAAGCAGGAAATGGAACCAGCCGAGTGTGGCACCCGTGTGACGCATGAGCTGAAACGAGAACGGCTCGAAAATCGCCGCCAGCAACGCCATGCCGAAGCTGGAATGCGTGCGGTCGCCGCTCCAGCGCCGGTACAGGTGCACCGAGAACAGATGGAACGCGAGATCGATCGCAATCTTGCCGACGATCACCGCGAGCACGGGCAGCACGATCGTGAAGCGCCCGTCGAAAAGAAAACCGAGCAGCAACGCGAACGCCGTGAGCCCGTAGATGGGCTGCACCGTATCGAACGCCTTGACCGGCAGCATCATGAGACCGAGCTTGCCGTAACGGCGATTGCCGGTCATGTCGCGATACCAGTACTGCGTTTGCAGAAAGCCCGCGAACCAGCGGCGACGCTGGCGCAGGAAGCTCGCGAGCGTACCGGGCGCGTCGGTGGTGGCGCGCGCCGTGCCGATCACGCGCACGTCCCAGCCCAGACCTTCGCGCGCCGAATGGCGGCGCAGGCGATGGATCAGTTCGTAGTCCTCGACGAGACAATGCGGATCGAAGCCGCCCACCGTCATCACCGCCTCGCGCCGGAACGCCGCGAAAGCGCCCGAAACGAGCAGCAGGCTGTCGGCGCGCATCCACGCAAAGCGCGAAATGAAATTGCGGATGTACTCGTAGGTCTGGAACCACTGGAAGAAGCGCCCGCTCGCCGAGTTGCCGCAGACCGGCGTGAGCAGCCCCGCCGCCGCGACCAGTTGCGGCTCGCGGCCGAATGCCGTGGCCATGGAGGCACAGGCGTCGGGTTCGAGCAGCGTATCGGCGTCGACGGTCATCACGGTCTCGGTGTCCATCGCGCTGAGCGCCGCGTTGAGCGCGCGCGCTTTGCCGCCGTGCGCGAGCTTCAGCCAGCGCAGCGTCGGATAGCGCGCGGACGGCGCGCTCAGGCGCCCTTCGCCCGGATCGGCGAGCCCGTAGCGTTGCGCGAGCAGCGCGGCCGTGCCGTCGCTCGAACCGTCGTCGGCGATCACGATCTGCTGCGGCGCGCGCGTCTGCGCGAACAGCGCGTCGAGCGTGATCGGCAACACGGCGGCCTCGTTGTGCGCGGCGACAATCACGCCGAGCGTGGGCAGCGCGTGCGGCGGCGCCGCCGATTCGTCGCTGGCCGGCGCGGGACGCAACAGCACGCGCGCCTGCCACGCCACGAACAGCAGCAGCACGGTGTCGTAAATCACATAGGCGATGCCGGTCGACCACGCCACCACGCCCTGCAGGAAGAACGCGCGCGCGAACAGCACGCACCAGAGCACCATGACGCTCAAGTGAATCACGACGCTGATCAGCGGTGTGGGCGGCGGCGTCAGGCGCGGGGAAGTGCGCGCAAGCGCCTGGTCGAGCGAGTCGTTCAAGGCATTCCTTTTGTGTTCGTTGCGTCGAGGCATGTCGTCAGCGCGATCCGTCGTTGCGTGGCGGCCTTCACGGCATCATCCGGCGCAGCACCGAATGACGATCGATCCATTGATGCTTGAGCGCGCCCGCGATATGCAGCGCGAGCACGCCGTAAAGCGCATAGCTGCACGCCGTATGCAAGGCGCCGAACTGCTCGTGCAACTGGTTCTTGGTCGCCGGATCGAGATTCATGATGAAGCCGATGCGCGGCCACTCGAACAGGCCGAACAGATACATGGGATGCGAGGCGGCGGCCACCCACGCGGAATCGTGCAGCCAGCCCGAGAGCGGCATCGCGAAGATCAGCACGTACAGCGCGATGTGCGCGGCATGGGCCGCGACTTTTTCCCAGGTGGGAAATTCGGCGGGCAGCGGCGGCGGACGATGCGTGAGGCGCCACAGCACGCGCAGGATCGCGAGACCGAGCACCGTGATGCCGATGGACTTGTGCGTGTCGATCACGAAGCGGATCGCGTTGTCGGAGAGCGTGCCGTCGGGCAGCAGCGCGGCGCTCAGGCCGAGCGCGACGTTGCCGAGGATCAGCAACGCGATCGACCAGTGCAGCAGCACCGCGACGCGCGTGTATTTGGACGAAGCGCCTGCACTGTCGAGACGGGAATCGGCGGAGAGAGAAGTTTTCACGTGAACGTGCCGTAACGGGTCAGTTGGGTTAACGCGCCGCGCGTCGAAATTATTCCCGCCACGCGCGGCAGGCGGCCGGGTTCTCAGGCGTTCAAACGAGCGTTCATAGCGAGCACTCATACGATTGCGCGCGATGCCGCCGCCCGGCAATGCGCCCATTATGGCCCGTCGTCCCTGACACTGCAGAAGCCGCCCGATGGCGCGCGTGTCAGTTTGGCGTCCGGCAGCCGTCATGCAACGGTAATGAAAATGAAAAAACCGGAGCGGCCCGCAGGGACCGATCCGGTTCGGGATAAAGCAGATGAAGCGTGTTCGAAGACGCGCGGGCTTACTTCGCGGGCTCGGCCACCTTCTGCGCGGCGCCGGCCTTTTCCTCGATGCGACGGCCCACGTCGGCGTCGATATTCTTCCAGTACGTGAAGACGTTCTCGCGCACCGGGCTGCCCACGCCGTTCAGGCTCGCCACCACCTGCTCGACCAGCAGTTCGCGCTGCTTGTCGTTGAACACCTTGCGCACGAGATCGCCGGGCTGGCCGAAGTCGTCGTCTTCCGCGTGCAGCGTGTAGGCGCTGCGCACCATGTCGCCGTCGGTTTCCCAGCCGTCTTCGGCGGGACCGGTTTCGTCCGCCCACGGACGGCCGAAGCTGTTCGGCACGTAGACCGGCGCGTTGCCGGTGTGCTCGTAAGCCATGTGACCGTCGAACTGATAGGTCTGCACCGGCACCTTCGGACGGTTCACCGGCAACTGGTTGAAGTTCGTGCCGATGCGCGCGCGATGCGCATCGTTATAGGCGAACGCGCGGCCCAGCAGCATCTTGTCCGGCGACAGGCCGATGCCCGGCACGGTGTTGCCCGGCGAGAACGCGGCCTGCTCGATCTGCGCGAAGAAGTTTTCCGGATTGCGGTTCAGCGTCATCGTGCCGACCTTGATCAGCGGATAGTCCTTGTGCGACCAGGTCTTGGTCAGATCGAACGGATTGAAGCGATAGTGCTTCGCCTCCGCGTACGGCATGACCTGCACGAACAGCGTCCACGACGGGAATTCACCGCGCTTGATGGCCTCGAACAGATCGCGGCGATGGAAGTCGGCGTCGCGGCCCGCCGTCGCCTCGGCTTCGGCATTCGTGAAATTGGCCATGCCTTGCTGGGTGTGGAAGTGATACTTGACCCAGAACTTCTCGCCCTTCGCGTTCACCCACATATACGTGTGCGAACCGTAGCCATTCATGTTGCGCCACGTCTTGGGCAAGCCGCGCTCGCCCATCAGATACGTGACCTGATGCGCCGATTCCGGATTGTTGGTCCAGAAGTCCCACTGCATTTCGCTGTCGCGCAGACCCGAATCGGGCAGACGCTTCTGGCTGCGGATGAAGTGCGGGAACTTCATCGGATCGCGCACGAAAAACACCGGCGTGTTGTTGCCGACCAGATCGTAATTGCCTTCGGTCGTGTAGAACTTCAGCGAGAAACCGCGCACGTCGCGCCAGGTGTCCGGGCTGCCCATTTCGCCCGCGACGGTCGAGAAGCGCGCCAGCATTTCGGTGGCCGCGCCCTTCTGGAACAGCGCCGCCTTCGTATATTGCGAGACGTCCTCGGTGGTCTTGAACTCGCCGAACGCACCGGAGCCCTTCGCATGCGGTTGACGCTCGGGCACCTTCTCGCGATTGAAGTGCGCCATCTGCTCGAGGAAATGCACGTCGTGCAGCAGGATCGGACCGTCCGGTCCCACCGTCAGCGAGTTACGGTCGCTGACGGCCGGTGCGCCCGCGCTCGTCGTGGATTTGCCAAGAGGCTTGCCGCTCGATTCAGCCATGTCACATCTCCTGTGAAATCGCCAGGCCGCGCTGCGCGGATCGCATCCGCGCTCCTCGTCGATGGGAGCGTCGCGGCTGGATTGGGGGACGGGTCTGCGCGCGGGCTGCCGCGCGAGAGAGGGAACATTGTGCACGCATGCGCAAAGCGCTGCGCTTAACGCGTGCCGCACCTTGACGCCGGTTCGCCATTGCTGCGGCGGCCACGTGTTTCCGATCGGAATATCGTGCCGACGACGCGGTTTTCGTATCGGAATCATGCGCTGCGCATCGGCAATTTTCGCCTTCCACCACGCTTGCACCCTGTCAAAAATTCCCAAAGCGAATCAAGCGTTTACTGAAATGTTGCGACGCACAATAAAGTGCTTGACACAGGCTTCTTTTGAGATATTATGAACCTCGATTGCTGCATCGCATCAATGCGCGAACCGGTGATCGATTCGATTGAAAGACCTCTTTTATTCGCAAACGGAACCGACGCGTAGCGGTCCCCACCATCAGGAACGACGACATGTCTCTGCCCACTCCCGAACAATTCGCCGCCACCCAGAAAGCGGGTCTCGAAGCGCTTTTCGGTCTCACGACCAAGGCGTTCGAAGGCGCGGTCAAGCTCGCTGAACTGAACATCGAAACGGCCCGCGCGGCAATCGCCGAAGGCCAGGAACACGCGCAGCGCTCGCTGTCGTCGAAGGACCCGCAAGGCTTCTTCGCGCTGCAGGCAGGCTTCGCCCAGCCGGCCGCCGAAAAGGCGCTGGCTTATGGCCGCAACGTGTACGCCATCGTCTCGGCCGCGCAGTCGGAATTCACCCAGGCCGCGCAAAGCCAGATCGAGCAGCAGCAACACGCCGTGCAGACCTTCGTCGACAACGCTGCGAAGAATGCCCCGGCCGGTTCGGAAACCGCCGTCGCCGCCTTCAAGTCGGCCATCACGGCTGCGCAAGGCGCTTACGACTCGGTGAACAAGGCCGCGAAGCAAGCCGCTGAAATGGCGGAAACGAATTTCGACGCCGTGACCAAGGCCGCCTCGAAGGCCGCCGCTCAGGCCACGCGCGCCGCCAAGCAGGCAGCGTAAGCGTCTGGCGATTCAGGCGCCCTCGCCGGCCGTCAGGCCGGATATCGGCGAGGGCGACAGGGGTAAAAAAAGCGGGTTTCGTGCAAACGAAACCCGCTTTTTCTTTGCCGCGCGAGATAGATTCGCGCGCGGGGCGCGGGCTCAGGAGCCGAACATCCGGCTGACGGCCTGTTCGAGGTGATCGCGCATGGCCTGCGCGGCGCGCTCGGCGTTGCGCGCCTGAATGGCTTCGAGCACTTCGAGGTGCTCCTGCTGCACGATGCGCTGACGCTCAATCGACTTCACGAGCGACAGATTGCGCGACAGGTTCATGCTGAACACCATCTGCTCCTGGATGCCCGAGAGCGCGGTGATGAAAAACTGGTTCTTCGACGCGCGGGCCACGGCCATGTGGAAGGCGAAGTCGTCCTTCGCGCCGATGCCCGAGGTCTCGATGATCGTTTGCAGGTTGTCCCACTCGTGGCGGATCGCGGCGATGTCGGCGTCGTCGGCCTTCTGCGCGGCGAGCGAGGCCGCACCCGACTCCACCACCACGCGATATTCGTAGCAGCGACGGATGTCCGACAACGTTTCGAGCGGCGCGAAGCGGCGCACGTCCGGATCGGGACGGCGCATGACCGTGGTGCCCGAACCGTGACGCGTGGCGATGATGCCGTCCGCGCGCAGCTGCGCGAGCGCTTCGCGCACGGTCGGACGCGAGGTCGCGAAGCGTTCCGCGAGCATGTGCTCGGTCGGCAGCCGCTCCCCTTCCTTGTATTCGCCTTCGATGATCCGGTTCAGGATGTCGCTGTAAATCCGCGCCGGCATATTCGGCGCTTTCTGCTCAGCCATGGTCAGTGCTACGCGTAGGTTGTCAGGTATGTCGTGGATTGTAAGTCATTGACGCGGCGCTTCGGCGAATCTTCGGCTTTCTACGCCCCGTATGGCGCGCGCTGCGGCGATTTCTCGCGCTCACGCCAAATCGCTGACAACTATCCGCAAGGTCGCGGTTTCGCGCTGTCCCGGTGCGAGCCAGCGCAGCCCGAGGCCGCTGTGGATCGCGTCGGGCAAGCCGAGCCAGGGCTCGATGCAGTAGAAATCCGAATCGGCCGCCAGCGTCCATGAAGTCACGGCGTACCACGGCGTCGAGCCCGGACGGCGCAGGTCGATGTCGATCGCGCGCTTCAATGTCGGCATCTCGATGCGCACCGTGCGCCCGGGCTCACCGTCGAGGCAATGAAAGCGGTCGACGATTTGCGGATCGTCGAAGCGATAGCGCGTCGCGCCAGGCGTGGGCGCGGTCGTCGTGCCATCGGCGAGCTGATGGCGGTAGACGTTGCGCGGCAGCGTCAAACTGGCCGCGCCGCGCTGCGCGTGCGGCAGCGCGAAGTAGAAATGATGGCCCGCGTAATAGGGCAACGGCGAAGGCAACGGCACAGCGCCTTTACGCGCCGTATTCGTGGTCGTCAGCTCGACTTCGAGCGTGTTTTCGTCGATCAGCCGGTACGCGGCCTCGAAGCGAAAGCTGAACGGATAGCCCGCGCGCGTCGCGTCGCTGTCGGTAAGCGTCATGCGCACGGCGTCGCCGGCGGCATCGACTTGCGCCTCGAACGGCAGATCGCGCGCGAAGCCGTGCAAAGGCACCTCGCGCACCACGCCCTGCGCGTCGCGCCAGCGCCCGATCACGCCATCCACGCGATGCCGCGCGATGAACGGAAACAGCAGCGGATTGCCGCCGCGCACCAGCGCGGGCTGGCTCCAGTCGGCGCTATCGGGCCAATGGATGATCGACTCGCCATGTCGATGCCACGACAACAGCCGTCCGCCCGCTTGCGGCGCGACGCGCAGCAGCGAACCGCCGCGCCCGATTTCAATGACGTCCTGATCCTGAAACTTCGGCATGGCGTGTTTCGCTGATAGTCGCGCTTGTGCGCTTGTGCGGGCGGGGTTTCGTATCGGAAAACGAGAAAACTTCCGGCGCGTTACGACGCCGCTTCGGCGCGCGCCTGCTTCCATTGCGCGAAGGCGGCCAGTGTCGCCTCGTTCGGCGGATAGGTGCCGGGCAGCGCCGCGCCCGCCTCGATGCGCTCGGTGATGAAGCATTCGAGTTCTTCCTGCTCGAAGGCCGCCTGCGCGACTTCCTCGGCAAGATGGCGCGGAATCACGACCACGCCGTCGGCGTCGCCGACGATGATGTCGCCCGGATAGACGGCCACGCCGCCGCAGCCGATCGGCACGTTCAGATCGACCGTGTGGTGCTTGCACAGATTCAGCGGCGCCGACGCGCCCGCGCAGAACACCGGAATGCCGAGCGCCGCGATGGTCGCGCTGTCGCGCACCGGACCATCCGAGACCATCCCCGCCACGCCGCGCACCTTCATGCGCGTGGCGAGGATCGAGCCCATCGACGCCGCGTCGGTCACGCCGCGGCAATCCTGCACGAGCACGGCGCCCGCGGGCACGGTTTCCACGCCCTTGCGCTGCGGATGCTCGGGATTCTGGAACGCGCTCAACTGATCGAGATCCTCGCGCGCCGGGATGTTGCGCATCGTGAAGGCCGGACCGACGAGATTCGGCGCGCCCGCCGCCGGCGCGGCAAGCGGATGCACGCCTTGCAGGAACACGTTGCGCAGGCCGCGCTTGAAAAGCTGGGTGGTGAGCGTCGCGTTGGAGACGTGGCGCAGTTGTTCGAGCGCGCGTTCGCTGACGGGGATGGCGGGTGAATTCATCGTGTCTCGTCCGATTTTGTGATGTGTGATGCGCGAGGACCGCAGATCCGGCGCAATGTCCGCATTGTTGTAATACAACACGAAAATTGTCAACCAGCCCGTCGCGGCGTGCTTTCCCCGCAGTCATCCGACAACCCGCCGAATCCGTCCCACGCCGATTTGCGCGAAATATCCGGCGTGCATGCGCGATCGTCGATCGAGTGACATTGCGTTCCGGCCCCGCCGCGAGTCGCCCCGGCATTAGGGAAATCCCCATTCACTGAGGATTTGCTTTACAACTTTGCCGCAAATAGAATGATGTCTTACATGACCGGGCAGATCGAACCGATCGGCACCGCGTCACGGCCCAACAGCGATTCGAACAACACGGCTGAAAAAACGCGGCGTCCAGGCACACTGGCCAGCCGCAAGACACACCTGGCACACGCATACAACTTCCATCCGGGCGCATCGTCCGGCGCGGCCTCCCCCGCGCCCGCTCCCGACAACAGCAGGAGACGAGCAGTGCAACGCAAGACTATCAAGGGGCTTCGGTGGTGGATCATCGGCCTCATCATGATCGGCACGATCTTCAACTATCTCGCGCGCAGTTCGCTTTCCGTGGCGGCGCCCACGCTCACGCAGACGATGCACATGACCACGCAGCAGTATTCGTACGTGGTCACGGCGTTCCAGGCCTGCTATGCACTCGCGCAGCCGATCGCCGGCTTCGTGCTCGACTCGGTCGGCGTCAAGATCGGCTTCGCCATCTTCGCGTTCGGCTGGGCCATCTCCAACATGCTGCACGGCCTCGCCACCAGCTGGCCCTCGCTCGCGTTCTTCCGCGGCCTGCTCGGCATGAGCGAAGCCGCGATCTTCCCGGCGGGCATGAAGGCGATCAGCCAGTGGTTCCCGGCGAAAGAGCGTTCGGTCGCCACCGGCTGGCTCAACACCGGCACGTCGATCGGCGCGATGATCGCTCCGCCGCTCGTGGTCTGGTGCATTCTCAAGTACAACTGGCAATTCGCGTTCGTCCTGACCGGCGGCGTGGCGCTGATCTGGGTCGGCCTGTGGCTCGTGTTCTTCAAGACACCCGCCGAGCACCCGAAGCTCTCGCAGGAAGAAGCCGACTACATCCGCGCCGGTCAAACGCCCGCGCAGAAGGCATCGGGCAAGCAACGCGCCTCGTTCAAGGAAGTGCTCAAGACGCGCCGCTTCTGGGGCATCGGCATTCCGCGCATGCTCGCCGAGCCGGCATGGCAGACCTTCGGCGCGTGGATTCCGCTGTACATGGTCACCGTGCGCCACATGAACCTGAAGGAAATCGCGCTGTTCGCGTGGATGCCGTTCCTCGCCGCCGACCTCGGCTGCCTGATCGGCGGCTACCTCGCGCCGCTGTTCATCCGCTGGTTCGGCTGCTCGCTGATCACCTCGCGCAAGCTCGTCATCACGACCGGCGCGGTGCTGATGATCGGACCGGCCTGCGTGGGTCTCGTCGCGAGCCCGTATGCCGCGATCGCCCTCTTCTGCGTCGGCACCTTCGCGCACCAGACGATTTCGGGCGCCCTGTTCACGCTCGCCTCGGACGTCTTCGGCCAGCATGAAGTGGCCACGGCGACGGGTCTCTCGGGCATGTTCGGCTATCTCGGCGCGACGGTGTTCTCGCTCATCGTCGGCGCACTGGCCAGCACGATCGGCTATAACCCCTTGTTCGTCTGCCTGATGTTGTTCGACCTGATCGGCGCCTGCGTGGCCTGGCGTCTGATCTCGAACCAGCAGCGCGACGACGCGGTCAGCGCCGCGCTCCAGCCCGCGCACAACGTGAAGGCCTGATCGGCTCATCATCGGCCGGCGTCCGCGAGGGCGCCGGCTTTTGGCGTTTTTATGTGAGGTAATCCACTGTGAAGAAAGTTGCATTGTCCGGCGCCGCCGGCCAGCTCGGCACCGTATTGCGCAAGGGCCTGCTCGAGCGCGGCGTGAACCTGCGATCCGCCGCCGGCACGAAGCCGCTCGAACCGCTCGTCGCGGGCGAAGACGTCATGCACGGCGACCTGCGCGATCCCGCAGTGGTCGACCGCCTGCTCGACGGCGTCGACGTGCTGATCCACATGGCCGGCACGAGCGTCGAGCGTCCGCTGCACGAGATCATCGAGAACAATCTGCGCGGGCTCGTGGAAGTCTACGAAGGCGCGCGCCGCCACGGCGTCAAACGCATTCTGTTCGCGAGCTCGAATCACGCGATCGGCATGTATTCCGTCGACGACAAACTCGACCTCGATTGCGCGTTTCGTCCGGACGGTTTCTACGGTCTCTCGAAGGCGTGGGGCGAATCGCTCGCGCGTCTCTACTGGGACAAGCACGGCATCGAGACCGTGAACGTGCGCATCGGCAGTTGCCTGCCGAAGCCGACCGAGTTCCGCCATCTGAGCACGTGGTTCGGCCACGAAGATCTGTTCCATCTCGTCGATCGCGTGATCAACGTGGAATCGATCGGCTTCGCCGTGGTGTGGGGCGTGTCGAACAACACGCGCAGCTACTGGGTGCAGGAAGGCGAACACGACGACGCGAAGCGCCTCGGTTACACGCCGACGCAGAATTCGGAAGACTACGCCGCGGAAATTCTCGCGCAGCAGAATCCGCTCGACGCGACCGCGCAGCGTTATCAGGGCGGCAGTTTCGCGAGCTTCGATTTCACGCCGATCGAACAGCGCGGCAAGCGCGGCTGATCCCCACAAGCCGTTCGCCGGAAAACAAAAAAGCGCCTGCACAGGCGCTTTTTTTCATGGCGAGGCACGCGCATCGCGCGCGTCACGCACTCACAGCACGCCCGATTTCACGATCATCTGCACCGCCGCCGCCACCACGCACACCAGCACCACGACGCGAAACGCGAGCGGATGCAGCTTGTCGCGCAGCGGCCGGATCAGCAGCATGCCGACGATCGCGGGCAGGCTCGCCAGCGTCGAGATCGCGAGATCCGCACTGTTGGCGTGCGCGCCGCCGCTGAACGTCGTGATGAGCGTGAGCACCGAAACCACGAGGATGATCGCGATCTGCTTGGTGAACGCGCGGCCCGTCGCGCCCGTGGCGATCAGGTACATCGCGAGCAGCGGCCCGGGCACCGAGGCGATGCTTTCCATCAGCGCCGCGCCAAAGCCGAGCGCGAAGCCCACGGGCCGCACGAGCCCGGGCGAGAGCGTGAGTTTGGGCGACGCGAGCAGCAAACCGGCCGCCAGCGCCAGCGCGACGCCCGACGCCGCCTGCGCGTGATGCGGGTCGAGCCGGATCAGCACCGAGACGCCCACCACGTTGCCGATCACCGTGCCGATCAGCGGCGCGGCGATGTGCTTGATCGTCTTCCACAGCTCGCCGCCTTCGAGCGCCTGCGGAATATTGCCGAGAATGATCGGCATCGACAGCAGCAGCACGGCCTGTTTGACGGGCAGAAATTGCGTGAGGATCGGCATGGCGACAAGCGGCACGCCGATGCCGCTCACGCCCTTCACCATGCCGCCGAGCACCAGCGCGACGGCGAGTCCGGCGAGTTGCCACGTATCGAGCGCCTGCATGTGAGGCAGCAGGACGCCTCCGGAAAGAAAGGATTCGAGCATCGTCGACGTTGGGTGCGTGAATGAGCGGCGGCGCGGGTGCTTTCGCGATGCCGGGGGCTGCATGATAGCGCAGGCGCTCGAACGTCACAGGCGCTGCCCCGCTTCCCGCGTATTCACGCTCGGCGTCACACTCAACTGCACACGCGAAAAAAAACGGCGGTGCCGCCAGGCACCGCCGCAAGAGACTCCCTCGGAGCGTGAAATCAGAAACGATGGATGATGCCGATCGCGCCCGCGAACTGGCTGCGCGACGAAGCCGGCGCGCTGTTCTGACCGTCGCCGATATCGGCCGTCGCGTTGATGATGTCGCCCGCGCCGTTCGTGCCGAGCGTCTGGCCGCCCGCGCGCTGATACGCCTCGACGAAGTACAGGCCCGTGCGCTTCGACAGGCTGTAGTACTGCGAGAGGTTGAACTGCTGGTACGACGCCGCGCTGGTGATGCCGTTCGCCTTGGTCGCGCGCGTGTAGCTGTAGCCCGCCGCCAGATCGAGCACCGTGAACGGCTTGTAGTGCAGCACCACGCCGCCCGTGTTCCAGATCTGCGTGTCGAAGAACTTCGAACCCGCGCCCGCGATGTACTGCACATTCGAATAGGATGCCGAAATATCCCATTGCGAATTGAAGGCATAGCCGCCCGTCACGGCGAGACGCTGCTGCGCCTGCGCGGTCTGGAAGCCGTTGGTGATGCCCGAGACGCCCGGCTCGCCGCCGCTGTACGCAGTCGAGCTGGAGCTCCACGTGCCGCCGCCGCTCGTCGCATTGTTCAGACGCTCGAAGCCCACGGCAATGCCGACCGGACCGTGAATATAGTTCGCCGCGACGCTCCACGACGAGCCGGCGTTCGTGCTGCCCGCCACGCCGCCGAAGGCGTACATGCCGCTGAACGTGAAGCCCGAGAAGTTCGGCGACGTGTAGACCAGCGCATTGTTGATGCGGTAGATCGTATCCATCGAGTCGAGGTCGCCCGGGTGTGCGCCGTACGCGCCCGTGAGCCAGTTGGTCGGGCTGTAGGCCGAGAGCAGCGTGTAGTACGGCGCGTACTGGCGACCTGCGGTCAGCGTACCGTATTGCTGGTTCGCGAGACCGACGAAGGCCGCGCGGCTGAACATCAGGCCCGAGGTCGATTCAGCGCCGGTGGCCGAGTTGTAGCCTTCTTCGAGCTGGAAGATCGCGCGCGTGCCGCCGCCCAGATCTTCGCTGCCCTTGAAGCCGAAACGCGAACCCGCCCAGATGCCTTGCGCCATCTTGACGAGCGAATGGCCGCCCGAAGTCTTGCCGAGCGACGTGGCGCTGCTTTGATAACCGATGCCGGTATCGACGATACCGTAGAGCGTGACGCTGCTCTGGGCGTGCGCGCCCAGTGCGGCGAGTCCAAGCGTGGAAGCGAGAATGGTCTTCTTCATCTGTACTCCTGATCTAATCGTTGTGATGTATTGCTTTTTTAACTACGTGTGAATCGTCTTGCCTGTGCTCCTTCAGCATCGCGGCGCGCGAGGCGGCCAAGCCCCGCCGCGCGCGCCGCGATAAACCGCGCCGAATCCGTGCCGCTTAGTGAATCTCGGGTTCGCCGCGGTTCTTGACGCCGCCGCCGCACGAACCGCCGGCGCCGTCACGCTGCATGAAGTCGAATTCGCAGCCGTTGTTGGCCTGCATGACGTGCATCTGATACATCGCACCATAGCCGCGCGTGAAGCGCGGTTCCGGCGCGACCCACTCGGCCTTGCGGCGCGCCATTTCCTCGTCGGAAATCAGCACGTTCAGGCGGCGTTCCGGCACGTTCATTTCGATCAGGTCGCCGTCCTTGACCAGCGCGAGCGGACCGCCGATGAACGACTCCGGCGCGACGTGCAGCACGCACGCGCCATAGCTCGTGCCGCTCATGCGCGCGTCGGAGATGCGCAGCATGTCGCGCACGCCCTTCTGCAGAATCTTTTGCGGAATCGGCAACTGGCCCCACTCCGGCATGCCCGGCGCGCCCACCGGACCGGCGTGCTGCAGCACGATCACGCTGTTCTCGTCGCAGTCGAGGTCTTCGCTGTCGATGCGCGCGGCCATGTCGTTGTAGTCCTTGAACACGACGGCCTTGCCCGTATGCACGTGCAGACGCTTTTCAGCCGCGCCCGGCTTGATCACCGCGCCGTCCGGCGCGAGATTGCCGCGCAGCACGGCGAGGCCCGTGTCCGGCATCAGCGGCTTCGCGCGGCGATAGATCACTTCGTCGCTATAGATCTCGGCGTCGGCGATGTTCTCGCCGAGCGTCTTGCCGTTCACGGTCATCTGCGTGCCGTCGATCAGATCGCCGAGCTCCTTGAGCATCGCGCGCAGACCGCCCGCGTAATAGAAGTCTTCCATCAGGTACTTGCCGGTCGGGCGCACGTTCGCGAGCACCGGCGTGCGGCGCGCGATGTCGTCGTAGTGGCCGAGCGTCAGGTCGACGCCCGCGCGGCGCGCGACGGCGATCATGTGCACGATCGCATTGGTCGAACCCGACAGCGCGAGACACGTGGTCACCGCGTTGTCGACCGACTTGCGCGTGATGATGTCCGACGGCTTCAGGTCTTCCCACACCATCTCGACGATACGCATGCCCGTCTTCGCCGACATCTGCGCGTGACGCGAATCCGGCGCCGGAATCGAGGCGAAGCCCGGCAGCGTGAAGCCGAGCGCTTCCGCCGCGCTCGTCATCGTCGAGGCGGTGCCCATCGTCATGCAGTGGCCCGGCGAGCGCGCGATGCCGCCCTCCACGCCCTGCCAGTCCGCTTCGGTGATCTTGCCCGCGCGCAGGTCGGCCCAGTACTTCCAGGTGTCCGAACCCGAACCGAGCGTCACGCCGTTCCAGTTGCCGTTGAGCATCGGGCCCGCGGGCAGGAAGATCGTCGGCAGATCCATCGAGATCGCGCCGAGCAGGAGCGCGGGCGTGGTCTTGTCGCAGCCGCCCATCAGCACCACGCCGTCGGCGGGATACGAGCGCAGGGTTTCCTCGGTTTCCATCGCGAGGAAGTTGCGATAGAGCATCGTGGTGGGCTTCTGGAACGGCTCGGAGAGCGTCTGCACCGGCAGCTCGATCGGGAAACCGCCGGCCTGCCAGATGCCGCGCTTGACCTCTTCCACGCGCTGCTTGAAGTGCGTATGGCAAGGGTTGATTTCGCTCCACGTATTGAGGATGGCGATCACCGGTTTGCCCGCATACTCCTCGCGGCTGTAGCCCATCTGCGCCGAGCGCGAACGATGGCCGAACGACCGCAGGTCGTTCACGCCATACCAGCGGTGGCTGCGCAGTTCTTCGGGGGTCTTTCGCTTGTTGCTCATCTTGCCTTGCTCCAGTGTTTCCGCGGATGTGTCAATAAAGCCGCCGGCGCGGGCCGACATCGCGCTAACGCGATTCCTTCACGCGCGACACGAGTTGTGTCGGGCTGACGAACTGCAGCGCGACCAGCACCCAGGCGAGCGTGATGGCCATGTAGATCATCGCCATGGCGTCGATGGACTGCGGCGCGCGCACGCCCGTCGAGAACACTGCGTAATACAGCGCGACGACGAGCGTTTGCGTGTCGGGTCCGGCGGTAAAAAAAGTCAGTTCGAACATGCCGATCGTGCGCACCAGCACGAGCAGCCCCGCCGCCAGCATCCCCGGCACGAGGAGCGGCAGCAATACATAACGGAAATAACGCAGCGTGTTCGCGCCGAAAATGCGCGCCGCCGATTCCAGATTCGGATCGATCTGCTCGATGAACGGCGTCATCACGAGAATCACGAAAGGCAGCGCGGGCACGAGGTTCGCGAGGATCACGCCGGGCAGCGTGCCCGCGAGACCGAATTGATACATCGCGGTGGCCATCGGAATGCCGTAGGTCACGGGCGGCACCATCAGCGGCAGCAGGAACACGAGCATGGCGATGCGCTTGCCCGGAAACTGCGCGCGCGCGAGCGCATACGCGGCCGGCACGCCGAGCGCGATCGACAGCACGACCACCGCGCCCACCACTTCGAACGTGACCCACAGCACGCTGCCCAGCTGGAAGTCGCGCCACGCCTGCGCATACCAGTGCAGCGTGAAGCCTTGCGGCAGCGGCGTGCCGAACCAGCGCGTGGCGATGGAGTTCACGCCCACCGTCGCGATCAGCAGCAGCACGTTGAGCAGGAAGAACACCACGCCGCCCCACACGAGCACTTTCCAGACGATCTCGGGCACGTTCGCGCCGGGCTTCGTCTGCGGCGCGTTGGCGGCGGGCGCGGGACGTTCGTCGCGCATCGGCGCGCCCGCGGGCAGACCGGCGGCGTTACGTTGATGTGCGCTCATCAGCCTTTCCCTCCGCTCACCGGACCCGAGTAGAAGAAGCGTTTCGCGCTGAGCATCGCCGCAACCACCACGAGCTGCACGAAGCCCATCACGATGGCGATGGTCGAGGCGAGCGAGTAATCGTAGCTCTCGAACGCCGCTTCCGACGCCGCGATGGAAATCACCCGCGTGGGACCGGCGGGCGCGCCGAGCAGCACGGCCGACGGAAACACCGAGTACGCCTGCACGAACGACAGGCACGCGGCCATCGTGAGACCGGGCGCGAGCAGCGGCAGATAGATCTGCCGGAACTGCTGCCACGGACCCGCGCCGAGCGTGGCCGCCGCGCGCGCGAGCGTCGGGTCGATGCCCGTGACGTACGAGAGCGTGAGCAGGAACGCGAACGGAAAGCCCGAGACGATCAGCGAGATCAGCACGCCCCAGTAGTTGTGCGTGAGGCGGATCTCTTCGTTCGTGTACAGATGCAGCGCGTGCAGCGCCTGCGGGAACCAGCCGTTCGGCCCGAAGTAGCTCAACATGCCGTCGGCGATCAGCACGGTGCCCAGCGTGACGGGAATCACCAGCAGCGTCGTCACGAGCTTCTGATACGGCGACTTGCGGCGCAGCGCGAACGCCACCGGCAGCGACAGCCCGACGTTGATGACAGTCGCGGGCACCGCGAGCTTGAGCGTGACGAACACCGTCGGCCACAGCGACAGATCGTGAATGAACTGCAGATAGTTCGCGAACACGCCGCCGCCGTTCATCGGCTTGAACGACAGCACGAGACCGTAGGCGAACGGATAGAGAAACAGCGCGATGATGAAACCGAGCGCGGGCGCGACGAGCCAGCCGCGCGCGTCGCGCGGCGCTTTGGTGAGCGACGGGGCCAGCGCGCTCATGATGCACGCTCCGCATAAGCGAGCACGCGCGACGGCGCGACGCGCAGCGTGGCGCGCTCGCCCGCTTCGAATTCGCCTTCCACGCGCGCCCACAGCTTGCCGAACGGCGCGTTCGCGAGCAGCAGCGAATCGCGGCCGCCGTATTCGACCATTTCGACTTCGACATCGAACGCGTTGGCATCGCCCGCGCTGGCGCGCTCGAAATCTTCGGGGCGCATTGCCACCGAAATCTCGCCGCCCTTCAGTTCGTCCATCGGCACGCCCGTCAGCGTGATGCCCGACGACGACAGCGCGATATGCTCGCCACGCTCGCCGCTCACGGCGAACGGCAGCACATTGCGATAGCCCATGAAACGCGCGACGTGCAGATTCGCGGGACGGCTATAGATCTGCTTCGGCGTGGCGACCTGCTGCACGACGCCCTCTTTCATCACGACGATGCGGTCGGCCATCGAGAGCGCCTCGTCCTGATCGTGCGTGACGTAAATCGTCGCGCGTTCGAGCTGGCCGTGAATGCGGCGGATTTCGGCGCGCATTTCGATACGCAGACGCGTGTCGAGATTCGACAGCGGCTCGTCCATCAGCACGAGCGGCGGCTCGATCACGATCGCGCGCGCGATCGCGACGCGCTGCTGCTGGCCGCCCGAGAGCTGACCCGGCAGCTTGCTTTCGTGCCCGACCAGTTGCACGAGTTGCAGCGCTTCGCGCGCGCGTCGTTTGACCTCGTCGCGCGCGATGCCCTGCATCTTGAGGCCGAAGCCCACGTTGTCGAGCACCGACATATGCGGGAACAGCGCGTAATTCTGGAACACCATGCCGAAGCCGCGCTTTTCCGGCGGCAGCACGTCGATGCGTTGTTCGTCGAGCCAGATGCTGCCGCTCGTGAGCGGCTGCAGGCCCGCAATGCAGTTGAGCGCCGTCGATTTGCCGCAGCCCGACGGCCCGAGCAGCGCGATGAATTCGCCGCGGCGAATCTCCAGATCGAGACCGCGCAGCGCCGCCAGTTGCGCGCCCTCCGCGCTCGTGAAGCTGCGGCACACCGCGTCCAGACGCAGACGATCGAAAGAATGCTTCATGACACCTTCCTGACCACGAGATCCCTTTCTCCGGCGCCAGACTGCGAGCAGCCCGGCGCCGCGCCCTTTACTGCGACTTCTGCGAGCCGACTTCGCGGTCCCATTTCTGGAACGCCGCGACCATCGCCTGCGCCGAGAGCGGCTGGACGTGCGGATACTGCGTCAGCCACTTCGCGTATTCGGGACGGCCGTATTTCGCGATCACGTCCTGGCTCGGTTTCGGCGCCATCGAGAGCGTCACGCCGTTCACCGCCGGGCCCGGATAGAAGTAGCCGTCGTCATACGTCATGGCCTGTTGCTGCGGCTCCAGCATGAAGTTCATCAGCTTGAGCAGGACCGCGAGCTTCTCCTTCGACACGCCCTTCGGCACCACCATGTAGTGGGCGTCGTTCACCCACGTCATGTTGTCGAACGCCTGCACCTTGAATTCAGCGGGCACGATGCCGAGCGCGCGCGGGTTGATATCCCAGCCCGTGACGGTCACGGTCATGTCGCGCGTGCCTTCGCCGAGTTCCTTCATCACCGCCGAGGTGCCGCCCGGGTAATACGGCACGCACGAATTCAGCTCCTTGAGGAAGGCCCAGGTCTTGTCCCAGCCGTTGATCGGGTCTTGCGGATTCTTGTCGCCGAGCAGGTACGGCAGCCCCATCAGGAACGTGCGGCCCGGACCCGAATTGGCCGGACGCGCGTAAATAAGCTTGCCTGGATTGGCCTTGCAGTACGCGAGCAGTTCGGCCGGCGTGTGCGGCGGCTTCGCGACCTTGGCCGGGTTGTATTCGACGAGCGGACCGGCCGGCATGTACGACACTTCGAGGCCGTAACCCTGCGCGAGATCCTGCATCTTGCGCGGACCCGGCGCGTACTTGTCGAGCACGCCCGGCAGCGCCGCCGTCTGATCGGGCAGCAGCTTCATCCACAGATTCTGTTCGATGCCCGCCGCCAGCGCGTCCGTGCCCGTGAGCACGAGATCGATATCGGCGCGGCCGGCCGCCTGCATCGCCTTGATCTTGCCAGGCAACTGCGGCGCGGGAGCATTGGTGTACGTGATGTTGGAGACGAGATTCGGGTACTTCGCCTTGAACGCCTCGAAGGCTTTCTGCGTGAGCTGCAGGTTGCCGGCCACGTCGACTATGTTCAGGGAAACGGGATCCGCCTTCGCCGCGCTCATGCCGAGCGCCGCCGCGGCCGCCACACATACGGCCAGCACGCTGGCCTTCAAGCGTCCATCGAACATCGCATCTCCTCACATCTGATTATGGGTTTTGAATACACGGCTGTTGTCGTTCTGATGCCTGTATTTCCGGCTGGACGCCTGTTTGGCGCCAGCCTGTTGCCAACTTATTGCCAACTTATTGCCAACTTATTGCCAGCTTGCTGCCACCTTCGCGCCAACTTTCGCCGCGGTCAAAGGATGCCGAACCACACATCAAGTTGTCAAGCAACGTCAGGGCTTTTGTGAGCATGCTGTGAGTCGATCGTCGGGCCGCCCCGTGAGAAGGCGCTTGCAGCAGGCTCGGGAGCCGCGGCAAGCGCCTTCGCCCGACGTCGTGCGGTACTTACTTGCGCACCAGTTCGCCGTCGCGCAGACGCCACAGCGCCAGCGGATTCTCGTCCTGGAGCGCGGCCGGCAGCAGTTCCGCCGGCAGATCCTGATAGCAGACCGGACGCAGGAAGCGTTCGATCGCCATCGCGCCCACCGAGGTCGTGCGCGCGTCCGAGGTGGCCGGGAACGGGCCGCCGTGGACCATCGCGTACGACACCTCGACGCCCGTCGGGAAGCCGTTCGCCAAGATGCGGCCCGCCTTGCGTTCGAGCACCGGCAGCAGACGCGCGGCCATCGCGTAGTCGTCGCGGTCGATCTGCAGCGTGGCCGTGAGCTGGCCTTCGAGATGCTCGGTCACGCGCAGCAGTTCCGCTTCGTCGCGGCACGCCACGACGATCGAGGTCGGCCCGAAAATCTCGTCCGACAACGCGTGCTGCGCGAGGAACTGCTCGGCGCTCGCCTTGAACAGCAGCGGCAGCGCGGCGCACTGCGCATCGTTGGCCGTGCCTTCGGCGAGTTGCTCGACGCCCTGCGTCTTGCGCTGCGCCACGGCTTCGTCATACGCCGACGCGATGCCCGCCGTCAGCATGGTCTGCGCGGGCTTGTGCGTGAGCGCCGCGCTCGCGGCCGTCACGAAACGGTCGAGTTCCGGCGAATCGATCGCGAGCACGAGGCCCGGATTCGTGCAGAACTGGCCGACGCCCATCGTGAGCGAATCGACGAAACCCTGCGCGAGCGCCTCGCCGCGTGCCGCCAGCGCGGCCGGCAGCACGAGCATCGGATTGATGCTGCTCATTTCCGCGTAGACGGGGATCGGTTCCGCGCGCTGCGCCGCGATCTGCGCGAGCGCGAGACCGCCGCGGCGCGAACCCGTGAAGCCCACCGCCTTGATGGCCGGATGCGCGACCAGCGCTTCGCCCGTTTCGTTGCCGCCGCCGAAGATCAGCGAGAACACGCCTTCGGGCAGGCCGACGTCGGCGACCGCCTGCTGGATCGCGCGACCGACGAGTTCCGAGGTGCCCGGATGCGCGAGGTGCGCCTTCACGACCACCGGGCAGCCGGCGGCCAGCGCCGACGCCGTGTCGCCGCCCGCCACCGAAAACGCCAGCGGGAAGTTGCTCGCGCCGAACACGGCCACCGGGCCGAGACCGATGCGTTGCGCGCGCAGGTCCGAGCGCGGCAGCGGCTTGCGCTCCGGCAGCGCCGAATCGAGCACCGCGCCGCACCAGCGGCCGTCGCGCACCAGCGAGGCGAACAAGCGCAACTGGCCGACCGTGCGGCCGCGCTCGCCTTCCAGGCGCGCCTTGGGCAGCGCCGATTCCAGATGCGCGCGTTCGATCAGTTCGTCGCCGATGACGAGAATGCGCTCGGCGATCGCTTCCAGCAGTTTGGCGCGCGTTTCGTGCGGCGCGGCGCGGAAGGCGTCGAACGCCTGCGCCGCGAGTTCGCAGGCGCGCGCGACGTCGGCCTTGTTGCCGAGACCGAAGGCCGGCTCGATGTCCTGGCCGAGCGCGGGCGCGAAGGCACGCATTTCGCCGGCCTGACCGCGCACCGACTGCGCGCCGATCAGCATGGCTCCCGTGATAGACGACATGGTCGCTCCGTTCAGTTCATTCAGTGACACAGGCGCCTGCACGAGCCTCCGCGCAAGCGCCTGCACGCGCCGCTCAGGCGTGCGCCGCCTGCGCCGAACCGGCCAGCGTGCGCTCGAACGCGAGCAGCGTCTTCGCCGCTTCGCCGATGGCGGGCAGCGCTTCGGCCGGCGACTGCGAAAGCAGCGGCAGGATCGGGCCCATGTCGGCGATGCCCGACAGTGTGACGGCGTCGTGCAGCACGCGGATCAGCGAGATGTCGTCGCGCAGCGTTTCGAGCGGCATGAACGCGTCGTAAAGGCGTTGCGCTTCGTCGGCGCGGCCTTCCTTCGCGGCCTTGAGCAGCGCCATCACGGCGTTCGCGGCGATACAGCCCGAGCCCGTGGTCCAGGCGGCAAGGCCGAAATCGCGCACGTGCACGAGGGCCGGACGCTCGCCCATGCCCGAGACGACCTTCGAAGCCGGCACGCTTTGCAGCAGGCGGCGCAGATACGGATCGTTGGCCGGATCCTGACGCACGATGGCGTACTTCACGGCGATGAGCGTGCCGCGGTCGATCAGGCGCACGAGCGTGTCCACATCGACATAATCCTCGCTCTTGATATAGAGCGTCAGCGGAATGCCCGCGGCGTCGGCGACGCGCGTGAGGCCCGCTTCGACGCCGGCCGGCGTGGTGAAGCCCGACAGCGGCAGCACCATGGCGGTCTTGTACTGCGTCTGCGCGAGGATGCGCGCCTGATCGAGCATCTTGCCGAAGTCCGGGCCGATGGCCGGGATCACGCGCGTCTCGGGCGCGGTCTGTTCGGCGAGCATGTCAAGCAACTCGCGGAATTCGCTCACGGCGACGTGGTACAGGTTGGCATTGCCGCCGTACAGCAGCGTGCGGATGCCGCCCGCTTCCATATGGCGGATGAGCTTGCCGTTTGCTTCAACGTCGAGGGAAAAATCGGCGCGGCGTGCCAGAGGGGGCACCGCCATCACGGTCGAAGCGAATTCGCTTTCGACGATCGGGGACACGTTCATGAGGCCTCGTGCAGAAATGGTGGGTTGTCGATATCCGCACAGTAGCACTCGCCCCGACTAGTTGTCAAACAACTTGATGGACTTGTTAGGGTTTGTTCGGAGACGGTCGGCCACACCAGCGTGGGCGCGGCTGGGCAGGGATTTGCGGCGGTTGTTCGCACTGCTGTTTCGGGGATTGATCGGACGATCAGGCACGCGCCTTTACATGTTGTACACAATCCCGCGCGATCCCGTGCGTTAGCGAATCCGTCCGCGAGTGACAACCCAACGCCCGGCACATTCCCCAAAAAGCAACAGCCTTCGCGGCCGTGCGCCCGTCTTGAAACGTCACCGATTGCGCGCGGACGCCGCCCGTCCGAAATCGGCGCAGCGAACTCAAGCCCTTGAATCCGCACGACTTTCGCGAACCATCCGGGACGCCATGCCGCGCCGCCTTGCGACACCCCGCCACTTGACCTGCCGCGACCGATACAGCCAGCGCAACGGATTATTGTAAAATGCCCCGCCAATCATGGAACCGGTTCCAATTACCATTGGTTACCGCGGTGGCCGGGCAGAAACCGGCTTCCCCAGATGCTCACGGTCAGATCAGATCGCGCCGAATTCATACAGAATCGAACAATGTCCGAATCCCCTCTCACGTCTCGCCGTGGATTCCTACGCACGGCGGTAGTGCTCGTTCCCGCAGGGGCGCTCGCCGGCTGCGAAGGCGGCGCGCAGTCGTCCGCCGGCAACGCGCAACAATCAGGCGGCAGCCAGCCGGGACAAACCCAGGCCCAGGCCGCCCCTTACAAGCCCCGCTACTTCGACGCCCGTGAATGGGCCTTCGTGCAAGCGGCGGTCGACCGCCTGATTCCCGCCGACGCCGAAGGTCCGGGCGCGCTCGACGCGGGCGTGCCCGAATTCATCGACCGTCAGATGGACACGCCTTACGCGCACGGCGCGCTCTGGTACATGCAGGGGCCGTTCCAGCAAGGCGCGCCCGAACTCGGCTATCAGATGAAGCTGGTGCCGCGCGACATTTACCGCCTCGGCATCGCGGCGGTGAACGCGTACGCGAACAAGGCATACGGCAAGGATTTCGACGCACTCGACGCGAACACGCGCGACGCGCTGCTCGCGAATCTCGAAGCGGGCAAGGTCGAACTCGATTCGGTGCCCGCGAAGGTGTTCTTCGGCCAGTTGCTGCAGAACACGCGCGAAGGCTACTTCTGCGATCCGATCCACGGCGGCAACAAGGACATGGCCGCGTGGAAGATGATCGGCTTTCCCGGCGCGCGCGCCGACTTCATGGATTTCGTGAACCAGAACGGTCAGCCTTACCCGTACGGTCCGGTATCGATCAACGGGGAGCGCACGTAATGGCGATCAAGAAACCTCATGTGGACGCGGTCGTGGTCGGCTTCGGCTGGACCGGCGCGATCCTCTCGAAAGAGCTCACGGAAGCGGGCCTGAACGTGGTCGCGCTCGAACGCGGCGAGTATCGCGACACCTATCCGGATGGCGCGTACCCGAACACCATCGACGAGCTCACGTACAACATCCGCAAGAAGCTCTTTCTCGACCTTTCGAAGACCACCGTTTCGATCCGCCATAACGCGGCCGAAACGGCGCTGCCCTACCGCCAGCTCGCCGCGTTTCTGCCCGGCGAGGGCGTGGGCGGCGCGGGCCTGCACTGGTCGGGCGTGCACTTTCGCATCACGCCGGAAGAGCTGCGCCTGAAGAGCCATTACGAAGAACGCTACGGCAAGAAGTTCATCCCGGAAGGCATGACGATCCAGGATTACGGCGTGAGCTACGACGAGCTGGAGCCGCATTTCGACTTCGCCGAAAAAGTGTTCGGCACCTCGGGCCAGGCCTACAAGGTCGGCGACAAGGTGGTCGGCGACGGCAATGTGTTCGAAGCGCGCCGCAGCGACAATTTTCCGTTGCCCGCGCAACTGAATACGTACTCGGCGCAACGCTTCTCGGACGCCGCGAAGTCGGTCGGCCTGCATCCGTACCGGCTGCCCTCGGCCAACACCTCGGGTCCGTACACGAACCCGTACGGCGTGCAGATGGGCCCGTGCAACTTCTGCGGCTACTGCAGCGGCTACGCGTGCTACATGTACTCGAAGGCGTCGCCGAACCTGAACATCCTGCCCGCGCTCAAGCTCGAAAAGCACTTCGAACTGCGCTCGAAGTGCCATGTGTTGCGCGTCGAACTCGACGACACGAAAAAGCGCGCGACCGGCGTGACCTACGTCGATCCGTCGGGCCAGGAAGTGTTCCAGCCCGCCGATCTCGTGATCGTCTCGGCGTTCCAGTATCACAACGTCCATCTGATGCTGCTCTCGGGCATCGGCAAGCCGTATGACCCGGTGTCGGGCACGGGCGTCGTGGGCCGCAATTTCGCCTACCAGAATCTCTCGACCATCACGGCGTTCTTCGACAAGGACACGTGGACCAATCCGTTCATCGGCGCGGGCGGCAACGGCGTGGCCGTGGACGACTTCAACGCCGACAACTTCGACCACGGTCCGCTCGGTTTCGTCGGCGGCTCGCCGCTGTGGGTGAACCAGGCGGGCGTGAAGCCGATCAGCGGCATCGCCACGCCCGCGGGCACGCCGAACTGGGGCTCGCAGTGGAAGAAGGCCGTGAAGGATCACTACGCGCACACCATTTCGATGGACGCGCACGGCTCGAACATGTCGTATCGCGATGTGTTCCTCGACCTCGATCCGACCTATCGCGACTCGTACGGCCAGCCCTTGCTGCGCATGACCTTCGACTGGAAGGACAACGACGTCAAGATGGCGCAGTACGTGACCGGCCAGATGAAGAAGATCGCCGAGGCGATGGGCCCGAAGGCCATCAACGTCTACACGCGCGAGTTCGGCGCGCATTTCGATTCGCGCCGCTATCAGACCACCCACCTCGTGGGCGGCGCGATCATGGGCACCGACCCGAACACCAGCGCGCTGAACCGCTATCTGCAGAGCTGGGACGTCCATAACGTTTTCGTGATTGGCGCGTCCGCGTTCCCGCAAGGCATCGGCTACAACCCCACGGGGATGGTCGCCGCCCTGGCGTACTGGTCCGCGAAGGCCATTCGCAGCCAGTACCTCAAGAACCCCGGCCCTCTGGTGAGCGTGTGACGACCCGCATGAAGAAGACCCTTTTCCCCACGGGCGTCGCACGTGGCGCGCTGGCCGCATGCGCGGCGCTGTCGGTGACGTTTTCGATGACGTTCGCGGCCACGGCCGCGCACGCCGCCACGGCGGCGCCGTCGACGCAAGCCGCGTCGTCCGACGCCGCGCGCGTCGCGCACGGCGAGTACCTCGCGCGCGCCGGCGACTGCATCGCCTGCCACACGTCGCAAGGCGGCAAGCCCTTCGCGGGCGGCCTGAAGTTCGACACGCCGATCGGCGCGATCTACTCGACCAACATCACGCCCGACGCGAACAGCGGCATCGGCAAGTGGACCTACGACGACTTCGCGAAGGCCGTGCGCGAGGGCGTGCGCCCGAACGGCGACACGCTCTATCCGGCGATGCCCTACCCGTCGTACGCGCGCCTCTCCGACGACGACATGAAAGCGCTCTACGCGTACTTCATGCACGGCGTCGCGCCGGTGAACGCCGCCAATCGCGCGGTGGACATTCCGTGGCCGCTGTCGATGCGCTGGCCGCTCGGCATCTGGCGCACGATGTTCGCGCCGAAGGTCGCGCCGTTCGACGCCGCGCATTACAACGATGCGATCGTCGCGCGCGGCGCGTATCTCGTGCAGGGTCTCGGCCATTGCGGCGCATGCCACACGCCGCGCGCGCGCACGATGCAGGAACTCGCGCTGACCGATCTCGAAGGCGACGACTTCCTCGCGGGCGGCGGCCCGATCGACGGCTGGGTGCCGTCGAGCCTGCGCGGCAATCCGCGTACGGGCATCGGCGCGTGGAGCGAGGACGACATCGTCCAGTTCCTGAAAACCGGCCGCAATCTGCACACGGCGGCGTTCGGCGGCATGACCGACGTGGTCCAGCACAGCATGCAGTACATGACCGACGCCGATCTGCTCGCGATGGCGCGTTATCTCAAGACGTTGCCCTCGAACGACGCGAAGGAAACGCCGTACGCCTACGACGCCACCGCCGCGAGCAAGCTGCAAGGCGGCGATGCGAGCGCGCGCGGCGCGGCGGTCTATCGCGACAACTGCATGGCCTGCCACCGCAGCGACGGACGCGGCTACACGCGCGTGTTCCCGGCGCTCGGCGGCAACCCCGTCGTGCAGGGCAAGGACGCCACGTCGCTGATCCACGTGCTGCTCGCGGGCGCCGCGCTCGAAGGCACGCAGACGGCGCCCTCGACCTTCACGATGCCGCCGTTCGGCTGGCGCCTCTCCGATCAGGAAGTCGCCGACGTCGCCACCTTCGTGCGCACCAGTTGGGGCAATACCGGCGCGCCGGTCAGCGCCGACGACGTCGCGAAGCTGCGCAAGACCGTGAACGTCACGCCGCCCGAGCTGCCGCCGGGCGCCTCGCTCAAGCGCTGATATCCGCGACACGCCACGCGTCGAATCACGTGGCGTCGCGCGATATCACGCGCCTGAGGTCCTGAAGTTCCCATCCGCGTTTTTCCAGCGCCGCACGCCGGCTGCCTCGTCATCGAGGCGGCCGGGCTGCGCGCGCATAACAACGAGACCGCTTTGATGCGGCGCTCCACTCTTCACCGAGACGACACATGATGAAACACCACCTGCTCTGCGCTCCGGTTCTGCTCACGCTCGCGGGCACCGCGGCCGCGCAGGGCTCCGTCACGCTCTACGGCATCGCCGACGCGGGCATCACCTACCGCAGCAACGAGCGCGTCGGCAAGACCGGCGCCTATCAGGGCCATTCGAATGTCGGCGTGACGACCGGCAACCTCTCCGGCAGCCGCTGGGGCCTCAAGGGCCGCGAGGATCTGGGCAACGGCCTCTCGGCGATCTTCGTGCTCGAAGACGGCTTCGACATCAGCAACGGCACCTCGGGCCAGAGCGGCCGCCTGTTCGGCCGCCAGGCGTTCGTGGGCCTCGCCGACCAGCACTTCGGCTCGCTGACGATGGGCCGCCAGTACACCTCGCTCGACGACTTCGTCGGGCCGGTCGCGCCGGTGAGCCAGATCGGCGGCTTCGGCGCGCATCCGGGCGATATCGACGATCTCGACCAGACTACGCGCGTCGACAACTCGATCAAGTACACGAGCGCGAACTACAACGGCTTCACGTTCGGCGCGCTATACGGTTTCGGCGGCCAGGCGGGCAGCCTCAAGCGCAAGAACACGTGGAGCGTGGGCGCGGGCTACGCGAACGGCCCGCTGCGCGTGGGCGTGGGCTACGAGCGCTCGGACAACAGCAAGACCGGCCTCGACGACACCACTTACGGCAAGTGGCAAGGCACCTACGACGGCACCTTCAACTCGTCGATCAACGAAGGTTTCGCGAGCGCGCAATCGCAGCAGGTGGTGGCCGCGGGCGCGACGTGGAATTTCAGCACGGTGCAGGTGGGCGTGAACTACAGCAACGTGCAGTACAAGGCGGGCGCGAACTCGCTCTATTCGGGCACGGCGAAGTTCAATATCGCGGGCGTGTTCGGCATGTGGAACGTGCAGCCGAACACGCATCTGTTCGCGAGCTACAGCTACACGCGCGGCAGCGACGTCGACAATCTCGACGACGCCGCGCAGTACCACAACGTCTCGGTCGGCGCGCTCTACGACTTCTCGAAGCGCTCGACGGTGTATCTGCTGGCCGGTTATCAGCACGCCTCGGGCACGACGCTCGACGCGCTCGGCCGTCCGGTGGCCGCGACCGCCTCGGTCTCGGACAAGGGCAACGGCCACTCGTCGAACGCGCAATCGCAGGCGATCGTGAGCGTGGGTTTGCGCGAGAAGTTCTAGGCGTCGCTCATCATTTCGCCGATAAGAAAACGGCGCGCGGGCTCTCACCCGCGCGCCGTTTTTTCATCCGGCCGTTGGCGATACCGCCCTCAGTGCAGGACCTCGGGACGGGCGAGCAGGCCGATGAATTCGTCGATCGTCAGCGCGGGCGCGAATTCGGAGAGTGTCGAATAGATCACCGTGTCGTAGATCGCGGAACCCGCGGGCGACTCGAGATCGACGCCCGCCGCCGCCGCGCGGTGCTCCGCGCGTTCGTGGGCGATCGACAGCAGAAGCTGGGCTTCCGTTTTCGAGAATGGCGTTTTCATACCTGCTCTAACGGCGCATGTACGGGAAAGTTTAGGGAAGTCCTCGCAAGAATCGGTAAGTTTACGAATCGTCAGCGAGCCGCGACTTCGCCGGGCGCGGGCGCCGGCCCGCTCACGTTGTAACCCGCGTCGCGCAGCCGTTGCAGCAGCGACTGCGCACCAAAGAAGTGCCCCGCGCCCACGGCGACCAGAATCGGGCCCTTGCCGTAGAAATAGCCGTCGCGCGCGAGCGTCTGCGCAAAAATATCGGTGCCGCGCACGTAGAGATACTGGCTGAAGTCGTAATGCGCGTCGCTTTCGCCAGGGTAGCGCGCCATCGCCAGCCGCTCCAGTTGCGCGGCGTCGCCCGCGACCCACGCCTGCTGGAATTGCGCATACGACGCCGCGCCCTGGCGCGCGCCATGCAGGCCCGCGCACTCGCCTTGCAGGAAGGCGTCCTGATCGGCGGCGGGCATGGTGTCGAAGAGGCTCATGCCCTGCTCCATCGTCTCCAGATAGATCAGCGGAATGCGCCGGCGCTGCGCGATCGTTTCGAGCCGCAAATCGATCCCCGCGAACACGAGCGACTCGCCCGTCGGCACGAGATGCGGATGCGTCGCGCCGTTCTTCCACTCGAAGCGGTCCGCGTGCAGCCGCACCGCATCGACGAGAAAGCCCGCGAACCACGGCTTGTGCTGGAAGAACAGCTTGATGTCGGCGCCGCTGTCGCGCGCGCAATGCGCGAGCGCTTCGGCGCTCATCGACTGCATGTGATTCGAGAGATTGTCGGAGGCCGGATAGAGGCCGTAGCGCAGGATCGTCTGCACGTTCTCGTGCGTCGGGTTCACGTTCGTTTCGAGCACGACCGCCTGCACGCCGTCCGCCAGCGCGGCAAGCGCGGCGTCGATGCGCGGATCGTCGTGCGCGAGGCCGTGGATCGTCGGCAGCAGCAGCAAGGTCGGATGACCGGGCAGGCTCGCGGTCCACACAGGCGGACGATAGCCCGGCGCGGCGTCTTGCGCGCTGCGCGGCGTGCGGTCCTGCGCCCGCGCATCCGCAGACACGCCCACGCACAAACTCAGTAGCAGATTCAGACAAAAGCCCAGCCACGCGCTCGCGCGCAGCACGGTCCTACGCCGTGCACGCGGACGTCTCTCGTCGATGCGGTCAGTGTTTATCATTGTCGTCACCGCTTGTGGGAGGACCCGGTTGCAGCATAGGCGAACGCGATGCCGCGCGTCCGTGCGCCGCCGCACATGCGAAACCGCGTGCGCCCCGCAACGCGTTGAACCGCTTGAACCGCTTGAACCGCTTGAACCGATCGCCGAGGAAGCCCCATGGATCGTCTGCAAACCATGCAGATCTACGTGAATATCGTCGAGCGCGGCAGCTTCACGCAAGCCGCCGACGCGCTGCAACTGCATCGCCCCGCCGTCACGAAAGCCGTGCAGCAACTGGAGGACGAACTCGGCATCCGGCTCCTGAACCGCAGCACGCGGCGCGTGAGCACGACCGCCGAGGGCGACGAGTTCTATCAGCGCTGCGTGCAGTTGCTCGCGGGCGTCAACGAGACCTTCGCCTCGTTCGCGCAGTTTTCGCAGCAGCGTCCGCAGCCTAAAGGACGGCTGCGCCTGAACGTGGCCGTCGCGCTCGCCAAGGCCGTCATCATTCCGGCACTGCCCGAATTCCAGCAGCGCTATCCGCAGATCGAAATCGTGCTGGGCGCGAGCGATCAGCCCGTCGATCTGATCGGCGAAGGCATCGATTGCGTGGTGCGTATCGGCGATCTGAAAGACTCCAGCATGGTCGCGCGCAAGATCGGCTCGGTGTCGATGGCGACCTGCGCGTCGCCCGCCTATTGCACGCGTCACGGCCTGCCACGCACGCTCGACGATCTGCGCGCGCATCGCGCCGTGAACTTCTTCACCGGACGCAATCGTCGCGTGATGGACTGGGTGTATCGCAGCGGCGGCAAGAACGTCGCGCTCAAGCTCGAGAGCGCCCTGCTCACCGACAATGCCGAAGCGCTGCTCGCCTGCGGTCTCGCGGGCTTCGGGCTGATACACGCGCTGCGCCCCGCGTTGCAGCCGCATATCGACGCGGGACAACTCGTGGAAGTGGTGCCGGGCGTCGTGAAGGTGCCCAAGCCGATTTCCGTCATGTACCCGAATCGCGAGCATCTGCCGGGCAAGGTGCGCGTGTTCGTCGACTGGCTTACGGAGCTGATCGGCAAGCGGTGTCCGGGCTGACGTGCTGCGCGCGTTCCTCGCCGGTGTCGCGCATTGTTATTCATCCAATAACAATGAGTAATCGCTCCGCGCGTTTATTCGCGCCGCCGCGCGGCATACAGTATTCGGACCCGGCGCGCTCCGCGAGGCTGTGCTCGATGCTGTGCGCCCCGTTCGAATTCAAGAGGAATCCAGAATGTCCAGAATCGTACGCTTTCACCGTATCGGCGGCCCCGAGGTGCTTCAGATCGACGATATCGACGTGCCCGCGCCCAAGGCCGGGGACGTGCAGATCCGCGTCAAGGCGATTGGCCTGAATCGCGCCGAAGTCATGTATCGCAGCGGCCAGTACACGCACGCGCCGCGCTTTCCGGCCGCGCTCGGCTACGAAGCCTCGGGCGTGGTCGAAGCCGTGGGCAGCGGCGTGCAGGACTTCGCGCCCGGCGACGCCGTGAGCGTCGTCCCCGCATTTTCGTTTCTCGACTACGGCATGTACGGCGAACTCGTGAACGCACCCGCGCGCGCCGTGGTGAAGAACCCCGCCGGCCTCTCGTTCGAGGAAGCGGCCGCCACGTGGATGCAGTACGCCACGGCCTGGGGCGCGCTGATCGAGATCGGCGGCCTCGCACGCGGCCAGGCGGTGCTGGTGGGCGCGGCGTCCAGCAGCGTGGGACTGGCGGCGATCCAGATCGCCAACAGCGTCGGCGCGGTGCCGATCGCGCTCACGCGCAGCGACAGCAAGCGCGCGGCGCTGCTCGAAGCCGGTGCACAGCACGTGATCGCGGGCGGCGGCGACGCGCTCACGCAGCAGGTGCGCGAGCTCACGGGCGGCACGGGCGCGCAGTTGGCCTTCGATCCGGTTGGCGGCCCGGAAGCGGCGCATCAACTGCGCGCGCTCGCGAAACAGGGCATGTTCGTGCAATACGGCGCGCTCGACACGCGCGATCTGAGCGTGCCGGTGATGGACCTGCTCTCGCGCCATCTCTCGGTGCGCGGCTACGAACTGTTCGAAATCACCACCGACACCGCGAAGCTCGAACGCGCGAAACGCTTCATTACCGAAGGCCTCGCCTCGGGCGCGCTCAAGCCCGCGATCGACCGCACGTTCACGCTCGACGAGATCGTCGAAGCGCATCGCTACATGGAGGCGGGCGCGCAGGTCGGCAAGATCGTCGTGACGGTGTAAAGCCCGCCGGCACGAAGACCAACGCAGCATGAAAAACGCCCCGGTTTCAGCGGGGCGTTTTCCTTTTCAGCGTGCAATGTCAGGCATCAAGCCGTGCGCGCCTTCGCGAGCACGTCGAGATTGCCCTCGCCGAAACCATGATGGCCCAGGCGCTGCACCACTTCGAAAAAAATCTCGCCGGGACGACGCTTCACGAAGGTCTGCAGGAAAAGACGCGGCACGCCGTCCGCGCCGATTTCGCCGTCGATCAGAATATGACGCTTGCGCAGCGCCGCAATATCGAGGCCGTGACCGGGCAGGCGCGCATCGACCGAATCGTAGTACGCGGGCGGCGGCTCCACGAATTCGACGCCATTGGCCATCAGCGCGTCGACGCAAGGCACGATGTCGTCGCTGGCGAGCGCGATATGTTGCACGCCCTCGCCCGGATGATCGGGCAGATAGTCGTGCATCAGCTCCGTGCGGCGCGTGCCTTCCTCATAGACGGGAATGCGGATCTCGCCGCCCGGCGA
This sequence comes from Paraburkholderia tropica, assembly GCF_014171495.1. Lineage (NCBI taxonomy): Bacteria > Pseudomonadati > Pseudomonadota > Betaproteobacteria > Burkholderiales > Burkholderiaceae > Paraburkholderia > Paraburkholderia tropica. The sequence goes on from NZ_CP049135.1 coordinate 721,540, forward strand.
CACCATCACGCGCGACTCCTGCGAGACGTGCCAGTTCGCGTTGATCTCGTGAATCTCGCGGAAGTGCAGCAGCTCGCGATAGAAGTCGAGCCATTCGCCGATACGGCCCGCGCCCACCGTCTGCGTGAGGTGATCGACGCGTTGCAGGCCGGTGCCGCCGTGCTCCAGATCGGCCTCGGCGGTGGCGATGTCGATCGGCCGGAAGTCGATGTCGAAAATCGAAATATCGCCGACGCCGCCGCGCTGGCCGCCACGGCCGCGCCAGCGGTCGACGAAATAGATATGCGAGTCGCCGATGCCCTGAATGGCCGGGATCTTCAGCTCGCCCGTGCCCACGCGCTCGCCCTCGAACGCCCACGCGCCCAGACGCAGCGCGTGCTCGAAGGCGCGCCGCGCGCTGTCCACGCGCACGCCGATCGCGCAGATGCCCATGCCGTATTCCTCGGCGTAGCGCGCGGCGAACGAGTCCGGCTCGGCGTTCAGCAGGAAATTCATCTGGCCCTGGCGATAGAGCGTCACGTCCTTGCTGATGTGGCGCGCGATGGCCTTGAACCCCAGCTGCTCGAAGCGCCGCCCGAGCGCGGCGGGATCGGGCGCCGCGAATTCGACGAACTCGATGCCGGCCATGCCGAGCGGATTGGCCTGCTCCGGCGCGCCGGAAATGGGGTTGGACGACATGCGGAAGGCTCCTGATACCAGCAAAAAACCATGAACGACAGCGACGACAGACCGCGCCGCCAGTGCACGCCAATTTTAACCAAATCGTTCATCGCGCCAAAGACGGGCATCGTTCCGGGGCTGCCCGTTCTCGGTGCTAACCCGCAAAGCGTTCGATAAACGCACGCGCTTGGGCGATAATCGCGCATTTTGCGCGTTCCGTACATTGCCGAGCCGCCTGCGCGGCTCTATGCTCCGTTTCACCGCTGCGGCAAGTCCCGCAGCCATGTTTGGCGACATAGATCAAAAGCCAGTTTCTGGAGACACTCATGACCCCGACCCTCGACACCACCGGCGCCAGCGAGCCCGCCCCTGCCGCCCGTTCCAGCGGCCAGGCCCGCAAGGCCGCGATCGGCAGCTTCGTCGGCGCCGTCGTCGACTGGTACGACTTTCTGCTCTATGGGATTGTCGCCGCACTGGTCTTCAACACGGCATTTTTCCCCAACATCGGCAAGATGGGCACGCTCGCGGCGTTCGCGACCTTCGGCGTGGGCTTCCTGTTCCGCCCGCTCGGCGGCGTGGTGTTCGGCCACTACGGCGACCGCCTCGGGCGCAAGCGCATGCTCGTGCTGACCGTCATGCTGATGGGCCTCTCGACGGTCGCCATCGGCCTGCTGCCCACCTTCGCGACGATCGGCTGGTGGGCGCCCGTACTGCTCGTGCTGCTGCGCGCCATTCAGGGCTTCGCGGTGGGCGGCGAATGGGGCGGCGCGGCGCTGATGGCCGTGGAAAGCGCGCCCAAGCACAAGAAAGCGTTCTACAGCAGCGGCGTGCAGGTCGGTTACGGCGTGGGCCTCGTGCTCGCGACCGGCATCGTCGCGCTGCTGAGCCATCTGCTCGGCGAGACGGCGTTCCGCGCCTGGGGCTGGCGTCTGCCGTTCGTCTTCAGCGTGGTGCTCGTGCTGGTCGGCCTGTGGGTGCGTTCGAGCATGGACGAGTCGCGCGAATTCGTCGAAAAGGTCGAGCACGGCGATCGCAAGCTCAAGATGCCGGTGCTCGAAGCGCTGACGCGTCATCCGAAGGCCTTCGTCTATATCGTCGCGCTGCGTCTGGCCGAACTCTTCACGATGTACATCGTGACCGCGTTCGCCCTGAGCTATTCGACCGCGAACCTCGGCCTCTCGCGCGATCTGTTCCTCGGCATCGGCCTGTTCGTCGGCGCGCTGTCGTGCGTGACGATTCCGTGCTTCGCGTGGCTCGCCGACCGCGTCGGCCTGCGCCGCGTCTATCTGATCGGCGCGACGATCGGCCTCGCCGGCGCGGTGCCGTTCTTCCTCGCACTCGAAGCGCGCTCGATCGTGTGGATCGTGATCTGCTCGGTGGCGCTCGCGAACCTCGCGCACGACATGGTGGTGAGCGTGCAGCAGCCGCTGTTCACCGAACTGTTCGGCGCCGAATACCGCTACAGCGGCGCGGGCGTGGGCTACCAGTTCGCGAGCGTGGTGGGCGGCGGCTTCACGCCGTTCATCGCCGTGGCGCTGGTGGGCGTGGGCGGCGGCTCGTGGCATCTGGTGGCCGCGTATCTCGCCATCGGCTGCCTGATTTCCCTGATCGTGGCGGCGCGCATGAAGCCCGCGCAGGCGCACTGAGCGCAAGCGCAGAGGCAGTCACGAGGCCGGGCGCATGCCCGGCTTTTTTGCCTTCCGGCCATCCGATATGAAAACCACCCCCCTCGCCCGGCGCGACTGGATCGCCGGACTCGAAAAAGGCCTCGCGATACTCGAGGCCTTCGACAACCAGCACGCGCGCATGACCGCGACCCAGGCCGGCGAACGCACCGGCCTCTCGCGCACCGCCGCGCGGCGCTATCTGCTGACGCTCGAATCGCTCGGCTACGTCTACACCGACGGACGTCTGTTCGGCCTCACGCCGCGCGTGCTGCGCGTAGGCTGGTCGTATTTCGATTCGGCGCGCCTGCCGCGCACCGTGCAGCCGTATCTGCAGCAATTGAGCGCGACGCTCAACGAATCCGCGTATGTGAGCGTGCTCGACGACTGGGATCTCGTCGTGATCGCGCGCAACGGCGTCTCGCGCGTGATGACGACGGGCTTCGTGCTCGGCGCGCGCGTGCCCGCGCCGCTGATCTCGCCGGGCGTCGTGCTGCTCGCGCACAAGGAGGATCAGGAGGCGGTGTCGAACTGGCTCGACGGCGTGGAGCTCGCGCCCTTCACGGCGCACACGATCACGAGCGCGTCGCGTCTGCGCGAAAAGATCGTGCGCGCGCGCGTGGACGGTTATGCGCTGATCGAGCAGCAGTTGCAGGTCGGCGTGCGCGGCGTGGCCGTGCCGCTGCGCAATCGCAACGGCGATGTGGTGGCGGCGTTGAGCACCAATATGTCGATCGGGAATGAAAGCCCGGAAGAAGCCGTGCGGCGCGTGCTGCCGCATCTGCAGGAGACGGCGCTGGCGATGTTGAACGTGTTGTGAAGCGGGAAGGTGAACGGCGTCAGGCTGCCCGCGCCTCCCCCACAATCCACCCCCAAAACGCCTTCATCGCCGGCGTCATCTCGCGCGACTTCAACCCCGCGAGCCAGTAACTCCCGAGCCTCACCTCCACCTCGAACGGCCTGACCAGCAAGCCCGCCTGCAACTCGCGCGCGAACATGCACGCGGGCGCGAGCGCGACGCCCGCGCCCTGCATCGCCGCCTCCGCCATCAGCCGCGACGAATCGAAAATCGGCCCGCTCACGGCCCACGCCTCGACGCCCGCGGCCGCAAACCATTCCAGCCATTCGTCGGTGCGATAGGAGCGCAACAGCGTCTCCTTCGCCAGATCGGCCGGCGACGTCAGCCGCCGCGCGATCTCCGGCGCGCACAGCACCGCGTGCGGCGCGTCGAAGAGGCGCGTGTTGTCGGTCGCGGGCCACTTGCCGTCGCCGAAACGAATCGCGAAATCCAGCCCCTCGCCCGCCAGATCGACGAGATTGTTGTTCGTCAGCAGCCGCAATTCGACGAACGGATGCGCCTCGCGAAACGACTTCAAACGCGGCATCAACCAGCCGATCGCAAATGTCCCGACCACGCCCACCGTGAGCACTTCGTGCAGACGTCCGCCCTCGAACTGCTTGAGCACGGTTTCGATGCGGCCGAACGCGTCGCTCAGCACGGGCAGCAGCGCGCGCGCCTCGTCGGTCATGCCGAGCCCGCGCGGCAGGCGCCGGAACAGCGGCACGCCGAGCCACTCTTCGAGCATGCGCACCTGCTGGCTCACCGCGGCCTGCGTGACCTTGAGTTCGAGGCCCGCGCGCGTGAAGCTCAGGTGGCGCGCCGACGCCTCGAAAGCGCGCAGCGCATGCAGCGGTAAATTGGGACGCATCGTGTCGACCTATAAGTTTGGCTTGTGGCTCAACCAAATTATCGTCGCTTGTCGGACGGCGGGCAACGCACCACAATCGTCGGCGCAATGAGTGTGATCCGCCGCCCGGCGGCGTCTGTCGGGCGCTCTACTGACCAACTCTCTCCTCGATCGTGAAAATCAAGATAAAACTTTTACTGATGTCGATGAGCCTGGCCGCCGCTGCCGCCACGGCCACCACCGGCCACGCGCAAGACCGCCTGAAAGACGCCGTCGATGCCGCCATCGCGCCCGTGCGGACGCAATACGGCGTGCCGGGCCTGATCGTCGGCGTGACCGTGAACGGCAAGCACACGTTCTATCGCTACGGCGTGGCCTCCAGGGCCAGCGGCGCGCCCGTGCGCGACGACACGCTGTTCGAAATCGGCTCGCTGACCAAGACGTTCACGGCCACGCTCGCGTGCTACGCGCAGGGCGCGGGCAAGCTGGATTTCGCCGCGCCCGCCAGCCGGTACGTCGGCGCGCTGCGCGGCAGCGTGTTCGATCGCGTGAGCGTGCTCAATCTCGGCACGCATACGTCCGGCCTGCCGCTGTTCGAACCCGACGACGTGACCAACGATGCGCAACTGATCGCGTACTACCGCCGCTGGCAGCCCGCGCAACCCTCGGGCACGCAGCGCGTGTATTCGAATCTCGGCATCGGGCTGCTCGGCATGGCCACGGCGCAAAGTCTGGGCGAGCCGTATCGCGAGACCGTCCAGCAGCGTCTGCTGCCCGCGTTCGGCATGACGCACACGTGGCTCGACGTGCCCGCCGCGCGCATGCCCGATTACGCGCAAGGCTACGATGCGCACGACACGCCGCTGCGCCTGCATCCCGGCGTGCTCGCCGACGAAGCCTACGGGATGCGCACGACCGCGCCCGATCTCGTGCGCTATCTGGACGCCAACATGGGTCTCACCGCGCTGCCCGAGCCGTGGCAACGCGCGCTCGCGTGCACGCACACGGGCTATTACAAGGCGGCCGCAATCACGCAGGATCTCGTGTGGGAGCAGTATCCGTGGCCCGTCACGCTCGCCACGCTGCAAAGCGGCAACGGCCCCGACATGCTGCGCAAGGGCATGCCCGCCACCGCGATCACGCCGCCGTTGCCGCCGCAAACCGACGCGCTGATCAACAAGACCGGTTCGACCAACGGCTTCTCGACTTATACGGCGTTCGTGCCCTCGCAGAAAATCGGCGTGGTGATTCTTGCCAACAAGGCCTATCCGATCGACGCGCGCGTGCGCGCCGGCTACGCGATCCTCACGGCGCTCGGGAAAGAAAAGCCCTGAAATCAGGCGGTTTTCTCGCGCGCGCCGCAGCGAGACGGCGCGCGCGGCTGCGGCCCGGCCTGAAACGGGCGCGGGGGATCGGCTAAAATGCGGCCCACTACGCCATCCCCACGCTTTATCTGACTTAACGGAGTGCTCTCATGATTCAACCCGGCAACGTCTTCAAGGACAATCTCGCGCAACTGCCCGCTATCGACGGCATCGAGCGCATCGATCTCGTGAACGGCCAGGGCGCCGTGGTCTCGACGATCGAAAACAAGCCGGGCAAACAAGGCTCGCTCGCGGTCTATCACTATCTGCAGCAAGCCTTCGGCACGCTCGACGCCAAAGCGGCCGAGCACGGCCTCGCAGTGTTCGCCGAGCACACCGCCGACGCACGCAACCGTCCGGGCGCGCACCCGAACGTCGACCGTCTGCTCGAAGTCGCAGCGGGCGGCGAAGCGCTGCGCATCGACGTGATCGCCGCCGCGTAAGCGACGGTGACGGGCGTGCGGCCATCGCGGCTGCACGCTTTTTTGTTGCATCAATTAATTCGGCATCCGTATTAATTTGAATCACCCTGCCGTCATCGCGTTCGATTCGAAGCGGTTGACACGCGAATATTGCTCGTCTAGTTTACTGGAAATCAACCTCCAATAAACTGGACGCCGCATGGACATCCACACCGCCCTTGCCCAGCGTTTGCGCGAATTGCGCGACGCGCGCGGCTGGTCGCTCGATGCGCTCGCCGATCGCAGCACGGTCAGCCGCTCGAATATTTCGCTGATCGAACGCGGACAGAGCAGCCCCACCGCCGTCGTGCTCGACAAACTCGCGACGGCGCTCGGCGTCTCGCTCGCCTCGCTGTTCGAAGCACCCGACGGCGCGGCGGCCACCGAGCCCTCGCCGCTCGCCGTCGCCGGGGAACAGCCGGTCTGGACCGATCCCGCTTCGGGTTACGTGCGCCGCAATCTCTCGCCCGCGCTCTGGTCGCCGCTGCAACTCGTGGAAGTGCAATTCCCGGCGGGCAAGCGCGTGGCCTACGACACCAGCCTGCGCGACGCGGAAATCCATCAGCAGGTCTGGATCATCGAGGGAGAAATGGAGATGACCGTCGGCGAGGAGCGCTGGCGCCTGCGCACCGGCGACTGTCTCGCGATGCGCCTCGATTGCCCGATCGTCTATCGCAACCCCACGCGCAAGCCGGCGCGTTATCTCGTGGCGCTCAGCCGCGTCCCCGACGGCAGCGCAAGGAGCCCGGCATGAACGACGTGAACGCAATGAACGACGCCATCGCGGTACGCCCGCTCGGCGCAAACGAAGCCGCCGCCAGCATCGACGCGCTCGCCGACGTGCTGATGGACTGCGTGGCGGGCGGCGCCTCGGTCAGCTTCATGGCGCCGCTGGCGCGCGACACGGCGCGGGCATTCTGGAAACGCGTGGCCGACGGCGTGGCCGCAGGCGAACGCATTCTGCTGATCGCCGAAGACGCGCGCGGGGAGATCGTCGGGACCGTGCAGATCGTCACGTCGCAGCCCGACAATCAGCCGCATCGCGCCGATGTCGCCAAGATGCTCGTGCATCGCCGCGCGCGGCGGCGCGGCGTCGGCCAGTTGCTGATGCAGGCCGTCGATACCCACGCGCTCGCGGCCGGAAAAACCGTGCTCGTGCTCGACACCGTCACGGGCGGCGACGCCGAACGGCTCTACCGGCGCAGCGGCTGGCAACGCGCGGGCACCGTGCCGGACTACGCGCTAATGCCGGACGGCGCACTCTGCGCCACCACCTTCTACTACAAACACCTCGCCAGCGGCTGACATCGCAAACCAGTGGTTTCGTCCAAATTTCCGAAAAAATACATTAAAAATAACTGGACGAAAATCAATACGATTGCACAAACCACTAACCAGGAACCCATTCGCCATGCCGCGTCCGATTGCCGTCCGCATTCATCCCGATGCCATTCGCCACAATCTCCAGATCGCGAAGCGAAGCGCGCAAGGCGCGCGCGTCTGGGCAGTCGTCAAGGCTAACGCGTACGGCCACGGCATCGAGCGCATCTATTGCGCGCTCGCGGCGGCGGACGGCATTGCGCTGCTCGATCTGGACGAAGCCGTGCGCGTGCGCGAACTGGGCTGGACCGGCCCGATCCTGCTGCTCGAAGGCGTGTTCGACGCCGCCGACGTGGCGACGGCCGTCGCGCATCGCCTGACCGTGACCGTGCATGGCGACGATCAACTGGCGCTGCTCGCGGCGGCCAACACCACGCGCCCGATCGACATCCAGTTGAAGATGAATTCGGGCATGAACCGCCTCGGCTATCGTCCGGACGCCTACCGCGCCGCCTGGGAGCGCGCCCGCGCCGTGCCGACGATCGGCGAGATCGGCCTCATGACCCATTTCGCGAACGCCGACGACGGCGCGATCGACTGGCAACTCGATCGCTTCGACGCCGCCACGCAGGACATTCCCGGCGAGCGCTCGCTCTCGAATTCGGCGGCGGTGCTCTGGCATCCGCGCGCGCACCGCGACTGGGTGCGCCCCGGCACGATCCTCTACGGCGCGTCGCCCACGGGCGCGGCGCGGCATATCGAAAGCGTCGGGCTGCGCGCGGCCATGACGTTCACGAGCAGGATCATCGGCGTGCAGACGCTCGCGCCGCAGGAAACCGTGGGCTACGGACGCACCTACGAAGTCGAGCAGCCGATGCGCATCGGCGTGGTGGCCTGCGGTTACGCCGACGGCTATCCGCGTCACGCGCCCACCGGCACGCCCATCATGGTCGACGGCGTGCGCACGCGCGTGGTCGGCCGCGTGTCGATGGACATGCTCACGGTCGATCTCACGCCGTGTCCGGCGGCGAATATCGGCTCGACGGTCGAGTTGTGGGGCGAGCACATCAAGGTCGACGAGGTGGCCGAACCGTCGGGCACGATCGGCTATGAACTGCTCTGCGCGGTCGCGCGCCGCGTGCCGGTGACGATCGACACGCTCACGCCGCAAACGCGCGAGGAACGCGAAAGCGTCGCGGCCTGAACGGGTTTTATCGGTCTCGCCCATCCGGCGAGGCCCGTCATTCAGGCATCGGCACGCCCATTTCCTCCAGCACCGCCCGCGCGCTGCGAAACGCTTCGCTCGCCGCGGGCGCGCCCGCATAGAGCGCGCTGTGCAGCAGCACTTCGCGGATCTCGACGACGCTCGCGCCGTTGTTGAGCGCGCCGCGCACGTGCCCCTTCAGTTCCGTACTGCGCCCGAGCGCGGCGAGCATCGCGCAGGTGCACAGGCTGCGCGTCTTGAGATCGAGGCCGTCACGCAGCCACGTGCTGCCCCACGCGTGTTCGTTGAGCCAATCCTGCAGCGGACGCGAAAAGCCATCGGTTCCGCTCATCGCGCGTTCGACGAACGGCTCGCCCATCACCTGCGTGCGCCGCGCCTTGCCGGCTTCATACGCTTCGCTGTGTCCGGATGACGCTGCCGCTTCGGTCGATTGATTCGGATTGCTCATGATGACCTCATCGTCGATGGTGGATGAATCTTGAAGCGAATTCTCATGGATGTTGAGTGAATACACGCCAAACCACGCCATTGTGCCCCGAACCGCCCAGGCGCCGCGCGCCGCCCGGCGGTATACTCACGCGAACCCGCCGCCTCCCGCACCCTGCTCCATGGCCGACTCCGTCCACTACCACCAGGTCTCAGAGGTTCCCGGCCTCGTGCTGGGCGCCGCGCGCTTCGTCGACTTCAGTTTCGAGCGCCATTTCCATCTCGACTTCCATATCGGGCTGGTGACCGACGGCGTGCAGCGGCAGCGCTTCAACGGCAAGACCGTGCGCGTCGGGGCCGGATGCATCGCGCTGATGCCGCCCGGCGAGATTCACGACGGCGTGGGCGAGGACGGCGACGCCTATACGCTCAAGACCTTCCGCGTCGCGCCCGACCTGCTCGCGAGCGTGGCGCAGGAGATCGGCGGCGCGCCGCGCGAACCCTCGCTCGCCGCGACCCTGCTCGAAGACCCGGCGCTCGCGCATCGGCTGCTGCGACTGCACGACGCCATGAGCGCCAACGCCGACGTGCTCGCGGTGCAATCCGAATGGCTCGCGCTCGCCGATCTGCTGCTCGCGCAATCGCGCGCGATCGTGCCCGAAACGGTGCAAGGCGCGCTCTCGCCGCTGCAATGGCAGCGCGTGCGCGACTACTGCTTCGCGCATCTCGCCGAAAAAATCACACTCGATGCGCTGGCCGACCTCTGCGGCCTCGGGCGCTTCGCGTTCCTCAAGCAGTTCAAGCAGACCATCGGCATGACGCCGCACGCCTGGCTCGTGCGGCTGCGCCTCGAACATGCGTGCAGCCTGCTGTCGAGGCGTCCGCAAGCCATCGCCAGCGTCGCGCAGGCGGTCGGCTTCTACGACCAGAGCCACTTCAATCGCGCGTTCCGCCAGGCCTTCGGCGTCGCGCCATCGACTTACCAGGCCTGAGCGCCCCCGCCGCGTCGCGCAATTTTTTACAAGCCGACGCCGGGCCGCCTGCGCCAGAATGCGTCGATCCGGGCGAGCCATCGTCGCCCGCCAGTCGAGGAACGCAAGCATGAACAGTGAGCGAGCACCGGGCGCACGTGCGCCCGCATGGGGATTTACGAGCGACAACATCGCCGGCGCATCGCCGGAAATCGTCGAAGCGATCGTGGCGAGCAGCACGGGCCAGTCGAGCCCATACGGCGCGGACGAGATCACCGCGCGCGTCGAGCGCAGGCTGGCCGCGATCTTCGAGCGCGACGTGGCCGTGTTTCTCGTGCCGACCGGCACGGCCGCCAACGCGCTGTGCCTGAGCACGATGACGCCGCCCTGGGGCAACGTCTACTGCCACCCCGCCAGCCACATCAACAACGACGAATGCGGCGCGCCCGAGTTCTACACGCACGGCGCGAAGCTCGTGACGCTCGACGGGCCGGCCGCGAAACTCGATGCCGACGCACTGCGCGCGGCCGCACGCGTGAAGGTCGGCGACGTGCACTCGACGCAGCCCGCCTGCGCGAGCATCACGCAGGCCACCGAAGTGGGCAGCGTCTACACGCTCGATGAAATCGCGGCGATCGGCGAAGTCTGCAAGGCCGCGTCGATCAAGCTGCACATGGATGGCTCGCGCTTCGCGAACGCGCTCGTCTCGCTCGGCTGCACGCCCGCCGAGATGACATGGAAAGCGGGCGTCGACGCGCTCTCGCTCGGCGCGACGAAAAACGGCGTGCTCGCCGCCGAAGCCATCGTATTGTTCGACACGACGCTGGCCGCCGAAATGGGCTATCGCCGCAAGCGCGCGGGCCATCTGTTCTCGAAGATGCGCTTTCTTTCCGCGCAGATGGACGCGTATCTGAACGACGATCTGTGGCTGCGCAACGCGCGTCACGCGAACGACATGGCGCGCCGTCTCACGCAAGGTCTCGCGACGGTGCCAGGCGTCGAGGTGATGGGCGAAACGCAGGCCAACATCATCTTCTGCCGTCTGCCGAAACCGGTCAGCGCCGCGCTGGTGCAGGCCGGATTCCAGTTCTATCGCGACCGCTGGGGTCCGGACGTGGTGCGTTTCGTGACCGCGTTCTGCACCGCGCCGGATGCGGTCGACAGCCTGATCGCGCACGCGCGCGACGCGGCCGCCTCGCCGCGCGCGTGAGGAGCCGCTCATGACGCAACGCCTCTATTTGCAGAGCGACGAACTGGAAACGGCCAGCGTCGCGCTACGCTGCACGCGCACGGACGACGGCCACTATCACGTCGTGCTCTCGGCGACGCTGTTTCATCCGCAAGGCGGCGGCCAGCCGTCCGACATCGGCACGATCGGCACGGCGAACGTGCTGCGCGCGCTGCTCGATGGCGACGAGGTGATCCACGTTTGCGACGCCGAAGTGCCGCTCGGCAGCACGCATTTGCGCGTCGATGCGAATGCGCGCGACCTGCACGCGCGTCTGCATTCTGCGGGCCATATGCTCGGCTATTGCGGCGAACAGCTTGGCTGGAAGCCCGTGAAGGCGCATCACTGGCCGGGCGAAGCACGCGTCGTATTCGAAAGCAGCGGCGACGCGCCGCCCTTCCACGCCGATCTCATCGAGCAGCACGCCAACGCGCAGGCGGCGGCCGATCTGCCGCGTCATAGCCATGTCGAAGGCGCGGTTCGCAAGATCGGCTATGGCCCGCAACCGGCTTATCCGTGCGGCGGCACGCATGTGGTGTCGTCGGCGCGGGTGGGCAGGATCGTCGTGTCGAAGGTGAAGGAGAAGAAGGGACAGCTCTCGGTGCATTACTCGGTGGAGTGAACCGGATTCACCCGTCGCGCTGAATGCGTCACGCGTTCAGCGCCAGCTCGGCGCGCAGATCGTCGAGCGCGGCGCGGGCGATTTCGAGCCGCGTAAGCAGGACCGGCGATGCACTTGCGATCGGCATGCGCGTCTCGTGCGAGAGGCGTCCTTCGAGCGCGAGCATCGCCTTGATCGCGCTCGGATTGGGCGCGGAAAACAACAGCCGCAGCACGGGCACGAAGCGCTTGAACAGCTCTGTCGCCGCTTCGTGTTGCGACTGCTTCATGAGCGCGAGCACATCGCGCAGCAGGTCGCCACAAACGTGCGCGCCGGCGAGGATGCCGCCCGTGCCGCCCGCGTTCAGGCAATCGAGAAACGCGTCGTCGCTGCCGCATAGCATCGCAAGACGCGAGCCGCCGAGCGCGTCGAAACGCTCGCGCACGCAGGCCTTGATCGCCACGATATTGTCGATGTCGGCGAGATCGCTCGCGGTCTGCGCTTCGATGGCCACGCCCGTGCGATGCGGCACGTCGTAGAGCACGATGGGCCGCGCCGTCGCGCGCGCGATCTGCTCGAAGTGCCAGGCCACGCCGCGCTGGTCCGGGCACACATAAGCGGGCGCGGAAACGAGAAAACCCGTCACGTCCCAATGTTCGAGGCGATGAATTTCGCGCACGAAGGCGCGCGTGTCGCTGCCGCCCACGCCCGCGAGCACCGGCACGCGCTGCGCGGCCACATCGGTGATCGCCTGCAGCACGGCGGCACGCTCGACGTCATCGAGCAAGGCGGCCTCGCCGGTCGTGCTCAACGCCACGAGACCGTCGATGCCCGCGTTCACGTAATGATCCGTGAGCGCCTGCAAGGCGTCGATATCCACTTCGCCTCGACGCATCGGCGTGACGATCGGCAACCAGATGCCTTCGAATCGATTCAGCATGCCTGGCCACCTTGACGCGGACGCAGCGAGCCGATCGTCGCTTCGGGCACGATGCGCATGAGCGTGTGCAACGTGAAATCGAAATCTTCCGGCGCAATGTCGAAACGCACGCACAGCGTCTCGCGCTTCACGGCGGACTGCACGACGTAAATGCCGAGCGGCGAATGATAGAGCGTGGCGAGTTGCGCGCGCGCCGCATCGTGCGTGCGGGCCTCGAGCGCGATATCGAGCCAGGCGCGCGGCGCGCGCAGCGGCACGACCTTGGCGCGCGGGCGCGATGTGACGGAACTGGAAGCGGAACTCAAAGCGGGAATCGTGGTGGAAGCATCCACAACGGCATGACGGGCAAGACGGGATTGTGCGAGAGCCATACGATCGGGCGAAAAACGCGCCGGTGGTGAAGACAAACCTAGCGTAGAGCGGATCGCGTAAAACCGGTGTTAAAACTTCGGGCGCAATCGCTTTTTTTCGACATGCCGCGCGCGCACTTTTAACGTTTTATTGATGAAGAATCCTTGCGGTTTTGCATCTCGTTTATTCGCTTGCCTTTACCTCACCCTACAATTCAATATCCCTACCGATTAAGGAAAGGAATTCGAAAGAATTCCCCGGAAAAAACGTTTGTAATCAGTGGTAACATACGCCCCCGACGAGGAAAATCGCTTATATAACGATCCTCCGTACCGGTTGGCCAGCACTGTCTTCGCATACGCGGCCAACCCGCTTCCTTATTCGATAAAACCAGCGCGCCAGCGCCCGCCGCAGTCCGATCGCGGGGACGCTACGAGGTTGGCGCCACTGCATGCCATGAAAGTCCGTAATGCCCGTCTTTGGGCACCCCGAGGTCCACGCCGTTGGTGCCTCGCAGCCGGCGCGCTCGCCATCGCGGCCGCCCTGCGCATTGCCCTGCATCCGGTGCTCGGCCCGATCATGCCCGCAACCGCGTTTTGCATCACGGCCGCGCTGGTCGAATACTATTTGGGCCTCGCGCCTGCGTTGACCGTGATGGTGCTCGGTCTCGGTATCGCCGATTATCTGTTCGTGCCGCCTTACGGCAATATTACGTATTTCGATCGCCACGATCTCATTCTGATCGTGTCCTATCCGCTCGTCACGCTCATCGTGATTACCTTGATCGAGCGTCTGCGACGCGAGCAATGCCGCGCGCAATTGATCGCATCGGTTGCGCAATCGCGCTACGAAATGCTGCTGCGCCACGACAACGAACGCGCGCTCGCGCGCCGCGCCGTGGACGAAACCCATCGCCTGCTGCGCCATCTCGCGCAGCATCACGACGGCTTCATTCTCATCAAGGCGCTCGAAACGAATGCCGCGCAGCGCGCGAGCGTGGGCCAGAGCGCGGGCTCCGCGCTGCCGCAAGCCAGCGAAATCGCGCCCGGTCCGCTGTTCGACGCCGTGCATCCCGAAGACGTGCAGCGCCTGAACAATGCGCTGTGGCCCGGCCATCATCGCGTGCGTCTGTTGCGCGCGCCGCACGACCGCGAGCATCGGCTCACGAATTGCCTCTGCGAGCGCTTCACCACGCACGCGGGCGATTTCCTCGTGCTGCGCACGGAGAGCTGACATGGCGACGATCGAACCGGCACCCTCAGCCGTGCAAAGGCCCGCCATGCAGGCCGCGCGCTTTTTCCACGAAGGCGATTCGCACGCCGTGCTGCTGCTGCACGGCCTCTCCAGTTCGCCGCTCGAATTGCGCTATCTCGCGCGCTATCTGCAGAACGAAGGCTTTACGGTGTGCGCGCCGGTCATCGAGGGCTATAGCGCGGGTTCGCCGATGCAGACGATGGAGCGCTGGCTCGAAGGCGCCGTGCGCGAATTCGACGCGCTGGCCGCGCGCTACGCGCGCGTCTCCGTGTGCGGTCTTTCGATTGGCGGCGCGCTCGCGCTGCGCCTCGTTCACGCGCGGCCCGCCGCGCAGTCGCTCGTGCTGCTTTCGCTCACGCTCGCCTACGATGGCTGGGCGATTCCGTGGTATCGCTTCCTGCTCGATTGCGCGTACTACACGCCCATGCGCCACACGTATCAGTATCGCGAAGCCGAACCATTTGGATTGCGAAACGAAGCGCTGCGCGCGAAGATCGCGCGGGCGATGCAGCGCAATGCGTTCAGCGAAGTGGGCCCCTCGACCATCGCCCTGCCCGCGCTGCATCAGGCACTGCGGCTCTCGCGCAGCGCGCGCAAGGACGTCGCCGCGATCGAAAACGACACGCTCGTGATTCATTCGATCGACGACGAAACGTCGAGCCCGCGCAATCCACGCTACGTGATCGATCATATCGGCGCGAGTTTTCTGCGCACCGTCTGGCTCGACGATTCGTATCACATGATCACGTCCGATAACGAACGCGAGATCGTGGCGCGCGAGACTGCGCTCTTTCTGCGCGAAAGCGAAATTGCGCACGGCGCACGCGATGCTCAAAGCCAGCCCGTGGTGTCGAAAGCGCTGGCGCGCCGCCTGCGCCAACTGGCGGCAGTCGGAAGGAAAAACGCTTGAAGCTGCTCGACAAGACTGCCGCCGCGTTGGGCCTCGCGTGCGTGATCGCGCTTGCCTTCGCCCAGCCCGCACGCGCCGACGACGACGCGACAACGCTCACCTCAACGCCATCGTCATCGTCGACGCCAGCCGATTCGCCGTGGAAGATCTCGATCGGGCCTGGCATGTATCTCGCGCCGCAGTATCCGGGCGCGCGCCACATGAAGGTGTATCCGTTTCCGTCGCTCGATATCTCGTACCGCGACCGCATTTTCTCGCAAGGCCCCGACGTGCTGGGCGTGAACGTGTTCCAGAGCGAGAACTATCACGTGGGCGCGTCGCTGAGCTTCGATTTCCAGTCGCGCACGGCCTCCGACGATCCGCATCTGCGCGGCCTCGGCAACGTCGACGACGGCCCCAAGCTGCGCCTGTTCGCCGACTACACGCTCTGGGCTTTCACGGGCGCGGCCGCCGTGTATCAGGACATCAGCGGGCACGGTCAGGGCACGACGGCGACGCTCGATCTGTACGCGTCGCTGCCGCTCACGGGCTGGCTGTTCTCGGTCGGACCGGGTCTCACGTGGGCCAATGCGGTCTACACGCGCACGCTGTTCGGCGTGTCCGGCGCGCAGAGCGCGACGTCCGGCTTGCCGCAGTACGCAACGGGCTCGGGCGTGCGCGATCTGCACATGACGTTCTACGCGACGCACGACTTCACGAAGCACTGGGTCGGCTCCGTCAACGCGACGCTCGGCCGCCTGGAGCGCTACGCCGCCGGCAGCCCGATCACCGAGCGCCGCCGCGAACTCACCACTTTCGCCGCACTGAACTACCGCTTCTGATCACGCGGCTCAGCCGTTGCCGCCGTGAAAGAGCGTGAGCCGGTTCGTGACGGACGTCACGCCCTGCACGGAGCGCGTGAACTCTTCCGCCTGACGAATCTGATCGCCATTGCGCACGGTGCCGCTCAAGGTGACGGCGCCGCTGCGCGCGCGCACGAATACGCCTGATACGTCGAAGCCCTGCGCTTTCGACAGCGCGCGGCGCACCGCACGCGACAGGGTGCGATCGGCCTTGGTTGCCTTCTGGTTCGTGGGCGAGGCTTGTGTTCCCGCTTGTGCGCCGGCTTGTGCCGACATCGACGAGCCATCGGCCGCCGGCGTATCCGTCTGCGCATACGCGGCGACGGCGCCGCTCAGCGCCAGGCAGGCGCACACGCTTCGCAACAGAGTGAATGTCATGACAACCTCCGTCCGTGAGAATCCGAAAAAGCCGCGCAACGCGCGCGGATGCTACGGTTATACGCCTACTGCGCGTGACGGGTTGTCAGGCTGTCTTGCGCACGGAAATCCGGCCACGACTGAATCAAGATCGCAATACTAAGCAGTCCTTATCTGACGACGGAAGAATTGCCAGAGCATCGCGCTCGCTTCGGGGCCGCGTCCCGAATGAAACGCCTCGCGCGCATCGCCGCCGCTCCACGCGTGACCGAGCCCGCGTATCACGCACACGCGCACGATCAGCCGCCCGCGCTTCATATAGTCGACGTAGTCCACACCGTCGCGCTCGAACGTGCGTTGCTCCCCCACGCGCAACTCGCCGTGCGCATCGACGAGCCGATTGACGCGCGCGAACGCCTCGCCCAGTTGCAGCGCATTGCGCTTCGCCACCACCGCGTCGATATCGCCATGCACGACGATGGCGGGCATGCCCGGAAACGTCTCCACGTCGATGGCGGCATCGACGAGATGCACGGCTTCGTCGCGGCTGCCGCGCCGCATGACGCTCATCGCGCTCATCGTGGACGTGGCCGCGCCGAACGCCGGCCCCGAATGCAGGCCGACGGCGGCGAACAGCGCCGGGTGCCGTATCGCGAGATTCGCCGCGAGGCCCGCACCCGCCGACATGCCCGCGAGGTAGACGCGCGCCGCATCGAAACCATGCTCCCGCACGATAGCCGCGACGAGCGACGCCACCGCGGGCGCTTCCGTCTGCGCCGGATCGCCGTGCCAGTGCCAGCAGCGCTGCGCGTTCGCGGTGACCGCCTGCTCCGGCAGCAGCACGGCAAAACCGGCGCGCTCCGCGAGCCAGCAGATACGCGTGCCGGCCGCAAACGACGCGGCGTTCTGCTTGCAGCCGTGCAGCATGACGACGAGTGGCAAACGCGCGCGCGCCGGACGATTCGCGGGCACGTACAACTCATAGGCAAGATGGTTGACGAGATGACCCGGCAGCGGCGGCGCGGAATGAAACGAGCGTATCCACTTTCCCGGCGCGGCGGACGGCGCGCTGCGCGCCGCCGCGCGTTTGACGGCGGGCTTGCGCTTGACGGCCGGTTTAAGGGCGGATTTGACAGCGGAATTGACAGCGGAATTGAATGCCGATTTAGCGGCGACTTTCGCGGCCCGCTTCGGCTTGAGCGATTTCACGGGACGCACGCCCATCGCGGTAGAAAGCAGATCGAAACCTCTGAGCCAGACGTTCGATTTTTTGCGAGGCATAGGCAACGGCGCCGAAATGTGCGGGAATTCGCGGTCGTTCGTGGAGGTAGCGTGTTCGCGCCCTTCTATGCGAACGCGGCTCGACAACGCGCACGGCCGTGAGCCACGCGCACGCGTCCACTGTATCGCGATGACGAAAGCTGCGCATCGGGCGCGCCCGCCCTGGTCGAACTCGCCGTCCGCGCGAGTTAACTTTTCTTCATCAAGCCGTCTCTTTTCTGATAAGTCCAGGCCACTACGCTATGCACATGGAGCGAGCAATGAACTGCGCATCGCCCCTCACTCAACCGTAATGGAGAAACAGATGAAAGCCCTCATGATCGCCGCCGCCCTTGCTGGTATCGCCACCACCACGACCGCTTTCGCGCAGACGAACGTCGGCACCGCGCCGAATTACGGCGCGCATCAGGCTGCGCCCACGCAGGTGAAATACGTTGGCGCGGCGGCAACGGCGGACCAATGGGTGCCGCCGTACGGCCAGCCCGTCAAGTCGCTCACGCGCGCCCAGGTGTATCAGGACCTCGTGCACGCCGAGCAGGACGGCCAGCTCGCGTATCTGGATTCGGTGGTGTACGCGCATTCGTAATGCGCTTCGATGCGGCGGGCGGCAGTTGGAATGCGTCCGCCCGCTGAAACGCGACATGTGCGCAATATGAGCACAACGTCGGACCGCGCCACGCGCGGCGCCGGCGTTTGTGGCGTGCTGGTCGGCTGATAATCGGTTATAGCGTGCCGCGCTTACGGCTGACGCGGCGTACTGGCATCGACATAAACCCACGCCGACACGCCCGACGCAAGCGTGACGCGATCGCGCCGATACGCGGCCACTTCGTAATCGTCCGCGTGGGCGAGTTCCTGCGCCGTAATCGCAAACACGGCGCCCGCCACGCGGTCGGCGGGATTGCCCGTATAGGCGACCACCGGATGATGCGTCTTGCCGCTCGTCTTCACGACCTCGGGGTCGTCGATCTTCAGCATCGTGAGCGAGAAGCCCGGCATCTCGTCGGCTTCGCCGTCGAGCTTGCGGCCGAAGGTGGCCAGTTGAACCTGTTCGAGCTGGAGCGTGCCATAGGAAAACAAACGCTCGGAGAAGGGCTGATCGGTCTGTGTCATCGTGTGAACTCAAGGCGCGGTTGAGCGCCGCGCACGCCGCCTGATCAAACGCCGGCGACGGCCACGGCGGCGAAATCCGATCGATTTTAAAACATTCGCTCGATACCGGCTACATCGCGCCCGCCCTATTAATCAGGATTCCGATTCATCTAAACGGCACGCGATATCGACAATTCAAGCCACCCAGATATTCTCGATCGACTTCAGCGCGCCCATCACGATCGAACGATTCAGCGCAGCGGCGAGCGTGCCGTCGCGCTCCGCATACGCTTCGCACAGTCGCTGATGATCGGTGCACGAGCGTTGCATGCGGCCCGGCAGCGACGTGCTCAGGTGCCGCATGCGATTCGTGCGCATGCGCATGGAGTCGAGCACTTCCTTGAAGATCGCGTTGCGGCTCACGCGCAGTTCCTCGTCGCGAAACGCGACATTGGCCCAGAAATACCGATCGACGTCGCCTTGCGCGGCGGCCTCGGCCAGCACGCCGTGCGCGCGCCAGAGCGACGCGATGTCGTCGTCGGTCGCGTGCTCGACGATCGCAAGCGACACCTGCGCGTACAGCATCGCGCGCAGATGATAGATCTCGCGCACGTCCTTGAGGCTCATCGCCGCCACGCGCGGGCGCCGCCGCGGCGACCAGTCCACCATGCGTTCGCGATGCAGCACGAACAGCGCCTCGCGCACCGGCGTGCGGCTCACGCTGAAGCGCCGCGCGAGTTCGACCGAATTCAGATCGTCGCCGGGCTGCAGGCGACCTTCGATGATGCCGCGCGCCACCCAGTCCACGATTTCCGCGACTCGCGGGCTTTCGCCGCCCGCCTCCGGCAGGTCGTCGGTATCCATCAGCACGGCGTCGCTCTCCGTCATATGCGCTTCCTTTTCTGTCCCTGCGAGGCGCCTGGCGCGCCGCCCCGCCGATTTTACCAACTGCCAGTCCGCTGTTTGCCCGGACCCGCGCCAGCATCTCTAAACGTGCCGCCAAGCTCTAGTGTATACACTTAGCCGATTTTATCTTGAAATTTCTCCTTCTTAAGACATACACTGAATCAAGTGTCGACACTCACAAAAAAGCCGCACATCACTATTGGAGACATTCATGTATCTGGAGAAGGAGGTCGCCCTGGCGGGCGGAGTCGAGGCGGGCGTGTCCGCGCGGCTCGACCGCCTGCCGCCGACCCGCTACTTTCGCGGCCTGGTCGCGCGCATCGCCATCGGCGGCTGGTTCGAGTTCTACGAGATGTTCATGGCCGCCTATATCTCGCTCGGCCTGATCCACAGCGGCCTCTACCGCGCCACCACGTCGAGCATGTTCGACGTGAACGGCTTCGCGAGTTTCCTCGGCTCGTTCTTCGCGGGCATGTTCGTCGGCACCGTCGCGCTGGGCGGCTTCACCGACCGCCTCGGCCGCCGCGCCGTGTTCACGGCGGCCATGCTCGTCTATTCGGTGGCGACGCTCGCCGCCGCGTTCCAGACCTCGCCGGTCGCGATGGACGCCTGGCGTTTCGTCGCCGGCATCGGCATCGGCGTGCAGCTGATTACTGTCGACACTTATATTTCCGAGCTGACGCCCAATCACACGCGCGGCCGCTATTCGGCCTTCAGCATTCTCGTGATTCTCACGTCGGTGCCGACCGTCGCGGTGCTCTCCTATCTGCTCGTGCCGTACACGGCGCTGGGTCTCGAAGGCTGGCGCTGGGTGATGATCATCGGCGCGGGCGGCGCGGTGCTGATCTGGTTCGTGCGGCGCGGCCTGCCCGAGTCGCCGCGCTGGCTCGAAAGCCAGGGACGGTTCGCCGAAGCGCGCGCGATCGTCGACGATATCGAGCAGCATGTGGTCGCGGAAACGGGCCAGCGTCTGGCCGCGCCCGTGCCCGTTCCCGATATGCCGCGCGACGGCATCAACGACGCCCCCGCTTCGTGGCGCGACATGTGGCGTGGCCGCTATCTGCCGCGCACGATCATGCTGTCGTGCTTCAACTTTTTCCAGACCTTCGGCGTGTACGGTTTCGGCGCGTGGGTGCCGGTGCTGCTGTTCACGAAGGGCATCACGCTCACGCATTCGCTGCTCTACACGATGGTGATTGCGTTCACGACGCCGCTGGGCGCGATCGGCGCGATGCTGTTCGCCGAGCGCGTGCAGCGCAAGTGGCAGTTGGTGGGCTGCGCGATTGTCGTGGCGGTCGCGGGCGTGCTGTTCGGCATGGCGCGCGAACCGTTGCCGATCCTGCTGTGCGGCGCGGCGGTGACGATCGCCAACAACTGGCTGATCGGCATCTTCCACACCTATCAGGCCGAGCTGTACCCGACGCGTTTTCGCGCGCGCGCCGTCGGCTTCGTCTTTAGCTGGAGCCGGCTCAGTTCGATTTTCGTCGGCTTCTGGGTGGCGGCGCTGCTCAAGCATTCGGGCGTGCCCGCCGTATTCGTGCTGATTTCGTCAGCGATGTTGGTCATCGTCGTGATGGTGGGCGCGCTCGGGCCGCGCACCAACGGCGTCCGTCTGGAGGAATTGTCCCAATGAGTGTGATCGCCGCCGCCTTTGCGCACGGTCTCCATGCCCTTGCGCAGCGCCCGCTGCCCGCGAACGTCGCGCGCGAAGCGCAACGTTCTCTCATCAATGTGATCGGCACGTCGATTGGCGCGTCGCGCCATCCCGGCGTGGACGCGATACTCGCCGCCGCGCGCGATCTCGGCGTCGCGCCACGCGCGCCGGTGCCGGGCCGCACGGAACGCGTGGACGTGCATTTTTCCGCGCTCGCCACGGGTTTCGCCGGGCATCTCGACGATTTCGACGATACGCATCTCGCCACGGTCATCCATCCGGCCGCGTCGGTGCTCGCCGTCATCACCGCGCTCGCGCCGGAAACGCGACCGACGGGCCGCGCCGCGCTCAGTGCGTTCGCGCTCGGCTGCGAAGCGCAGTTGCGCGTGGGCGTGTCGATCTCGCCCGAGCACTACGACCGCGGCTGGCACATCACCGGCACCTGCGGCGTGGTCGGCTGCGCCACGACGGCCGCCCTGCTGCTCGGCCTGAACGAAGCGCAACTGACGCAGGCCGTGGCGATCGCGGCGTCGATGTTCGTCGGCCAGCGCGAGGCGTTCGGCACGATGACCAAGCCGTATCACCCCGGCAAGGCCGCCGCCAACGGCATCGCCGCCGCGCGACTCGCGCTCGCGGGCCAGCAGGCGGCCGGCGATATCTTCGAAGCAGCGGGCGGCTATTCGCATTCGATGTCGACGCGCGTCGATTTCGAGCAGATGAACGGCGCGTTCGGCGAACGCTGGGAACTGCTGTTCAACACGTACAAGCCGTATCCGTGCGGGATCGTCGCGCATCCGGCCATCGATGCGGGACTCGTGCTCGCGCCACGCATTGACAATGCTGAGGATATCGAAACGATTACGCTGCATTGTCATCCGCTCGTGCCAGAGTTGATGGGCAATCCGCAGCCGAAGGACGGCTTGCAGGCGCGCTTCTCGGCGATCCACGGCGTGGCCGCTGCGCTGTGCGACAAGCGCGTGGGACTCTCGCAGTACGAGGACGCGCGCGTGGTGCAGGACGACGTGCGGCGCGTGCGTGCGCTGACGACGCTCGCGCCCGATGCCGCGGTGAATCGCGACGAGGTGTTCATACGCGCGACGCTCAAGCGCGGCGACGTGCTCGAACATCATGTCGAGCACGCGCGCGGCAGTCTCGCCCGCCCGCTCACCGACGCGGAACTCATGGACAAGGTGCGCCTGCTGATCGATCCGCTGCTCGGCGACGGCATCGCGGCGAGTCTCGCCACGGCCGTCGAAACGATCGACGCCGCGCCGTCGCTCGACACGTTGTTCGCGCTCTGCGCACCGCAAGAGGAACTGAACCATGCATGAAACCGTACAACATTCCGCCGTCTCCGATGCGCTGACCGCGCTGGCCTGCGCCTCGCTGGATCGTTCGGCCGGCGCTGCGATTGAAGCCGCGAAAACACGGCTCGCGCAAGCCCGCTCATATCTGCACGACGACCGCGCCATCGCCACGCAACTCGCGACGCTGTTGCAGTCGCAAGGCAGCACGCCCACCGATCTGCGCGTGCGCGCGTGGACGCTGGGCGCGACGCTCGCGCATGCCGATGCGTTCGCATCGGACGCGCCGGTGCTCGCCGTTGCGATCGCGGTTGGCGAAGCCACGAACGCATCCGATGTCGACATCGCCGCCGCCACCGCGATCGGCATCGAAGCGGCCGCGCGCGTGCTCGCCGCGGTGGACAGCAGCGAATTCCGCGCGCGCTGGAACGTGGCGTCGTCGCTCGGCATCCTGGGCGCAGTGCTCGCCGCCGCGCGGCTCTACGGACTCGACGCAACGCGCGCGCGTCACGCGCTCGGCGTGGCCGCCACGCAAGCCGCGGGACTCGCGCACAACGCCACGCACGCGATGCGCGCGATCGAGACCGGCAAGGCGGCCGCCGACGCAATCGAAGCCGCGCTGATCGCGAAACACGGCTTCACGAGCGCGCCCGCGTCGATCGACGGACGACGCGGTCTCGCCGCATTGATGGCGTATCGCTTCGACGCGGCGAGCATCGTCGACGGCATCGGTTCGCACTGGATCTCCGTGTCATAGCGCGATTGTGCGTTCGACGCCGATGCACGCGCATCGGCGAACCCAACAACAGGAGAACAGATGGCGCGTATTTCCCGCAACCGCCGACACTTTCTGCAAGCGAGCGCAGCGCTCGTCGCCGCTTCGCTGCCAGGCTGGCCCCGCGCTTTCGCCGACGAAAACAACACGACATCGAGCGCCGGCACATCGACCGACGTCACCGCGCAACTCGCGCGCTACATCGTGGCGTCGCGCGGCCAGGCGCTGCCCGAGGCCGTCGCCACCGCGTGCAAGAACCATATCCTCGACACCTTCGGCGCGATGGTCTCCGGCTCGCGCATGCGTCCCGGCGAACTCGCCACGCGCTATGTGCGCAGTCTCGGCGGCACGCCGCAAGCGTCGGTGATCGCCTCGAACCTGCGCACGACCTGCGTGAACGCCGCGCTCGCCAACGCCATGTGCGCCCACTCCGACGAAACCGACGACTTCGAGCCGGTGACCAAGGCGCATCCCGGCAGCTCGGTCGTGCCCGCCGCGCTCGCCATCGGCGAACACGCGGGCTGCAGCGGTGAAGCGTTCATTCGCGCGGTGACGCTCGGCTACGACATGGCGTGCCGCCTGCTGCTGGTGCTCGGCCCCGACCACGTGCGGGCCTCGCATCGCAGCGCCGAAGGCACGGCCTCGACATTCGGCGCGGTGGGCGCCGCCGCCGCGCTCGCCTCGCTCGACGAGCGCGACACGCGCTTTGCCATTTCGTACGCCGCGCAGCAGGAATCGGGCTTGTGGAGCTGGGTGAAAGACAAGGACCACATCGAAAAGGCCTTCGATTTCGCAGGCATGGGCGCGCGCAACGGCGTGCAGGCCGTGACGATGGTGCAGTCCGGCATGACCGGTGTCGCCGACGTGCTCGACGGCACGCACAATCTGTTCATCGCGCTCTCGACGCAACCGGATCCGCAGGCGATGCTCGACGGACTCGGTCAGCGTTTCTTCGTCACCGAAACGGCGATTAAAACGTATTCGGTCGGCTATCCGATTCAATCGCCGCTCGACGCTTTTCTCACGCTTCGCAAACAGAACGGTCTCACGCCCGGCAACGTCAGCAAGATCGAGGTGCATGTGCCGAGCGATGCGGTCGGTATCGTCGGCGACAGTTCGATGCCCGACGTGAATTGCGCGCATATGGTGGCGGTCGCGCTCGTAAAAGGCGCGGTGTCGTTCGCGGACAGCCATAACGCCGCGTTGATGCACGATCCGAATATGGTCGCGTTACGCAGCAAGATCAGCGTTGTCGCCGATAAGGCGCTCGACGATCCCGCCGCGCCGCGCGGCGCGCGCGTGGACGTCACGACCTCGGACGGCCGCACGTTATCGCATACGACACGCTTTCCGCCAGGCACGAAAGAGAATCCATTGAGCGTGGAAGGCGTGAATGACAAGGCGCGCGATCTGATGGCGCCGGTGCTCGGCAAGGACAAGACGCAGCAATTGATCGCGCAGATCAATCGTCTGGAAACCGTGCACGATATTCGCGCGTTGCGCGCGTTATTCACGGTTTGATTGCGGTAATAAAATCGGCCCGCGTTCTATAACTCGCGCTACATGAAATTGCGCGTGTGCAGCGACGCGAGTTCGCGCGCCTCGTGCGGGTCGAAACCCAGACGCACGAGGCGCGTATAACGGCCATCGGCCATCTCGCGCATCAGGTTCTGCACGAGCGCGTAACCGCGCGCCACGGCAGTTGGCGTCAATTCGCCTGCCGCGACGAGAATCAACGCATCGAACACCGCTTCGTTCAGGCCCGCCGTGCCCGCCAGCGCGTCATGACGCGTTTCGACGGCGCGCGCGAGCCGCGTGCGCAAATGCGGTTCGCCTTTCAAACGATAAAGCAGATGCGACATGCCCAGTGCAACGTGACGCGCTTCATCGCGCGCGGCCAGTCGTGCGATCTGTCGCGTCAGCGGATCGGGCCCGTGTGTCTGCAGAAATTGCAGCAGCGCGACGAAAGTACCCTCGCCCATCACCGAGAGCAAAAAGCTCGCAACGGAAAAATCCGCTTCATCGAGCAGCGTTTTGAGCGACGCCTGTCCGCCCGCCGTCGATAAAGCAGGCTCGTGGCCCTTGTGGCGAATGCGCCGCGTGAAGACTTCGATATGGCGCGCTTCGTCGGCGACCTGAATCGCGAGCGCCGCCTGCAATTCGCGGTAATGCGGATGCAATTGGCCCAGAAAGCGCGCGGGCACAATCAGCGCGGCGTTCTCGTTCTCGACCATATACGTCATGATCTGCACGACGGCAGCTTCCACCGGCGCGGGCAGATCGAATGGCACCGACCAGTCGATCGCCTCGTCGGGATTCCATTGCGACGCGACGGCCTGCGCGTAGAGATCGGCCGCGTTGTCGGTCCAGACTTCCGCCTTCTGGTCGAGCCGAAACGCGAACGCCGGCGCACCGGCTTCGACCTGCGCGCCGCGCGCCGCGAGTCCCCAAACGGGCAACGCGCGCGCGGCTACCGCTTCGGGCACATGCGGATCGCTGTGGCCGCTCTGCTGCGCGTCGCGCCAGCGGCCGTACCGGCTATTTCGAGCAACGAGTGCATAGCGACGGCCGTTCATATCACCTTCATCGCCGTCCTCGCCTCCCTCGGCTTTCCACTGCACATCATGGCCCTGCGCGCGGCACCAGTGCGCAAGCATCACGTCCCAGCCGGGCGCCGCGCCCACCACGCGCAAGCGCTCGCCCGGCATCAACGCATCGAGCGCGTGCCGGACCAGGAGATGCGCGCCCGCATCGAAACCGAGCGCCTCAATATCGATAAGCGGGCTCGATGATCCGGCCTCGGTCGTCATAAAACGCCTCCTCGGTCACGGCGCGATCGAGCAATGCGTAGCCGCTCGCGCGGCCCGGCAGCCAGCGCCGCAGTCCTTCCAGTTCGAGCAGCGGACGCACGCTCGCATCGTTCCAGTCCATCGCCATCAGCAACTCGCCAAAGCGGCGCGCGTCGTCCTCCGCCACGCCGGGGCTGACCGTCATGTTGCAATGATCGAACGCGCCCGTCGTGGCGACGATACGCGTGCCGCCCGCCGGCAGCGTGCCTTCGTCGGCGAAGGCCTTGTAGTTGCCGGCGATCATCCACGCGGCGTCGATCTCCCCGCTCACGAGCGCGCGGGCCGCGTCGCGCTCGCCGCCGATATGATCGCCATGCTTGCCGCCCAGCACGTCGAAACGACGCGCGCGATAATCCCGATCCGCAACGAGGCCGCCTTCATGACGCAGGTGATCGAGCGGAATCAGCGTGGCCTGAGGCGAATCGATGGCGCCAAAACCGATCACCGTATCGCGCAGATCGGCGAGCGTTTTCACATGGCTTTCACTGCGAACAATTAATACGGAATGCAGATCAATATCCGTATCGCGCATGACAAGCGATTGAACCGATTCGCCGCGCGCCTCGGCCATGCGTCGCGCCCGTATCCATGCGAGTGGCGAATTCCAGGCGAAAGCGATATCGCCCGCAAACTGTGCTTCGACCTGCGTTTCGTAATTCGAATACAACAGATAGTCGATGGCCAATCCTTGTTCTGCGAACCAGGACTTGAAACCCTCCCAGATCGTGACGACTTTCGGCGCGTAGGCGACGGCGCCGAGCATCAGCGGTGCGTTGCGTGACATGGCGTTTTTCTCCGTCAAGCGAGCGGCATGCCGCACAGCACGCGGCCGAGAAAGTCGTAAAGCACGTCCGAGGTCGGTCCCATGATGGACGCGGCGCGGGCGTCGCGAAACAAACGCTCGATGCCCACCTCCTTGCGAAATGCCGCGCCGCCGCAAATACGCATGGCCGTATCCGTCACGTCGAGCGCGGCTTCGGCGGCCGCGGCTTTCACTTCGAGCACGCGCAGCATCGCGTCGGCCCGCCCTGCCGACATCGCGGCCAGCGTGTCGTCGCGCAACGTGCGAGCCTGGTCGGCGCGCAGTTGCGCGCGGGCGAGATAGGCGCGGATTGTCGGCAGCTCGCAGAGCGCCTCGCCGCTTTCCGCGAAGCGGCTCGCGGTGATGTGCTGCGTTGCGCGTTGCAACGCGCCGTCGGCGAGACCGATCGAAGTCGACGCAACGAGGTTTGCAAACACCGGCAGCGCGTCGCCATTCATGATGTCGCCGCCGCTGCCGTCCGCGCCCAGCATCGCGCTTGCGGGCACGCGCAAACCCTCGGCGCGGATCGGCGCGGATGCGTTGCCGCGCAGACCGAGACCGTCGAAAGCATGCGGCGATTGCAGCCCTTGCGCGCGGCTGTCGACGAGCCAAAGCGTGCTGGCGCCTTCCGCGCTCACGGGCCGCGACGACCACACATAGGAATCGGCTTCGGATGCCGACGTCACCATGCTCTTGCTGCCGCTGAGCACGAAATCGTCGCCATCGGCGCGGGCCGTGCCGACCGGCGCCCAGAAGTGACTGCGCGAGCCGGTCTCCGACCATGCGAGCGTCGTGAGGTGCTCGCCGCGCGCGATCGCGCGACGGATTTCGACGGGGCCGTATTTTTCGATCAGCGACGCGCCCGCGTAGTGCATGGTGACGACCATCGCCGTGGACGGGCAATCGCGCGCGATGCGCTCCACGACCCGGCAGGCCTGCGCCGCACCCAGGCCCATCCCGCCGACCTCCTCGGCGCTGATGAGTCCGAGCAGGCCGGCCTCGCCGAGCGCATCGACGGCCGCGCGCGGAAAGCGGGCGAGCTGGTCGGTCTGAGCGGCTTCGGGGGCGATGAGGGTGGAAACAAGCGGTTCCAGCACTTCGAGGTAGGACATCGGAACGTCTCCCGGTCAGTGGTCGCGGAAACGGTTGTCCGGTCTGTGCCGAAGCCGCGCGAGTGCGCGCGGCCCGAAATGGAGCGCCCGTGGAGCGTATACCGGTGCCTCTGTCGCATGCAGACCTGCAACAACGACTCTCGCACGTAAAGAAACCCGCCGAAGATTGGCGTGGCGGCGGGCAGAGCATTATTTCACTTGCCGGAAATAGCTGGGCGCTGGATGCGCAATCGGCATGCTGCGGCGGCTGTTCAAGCTGCCGGGCGCGTCGAGTCGAGTCGAGTCGAGTCGAGTCGCGTCACGTCGCGTCACGTCACGTCACGTCGAATCGCAAAGAGTCATTCACCTCAACGTGAACTCCCTGTCCGGATTTCGCCGATCACTTAGGACAACCTGAATTCGCGCAACGCATTGCAAGCTAAGCGTCAGCTAAGCTTTGAAGCGTAGGCTTCACGCAAGCCAAGCCGTTTCGATTCTCTTTTCCTTTTTCCGTGGAGATGGTCATGACATCCACGTATTCAATGCCCTCCGCGCACGGCCAGAATAAAGTGCCGGAAATCACGTTCGCATTCTGGATTATCAAAATACTCTCGACGACAGTCGGTGAAACCGGCGCGGATTATCTCGCAGTCAACGCGGGCTGGGGGCAAGGCGTGACAAGTGTCGTCATGTGCACGCTGCTAGTCGCGATTCTCGCGTTGCAATGGTCGTCGGACCGTTTCCGTGCGTGGCTTTATTGGCTCGGTGTGGTTCTGGTCAGCATCGTCGGCACGCAGATCACCGACCTGCTCACCGATGGATTAGGCGTCAGCCTGTATGTCAGCACCGCCCTTTTCGCCGTCACGCTCGCCGCGATCTTTATCGTCTGGTATCGCAGCGAACATACGCTCTCGATCCACACCATTGTGACGCGCCGCCGCGAAGCATTCTATTGGGCCGCCATTCTCTGCACCTTCGCATTAGGCACGGCGGCAGGCGATCTCGCGACGGAAGCCGCAGGACTCGGCTTTACGCGAGGCGCGATGATTTTCGGCGTGCTGATCGCGGCGGTCTGGCTGCTGTTTCGCTTAGGCGCGAATGCCGTCGCCACATTCTGGGTCGCCTATGTCCTGACGCGGCCATTTGGCGCCGCGCTGGGTGATCTGCTGACACAAGCGCGTGTTTATGGCGGACTCGGCTTCGGCGCGCAATGGACCAGCGCCGTATTTCTGACTGCCATCGTTGGACTGGTCGCGATGGTGGAAATCAAGGCGCGATCACTTCGCGCCGAATCTTCAACTCACTGATTCACGCACATTCACCTCATACCTGAAGGAGTCGCGATGTCGATTCGATCCACCCTGCTGCTCTCCGCTTGCGCTACGCTCGTGCTTGCCACGAGCGCGTGCTCTCGCTCCGCCGACAACACGACCGCGAATCCCGCCAGCAACGCTGCCGCACAGAAGGACGCACAAGGCCTGGCCGGCGCGAATTCCGCACTCGGCGATCTGGGCGCATTCCGCGCCATTGCGGTAGACGTGACGGCGAAAGTCGAAAGCGGCGACCTGCCCGCGGCCAAGGCGCGCATCAAGGATCTGGAGATCGCCTGGGATGAAGCCGAAGCCGGCATCAAACCGCGCGCGCCCGGCGACTGGCATCGTGTCGACAAGGCCATCGACCGCGCGCTGGACGCGCTGCGCGCCTCGACTCCGCAGCCCGCCGATTGCAAGGACGCCATGCACGCGCTGCTCGATACCTTCGATAGCTTGCAGCACAGTGCGTAAGATGGCGGCGATGAATGGTTACCGGCTGCATATCGCCGCCATTCATTCGTGCCCGCCCATGTCATGTTCAATCCAGTCTGCGCTTAAACCGCGACTTCGGCTAATCGCGCGCGCGAACTCCTAATCAATCCCCGCCGCGCGGGCTGAACGTACGCGGAAACACCGCTGGCGCGCTGCGATCGACGAGGCAATAACCGAGCGCCGGCCGGTTCGATTCGCCGGCGACATAACCGGCTTCGCTCAGGAACCCCGCCGCAAGCATGCGCGTGCGAAAGCCGCTTTTATCCACGGGTCGGCCCAGTACGACCTCGTACATGCGCTGCAATTGCGGCAGCGTGAACGGCTCCGGCAGCAAAAACGCAGGCAGCGAGGTGTATTCGACCTTGCTGCGCAGCCGCTCGACCGCCGCCATGAGAATGGCGTCGTGATCGAATGCGAGTGCGTGTTTGCCGATCAGCGCATCGACGGCAAACCACGCCACCTCGGCTGCATTCGCGCCCTTCGCGAGCGACACATCCTGCGCGGCAATCAGCGCGAACCACACATGCGTGGCGGACCAGCCGCGTGGGTCGCGTACCGCACTGCCCCAACTTCCCAGTTGCTCCAGATACGGACTCTTCACGCCGGTCTTCTCGTGGAGTTTCCGGCGCGCGCAATCCTCGAGCGTCGTATCGACCTCGACGTCGACGAAACCGCCGGGCAGCGCCCAACGCCCCGGATATGGCTCGCCCGGCACGTCTGGACGCTGCACCAGCAACACCTGCAACGCATTGTCGATCACCGAAAAGATCACGACGTCGACGGTCGTATAAGGCTGCGGAAACTCGCGCGCCGGTCGCGCGCGGCGGCTGGAGGAAGGCTTCGTGTTTGCCATGGTGCACCTTGAATGCTTGACGTTCCGGATTCGAGGTTGTATTGTACAACCCATACAAGTTGCACTGTACAACTCAAACAAGGAGCAGACCATGTTCGGCATCCGGTTCATCAAGTCGCAACCGACCGTCCACCTCATGCAGTTCCGCGCCGGCCAGATGGTGCGTGAAGGCGCCGGGCTGTCGTTCTTCTATTACGCGCCCGCCACGACGCTCGTGTCGGTGCCCGTTGCGAGCCAGGATCGCCCCTTCATCCTCGAACTGGTGACAGCGGATTTTCAGAGCGTGACCGTGCAGGGACAAGTCACCTACCGGGTTCGCGATCCGCATCGCACGGCCGCCATGATGGATTTTTCGCTGGGCAAGGACGGCCGAAGCTATGTGTCCGACGATCCCAAACGCCTCGGCGACCGCGTGGCGATGCAGGTCGAGGTGATCGTTCAGCAGACCGTGCAGGCGCTCGATCTGAAGCAGGCGTTGCGCGCCTCCGCGGCGATCGCGCAAACCGTGCAAACGGGCCTCGCCGATCAAACGGAGATCGGCGCGCTCGGCCTGGAAATCCTCGGCGTTTCCGTGATGGCCGTGAAACCGACGCCGGACATCGCACGCGCACTCGAAGCGGAGGCCCGCGAATCCAACCTCAAGGCCGCCGACGACGCCGTCTATCTGCGCCGTATGTCGGCGGTGGAAAACGAACGCGCGATCCGCCAGAACGAACTCGATACGGACATCGCCGTCGAGCAGAAGAAGCGGCAGATCCGCGAAACGCAGATGGAAGCGAAGGCCACGTTGATGCGCAAGGAAAACGCGTTGCGCAACGAGCAGATGACATCGGATATCGAACTCGAGGAACAGCGCAAGGCGTTCGTGAACGGCCAGGCGCAAAACAGCCGGACGCTCGCGGAAGCCGAGGCGCACCGCGTCGCCGCTGTCATGGAGGCGCTCGAAAAGGCCGATCCGCGCATCGTCAGCGCGCTCGCGGCGGCGGGCATGCAACCGGGTCAGTTGATCGCTCAGGCATTCGGCGGCATTGCCGAGCGCGCGGAACGTATCGGCCAGCTCAATGTGTCGCCCGATCTGCTTCAGGGCTTGATCGGCGGCGGCGAAAGGAAGGCAGCATGAGCGCCGAATCACGCAAGGTCGTGCTGGTGACGCGCCGCACGCGCTACGAAGAGTTGATCGCGCGGCACCACACGCTCGCCCAGGCGCGCTTTTACATCGAGCATCTGGGCGCGGACTTTTCCGACTATCTCGCCGAACACGCCGCTTACGCGCGCGCACTGGAATTGACGGTTCGCACGCTCGAAGACTGGGGTCGTTACCAGATCGTCGATCGCAGCTATCTGCCCAATTTCATTTTCGCGCCGGACGATATCGTCGTCGCGCTCGGGCAGGATGGCATCGTCGCGAACTCGATGAAATACCTCGACGGCCAGCCGCTGATCGGCCTGAACCCCGAACCCGGCAGATGGGACGGCGTGCTGCTGCCGTTCGAGGCACCCGACCTCCGTGCCGTGCTCGCGGATGTCGCCCACAGCCGCCCGCGTCGCGCGACGAAATCCGTCACCATGGCGGAAGCGCGACTCTCGGACGGGCAGGTGCTGCGTGCGGTCAACGATCTGTTTATCGGGCCGCGCACGCATGCGTCCGCGCTCTACGAAATCGAACTGGGCGAGCGATGCGAATCGCAGTCGTCGTCGGGCGTGATCGTGTCCACGGGGCTGGGATCGACCGCGTGGATCAAAAGCGTGGTGACGGGATCGATTGGCGTGAGCGAGGCGGTGCGAGGCTCGGGCGGCAATTTCCACTACGAGCCTCAGGACTGGGACAGCCCTGAACTGACCTTCGCCGTGCGCGAGCCGTTTCCGAGCCGTGCGTCGAAAACCGAACTGGTATTCGGCCACGTGAGCGCCGCGCAGCCGCTGCGAGTGCGTTCGCGGATGCCGGAAAACGGTGTGATCTTTTCCGATGGCATGGAAAGCGACTATTTGCGATTCACGGCGGGCATGGAAGCGACCGTGACGGTGGCCGAGGCGCGGGGATGCCTGGTTATTTAGGGTTCCGGACAATCTCCACAAGTGCTCATGGCGAACATCAACAACTCATGACGCAACCTGCGCGAGAAACGTCGCGAAGTAATCGTCGTCGAGCCAGCCGGAAACATGTTCCGACGCCTCGATACGCCGGATTTCCTGCTGCCCCTTGTCGGTCAGGATCGCAATCTGGAGCGTCGGGACGAATTTCGTACTGGGAGGAGGTTTCTGATCAACGGTCTGAATCAGCCCTTGCGAGCGAAGCAAAGTAAAAATTGCCGGTCGCTTGTGCCACGGTATCTGGCGATACAACGCGAGTCGGAGAGCTTCAAGTACAGCGCCGTTGTTGAATTCCATGAGCATCCTTCTGGTGTTCGACTGAAATGTGCTGCGGGCTCTGAAGGCTCACAGTAGCACAGGTCGCGGTCCACGCGATGACACAAAAAACACGGCTTTCTCCGCTTATCTCGTCGTCCCGATTATTTTTTCGACGTGCATGGCCGGTTTTGCGCGTCGGCAGCACCGCGTCGAACGGCGCCAGCAGCGGGTCGCGCAACCTCGCGCCGTCTCCCGCGCACGCTTGCGTTCGGGCGTTCAGCCCGTTACACTGCGCCGCAGACGAGATTCAGCCATTCGCTCGATTCTCGCGTAGGCGTTAACGTGAACCAACGCAAATCCTTGAGCCGGACGACCTGACGTCGGGCTCAATTGCGTCGGGTTCATATTGATGAATAACGCCATTTCGAAGGCGCTATCGCGCCGTCGTTCCAGCTTTCTCCTCCCCCTCGGCATCGTCCTCATTGGCGCCAATCTGCGTGCGCCGATCACCGCGCTCGGCCCGGTTCTCGACCGCATTCAGGCCGATCTGGCGCTCGGCGACACGACCGCCAGCCTGCTCAGCGCCCTTCCACTGCTGATTTTCGCGCTGCTTTCGCTGGTTGCGCCCGCATTCGGCCGGCGCTTCGGACTGGAGCGCAGTCTCGCCTTCGCACTGGTTGCGATCCTCATCGGCACGCTGATCCGTTCGTGCCCTATATCGGGCGGCCTCTGGATCGGCACGCTTTTGCTCAGTTGCGGAATCGCCGTCGGCAACGTGCTGCTGCCGGGCCTCGTCAAACGCGCGTTTCCGGAGCACGCCACGCTGCATATCGGCGTGTACGCGGCGGCCATGGCCAGCGCGGCCAGTCTGGCCGCCGGCCTCGCCGCGCCCGTGGCGGACCTGCCCGGCTCGAACTGGCGCATCGCCATTGCGCTCGGCGCCGTGATCACCGCTGCCGCCATCCTCGTCTGGCTGCCGCAGTTGCGTCGCCCGCATCATGCCGTGGCGTCGCGCGCGAACGCGTCGCACGCAGTCTCGCCGTGGCGTCATCCGATCGGCTGGCAGGTGTCGAGCTTCTTTGCGTTCCAGTCGTTCGTGTTCTACTCGCTGATCACCTGGTACGCGGCGATGAGCGCGGCGCGCGGCGAATCGGCTACTGCGTCGGGTTTCGATCTGCTGCTTTATCAGGTGGTCGCGGTGGCCACGAATCTGCTGTCCGCGCCGCTCATCAAGCGCACGAAAGACCAGCGCGCCATCGGCCTCGTTTGCGGCGCGAGTTTGCTTGCGGGAACGATCGGACTCGGCGTCGCCGCGCCCTTTCCGGCGCTCTGGCTCGCGATTGCGGGTCTGGGCGCGGGTTTTTCGATGACGACCAGCCTGTCCTTGTTCGCGCTTCGCACGCGCCATCATGACGAGGCCGCGAAGCTCTCCGGCATGGCGCAGTTCGTCGGTTATGCGGGCGCGGCGCCAGGGCCCGTTTTGACGGGCATGCTACATGGCGTCACGGGTTCGTGGACGGCGTCGCTCGCGATGCTCGTCGGCGCGAGCGCGCTCGTCACCGTATTCGCGGTATTGTCGGGACGAGACCGGTTGATTGATTGAATCAGCGATTCATCGCGCGCTTCGTGTTTTAAACGCCCTCGACGAAACGAAGTAATTAATGCGCCGACGCATTGCCCGTCAATCGCTTAATCTCCCTACTGATCATGCGGTCGCCGATCGACAGTTCCGGATTCACTCGAATATCGCGTTATGATGAATTCGTGACTGAATTGGATAAATCGAAATCGGGGAATATGGCGGCTTGTTTTAGAACTTCAGGCGAAACGACTCCAGCAGCCTGCACGGCGCGGGGGCGTGCATGAGCCGGGCCCGTCGATCCAGCGAGACGGACTGGATTCAGCGTGCTGTTGCGGTGGAAGGCGTCGAGCGCATGGAGGCCTTTTTCACCGGCAACGCCTACGCGAGCCATCGGCACGACACCTATGCCATCGGCCGCTCCCTCGCAGGCGTCCACGATTTCCAGTATCGGCGCGGCAAGCGGCGCAGCCTGCCGGGCCACACCATTGTCCTGCATCCCGACGAGCTGCACGACGGACAAGCCGGCGCGGAAGGTGGCTTCCGTTATCGCATGATCTACGTCGAGCCCACGTTGTTTCAGGATGCACTGGCCGGGCGCGCGCTGCCCTTCATCGAGCATGGTGTTTCGACCGACCCGCGCCTGCTGGCCGCGACCGACATGCTGCTTCAGCCGATGAACGTCACGCTCGATCCCATGGAACAGGCTGAAGCGCTCGCGGACCTCGCGATGGCACTGGCGACCGTCTCCGGTGCGCGGCCCGCGCCCGCTTCGCGCGATTTCGCCAGCGCCCGTCGCGCACGCGAATTTCTGCACGAGAATGCGCTGCGCGTGGTCACGCTGGACGAACTCGAAGCCATCACGGGCCGCGACCGCTGGAGCCTCACGCGCGACTTCCACACCTTTTACGGCACGAGCCCTTACCGCTTCCTCACCCTGCGCCGACTGGACGCCGCGCGCCGCATGATGGAAGCCGGCACGCCGCTGGCAAGCGTCGCCGCGGCCACCGGCTTCACGGATCAAAGCCACCTCACCCGCCATTTCGGCAAGGCCTTCGGCATCGCACCGGCGCGCTGGCTGCAAATGTTGCGCGACCCGACCGCGGATCACCGATAACCGGCAGCGATCCCGATTCCCGCGACTGTAAGCAAGTTGCAATATCGTGCAAGACGGACTGATGCATGGTGCGTAGCCTTTGCGCCATCCATTGCACAGGGAAATTGCCGTCATGTCTCGCGACACACTCGATACGCACGCCGCGCGCGGCCAGCGCCATGCCATCGCCTTGCACGGCAAGTTCGAACGCATCGAATCGCATTGGGGCCAACATGTGATCGCCGAAATGAACGATCATCAATTTCGGATCGTGCGTTTGCAAGGCGATTTTCTGTGGCGCACGCACGTTGAAAGCGACGAGACGTATTTCGTGTTCGACGGAGAATTACGTCTGGACTTTCGCGACCGTTCGCTCGTATTGCGCGCGGGCGAAATGGCTGTGGTGCCCAAAGGTATCGAGCACAAGCCGTACGCAGCCGATGAGGTCAAACTGCTATTGATCGCGCGGCGCAGCGTCGACCAGTCTGGCGAAGCGCGATGGATCTAGAGCATTCACGCCCTGGTCGGCCATGATCGGCGGCGTCGCAGCGAGGGCACACGTGCCGTGTGCCCCCCTACCTCACCGCTTACTCAGCGTCGACCGAACTCGCCGACTCCGCCTGCGCGGTCGGCGCGGACGCCTCTTTCGGCGGCGCCTCATCCTTGATCTCATAGGACGGATCGCGCACCCAACGGCTCAGGTCCTTGCTGATCACAATAGTCGTGCGATCCAGAATCGAACAGCTCCCCTTGAACGCTCCCCACACGCCGCCGACGGACCAGCGATTGATTTTGGTGTGACGAACCACCTTGCCGTTTTCAATCAGATCGGCGCTGACCGTCGTGGCCTTCGGACCGCTCCATGCGCCGCCGCCCACGCCCAGCACGTGCGTAATCTGCAACCTGAGAATCCGAGCATCGCCGGCATCAGTTTGCGCGGCAATCGTACCGTCGCCGCCATGGTTGATCTTGCGGAGCACCTTGGAGACGTGCTGGGTGAGCATGTCTTCAATGTGGCATTCGTTCTTGATCTGCTCGACGACGCTCGCGTCCGGCGCGTAGTTGACCGGCGTTTCAAGTAAAACCGGCGTCGCGGCGAAAACCGAGGTCGTTGAAAAGCAGAGAGCAGCGGTGAGGATTCTCTTCATAGCGTGCGTTCTTATAATGTTATGGCCGGTTCGCCGACATGGCGCGGCCATCGACTATTTTAAAGCCATGTCGAGTTTCGCAAATCAGTACGCCTGATGACGATCGGACTATCTGCCCTCTCGTCGCGCGAGAAGCAGACAAGCCAATCGTTCAATCAAGCGTCAGGCGAGCTGGAAAACCGCCACGGTTTCGCGCAGTTTCCCGGCCTGATCTTCAAGCGACTGCGCCGCTGCGGCCGACTGTTCGACGAGCGCCGCGTTGCGTTGCGTCGCTTCATCCATTTGCCCGACGGCAAGCGCCACCTGGCCAATCCCGTTGCTCTGTTCCTGCGAAGCGGCGGTGATTTCACCCATGATGTCCGTCACGCGCTTGATCGCCGAAATGATCTCGCGCATCGCCTTGCCTGCGTCGTCGACGAGCGTCGTGCCCGAACGCACGCGCGACACCGAGGTATTGATCAAATCCTTGATTTCCCGGGCCGCACTGGACGAACGTTGCGCGAGCGTGCGCACTTCGCCGGCCACCACGGCGAAACCACGGCCTTGTTCGCCAGCTCGAGCGGCTTCAACAGCCGCATTCAACGCGAGAATATTGGTCTGGAATGCAATACCTTCGATGATCGCAATGATGTCCGCGATTTTCGTCGAACTCTCGTTAATTTCACTCATCGTCGATACCACCTGTTCGACGACATCGGCGCCGCGCAATGCCGCTTCCGATGCGTTCTCGGCCATCGCATTCGCGTGCTTCGCGTTCTCCGCGTTCTGTTTAACGGTGCCGGTCAATTGCTCCATGCTTGCCGCCGTTTCCTGCAACGCGGAAGCCTGCTCTTCCGTACGCGAAGACAGATCGAGATTACCCGCCGCAATTTCGCTGGTCGCCTGCACGATGGCCGCGCTTCCGCTCCGCACGGAACTGACGGTTTCGGTCAGCGCGGTTTTCATCGCCGAAAAGCCGTCGAGCAATTGGCCCATTTCGTCGCGTGAATGAATGTGCACCGGACGCGTCAAATCGCCTTTGGAAATAGCCTGAAAATGTTCGAGTGCAATCGACAACGGCACGCCGATCGCGCGACGCAACATAAACCACGCGTAAACCGCAAGCGCGAGCCCGACGAGAATCGCAATCACGCTGATCGCGCGAATGCGCTCATAACGGGCGGTTGCATCGCGAAAGGCACTATCCGTGCTGTTTTGCTGAAAGGCAAAGAGCGCTTCGTTGGCCTTCGCATACGCATTGAATTGACCGGCGAGTTCGCCTGCGATGCGTTGGGCCGTCGGCGCATCGCCCGCCTTCACGGCCGCCCAACCTTGATCGAGGAGTTGCTGATGGGCTTCGTAGCTCTTGCGAACGGCGTCGTGAAACTCCGCTTCACCGGGTGCATCCGGCAGGTCTTCGTAAATCTTCAATTGCTTTGCGGCAGCCTGGCGGAACGCGTGGGCTTTATCGATGGCCACGTCGACGGACGGCGTACCGATCTGAATCACAGCACGGTCGTAATTCAGTCTTTCGCGCGCGACGTTCAAATTGGCCATGGCTGCGGCCAGCATGCCCGGCATTTTGTTGTTGTGCGTATCACCGAAATCGCTATTGCTGGACGCCATGCCGTAAAGACCAAAAGCGCCGATCATGACCATCAACGCCCCGAGCGCGAGCATTGATACGCCCACTTTCGCCTTGATTGTGAAGCCGTTCAACATGATTTTCTTACCTGCTGGAAAGTCTTGCTACCGTGGAAAGGAGAACTTCATCTACGGGGACTTACGACAGAAGTTAAAAAAATCTTTAGGGTTTGTCCCTATACGCTTCGCTCCGGTACATATCGCGGCGAGCGGGAGCGCAATCGCATAAGGAGTTACAGCGCGCGAGCGCGGCGTATTGCCGCAAGGCGAATTGAACGTCGAAGGAGAGTAGTCGCGTCGCCATGCGGGCGTCGCGGAAACCGAAGTCTGATTGATATTGCGGCAGGTTTGTCGCTGCGCGGTTGCGCAGATTGGGTGAGGTGCCCAGGTAAAGACATCAAATTGAATCAAGCAGCATGTGGGGTTCACCAACTGATGGCGCTCCTGGAGAACCTTTCCTTGTCGCTTTGAAACAGAACATACGCGTGATGAATTAATCGAAACAACCCAAGGCAATCAATTGCAGTCGCGTTGACACATAGCCGCTTAATAAACTAATGATCCGCACCGTTACCCGCACGCGCCTGAAACGAGGCAATGGCCTTCCACATCAGCACGGGATTTGAATACATCGGGAAATGCCCACATTCCGGAATTTCGGCTAGTTCGACGCCCTGCTCGCGGATGGAGTCAAGATAGGATAGCGAAGC
The DNA here is from genome assembly GCF_014171495.1 of Paraburkholderia tropica. Classification (NCBI taxonomy): domain Bacteria; kingdom Pseudomonadati; phylum Pseudomonadota; class Betaproteobacteria; order Burkholderiales; family Burkholderiaceae; genus Paraburkholderia; species Paraburkholderia tropica. The sequence goes on from NZ_CP049135.1 coordinate 760,719, forward strand.
GTTCTGCTCGCCGTACATGAACATCCGCGGAAACGGCAGACCGAGGAACTTCGTCATCAGGTCACCGTTGTCCGACAGGTCGACCATTGACCGGAAGATGCCACCAACGGCGTCGGCGCGAACCTTGTGCCGCAGGCTCGCCGAATAGAGCGCGCTCGCGTACGCCGGAGCGTGCAACGTGCGTTCAATGAAGTCATCAAGGAACTGCTGCGCACCGTCGCGCGGGTGCTCGATGATCTGCCGGCTGAGAAAGCAGTCCTCCGGTGCGATGTTGCCTTCAATATCGACAAAACTAATCACACGCTCCGGGAGCCGATGCGCAAGCATCAGGGCGGTGAGGCCGCCCATCGAGTGGCCGACCAGATGGAAACGGTCGTATCCGGCGCGCTCGATCACGGCGAGCGCCGTCTCCACCAGGAACGGGATGCTGATCTTCGAGAGATCGGCGCAATGCGTCTCGCCGCATCCCGGCGCGTCGTACGCGACGAACGGATGACCGGCGAATTCCGCATGGCGGACGATGTCGGCATAGTCCTCCTTGGTCGAGCCGAATCCATGCAGGAACAGGATCGGCGCCTTGTCGCCGTCGCGACGGATGGCTGAAACATCCAGCGCCGTTCCATCAACGGAAAACACGAAATGCGCGCGGCTAAATTCTGCGGTCATTTTCTTTACTCGCTGGATAGTAGTCGAATCGAACCGGCCCCGGAGGCCGGCCGTTGCCGCGATACGTTAGTTTGTCAGCGTCTGGCAGAAGTCCCGGATCGCCGTACATGCGTGCAACAGCGACTCGTCATCGAGCGCATACGCAATGCGGATATACGGTCTGAGACCGAATGCACTCCCGTGCACGGTCGCGACGCCCTTTTCGTCGAGCAGCGCGTTGACCACGGATTCATCGCTATCCAGACGCACGCCCGACGGCGTGGTTTTGCCAATCAGGTCTTCGCACGATGCGAACACGTAGAACGCGCCTTGCGGAACTGCACAGTGCAGGCCCGGAGCCTGGTTGATCTGCTCGACAACCAGGTCGCGCCGACGCTGAAATGCCTCGCGCGAATGCTCGATGAAGTTCTGCGGGCCGGTCAGGGCAGCCAACGCCGCGTGTTGCGAAATCGTCGACGCACCGGACGTCTGCTGTCCCTGAAGCTTCTCCATCGCTTCGATCAGCCAACCAGGACCGGTGCCAAAGCCGATGCGCCAGCCCGTCATCGCGTACGCCTTCGACACACCGTTCATCGTCAGTACACGCTCGTGCAGCCGGGGCTCTACCTGGGCGATCGTGAAGAATTCAAGGTTGTCGAAAATCAGGTGCTCGTAGATATCGTCGGACAGTACCAGTACCTGCGGATGCGCGAGCAGCACTTCGGCCAGCGCCTGCAGTTCCGCGCGGCTATAAACCGCGCCGGTCGGGTTCGATGGCGAGTTCAGGATCAGCCAGCGCGTACGTGGCGTGATAGCGGCCTGCAATGCATCGGCAGTCAGCTTGAAGCCGCTGCCAGCGTCGCACGAAACGATCACGGACTGCGCGCCGCACAATTGCACGATTTCCGGGTAGCTCACCCAGTACGGCGCCGGTACGATGACTTCGTCACCTTCATTGAGCGTCGCGGCCAGCGCATTGAAGATCACCTGCTTGCCGCCGCTGCAGACGAGCGTGTCGCGCCAGTCGACGTCGAGACCGTTTTCGCGCTGGAACTTCGCGGCAATCGCTTCGCGCAGCGCGCGCAGCCCCGCCACCTGCGTGTAACGCGTATGGCCCGCGCGGATCGCCGCAACGCCCGCGTCGCAAACATGCTCGGGCGTGTTGAAGTCCGGCTCGCCGGCGCTCAACGAGAGCACGGCAGCGCCGCTCGCGCGCCGCGCTGCGACGCGATCCATGACCTTGCAGGTCGCCGACGGGCGCGCGACGGCAAGGAAACGGTTCAGACCGTCAACTCGCGCGGTCATTGGCCCGCCCTCCAGCTCGTGAGTCCCATCAGCTCCAGCGTGCTGTGGCCTTCACGTAGCGCGTCCATCATCTTCGCTTCCTTGTCGGCACGTGCCTGCCCTCGCGACAGTGTCCCTCCAACATGTGCAGCGGGGATCACGAGCACGCCGTCATCGTCCGCAACAACCAGATCGCCAGCCGCCACAGGCGTTCCCGCGAAGCTGATCGGCTGTCCGACCGACGGCGAACTCGCCTTGATCGTGCCGCGCATGCAAATGCCGCGAGTGAACGCTGGGAAGCGTCGCGCGGTCAGTGCCGCGATGTCACGCACGCCGCCATCAATGACCAGACCAACGACGCCGGCTGCTTCCGCAGCGACCGTCAGCACCTCGCCCCAGTAGCCCGCGACGAATCCGCCGCTCGATATGACAAGCACGCTGCCGCGCGGTACTCTCTCCATCGCGATATGGATCGAGAGGTTGTCGCCGGGAGAGCATTCGAGCGGATACGCCGCACCTGCGACCGACGCGCCCGGCCATACCGTGTGGATGGCGGGATCGACGGCGCTGGTGGCAACACCCAATGCTTCGAACAGCGTGGACGTACCCAGTCTGCGGGCTTGCTGCAGCAGGGTCTGATCGTAGGATTGAGTAATGGTCATGGGTCAGCCTTTGGTTTGCAGCGTGTGATAACCGAGTGCGGCACGCGCATCATCCAGCGACTTGCCCTGGGCGATCTGTTCGCGGATCCGCGACTCGACTTCCTCGATCTGGCGAGCGATCTGCGCGACTTCGCGTGCGCGGCCACGCGGCACGAAGACAACGCCATTCGCATCAGCCACCACGATGTCGCGCGACGCGACGCGCGCGGTGCCGATTCCGACCGTCGCGTTCACCGATTCGACCTGCACGCGGTCCTTGCCGGTACGCATGAAGCGGCCCGCCGTGAACAGCGGATAGTTGTCACCGAGCGCCCTGTTGACATCGCGACAGACACCGTCGATGACCGTGCCGGCGATGCCGCGCAGTCCCGCGTACTGGGTCATGATGTCTCCCCAGACGGTGCAGTCGGTACGGCCGTCGTTGTCGAGCACGATGACATCGCCTTGCGCGACGTCGTCGATGAAGTCGCCGACCGTGCCGGGAGGATGGCTCGCGGGTACGTATTTGACAGTGAACGCGGGCCCCACCACGACCTTCGCATAGTTCGCCAGCGGCATGATGCCGAGTGCCTGACCATGCAGACCGAGTTTGTCCATCGCATCGGAAACGCCAGGGGTATCCAGTCCAGCGAAAAGCGCGACCAGTTCCTGATCTTCGGCAGCCGCCTTCTTCGGCTTCGTCATTTGAGACACTCCACAGAAATGATGTCGAATCCGCGCACTGCGATGGATTCGAATTCCTTGTCGTGCATGACCTCGGCAACCGAACGGCCAGCACGCACGGCCGTCACCATGCCATCCTGGCGGCGCGCAATACGCTCTCCGAGATCCAGCACTTCCTCGATGCGGGCGGCCGCTACGAACACCGTGCCGCAGCGATCGGCGACCACGTAGTCGTCTTCCTCGACGGTGACGCCCGCCATCTGGACGGGTTTGCCCGAATCAATCTGGATCACGCGGTTTCGCGCGCTGATCATCGTCACGCCGCGACCGAAAACGGGATAGCCGATCGATTCACTGCCATCGATGTCGCGGCTCAGGCCGTCGATCACTGATCCGCGAATCTGCTTTGCCGTGGCGGCATTGGCCAGGATGTCGCCCCAGCACGAGATGCCCTCCGCTCCGCCGGCGATGACCAGTACGCGGTCGTCCGTTGTCACGGCGTCGATGACGGGCGAAATCAGATGCACGGTCGGCTTCGCATCGGCTTTCGGCCCGAGCTGGATGGTGCTCGCCCGACCGACGATCTTCGGGCAGTTCCACAACGGTCGCAGTCCGTAGGTCGCACCGGGCAGACCGAGAAAGTCGAGCGCGTCGGAAACCGTGTTGGTGTCCAGCGCCGCGAGGCGATCAAGAATGGATGTCGGGTTCATCGCGCGTAGTTCCATGGAAGAGTGCGGCAATCCTCGCGCTTTCAGGTTGATATGTAAATTTCGTATTTCGTATCTCGCTGATACTAATTTCGGAACAGGCACAATGGTACGTTCACCGCCCCCTGACGAAAAAAACCGACATGAGCAATACGATCGATTTCAAGCTGATAAGGCAGTTATGGATGTTCCTCGCCGTCGCGGAGGAGCAGCACTATGGGCGGGCGGCGAAGCGGCTCAACATGTCGCAGCCGCCGCTGACGGAACAGATCAAGGTCCTTGAACAATCGCTCAAACTGCAGCTCTTTTACCGATCTCGCCAAGGCACGCAATTGAGCCCCGCAGGCGCGGCGATATTGCCCGCCATCCGGCAATTCGCGGAGCATGTGGAACGACTGGAACGCGTAGTCCGCGAAGTGGCGGCCGGTCAGTCAGGCGTGCTGCACGTCGGCGCGATCACTTCTGCCATGCTGGAAACGGTCCCGCCCGTGCTGGAAGCGCTCAAGCATGCGCATCCGCATCTGACCGTATTCGTGCGCGAAATCGATAGCGTCGACGCCATTCCCGCGCTCGAAGCGGGCGAGATCGATCTGGCATTTGTCCGTGTGGATGGCGAGGTCGGAAAGGGAATCGCCACCCTGCCGCTGGCCGAGGACAGATTGGCTGTAGCGCTTCCGAAGGATCATCCGCTTGCCGCGCTGCCCAGGGTTCGACTGCAATCGCTGACGAACGAACAGCTCGTGATGTCTTCCCGGCAGGTCAGCCCGGTCTACTTCGACTTGCTGACGTCGGTCTGCCGTTCGCACGGATTGACCCCACGCGTCACCCACGAGGTGCGCTCGGTCACCTCGCAGATCGCGTACGTCGGGTGCGGACAGGGCGTGGCGCTGATTCCGGCGACGATGCGAAAGCTGGCACCGGAGAATGTCGTGGTGAGGCCCCTGAAAGAGAAGATCATGGTTGTCACCGCGGCTTTGATATGGAATACCGAGCGTCACCATCCGATGGTCGACGAAGTCGTTTCATGGCTGAAAAAAGGGGCGGTGCGGCATTCGAGACACTGAGCGCCGCACTGGGTCGGCCGGGAGCGGCCCGCTGGAACAGCAGGCTCTTGAGCCGCGCGATCAGGGGCGCGTCGGCTGGCCCCTGATATGAACGCAGACGGGCGCGAATGGCGGTTGCATCGACCTCATGTACTGGTCGGCTGCTTTGCGGTCTCGTATAGCCCATTTCCATACTGAGGGAGCTGCCGGGATCCAGTGCAGGTCGCCGGACGCGACGCGTGGCCGTTGCCCACCCCGGAAAACATCAGAAAGACCGCGTAATCAAGCGTAAACGCCTTCCAGGCGCCATCGGTACAATTGCGATTGCAGCAATCTGCACCTGGCGCACACTCGGCTGCACACGCGATGTGTCGTTCGCGTTGATCGTCGGTAAGGGGATGCGGCCAGCCGTCTCAGCCCATTTGAGGTACCTAGTGACCGCGGCAGTCGTTTTCGTGCGTCGACAATCGCCGGATTGGCAAAGCCTTTCCCGGGATTATCGCCAGGGCCTGGCCATCGATCCTTCCCGTTACGTTCCGGACCATCCTGTGCCGGGCTTCCCCGATCGGCTGGTGTCGTTGATCGGCGAATGGAACCGGCGTTTCTCCATCGACTTCTTTACCTTCCGGCATGCGGTCGCGATGCTTTCGCGCCGCAATATCTCGGCGATCCCTGATGCCAGAATGCTGACGCTCGACCAGCTTTCGGTTGTCGCTCAGTGTGCTTCGGTGGAGCGTGGCTACGTCTATTTCCATGACGACGACGACTTCTTCGCGCCGCATCTGCCGGAGGTCATCCGTGCGGCAAAGACGGATGCCGACAGCATCGTGACACCGTTGTTCCGCCTCGGCAGCGAACGCCATTCCACCTTCGTCACCGGCGACATTACGCCGGATTTCCAGTGGGGTGAGCGTAAGCCGCATGATTTCCGCTATCAGACCAATAACTACGGTATCGCGGCCTGTCGCTGTACGACGATCGCGGAACTGAGTGCGCTGAAAGACCATGTGCTTGCATCGCGTTACGCCGATGAGCACGGCTTTCGCGACGAGGTTCTGCCTTCGGTGATCAGTGCGACGGTCAAGACCCCTGCGTCGGCGTCAATGCTGCACGTCTTCCGCGGACGACGCAGCAGCCATCGGGCAGCGTTCGACGCGTTTCTTGCGAGTTGCAGGCATGCGGCAGAGGATCTGCCATCGACCTATAACTGGTTGTCCGAGCCCCTTGGCAAGATCCATCGGCTGGTCGAGCATGTGTACCGCGGCGATGGGTACGTTGCCATTCACGATCTGCTCGGCGAGGATCATGCAGACCTGTCGGCTGGATCGCTTGCTGGTGGCGCGCGAAGAGAAACGGTTCCGGCACAGGGTTCCATCGTTGCGCGGATTCTCAGCGCCGTGCCGAACTGGCGTCGACGCGGCTGATGGCATCTGGGGAAGAAACTGTTTAGCGGACTCGGGGGCTTTTGACTGACTCGCGCCGTTCCTCACGACAGATCCCAACGATTTCAGGCTCGATCCCGGAAGCTCGTAAATAGCGGCGACGCGTTTGCCATGGCCATTCGCTATCCGCGATCCGGCATCAGATTCAGGTTCTGAACAGCAGCACCCGATGCTCCCTTGCCGAGATTATCGAAAACCGCGGCGAGCAATACCTGCCCGTGCTCGACGTTCTGGAAGACGCACAGGTTCATATCGTTCGTCCCATTCAGCACCTGCGGATCCAGGTGCTTTAATGCGCCCGATTCCTCCAGCGGCAAGACGCGAACATGGGCCGCATCGGCATAGTGGCGCGCGAGGCAGGCATGTAACGTCGCGCCGTCCGCGCCAGATGCAAGCAGGCGTGACGCCAGCGGCACCGTTAGCACGATGCCCTGCCGGAACGCACCGTACGCGGGAACAAAAACAGGACGCTGCCCGAGCCGGGCATGTTGCTCGATCTCCGGCGTATGCTTGTGCGCAAGCTCCAGACCATAGACCTGATACGACGGCGCGTTCGCTGCGCCCGGCCCTTCATGTTCGTCCACGCCAGCACGCCCGCGTCCCGAGTATCCGGAGACCGCGTGAATACTGATCGGGTAGTTGTCCGGGATGAGCCCAGCCGCCATCAAGGGATGCAGCAAGCCGATTGCGCCGGTCGGATAGCAGCCGGGATTCGTCACCCTGCGCGCGTTCGCGATGCGCTCCGCCTGCCCCGGCGTCATTTCCGGAAAACCATAGACCCAATCCGGATGGGTCCGATGCGCCGAGCTGGCGTCGATCACTCTCACGTCAGGATTCACGATGGCGTCTACGGCCTCGCGCGCGGCGGCATCCGGCAAACAGAGCATGGCGATATCGCAGGCGTTGATCGCTTCCGTGCGACGCCGCGGATCTTTGCGCTCTGCGGACGCGAGCGTGAGCACGCGGATATCGGTCCGGTCGCGTAGCCGTTCGTGGATTTGCAGGCCGGTGGTGCCCTGGTCGCCGTCGATGAAAACTACGGGAGAACTCATACGAGGATCGCTCCGCTGACTGTGAGTGCTAACAGGTAGAAGGAGCCCTATGTTGCGCGGAAGGTTAGAATAGGGAAAGTTGAATTTCGTGACTTCTACATTCAGTTTTTCTGAATCTGGTCGACATCATGCGAGAGATCAGTCTGGACCGTTTGCGCACTCTGGTTGCAGTCACCGACCGGGGTTCCTTCGCCGATGCGGCGCGCGCATTGCATCTCGCACCTCCAACGGTCAGCCTTCACATCGCCGAACTCGAAGAACGCATCGGGGCGCCGCTGCTACTACGCAGGCGCGGCCATGTGGCGCCGACGTCGATCGGCGATCTGCTGGTGGAGCGTGCGCGCCGGTTGCTGGCCGACGCGGAGCAGGCGTTGGACGATGTTCAGCGGCAGGTCGAAGGGCTCGAAGGACGCGCGCGTCTCGGCGCATCCACGGGCGTGATCGCACATCTACTGCCTCAAGCGCTGGAGGCGCTGCGCGAGCACCACCCCGCCATCGACGTTCAGATTGCCGTGCTGACTTCGCAGGAGACCCTGTCGCGGCTGGTGGAGGGGACGTTGGATATCGGGCTGGTCGCGCTACCTCAGCCTGCGGTGGCCGGACTCGTCATCAAGCCCTGGCGCCGCGATCCGGTGATGGCGTTTGTGCCGGCCCATTGGCAATGCCCGGCGCGCGTGACTCCTGAATGGCTCGCTGCCCAGCCACTCATTCTCAACGACGCGACCACGCGTCTCTCGCGCTTGACTACGGAGTGGTTCGCGGCCGGTGGTCACCACCCTGCGCCGCGCATCGAGCTTAACTACAACGATGCGATCAAGAGTCTGGTAGCAGCGGGTTACGGCGCAGCGCTGTTGCCCCATGAGGCCACGACGCCAATACCCGACAAGCGCATTGTCATGCGTCCGCTACGCCCTGCGTTATGGCGACGGCTCGGTATTGCGTATCGCGCGGGGCACGTTGAGCGGTCCACGCAACATGTACTTGATGTGTTGTGGGATTTGCGACTGGCGTAGTCGCCGCCACCAACACAGGGGCGTTCGGCGAAACGCACCACGAGCTTTTTTCCATGTGAGCTCACGCCGCGATTCTGCCGTGACAAGTCGTTCGAACCTTTCCTGGTGAGCGCTCGCGAACGACCGCGTAGTGGCGGCCACAAACAGCCGTTGGCACATGGTCGGACAGGAGGCCGCTCGGGGTAGGGTAGCGACCACTGCTTCCACTGCGAGACGGCCCGCTGGATCGTCATGGAAACGGAGAATGGTCAGGCAGGCAACCGTGTGCCGTGGAACAAGGGAAAACCAACCGGCCAGAAGCCGCCGTTGAATCTTCCGGAAATTTGGGCGATACGCACCCGGCTCCAGATGTCTTCGAACATTCGCAAGCTGGCTATGTTCAATCTTGCAATTGATAGCAAACTTCGAGCGTGCGATCTGGCGCGGCTGTAGGTGCAAGACGTCTGCCAAGGTGCCCATGTTGGTTCGCGTGCAATGGTGATGCAGCAGAAGACGCAACGACCGGTTCAATCCGAGACAACGGAGCAGACCGAGGTCTGACGGCAACATGGCCGGCGAACAGACGCTTACCGACCAGATGCAGGCAATGACCGTCAGACCTGAACGCCCATTGAAAGCGGTCGTTCGGAATCTCCTCGCGACCCGTTCAATCTGTGAAACCTGCCTGTCGCAGTAGCCCATCAACGAAAGTTCTCGGGTTCTAAGTGTTCGCGCGAGCAGCCACGCACCCGGAGCCATGCAGGACTATTGACGTTCACCCAGAATTGACCCACCTAGACCCGTAGTCTTCATCGAATTTACCGACGTGATTGAATGCCCTGCTCAACCTTTGAGCAGCGGATACAGAGGTGATCATCCGTCCTGGAGAGCCGGTGGAAAACGCACACATCGAAAGCTTCAACGACCGGCTGCGCGAAAGGTGTTTGAAGCAGCATGCGTTCGTCAGTCTCGACGATGCTCGCACGCCGATCAAAGCGTGCCGCACGGACTACAACTCGGTGCGCCCGCATAGTGCCTTGAGGCAACTGGCACCGGACCAATTCCGACAACTGCATCAACCGAAAACCGGCGAGACCACTAACTTACGAATGGTGCACTCGGCAGGGTGAGGTCAGTCGGGCCAGATCTTTTACCCTCGGTGTCTCTTCGGTAAATCGCGCGCTTACCGGAAGGAACACAACGGGGAAGGCATGATGCACCACTGGCTCGCCGAGCATCACGTGCTCGAGCGCGTGCGCCGCAGACATTGAGCTGAGGCGGGGGCCATTGCGGCCCTTGGTTGTGGTCAGACGGACGTTGCGTCTATTCTGCGGCTGCTCGATAGCAGCTGCGGGGAGCGGTTTGCTATTCGCGCTACCGTGAGCTAGCCGAGCACGTTAGTCACTAGACGGCACGCGTATTTCCCACGCCCAAACGCCAGAACCCCGGCTCTCTTTCTGGAGAAGCCGGGGTTCTGGACGTACTGCATAAGAAGCCTGACGATTACCTACTTTCACACGGGCAATCCGCACTATCATCGGCGTAGAGTCGTTTCACGGTCCTGTTCGGGATGGGAAGGGGTGGGACCGACTCGCTATGGTCATCAGGCATGACGGGTTGCTGCGTCGCCTTTGGGGGCGCCACAGCCAATCTGGAAGAAGCGTAAAGAGTTTTTACTGAATTCGGGTTGTGTTGTTTATATCGGCACAACACTGATCTCTCAACCGTGCGCTTTGCCCCCTGCGGGGGTGGGATGCCCGTAAGTGCTGAAGCACTAACGATCATCGCAAAACACACCTGTTATAGGATCAAGCCTTACGGGCAATTAGTATCAGTTAGCTTAACGCATTACTGCGCTTCCACACCTGACCTATCAACGTCCTGGTCTTGAACGACCCTTCAAGGGGCTCGAAGCCCCGGGGATATCTCATCTCAAGGCGAGTTTCCCGCTTAGATGCTTTCAGCGGTTATCTCTTCCGAACATAGCTACCCGGCGATGCCACTGGCGTGACAACCGGTACACCAGAGGTTCGTCCACTCCGGTCCTCTCGTACTAGGAGCAGGTCCCTTCAAATATCCAGCGCCCACGGCAGATAGGGACCAAACTGTCTCACGACGTTTTAAACCCAGCTCACGTACCTCTTTAAATGGCGAACAGCCATACCCTTGGGACCGGCTACAGCCCCAGGATGAGATGAGCCGACATCGAGGTGCCAAACACCGCCGTCGATATGAACTCTTGGGCGGTATCAGCCTGTTATCCCCAGAGTACCTTTTATCCGTTGAGCGATGGCCCTTCCATACAGAACCACCGGATCACTATGACCTGCTTTCGCACCTGCTCGACTTGTCAGTCTCGCAGTCAAGCACGCTTATGCCATTGCACTATCAGCACGATTTCCGACCGTACCTAGCGTACCTTCGTACTCCTCCGTTACCCTTTGGGAGGAGACCGCCCCAGTCAAACTGCCTACCATGCACTGTCCCCGATCCGGATTACGGACCAAGGTTAGAACCTCAAACAGATCAGGGTGGTATTTCAAGGACGGCTCCATGCAGACTAGCGTCCACACTTCACAGCCTCCCACCTATCCTACACAAACCGGTTCAAAGTCCAATGCAAAGCTACAGTAAAGGTTCATGGGGTCTTTCCGTCTAGCCGCGGGGAGATTGCATCATCACAAACACTTCAACTTCGCTGAGTCTCGGGAGGAGACAGTGTGGCCATCGTTACGCCATTCGTGCAGGTCGGAACTTACCCGACAAGGAATTTCGCTACCTTAGGACCGTTATAGTTACGGCCGCCGTTTACCGGGACTTCAATCAAGAGCTTGCACCCCATCATTTAATCTTCCGGCACCGGGCAGGCGTCACACCCTATACGTCCACTTTCGTGTTTGCAGAGTGCTGTGTTTTTATTAAACAGTCGCAGCCACCAGTTTATTGCAACCCCTTCACCCTCCTGGCGCAGGCCAGTCAAGCTACAAGGGCGTACCTTATCCCGAAGTTACGGTACCAATTTGCCGAGTTCCTTCTCCCGAGTTCTCTCAAGCGCCTTAGAATACTCATCTCGCCCACCTGTGTCGGTTTGCGGTACGGTCACTGTTGAACTGAAGCTTAGAGGCTTTTCTTGGAACCACTTCCAGTTGCTTCTGCTCCGAAGAGCATGGCCTCGCACCCTTGAATTCCGCGCCCGGATTTGCCAAAGCGCCTTCTCCAATGCAAGGACCGGGACTTCCAACACCCGGACAACCTTCCGCGATCCGTCCCCCCATCGCATTCAACAATGGTGCAGGAATATTGACCTGCTTCCCATCAGCTACGCATTTCTGCCTCGCCTTAGGGGCCGACTCACCCTACGCCGATGAACGTTGCGTAGGAAACCTTGGGCTTACGGCGAGGGGGCCTTTCACCCCCTTTATCGCTACTCATGTCAGCATTCGCACTTCTGATACCTCCAGCACGCTTTTCAACGCACCTTCGCAGGCTTACAGAACGCTCTCCTACCATGCACATAAATGTGCATCCGCAGCTTCGGTATATGGCTTAGCCCCGTTACATCTTCCGCGCAGGACGACTCGATCAGTGAGCTATTACGCTTTCTTTAAAGGGTGGCTGCTTCTAAGCCAACCTCCTGACTGTTTTAGCCTTCCCACTTCGTTTCCCACTTAGCCATATTTGGGGACCTTAGCTGGCGGTCTGGGTTGTTTCCCTCTTGACACCGGACGTTAGCACCCGATGTCTGTCTCCCGTGATTGCACTCTTCGGTATTCGGAGTTTGCTATGGCGACGTAATCCGCAATGGACCCATCAACCATGACAGTGCTCTACCCCCGAAGGTGATACACGAGGCACTACCTAAATAGTTTTCGGAGAGAACCAGCTATTTCCAGGTTTGTTTAGCCTTTCACCCCTATCCACAGCTCATCCCCTAACTTTTCAACGTTAGTGGGTTCGGTCCTCCAGCACGTGTTACCGTGCCTTCAACCTGGCCATGGATAGATCACCTGGTTTCGGGTCTACACCCAGCGACTGAACGCCCTGTTCGGACTCGCTTTCGCTACGCCTGCCCTATTCGGTTAAGCTTGCCACTGAATGTAAGTCGCTGACCCATTATACAAAAGGTACGCCGTCACCCCTTGCGAGGCTCCGACTGTTTGTATGCATGCGGTTTCAGGATCTATTTCACTCCCCTCCCGGGGTTCTTTTCGCCTTTCCCTCACGGTACTGGTTCACTATCGGTCGATCACGAGTATTTAGCCTTGGAGGATGGTCCCCCCATCTTCAGACAGGATTTCACGTGTCCCGCCCTACTTGTCGTACACCTAGTTCTTCCTCGCTGTTTTCGCCTACGGGGCTATCACCCACTATGGCCGCACTTTCCAGAGCGTTTGGCTAACAACGAAGATAAAGAGTACAGGCTGATCCCATTTCGCTCGCCACTACTTTGGGAATCTCGGTTGATTTCTTTTCCTGCGGCTACTTAGATGTTTCAGTTCGCCGCGTTCGCTTCACATGACCTATGTATTCAGTCATGGATACTCCATACGGAGTGGGTTTCCCCATTCGGATATCGGTGGATCAAAGCTTGTTTGCCAGCTCCCCACCGCTTTTCGCAGGCTACCGCGTCCTTCATCGCCTGTGATCGCCAAGGCATCCACCACATGCACTTGTTCGCTTGACCCTATAACGGGTGTGTCTCATGATCCCCGGAGGAACCACTCAATCCACTCGCTACAGGTTGAGTATTCGTGTTGCGCCGTATTTCAAGGCAATCTTTCGATCACTTAAAAATACATTGATACAATCACAACCCTGATTCACTTACTCCACACCCATCTCTAAGTGTGTTTCAGATGAATCTCTTTACTACTTCTTCCTGATTGTTAAAGAACGACAGCCGACATGGTTTTACTCACATCGCTCTGACTGGCTCAATCGCCAATGCGTAATACCCGGTTTGTGTTGCTACCGGACACTAGGCATTGAAGATTGGTGGAGGATGACGGGATCGAACCGACGACCCCCTGCTTGCAAAGCAGGTGCTCTCCCAGCTGAGCTAATCCCCCAGTCAAAACAACTCAAGGGATCTGTCTCGCCTTTGCAGACAAAGTGGTGGGTCTGGATGGATTCGAACCATCGACCCCCGCCTTATCAAGACGGTGCTCTAACCGACTGAGCTACAGACCCCTGAGTCTGTCTTTATTACAGCCGACAAGTGTGAGCGCTTTGATACGCGAGTGCGTGAGCTCTGGAAAGGAGGTGATCCAGCCGCACCTTCCGATACGGCTACCTTGTTACGACTTCACCCCAGTCATGAATCCTGCCGTGGTGACCGTCCTCCTTGCGGTTAGACTAGCCACTTCTGGCAAAACCCACTCCCATGGTGTGACGGGCGGTGTGTACAAGACCCGGGAACGTATTCACCGCGGCATGCTGATCCGCGATTACTAGCGATTCCAGCTTCACGCAGTCGAGTTGCAGACTGCGATCCGGACTACGATCGGTTTTCTGGGATTGGCTCCACCTCGCGGCTTGGCAACCCTCTGTTCCGACCATTGTATGACGTGTGAAGCCCTACCCATAAGGGCCATGAGGACTTGACGTCATCCCCACCTTCCTCCGGTTTGTCACCGGCAGTCTCCCTGGAGTGCTCTTGCGTAGCAACTAGGGACAAGGGTTGCGCTCGTTGCGGGACTTAACCCAACATCTCACGACACGAGCTGACGACAGCCATGCAGCACCTGTGTTACGGCTCCCTTTCGGGCACTCCCACCTCTCAGCAGGATTCCGTACATGTCAAGGGTAGGTAAGGTTTTTCGCGTTGCATCGAATTAATCCACATCATCCACCGCTTGTGCGGGTCCCCGTCAATTCCTTTGAGTTTTAATCTTGCGACCGTACTCCCCAGGCGGTCAACTTCACGCGTTAGCTACGTTACCAAGTCAATGAAGACCCGACAACCAGTTGACATCGTTTAGGGCGTGGACTACCAGGGTATCTAATCCTGTTTGCTCCCCACGCTTTCGTGCATGAGCGTCAGTATTGACCCAGGGGGCTGCCTTCGCCATCGGTATTCCTCCACATCTCTACGCATTTCACTGCTACACGTGGAATTCCACCCCCCTCTGCCATACTCAAGCGATGCAGTCACCAATGCAGTTCCCAGGTTGAGCCCGGGGATTTCACATCGGTCTTACATCACCGCCTGCGCACGCTTTACGCCCAGTAATTCCGATTAACGCTTGCACCCTACGTATTACCGCGGCTGCTGGCACGTAGTTAGCCGGTGCTTATTCTTCCGGTACCGTCATCCCCCGGCCATATTAGGACCAGGGATTTCTTTCCGGACAAAAGTGCTTTACAACCCGAAGGCCTTCTTCACACACGCGGCATTGCTGGATCAGGCTTTCGCCCATTGTCCAAAATTCCCCACTGCTGCCTCCCGTAGGAGTCTGGGCCGTGTCTCAGTCCCAGTGTGGCTGGTCGTCCTCTCAGACCAGCTACGGATCGTCGCCTTGGTGAGCCTTTACCTCACCAACTAGCTAATCCGCCATCGGCCGCCCCTATAGCGCGAGGTCCGAAGATCCCCCGCTTTCATCCGTAGATCGTATGCGGTATTAATCCGGCTTTCGCCGGGCTATCCCCCACTACAGGACACGTTCCGATGTATTACTCACCCGTTCGCCACTCGCCACCAGGTGCAAGCACCCGTGCTGCCGTTCGACTTGCATGTGTAAGGCATGCCGCCAGCGTTCAATCTGAGCCAGGATCAAACTCTTCAGTTTAAACCTGTTACTGTTTTCGGTTCTCTCGAACCGGTCGCTCACTCAAAGCTGACAGGTATCTGAATTGCTTCAAAAACCTGACTTACTTTAGTGTGAGACTCTTGATACTTTTGCTTCTCCTGACGTGCTCCGAAGAACCCGTCAGGTCGCATCACCCATCAAGCGCCCACACTTATCGGCTGTAAATTTTTAAAGAACAATTTCGTCTCAATCGCTTCGTTTTCGTTCGCAGCGATCAGCGAAGGAGGCGAATTATGAATGCGATCCGACCTCGCGTCAAGCATATCTGCAAAATAATTTACGCGCCCTCTCGAGGCTGCGTCAGCCTTCAAAAATTGCGGCAAATCGGTAGTAGGCAACTACATGACATAGAGTCACGCCCCCCGGCAGCTACCGTATTACAGCGCGCCAGGCAACGTGCCTGGTACTTATCATCCACCCGGCTTTAACGGCCCACGATTTCTCGCACGACGCATGCATTAGCCTGGGCGGCCAAGTCCACGCCACCTGGCTAACGGAGCGTCTAAGTCGCTTGGGGCGGTCAGCGACCATCGGCAGACGGACACAATGGTTCTCCGTCATCCACTCGCACACGCGCGGTTACACACTCTGTTGACAAATCAAGACGACCGGTCATATTATGCGTTCAACCTAGGAGTAACGATCGATGGCCCGTCCGAGCATGAAGCAGGAAATCATTGAAGCCGGTCTTCAGACCCTTCATTTGTATGGATTCAACGGATCGGCGGTCGGCGACATCACTGGTGCGGCGGGCGTGCCTAAAGGCTCGTTCTACAACCACTTCGAGAGCAAGGACGCACTGGCCCTCGTCGCGCTGGACGCTTACTGGGAACGCGGCTCGGACCGGATCGCCGTGCTCGCCGATTCCAGCATCGACCCGGTCGAGCGTCTGCGCCACTATTTCGCCGCCCTCGCCGACTTCATCGCCGATAAGGATTTTCGCTACGGTTGCCTGATCGGCAATTTCAGCACGGAGTTGGCTTCGCACCATGAAGCGGTGCGAAGCCGCCTCGCGTCTTTATACGAAACCTGGACCCGCGCGATCGAAGCCTGCGTGCAGGAGGCCATCGATGCAAAGCGCACGCCGCCAGCACTTTCCGCCCGCGACATCGCATCGTTCCTGCTGAATTCGTGGGAAGGCACGGTCCTCCGCGCCAAAGTGCAGCAGGATCGCGGTCCGCTCGACCTGTTCGCCAGCGTCATCTTCAGCACCCTGTTCAAATAACGTACAAAAGCCTTCGGGCTTTTTTTGCAGACCATCTAAAACGACCGGTCATATTGGAGTTCGACATGAAACTGTTTGCGCCCTTCGCGTTGGGTCCGTTCCCTCTGAAGCATCGCGTCGTCATGCCGCCGCTCACGCGTATGCGGGCGGATGCCGATGGCGTGCCGTCGCCGTTGGCCGCGACCTACTACGGGCAGCGGGCCAGCGAGGGCGGACTGGTTATCGCCGAGGCCACGCAGATTTCACAGCAAGGCCAAGGCTATCCGCAGACGCCCGGCATCGTCACCGACAATCAGGTCGTCGCCTGGCAGCGCGTCACGCAGGCCGTGAAGGCACGCGGCGCGGTGATGTTTCTCCAGCTTTGGCACGTCGGCCGCATTTCCCATTCGTCGTTCCAGCGCAATGGTTCGCCGCCCGTCGCACCGTCCGCCATCCAGCCCGCCGGCAACGCATTCACGAGCACGTTTGCGCGCGTGCCGTACGAAACGCCCCATGCGCTCGACGTGAACGAAATCGCGGCGATCGTCGCGGATTTCCGCAAGGCCGCAGAGAACGCGAAAGTCGCGGGTTTCGATGGCGTGGAGATTCACGGCGCGAACGGCTATCTCCTTCAACAGTTTCTCGAAGACAAGACCAACCACCGCACGGACCGCTACGGCGGATCGATCGAGAATCGCGCGCGCCTGCTTTTCGAGGTCATCGATGCTGTTGCCGACGTGTGGCCGCTCGAACGAATCGGGGTTCGCCTGTCCCCGTACTGCAACGTCGGTGACATTGCGGACAGCGATCCGCAGACGCTTTATCGATACGTCATTGGCGAGTTGTCCGAGCGGGGCATCGCCTATCTGCACCTGATCGAGTCGCAGACAAGTTGGGCATCCGCATCCGTGAGCACCACCCAGCGCGAAACGCCGAAGTCGATTGCCGCGCTTTTCCGCCCGTATTTCAAGGGCCCGTTGATCGCATCGGGCGGATTCACGCGCGAAAGCGCGGAGCGCACGCTCGTGGAAGGCCACGCGGATCTGATCGCGTTCGGCCGGCCGTTCATCGCGAACCCCGATCTGCCGGACCGTCTGAAACGTGGCGCGAGCCTGAACGAAGCCGATCAGAAGACGTTCTACGGCGGCGCCGAACACGGCTACACCGACTATCGGGAACTCGCCGAAACCGCGCTTTAAGCGCACTTCCACAAGCCCATCGCAATCGGAGACAGCAATTGGTCGAACACATAAAACAGGCACTTTCGCAGGGCATTCTCACGCTCACCATCGCGCGCGCGGACAAGAAAAACGCCTTGACCAACGATATGTACGGCGCGCTCGCCGACGCCCTGACGCAAGCCGAAAAAGACGACGCCATTCGCGTCGTACTCATTCAGGCAGACGGCGACATGTTCACCGCGGGCAACGACCTCGCGGAATTTGCCGAGCAATCCGCCGGAAACGGGCCGGAAGAATTGCAGGTCGTTCGCTTCGTGCGCGCGCTCGCCAACGCGACGGTCACGATCGTCGCGGCGGTGAACGGCAAGGCGGTCGGCATCGGCACGACGATGCTGCTCCATTGCGATCACGTGCTGCTCGCCGACGATGCACAGCTCATCACGCCGTTCGTCAATCTCGCGCTCGTTCCCGAAGCGGCGTCGAGCTATCTGCTGCCGCTCACGATCGGCCACGTGAAGGCGTTCGAGATGTTCGCGCTGGGCGATCCGGTGGACGCCGCCACCGCGGTGTCATGGGGCGTCGCGAACCGCGTGGTGCCCGCCGCGACGTTGCGTGAGGAAGCGCAACACGTTGCGGAGCGATTCGCTTCGAAGCCAGTCGGTTCGCTCACGGCGATGAAGCGACTGATGCGCGACGCGGCCCGGATCACCGATCAGGTCAACAGCGAGCGCTTCATCTTCAGGAAGCGCCTCAAGAGCGCGGAAGCCAAAGAAGCCTTCGCGGCGTTCGCCGACAAGCGCAAGCCCGACTTCACGAAAATCTCGGGCTAACGCGTAACGTCCAACGATCATGCGGCGCAATTGCCGGCCGCATTCAACCGATCCATCTGGAAACGAACATGAAAATTGCACTTCTCGCCGCGACCGGTCGCGCCGGTCTCACCATTCTTG
Source organism: Paraburkholderia tropica (assembly GCF_014171495.1). NCBI lineage: Bacteria > Pseudomonadati > Pseudomonadota > Betaproteobacteria > Burkholderiales > Burkholderiaceae > Paraburkholderia > Paraburkholderia tropica. The sequence continues at coordinate 779,353 of NZ_CP049135.1, forward strand.
CAGATCTGGTCGCACGCGGCCATAGCGTCGTGGCCGTCGCGCGCAATCCTTCGAAGCTTCCCGAGCCGCTTCCGGGAACCGTGCGGGTCGTCCGCGATGATCTGGGCGATGCCGAGCGTCTCGCGCAAATCATTGCGGGCGTCGATGCCGTCGTCAGCGCGTTTGGTCCCGCGACCAGCGATCCGCGCTTCACGACCGACACGAGCTATACCGATCAGCTGGTTGAAGTCACCGAACGTGTCATTGCGGCCGTCGATCAAGCCGCGATCCCGCGTTTGCTCGTCGTCGGCGGCGCGGGCTCGCTGCAGTTCTCGCCGGGCGTGCGTGTGCTCGAATCGGGACATTGGCCTGCGCCCTACGTGCCGATCGCGACTTCGCATGTGAAGGCATTCGCCGCGCTGCGTGCATCGACGATCGACTGGACCTATTTCAGCCCGCCGATCCTGATCCAGCCGGGCGAACGCACCGGAAAATTCCGGCTGGGCAAGGACGATCTGATCCGTGACGCGGACGGCAAGAGCCACGTCTCGTTTGAGGATTATGCGGTTGCAGTAGTCGACGAACTTGAGCAGCCGCAGAACCGCTGCGCGCGCTTCACCGTCGGTTACTAGCGCGGCCTTACATGCCAATCTATTTGCCGACGATCTTAGTCTGCGGGTGTCGGCGATTCTGCTGGCTCTGCGTGGCAGGTCGGCAAATGAAACCTCTCGTCTCGCGGCTTTCATGAAGCCGCGGGCAGTTGAATGAACCGATGTGGACCGCTTGCCAACGTATACCTGCCGCTCAGCTTTGCAGGCCACGAAGCCGGCTCGGGGTTTCGCATGAAAGGCCGCGCCCACGGCAAGCGCCACGCCTGGTCGTCGGGCGCTAGTCGGCCATGAGCCGTCGTTGCCAAGCTGTCGTTTGGTGGCAGCTTTAGGCTTTGCAGCCGACATCGTAATTTTGGTTTTCGTCTGGCGAGCGAAGAGCTCATCAACGTCCAATAATGGACTACCGTCAGGATTCCTTTGCACGTCACGTTGACGCAATACGAACGGCCGGGTTCTCACTGCAGCGAAACCATGCGGCAATTGGCTCAAGGTCTAAGTCATCTTTATACGGACTGAGCCCCGGGCGCCTCATGGAATCTCCATCATCACTATCGCCTGCCGGTTTGCGGCATTTCCGAATCCTCAGCAGCCTGGACTTCGCCGGGACTAGGGATTCGCGTAGCCGTGCAAGAACGCCGACACCGCCGACGCAACAGCCTTCTTCAATCTGATCTCGTTTGGCTGCCGTTCAACACACCAAAGCTGGCGCTCCAGAATTGACGACTCACACAAAGCCTTAAAATGCAAAGCAAGCGTCGTTGAATCCACCGGCCTTATAGCTGAGTTTGCCAATAGTTCGTCGAATACCCGGATGAGCGCTTCGATCGTTCGCTTGGGTCCGTTTTCATAGAAGATCCGAGCAAGGTCAGGCAGTCTCCTGGCTTCACTGATGATCAGGCGATCCAGCGCGACCACGTTTGGCGTCGTGATCAGCCGAAGAAACTCAAGACCAAGCTTTGTCAGCGTCTTCTCAATGTTCCTCCCGTCGACCGGGACATCAATCAGTCGCTCAACGGCACTACGGCCCGCTTCAACAACGAAAGCCTCGAACAGTTCTTCTTTCGATGCAAAGTAGTTGTACAACGTGACCTTTGACCCACCGACGTCGGCCGCGATCATGTCCATTGAAACTGACGAAAAACCACGATCGACGAAAAGTCGTCCAGCTGATTCTATGTAAGCAAGTCGTCGGCTTTCTGTCTTGACGCGCAATTTCTATCTCGCATGCAATAACTGTACCCCATCGTACATTTTTATTGACCTCACGTCCAGGCCACTTATAACAGTGCACATTAGTACAGCTTTGTGGCCGTTCATGCCGACCTTAGCAACCGGTTTTCTAGCTGTCCATCTCTCCTCGCCGAGCAGGTGAAGTCGTGACAAGTTCTCCCCCTCCTCTCCGCCCACGCATCGACACCTGTGTCCTTCGCGCGTCATACGAATTGCGCGGCACTGCTCGCCCGGCAGCAGCGGCTGCATTCGGTCGGCCGCAGGGGCTGTTGCAGGCCATGTCTATCGGTGCAGCACGAACCGCGTCCGTATCCGTTCTGACACCTACTTGCTATGAGACACGCCTGGTGGAAGGCGCGCCAGACGAACAGACTGCCCGACATATCTGTACTTAATCGTACATTTATGTTGACTTTACCTCCGCCATTGCCGATCATATGTGTACGTTCAAGTACAGTTATGTCGAAGGGAGAAAGTCATGAGTTCGCAGTTTCCGAGCACACCCGAATTCGTCGGGCTTTATCAGCCAAGCCGCGTTGAGGCGGATGTGACGGACCTTGAGGTCGAGGGAACACTGCCAGACTGCATCAGCGGCGTTTTTTACCAAGTGGCGCCGGATCCCCAGTACCCGCCGATGCTCGGCAACGATATCTTCTTCAACGGTGATGGCGCCGTTTGCGCCTTTCGCTTTGATCACGGAAAGGTCAGCCTGAAACGGCGGTACGTTCAAACCGACAGATTGCGCGCGCAACGCCGGGAACGCCGCTCGCTCAATGGCGTTTACCGAAACGTCTTTACAAACGACCCGCAGGCAGCCCAGAACAACAGTACGGCAAACACAACCGTACTGAAGCACAACGGTGTCTTACTCGCGATGAAGGAAGACAACCTCCCATACGCGATGGATCCGGACACGCTCGAGACCTTTGGAGTGTGGGACTTTGATGGGCAAGTGCGATCTGCGACATTCACCGCTCATCCAAAAGTGGATCCCGAAACCGGCGATCTGCTCTGCTTCGCCTATGAAGCCAAGGGCGACGGCACTCCTGATATTGCCTACTTTGAGATCGGCGCATTCGGGGAGTTGAAGCGTGAAGTGTGGTTCAAGGCGCCGTACGCTGCGATGATTCACGATTTCGCGATCACCGAACATCATGTTGTCTTCCCTGTTATCCCTTTGACTGTCGACGTCGAGCGAATGAAAAACGGCGGCCCGCATTTTCAGTGGCAACCAGACCTTCCGCAATTGTTTGGAGTTCTTCCGAGGCTCGGTTCTGCTGACGACATTCGTTGGTATTACGGTCCGGCAAATGGGTTTCAAGGTCACACGCTGAATTCCTTTGAAGAGGGGAGCCGCATTCACGTGGACATGCCGGTGACGGGAGGGAATGTCTTTTACTTTTTCCCACAGGAAGACGGCTCTGTTCCGCCACCAGAAACGCTTAAAGCGTCATTGATGCGCTGGACTTTTGATCTGGATGCCACGATCAATAAAGTCGAGCCCAAAGCACTGATGGACTTTCCGTGTGAATTTCCACGCTGTGATGAGCGCTATACAGGGCGGCCGTATCGCCACGGATTCGTTCTCAATTCGATCCAGGTTTGCCGTTTGACGGTGAAAACCTTGGTGCTCCACCCTTCCAGTTTTTCAACGAGATCGCACACGTCGATGTTGTATCGGGCGATACCGAAGCATGGTTCGCCGGGGACGCAGAGTGCTTACAAGAGCCGATTTTCGTTCCACGGAGCCCCGACGCACCTGAAGGCGATGGGTTTGTGATCAGCGTTCTTAACCATCTTCGATCGCAAACAAGTGAACTGGTGGTGCTTGACGGAATGAAGATGTCGTCGGGACCTGTAGCACGGATCAAGATTCCATTCCGGTTGCGCATGTCCCTGCATGGCAGCTGGTCCCCTCTTTGAGGGAAACCGATTAAGCCGCTTCTATTGAAATTATCACAAATGGAAGCGGTAAATGAGAGGAGGCCACAACATCATGAGTCGCATAGCATCCATAGGAATTTTACTGTTAGGCAGTACATTTTTTACAAATGCTTCGTTTGGCGCACCCGGGCTGGAGCAGACGGGTACGCCTATACAACAGTCGACTACGGCCACGCAGATCGAAGTACCAGCGCCCAGCGTTTCTGTCAAAGCCAGGGAAAGCCCGTCTCAAGAAGAACGCGAACGACAGAAAGCGAGGCTTGAAGAAAACGTTCGCACAATTGTCCGGTACGCGAGAGGCTTTTGATAGAGTTTTTTTAGCACAGCGCCTGCGAGCGTCAATCGGCAAGGCGTGGCTTGCCCAGCACCGGCTTCCTGGCGATGTGCGTGACAACCGGTCATGATGCTCCCGAAGCCCGACCAGATGTCGCTGGTTCTTGAATCGATCTACAGAAAGCTTTCGCGTGTTGATGCGTGCAACGCAGTAAATTTTCCTTACCACAGCCTGCATCCAGCACCAAATCATCGGCAGATAAATTGTCAGTTACGCTCCGGATAAATCCAAAAGCCTTGCGACGTGAAAGCGGATTGAGATAGCGGTGATTACGATGCGCGATTGTCGAAAAAAGAAAGGGATGGTGGTTCGTGTTGGTTATGGCTCTCTTGCGAAAAGGAATTGATGAGTTCTTTCAATATCGTTTCGCAAAGAGCCTTCATACACGGACCCCCCCAAATGTTTTCATTTTTTACCTTGAGCGCGAGTCTACGCCGTTTACCAAGGGACCAGAATTCCTGAATCGAGTGACCGCTTTGGGAGTTTTCGAATGGCTGGTTCGGGTCGACATCGCGTGTTCGATTTGAAGTCAGCACAGCGGGCATGGGTCGGAACTTATCTCTCGCCTGATACACTTGCTCGGAAACTGGTAAGAAAGAGGCGCATTTAATGACAACAATGTGGATGGTACGAGCGAAAGGCGGTCTGCTGTACGAAGAGTTCCGAGAGAAGGCCGTTGCCGCCATCGGTTGGGTACGAATCGCTGAAGAAGCGAGCAAGGGCGCGACGCGAGAGCAGTTGGCCGACGCTTACCGAGAGGTTTCACCTGGCACCAAGGAGGGAACCATCATCGCGGGCGTGTCACAAGTGTATCGGTTCATCCATGAAATCAAGAACGACGACTGGGTGGTAACGTATTCGACCGAAAATCGGACGTATCTCGTGGGGCAGGTAAAAGGGCCTTGTGAATACCGCCCTGAATGGACAGACTTGAACATGGCCTTAGCACGGCCGGTGGCATGGTTGCAAAAAGAGGTAGATCGCGACTTGCTCCTTACTGGCAGCAAGAACAGTCTTGGCTCGGTTCTGACGATATTTAAGGTACCGGAGTCGGCGCAGAGAGAACTACTCGCAATCGCGAAAGGGGCGGTCCAGATACCTCGACCGACAAGCGATGAACTCGTTGAGGTCGAAGTCAACGACCCTCTGCGACAGACTGAAGTTATCGCGTTTGAGCGCATCAAGGACCAAATCAACAGACTCGATTGGGACGAAATGCAAGAACTCGTTGCTGGCATCCTACGGGCGATGGGTTACAAGACCCAAGTGTCCCCTGCAGGTCCTGACAGAGGGAAGGACATCCTCGCTTCCCCGGATGGCTTCGGATTCCAACAGCCACGCATTGTGGTGGAGGTAAAGCATCGCGATGGAAAGATGGGAAGCGCACAACTCCGAAGCTTCCTTGGCGGCAGGCATAAAGACGACCGAGGCCTTTACGTCAGCACCGGTGGGTTCACGAAGGATGCGCTGTATGAAGCCGAACGGGCGGCGGTTCCCCTCATGCTCTGGAGCTTGGACGAACTTGCACGAGCACTGACGGACAACTATCAGACCGCTGATGCCAAAACCAAGCAACTGATGCCGCTGCGATACTTTTACATGCCGGCGTAGATTCGGTGCAGTGAGGCGATTATTTCTGCCATGCGGACGCGAGAGCCGCGATAACGCCAACGCTGTGGAGCGGGATCTGCTTCATTGTGCAGCAGACCTAGTCCGCGTCAAGTAGATCCCCTATCGATATGCGGGCGAAGGTACGGCCGGAAACCGGCCACCGAGGACAGCAAGGCGTCGCGTTTCGAATTAGCTCGGTCGTGATTGACGACGCGCATGACCTCTTCCGTGCAAGAAGAGACAGAGCGGCACGCCGTCGGTGAATTGCAGAGATGGGTCGCGCTCAGTCGCACGGCGCGCGTACTCATACCTGTGATATGAAAGAAGAAGATCGCCGCCCTGTTCAGCAGCAGCGCGATTCTCACGCGACCAAAAAAACTGGCGGAAAGCAGATGGAGTCGAACCATCCCGGGAACGGCTGACGTCCCCAACCGGGTTTGAAGCCCGGCCGCACCACCCGATGCGATTGCCTTCCTGTGACCACTCAACCTGCCAATGTCATCGCCCTTTGACCATATTTCACAGCCATTCATGCATACGGCTATCGGGTCTCAACACATGCAGTTCGCGCTGGAAACGAGTATATCCAACGCGATCGAAGAACTCCAGAATCTGAATCGCGCGTTTTCTCCCAAGACCCGACGCATCGCGAAACGCGGCCGCGCCCACGCCCTGCTCCTGAGCGAGCTTTGCCACCAGACGCGCAAGCTCATGCACGACATCCTGATCGTAAAACAGATCACGCACAATCTGATAAAGCCTGCCCAGCCGCGCCAATTTCCGCAACAGCGCGCGCACCTTTTCTTCGGATTCCTGCACGTCTTTCGCCAGATCGCGCACCCACGGCGGATCGTAGCGACCTAGCGCGATCAAGGGCATGAGGCGCGCGGCCAAGGCTTCCTCCTGCGCATCCAGCGTCACCGCATGCGAGGGCAGATGCAGCCACGGCCCGCTTCTCGCGATACGTCCTTCGTCGACGAGCGCATCCACCGCCGCGCGCCAGACCGTATCGCTGACCAGCGGCGCCGCCATGCGCCGCAAGCGCGACGCGTCCGGCCCCTGCTCGTCGGGCGAGCGCGCATGAAAATCGCCCAGCACCTCGACGATGCGCGCCGCGAGACGCGTCCAGTGATCGCGCGCGAGCACGACCGCTTCCTCGGTGCGTCCTTGCGCGGCGATCGTCACAGCATCCGCGGGCAACGCGAGCGTATCGGCGGCCTGTCCGGTTAGCTGCGTGAGCGTCGCGAACGCGAGACCGCGCGGCGCTTCGGCAATCAGCGCATCGATGCGTCCTTCGTCGAGCCACACGCGCAACGCGTCGAGCCACGCGCGACGCTCCGGCGTGCGTCTGCGCCGCGACGGACCGAACGGATCGAGCACGCGCCCGCCGCCCACCGTGCGGCTCGCCTGCGCATTGCGCACGATAAAACGGTCGCCCGGCAGCGCATGCAGCGGCGCGTCGAACACGAGTTGCACGCGCGCCGTTTCGCCCGCGCCCAGCGCATCGCCGTCGAGCAGCGCGACGTTGGCGACGCGATGCGTCGTCCCCAAATGGACATGCAGCGGCGACCAGTGCGTGAGCGTGATGCCCGCATCGACGAGCAGATGCAGTTCGACGTCGAGACGCGTCGCCGTTTGCGCAAGCCGCGCGTCGACGATCCAGTCGCCGCGCGCGATCTGCGCCTTGTCGATGCCCGCGAGATTGAGCGCGCAACGCTCGCCCGCGCGTCCGGTGTCGGCGGCGCGGTTTTGCGCGTGGATGCTGCGCACGCGCACCGTTTCGCCGGCGGGCGCGAGCAGCATGGCGTCGCCGGTCTGCACGCGTCCCGCGAACACCGTGCCGGTCACCACCGTGCCCTGCCCCGTCAACGTGAACACGCGATCGACGGCCAGCCGGAACAGGCCGTCGTCGCGGCGCGCCTGCCACGCGGTCGCGCGCTCACGCAGGAACGCATCGAGTTGCGCGACACCCGCGTCGCCGGGCTGCGTCGCGTTCGTTTCGAAGCACGGCGCGCCCGCCAATACGCCCGGCGCGAGCCACGCGTCGATTTCCGCGCGCACTTGCGCGAGCCGCGCGGCGTCCACGCGATCGGTTTTGGTCAACGCGATCGCACCGTGCGTGACGCCCAGCAATTGCAGAATCGCCAGATGCTCGCGCGTTTGCGGCATCACGCCGTCGTCGGCGGCAATCACAAGCAGGGCGAAGTCGATACCGCACGCGCCCGCCGCCATCGTATGCACGAGTTTTTCGTGGCCCGGCACGTCGATGAAACCGAGCACGTCGCCGTTCGCGAGCGGCGTGTACGCATAGCCGAGTTCGATCGAAATGCCGCGCGCCTTCTCTTCTTTAAGGCGGTCCGTGTCGACGCCGGTCAGCGCGCGTACGAGCGTGGTCTTGCCGTGATCGATATGCCCTGCCGTACCGACGATCACAGGCGCAGCTCCGCGAATTGCGCGATGAAGGCCGCTTCGTCCGCGCCTTCGACGCAGCGCAGATCGAGACGCAAGGCGTCGTCGGCAATGCGGCCGATCACGGGACGCGGCAGCGCGCGCAACGCGCGCTCCAGCTTGAGCAACGCGCGCCCGCTGCCGCCCTTTCCCGCGTAGCGAATCGCGAAGCCGCTGCTCGGCAGCAGATCGACGGGCAATGCGCCGCTGCCGATCTGGCTGAACATCGGTTCGATATTGGCCGTGTAGCCGTCGCCGAGCGCGCGCTGCAAAGCAGGCAATGCGCGCGTGGCGGCGTCGTGCATCTCCTGCGCGGGACGCGTGAGCAGACGCAGCGTAGTGAGCCGTTCACGCAGCAGTTCGGGCGCGCGATAAAGCCGCAGCACGGGTTCGAGCGCGGCGAGCGTGAGCTTGCCCACGCGCAGCGCGCGCTTGAGCGGATGCTTCTTGATCTTCGCGATGAGTTCCTTGCGCCCGACGATCAAACCGGCCTGCGGTCCGCCGAGTAATTTGTCGCCGCTGAAGGTCACGAGATCCGCGCCCGCTTCCACGGTTTCGCGCACCGTGGGTTCGGCGGGCAGGCCCCATTGCGTGAGGTCCGCGAGCGTGCCACTGCCGAGATCGACCGCCACGGGCAAACCATGCTGACGCGCGAGCGGCGCGAGTTCGTCGAGTTCAACGATCTTCGTGAAGCCACTGATCGCATAGTTGCTGCAATGAACTTTCATCAGCAGTGCGGTGCGTTCACTGATCGCAGCCTCGTAGTCTTTCAGATGCGTGCGATTGGTCGTGCCGACTTCGCGCAGACGCGCGCCCGCGCGGCTCATGATGTCGGGAATGCGAAACGCGCCGCCAATCTCCACGAGTTCGCCGCGCGAGACGATCACATCCTTGCGCGCGGCCAACGCCGAGAGCGACAGCAGCACCGCCGCCGCATTGTTGTTGACGACGGTCGCCGCTTCCGCGCCCGTGAGTTCGCAGATGAGTTCGTCGATCAGATCGTCGCGATCGCCGCGCTTGCCGGTCGCCAGATCGAATTCCAGATTCGCGGGTTGCGTGAGCGCCTGCACGACGGCGCGGACCGCTTCGTCGGGCAATAACGCGCGGCCCAGATTCGTGTGGAGCACGGTGCCGGTGAGATTGAACACGGCGCGCAGCGCGCTTTGTGCGCGCGCCTGCAAGGTGGTCGAAGCGGCGTCGATCACGCGGGCGATGGAAAACGGCGCGGCGTCGGCGCTGGCGTTCGCGTCGGGTTTCAAGGTGCCCGCCTGCGCCTCGCGCCGCCAGCCGTCGAGGGTCGCGCGTATCGCCGCGAGCACCTGCGTGCGCCCGTATTCGACGATCAGCGGTTGCGCGTCTTCAGACGCGATCACGCGTTCCACCGCGGGCATCTGCGCGAGCATCGCGTTGAGCGCGCGCGCATCGGTCGTGCCGGACTCGCCGGACTCGTCGGACGAAGCCCCGTGTTGCAGTTCCGTTTCGCTCATGGGCGGCGTGGGCGTCATTGCTCGGCAGGCGCTTCGGGATACAGCAGCGGATTCGCACTCGCGCGCCGGTAACCGGCCTCGCCCATCAGCAGGTCAAGCGTGAGGCTGGCGAGATCGTCGGCGAGCGGTTCGAAGTCGAGGTCTTTGTCCTGATAGCCGATCTTGCGGTACGTATGGCATTCGTCGCACGATTCGGCCTTCACGGCGTCACTGCCGCCTTCGATGCCGTGATACGCGATGCCCTTGGTCGAATCGCAGTTCGTGCATTTCACGCGTACCACGTGGTGCTCGGTGGCGCACAGGCTGCATTGCGTGAAGCGATACCCCTGCAACGTGCCGCCCACGCGCACGATGCTCGCGACCGGCGGCGTGCCGCACACGGGACACACGCCTGGCGCATCGACATACGGCACGTCGCGCGTGTTCAGGCGGCTCGCGAGATCGGTCCAGACCACTTGCAGCGCGGCCATGATGAACGGCGCGGTGGCCGGCGACACTTCGGCGTGACGCTGCGCGAGCAGCGCGTCGGCTTGCGCGTCGAGTTGCGCGTCGCTCATCGCGCGCAGGCTGTCGAGCACGTTCGCAAGCGCGGGCGTGACCGCGCCCGCCGCTTCCACGCGGTCGGCGAGACGGCGCAGCACCTCGCGCCATTGCGGATCGCGTTCGCCGCCGAGCGCGGGCAGGATCGGCATCGAATGGCGTTGCGCGCGATCGATGGCCTCGCGCTCGGGCATGCATGCATCGAAATGATCGAGCGCCTGCTGCTGCGCGTCGACGAGCGCCGCCATCAGACGCATATAGCCGCCGATGGGATTGTGGTCCGCGAGCTTGCGCAGCCGCGTGGCGCGTTCCTTGAACAGTGTGCCGCGTTCGGGCAGACGAATGCGCGGAATCGCGGAAGGATCTTGTGCCTGAATCTGCTCAGGGTCGAGAATGCGTTGCGTCACGGCGAGTCTTCTCCCACACCTACTCCGACAAACAAAAAGCCGCCGCGCCTTCGCAGGCGGGCGGCTTGCCGGCGGCGCGCGCCACGCGCAATGCGCGAGCGCACGCGCGCCTTATTTGATGCTCTCGCGGAACCAGCGCGGATGATGCTTGCGCGCCCAGCCCCACGTCACATAACCGCGCGTCATGGCGCCGATCGAACCCTTGACCCACAGCGCCGCATAGATATGCACGACGATGGAGACGATCAGCACGAAGGCCGCGGCCGCATGCACGACGGAGGCCACGCGGATCACCGTGATCGGGAAATAGAACGAGAAATAGCGACGCCAGATCACGATGCCGCTCACGAGCAGCAGCACGAGGCAAACCACCAGCGTGAAGAATAACAGCTTCTGTCCCGCATTGTATTTACCGATTTCCGGCAGCTTGTCCTCGCGGTTATTGAGCACGTCGTCCATCTGTTTGAGCCATTGAACGTCGGCTTTGTCCAGATAGTTGTGATGCCAGAAACGCAGCGCGAGAATCATGAACGACACGAACATCACGAGGCCGATGAACGGATGTAGAATGCGCGTCCACTGACCGCCGCCGAACAGCGCGGAGAGCCAGAACATCGCCGGATGAAACATCGCGAGGCCGGAGAGCGCGAGCAGCACGAACGTGATCGCCGTGATCCAGTGATTGCTGCGCTCGTTGGCCGTGTAACGCTGGATCAGACGCGGTTCAGAATCGTTCATCGTTGCGCTCCTCGGGAGGTTCGCCGCGGGACTCGCGAATGCGCCGCGCTTCGTCCACGGCGGCCTGTTCGTCTTCGGCATGCGTTTCGTTCGGGCCGATGCGCGTGTAGTGGAAGAAACCCGCCAGCGCCGCGACCGCGATACCCGCGAGCGCGAGCGGCTTGGCGAGGCCCTTCCACACACGCACGAGCGGACTGATGCGCGGATGGTCCGGCAGACCGTGATACAGCGACGGTTTGTCGGCGTGATGCAACACGTACATCACGTGCGTGCCGCTGACGCCCGGCGGATCGTACAGCCCCGCGTTCTCGAAGCCGCGCTCCTTGAGGTCTTCGATGCGCTCGGCGGCGTGCACTTTCATGTCCTCCTTGGTGCCGAACACGATCGCGCCCGTCGGGCAGGTCTTCACGCAGGCGGGCTCCTGGCCCACGGCCACGCGGTCGGAACAGAGCGTGCATTTATACACGCGATGTTCGGTCTTCGAGAGCCGCGGAATATTGAACGGACAACCCGTGATGCAATAGCCGCAACCGATGCAGTTTTCCTCGTGAAAATCGACGATGCCGTTCGTGTACTGCACGATCGCGCCCGGCGAAGGACAGGCCTTCAGGCAACCCGGATCCTCGCAATGCATGCAGCCGTCCTTGCGGATCAGCCATTCGAGGTTGCCGTCCGGGTTCTCGTATTCCGTGAAGCGCATCACGGTCCACGAGTGCTCGCTGAGATCGCGCGGATTGTCGTACACGCCGGTGTTGATGCCGACTTCGTCGCGCAGGTCGTTCCATTCCATGCACGCGGTCTGACACGCCTTGCAGCCGATGCATTTGGTGACGTCGATGAGCTTCGCGACCGCGCCCGTGACGGGCTCGCGCACGCCCGGCGGCGGCGTGGTGGTGGCCGAGAGGCGTTTGACGTCGAGTGACTGTAGTGCCATGTTCCCCCCTTAGGCCTTTTCCACTTTCACGAGGAAAGACTTGAACTCGGGCGTCTGCGAATTGCCGTCGCCGACGGGCGGCGTGAGCGTATTCGTCAGATAGCCGGGTTTCGTCAGTCCCGTGAAGCCCCAGTGCAGCGGCACGCCCACGGTGTGCACCTTCTTGCCCTCGATCGTGAGCGCCTTGATGCGCTTGGTGACCACGGCCACCGCGATCAGATACCCGCGGTTGCTCGACACCTTGACGCGTCCGCCGTCGACCACGCCCACTTCCTTGGCCAGCTCCTCGCCGATCTCGACGAATTGCTGCGGCTGGATGATGGCGTTCAGCCGTGCGTGCTTGGTCCAGAAGTGGAAGTGCTCGGTGAGGCGATACGTGGTCGCGACGTGCGGGAAGTTCTGCGCGGTGCCGAACGTCTTGCGGTCGTCCGGGAACACGCGCGCCGCCGGATTGCTGGTGGCCTGCGCATTGTTGGGATGGAACGGGTTGTAGCCGAGCGGATTCTCGAAGGGCTCGTAATGCTCGGGGAACGGTCCTTCGTTCATGCCGTCGCGCGCGAAGAAACGCGCCACGCCCTCGGGGTTCATGATGAACGGTCCCATGCCGAGATCGGGCGCTTCATCGACCTTGTAGTCGGGCACGTCCGCGCCGGTCCACGCCGCGCCGTTCCAGCCGATCAGCTTGCGGGTGGGATCGAACGGCTTGCCCGCCGTATCGCACGAGGCGCGGTTGTACAGAATGCGCCGGTTCACGGGCCACGCCCACGCCCAGTTGAGCGTCTGGCCGATGCCGGTCGGGTCCGAGTTGTCGCGCCGGCCCATCTGGTTGCCCGCCTGGGTCCACGCGCCGCAGAAGATCCAGCAGCCGCTCGCGGTCGTGCCGTCGTCCTTCAATTGCGCGAAACCGGCAAGCTGCTCGCCCTTCTTCACTAGCACCTTGGTCGCGTCCTTCGGGTCGGTCTGATCGGCGAGCGCTTTGCCGTTGTATTCCTTCGCCAGTTCCTCGGGCGTGGGACTCGCGGGATCGGAATACGGCCAGCTCAGCTTGACGATCGGATCGGGCAGCTTGCCGCCATCCTTCTGATACGCCGCGCGAATGCGCAGGAACAGTCCGGACATGATCTCCAGATCGCTCCGCGCCTCGAACGGCGGCTCCGCGCCCTTCCAGTGCCATTGCAGCACGCGGCTCGAACTCACGAGCGAGCCGTTTTCCTCCGCGAAGCAGGTGGTGGGCAGACGGAACACCTCGGTCTGGATCGACGCCGTATCGACATCGTTGAAGTCGCCGTACTTCTTCCAGAACTCGGACGTTTCGGTCGCGAGCGGATCCATGACGACGAGCCACTTGAGCTTGCCGAGCGCCGAGAGCGTCTTGGCCTTGTCGGGCGCCGACGCGATCACGTTGAAGCCCTGGCAGATATAACCGTTGACCTTGCCCTGATTCATCAGCTCGATGGTCTGCAGCAGATCGTACGGCTTGTCGAGCTTGGGCAGCCAGTCGTAACCCCAGTTGTTTTCCTGGGTCGCGTTGTCGCCCCACCACGCCTTCATGAAGCTCACGAAGAACGCGCCGTAGTGCTGCCAGTAGCTCAGCTGATTGGGCCGCATGGGCTGCGAGGCGCGCTTCTTGATGTAGCCGTCGTAGTCCTGCTCGGCCTCGCTCGGGAGCGTCATATAGCCCGGCAGCAGGTTCGACATCAGCCCGAGGTCGGTGAGACCCTGGATGTTCGAGTGCCCGCGCAGCGCGTTCATGCCGCCGCCCGCAATGCCGATGTTGCCCAGCAGCAGCTGCACCATCGCGCCGGTGCGGATCATCTGCGCGCCGATCGAATGATGGGTCCAGCCGAGCGCGTACAGAATCGTCCCGGCGCGGCCCGGCACGGCGGTGCTCGCGAGCATTTCGCAGACCTTCAGGAATTTATCCTTCGGCGTGCCGCAGACCTTCTCCACCATTTCGGGCGTATAGCGCGAGTAATGCTGCTTGAGCAGCTGATACACGCAGCGCGGATTCTGCAAGGTGTCGTCGGTCTTCACGAAACCGTCGTCGCCGATTTCGTAGTTCCACGACGCCTTGTCCGGATACGCGTGCTTCGCCGGATCGTAGCCCGAGTAGATGCCGTCGTTGAACGCGTAATCGTCGCGCACGATGAACGAGAAGTCCGTGTAGTTCTTCACGTACTCGTGCTGGATCTTGTCGTTCGTGAGCAGCCAGTTGATGACGGCGCCAAGGAACGCGATGTCCGTGCCGGTGCGAATCGGCGCGTAATAGTCCGCGACCGATGCCGTGCGCGTAAAGCGCGGATCCACCACGATGAGCCGCGCCTTGCGGTGCGCCTTCGCCTCCGTGACCCACTTGAAGCCGCACGGGTGCGCCTCGGCCGCATTGCCGCCCATCACCAGAATCACGTCCGCATTGCGAATGTCGACCCAATGGTTCGTCATCGCTCCACGGCCAAACGTCGGGGCAAGACCTGCCACCGTCGGGCCGTGTCAGACACGCGCCTGGTTGTCGAATGCCAGCAGGCCCATCGAGCGGGCCACTTTATGCGTGAGATAACCGACTTCGTTGCTGCCCGCCGACGCGGCCAGCATGCCGGTGGTCAGCCAGCGGTTGACGGTCTTGCCGTCCGCCGTTTTCTCGACGAAATTCGCGTCGCGGTCTTCCTTGAGCAACTTCGCGATGCGGTCGAGCGCCTCGTCCCACGAGATGCGTTTCCACTCGTTCGAGCCCGCCGCGCGGTATTCCGGATACTTGAGCCGGTTCGGGCTGTGGATGAAGTCGATCAGGCTCGCGCCCTTCGGGCAGAGCGTGCCGCGGTTGACCGGATGATCGGGATCGCCCTCGATGTGAATGATGCTCGCGGTGGCGTTCTTCGCGCCGTCGCCGAGACCGTACATGAGGATGCCGCAGCCTACCGAGCAGTACGGGCAGGTATTGCGGGTTTCAGTGGTGCGCGCCAGTTTGTATTGTCGGACTTCGGCAAGTGCGTCGGCGGGCGCGAAGCCCATTAACGCGAGGCTGGATCCTGCCAGCGACGTCGCCGTGACCTTGAGGAACTGACGCCGGGACATCTGCAACATGATTGCGTCCTCGGCTTTCTGGTTGTGGGTCGTTTCAGTATAAGACGTTTTGGGCTCCGGATCGCGCGAGATGCACCGCGCGCACAGGTGCGGCGCGCCCGGGCACCCAGCTTGCTATATTCGTGTGACGAGCGCGTGGAGCCGCCGGCCGCGCCGGCGCTGGCGCGAGGCGCGCCCGAGGCGGGCGACCGGGCCGGATCTGCGGACTGCCGAAGTGCGGTTCTCGCGGCATCGGTTGCGTGTTCCGCCACAGACCGGGCGCCACTGCCGCTGGCCGCATGCCCGTCACCTTGTCTTCAGGACGAACCGCGAGACGTCGATCATGGCAACTATTTCCTCCGAGCGGCTCGAAACGGCCGCACGCAAAGAAGCGTCGTGGGCCGTGGGCGCCTGCCGCCAGTTCATCGCCGACCGCTGCCCGTCGCTCGCCGCCAGCATCGCCTTCTATTCCGCGTTCTCGCTCGCGCCCACGCTGGTCATGGTGATTGCCGTAGCGGGCTGGTTCTTCGGCGCCGATGCGGCGCGCGGCCAGTTGTTCCGCGAAGTGCACAACGTGCTCGGCAACGACGCCGCCGCCGCCATCACCACCATCGTGCAGAACGCCCACCGCGCGGGCGACGCAGGCGGCGTGGCCGCGCTGATCTCGCTGGCCATGCTGGCGATCGGCGCTTCCGCAACGTTTTCGTCGCTCAATTCCGCACTCAATATAGTGTGGCCGCTGGAAGGGCCGCGCGCCTCGTCGGTCATCGCGCTCGTGCGCGTGCGGCTGATCTCGTTCGGCCTCGTACTGGGCGTGGCTTTTCTTCTGATCGTTTCGCTCGTGCTCGACGCGGGCATTACCTTCGTCGGCCAGTGGCTGATGGGCGAGTCGACGTACTTGATCATCGGCAACATCGTGCAACTGGTGGTCGGGCTGCTGGTGCTCGCGGTCGCGTTCGCGGGATTGCTGCGCTTTCTGCCCGACGCGCCCGTGCTCTGGCGCGATGCGCTGGTCGGCGGCCTCGTCGCGGCGGTGCTCTTTTCCGTCGGCAAGAAACTGTTCGCGCTCTATCTGGCGCACGCGGGCATGGCCACGGCGTTCGGCGCCGCCGGTTCGCTGGCCGTGCTGCTGATGTGGCTGTACTTCTCGGCGGCGGTGCTGCTGCTCGGCGCGGAATTTTCCGCCGCGCGCGGCCGCCTGCACGATCCGCGCGGCGCGTGGGGCATGCTCGAGGAAACGCCGCCGGGCAGCCGTGCCAAGCTCGCTTCGGTGCTGGCCGCGTCCACCATCGCGCCGATGCGCGAAGCGGCGGCAGGCTTGCAGACGGCGCGCGCCGCGGCGGCGGAAGGTGCGAATGGCGTGAAAGGCGTGAATGGAGCGGTCGGGGCGGGTAGCGTCGGCAGCGTCGATGGCGCAACGCTCGATGCCGCGGTCGGCGCCGCGCCGCCATATGCCGCCGCCGTCGCTGCGAGCGTGCAACCCGGCAAAACGCCGCGCCCGGCCGATGCGCCGCTGCACGCGATCGGCAAGGCCCGCGCCACGGGCGGCGCCTTTGCGCGCCTTCACGGCGGCAGCCTGCAGATCCGCCGCTCGGTCGTGCGCATGGAAGACAGCGCGACCTACGCCGCCGCTTTGACGCTGGTCCAGGCCGGTCGCACGGTTGCGGCCGCCGATCGCTATGTCAAACGCCATCCCTGGAGTTCGGTCCTGCTCGTCGCGAGCGCGGCGGTCGCCATGACCGCCGCCGCGGGGCGCCGTCACGCCGGCGTCCATCGCAAGGACTGAGCCAGGCGGCGACCTCGCGCCGTCGGCTTCACGCGCCCTCCTTCCCGCACGCCAGACGGGCGCTCGACCGGTACAACCTCAAACCTTTGCAGCGCAACCAGGGCACATCCCTAGTTGCACCATACTTACCCGTAAACCGCATTGGGCGAGGTTGCACATTTCGCGACTTGTATCAGAAACGACAATAATGCAGAGTCAACAATCCAATATTTCATTATCCGGAATAATCGCTCAATAGCCCGTCTCACAAGGCTTCCTGGGGTGGTGTCAGCTTTTTGCGACACTGATTTTTTTTCAGTTCAAGGGAATTGCACCCCTGCGTTATTCTCCATCGCGCAACAGCAACAATTAAACCAAACATCTGCGTGGAGAAAACTGGATGAAACGAATCGCACTCTCGACCCTTTCCGTGGCCCTGCTGGCCGCAGCGGGCGCAGCACACGCTCAAAGCAGCGTGACCCTGTATGGCGTGATCGATGAATCGATCCAGTGGGCTCACAACACGGTCGACGCCAACGGCAAAAACGCGAATCTGTTCGGTCTGTACGCCGGCAACATCTCGGGCGATCGCTGGGGCCTCAAGGGCACGGAAGATCTGGGCGGCGGCCTGAAGGCCATCTTCCAGTTGGAAAACGGCTTTGACCTGAACACCGGCGCGGCCGGCCAGGGTGGCCGCATGTTCGGTCGTCAGGCATTCGTCGGTCTGACGCATGACCAGTACGGCACCGTGACGCTGGGCCGCCAGTACGACCCGCTGGTCGACATGGTTCAGCCGCTGACCGCCGACAACTACTTCGGCAGCACGTTCACGACGCCGGGTGACATCGACAACAACGACAACAGCTCGCGTACCAACAACGCGATCAAGTACGTCTCGCCGGTTCTGAGCGGCTTCCAGTTCGAAGGCATGTACGCACTGGGCGGCGTCGCTGGCGCAACGGGTTCGGGCCAGACGTGGGCGGCAGCCGCCACGTACGGCATCGGTTCGTTCAACATCGCAGCGGGCTACTTCCGCGCCGACAACTCGTCGAGCTTCGCAGACCGTTCGACGTCGGCATGGAGCACGGTGTCGACCTCGGGCGCCGTGTTCGACAACCAGATCACGGAAGGCTTCCAGACGGCCAAGTCGCTCGGCATCGCTTCGGTGGCCGCGCAATACGTCGCCGGTCCGTTCACGTTCGGCGTGCGTTACAGCAACGTCCAGTTCAAGCCGGACGCGTACTCGACGGCTCTGAACCCGGGCTTCGCTTCGACCGAGCGTTACAACATCGCTGCCGGCTTCCTCGGCTATCAAGTGACGCCGGCCATGCTGCTGGGCCTCGGCTACACGTACACGCACGGCGCGGGCAACGTGTCGAACACGTACCACCAGGTGTCGATCGGCGCGGACTACAACCTGTCGAAGCGCACCGACCTGTACGCACTGGCTGCTTACCAGCACGCCAACGGCAAGCAGCTGAACGCAGACGGCACGACGTCGACGGCCGGCGCGGCAATCGGCTCGTACGGCTACAACTCGGCTTCGAGCTCGCAAGAGCTGGTCAGCCTCGGCATCCGCCACAAGTTCTAATCAGTCTGCCTGGCCGGGCGCGAGCCCGGCAGCGCGACGAGACCTCGCAGCTAAAAATCACACGCTGCACGAGCCAGCCTCAGGCGAAAGCCGGGCTGGCTTTTTTATTGCCTGCTCGCCATTGAACCAGCGTTGTTGACTCGCGTCAGGCCGCGCGGTTTGCGCGAGCGCACAGCCAGGCCGTGCCGCGTTCGCTCAACGCAGCCTGCCCAACGCCGCCACCGCCTGATCGACGAATGCCTGCGCAAGCGGCGCGCGCGCCGCGTCCACATGATGCGCCACGTAAAGCGGCTCCGGCAGCGCGGGCGTAAAGCGCTTGACCGCCACGCGCGCGCTCGCGGCCGCTGCCGTGAGCGGATCGATCAGCGCGATACCCAGCCCCGCTTCCACGAGCGTCACGACCGCCTGCGCGAGGCTCGCCTCGACGCCCAGACGGCGCGTCACGCCCGCCTCCGAAAACGCACGGTCGATACGCAAACGCGCCTCCGTACCCGCCGCGAACGAAACGAACGCCTCGCCCTCACAATCCGCCGCGCTCACCGCTCGCTTGCGCGCAAGCCGATGACCGCGCGGCACGATGCAGCGCATCGGCCACTCGCCGAGCGGTTCGAGCCGCACCGAACGCGGCGCCGCCACCGCGCCGACGAACGCCAGATCGCAGCGCCGCGCGGCGACGCGTTCAAGCGCGAGCAACGGCTCCAGCGCGAGCAGCGCCACGTCGACGCCCTCGTGTTCGTGCGCGAACGCCGCCGCCACGCGCGGCAGAAAATCCGCGCCGAACTCCGGCGCGCCCGCGATGCACAACGCCCCCCGACGCTGCTCGCGAATCTGCGCCGCCGCTTGAATCACGCGCTCGAATCCCGTGAAGGCCCGCTCGACTTCCTCGTGCAGCACATGCGCGTGCGCGGTTGGCCAAAGGCGTCCGTTGCGACGCTCGAACAGCGCAAATCCCACGCCGGCTTCGAAGTCTGCGAGCAGTCGGCTCACCGCCGGTTGCGAAACGCCGAGGGCCGCCGCCGCGCGCGTCGCGGTGCGCGTCTGCATCAGCGCGCGAAACGCTTCGATCTGGCGGATGCTGGGTTCGGAATCAGGCATAACACGGGAACATGAATAAATTATAAACGACAGATTCAAGCTATCGAACATCACGGCGATTGGCGTTATCGTTCTTTAAAAACCGGGGCAAAATCGCCATCTCAATCGATAACATCTGAACATACATCATACGCGCGTGACCTCGCCCCACGTTTCTCGCGCACAAATAAAAATCCCCGCGGGCGCGATGCCAACGGGGATTCTTTGGGTACTACCGCAATGCTGACGCAAGCCGTGACGCGAAGTCGCGGCGGAGGCGCTTAGCCTGCTGCTGCGTCCTTCAGCTTCTTCAGTGCGCGTGCCTTGACGCGAACCGATGCCGGCTTGGCCGGGAACCAGCGCTCTTCACCCGTGAACGGGTCCTTGCCGAAGCGCTTCTTCTTCGCCGGCACGGCCTGAACGACGATCTTCAGAAGACCCGACAGCGTGAATTCGCCGGCGCCCTTCTTGTGGACCGAACCCAGGATCGTGTCTTCCAGCGCGGCGAGCACCGCCTTCGTAGCCTTCGGCTCGACGCCAGCGCGCTCAGCAACGTGAGCAGCCAGCGAGGCCTTCGTGAAGGTGTCCTTGATCGGCGACGAAACGCCGGACGCCTTCACGGCGACCTTCTTAGCTGCGGCCGTCTTGGCGGGCGCTTTCTTTGCGGCAACTTTCTTGGTGGCCGGGGCTGCTGCCTTTTTGGCCACTTTCTTTGCGGAAGTCGGCATGTTTCTCCTACCAGTGTTGGTCAGTGAGTCGACGAAGCACAGCGGGATGCAAATGCTTCAACGGCGGATTCTACAAGCGTGCAAGCGTTTTGCGTGATTCTTTTGCATCGCAGATGCAAATTTGTTGCTCCGCGCTGACTGCCTGACGCATTTTGACACCTGTTTACAGGGGTAAACGCGCTCTCGCACGTCCCGCATGCGACGCGCCCGCGTCCGCGCGACACAGCCGCAATGGCGCGAAAACGCCACACGTATGGCGTTTTCGCGACGCTCGAGCCGTTTTTGCGTCGTGTAAAAAGCGCGTCGACGGGGTAAAGCTCCGTCCGCAATGTGCCGTAACAGCTTTTACGACGTCTTCAAGCGCGCCGCGAGCACACCGAGCGCCGCGTCGATCTGCTCGACCTCCACCGCGCCATAGCCGAACAAAAAACCGTGCCGCGCGGGGGCGTGCAGATGAAACGGCGCGAGCGGATGCAGACCGATCGACGCCGCGCGCCCCGCCGCCACGAATGCGGTTTCGTCGGCGCCCGGCGCGAGATGTGCGGCGAGATGCAGGCCCGCCGTGTTCGGCAGCACGGGGGCGAGCCAGCGCGCGAGCGGCCCCTGCAAATGCGCGAGCAAGGCCGCGCGCCGCGCCGCATAGGTCTGATGCATGCGGCGCAGATGGCGCGCGAAATGACCATCGAGCATGAAGTTCGCGAGCGCCGTCTGCGTCAGCGCGCAACCGTGACAGTCGGCGACCTGGCGCGCGCGCATGAGCGGCCTCGCAAGCGCGGCGGGCGGCACCATGTAGCCCACGCGCAACTCGGGAAAGATCGTCTTCGAAAACGTGCCCACGTAGGCCACGAAACCGGCTTGATCGAGACTCTTGAGCGGCTCCAGCGAGCGCCCTTCGAAGCGGAACTCGCAGTCGTAGTCGTCTTCGATCACGAGCGCGCCGCGCGCCTGCGCCCATTCGAGCAAGGCCACGCGACGCGCGAGACTCATCGGCATGCCGAGCGGAAACTGGTGCGACGGCGTCACGTAGACGAGGCGCGCCGTTTTCGGCAGCTTGCCGACGATCAAACCGTCGCCGTCGACGGGCACCGGCACGACCTGTGCGCCCAGCGACGCGAAGATGTCGCGCGCGGGCGGATAACCGGGATCCTCCACGGCCACCGTATCGCCGGGACGCAGCATCACGCGCGCCAGCAAGGTCAGCGCCTGCTGCGCGCCCTGCGTGACGATCACCTCGTCCCCACTGCTCTCCACCGCGCGGTTGAACGCAAGATAACGTGCGATCGCGAGACGCAGACGCTCCTCGCCCGCCGGATCGCGATACGCGCCGTGGCCGCGCGCCTGCACGCGCAGCGCCTCGTTCACGCAGCGCCGCCAGGCGTCGAACGGAAAGCGCGACTTGTCGGTCACGCCGCCCGCGAAATCGCAGAGGAGCCGCGCATCGGGACGCGGCAACGCGAGCATGCCGTCGCGCGCGCCGTCCTCCACACGCCACCACGGCTGCGCCTGCACGCCCGTCGGCGCGTGGGCCTGGCGGCTCGTCGGCTGGTTTGTGGGGTGGTTCGTATCGGCGGCCTGCGCCGCGCCGATCTGCGCATTCGTCTGCACGGGCGCACGCGCGGGCAGGCGTTCGAGCGCATCGGCGACGAAGGTGCCCGAGCCGCGCCGCGCGACCAGATAGCCTTCGGCGAGCAGGCGCTCGAACACGTCGAGCGTGGTCTTGCGCGAGACCTTCAGTTGCAGCGCGAGATCGCGCGTGGACGGCAGGCGCGTGCCACCCGCCAGCCGCCCTTCGACGATGCGCTCGCGCAGTTGCCGGTAGATCTGCCCGGCGAGGTCGCGGCGGCCTGAAACGGTGACGTGGAGATCCATGCGAGAAACACGAAAGCGGTCGATGCGGATGAACGGCGCGGTCGTCGTGACGATGCCGATCCGCCGGCCGGAGTGAGCATCTGAAATATTGCCAGAATGACGCGAACGGCGTGACGCGAATGGCGCGCGCCATGCAAAACGCCCGGACGTGCACGACATCCGGGCGTTGCGTTCGCGCGCGCCGCAATGCGGCAGCGTCCGGTGTTAAGCAGTGGCTGAAGGCTCGCGTGCGTCGCCTTCGACCTTGACGCTGCTCGCGTGATGCTCGCGCGAAAGACGGCGCATGAGCGGCAGCAGCAGCACGGCGATCAGCATGCCGAGCGCCGCGAGCCAGCCGAGCCCCGTAAACAGCCGCGTATAGAGCGGCAGCGACGTGACGGCGTCGAGTTCGCCCGACGGCATCTGCGCGAGATTCGCCACCACGCTGCCCAGATACTGCGAAATGCCCGTGGCCACCAGATACGCGCCCATCATGAAGCCGCCGAGGCGCGCGGGCACGTAGCGCGCGACCATCGCGAGGCCGAGGCCGCTCACGAGCAGCTCGCCGAGCGAATAGAGCCCGTAGCCCGCCACCATGAACCACGACGACACGCGCCCGTCCACGGCGTAGCGTCCGCTGCCCGCGAACACGAAGAAGCCCGCGGCGACCACGGCGAAGCCGATCGCGTATTTGACGGCCACCGGCACGTCGCGGCCGCGCTTCGCGAGCGACGTGTAGAGCATCGCGAGCGGCGGCGAAAGCAGCATGATCCAGATCGGATTGAGCGCCTGGAATTGCGCCGGGCTCCAGCTAAAGAGCGCGTGCCCGAACAACGAGAATTGCGGATCGACGTTGCGCAGCGCGAACAGCGTCAGCGACGTCGACATCTGCTGATAGAAGATGAAGAACAGAATCACCTGGAACACGAGGATCAGTGCGGCGACGAGGCCGGCGCGTTCGGCGCGTTCGCAGCGCACCAGCATCCAGACGAACACCAGCAGCACGACGACGCCCGCCGCATAGACGCAGGCAACCGCCACATCCTTGTGCTGGAGCACGAACAGCGTGGCCGCGCCCAGCGCCACGCCGCCGACGGCCACGAGCGCCGCGCGGCCGAGGCGCAGCGGTTCGTCGTCGGGTGCGGTGCCGATCTGCGCGAGCGTGCGGCGCATCAGCAAGAAGTTGAGCACGCCGAACACCATGCCCGCGCAGCACACCGCGAAGGCCGCGTGCCAGCCCCAATGATCCTTGATCCACGGCGTGGCGAGCATCGACACGGTCGAGCCGACGTTCACGGCCATGTAGTAAATGGTGAACGCGCTGTCGAGGCGCGCGTCGTCGCCTTCGTAGATACGGCGCACGAGGTTGGCGGCGTTCGACTTGAACAGCCCGTTGCCGACCACGATCACGCCCAGCGACGCGAACATGTGGTGCAGGCTGTCGTTGGGCAGCGCGAGCATCAGATAGCCGATGGCGAGCACGACCGCGCCCGCGACCATCGTGCGGCGCGCGCCGAGCACCTGGTCGCCGATCCAGCCGCCGATGGCCGGCGCGGCGTAGACGAGCGCCGTGAAGGCGCCCCAGGTGAGATTGGCCTGGCTGTCGGTAAAGCCGACCTGGCCGACCATGAAGAGCACAAGCAGCGCGGCCATGCCGTAATAGCCGAAGCGCTCCCACATTTCGATCAGAAAGACGGTCGTAAAGGAGCGCGTCTGTGAGATGGGTGGTGTCATGACGAGTTCCGCAAAAACTGGGGTGGCCCGGATTGTACGCATGTGCGGGCGGCATGGCGCGTTGCTTGTGCGTTGCCTGTGCGTTGCCCGTGCTCCGTGGCGCTGCGTTTCGATCCGCACCGTGTCCGCGCATGACGTGCACCGTGTTTCAGCGCGTGGGAAAGGCCCGTGCGGCGCGCTCTTCTCACCGCCTTCGCCGCGCCTTGCACCACGCCCGTGCGCCGCAGCCTCTTCCGCATTTTTGATAAGCGTCCGGTGACGCTGGCAGCTTTTGCGCCATTTTTGGCGCTCTGGCGCATGCGCGTCTGCCTAAAGTGATCACGTTGGCGCGTTGGCGAAGTTCCACGCCCTCACGCCCGGTTCAACTCACTTCTCGGAAAACAGCATGGCGCTCCAGATCGGCTTTCTTCTTTTCCCCAACGTCCAGCCGCTCGATCTCTGCGGTCCGTGGGACGTATTCGCCTCGATGCCCGACACCTCGGTGCGGCTCGTCGGCAAGACGCGCGACGCAGTGGTCGGCGCGACGGGCCTGCTGCTCACGCCCGACACGACCTTCGACGACTGCCCGCCGCTCGACGTGATCTGCGTGCCGGGCGGCAGCGGCGTCGGCCCGCTGCTCGACGACGACGTCACGCTCGACTTCGTGCGCCGCCAGGCAAGCGGCGCGCGCTACGTCACGTCGGTCTGCACCGGCGCGCTCGTGCTGGGCGCGGCGGGCCTGCTGCGCGGCCGCCGCGCGACCACGCACTGGGCCTTTCACACGCTGCTGGAGCCGTTCGGCGCGATCGCCGTGCAGGACCGCGTGGTGCGCGACGGCAACCTGATCACCGGCGGCGGCATCACGGCGGGCATCGATTTCGCGCTGACGCTCGCGGCGGAACTGATCGGCGTGGATGCGGCGCAGGACCTGCAACTGGAGCTCGAATACGCGCCCGCGCCGCCGTTCGACGCGGGCAATCCCGCCACCGCGCCGGCCGCCGTGGTCGAGCGCGTGCGCGCGCTCAACGCCGCATCGCTGGCCGAGCGCACGCGTCTCGTCGAGCGCGCGGCCGCGAAACTCGCGTCCGGGCGCGCGCTTTGATCGACATCAGCGACATCAACGACATTGGCAACACCCGCGCCGCGCGGAGGGCATAAACGGCATGAGCGGAGTCCTCCGCATCCGTGCGCGCTCACGCGGCGGCCCTGCGCAGCACGCGATAAACACAGCGCAAAAGCCGCGCGGCAAGCCAGGGTCGGCCTTGCTACCGTCTTCGGCACGGATCGTATACATTGGGTCGCGGGCCGTCAGGGCCCGTCGACGGCGTCCGCGTTCGCGCGGACACCGCTTCTCGCATCCTTGCATCACAAGCCCTAAACCAGCGGTACAAATCAACCAAGAGGGGTATCAATGCGCTCCACCACCAGCAAGCTGACTCTCGCCGCGGCCGTCGCCGCATTCGCGCTCGGCGTCGCCGCGCCGTCCTTCGCCCAGGATGCCAGCGCGCCGGCCGCCACGCAGGCCGCGCCCGCTGCCTCCGCGCCGCTCACCAAGGAACAGAAAGCGCAGAAACGCAAGGAAGCGCGCGCGCAGCACAAGGCCGAACGCAAGGCCGCCCGCGCGAAGAACAACGCGGAACTGAAGAAGCTCGAGGACGCCGGCTACAAGCCCGCGAACAACGACCCGAACTACCCGCAAAACATCCAGGACGCACAGAAGAAAGCCGCCGCGGCCGCAGGCGCGAGCCAGTAACGCGTGTGCACGGGAACCGGCGCGGTCGGCCGGTTTCCGTTTTCAAACACGACCGGACGCCGATCTCGCGCCGATCTCGCGCCGATCTCGCACCCATCCCGCACCGATCCCGCGCCATTCGATCGCCGCACCCAGCGCGCACCACGCCCTTCTCCGCCCACCGCCGCGCCGCATTTCCCCCCGCTTTTTCCAGCCTCTTCGCGATCCCGCGACGACGCCAACACCTCATCGACACGATGACGAACCGCGCCATCGCGCCCGCCGACGAGTCGTTTCGCGCGCACCTTCAGCGCATCGCCGTGCCCGATATGGGACGATCTTTTCCGCCATCGGCCAAACCATCGCGTGACGCAGGGCCAGACCCGCGCCGACCCGATCACCGATATCCAGGCTGTTCGAGCCGCACGCACCGACACGATTCGCCTCGCCCGCCGCCGCCCGCTCCTCGCGCATGACGGCCCGCGAGTTCCACCCGGAGTCCACGTCATGAATGCAGCGAATCCGCAGGCCGGCACCCCGCCGAAACCCGAGTCGACGCCGAAAAAAGGCATCCCCATCGGCTTGATCGCGGGCGTCGTCGCGCTCGTCATCGTGCTGCTGCTGCCCTTGCCGGCGAGCCTGCCCGTCGCGGGCCAGCGCATGCTCGCGATCCTCGCCTTCGCCGTGGTCGTGTGGCTCACCGAAGCCGTCTCCTACGAAGCGAGCGCGATCATCATCACCTCGCTGATGGCGTTTCTGGTCGGCACGGCGCCGACCATCGAAGACCCGACTGTCTACTACGGCACCTCCAAAGCCATCACCATGGCGCTCGCCGGCTTCTCGAACTCGGCGCTCGCGCTGGTGGCGGGCGCGCTGTTCATCTCGGCGGCGATGACCGTGACCGGGCTCGACAAGCGCATCGCGCTCGTCACGCTCTCGCTGATCGGCACGACCACGCGGCGCATCCTGATCGGCGCGATCGCGGTGACCATCGTGCTCTCGCTCGTGGTGCCGAGCGCCACCGCGCGCAGCGCCTGCGTGGTGCCGATCATGGTCGGCGTGATCTCGGCGTTCGGCGTGGACAAGCGCTCGAACATCGCGGCCGGCATCATGATCGTGGTGGCGGAAGCGACCAGCATCTGGAATATCGGCATCCAGACGGCCGCCGCGCAGAACCTGCTGACCGTGGGCTTCATGGACAAGATGCTCGGCGCGCGCGTGACCTGGCTCGACTGGCTGATCGCGGGCGCGCCGTGGGCGATCATCATGTCGGTGGTGCTGCTCGTGCTGGTGCTCAAGATGCTGCCGCCCGAAACCGACGCCATCGCGGGCGGCAAGGAAGCCGTCGAGAAGTCGCTGCGCGAACTCGGGCCGATGACCGGGCCGCAGAAGCGCCTGCTGGGCGTCTCCATCGGCCTGCTGTGCTTCTGGGCCACGGAGGGCAAGCTGCACCCCTTCGACACCACCTCGGTGACTTACGTGGGCCTCGTGCTGCTGTTGCTGCCGCGCTTCGGCGTGATGGACTGGAAGACCGTGCAGAGCCGCATTCCCTGGGGCACGGTGATCGTGTTCGGCGTGGGCATCAGTCTGGGCACCGCGCTGCTCACGACCAAGGCGGGCCAGTGGCTCGGCGACCTCGTCGCGCATCACACGGGCCTCGATACGGCCGGTCCGTTCATGGCCTTCGCGATCCTGTCCGCGTTCCTGATCGTGATCCACCTCGGTTTCGCGAGCGCGACCGCGCTCACGTCCGCGATGCTGCCGATCCTGATCGCGGTCCTGCAATCGATGTCGGGCGACTTCAACCGGCTCGGCGTGGCGATGCTGCTCGGCTTCACGGTGAGCTTCGGCTTCATCCTGCCGATCAACGCGCCGCAAAACATGGTGTGCCTCGCCACCGAAACCTTCACCGCGAAACAGTTCGCGAAAGTGGGCATCGTGCTCACGATCGTCGGCTATCTGCTGTTGCTGCTGTTCGCGGCGACGTGGTGGCGCTGGCTCGGCTGGATCTGAGCGCACGTCCGATCGACATCAAGACAACACGGCGCGCCGCCGCTCGCGGCCAGGCGCGCCGCTTCATGCAATCAGGAGCCGCACATGGAAGTCGCAATCGCCGATGCACGCCGCTTCGCCGTGGACGTGCTCACGCATCTCTCGGTGCCCGCCGACATCGCCGCCGATATCGCCGACCACCTGATCGAATCCGACCGCGTGGGCTACGCGAGCCACGGCCTGTCGATCCTGCCGAACTACCGGCGCGGTCTCGAAGCGGGCCTCGTGGTCGCCGACGGACGGCCCGAACGCGTGGTCGACCGCGGCGCGCTGATCGCCTACGACGGCCATACCGGCTTCGGCCAGCACGTCGGCAAGGTGGTTATCGACGACGCCATCGCCCGCGCGCGCGACCACGGCCAGTGCATCGTCACGCTGCGTCATACGCACCATCTGGGCCGCATGGGCCACTACGGCGAAATGGTCGCCGAACAGGGCTTCGTGCTGCTCGCGTTCACCAACGTCGTGAACCGGCCGCCGATCGTCGCGCCGTTCGGCGGACGCGAGCCGCGCCTCACGACCAATCCGCTCTGCTTCGCGGGGCCGCTGCCGGGCGGGCGTCCGCCCTTCGTGGTCGATATCGCGACCAGCGCGATCGCCGTGAACAAGGCGCGCGTGCTCGCGGAAAACGGCCTGCAGGCGCCGCCCGGTGCGCTGATCGACGCCGACGGCCAGCCCACCACCGACCCGAACGTGCTGCTCGCCGAGCCGCCCGGCGCGCTGCTGCCGTTCGGCGCGCACAAGGGCTATGCGCTCGGCCTCGTGGCGGAACTGCTCGCGGGCGTGCTCTCGGGCGGCGGCACGATTCATCCCGACAATCCGAGCAACGGCGTGGCGCACAACAACATGTTCGCGCTCGTGCTCGATCCGCAGGTGGACTTCAACGCGACGTGGCGTTCGCAGGAAGTCGATTCGTTTCTCGACTATCTGCTGAGCTGCCCGCCGCAGGACCCGACGCAACCCGTGCAGTATCCGGGCGAGTACGAGGCGCACAATCGCGCGCTGCATCAGACCACGATCGATCTGCCCGATTCGGTGCGCAAGCCGTTCGGCGATCTGGCGGCGGAGTTCGGCATCGCGCCGCTCGCGGCGGTCTGAGCGGCGTCTGAACCGCATTTGAACGGCGAATCGACCATGAAACAAGGGGCGCCAGAGCGCCCCTTGTGTTTTACCACTGCATTTCCAGCGGATTTTGCCGGGTTCGCACGCCGCGCATCACACCGCGACCGCGCCGACGTAGTTCTCGGCCATCGCCATGGCCGCCGCGCGCGACGTGGTCACGTGCTCCAGTTCCGCGACCTGCAGACGCTGTTCGAACGGCGACGCATCGTCGAGACGGTGCATCATGCGCGTCATCCAGTACGAGAAGTGCTCGGCGCGCCAGATGCGGCGCAGCGCGGTTTCGCTGTACGCGTCGAGCAGATCGGTGCGGCTTTCCTTGTAGAAGGCGACGAGCGCGGCCGTCAGCACACGCACGTCGGCGACCGCAAGATTGAGGCCCTTCGCGCCCGTCGGCGGCACGATATGCGCCGCGTCGCCGGCGAGGAACAGGCGGCCGTGCTGCATCGTCGTCGAAACGAAACTGCGCATGCCGACGATGTTCTTCTGGAAAATATTGCCCTCCACCACCTGATGCCCGTCGTGCGAATCGACGCGCGCGTGCAGTTCCGCCCAGATGCGGTCGTCCGACCAGTTATCGACGTTGTCTTTCGGATCGCACTGGAAATACATGCGCTGCACGTTGGGCGAGCGCGTGCTGACGAGCGCGAAGCCGCGGTCGTGGCGCGCGTAGATCAGCTCGTCGGACGACGGCGGCGCTTCCACGAGAATGCCGAACCATCCGAACGGGAACACACGTTCGTAATCCTGGCGCAAGGCCGCCGGAATCGCGGCGCGCGACACGCCTTGCGAGCCGTCGCAGCCGATCACGTAGTCGCAATGCAGCGTGTGCTGCTCGCCGGCGTGGTCGAAGCGGATCGACGGCGCATCGGTGTCGATGCCGTGAATCGAGGTGTTGCTGACGTTGAAGAACAGCTTGCCGTCCGCCTGCACGCGCGCGGCGACGAGGTCCTTGAGCACTTCGTGCTGCGCGTAGACGGTGATCGACTTGCCGGTCAGATCGGTGAGATCGATGCGGCGGCGCTTGCCTTCGAACGCCAGCTCGAAGCCGTGATGCAGCGCGCCTTCAGCCTTCATGCGCGCGCCGACGCCGGCTTCGCTGAGCGTGTCCATCGTGCCTTGTTCGAGCACGCCCGCGCGGATTGTCGATTCGATCTGCTCGCGGCCGCGCATGTCGAGCACGACCGAGTCGATGCCGCGCAGATGAAGGAGGTGGGAAAGCAGCAGGCCTGCGGGCCCGGCGCCGATGATGCCAACTTGAGTGCGCATGCGGGTTGTCTCCATTTGCATGTTGATTTTGCGCAAGTTTGGCGGGCGCAGGCGATATCGCGCAACGCGATATCGAGAATAGGGACTATCTCGATTGCGAATAACGGGCCGAAACGCAGGCCGAACACGCGCGGCGCGCACGCGTCGGACGGAATGGAATTTGCTGCAGCGCGCCAACGCCTTGTTACTGACCACTTCGAAAAACGATCTCAACGCCATGCCGAATTCGTTCGCCTCTCGTCGCCTTGCCGTCAACGAAGTTTTTCCGCGTGTTTTCCCAATTTCCGATCGGAAACAAACGCACACGAAGCTGAAACACCGCGCCGCCGCGCTCTGCATCGCGCTCGCACTCGGATGCGGCGCACACGGCGCGGCGTTCGCGCAAACAGCGACGCAAACAGCACCGCAAACGGCGTCGCAAACCGCCGCGCCCGCAACGGTGCAAACAGCACCGCAAACCGCGCAGGAAACGACCGCTCTGCCGCTGCCGCCGTCCGAGCTTTACGGCCAGCTTTATCGCGACGTCGAACTTGCGCAGGTCTATCCGGACAGCAAAACGTTCGCGGACATGACGCCAAACGAAGCGCCCGCCAACATCGTCGAGGCCTACGCAAGCTGGCGCACCGAGCACGCGAACATCACCGACGCCGATGCGCGTAAAACCGCGCTGCGGCAGTTCGTCGAGCAGCATTTTTCCGCCGCGAAAGTCGCCACCGACAGCTATGTCGCCGATCCGAACCAGAACGTCGTGAGCCATATCGACACGCTCTGGGACGTGCTGCGCCGCAACCCCGACGCGGGCCAGCAACCCTATTCGTCGCTACTGCCGCTGCCGAATCCGTACGTGGTGCCGGGCGGCCGTTTCAACGAGATTTACTACTGGGATTCGTACTTCATCATGCTCGGCCTGGAAGCGAGCGGGCGGCACGATCTCACGCGCGACACGCTCGACAATTTCGCCACGCTCATCGACCGCTACGGCCACATTCCGAACGGCAATCGCACCTATTACCTGAGCCGCTCGCAGCCGCCATTTTTCGCGCAGATGGTGGCGCTCGTCGCGCAGCGCGACGGCGACGCCGTCTACGTGCGCTATCTGCCGGAACTGCGCAAGGAATACGACTACTGGATGGCGGGCGCAGACACGCTCAAGCCCGGCGAAGCCGCGCAGCACGTCGTGCGTCTCGCGGACGGCACGCTGCTCAACCGCTACTGGGA
The DNA here is from genome assembly GCF_014171495.1 of Paraburkholderia tropica. Classification (NCBI taxonomy): domain Bacteria; kingdom Pseudomonadati; phylum Pseudomonadota; class Betaproteobacteria; order Burkholderiales; family Burkholderiaceae; genus Paraburkholderia; species Paraburkholderia tropica. Next base: position 810,785 of record NZ_CP049135.1, read on the forward strand.
CGCGCGCGCCACGCCGCGCGACGAGTCTTACCGCGAAGACGTGCTGACGGCCCAGGCCGCGCCGCAGCGCGACGCCGCCGACCTGTGGCGCAATCTGCGCGCGGGCGGCGAAACCGGCTGGGATTTCAGCTCGCGCTGGTTCGCCGACAACCACACGCTCGCGACCATCGACATCACCTCGCTCGTGCCCGTCGATCTCAACGCGCTGCTCGTCGATCTCGAACGCACGCTCGCGAAAGCCTATGGCCTGAAGGGCGACGCCGCGCAAGCCCAGGCGATGACCCGGCGCGCGCAACAACGCAGCGCGGCCATCGAACGCGTGCTCTGGGACCCGCAACTGCACGCGTTCAGCGACTACGATTTCGTGCATCACACGCTCACGCACCGGCTGACGGCGGCGACGGTCTATCCGCTCTACACGGGCGTCGCCACGCGCGCGCAGGCGCGCCAGGTGGCCGCCGCCGTGCGCGCGGGGCTGCTGCGGCCGGGCGGACTCGCCACCACGCAGGTGTCGAGCGGCCAGCAATGGGACGAACCGAACGGCTGGGCGCCGCTGCAATATCTCGCGATCGCCGGGTTGCGCCGCTACGGCGAACGCGCGCTCGCGCAGACCATCGCCACGCGCTGGATCGCGACCAACCTCGTCTATTACCGACGCACCGTCAAGCTCGTCGAAAAGTACGACGTGAGCGCGGCGGCCGCGAAGGCGTCGTCGGCGGGCGGCGGCGAATATCCGCTGCAGGACGGCTTCGGCTGGACCAACGGCGTGCTGCGCGCGCTGCTCGTGATGTATCCGCATACGGAAGGCGCGACGATTCCGGCTCAGTGATTCGGGCACCGATTCACGCTGATTCGCGCCGATCTCGCACAAGCGAATCGGCGCGTCTACGAGGATCCCGCCGACCTGTTCGCGCATCTCGACGAAATCGCCGCGCGCAATTGGCGCGGACTGATGCGGACTGATGCGCATGAATCGCCGATCAATCCAGCCCAAGCGCCGTTCGCACCGCAACGCGTAGCAGCGAACAGACGCCGCGCCATCCACGCCACAATCTGAAACGATTCGGGCCGCGCGCCGTATCTGTCTGCACGGGTCCGCACGGCTCGGCACGCAAAAACGCCCCGCAATGCAGCATCGGCCCATGCACCGCGTCCGTGCAGCGCGATGTGCGACGCGCCCACGCCGCCGCGCCAAACCGGCCGCAGCGTGCATACAGCGCGCCTTCGGCGTATGCTCGACCTCATGACCGCAGAGCAATCTGCACACTGGCAGCCGGCTTGCGCCGTCCGAACCGCCATGAACGTCTCCGATCCCGCCTCAGCCGCCGAACCCGGTCCCCGCACAGGACCGCGCGTCACCGTGGTCGTGCTCACGCGCAATCACGTGCGCCAGACCATCGACACCGTCGCGCGCCTCACCGCGCTGCCCGAGCGCCCCTACGTAATCGTCGCCGACAACGGCTCGACCGATTCCACCGTCGGCCTGCTCGCGTCGCTGTTTCCGCAGGTCCGCATCGTTCAGGCGCTCGGCGACCTCGGCATGGCGGGCTTCAATCGCGCCATTTCGCTCGCGCCGACCGAGTACGTCGCCTGCTGCGACGACAGCACGTGGTTCGCGCCCGGCGCGCTCGCGCGCGCAGCGCTGCTGCTCGACGAGCATCCGCAGGTCGCCGTGCTCAATGCCCGCGTCGTCGGCAACGACGAACGCGAAATCCACCCGGCCTGCCTGATGCTGCACGCCACCTCGCCCGGCGCCGACGAGCCGCCCGGCCCCACGCTCGCGGGCTACATGGCGGGCGCGTGCATTGTCCGCACCGCCGTGTTCCGCGCGCTCGGCGGCTATGAAACGCGCCTCTCGCACGGCGGCGCGGAGGAACTGGCCGCGCTCGACCTGCTGGCCGCCGGCCATGCGATCGTCTATTGCGAGCAGGCGCTTGCGCATCGCGAACCGCTCTATCGCGGCTTCACGCGCGCGCAGCACTGCGCGCTTGCGCGCAACGCCGCGTGGGTCGCCTGGATGCGTCTGCCGATGCGCGACGCGCTCGCCGCCACCGGCCGCGCGCTGGCCGTGTTCGCGCGTCAGCGCTCGCTCGGACCCGCCGGTTTCGCGCTGCTGCGCGGCGTGTTCTGGACCCTCGGACGCCGCCGCCGCGTGCCCGCGCATGTGGTACAGCTCACCCGCCAGGTACGCCGCGCCGAGCGCCAGGTGCGCGCCGGCATTCCCGCCGTGGCCGAAAAGTACGACCGCGCGGGCCAGCGTGCGTGGTAAGCTGCGCGCGAACAGTGCCGCCCCGGCAAGGGGCGCCGGCCGCGGGCGCGCGCCTTGCGCGCCCCGATCATCTGAGAGACCTCAACGCGAAACAAGGACCATGACGACGTCCGGCTCCGCCCTGCAACCCGACTCAGGCCTCGCCGCCGAAGGCCATAGCGGACGCCGCTTCGAAGCGCTCGTGCAGCCGATCGAGGACTACGCGATCTTCCTGCTCGATCCGCGCGGCTACGTCGTGAGCTGGAACAACGGCGCGGCGCGCATCAAGGGCTACGAGGCCCACGAGATCATCGGTCAGCATTTCTCGCGCTTTTACACCGACGAAGCCAACGGCCGCCGCTGGCCCGAGCACGAGCTCGAACAGGCCGCGCTGCACGGCCGCTTCAACGACGAAGGCTGGCGCGTGCGCAAGGACGGCTCGATGTTCTGGGCCAACGTCGTGATCACGGCGCTGCGCGAACAGGACGGCTCGCTCGCCGGCTTCGCCAAGGTCACGCGCGACCTCACGGCCGAGCGCCGCCAGGTCGAGGCGCTGCGCCTGTCGGAAGAACGCTTTCGCCTGCTGGTCGAAAGCGTCAGCGATTACGCAATCTTCATGCTCGACCCGCAAGGCCGCGTGGTGAGCTGGAACAGCGGCGCGACCAACCTCAAGGGCTATCGCCCCGCCGAAATCGTCGGTCAGCATTTTTCCGTGTTCTATCCGCCCGAGGAAGCCGCCGCCGGCGCGCCCGAGCGCGAACTGCGCCGCGCCGCCGAAATGGGGCGCTGCATCAACGAAGGCTGGCGCGTGCGCAAGGACGGCTCGATGTTCTGGGCCAACGTCACGCTCACGGCCATTCACGACATGCACGGTCGCCTGACCGGTTTCGCCAAGGTCACGCGCGATATGACCGAAAGCCGCCGCACCGACGAACTCGAGCATTCGAGCGAGCAGATGAAGCAGTTCCTCGCCATGCTCGCGCACGAGCTGCGCAATCCGCTCGCGCCGGTGCGCAACGCCATCGCCACGATGCGGCTGATGCCGGGCGCGAGCCCCGAAATCGACCAGGCGCGCGATCTGATCGACCGGCAGATCGTGCATCTCACGCGGCTCGTCGACGATTTGCTCGACGTGGGCCGCATCACCTCCGGCAAGATCGAATTGCGCGAGGCGCCGCTCGATCTCTGCGAAGTGATGCGCCATGCCGTCGATGCCGCGCGGCCCTTCACGGCGGCGCGCCGCCAGCGCGTCGACGTGCATATGCCCGACGCGCCGATCGCCATGACCGGCGACCACACGCGCCTCGTGCAGGTGCTGCAGAACCTGCTGCACAACGCCTCGAAATTTTCGCCCGACGAGAGCCGCATCGTCATCGACACGCAGAGCGCGGCGCGCACCGTGCAGATCCAGGTGCGCGACGAAGGACGCGGCCTGCGGCCCGACACCTTCGAGTCGATCTTCGGCCTCTTCAGCCAGGACCGCTCGATGCCGGGACCGAGCGAGAACGGACTCGGCATCGGCCTGATGCTGTGCCGCTCGCTCATCGAGCTGCACGGCGGCACGATTTCGGCGGCGAGCGACGGGCCCGGCATGGGCAGCACGTTCACGATCCGTCTGCCGCTGTCGCGCGCGAGTGCGCAGAGCGCGGGCGCGAATCCGCTCGGCGACGGCCTGATCAGCACCGTCGAGCCGATCGCGAGCGCGCACGACGCGGCCGCGCCGCTGCGCGTGCTCGTGGTCGACGACAACCGCGATTCCGCCGACAGCCTCGCGATGCTGCTGGAGTTGAAGGGCCACGACGTGCGCGTGGCCTATAGCGCCACCCAGGCGCGCGAATGCGTGAGCGACTTCACGCCCGACGCCGCGCTTATCGACATCGCCATGCCCGAGATCGACGGCTATGCGGCGCTGCGTTTTCTGCGCGCGCACCCGCCGCTCGCGCACACGCTGTTCGCGGCGATGACCGGTTTCGGCCAGGCCGCCGACGTCGAACTCACGCGCGCGGCGGGCTTCGAGATGCATCTCGTCAAACCGGTGGACGCCGCGCTGTTCGACGAGCTGCTCGCGCGCGCCGCCGTGCGCCGCGCCGCGCTCGCGCCGCTGGGACCGCTCGGGCCGCTCGGCCCGCTGGAACTGCCGCCGTCGAGCTGAGCGTTACAGCGCTCCCGGCCCGTACTTCGCGCCCCGTATTTCAGGGCATTTTCGGCACGAAATCCCGATACTCGATCTGCGCGCCGCGTACGACGATCGCGGTGGACTCCGGCACTTCCGCCCACGCGTCCGGCAGATCGACGATCGGCTCCGAGACGAGCAGATAGGCATCCTCGCCGACCGCATTGATGCGCGGATCGTCGGGATACAGCTCGTGCAGATGCTTGAACGACGTGCTATGAAACAGCGAACGCGAATTGCGCTCGCTCGAATAACGCACCGCCACGAGTTGTTCGCCGTCGCTCGCGCACACCGTCATGTTGAGCGCCGGCTCGATGCCGTGCGCCTTCGCCGTCGCCTCGACGAAACCCGCCATGCGTTCGAGCGCGAGCACGGGATCGAGTTCGAGACCGAAAGTCATCGCCAGATAGAACATCGCCTCCGAATCGGTCGAGCCTTCGAGCGCATTGAAGCGGCCCGGATCGATCGCGACCAGCAACTCGCGCCGCACCAGCGGAAAACTCTCGATCAGCCCGTTGTGCGCGAACATCCAGCGCCGATGCCGGAACGGATGGCAATTGGTTTCCTGCACCGGCGTATGCGTCGCAGCGCGCACGTGCGCGAGGAACATCGGCGCCTGCACGGCGCGCGCGAGTTCGCGCAGATTGCGGTCGTTCCAGGCCGGATGCACGCTGCGATAGCGATACGGAATGTCATGCGGGTGCTGATACCAGCCGAGACCGAAGCCGTCGCCGTTGGTCGTGGTGGCGCCGAGCGTCGAATGCAGGCTCTGGTCGATCAGCGAATGGCGCGCGCGAAACAGCACGGTTTCGAGCGGCACGGCGTTGCCCGTGTAGGCGAGCCAACGGCACATGGAGTCACTCCTTCGTCTGACGATGTCGATGAGGGCGGCCGCGCCGGGCGCTTTCGCCCGCTCAGTTCGCGACGTGAAGCCCGGCAATCGGCGTGAGAAAGCCCGTGAGTCCGGTGAGTATGATCTGCACGCCGATGCACAACAACAGGAACGACGAGACGCGCATCGCCACGCGCGTGCCTTCCACGCCCAGATAGTGCGCGAGGCGCGCGGCGCGACTGTAGACGTAATAGATCACGACCATCACGAGCACCGAAATCGCCACCGACGCGATGCTCGACAGCAGCCATGCCGACAGCTTGTGCGTGCGGTTCGCGTTCAGCGCGATGGCCGTGGCAATCGAGCCGGGACCGGTGGTGAGCGGAATCGTCAGCGGAAAGAAAGCCTTGCCGGTCGCCGACCACGCGCTCACCGGCTTGACCGCCGGATCGTTCGCCACGGGCGGCTCCGGTTCGGGCGCATTGAGCATCTGCCAGCCGGAAACGGCCACCGCGAGACCGCCGCCGATACGCAGCGCCTCCATCGAAATGCCGAAGAAATGCAGGATCGGCGTGCCGACGAAAAAGGCCGCGAGCAGCACGAAACAGGCGTTGGTGGCGACGCGCTTGGCGAGCAGGCGGCGCTCCTCGTCGGTGAGCGTCGAGGTGCGGTCGAGAAAGACGAACGCGATGCCGATAGGGTTGATGATGCTGATCAGTCCGGTGAAACCGAACAGAATGTCGGAAATGAGGCTCTCGATCATGAAGGCAATCCGGTAAGGCCCCACGAGGGCCAGGCTGCGTGCAGTGTACCCAAAGCGATGCGCGGCGTGTCCCGACGGTGCCTGCCCGCGCGCGGGCCGCCGCACGCTTGATGCGACGCAACAACGATACCCGCGTACCGGCGCGCGCCGCAGGCGGGAGATCAGGGATTTTTGGCAGCTTTACGGGGCGCGTTCGCGGGAATAGAGTGGCGGGACCGCACCCGGACGCAACGTTTGCCTTCTTCCCAAGGAGTCGCCATGTCACTGAGGTTGCTTGCCGCCCTGCCCTTCATCGGCATCCTGCTGGGCGTGCCGTTCGTGAACCATACCGAGCCGCTCGTGCTCGGCATGCCGCTGGTGCTGGCGTGGATCGTGATGTGGGTCGTGCTGACCTCGGTGATCATGGCGATCGTCTACCGGCTCGATCCGTCGAACCGCGTCGCGCTCGACGGCGAATCCGACCTGCCGCGCGAGGTGCGATCATGAGCGCGCTTCTCATCATCGTGGCGATTACGATCGTGGCGCTCGCGCTCGGCATGCGCGCGCGGCGCGGCCACGACATGAATCTCGAACAGTGGTCGGTGGGCGGACGCAGCTTCGGCACCGCGTTCGTGTTCCTGCTGATGGCGGGCGAGATCTACACCACGTTCACGTTTCTCGGCGGCAGCGGCTTCGCGTACGGCAAGGGCGCGCCCGTCTATTACATCCTCGCTTACGCGACGCTCGCGTACATCCTCTCGTACTGGATGCTGCCGCCCATCTGGCGCTTCGCGAAGCAGCACCGCCTCGTTTCGCAGCCGCATTTCTTCGCGCGCAAATACAACAGCCCCGCGCTCGGCGTGCTGGTCGCGTGCGTGGGCGTGCTCGCGCTGGTGCCGTATCTCGTACTGCAACTGAAGGGCCTCGGCATCATCGTGACGACGGCCTCGTACGGCGCGATTTCGTCGACGGCGGCCATCTGGATCGGCGCGGCCGTGGTGACGGCCTACGTGATCGTCTCGGGCGTGCGCGGCTGCGCATGGAATTCCGTCGTGAAGGACACGATGATTCTCGCCATCGCCGTGTTCCTCGGCATCTATTTGCCGATCCATCATTACGGCAGCCTCGGCGAGATGTTCCGCGCCATCGACGCCGCCAAACCCGGCTTCCTCACCTTCCCCGCGAAGGGCCAGAGCGTGACGTGGTTCCAGTCGACGGTGCTGCTCACGGCGCTTGGCTTCTTCATGTGGCCGCATACGTTCGGCTCGGTCTACACCGCGAAGGACGACCGCATTTTCCGCCGCAACGCAATGATCCTGCCGCTGTATCAGCTGATCCTGCTGTTCGTGTTCTTCTGCGGATTCGCCGCCGTGCTCAAGGTGCCGGGCCTCAAGGGCGGCGACATCGATCTCTCGCTGTTCCGGCTTTCGCTGCAAACCTTCGACCCGTGGTTCGTCGGCGTGATCGGCGCGGCGGGCGTGCTCACGGCGCTCGTGCCGGGCTCGATGATCCTGACCACGGCATCGACGCTGCTCGCCAACGACGTCTATCGCGGCGCGATGATGAAAACCGCCGACGACGCACGCGTCGCGCGGCTCGCGCGCATGTTCGTGCCGGTGATCGCGCTGGTGGCGGTCGGCTTCACGCTCAAGGGCGGAGATACGATCGTCGCGCTCCTGCTGATGGGCTATAACTTCGTGACGCAGTTGTTCCCGGCGCTGGTGTGCAGCCTCGCGCCGCGCAATCGCGTGACGAAACAAGGCGCGTTCTGCGGGATTCTCGCGGGCGCGCTGGTGGTCGCGCTGACCACGCTGATGCACGTGAGCGTCGCGCAACTGATCCCCTTCGCGCCCGATGCGCTCAAGGACATCAATATCGGTTTTCTGGCGCTCGGCGTGAATATCGTCGTGCTCGCCGCCGTGAGCGTGGTGACGCAGCCGCGCACGCACGCGGATCACGAGCATGCGGGGGCGCATTGAGGGTGGGGGTTGACGGGCTGGCGCCGCATGCAAAAAAGGCCGTCTTGCGACGGCCTTTTTTATTTTGCTGACTTCGCAGCAGCGCTCGAAGAACCCGTCGCCTTCGCCAGTCCCGGCGTGGCGGCGCGCGCTTCGGCCAGCAACGTGTCCCAGTCGTCCGGCGGTCGCTTGCGGTCCAGCATCTTGCCGAACACCCGGTAGGCGTCGCTCGCCGAGCCATAGGCGCGCCGGGTCCGATCGTCGTTCACCCAGCCAAGAATGATCGTTCGACTCGGTTTGTGAAAGCGAAAAAACAAGCGATATTGCTGGAAAAATTTCGCGCGGAACCAGTGTTTGCGCGCATCGCCCAAGGTGTCGCCTTGCCGGTATTCCGCCTTCTCCGGATCGTCGGGGATCAGTTCCCAGGCAAGCTTCGCGATGGCCGCGAGCCGCCTGGTCGCGTTCTTCGTCAGGTAATCTTCCGGCAGCTTACGCTTGAGCGCCTCGACTTCTTCCAACAACGATTCGAGCTGATCGAGAAAGCACGGATGGGCGAAGATCGCCCATCCATTGACCACGAGTATCGGTGTCTGCGCGTGTGATGCCCCCGCCGTGGTCATTCGTCATCCGGGGAAAGGACCGCATCGAGGTCGATCTCGACGCCTTGCGTCAACGTCCTGACACGCGCCACGTAGGCCGGCGGAAACGAGCGCAGCGTCTCCGGCCGATGCTGGATTTCGCGCGCGAGAAAATCCAGAAACGGCGCGAACGCGGGATCTTCTTCGTCCTCGGGCGCGGCGCGCTCCATCACGACTTCGCCCGACGACTTGACCCTGTAATGAATCTTGTCGCGCTTGCCGAGTTTCAGCGCGCGCCGGATCGGCTCCGGCACCGTAGTCTGATAGCGGTCGGTCAGCGAGGATTCCGCCTCGACCATCAGGTCCGCGTCGCGCACAAAAGAAGAGGCCATGATCGACTCCCATTGCATCCGTTCGTCATACATGCAATGGTAATGCAGTTGCATTGCCTAGGCAATGCAACTGCATTGTCGTCGCTCAAGTCAAGCTCGAATCACGCTCGAACCCGTCAAATGCGGGGAAATGCGGGCCTTATCGCTTCCCCGCGCCATACAGCGTCGAATCCGCGAATCCCTCCGCGCCCAGCACGCGGCCGACCAGAATCAGCGCCGTGCGCTCGATATCGGTGGCTTGCACCTTCGCGACGATATCCGCGAGCGTGCCCGTCACGCGTTCCTCGTCGGGCCAGCTTGCCCGATAAACCACGGCCACCGGACAATCGTCGCCATAATGCGGACGCAGTTCCTCGACGATGCGCGCGATATGCCGCACGCCCAGGTGAATCGCCATCGTTGCGCGATGGCGCGCGAGATCGCCGAGCGCTTCGCCTTCGGGCATCGCGGTCTTGGTGGCGTAGCGCGTGAGAATCAGCGTCTGCGAAATGCCGGGCAGCGTGAGTTCACTGCCGAGCGTCGCGGCGCAGGCCGCCGTCGCGGTCACGCCTGGCACGATTTCATAAGGAATCCCGAGTTCCCGCAAACGACGGATCTGCTCGCCGATCGCGCCGTACAGCGACGGATCGCCCGAGTGCACGCGCGCGACGTCGTGTCCGGCGCGATGCGCACCATCAAGCAGCGCGACGATCTCGTCGAGCGTGAGCGGCGCGGTGTCCACCACCTGCTGCGCGCGGTGGCCGTCGAGCACGGCGGGCGGCACGAGCGAGCCCGCGTAGAGAATCACGGGACACGTGCGCACGAGGCGCTGGCCCTTCACGGTGATCAGTTCGGGATCGCCCGGACCCGCGCCGATAAAGTAGACGGTCATGCGTTCAAATCCTGCGTGTTAATCGGTGAATCGAAAGCTCGGAGCAACAAAAGCGCGAAGCGCGTCGATGGCCTCTTGCGGCGCGTCGAATTCGCGCTGTGCGGACGGCAGCGTCGGACGCCGCATCATCACCACGGGCAAGCCGCGTTCGCGCGCGACCGCGAGCTTCGCTTCGGTGGCCGCCCCGCCGCTGTTCTTGCTGACGATCACATCGAAGCGCCCCGCCGCGAACAGCGCGCGCTCGCCTTCGGGCCTGAACGGCCCGCGCGCGTCGATCACCTCGGCGCGCGCGTGGCCCGGATGCGCGTCGAGACAGCGGATCGTCCAGTGCTGATGCGCGGGAATCTCGTCGAGATGCGCGAGCGGTTCGCGGCCCAGCGTGAACAGCGGACGCGCGAACGGTGCGAGCGCGTCCGTCACGCCGGTCCAGCCGTCGACCAAGCGCCAATCGTCGGCCGATTCCGGCTGCCACGGCGCGCGGCGCAGCGCCCAGTACGGCACGCGCGCGTCGGCGCACGCCTGCGCCGCGTTCGCGCTGATGCGCGCGGCGTACGGATGCGTGGCGTCGAGCACGAGCGAGATCGCTTCGTCGGCGAGATAGCGCGCGAGTCCTGGCGCGCCGCCGAATCCGCCCACGCGCACGGCGCACGCGAGATCGGCGGGCACGCGGCCCAGACCCGCGAGGCTGTACACATGCTCGGGCGCGAGCGTGCGCGCGATGCGCAGCGCGTCGCCGGTGCCGCCGAGCAACAGGAGACGAGGCGCGCGCGCGCTCATGGCTTGCGCACGTCGTAGAGCGTGACGGGCAGCGCCTGGCGCCAGGTGTCGAAACGCCCGAGCGGTTCCGCCTCGCCGATGCCGATGCGCGTGAGCGTGCCGCCGTGCTGCGCGCGCCACGCGACGAGCGCCGCCTCGCTCTGCACGGTCACCGCGTTGGCGACCAGCCGCCCGCCCGGCGCGAGCCGTTCCCAGCAGGCGTCGAGCACGCCCGGCACCGTCACGCCGCCGCCGATAAACACGGCGTCCGGCGCGGCGAGGCCCGCGAGCGCATCGGGCGCGCGGCCCGCCACCAGTTGCAGCGCGGGCACGCCCAGCGCGTTACGGTTGTGCTCGATGAAGCGCTGACGCTGCGCGTTCGCTTCGATCGCGATCGCGCGGCAAGCGGGATGTGCGCGCATCCATTCGATGCCGATCGAGCCGCTGCCTGCGCCCACGTCCCAGAGCAGCGCGCCCGGCGTCGGCGCGAGGCGCGCGAGCGTGAGCGCGCGCACATCGCGCTTGGTGAGCTGGCCGTCGTGCTGGAAGGCGTCGTCGGGCAGGCCGGGTGTGAGCGTCCAGGCATCGGCACGCCGGGCGTCGTCGGCCTCGCATTCGAACGCGACCAGATTGAGCGCGGCGCATTCGTCCACTTGCCACGCATCGGCGCGGCCTTCGATGCGACGTTCGAGCGCACCGCCCAGATGCTCGAACACGCTCAGGCGCGTCGCGCCGAAACCCTGCGCGGCGAGCAGCGCCGCGAGCGCGGCGGGCGTGCGGCCGTCGGCGCTCAGCGCAAGCACGCGCGAGCGCGCGAACAGATGGCGGCGCAGCGCGTCGAGCGGACGGCCGACGAGCGACACCGCCGCCACGTCCTGCAAGGCCCAGCCGAGCCGCGCCGCCGCCAGCGACAGCGACGACGGCGCGGGCAGCACCGCCATTTCATCGATCGGCACATGACGCGCGAGCGTCGCGCCCACGCCGAAGCACATCGGATCGCCGCTCGCGAGCACGCATACGCGCGACTGCGATTGCGACGATTCGCGCAGCGCCAGCAGCGGCGCGACGCTGAACGGCTGCGGCCAGGCCTCGCGGCGCGCGCCCACGCGCGCGGGCAGCATCGCGAGATGACGCTCGCCGCCCGTCACGACATCCGCCTCGAACAGCGCGCGCCGCGCGGCGCGTCCGAGTCCCGCGTATCCGTCGTCGCCTATGCCGATCACCGTCAGCCACGCCCGCCTGCCCTGCATCCGATCTCCGTTCCGGGTTGCGCGCGCGCCGTTTCGTCTCGCGGAGCACGCTGGAAAACGGGCATAATACCGCTTCCGCCGGCGCCGGACGGGCCTGAAAACCTCGACGGCATAAAAGGGAACACAGCAAAACTGTGGCCGCCCCCGCGACTGTGAGCAGCGAGACCGCATCCACCCGAGCCACTGGTTTTACCGGGAAGGCCGATGCGGCCGCCGACCTGCGAGCCAGGAGACCTGCCGGCCGAACGACTGTTCGTGCGAGCCCATGCCGGGCGGGGTGTACCGGCGGCCATCGTCCCGCCAGCGCATGCCGCGCCGGGGCGCTCCGCCTCGCGCGACGCAACCACGGTGTCCCTTGAATTACGATTCGCAGCCCGCTTCGTCCCCTGCCACGCTTGCCGAGGCGCGCCGCTCGGCGTGTCCGGGGCTCGTGCGCGTCGTCGCGGCGCGTGACGGCGGACTGTGCCGCATCCGTCTGCCCGGCGGCGTGCTGAGCGCCGCCCAGGCGCGCGCCATCGCGCACGCGGCGCGCACTGATGCCGACGGCACGCTCGAACTGACCAACCGCGCCAACGTGCAGATTCGCGGCGTCCGCGCGGGCCAGGAAGCGGCGCTCACGGCCGCGCTGATCGCCGGCGGCCTCGGCCCCGCGAACGGCGTGCAGACGCCCGCGAATCTGTGCGCCGCCGACGAGTTGCGCAATCTGATGCTGAGCCCGCTCGCGGGCCTCGATCCGCACGCGCTGTTCGACACCACGACGTTCGCCGCGCCGCTCGTCGCGATGCTGCAAAACGAGCCGCGCTTCGCCGCGCTGTCGCCGAAATTCGCCCTGCTGATCGACGGCGGCGAGTCACTCGCGGCGCTCGATCATCCGCACGATATCTGGCTCGCGGCCACGCGCGAAGGCGACGCAACGCGTTTCGCGTTCGGTCTCGCCGGTTGTCCGGACGACGGCGCGACCGGCTCCATCGCCGCCACGCAGGTTCAGGCGCTGATCCGCGCGCTGCTGCATGCGTTTCTCGATCTCGCCGCGCCCGAACAATTGCGCATGCGCGACGTGATCGCCTCGCACGGCGCCGCTGCATTGCTCGACGCCGCGCAACGTCATGCCGATTTCGCGATCCCGACGCCACAGCCCGCCGCCGATCACCACGCGCCCGCGAACTGGCAGCGCCCGCGCGTCGATCTCACGCGACGCCTGGGCGCGCACGCGCTGCACGCGAACGGCGACGGCTACGTCGGCGCGCAACCGCCGCTCGCGCGCCTCGACGCCGCCACGCTCGACGCGCTCGCCGACCTCGCCGAACGCCACGGCGACGCCACGCTGCGCATCACGCCGTGGCAAGGCGCGCTCGTGCCGCACGTCGCGCGCGCGGCGCTGATGCCCGTGCTCGACGCCCTGCGCGCGCTCGGCCTGAGCGTCGACGCCGCCGATCCGCTCGCGCGCACGATCGCCTGCACGGGCTCGGCGGGCTGCGCGAAAAGCCGCGCCGACACCAAGGCCGACGCGCTGCGCCTCGCGCCGCATCTGCCGCCGCACGTGCAGACGCACCTGAGCGGCTGCGAGCGTTCCTGCGCCGCCGCTCACCGCGCGCCGTTCACGCTGCTGGCCGCCGCGCCGGCGCACTACGATCTTTACGAGCGCGACGCGAGCGCAGCCGGTTTCGGCCGCCTCGTCGCGCGCCACCTGACCCTCGAAGCCGCCGCGCACGCCATCGCGCAGCGCGCCCCGGAGCCTTTTTGATGTCTGATTACATCCGCGACGGCCAGGCGATCTATCGCGAATCGTTCGCGACGATCCGCGCCGAAGCCGATCTCGCGCACATTCCCGCCGACCTCGAAAAACTCGCCGTGCGCGTGATCCACGCCTGCGGCATGGTCGATGTCGCCGCCGACCTCGCGTTCTCGCCGGGCGCGGGCGACGCCGGCCGCCGCGCGCTCGCGCACGGCGCGCCGATTCTCTGCGACGCCAAAATGGTCGCGTTCGGCGTCACGCGCGCGCGCCTGCCCGCCGACAACGCCGTGATCTGCACGCTCGACGATCCATCCGTGCCCGCGCTCGCGCGCGAACTCGGCAACACGCGTTCGGCCGCCGCGCTCGAACTGTGGCGTCCGCATCTCGAAGGCAGCGTCGTCGCGATCGGCAACGCGCCCACGGCGCTGTTCTATCTGCTCGACATGATCGCGGCCGGCGCGCCGCGCCCCGCGCTGATCCTCGGCATGCCCGTGGGCTTCGTCGGCGCGGCGGAATCGAAAGCCGCGCTCGCCGCCTCGACGCTCGGCGTGCCGTTCGTGGTCGTCCACGGGCGGCGCGGCGGCAGCGCGATGGCCGCCGCCGCCGTCAACGCACTCGCTTCGGAGATCGAATAAATGTTCGAGCACGAACCGAATCCCACGCCGCGCACCGGCCGGCTGTACGGCATCGGCGTCGGTCCCGGCGATCCCGAACTGCTCACGCTGAAGGCGCTGCGGCTGCTCAAGGCCGCGCCCGTGCTCGCCTACTTCGTCGCCAAGGGCAAGAAGGGCAACGCGTTCGGCATCGTCGAAGCGCATCTCGGCCCGGAACAGGAGCGCCTGCCGCTCGTCTATCCGGTCACGACCGAAACGCTCGAACCGCCGCTCTCGTACGAGACCATCATCGCCGACTTCTACGACGACGCGGCGCGCACCGTGGCCGCGCATCTCGACGCGGGCCGCGACGTGGCCGTGATCTGCGAAGGCGATCCGTTCTTCTACGGCTCGTACATGTATCTGCACGACCGCCTCGCCGCGCGCTACGAAGTCGACGTCGTGCCCGGCGTGTGCTCGATGCTCGGCGGCGCGGCGGTGCTCGGCTCGCCGCTCGTGTACCGCAACCAGAGTCTCGCGGTGCTCTCGGGCGTGCTGCCCGAGGATCAACTGCGCCGCCGTCTCGCCGACGCGGACGCCGCCGTCATCATGAAACTCGGCCGCAACTTCGAGAAAGTGCGCCGCGTGCTCGCCGATCTCGGGCTCGCGAAGCGCGCGCTCTACGTCGAGCGCGCGACCATGGCGAACCAGCGCATCGTCCCGCTCGACGATGTCGATCCGATGGCCTCGCCGTATTTTTCGCTGCTCGTGGTGCCGGGGGAAAAATGGCAAGCATGAACGCCGAACTGCGCGCGCCCGCCGTGATCGTGCTCGGCCCGGGCGCGCTCGCCACCGCGCAGCGCGTGAAGGCGTGCTACGCGGGCGCGCAGATTCATGCGCTGCAAGACCGCGCGCCGGGCGACATCGCGTTCAGCGAACTCGGCGAGCATCTGCGCGAGCTGTACCGGCGCGGCACGCCGCTCGTCGCGCTGTGCGCGGCGGGCATCGTGATCCGCTGCCTCGCGCCGCTGCTCGCGAACAAGGGCGCGGAGCCGCCCGTGCTCGCGCTCGCCGAGGACGGCAGCGCGGTCGTGCCGCTGCTCGGCGGCCTGACCGGCGTGAACGTGATGGCGCGCGAGATCGGCGCGGCGCTCGGCATCGCGCCCGCGATCACGACGAGCGGCGAACTGCGCTTCGGCACCTGCCTGCTCAATCCGCCCGACGGTTATGCGCTGTCGAGTCTCGCGCAGGGCAAACGTTTCGTGTCCGATCTGCTCGCGGGCGACGCCACGCGCATCGAAGGCGACGCGCCCTGGCTCGATCACGTCGATCTGCCGCGCGACGCTGCGGCCGCGCATGCGATCCGCGTGAGTCCGCACGTCTGGGACGGCGATCCCGCGCAACTCGTGATTCATCCGCGCAGCGTCGTGGCCGCCGTGCGCGCCGCGCACGAACGGCTCGCGGATCACGTGCAGGCCGCGCTCGACGAGCACGGTCTCGCGACGGCCTCGCTCGCGGCGCTGCTCGCGCCCGCCGCGCTGATGGGCGACGCGTCGCTCACGCAGGCGGCGACGGTGCTGCGCGTGCCGCTGCGTTTCGTCGATCTCGCCCATGACGCGGATCACGCGCGTGCCGCGCACCTGATCGACGCCCTGAAACTGCACGACGCCACGCCGCACGCCGACGACGCGCACGGCATCGCGCTCGCCGTCGCGCGCGCGCCGCTCGACGCGGCCACGCTCGGCCAGGCGCGCGGCAAGCTCACGGTGCTCGGCCTCGGGCCGGGCCGCGCCGACCTGCTCACGCCGATGGCGCGCGCCGCGCTCGACGACGCCACCGACATCGTCGGTTATGCGACGTACGTGGACATGGCCGGCCCGCCGCGCCCCGGCCAGCGCCGCCACGCCACCGACAACCGCGAGGAATTGCAGCGCGCGCGTCACGCCTTCGAACTCGCGTGCGAAGGCCGCCATGTGGCCGTGGTGTCGTCGGGCGATCCCGGCGTGTTCGCGATGGCCGCCGCCGTGCTCGAAGCGCTCGAAGGCGCCGACGATCCGCGCTGGCAGCGCGTCGAACTACAGATCGTGCCGGGCGTCTCGGCCGCGCTCGCGACCGCCGCTCAGGCCGGCGCGCCGCTCGGCCACGACTTTTGCATGCTCTCGCTCTCGGACAATCTGAAGCCGTGGTCGGTAATCGAAAAGCGTCTGCATCACGCCGCGCTCGCGGACCTCGTGATGGCGTTCTACAACCCGATCTCGCGCGCGCGTCCGTGGCAGCTCGACCGCGCGCTGGAGATCGTGCGCGCGGTGCGCTCGCCCGAGACGCGCGTGGTGCTGGGCCGCGACGTCGGCCGCCCAGGCGAGACGCTGCGCACGACGACGCTCGGCGAACTGCAATCGTCGGATGTCGATATGCGCACGATGGTGATCGTCGGTTCCTCGACCACGCGCGGCTTCCCGCGCGGCGGCGCGCAGGAAGCGCTGCGCGAATGGGTCTACACGCCGCGTTTCTATGCGGAATAAATCGCAAGGCGACTCGTTGAGTCCGCACTGAAGTTTTGTCGCGGCGCGCCGTTAACGCAGGGAATCTGTTACTCACCCTGGCGCGCCGATGACCGACACTCTTGCCACCGCTTCCGCTGCGGCTTCCGAAGTCGCTTCTGAAATCGCATCTGCGACTGCTGCAGTTTCCGCAACTCCCCACGACGCCACGCCGCTCACGCCCGCCGATCTACCGGTCGGCCAGCCGCTCGACTGGCCCGTCGTCGACGAGGACGGCACGCTGCTGCTGGATCGCGGCGCGTCGCTGGTCGGCGACGCCGAACGCGACTTCCTGTTCCGCCATTTCGCGCCCCGCCGCGGCGACCTCGACGCGTCCGCCGCCGGACCGTCCGCCACGCCCGCCGCGGCCCCCAAAAGCGACGAACCGCCGGCCACGCTGCCGAGCGTGCGCGATCTGCATCTGAACATCGGCGCGCTGATGGGGCTGCGCCCGCAGCAAGGCGCGAGCGGCGCGCCCATGCATCCGTGCAAGCTGATTGGCTTCGCGCCAAACGAGGCGATCTTCGTCACGCTGCCTTATGCCGATGGCCGCCCGATCGAGATCACGCCCGGCGAGAACGTCGAACTGGTCGCCATCGCGAGCCAGGCCGTGTATCGCTTCGTCTGCACGATCCACGCGATCTATCAGGCGCCGCTCGGCTATCTGGTGCTTTCGAAGCCCGCCAATATCCGCCTGCTGCGCGAGCGCAAGTCGATTCGCGTGCGCGCGCAATTTCCGGTGCGTTACGGCATCGGCGCGGACAGCGAGGGTTATCAGGGCGTCGCGCTCGCGCGCGGCATCAGCGCGCTCGGGCTCTCGATTGCCGCGCCGTGGGCGCTCGGCAAAGTGGGCGAACGGCTGCGCGTGGCGTTCCGGTTGCGTTCGGGCGATCTCGACACCATGATCGAATCGAGCGCGGTGATCCGCAACGTGCAGCAGGAAGACGGCACGCCGCCGCTGAGCACGCTCGGCCTCGAACTCGACGGCCTCACGCCCGCCGAGCAGATGGCGATGAAGGTCTACGTGTTCGATCGCCAGGACGACGTGCTCTACTGGACCGGCGCGGCGCGCTGAGCGCGCTGAACGCGCCGTTCCGCCTTCAGGCGAGCATTGCGTCGGCGTCGATGCACGCGCCGCCCCACGCCTGCGCGAGCGCGCGGCAGCGTCCGAGACGCAGCGCCGACGCCTCGCAATCGACCACGGTCACGTGATCGGCGTGCGCGGGACGCGCGGGAAATTGCGTCGTGCGGCCATCGCTGAACAGCCACAGATGACGCGCGCGTCCAGGATCGCGGCGCGCGGCGCGTTCGAGCAGTTGCGACGCGCGCGCGAGGCCCGCTTCGAGCGGCGTGCCGCCGCCCGCGCCTACGGGCTCGATCCAGCGCTCGTTCCACCAGCGCGGCACGGCGGGACCGAAACGCAGTTCGGCGCGCGCGCCGCCGAAGCAGATCAGCGCCACTTCCACGCGTTCGCCGCGCGCGCGATCGAATAGCGCGATCAGCAGCCCTTTCGCGAGCGCGAGTTGACCGCGCGCGAGCATCGACGCGGAACAATCGAGCACGAAGCAATGCAGCGCGCCGCTGCCGGTTTTGCGCGGCGCATAGCGCAGATGCGCGGCGCGCAGCGCTTCGCCGCGTTTGGCCATGAGCGTGGGCGGCCAGGCGATGCGCGCGTTCGGCGCGGCATCGCGTGTGAGACGCGCCTGCGCGCGTCCGGGGCCATCACGCCGCCGTGCGCCGCCCTGTGCCTGGGCGGCGGCCCTTGCCCGGCGGCTCAGCGTTTTTTTGCGGGCAGCGGGATCACGCCTTTGACCTGGCGCGCGGCGACCGGCTCGGGCGCAAGCTCGCCCCAATCGGCATCAGAATCGGTCATGATTTCGGATTCGCGCTGATGATCAGAAGCATCGCGCGATGGCTCCGGCGCCTGCGCATTTCCACCCGGCGCAGGCGGCTCCGGCATCGCGCGACGGCGATGCGCGAGCACCGCGTCCGCGACCGCATCGACGTGATCCGGCGTGATCTGCGCCGCGCCTTCGAAGGCCGCGAGCGCACGCGCCGCGCGCAGCATCACGAGATCGGCGCGCAAGCCGTCCACGGCCGCGTCCACGCAGCGCTGCGCCGCGCGTTCATGCACCGCATCGCTCCAGGCGAGCGCATCGAGCGCCACGCGTGCGGCGCGCAAACGCTGCGAGAGTTCGTGTTGCGCCGCTTCGTGCGACGCGCAAAACGCCTGCGGATTCGCATCGAACGCAAGCCGTGCCTTGACGATGCGCTGACGCTCGCTCGCATCGTGGCAATTCTCCAGCTCGACCATCAAGCCGAAGCGGTCGAGCAATTGCGGACGCAACTCGCCCTCTTCCGGATTCATCGTGCCGACCAGCACGAAACGCGCGTCGTGCGTGTGCGAAACGCCGTCGCGCTCGACCGTGTTCACGCCGCTCGCGGCGGCGTCGAGCAACGCGTCGACGAGCGCATCGGGCAGCAGATTCACTTCGTCGACATAGAGCACGCCGTCATGCGCGCGCGCGAGCAGTCCCGGCGCGAAGCGCACGGCGTTCTCGCGCAGCGCGGCTTCGAGATCGAGCGTGCCGATCAGCTTCTCCTCGCTCGCGCCGAGCGGCAGCGTGACGAACGCGCCATCGGGCAAGAGCGCCGCCAGCGCGCGCGCCGCCGTGGATTTCGCGGTGCCGCGCGGGCCGCTCACGAGCACGCCGCCGATCGCCGGGTCGATCGCCGCGAGCAGCAGCGCGCGCTGCAACGGCGCCTGGCCGACCAGCGCGGCGAAGGGAAAGGCGGGACGGGTCCCCGCTTCGTTCATGATTCGGCTCATGCTTCGGATTCCTTCATTGTGCTTCCATCTTCTGCCCGGCTTCGAGCAAACGCTGCTCGACGCGCTCGCGATGCTCGCCCGGCTGCTGCCACAAGCCGCGCTGCATCGCCTCGATCAGACGTTCGCAGATCGCGTGCAGTGCGTGCGGATTGTGGCGCTCCATGAACGCGCGCGTGTCGTCGTCGTGCACGTAGGCATCGGCGACCAGCGCGTATTGATGATCGCCCACCACGCGCGCGGTCGCATCGTAACCAAACAGATAATCGACGGTCGCGGCCATTTCCGCCGCGCCCTTGTAGCCGTGCCGCTTCACGCCGTCGATCCACTTCGGATTGACCACGCGCGAACGGATCACGCGCGCGATCTCCTCGTGCAGCGGACGAATGCGCGGCGCGGCGGGATTGCTGTGGTCGGCGTGATAGAGCGTGGGCTGCGCCTGCGAGAAGTGGCGCGCGGCGGCGGCCATGCCGCCCTGGAACTGGTAGTAGTCGTTCGAGTCGAGCAGATCGTGCTCGCGGTTGTCCTGATTCTGCAGCACCACGTCGATGGTCGCGAGGCGCTTGCGGAACGCGTCGCGCGCCTCGTCGCCCGCGCTTTTCTGCGCGTAGGCGTAACCGCCCCACGCTTCGTAGGCCAGCGCGAGATCGGCGTCGCTCTGCCATTGCCGATGATCGATCATCGATTGCAGACCCGCGCCATACGCGCCGGGCTTCGCGCTGAACACGCGCCAGCCCGCGCGGCGACGCGCTTCGCCCGCCTCCATGCCGTCGGCGATCAAGGCGTCGCGCTCGCGCTGGATACGCGCACGCAGCGGGTTCAAATGCTCGGGCTCGTCGAGTTCGGCGACGGCCTGCACGGCGGCGTCGAACAGATGCATCACGTTGGGAAACGCGTCGCGGAAAAAGCCCGACACGCGCAGCGTCACGTCGATACGCGGACGATCGAGCGCTTCCACCGGCATGATCTCGAAGTCGATCACGCGCTGACTGCCCGCCGCCCACTTCGGCCGCGCGCCGATCAGCGCGAGCGCCTGGGCGATATCGTCGCCGCCGGTGCGCATCGTCGCCGTGCCCCAGACCGACAGCCCGATCGCGCGCGGATAATCGCCGTGCTCCTGCAGATGCCGCTCGATCAGTTGCTGCGCCGACTTCATGCCGAGCGACCAGGCCGCCTGCGTGGGCACCGCGCGCGTGTCGACCGAATAGAAGTTGCGCCCCGTCGGCAGCACGTCGGGACGGCCGCGCGACGGCGAACCGCTCGGGCCGGGCGGCACGAAACGGCCTTCGAAACCGCGCCGGAGCTGACGCAATTCTTCGTGGCCGCAGGCGTCGAGACGCGGCAGCACGTCGTCGCGCAGACGCGCGAGCACGCGCGCGGCTTGCGGCCAGACTTGCGGCCAGACTTGCGGCCAGACTTCGGCATCGATCTCCGCGCCTGCGTCGCCGCACACATGCGCGATGAAGCGCGCCGCCAGCATGTCGAGCCGCTCGCGCGTATCGCCCGCGTGACGCCACGGCGCGTCGCTGAGCTGCGCGAGCGCGTCGGCGCGCGGGCCGGTCCACGGCGCGGCCCAATCGACCGTCGCGGCATCGAGCAGATGATCGATGCGCAGATCGCGCGCAAGCGCATCGATCAGCCCAGCATTCGCGCCCTGCCCGTCGCCGCATGCGTAGCGGCCGAGCGCGAGCAGCGTGTCGCGCCGCTGCGTGCCTTGCGGCGACGCGCCGAACGTATGCAGCCCGTCGCGAATCTGCGCTTCCTTCAGCTCGCACAGATAGGCGTCGGCGCGCGTGAGCAGTGCGTCCTCGGCGTCGGCGCTGGTCGGCGCGTCGATGCTCAATTCCTCGTGCAGCTTGTGCTCGACAATCGTCGCGAGAATGGTTTTGCGCAGCAGCTTCGCGCGGCGCGGATCGACCATCAAGGCTTCGTAATACTCGTCGACCTGACGTTCGAGATCCTGCAACGGCCCGTAGTTTTCGGCGCGCGTGAGCGGCGGCATCAGGTGATCGACGATCACGGCCTGCGCGCGGCGCTTCGCCTGGCTGCCCTCGCCCGGATCGTTGACGATGAACGGATACAGATGCGGCAGCGGGCCGAGCACCATGTCGGGCCAGCACGTGTGCGCGAGCGCGACGCTCTTGCCCGGCAGCCATTCGAGATTGCCGTGCTTGCCGACGTGCGCGATCGCATCGATGCCGAAGCTCTCGCGCAGCCAGAAGTAGAACGCGAGATACGCGTGCGGCGGCACGAGGTCGGCGTCGTGATAGTTCGCGTAACTGTCGTCGCCGCGCGAACGCGACGGTTGAATGCCGACGAACACCTGGCCGCAGCGCCAGCCCGCAATCATGAAGCGTCCACGGCGCACGCCCGGGTCCTGCTCGGGCGCGCCCCAGCGCGCGATCAGCGCGTTTTGCGCCTCCGCGGGCAGTTGCGCGAAATAGCGCCGATAGTCGTCGAGCGCGAGACTCTGAAACGCGGGCCGCAGCGCACGCGTGTCGGGATCGTTGGTCACGCCCTGCGTGAGCGTGTCCATGAGCGCTTCGCCGTCCTCGGGCAGCTCGGCGACGCGATAGCCTTCGTCGCGCAACATGCGCAGGATGTTCACCACCGACGCAGGCGTATCGAGCCCCACGCCGTTGCCGATGCGCCCTTCGCTCATCGGATAGTTGGCGAGCACGAGCGCGAGTTTTTTCTGCGCGTTCGGCTGCGTGCGCAGGTGGCACCAGCGGCGCGCGAGTTCGGCCACGAAAGCCACGCGCTCCGCATCGGGCTGATAGCGCACCACGTCGACCTGCGTGTGCTTGCAGTGATACGCGAGACCCTTGAAGCTGATCGCGCGCGTAATCACGCGGCCATCCACTTCCGGCAGCGCGATATGCATGGCGATGTCGCGCGAATTCAGGCCGTGATTGTCCTTGACCCAGTCGTCGCGATTGCCGCCGCTCAGGATCACCTGCAACACCGGTGCGTCGCCCGCGAGCGCGAGCGGTTCGGGGTCGTCGAGCGCCGAGGCCGCGAACGCCGTGGTGTTGAGCACGAGCGCGATGTCGTGTTCGGCCGCGAGACGGTCGAGCACGTCGCGGCTGATCGCGTCCTTGAGCGAGGTGATGGCAAGCGGCAGCGGATTGAGTCCGCGCGCGAGCAGCGCATCGATCAGCGCATCGAACGCGGCCGTGTTCGCGGCCTGCAGATGCGCCTTGTAAAACAGGATCGCGACGACGGGCGCGCCGGGTGTCCAGCGCGCGCGCCAGTCGTCGACGGTGGCCACGTCGCGCGCCGGATGATAGATCGCGGCGGCGGGCAGCACGACCGGCGGCGCCGGCTCGCGGCCCCAGTCGAACGCGCGCCACGCGAGCGCGCGCAGAAAACCTTCGGCATTCGCCGCGCCGCCTTCGCGCAGATAGCGCCACAAAAGACGGCAAAAATCCGGCTCGGCGCGACTCCTGGCGATCAGGTTCGGGTCTTCCTGCAAGTCGCCCGAGAACATCGCGAGCAGTTGCCCGCGCTGCTGCGCGAGCGACACGACCTGCTCGATGCCGTACGGCCAGTAGGCTTCGCCGCCCAGATGATCGACCACGACCACACGCGCATGCCTGAGCACGTCGTCGATATAAAAATCGACCGACGCGTTCTGGCGCAGATAGGTGACGTTCGCGAGCCGCACGCCCGGAAAACCTTCGGGCAGGCGCGGCACGACGCTCGCCAGCAGCGCGAGCGTGGTGTCCGCCGAACTCAGTACGACGATCTCGGCGGGCTGTTGATCGATGCGGATCACGCCCTGCGTGTCGTCGACGAAACCGCCCGGCGTGGTGCGCAGCAAATGCATGGGTGTCGCTCGTTGAACTGCGTGCTCGGTGTTATTGCGCGGATGCGGTTTGCGCCGCGGCCAGCGCCGCGTCGAACGCGCCTTGCAGCGCGGCGGCGTCGAGCTCCTCGCCGATCAGCACGAAGCGGCTCGCGAGTGGCTGCGCCGCGCTTTCCTGCACGTTCCAGCGGCGATCGAAATAGCTGTCGAAGCGGCGGCCCACGCCCTGAATCACGAGGCGCATCGGCGCGCCCGGCAGCGCGGCGAAACCCTTCACGCGATAGATCGTGTGCGTATCGACGAGCGTTTGCAGCGCCGCGACCGCCGCGTCGCGCGACGACACCTGCGCCTCGACCACGACGGAATCGAACTCGTCGTGATGATGATCGGCGTCGTCGGCGGAACCGTGGTGATCGTGGCGCAGATGAATGCTTTCCTCCGACGCGGCTTCGAGACCGAGCAGCGTGTGCAGGTCGAGCTTGCCGTGCTGCGCGCGCACGATCTTCACCTGCGGCGGCAGTTCTTCGCGCAGCTCCTCGATGAGCGCGTCCTGCGCGGCGGCGTCGATCAGATCGGTCTTGTTCAGGATGACGAGATCGGCGGCCGACAGCTGGTCTTCGAACAGTTCGTGCAGCGGCGATTCGTGATCGAGATTCGGATCGGCCTTGCGCTGCGCATCGACGGCTTGCGGGTTGTCCGCGAACTGGCCGCTCGCGGCGGCGGGACCGTCGACCACCGTCACGACCGCGTCGACGGTGAAGGCGTTGCGGATCGACGGCCAGTTGAACGCCTGCACGAGCGGCTTGGGCAGCGCGAGGCCCGAGGTTTCGATCAGCACGTGGTCGATGTCGGCGCGGCGTTCGAGCAGTTGCTCCATCACCGGGAAGAATTCTTCCTGCACGGTGCAGCAGAGGCAGCCGTTGGCGAGTTCGTAGAGCTGGCCTTCCGTTTCGTTGCCGTTCTCGTCGCAACCGATGCCGCAGCCGCGCAGGATTTCGCCGTCGATACCCAGTTCGCCGAATTCGTTGACGATGACCGCGACGCGCAGGCCGCCTGCGTGCTGAAGAATGTGGCGCAACAGCGTGGTTTTGCCGCTGCCGAGGAAGCCCGTGACGATGGTGACGGGGATTTTGCGCATCTGCATGAGGAAGCTCCTTCGGCGCATGGGCCGCAGGTGAGGTGCGCCGCGCCGTGCGCGTCGCGCGTGAGCGTCCTGGCGGGTGGGTCGTCGCGTGGCGTGCATGACGGCACATGCAATCAGCGTAGTTCGCGACGTGCGCGAAGCACAGGATCGCGGCGCGCTGCATGACGCCATCGGTAACGATACGGACGATACAACCGGTCTGGACGCGCCACGGGCGAGGCCCGGCATGACGCAGAAATCATGGACGCGGCGCCGCAACCCCGCAGCGCGCGTCCCGCGTATCTGGCCGGTATCCGGACTGACGAGTCACGCCGCTTCGCCTTCCCGCGCGGCGCGCCATTCAGGCGCGCGTCGCACAGTGGCCATGCATGCGGCGCATGCGATGAAGCGGCTTGCATCGACCTTGCGGACGATGCGCTCGTTGTACCGTTGCGGGTGCAGTTCAGGTTGGCCGTGCCCGTGGCGGGATGGCTCCCTGATTCCCGTTTAACTGCGTGCGAAACGTACGCGTACGCGAGCACCAGAGTGCGTGCGAGTGTAGGCGCGGGTGCGCTGCGCGTCAACCTGGACGGGCGACGGGCGCGGGCCATTGCGGCGATGGGCGGTGTCTGTGCGGTGTCTGTGCGGTGTCCGTGCGGTGTCCGTGCGGTGTCCTTGTGGCATGCGGGCGGCGCCGGTTCCGTGCGCGTTCCGGATCGTTTCGCCCAGGCCGGCTGGAGCCGCGAGGCCGCCTGTCCGAGCCGCGAGGCGCGAAATGCCTGTGCTATCGTATGCGCGAATTTACGCCGTTTTCGGCCGATTTCCGCTTTTTCCACGCATTACGCCCCCGACTTTCCGCGCTCCGTGACTCCCGCCCCGCCCGCCGACTGCTTGCCCGATGCCGCCCCGGCAGCGGACAATGCGGCGCCGCTCGCCCAGGCGATCGCGCTCGCGATCGGCATCGGCTGTCGCCAGGGCGTCTCGGTTGCGCAGATCGAGGCCGCCGTGCAAGCCGCGCTCGGCGCGTGGCCGCTCGCGAACGTGCGCGCCGTGGCGACGCTCGATGCGAAAACCGCCGAGCCCGCGTTGCGCGCGTTTTGCGCGGCGCACGGGCTGCCGTTGCGGGGATTCACGCGCGAGCAGGTGCAGGCGACGGCGCGGCAAGCGGCATCGGCATCGGATTCGATGGCGGATTCGGCTCCGAGCGCGGCGGCGCTGGCGCGTTTCGGCGTGCCGGGCGTGTGCGAACCGTGCGCGCGTCTCGCGGCCGATGGCGGCGCGCTGCTACGCGGCAAGCTCGCGCTCGACGGCGTGACGGTGGCGCTCGCCGCCATCGCGCCCGATACACGACGCTGATGCAGGACGCCCGACGCCCGCATCGCAAGAACACGCATCACCCGACACTCATTGCATTCACAACAGGACGCTTCGCGACGATGAAAACCGACCCGGAATCGCACCAACGCATGACCCAGCGCCGCCGCGAAGGCCACGAAAAAAAGCAGGCCGCCGCGACGCACGAAAAAGGCCTCTTGATCGTCAATACCGGCAACGGCAAGGGCAAGAGCACGGCGGCCTTCGGCATGGCCGTGCGCGTGCTCGGCCACGGCATGAAGCTCGGCGTCGTGCAGTTCATCAAGGGCGCGCTGCACACGTCCGAACGCGACTTTCTCGCCAGCGTCGCGCACTGCGACTTCGTCACGATGGGTGACGGCTACACCTGGAACACGCAGAACCGCGACGCCGATATCGCCACCGCGCGCAAGGGCTGGGACGCCGCGAAGCGCATGATCGAGAGCGGCGAATACGGCATGGTGATCCTCGACGAACTGAACACCGTGCTCAAGTACGAATATCTGCCGCTCGACGAAGTGCTCGGCGTGCTGACCGCGCGCGGGCCGATGCAGCACGTCGTCGTCACGGGCCGTCACGCCGCCGACGAAATGATCGAAGCCGCCGACCTCGTCACCGAAATGCGCCTCGTGAAGCATCCGTATCGCGAGCAGGGCGTGAAGGCGCAAAAGGGCGTGGAGTTCTGACGCGATGAACGCGACGGCGACGAAGACGAAGACGGCGGCGCGCGTGGCCTGCCCCGCGCTCTTCATCAGCGCGCCCGCCTCGGGCCAGGGCAAGACCACGCTCACGGCAGGGCTCGCGCGTCTGCACCGGCGTGCCGGGCGGCGCGTGCGCGTGTTCAAGACCGGCCCCGACTTTCTCGATCCGATGATTCTCGAGCGCGCGAGCGGCGCGCCCGTGTTCTCGCTCGACCTGTGGATGGTCGGCGAAACGGGCTGCCGCGCGCTGCTCGCGCAGGCCGCGCAGGAAGCCGACCTGATCCTGATCGAAGGCGTGATGGGCCTGTTCGACGGCACGCCCAGCAGCGCCGATCTCGCCGCCACGTTCGGCGTGCCGGTGGCCGCCGCGATCTCCGCGAAGTCGATGGCGCAGACCTTCGGCGCGATTGCGTTCGGCCTCGCGCGCTTTCGCGCCGACGTGCCGTTTCACGGCGTGCTCGCCAATCACGTCGGCTCGCCGCGCCACGCACAGATGTTGCAGGAAGCGCTGCCGGCCGATATCCGCTGGCTCGGCCACGTCGCCAGCGACGCGGCCTTCGCGCTGCCCGAGCGTCATCTGGGCCTGCATCGCGCCGACGAAATCGGCGACCTCGACGCGCGCATCGAACGCGCCGCCGACGCGCTCGAAGCCACCGCGCTCGCCGCCCTGCCGCCCGCCGTCGAATTCGCGCTGCCCGACGTTGCGTCCGACGTTGAATCCGGCGAGGCGTCCGACCTTGAATCCGATGCCGACGCCAACGCCGCGTCCGCGCGCGCGCCGCGCCTGCTCGACGGCCTGCACATCGCGATCGCGCGCGACGCCGCGTTTTCGTTCATCTATCCCGCGAATCTCGCGCTGCTCGAAACGCTGGGCGCGCGCCTGAGCTTCTTCTCGCCGCTCGCCGACGAAGCCGCGCCCGCCGACGCCGACGCCCTCTATCTGCCCGGCGGCTATCCCGAACTGCACGCGGCCACGCTCGCGGCCAACGCGCGCTGCGCGCAGTCGCTGCGCGCGCACGTCGCCGCGCAGCGACCGCTCGTCGCCGAATGCGGCGGCATGCTTTATCTGCTCGAAACGCTCACGTCCGCCGACGGCGCGTGCACGCCGATGCTCGGCCTGCTGCCCGGCGCGGCGGTCATGCAAAAGCGCTTCGCCGCGCTCGGCATGCAGCGTCTCGACAGCGCGCGCCACGGCACGCTCACGGGCCACACGTTCCACTACTCGCGCGTGAGCACGCCGCTCGACGCCGAGCTGCACGCGCGCCACGCGCACACCGGCGCGGCGGGCGAGCCGGTCTATCGGCACGGCACGATCGTCGCGACTTATATGCACGCCTACTGGCCTTCCAATCCGGCCTTCGCAGCCGCACTTTTCCATGGCACAGCCCTTTGACGAAGCCGAACGCGCGGCGGTCTACCGCGCGATCTACGAACGGCGCGACATGCGCCACTTCGCGCCCGGTCCCGTCGATCCGGCGACGCTGACGCGTCTGCTCGACGCCGCGCATCACGCGCCGAGCGTCGGCTTCATGCAGCCGTGGCGCATCGTGCGCATCACCGACGCGGCCGTGCGCGCGCAGTTGCAGGACGCCGTCGAGCGCGAGCGCCTCGCGACCGCCGACGCGCTCGGCAAGCGTCGCGAAGAGTTCATGAAGCTCAAGGTCGAGGGGATGCGCGAGTGCGGCGAACTGCTCGTCGTCGCGCTGATGGATCGGCGCGAAGCGCATATTTTCGGCCGCCGCACGCTGCCGGAAATGGACCTCGCGTCGGTGGCCTGCGCGATCCAGAACATGTGGCTCGCGGCGCGCGCCGAAGGGCTCGGCATGGGCTGGGTGTCGATCTTCGACGTCGACGAAGTGCACGCGCTGCTCGGCATGCCGCCCGGCGCGAAACCGGTGGCGATTCTTTGCGTCGGCCACGTCGCGGAGTTCTATCCACGGCCGATGCTCGAAATGGAGCGCTGGGCGCAGCGCAAGGCGCTCGGCGAGTGCGTCTACGAAAACCGCTGGCCGGATGCGGCTCAGGCGGGCGACGCGCCCGGCGACTCGCAAAACAAGGGCTAAAGTCCGAAGCAGACCGCCTCGACGTTGTTGTTGTCGGGGGTGATGAGAAAGGCGCCGTCATAATCGGGCGCGGAGTCGCGCCGCAATCCGGGCCGCAATCCGGGCCGGCCGTCGCCGATACCGCACGCTGTCCGTTGCCGCAGCACGCGAAAGCAGATTCGCGTGCGCGGCGGTCTTACGTCACTGCGCTTGTGGCTTTACCGAGATCACGTCGGGCATCGCCTGATTCGCGTGTTGCGCGTCGTTTTGCGCCCCCTCATGCGGTTTCATCGTCACGCGCCATTGCGCCGCGCCCGCATACGGCAGTTGCGCCAGCGCGCTCGCGACGAGATACGGCAGCGCCTGTTGCGCATCGGCGTTACGGTCGCGTTTGACCGCGCTCACCTTGTAGGCTTCGTGACCGTCGGGCAGCGCGAAGAAGCGCAGCGTCAGCGAGTGCACATAAGGATGGCCGAACCACGGCAGCGACGGCGCTTGCGCCGGCACGCAGCCGCCCACGCAATGACCGTCCGCGACGGTAACATCGGCGGGCCGCGACGCCCATGCCGCCGACACCAGATAGTGCGCCGTATCGGACGCACCCGCCTGAACCGGCGGCGCTTCTTTGAAACCGCGCTGCGCCAGCGCCGCGCGCAGCAGCGGCTCGGCGGACAGCGGCGCATCGGCGCCGGATTGCGCGGTCCTGGCCGCCTGCTCGTCTTCAGCGGGCGTGTGCGCGAAACGGTAGCTCGCGCCCGGCGCACCGGTCTCGGCGAGGCCGCCTTGCGCGCGCACGTCGGCGCTCGGGTTCGCGCAACCTGCCAGCGCGCCCGCCATCGTCAGGGCGCAGATCGTCATCGGGATCTTCACGGGACATACTCCATCGGAATCCTGGCCGGCCAACGCCGGCGGCATCTCATCGCATCTCATCGTCCGGACGCGGCGCACGGCGCTGCGTTCCGGCAAAACGCGCGCACATTGCGCGCTCCATCCGGGCTGACTTCCGTGTGACTTCGCGTAACTTCGCTGCTTATTCCGGCGCATCGAGCGCAGGCAGCGACATCGTCAACGTGGTGCCCTTGTCGGGCTCGCTTTCGACGTGGACCTCGCCGCCGTGGCGCGTCACGACCGTCTTCACGAACGCCATGCCCAGCCCCGCGCCGCTCACCTCGGGCCGCTTGCCCGCATGAAAACGCCGGAACGGCTCGAACAGCTTCGCCTGATCTTCGAGCGGAATGCCGTAGCCGTGATCGCGGATCGAGCAGATCACGCGCGGCGGCCGGCTCTGCGCGATCGCGATACTACAGACAATGCGCGTGTCCTGCGGGCTGTACTTCACCGCGTTGTTCAGAATGTTCACGAGCGCGCGCGTCATCAGCGAGCGGTCGGCGTTGATCCAGCCCATTTCGTCGCCCTCGAACGCCGTCTCGATCTGGATGCGCTTCGCCCTCGCCTGCGGCCACACTTCGTCGCTGGCGTCGATCATCAGTTCGGCGAGGCTCGTCGGCTCCAGCGCATAGACCTGCGATTCCGCGCGCGCGAGCTGCACGAAGTCGTCGGCCAGCGTGAGCGAGCGGCGCGCGTAGCGCTCGATGCGGTCCATGACCTCGCGCACCGGCGCGGCCGCCAGCGTGCCGCGCTCGCGCTCGGTTTCGACCAGCGCGACGATCGACGCCTGCGGCGAGCGCATGTCGTGCGAAAGCAGACGCAGCGCATCTTCGCGCTGACGCTCGGCGTCGTGCAGCGCCGTCACGTCGACGAGACCGGCGATCCAGCCTACCGCCTGGCCCTGCGCATTGGTGCAGCTCGCGTAGCGCAGCAGATAGTCGCTGCCGTCGCGCGCGCGCACTTCCACGCCGCGCTCCATCAACTGCGCGAATTCGCCGCGCGCCGGATCGAGCGGCGCGGGCCAGTGCGCATGCGCGAACGCGAGCGTCTCCGGATTCGGATCGATCGGCTTGACGAGCGCGAGGTCGCCGAACACGTCCTGCACCCAGCGCCCCTCGAACGCGCCCACGTTCAGGCGCGCGAAATAGGCACGCGCCGCGTGATTGGCGATCAGCACGATGCCGCGCAGGTCGGCGACCAGCAAGGGCTCCGGCACCGAATCGAGACTGTCCCAGACGAAGCGGCGCATGTCCTGCAAGCGCTGCGCGGCCTGCGCCATCAGGGCCATTTGCTGCGCCAGCGCGTCGCCCGCGTACTCGCGTCCGGGCGCGGGCGCCTCGGGCAGCAGGTAGGGTTCGTCGGCGAGCTGCTGCAACTCCTTGCGCAGATACGACATCGTCATTTCGAGACGCCGCCAGCTCCAGAGCGGATACGCCACGGCCAGCGCGACGATGGCCGGCACGGGCGTGAGCCAGATGCGCGCGCCGTAGAGCAGCGCCGCGCTCGCGGCCAGCGAAAGCAGCGCGAGCAACGGCAGCAGCAGCAGCGTGCGCAGCGGCGCGAA
Organism: Paraburkholderia tropica; assembly: GCF_014171495.1. Classification (NCBI taxonomy): domain Bacteria; kingdom Pseudomonadati; phylum Pseudomonadota; class Betaproteobacteria; order Burkholderiales; family Burkholderiaceae; genus Paraburkholderia; species Paraburkholderia tropica. The sequence goes on from NZ_CP049135.1 coordinate 841,759, forward strand.
CACCAGAAAGCCGGCCAGCAGCAGCGCGAGCGGCAGCAGCGAAGCCAGCACGACGGTCGGCGGTCCGGCCGGTTCGATGGCGGTGCCGTTGAGCAGCGTATCGAGCACGAGCGCGTGGATATCGACGCCCGGCAGCGGCCCGAGCGTGCCCGAGAGCGGCGTGGCGAAGCGGTCGTAGAGCCCCGACGCCGTCACGCCCACGAGCGCCACGCGCCCGCGCAGCAGGCCGGGCGGCACGCGTCCTTCGAGCAGATCGGCGAACGACACCTTGCGGTAGTGCTCGACGCTCGCGCTGAACGGCACGAGGAAACGCGCCTCGCTGTGCGGGCCGCCCGCGTGCAGCAGGCTGGCGTCGCGGCGCGCGGCGTCGGCGGGATAAGCGGCGTGCGCGAGCGTGACCTGGCCGCTGCGCACCGCGCGCCACAGCGGCACCATGAGTTGCGGCCAGCGCTGCCGGGCGTCGCCCTCGAACAGTGCGACGCTGCGCACGATGCCGTCCGTATCGACTTCGAGATTGATGTGGCCGATCCCGGCCGCCGCCTGCGCAAGCTGCGCGACGGGCTGGTCGACCGTGCGGCGGCCGCCGTCGGTCTCGTCGGCGGGCGACAGCAGCACGGGGAGATACGCGGGCCGCTTGCGCAGCGCCTCGCCGAAGCGCACGTCGTCGATCGACGGCTCGGTGAACAGCACGTCGTAGACCACGGCCGCCGCGCCCGCCTGCGCGAGCCGGTCGACCACCTGCGCGTGCACGCTGCGCGGCCAGGGCCAGCGGCCGAGCGCGGCCACGCTCGCATTGTCGATTTCGACGATCACGATGTCGGGCGAAACCGGCCGCTCACGCAGCGTCAGCAGGCGGTCGTAGACGAGATGATCGGCGCCCAGCGTCCACTGCCCCAGCACGCTCAGCAGCACGACGAGAATGCCCGCGCACGCCACGCCCGCCCATTCGAACAGAAAGCGCCGCCCGACCGGACGGCCGAGCGGCGTGGGCGGGCTCACGCTCATGCGCGTCTGCGTCACCAGTCGAGCCGGAACGACTGGACCGGACTGGCTTTCTGGTAGTAGCGGCCGCCCTCGAACTGCTCGGCGATCACGGTCCAGTAATAGGTGCCCTTGGGCAGATCGCGCACCACGGCCTCACCGTCCTGGAGATCGGTGCGGTCGACGAGCGGCGCGCGCAGATCTTCCGTTTTCGCCAGCACGAAGCGAAAACGCGTGCTCTGCGCGCCGCGGTCGACGAACCAGCGGAACGCGTAGTCGCGCGAGCCGTCCACGCGGCCGGCCGTGGCGTCGAGCGAGAGGCGGCGGCGCTCGAACGCGTAGGTGGACGGCATGCCTTCGAGGCCGTTCGCGTCGATCGCGGACAGGCGCACGAAATACGTGCCGTCGTCGAGCGCGCCCGCGTCGACGCGCGGCGAGTCGCTGCGCTGATCGCGGATCATGTCGTACAGACCCGCATCGCGGCCGATCTGCACGCGATAGCCGTGTGCGCCGTCGAATGGCGCGATGTCGAAAGCGACGTGGGCCTCGTCCTGCACCTTGGCGGGATTGCGCAGATCCGGCGCGCCGAGCAGCGCGACGGGCGCGCCGGCCGCACCGCCCGCCTGCGTCAGACTGCCGTGACCGGCCGCGACCAGTTGCGTGGACGCGGCGAGCGGCGTGCCCGGCGCAGGCGCGACGGCGGCGGCGTGACCGCGCGCCGAGGCGTCGACGCCCACCGCGCCGTCGAGCACTTCCACCGCCGTCGAGCCCTTATCGCCGTTGTAGTTCACGCGAAAGCGCGTGCCGCGCACGCCCGCGACCACCGAAGGCGAGCGGATCTGGAAGCGATCGTCCTTCTTCGTGGCGTGCGTGACTTCGGTATCGACTTCGCCGCCGCGCAGATTGACGACGCGATCGGTCGCGCCCGTCAGCGCGGTCTGGCGCAGCGTGGCGAGGTCGAGCGAGGTGTTGGGCGGCAGGATCAGATGCGAGCCGTCGCCGAGTTCGAGCGTGGCGAAACCTTCGTTGCCCGTCTGCACGCGGTCGCCTTCGACGAGCTTCGTGCCGACCGCGAGCGGCAGCAGCGGCGCCTGGCCGAAAGCGTGGCTCGCCGGGCCGCTGGTCGCGATTACGCGCGCGCTCAAGCCGTCCTGGCGCAGCAGCGCGACCGGCACGCGCAGTTGCACGCCCGCCTGGAGACGGCGCGGCGCGCTCACGCCGTTCAAGCGCGCGAGCTGGGGCCAGTCGGCGGGATCGCGCAGATAACGCGCGGCGATGTCATAGAGCGAGTCGCCGGCACGCGTGACGTAGATGGCCATCGCGACGGGCCGCGGCTGCGCGAGCGGCGCGCCCGGCTGACGCGCCTGCGCGCCGCGCATGACCGGCAGCAGGCTCAGCGCGAGCGCACAGGCGAACAACGGCCGCGCCAGCGCCAGGCTTGCGCCCGCAACGGGGCGACTCGCGCGGGCGCCCCTCACGCGGCGTCCCCCTCGATGCGCTCGAGGCGGTAGCCGTAGCCGTAGATCGGCGTGAGGCGATAGCCGTTTTCGGGACGCAGACCGAGCTTCGAGCGCAGCATCGACACGTGGGTGTCCATGGTGCGCGACGGGATGTCGTCCGATTGCTTCCAGATCACGTCGAGAATGTGCGCGCGCGACAGCGGGCGGCTCAGGTGCTGGAACAGCAGCAGCGCGAGGTCGAATTCCTTCTGCGTGAGCGCGACCGCCTTGCCGGTCACCGTCACCTGACGCGACTTCAAATCGAACTCGTATTCGCCGAAGACTTCCTTCTGCGCGGGCGGTTGCAGTTGATACGCGCGACGCAGCAGCGAGCCGACGCGCGCGAGCAGCACCGGCGCGGACACCGGCTTGACGACGTAGTCGTCGGCGCCGCTGTTGAGCATCAGCGCGATGTCCACCTCGCGGCTGCGGCTCGTCATGAACAGGACCGGCAGACGCGTGGACAGGCTTTGCCGCACCCAATGAAGAACTTCGTCGCCGGCCATGTCCGGCACGTTCCAGTCGAGCACGAGCAGGTCGAAAGTCTGCCGGCGCAGTTGCCGGACCAGTTCGCCGCCCTTGGCGAACGCGTGGCAGACGTGACCTGCCGCCATCAAGGTTTGACAGACGAAGTCGGTCTGTGCCGGATCGTCATCCAGTACTGCAATTCTCATAGTGCCCCGCACCCAGTATCGTTTTTCATGTTCTCGGGATGGATCCACCCTGCGGTCCCGCCAGCGTTGCCGACGGCGCTGGCGAAATCCCTCCCCAACCCCGTTGCGCGCGACCCGCGCCGCGCGCGCAAACCGCCACTTTCGCAGCGTCTCGAAATAAACGGGAGCGGCAAGCGCGCCTCCGGACCGGGGATGCGGAATCCGCTCATGGTAGACGAAAACGCTCGCATCCGACGCGCGGCCTGTGATCGTCCCGATTACCGACTATCTCGGCGCCGGACGCTGGCCCAAAGGCACGAACACGTCGTCGGCCGAGGGCGCGCCCGGTTTTGCGTCCGTTTTTGCGTCTGGCTGTGCATCCGTATGTGCATCCGTATGTGCATCCGTTTGTGCGCGCCGGGCGTGATCGCCGGGCTGGCCGTGGTGTCCCTCATGCTCCGCGGCGGCCGGCGGATCGCCCGACAGCAGCGCGGCCAGATGGATGCGTACGTGCTCCCATGCGGCATGCGCATAGTCGGGCTGCGCGGCGGCGCGCGCCTGCGCAAGCACAAATGCGCGCAGCACAGTCGCGGAACATTGCGTCAACTTGTCCGAACGGCCATAGCGCGACTGACGCAGCGCCTCGCTCAGCCAGGGCAATTCGGCCTCGCACGAATCGGCGTAAGCCTCCATGGCGGCGCGCGCATGGCGGTCGCGGGCGAGGTCCAGCTCGACGCGGTCGAGATCGCGACTGCCACCCGAAGCGTTGACGCGGGAAGCGGGCGGAAACCGGGTGCTGCCGAAGCGGAAAAACATGAAAACCTCGTGTCGCTAACGCTTGTCGCCGACCAACGCCGCCGTTCGCGCACCGCCTGGCCGCTCATCGAAGCCGCCGGCGCTACCGGACGTCGTGTGTCATGTGATGCCAGGGCGCGCCCGTCCCGGACGTACTTGAGCGTGCTCAAGCGTGCGCGCGTGCCTGTTTGAAAGATTGAAAAACGAGTGACGATGGCCGCAGTCGCGCACCGCGTAGTCTCCGGCAGCCCTCGCCCCCGGACCAGGACCACCGGCGCGGGCGCCGACGCCACCTCGACGGCGCGTCGCACGCGGGCGGACATCACCGCCCGACGTCCGCCTGCTGGCCGCAACCGATCTCACTGCATGGCGTCACGCTCACCGCCATCGCCACTCCTACTACCAGGCGCTGTTTCCAGCGTTATGTGGCGAACTCGAGTCCGCTCTGCCTTCCACGCACCGGCGCGTCGCCGTGTCCCGATCGCGCCAGCCCCCGTAGCCGAATTCCGTGTATGTCGTGCGTGACGGGCATGGCGTCCATGCCGTCGTATCGTGCGCGTCGATCCACTCGGGCTCGATGCCGGCCGTCATGCGGATCATGCCCGCGATGACTTGTTGGGCCGCGACGGCCTATTGTCGTCGCAAGCGGAAAAACCTACTGTCAGGGATTGTTAAATCTGTCGGAATCGACGCAGGAAGGCGTAGGGAAAAGACGCAATGAAGCGCGATGGACGGGCGTGGTCGTCGATTGTGGGCGTGAAGGAGGCGAACGTGCTGGACGGGCGCTATTTGGCAGTTCGAACGAGCTTTCCGCGATGATGAAAGCGCACGAAATAGCCGCTTGAAAGTGCGATGGAAAGTCGGATTGAAAGGCCGATTGGAAAGCCGATTGGAAGTCAGAACGGAAAGACAGAAAGCCCGCCGTATAAGACGGCGGGCGCGTGGGCGCATGCGCAGGTCGCCGCGAACTGCGGACACAGGAGCGAATGCGCCGACTTGCTGCGCAGAACTTATCGCGCGGCGGCCTGTGCGCCTGACGACTTGCGCGCGATCGAAAGCTCGACGCGGCGATTGGGCGCAAGACAGGCAATCAAGGCTTCGCGGTCGCGCTCATTGCACTGCACGACCGGGTTCGCCTTGCCGCGGCCCACCGCGCTCATCGCAATATTCGCCTCGCTGCGCTCGCGCAGATACCCGGCGACGGTTTCCGCGCGCTGCCGCGAAAGCCGCATGTTGTAACTGTCGCTGCCCAGCCGGTCGGTATAGCCCTCCGTGCGGACCGCCGTGACATCGCCCGCTGCGGCAAGATCGCGCGCCAATGCATCGAGACTCGCCCGGCCCTGCGGCAACAGACCGTTGAGATCGCCACGATCGAAACGGAACAGCGTGTCGGTCGGCAACGTGATGCTGCTCGGCAGCGGCGGCGGCTCCTTTCGCGGCGGCTGGCAGGCGTTCAGCACGGCGGGAAGATCGGCGATCTTGTGCTGCACTTCGGCAACGCGCTGCGCGCTCGCGTCGAACGAATGTGTCCACGCCTCATGACCGGCGTGCGTCAGTTCAACCTCGGCGCAGGCCACGCGCTCCTGCGCGGGCTGACACGACGCGAACGCCGGCGACGACTTCGCCGCCATCAGCCGCTGCCACAGATCGGGTCGCACGATGGCCGCGGTTCGCAGCTTCGGATTCTCGACGGACGCCTGCCCGCGCCCCTCGAGCGCGCCGATCAACTGGTCGGCCTGATGCGCCGCTTCTTCGACGAATCCCCAATGGTTGTACTGCGCGTGCTCCTCGCGCGCGGCGTAAATCCAGCACTGCGCCTTCGCGCCGAAATAGCCGGCCTGCTTCGCGCCGAGCGCCTGGAGGCGGTGCTGTTCGTCGTCGAGTTGCGCGCGGCCCACGCTGGCCGGATAGGCGCCGACCCAGGCGTCGGTGGCCGCGCCGGCCTGCTCGCTCTGCGACGCTCTGAGCCCCTCTTCGAGCACGGTGGGGTCCTGAATCTGCAAGGAATCGCGCGTCGCCTGCGACGCGCATCCGGCGAGCACGGCGGAAGCCGCGATCGCCATGGCGATGATTTTCATGTTGGTTGTTGCCCATGGAAAGGCCCGCACGGTCCGCCCGTGCGGTTGGAAAGCGCGGGGCGTGCCGCGTGAGGTGCGCGGCCGGCATTGCGCCGGCCGCGCCGCCAGGGTCGCTGCCCGCTGCGTCAACCGCCGAACACGATGCCAAGACCCGCGCGGACGATGGTGCTGTTGCCACCCGCCGACGAGACGCCGAGGTTGTAGTTGACGCTGCCCTTCTCGTTCCAGCGCGAGACGCCGATGCCGAGCGCCGCCTGGCCGCGATACGCCGCGACGCCCGCGTTCATGGTCGTGCGTCCGGGCAAATACGGCGTGACGACGTTGAGCGCCGACGCCGCCGCAATGCCGCGCCGCGCGTCGCGATCGACGTCGTCGATACGGCTGTTGACGCCGCTGAACGCGCTGTTGAGCTGGCCCAGATTCACGGCGTCGGTGGGCGCCGTGCCGTTCGCGACGTTGGTGATCTGCCGCTCGTTGCCGATGCTGCCCACCGACACCGAGTTGGCGCGGTCAGCCACCGAATTTGCGCCGAGCGCCACGGCATTCGTGCCGGTGGCGTGCGCCTGGTCGCCGATCGCCGTCGACGCGGTGCCGCTCGCGACAGCGCCGCCGCCGGCCGCCAGCGTGTTCGAACCGCTGGCCGTTGCCGCGCCGTTCGGCGAGTTGGCGGCCACGTAGATCGAGGCACTCGCGGCCACGTTCTGCACCGCCTGCTCGATGCTCGCGACCTGCATGTTGGTCGCGAAGAGCTGCGAGCCCGTGACCGCGTCGGTACTGCTCGCGCTCAGCACGGCGTCGGCGAGATTGCTGAGCTTCACGGCCTCGCCGGTGCCGCCCAACGTGACCGAGTCATGCGCCGACGAGTCGTACTGCACCGCGTTCGCGACGGAGCCCGCCATGTTGGTGACCGACTTCTGCAGATTCGTGATGTCGGTGGTGTTCTGCGTGACGCGGCCGTCGAGATTGGTCAGCGCCGAGCCGACGTTGTTGAGCGTCGTGCCGCCGATGGTGTAGGACGGCGCGGCAAGCGTGCCGTCTGCGCTCACGCTCGCGCCGCCGCCCAAGGCGGCTGCCGCATGCGCGACGCTGGCGTAGAGTTGCGCGCCGTTGACCGCGTCCGCGCTCGCGGCATTCACCGCGCCCGCCGCCACGCCCGTGAGCGTGCGGTTGCCCGCCGTGCCCGCGAAATTGACAACCGTGCCGTTCGTGCCCGCGCCGACCTTGATCGCACGGCTGGTGGCATCCTGCGTCACCAGGTCGAGGCCCGAATCCGAAATCTTCTGCTGCAGCGAATTCAGGCCGGTGTCGAGCGTATCGAGCGCGCTGCCGACGGTCGTCTGCGTGCCGCCCTGCATGTGATAGCTCGGCGCAAGGATGCTGCCGTCCGACGCGAGGCCCGCGCCGCCGCCGAGCGTGCCGGCGAGTGCGCGCAACTGGCCCGCGTTCACTGCGTCCCCGGACGCGGAGCCCGCGGCGAGATTCGTGATCTTCGTGCCGTTGGCGCCGCCGAGCGTGACCGTGCCGCGCGAGGTGTCGTCGTAAGCGACGAAGCTGTTCGTGGCGTTGCCGTTGCCGTCCACGTCGAGACCCGCCGCCTTCAACTGGCCGAGGTTGACCGCGTCGCGGTCCGCCGTGCCTTTGGCCACGTTCGAGAGCACCGTGCCCGTCTCGCCGCCGTCGAACGTGACGCGCTGATGCGCGGGCGTGTCGTACTTCACGCCATCCACGGGACCCGCCGCGGCCGAACTCTCGACCGCCTTCAGCGCAGTGCCGACGTCGGAGTAGGTCGTGCCGCCCAGCACATAGCGCGGTCCGCTCACGGAGCCGTCTGCGTTGACGCCCGCTCCACCGCCGAGCGCCGTTGCCGTGCTGCTGCTGACGCCATAGAGTTGCGCCCCGTTCACGGCGTCGCTGCTGCCCGCCGCCACGTTGCCCGCGACGAGATTCGTGATGCGCGTGCCGCTCGCGCCGCCGAGCGTGACCGTGCCGCGCGAGGTGTCGTCGTAAGCGACGAAGCTGTTCGTGGCGTTGCCGTTGCCGTCCACGTCGAGACCCGCCGCCTTCAACTGGCCGAGGTTGACCGCGTCGCGGTCCGCCGTGCCTTTGGCCACGTTCGAGAGCACCGTGCCGGCGTCGCCGCCGTCGAACGTGACGCGCGCGTGCGCTGGCGTGTCGTACTTCACGCCATCTACAGGGCCTGACGCAGCCGTGTTCTCCACCGCCTTGAGCGCGGTGCCGACGTCGGAGTAGGTCGAGCCGCCCAGCACATAGCCGGGGCCGCTCAGGGAGCCGTCTGCGTTGACGCCCGCGCCGCCGCCCAGCGCCTTTGCCGTGCCGCTGGCGACGCCGTAGAGTTGCGCGCCGTTCACGGCGTCGCTGCTGCCCGCCGCCACGTTGCCGGCGACGAGATTCGTGATGCGCGTGCCGCTCGCGCCACCGAGCGTGACCGTGGCGCGCGACGTGTCGTCGTAGGCGACGAAGCTGTTCGTGGCGTTGCCGTTGCCGTCCACGTCGAGGCCCGCCGCCTTCAACTGGCCGAGGTTGATCGCGTCGCGGTCCGCCTTGCCATTGGCGACGTTCGACAACACCGTGCCCGCGTCGGCGCTATCGAACGTAATGCGCGTATGCGCGGACGTGTCGTATTTCACGCCGTCCACCGAACCCGTGATCGCCGTGCTTTCCACCGCCTTCAACGCCGTGCCGACGTCGCCATAGGTCTGGTTGCCCAGTACATAGCTCGGCGCCATGACCGAGCCGTCGCCGCCCACGCCCGCGCCGCCGCCGAGCGCGCTCGTCACGCCCTTGAGCTGCGCGACGTTCACGGCGTCCGTGTCGCCCTGGCCCGCCGCCATGTTCACGATGCGGCGCGTGTTCGCGAGGCTCGGCAGCGTGGTCGCAACATTGTCCGCGTCGTAGACGACGTGCGTTTGCGTACCGTCACTGCCAACCGATACGGTATTGGCCTGATTCGCCACGGAGCCCGCGCCCAGCGCCACCGAATCGTTGCCCATCGCACGCGACTGAATGCCCAGCGCGAGGCTGGCGTTGCCGTCGGATTGCGTGTTCGAGCCCATGGCGATACTGCCTGCGCCATTCGCCCGCGCCATATCGGTTGGCCCCGTCGACCCCGACGCATTGGCAATACCCCTGACCTGCGCGTACCAGGCGGCGGTCCTGAATGCGGTGGTCAGGCCGGTCGTGTCGACGCCGGAATTGGCGGCCGTTGCCATCAGCGAAGCGCCTTGCGGAGCGGCCGCGGCCATTTCGACCGGGCTCGCAGGAGCCGACGACGACGCAGCGGCCAATGCGGCAGCCCCTGTGCCCTGAACGCCCAGCGAGGCGAGCAGCAGGGCGTTCTGCACGTCGCTCGTGCCAGCGGGCGCGAGCGCGCCGAAGTTCGAACTGATGTTCGCGCTCTCGCTCCCCCTCGCGGCCTGCTCGTTCGCCGCCATGCCGAGCAGCGCCGTGGCGCCTTCCGGCTGCGCGTCCGCAGCGTTCGCCGCGAGCGCGATGCCACCCAGCCCGAGCAACGCAACGGCCTGCGCCGCGTTCACCACGCCTGCCTTCACGCCGCCGCTGCCATGACTGCGTGCGTTTTCCTGCACGGCCACCCACGCGCCAGCCGACTCGTTCCAGACAGATCGATAAGCCTTGTTCATACGCTTCCTTGGTCGTTTCAATGGGGCTGACGTGGAACCGCCTCAATCGGGCAACTCCACGCTTCTTTACTTCGGAATCCAAAACGTATAGCTGTGACCTGGCCGCACACGACGAACCGACGTGTGCCAGACACACTCATTCTTGCTTCAACCGACGCGGGAAATCACCTGGCCGAATGGCTAATGTTGCCGACACCCTGAGCACGAACACGCGAACGGCCAATCAGGCTCGACGAGGGAAACGTCGCCGGACAGGCCATTCAACGGTTGCCAGATCAATCCAGATCAATCGCATGCCTAACTGATTTGACTTGAATCCGGACACCGGCGACTTCGTGCACCGCCAGCGTATGAGATAAAAATCACCCGTCTAAGGTATTCGGCCCCAATCGGGCGGGCCACACGAAAACTCTTAAAAAGCATCTCGAACGAGATAAAACGCGCCCCGCCTTGCGCCGATAAAGCAAAACGGGCGCTCACATCGAGCGCCCGTTGCAGGGTGAAAAGCGTTGGCGGATCAGTTCTGCTTGCGTTCGTCGCCGTGTCCGCCGCCCTGGCCGGACGGATGACCGCCTTGCGGCGCTTCGGGCCGGCCGGCGGGCGGACCGGACGGACGGCCCCCGCCCTGCGGCGGACCGCCGGGACCCGGCGCGCGATTGAACGCAGGCTCGGGCGGACGCCCCGCATTGGGCTGCTGCATTTGCGGACGCGGCGGCTCGGCCGGACGCGCTTGCGCGGGACGCGGCGCTTGCGGAGGCATCTGCGGCGCCTGCTGAGGCGCCCGCGGCGCTTCGGTGCGCTCGCCCCCGTTCATGGGCGGACGGCCGGCATTCTCCGGCGGGCGCGCATTCCCTGGCGGCGGGCCGCCTTGCGGACGGCCACCGCCCTCGGGCATGCCACCCGGCGGCCTGGCTCCCGGCGGCGGACCGCCGTTGCCGGGCGGACGCCCCCCGCCAGCCTGCGGCGGCGGCAACGGCCGCGCGGGGCCGCCATGCCAGTTCGGCGCGGGCGGACGCGGACCATAGCCCGGCGGCCGCGCATGCGTCCAGCGATCGCGCTCGCCGTACCACGGACGGTCGCGATAGAAGCTGCCCCAGTACGCGCCAATCGAAAAACTCACGATCGGCAGCCCGATGGCCGCGCCATAACCGGCGAGCGGCACGTAGCTGCCCTGGTACGGATATGTCAGATAGCCGCCGTAGACCCAGCCACGCATGCCCTCGGCGCCGATATCGCACCAGGAGTAATCGCTTACGCAGCCGAACACCACGACCGGCTCGCTCGGCCCGACTTCGCTCACGACGGGATAGTCGCCGGACGGTCCCGCGTAGAGATCGACCGGCTCGCTGGTGTAGGCCTGGGACTGCGCCTGGGCGGCGGGCGCCGCGATCGCGAGGCCGGCGGCCACGCACAGCGCCATCTTCATTGGAATGGTGGACATGCTCCCCCTTTTTGTTTCGACTCATGCCGAGCGGAGAGCATATTCCGTTCCTGAAATTCGTGCCTTACTCGTTTTCTTCGAAGTAATGCCCGAATTTCACCTGCTTCGTGCGGATATAGCGCTCGTTTTCCTCGCGCATCGGAATCGCCAGCGCGACGCGTTCGATCGTCGGAATACCGTGCTTCGAGAGCGTGTCGAACTTGTTCGGATTGTTGCTCATCAGGCGCACCGACTTGACCTTCAGCAGGCGCAGGATCGCCGCCGCCGAATCGTATTCGCGCGCGTCGTCGGGCAGGCCGAGATCGAGGTTCGCTTCCACCGTATCGCGGCCCTGCTGTTGCAGCCGATACGCGCGGATCTTGTTCGACAGGCCGATGCCGCGCCCTTCGTGGCCACGCAGATACAGCAGCACGCCGCGGCCTTCCGCCGCGATGTAGCGCAGCGCGAGATCGAGCTGTTCGCCGCAGTCGCAGCGGTAGGAACCGAACACGTCGCCGGTCAGACATTCGGAATGCAGGCGGGCGAGCACCGGCTCGCCGCTGCCCACGTCGCCCATCACGAGCGCAACGTGCTCGGCGCCACCATCCTTTACCCGATAGACGTAGGACTCGAAGGTGCCGTAACGGGTCGGCAGGGTCGCGCTCGCGTCAAGCACGACGCATTCGTTGGCGTTATCGCCGTCCGCGCAGGACGGCTCTTGAAGCGTAGGCATGATGTGGAACAGAGGTCTGGCAAAAACCGGCGCGAAGCCGGACTGGAGTTAGGAACCGGAGTGTACCGCCAATTGCGGCGCGCCGCCCCGCATGGCCGCGCCCGCGCCGGTCGGCTGAAGGGCTCGCCTGCGGGCGGCATCCGTGCGTGCGCCGGGCCGTCCGCGCGAACGGAGGCGCGCAAGGCGCCGCAAAACGCTCTGCGCCCTGCCTCAATCCGTCGCGCATCGCCGCCGGGCCGCACGGCGGGCGGGCGCACACTTCGCGCATACCCCGACGGCTCCGCCGCGCCCATCCGCCTATACTGGAATGGCTTTCATGGCTTTCGACGAAGGCACGCACGGCGCAGCTCTCTCGCCTGCGCCGCACCAGGCAATGACCGAAGACAAGAAGGACGAACTGGAGTCGCCCTATGACGAGCGTTGCACAGGTACTCAAATCCAAGCCGGAACAGGTGGTCTACACGATTGCCGCTGACGATTCCGTCTACGACGCCATCCGCCTGATGGCCGACAAGCAGATTGGCGCGCTGGTCGTCACCGACGGCCCCGATATCGTCGGCATCGTCACGGAGCGCGACTACGCGCGCAAGATCGTGCTGATGGACCGCTCGTCAAAGACGACGGCCGTGCGCGACATCATGAGCCCGCACGTGCGATTCGTGGAACTCGATCAGACCACCTACGACTGCATGGCGCTGATGACACAGCGACGCATGCGCCACCTGCCGGTGTTGGCGGACGGCGAGCTCGTGGGCATGGTGTCGATCGGCGACCTCGTGAAGGAGATCATCGCCGAGCAGCAGTTCACCATCGAGCAGCTCGAGCACTACATCACCGGCGGTCCCGGCACCTGACGCCTTACAGCGCTTCACCCCGCCCTTGCGCGCAAACGCACGCAAACGCGCATGCGAACGCGCACGCAAACGCAGGCGAACGCACACCGACGCACGCAGCAAAAAAAGCCCAATCCTTCGCGGGTTGGGCATAAGCCACCTTGCGGCGGCGGAGGTTCCACGCATGAAAAAACGCGCGATCTCTCGCGGGTCGGCGCGGCGGCTTGTTGCGCCGCGCCGGCTCGCTGGATTGGGGTGCTGGACACTTATCCAGTCATACGGCTCGACGCACCACCGCGCGCCGGATCAATCCCGGCGCCGCGGCGTGGCGATCTGAACGGCTTGCGTCGATGAATCGACGTGACTGAGCGGAGGTTTACCGCTCAGTTGCAACTCAATTCCCGAAGTAAATCGACTGCGACGGCGCCAGATGGGCCGGTTGACCCGACTGCGTCGAACCCGCGGGGGCGCCGCCATAGCTGGTATCGGCAACCGGCTGCTGAGTCCGGGCCACATCCTGCTGCTGCGCGACGCGCGCTTCGGCGGCCTGAATGTCACGCGGATAAGTGGCGTCGTTCGACGTCGCCGGGTTATAGCCTGCCTGCTCGATCTGGATGAGTTCCTGACGGACTTCCGCGCGCGTCTTCGGCGCGTTGGTCTGGTCTTGAGCGAACGAGAGTGCCGGAGCGGCGAGAAGCGCGGCGATAGCCGCGGCTTGAATGAGCGTACGGGTATTCATGGTTACTAACCTCCATCACTTGTTTTCAGGTCGGCGTCTAACGGCACATCTCGCGTTCGCCGACCAGTGACTTCAGTTTATTGAGACAGCAGATCAGGGGAAATACCTATTTCCCCAAAATACAGTTTCGTTCCTGACAACAATACAGGCCGCGCAACAATCCTCGAAAACGGGGTGGAATCCTATCTTTCCGGTCCGACTTTCGGATTCCATACGGAACCGCGTCACGCCGGTACGAGCAGCTTGCGCGGCCCGCTCACATACGGGCTGCCGATGGCATAAAAGCGCAGCGGAAGGTGCATCTCGCGCGACAGCCCGATGCGCGTCGTCGCACCGATGGCGAGCGATGCAGCCGCGTGCGCCGCGTCGCGGTCGCGGCCGATCCACAGCCCCTTGCCGCCGCACAGATCGACGCCGTCGAACGCCGCGCCGACGCCGAACGCCTGCGTGAGCCGTCCCGGCCCGCGCGCGAGTTCGCGCAGCGGCGCATCGGCGCGCCGCGCGGCCATCGACGCCAGCCCTTCGAGGGGCTCCACGGCGCGAAACAGCACGCCCGCGCCCACGCCGGCCGCCTCGCTCGACATGTTGAGCATCCACGAGACGCCGTACGTGAGCCGCACGTACGCGTGCCCGCGCCCGAGAAACAGCGACGCGTTCCAGCTGCGCGGACCGATGAACGCGTGCCCCGTCGAATCGCCGACCGGATACGCCTCCACTTCCACGAGCCGTCCGCTCACGCGGCCTTCGGGCAGATCGTGGACCAGATACTTGCCGACCATGAAACGCGCGAGCGCCACGGTATCCACCGGCAGTTCGTCGCGCGCGAGCGCCACGATGGAACGCGCGGGCGGCGCGGCGTCGCTGACACCGCCCGCGCGCCGCGTCACCGCGCCGCCTCGCTCGACTGCGTCGCGCCGCGCAATTTCGCGACATCCGCCGCGCCCACCGCGCCGCGCTTGTTGTTCCAGCCCGCGCGGATAAAGCTCAGCACGTCGGCGATCTGCTGGTCGCTGAGCTGGTCGCGATACGCGGGCATCGGATACGGCGCCGGGATGCCCTGGATCACGAGGTCGCCGGTGCCGTTGAGCGTGACATTGATGAGCGACGACGCGTCCTTTTCCAGCACGTTCGGATTGCCCGCCAGCGGCGCGAACATCGGCGCGAAACCGCGTCCGTCGGCGCCGTGGCAGTGCATGCAGAACGCCGTGTAGACGCGCGCGCCCGCATCGTTCGCGGGGCGTCCGAGCGACACCTTCGTCGCCTGCGGATCGTACGCATAGGCGGGCGCGCCGTCGCCGCCCGCGGGCGGCAGCGATTTCAGATACGCGGAGATCGCCTGCACATCCGCGTCGTTCATTGCCTGCGTGCTGTTGTTGATGACGCTCGTCATCGCGCCGAACGCCGACGCGTGCTGGTTCGCACCCGTCTTGAGGAACTGCGCGAGATCGGCCTCGCTCCAGCGCCCGAGCCCGGTGTTGTGCTCGCCCGTCAGATTCGACGCGTACCAGTTGTCGAGCAGCGCGCCGGTAAGGAACGCGTTGCCGCTCTCGTCGAGCGCCTGCTCGTTGAAGCCGACGCCGCGCGGCGTGTGGCACGAGCCGCAATGGCCGAGCCCTTGCACGAGATACGCGCCGCGATTCCATGCGGCGTCCTTGCCCGGCTTGTCCTGGTACGGGCCCTTCTTGAGGAAGAACACGTTCCAGATCTTGAGCGGCCAGCGCATGTTCATCGGCCACTTGATGTCGCTGTCGCGGTTGTCCTGCTTCACGGGCTGCACGCCGTGCATGAAGTACGCGTAGAGCGCGGCCACGTCGTCGTCGCGCACCTTCGCATAGGACGGATACGGCATCGCCGGATAGAGATTGTGGCCGTCCTTCGCCACGCCCTCGCGCAGCGCGCGCGCGAAATCTTCCTGCGTATAACCGCCGATGCCCGTATCCGGATCGGGCGTGATGTTGGTCGTGTAGATGTGGCCGAGCGGCGTGCTCATCGGCAGGCCGCCCGCGAACGGCTTGCCGTGCGGCGCGGTGTGGCAGGCCGCGCAGTCGCCGGCCGCGGCGAGGTAAGCGCCGCGCTGGATCAGCGCGCTGTCCGCGGACGTTGCGTTGTCCTGCGCATGCGCGAACTGCGGCGCGAGCGTGCAGGCGAGCGCGGCAAAGGCCATGCGCGCGACGGAGCGCACGGTCGAACGGACAGCGGAGCGCACGACGGGCGTCATCGAGGCGGTGTGGATCGTTTTCATCGTCGTCGCCTCCTCAAGCCGTTTTCGTGTTCATGAGCTGACGGCCCACCGGCAGCTTGCGCAGCCGCGTGCCGGTCGCCGCATAGATCGCGTTCGTGACCGCGGGCGCGAGCGCCGCCGTGCCCGGTTCGCCGATCCCGCCCGGCGCTTCCGTGCTCGGCACGATATGCACCTCGATCACGGGCGATTCGTCGATGCGCAGAATCCGGTAGTCGGTGAAATTGGTCTGCGTGACGCGGCCGCGCTCGATCGTGATCTCGCCATACAGCGCCGCCGTGATGCCGAACACGATGCCGCCCTGCACCTGCGCCTCGATCGTGGTCGGGTTCACGACCATGCCGCAATCGACGGCCGCGACCACGCGATTCACGCGCACCTCGCCGTCGGTCACGGTCACGTCGGCGACCATCGCGAAGAAGCTGCCGAACGCGTGCATCACCGAGACGCCGCGCCCTTGCCCCTTCGGCATCGGCGGTCCCCAGTTGGCCGCGCGCGTGGCGACGTCGAGCACGCCCAGCGCGCGCGGCGACTTGCCGAGCAGATTGCGCCGATAGGTCACGGGATCGGTTTTCGCGGCCGCCGCGCATTCGTCGACGAAGCTCTCGACCACGAAGGTGCCGCGCGTCGGGCCAACGCCGCGCCAGAACGCGGTCGGCACCGTATGCGGCTCCTGGCGCACGTATTCGATCAGCTGATTCGGCAGGTCGTACGGCAGATCGACGGCCACTTCCACCGCGTCGGGATCGACGCCGTTCTTGAACGCGGGCGGCGCGAAACGCGCCATGATCGACGAGCCGACGATGCGGTGCTGCCACGCCGCCGGCTTGCCGTTCGCGTCGAGCCCCGCCGAGATGCGGTCGTAGTAATACGGCCGGTACATGTCGTGCTGGATGTCCTCCTCGCGCGTCCAGAATACCTTGACCGGCGTGCTCACCTGCTTGCCGACCTTGAGCGCCTGGGTGATCGCATCGACTTCCAGACGCCGCCCGAAACCGCCGCCGAGCAGATAGTTGTGCAGCACGATCTGCTCGGGCTTGAGACCGGTGACGGCCACGCCCGCATCGACCGCGCGCGTGGGCACCTGGGTGCCGACCCAGATCTCGCAGGCATCGGCGCGCACGTGCACGGTGCAGTTGATCGGCTCCATCGTGGCGTGCGCGAGAAACGGCTGCTCGTACACGGCGTCGACGCGCGTTTTCGCGCCGTTGAACGCCTGCTGCACGTCGCCGTCCTTGCGCGCGACCGCGCCCGGCTGCTGCTGCGCCGCGTTCGCCAGATCGCCGACGATCTGCCGCATCGACAGATTCGCCGCCGCGCCTTCGCTCCACTCGATCACGAGCGCCGCCGCGCCGCGCTTGGCGGCCCACGTGTGCGCGCCGATCACGGCCACGCCGTTGTCGATCTTGACGATCTGCGTGACGCCCGGAATCTTGCGCGCGTGCGTGTCGTCCACGCGCACGAGCGTGCCGCCGAACACCGGACAATTGACGATGGCCGCGTAGACCATGCCGGGCAGCCGCACGTCGAGGCCGAACAGCGCCGAGCCGTCCACCTTCTCGGGTGAGTCGAGGCGTCGGGTCGGCTTGCCGATCAGCCTGAAATCCTTCGGGCTCTTGAGCGCCACGTTCTGCGGCGCCGGCAGCTTCGCGGCGGCGTCCACGAGTTCGCCGTAGGCGGCACGGCGGCCGCTCGCGTCGTGCAGCACCTGGCCGCTCTTCGCGTGGCAACTGGCCGGATCGACCTGCCATTGCTGCGCCGCCGCCGCGATCAGCGCGGCGCGCGCGGTCGCGCCCGCCTGGCGCATCGGCTCCCACGCATAGCGGATCGAGGTCGAGCCGCCGGTGAGCTGACCGCCGAGCAGCGGATCGGTGAACAGTTTCGCGTCGGGCGGCGCGTGATCGAGCGTCACGCTGTCGAGCGGCACTTCGAGTTCTTCGGCGATCAGCATCGGGATCGACGTGTACACGCCCTGCCCCATCTCCACCTTCGGGATGATCAGCGTGACCTTGCCCGCGCGGTCGATCTGGATGAAGGCGTTCGGCTCGAACACGCCCGACTGCGGCGTCTCGTTGCCGTCGCCGCCGACCACCGAGCGGCGCGCGGCGCTATCGCCCTGCGCGCCCGCCGAGAAGCTGAAACCGAGCAGCAGACCGCCGCCCGCCGCCGCGCCGAGCTTGAGAAACGCGCGGCGCGAAACCTGCGATTGAGCGGCGCGCGCGTGCGCCGCGCCGTTTTGCGCGTCGAGAAGACCTTGTGACATCTCAGGCCTCCTTCGCGGCTTGTTTGATCGCCGCGCGGATGCGGCTATAGGTGCCGCAGCGGCAGATGTTGCCGGTCATGGCGGCGTCGATGTCGGCATCGCTCGGGTTGGGATTCGCCGCCAGCAGCGCCGCCGCCGACATCACCTGCCCGGACTGGCAGTAGCCGCACTGCACCACGTCGATCACGCGCCACGCCTTCTGCACTTTCTGGCCCGCGGGCGTCGCGCCCACGGCTTCGATCGTCGTGATCTTGCGGCCTTCGAGCGCCGCGACGGGCAGCACGCACGAGCGCACCGCGACGCCGTCGAGATGCACGGTGCACGCGCCGCATTGCGCGATGCCGCAACCGAACTTCGTGCCGGTCAGGCCGACGATGTCGCGCAGCACCCAGAGCAGCGGCATGTCGGGTGGCGCGTCGATCGTGTGGGTTTCGCCGTTAATGGTTAACGTCGTCATGGGGGCGGCTCTCCGGTGTGGGGATTTGTCGGTTATCGTCGATCAATCGAAGGCCTGGCGCGCGCGTTGTTCCGGTGCGCCGCGCAAATCGCGCGGACGTGGCACCGAATGCACGCCCTGCGGCCTGGCGAGGATTCGCGGAGTGTAGCGCCGACTTTAAAGACCTGCCGACAAGCGTGTCGTCGAGACGTCGGAGCACCGGCGGCCGGCAAGCGTCGGCGCATGCGCGCCGCATCATCACGACACGCAGGCGGCCCTTGCGCTACCATCGATTAATTCAAGATTGCGACGGCGCCTGCGCGCCGTGTCGCCCACTTTCGAAGGAGCCGCCACGATGGACGAAGCCCGCGCGATTCAATTTCTCAACGAGATCCGCAAGCCCCTGCTCACGCTGCACAAGGCCATCCTCGACCACGAGCGCGCCGAGTACGAACGCGAGTTCGGCGCGACCACGCCCGCGGCCTTCTTGCAGGCGCTGATCAACGGGACGGGCTATCGCTGGCTGACGCCGTTCTCCACGGTGATCGCCAACGTGGACGAAACGCTCGACGCCAAGGACGCCAAGCCCGAGGACCGCGTGGGCGCGGTGGAAGGCGTGTCCGGGCTGTTCTCGGGCGAGGAATCGAAGGAGTTCTACGAGCGCTATCAGGCGCTGCTGCAAAAGAGCCCCGAGGTGCTGCATCTGCACGGCGCGGTCGCGCAACTGCTCAACGGCATCAAGAACTGAGGCCGCGCGGCGCGCCTGGGTTGCGCGCGTCAGTTAGCGCACACGATCAGCGCTTCGCGGCCCGCAAGCGCCGCCACAGCGTGGTCTTGCTGATGCCGAGCTGTTCGCACACGCGCTCGCGGTCGCCGTCGCAAGCGTCGAGCGCCGCGCGAATTTCGTCGGCCTGCGCGCTCAGGGTGCGCTCGCGCAGCGTCGGCGGTGCGTCGCCGGATTCAGGCGGCGTATCGATGCCGACGTCGCGCGACGCGTCGCCCGCCGACGCCTCGCGCGGCGCGGCCAACACTTCCGGCGCGATCGCGCGCAACACCTCGGGCGTGATCACGTCCACATCGGAATCCGCGAGTTCCACCACGATCCGCTCGACCACGTTCTGCAACTCGCGCACATTGCCAGGCCACGCATGGCGTTCGAGCGCGCCGCCGATCGGCGCCAGCGCACGCGCCGCATCGTCCTGGGTGCGGATTCTGAGCGCCACGCGCGGTTCGCGTCGCGCCGATTGCAGCAGCAGTTCGGCGGCGAGCGGCTCGATATCGGCATGCCGTTCGCGCAGCGGCGGAATCGCCAGATTCAGAATGTTCAGCCGATAAAACAGGTCCGCGCGAAACGCGCCGGTCTCGATCTGCTCGGTCAGCGCGCGATGCGTCGCGGCCACCACGCGCACGTCGACGCGCGTCGGTTCCGTCGCGCCCAGCCGCACCACTTCGCGCTCCTGCAACACGCGCAGCAAGCGGCTCTGCAATGGCAACGGCATCTCGCCGATCTCGTCGAGAAACAGCGTGCCGCGATGCGCCGCCTCGATCAGCCCGACCTTGCCGCCGCGCCGCGCGCCCGTGAACGCGCCCTCCTCGTAGCCGAACAGCTCACTCTCCAGCAGCGCCTCCGGAAACGCGCCGCAATTGATCGCGACGAACGGAAAATCGCGCCGCGCGCTTTCGCGATGCAGCCCCTGCGCGACCACCTCCTTGCCGGTGCCGCTTTCGCCGCGGATCAGCACGGTCGCATCCGATTTCGCGTAACGCTGCGCCAGTTGCCGCACGCGCGCGATGCCGGGCGTCGCGCCGCTCAGATCGGCGATGCGCCAGCGCGCCACGAATTGCTGCGTGCGCTGCCGCGAGCGCAGCGTGCGGTCGAGCCGCTCCACCGCGCGCGATTCCTGAAACGTCAGCACCGCGCCCGTGGTCACGCCGTTGTCGACGAGCGGCCCGCGATGCACGACATAGCTCACGCCGCGCACGGTTTCGAGCGATTCGCCGTCGGCGTCGGGCAGCGTGAAGGCGATGTCGGGCGCGAGCGCGGCGAGCGTCTGCCCCGCCGCCGCCGACGGATCGATACCGAGCACGCCCGCGAGACGCTGATTGATCGCCTCCACGCGGCCGCGCGCGTCGAGCGCGACCACGCCGTCGCGCAGATGCTGCAACACGCTGTCGAGCCGCTGACGCCGCTGCGTCTCGCGCCACGTGGCCTGCACGACTTCGAGCGCGTTATCGAACGCCGCATGCACCGACGAGCGCGAATAGACGAAGAACGGCACCAGCCCGAGCCGCGCCGCGAGATCGTTGACGAGACCCGGCCCGACCACCGCGCCCACGCCGCGGTCACGCAGATCGAGCACGCAGGCCTCGGCGTCCTGCACAGTGCGATACGAGGCGAACACCACGTCGATGCCATAGGCGCTCGCGAAACGCCGCACCTCGCTGGGCGTCTCGCCATACGTGACGAGCGCGACCAGATCGGCCTCGCGGCGCGCGCGGGCGAGCGCCTGCATCACGTCGAAACCGGTGGGTTGCACGAGCACGACGGGCAAATCGACGCGCGACTTCAGATACGTGCCGTTCGAGCCGGCCGCCACCACCACGTCGGGGCGCTGGCCCGGAGCGGCGGCGGCGATCTCGGCGGCGGCCTCCTCGAAGCCGCGCGGCACCACGCGCAGGTCGGCGCGGTCGTCGTATTCGCGCGCGATGTCGCGGAACAGGTCGCGCAGGCGGCTGATGCCCATCGCCCAGACGCGCGGGCGGAATTCCGAAGGTGCGGGAAAGCGGTTCATGAGTGGGTTGCGGCGGATTTCACGAGATTCTTTTCATTATTGCGCTTCGATTTCAAATTTGAAATCGACATTTCACTTGCGAAATCGGGGCGTGAGCGACACGCGCCGCGATCCGGCGCAAAATCAACGCGTTAGCGGCAGGCCTTCGCGCTGGCACGGTATCTGCAGTATCTGCGCCCGTTCCCTCGGAGAATCAACACATGAACAGCAAATCCCCCTCGAGCGCCGGCGCGAAATTCCGCGCCGCCGTGGCTACCGAACACCCGCTGCAAGTCGTCGGCGCGATCACCGCCTACGCCGCGAAGCTCGCCGAGCAGACCGGCTTCAAGGCCGTCTATCTGTCCGGCGGCGGCGTGGCCGCGAACTCGCTGGGCGTGCCGGACCTCGGCATCAGCACGATGGACGACGTGCTCATCGACGCGCGCCGCATCACCGACGCGGTCGACATTCCGCTGATGGTCGACATCGACACGGGCTGGGGCGGCGCCTTCAACATCGCGCGCACGATCAAGTCGTTCATCAAGGCGGGCGTGGCGGCCGTGCACCTCGAAGACCAGGTGGGCCAGAAGCGCTGCGGTCATCGCCCGGGCAAGGAAGTCGTTTCCACCGACGAAATGGTCGACCGCGTGAAGGCCGCCGTGGACGCGCGCACCGACGACCAGTTCGTGATCATGGCGCGCACCGACGCGGCCGCCGTGGAAGGCATCGACGCCGCGATCGAGCGCGCCATCGCCTACGTGGAAGCGGGCGCGGACATGATCTTCCCCGAAGCGATGAAGACGCTCGACGACTACCGCCGCTTCCGCGCGGCCGTGAAGGTGCCGATCCTCGCGAATTTGACCGAGTTCGGCTCGACGCCGTTTTTCACGACCGACGAGCTCAACAGTGCGAACGTGGACATCGCGCTCTACTGCTGCGGCGCGTATCGTGCGATGAACGCGGCGGCGCTGAACTTCTACGAGACGGTCAAGCGCGACGGCACGCAAAAAGCCGCCGTGTCGACCATGCAGACGCGCGAGGATCTCTATAAGTACCTCGGCTATCACGCTTACGAAGACAAGCTCGACGCGCTGTTCGCGGCGAAGAAGTAAGCGGCGCGCGCCGCCCCCAATCATTCGAGACATCCAGAAAGAGGAAGACATCATGAGCGAAACGGACAACACCACGCAGGCCGCAGGCGGTTTCAAGCCCAAGAAGTCGGTCGCGCTTTCGGGCGTGGCGGCGGGCAACACGGCGCTGTGCACGGTCGGCCGCACCGGTAACGACCTGCACTATCGCGGCTACGACATTCTCGACCTCGCCACCGCGTGCGAGTTCGAGGAAGTCGCGTATCTGCTGGTGCACGGCAAGCTGCCGAACACGGCCGAACTCACCGCGTACAAGACGAAGCTCAAGGCGCTGCGCGGCCTGCCCGCGAACGTGAAGGCGGCGCTCGAATGGGTGCCGGCCTCCGCGCATCCGATGGACGTGATGCGCACGGGCGTCTCCGTGCTCGGCACGGTGCTGCCCGAAAAGGACGATCACAACCTGCCGGGCGCGCGCGATATCGCCGACCGTCTGATGGCCGCGCTCGGCTCGATGCTGCTGTACTGGTATCACTATTCGCACAACGGCAAGCGCATCGAAGTGGAAACCGACGACGACTCGATCGGCGGCCATTTCCTGCATCTGCTGCACGGCGTGGAGCCGTCGAAGTCGTGGGTCGATGCGATGCACGTCTCGCTCAATCTGTACGCCGAGCACGAGTTCAACGCCTCGACCTTCACGAGCCGCGTGATCGCGGGCACGGGCGCGGACATCTACTCGGCCATCACGGGCGCGATCGGCGCGCTGCGCGGTCCGAAGCACGGCGGCGCGAACGAAGTGGCGTTCGAGATCCAGTCGCGCTACGACGACGCCGATCAGGCTGAAGCCGACATTCGCGCGCGCGTCGAGAAGAAGGAGGTCGTGATCGGCTTCGGCCATCCGGTCTATACGATCTCGGACCCGCGCAACAAGGTGATCAAGGAAGTCGCGAAGAAGCTCTCGAAGGAGCAGTCGAATCTCAAGCTGTTCGAAATCGCCGAGCGCCTCGAATCGACGATGTGGGACGTCAAGAAGATGTTCCCGAACCTCGACTGGTTCAGCGCCGTCTCGTACCACATGATGGGCGTGCCGACCGCGATGTTCACGCCGCTGTTCGTGATCGCGCGCACCGCAGGCTGGAGCGCGCACATCATCGAGCAACGCATCGACAACAAGATCATCCGTCCGAGCGCCAACTACACCGGCCCGGAAAACCTGAAGTTCGTGCCGATCGGCAAGCGCTGATCCGCTCCGCCAGTCGTCCGGACGGCATAGACCATACGGACGACTGCACGACGGCGGCGCGCATGCGTAGAGTGATGGCGTGAAGTCGTCGCCTGCGCCGCGCGCCGCGGCAATCCGCTGCAACCCTACTCAAACCATTGGTCCCCAAGCCGTGAATACCGCCCATCGCAAAGCCCTGCCCGGCACCCGGCTCGATTACTTCGACGCGCGCGAAGCCGTCGAGGCCATCCAGCCCGGCGCCTGGGACACGCTGCCGTACACCTCGCGCGTGCTCGCCGAAAATCTCGTGCGCCGCTGCGACCCGGCCACCCTCAACGCCTCGCTCGCGCAGCTCGTCGAACGCAAGCGCGACCTCGATTTCCCGTGGTATCCGGCGCGCGTCGTCTGCCACGACATTCTCGGCCAGACCGCGCTCGTCGACCTCGCCGGCCTGCGCGACGCCATCGCCGATCAAGGCGGCGACCCCGCCAAGGTGAATCCGGTCGTGCCGGTGCAGCTGATCGTCGATCACTCGCTCGCCGTGGAGTGCGGCGGCTTCGACCCGGACGCGTTCAAGAAGAACCGCGCGATCGAAGACCGCCGCAACGAAGACCGCTTCGACTTCATCAACTGGACGAAGAAGGCCTTCAAGAACGTCGACGTGATCCCGCCCGGCAACGGCATCATGCACCAGATCAATCTGGAGAAGATGTCGCCGGTGATCGGCACCCACGACGGCGTGGCCTATCCGGACACCTGCGTGGGCACCGACAGCCACACGCCGCACGTGGACGCGCTCGGCGTGATCGCCATCGGCGTCGGCGGCCTCGAAGCCGAGAATGTCATGCTCGGCCGCGCCTCGTGGATGCGCCTGCCCGACATCGTCGGCGTGGAGCTCACGGGCAAGCGCCAGCCCGGCATCACGGCCACCGACATCGTGCTCGCACTGACCGAATTCCTGCGCAAGGAAAAGGTCGTGGGCGCGTATCTGGAATTCCGCGGCGCGGGCGCGTCGAGCCTCACGCTCGGCGACCGCGCGACCATCTCGAACATGGCGCCCGAGTACGGCGCCACGGCCGCGATGTTCTTCATCGACGACCAGACGCTTGCGTATCTGCGCCTCACGGGCCGCGATGAAGAACAGGTGAAGCTGGTCGAGACTTACGCGAAAACGGCGGGCCTGTGGGCCGATTCGCTCGCGCACGCGCGGTACGAGCGCACGCTCACGTTCGATCTGTCGAGCGTGGTGCGCAACATGGCGGGGCCGTCGAATCCGCACAAGCGCCTGCCCACGTCCGACCTCGCGGCACGCGGCATCGCCGGACAATGGGAAGAAACGCCGGGCCAGATGCCCGACGGCGCGGTGATCATCGCGGCCATTACGAGCTGCACGAACACCAGCAATCCGCGCAACGTGATCGCGGCGGCGCTGCTCGCGCGCAATGCGAACGCGCGCGGCCTCACGCGCAAGCCGTGGGTCAAGAGCTCGCTCGCGCCGGGATCGAAGGCCGTGGAGCTGTATCTGGAAGAAGCGAAGCTGCTGCCGGATCTGGAGAAGCTGGGCTTTGGCATCGTCGCGTTCGCGTGTACCACGTGCAACGGCATGTCGGGCGCGCTCGATCCGAAGATCCAGCAGGAGATCGTCGACCGCGATCTGTACGCGACCGCCGTGCTGTCGGGCAACCGCAATTTCGACGGCCGCATTCATCCGTACGCGAAGCAGGCGTTTCTCGCTTCGCCGCCGCTCGTGGTGGCGTATGCGATCGCGGGCACGATCCGCTTCGACATCGAGAAAGACGTACTCGGCACCGACCCGCAAGGTCAGCCGGTGTATCTGAAGGACCTCTGGCCGAGCGACGAGGAAATCGACGCCATCGTGGCGCAGAGTGTGAAGCCCGAGCAGTTCCGCAAGGTCTACGAACCGATGTTCGCGGTCACGGCGACGAGCGGCGAAACCACCGACCCGCTTTACGACTGGCGCGCGCAAAGCACCTACATCCGCCGTCCGCCGTACTGGGAAGGCGCGCTCGCGGGCGAACGCACGCTGCGCGGCCTGCGTCCGCTCGCGGTGCTCGGCGACAACATCACGACCGACCACCTGTCGCCGTCGAACGCGATTCTGCCGAATAGCGCGGCGGGCGAATACCTCGCGAAAATGGGCTTGCCCGAAGAGGATTTCAACTCGTACGCGACGCACCGTGGCGATCACCTGACGGCGCAGCGCGCGACGTTCGCGAATCCCACGCTCGTCAACGAAATGGCCGTGGTCGACGGCGCGGTGAAGAAAGGTTCGCTGGCGCGCATCGAGCCGGAAGGCCAGGTCGTGCGCATGTGGGAAGCAATCGAAACCTACATGGACCGCAAGCAGCCGCTCATCATCATCGCGGGTGCGGATTACGGCCAGGGATCGTCGCGCGACTGGGCGGCCAAGGGCGTGCGCCTTGCGGGCGTGGAGGTGATCGTGGCGGAAGGCTTCGAGCGCATTCACCGCACCAACCTGATCGGCATGGGCGTGCTGCCGCTGGAGTTCAAGGCGGGCACGAACCGCACGACGCTCGGTATCGACGGCACGGAGACGTTCGACGTGCGCGGCGAGCGCACGCCGCGCGCCGAGCTGACGCTGGTGATCAACCGCAAGAACGGCGAGCGCGTGGAGGTGCCGGTGACGTGCCGCCTGGACACGGCGGAGGAAGTCTCGATTTACGAAGCGGGCGGTGTACTGCAACGCTTTGCGCAAGACTTCCTGGAATCGACGCAAGCCTGACACGCCCCTCTCCCCCGGCCCCTCTCCCAGGGGAGAGGGGGGCACAATTCGACACGGGATTTTTATGAGCCATCAACCCCAGATCAAGATTCCCGCCACCTACCTGCGCGGCGGCACCAGCAAGGGCGTGTTCTTCCGCCTGCAGGATCTGCCCGCGGCCGCACAACAACCCGGCGTCGCGCGCGACCGGCTGCTGATGCGCGTAATCGGCAGCCCCGACCCCTACGGCAAGCAGATCGACGGCATGGGCGGCGCCACCTCCAGCACGAGCAAGACCGTGATCGTCGCGAAAAGCGAGCGCGCCGGCCACGACGTCGACTATCTGTTCGGCCAGGTCGCCATCGACAAGGCCTTCGTCGACTGGAGCGGCAACTGCGGCAACCTCTCGGCGGCAGTCGGTCCGTTCGCGATCAGCAGCGGTCTCGTCGATCCCTCGCGCGTGCCCGACAACGGCGTCGCCGTCGTCCGCATCTGGCAAGCCAACATCGGCAAAACCATCGTCGCGCACGTGCCCGTCACGAATGGCCAGGTGCAGGAAACCGGCGATTTCGAACTCGATGGCGTGACCTTCCCCGCCGCCGAAGTGCAGCTCGAATTCCTCGACCCCGCCGCCGAGGAAGAAGGCGCGGGCGGCGCGATGTTCCCCACCGGCCATCTCGTGGACGACCTCGAAGTGCCCGGCGTCGGCACGCTCAAGGCCACCATGATCAACGCCGGCATTCCCACCATTTTCGTGAACGCCGAAGCCATCGGCTACACGGGCACGGAATTGCAGGACGCAATCAACAGCGACGCCGAGGCGCTCAAGAAGTTCGAGACCATCCGCGCGTACGGCGCGCTGCGCATGGGCCTCATCAAGCAGCTCGACGAAATCGCCACGCGTCAGCACACGCCGAAGATCGCCTTCGTCGCGAAGCCGGCGGCGTACACGGCGTCGAGCGGCAAGCGCGTCGAAACTGCCGACGTCGATCTGCTGGTGCGCGCGATGTCGATGGGCAAGCTGCATCACGCCATGATGGGCACGGCTGCCGTGGCCATCGGCACGGCGGCGGCCATTCCGGGCACGCTCGTGAATCTCGCGGCGGGCGGCGGCGAGCGCAACGCGGTGCGCTTCGGCCATCCGTCGGGCACGCTGCGCGTGGGCGCCGAAGCCAGCCAGCACGAAGGCGAATGGACCGTCACCAAGGCCATCATGAGCCGCAGCGCGCGCGTGCTGATGGAAGGCTGGGTGCGGGTGCCGGGCGACGCGTTCTAAGTCGCGTTTGCCGGAAGCGCACGATCACCGTTCGCGGCAATAAAAAAACCGCCCTGATGCAGCAACGCATCAGGGCGGTTTGTGTTTTTCGGCGCGACGCGCGATTTCAGCTCTGCGGCGTCGGCAGATACGGCATCGGATCGACCGGCTTGCCGTCGCGGCGCACCTCGAACAGCACCGCCACGCGGTCGTTGTTCTCGTTGCCCATTTCGGCGATCTGCTGCCCCTGATGCACCATGTCGCCCGTCTTCACCAGCAGGCGGCGATTGTGCGAATACGCCGTCAGAAAGTCCTTGTTGTGCTGGACGATGATGAGGCTGCCGTACTCGTTCAGACCGGTGCCCGCATACATGACCTTGCCGTCGGCGGCGGCGATCACCGGATCGCCCGCCTTGCCTGCGATCTCGATGCCGCGCGTCGTGCCCGCCGCGAACGGCTCGACCACACGGCCCTGCGCGGGCCACACGAGCGTCACGCTGCTCGCGTGGCGCGCCACCTCGGCAGCCACGGCGCGGCTTTGCACGGTGTTCGCGGGTGCGGCGTTGCCCGGCGCGGCGGCCTGCACCGTGATCGTCTGCTTCGAGACGATCTTCAGCGACTGGCCCGCACGCAGGCGGCTATTCGACTTCAAACGGTTCCACGCCGACAGGTCCCGGACCGAGACGTTGTGGCTCGACGCAATGCGCTGCAGCGTGTCGCCGCGGCGCACGCGCACGTAGGTGGTCTTCGTGACGACGCGCGTGACCGGCGCGCTGGCGGCGGCTTGAGCCGCCTGGGCGGCGCTGGCTGCCGCGCCAGACGCGGGCGTGGCCGAAGCCGACGGGTCAGGTTGCGGCTGCGACGTCGGCGGGGTTTGCTGCTGGTCAACGTTTGCGCAGGCGCCCAGCAAAACGGCCAGGCCCACACCGGCGAGACCGGCACGCAAGCGAGACAGACCGTAGGTCCACTGACCCTGACGATCTTCGAACATGTTTTAGCTCCTTGTGCTGCGCGGCGGCTTGCGTCGTCCGGGTGGCATCGTGCGGTTTGCAGCGTCGTCGCGCGCTCCCGCCTCTCCTGGCCAACCCCGGACGCTCGCGTCCAGCCCGCTTCCATCTGCATTCAAATTACGTGCTTCTTCAAGCAAAACGCTCCAACCGTCGTACAAAAGTCGCACTACGGCTCAATAGCGTCCTTCCCGAAACACCCGGCATTGTAAAGTGCGCTTCACATATATCAGGGCTGCGACAACACTCTGATACCTCTGATACAACTCGCCCGACCCAGCGTCGTCGAAGCCGCTCGCGCGGCGACGCAAAAAACCGGGCATTCCCCAGCCAACGCCCGTCAGACGGCCTTCTCCGCCTTCTGGACTCACAACGGGGGCGCACAAATAGCGCCAGTTCACGGTGTAATCTCTTTTGCATATCGGCAGGAAATTCGAGAACTTGAACCGGCTTGCACGCTGAAAGCCCTTTGAAAATTAAGGTAGTATTGCCTTCAACGAGCGTCAGCGCGCCTGTCACGGGAACCCTGAGGCGTCCATCCGGTCTTTTCCTGGGACTCGCGCGTTGCCGCGCCCTCCCGGTTTGCGCCGCGACGGCCCTGGCGGCCGCCGTCAACGAGGCGAACTGGCCCCGCCAGGCTGACCAGGCTGTTCTCCGCCCGGCGCGCCAACGAGGCCACCGCTTGCGGGTGCCTGCCGTCGCTCATCAACGCTTGCCGCCGGTCTCGCCGCGCCTCGCCGTTTTTTTTCGCAGCACCTATTTTTTGCATGCGCCAGTCCGGCCGTGCGCGCCGTCCGGCGGCTCCGGACCCCGCGCCGCTCGCGTCTGGCGCCGGATCCATGTCACAGTCATCCAATCGTCTCGTCGAACTCGACTTTTTTCGCGGACTCGTCCTGCTCATCATCGTCGTCGACCATATCGGCGGCAGCATCATTTCGCGCGTGACGTTGCACGCCTACGCGCTCTGCGACGCCGCCGAAGTGTTCGTCTTCCTCGGCGGCTACGCCACGGCCACGGCCTGGGCCGCGCTCTGCGCGCGCCGCACCGAGGCCGCCGCGCGCCAGCGCTTCG
Organism: Paraburkholderia tropica; assembly: GCF_014171495.1. NCBI lineage: Bacteria > Pseudomonadati > Pseudomonadota > Betaproteobacteria > Burkholderiales > Burkholderiaceae > Paraburkholderia > Paraburkholderia tropica. The sequence continues at coordinate 871,244 of NZ_CP049135.1, forward strand.
TCAAGCGCGCCTTTGAGATCTATCGCGCTTTCGTGGTCACGGCCTTGCTGATGCTGCTCGTCACCGCCATCCTGACCGCACTGAACGTCGACGCCCCCAATCTCGCGACCACCGATCTCGACGACCTCATGCTCGCGCCCGGCACCGCGCTGCGCGACATCGTGCTGCTGCGCCGTCAGCCTTATCTCGCGGGCGTGTTACCGATGTATGCGTGCTTCGCGCTGGCCGCGCCGCTCGCGTTGCCGCTCGCGCGCACGCGCCCCTGGCTGCTCGCGGCGATCAGCCTCGCGCTGTGGGGCGTCGCGCCGCATTTCACGCCATATCTGCCGCATGTCGCCGACGTGCACTGGGACTTCAATCCGCTCGGCTGGCAACTGATGTTCATGGCCGGCGTGATCGCCCAGGCGCAGCCGGTGTTCCAGAGCGTGACCGCGCGGCCGAAGCTCGGCACCGTCGTCACGATGCTCGCGCTCGCCGTGGTCGGGGCGGCGGCCATCTATCGCCTGCACCTCGGCAACACGCCGCTCGACGGCGATTTCAAGCGCAATCTCGCCTGGTTCCGCGCGCTGAACTTCTTCGGCATCGCGTGGCTCGTCGCGCACATGATCCGGCTCGGCTGGGCGAAGCGCCTCGCGACCTCGCTGCCGTGGGTGGGCCTCGTGGGCCGCAAGGGCATGCTCTCGTTCGTGGCGGGCGCCGTGATCTCGCTGACCGTGGACTCGGTGCTCTACTGGTACACCGACGGCTATCTCGACGTGCCGCTCGGCCTCACCGCCGACGCCGTGGCGCTCACCGCGCTGTTCATCGTCGTGCGCGCCGCCGATCCGCTCAAACGGCTGCTGCCCTCGCGCGCGAAGGCGTCGGCCTGAGGCGGGCGGCGGCCGGGCGCGCGCGTCGTCGGCGCGTCGTCGGCGCGTCGCTCACGCGTCGTTCACGCGCCGTCGGCCGTCACGCGAATATCCTCCGCTTCCTGGCCGCGCGCACCGCTGCTAGCATGATCACCCCGCGCCGCAGGCGTGCCTTCGAGACCGGCTTTCCCGTCATGCGCAGCTCCTTCCGCCCCGCGCCGTTCGGCTCGCTGTTCAATGCACGCTTTGATGCGGCCACCGCTGCGAACTCCAACGCGCGCGCCGATACGCCATCGGCCTCGCTCCGTGCCGCGCAAGGCGTCGCTTGCCGAGCGACGCGCCGCCTGACGCGCGCCCTCGCCCGCATGGCGACGACGACGGGTTTCGTCGCGATGACGTCGTCAGCGGCGTTCGCGGCGCTGGCCGCCACGCCGACCCTCGCGGCGGCCAGCACGATCGCGGTGCGCACTTTCCACGCCGCTGCGCTCAATCGCGAGTGGCCGTACGTGGTCTATCTGCCGAGCGGCTATCGCGCCGACACCGCGCGCTATCCGGTGCTCTACCTCCTGCACGGCAACAATGGCGACGCGATGGACTGGATCACCCAGGGCGACCTGCAAACCGCCGCCGACGCGCTGATCGCGCGCCACGAGATTCCGCCCGTGGTGATCGTGATGCCGCAAGGCGGCACCGACTGGTACGTCGATCGCAAGGAAAAGATGGAGACGGCGTTCTTCAACGACCTGATGCCCGAGATCGAACAGCATTTCGCAGTCGAGGACGACCGCGGCGGCCGCGCGATCGGCGGCGTATCGATGGGCGGGTTCGGCGCGCTGCGCTACACGCTCGAGCATCCCGAGATGTTCTGCGGCGCGTTGCTGCTCTCGCCCGCGATCTATTCGGGCGATCCGCCGCCGGCCTCGTCGGCGCGGCGCGTGGGTGTGTTCGGCGATCACCAGTTCGATCCGCACATCTGGCGCACGCTCAACTATCCGGCGCTGTGGAGCGGCTATTTCGGGCGGCCGTGGCGCGTGCCCTTCTTCATCGCCTCGGGCGACGACGACCTCGTGATCCAGGCCGAATCGTCGCTGCTCTACACGCGGCTGCGCGAGGCAGGCAATCCGGCGGCGCTGCGCATCGTCGACGGCGGACACGTCTGGCCGGTCTGGCGGCAGTTGCTGCCCGCCGCGCTCAAGTACGCGCTCGCCTGCGTCCACTGAGGACGGCCAAGGCGCGATCGACGGATCCGGCGCGTGACGCGCTCATCGCTCGCCCGCCGCGCCTTCACGCGTCGCCCAAACCTCACTCCGCCCAGTTCGCCCACAGCACCATCAGCACGGTCATCAGCGCCGGGCCGATGAAGATGCCGATCAGGCCGAACGTGGTCGCGCCGCCCAGAATGCCGAACAGCACGAGCAGAAACGGCAGGCGCGTGGAATTGCCGATCAGCACGGGCCGCACGAAATGCTCGGCGACGAACACCACCACGAAGCCCCACACGGCCAGCGAGACCGCCGCGACCACCGAGCCCTGCACGACGAGCCAGAGCGCCGCGAGGCAGAACACCACGGGGGCGCAGAACGGCAGCATGGCCGCGACCGCCGTCACGGTGCCGAGCAGCGCCGCATGCGGCACGCCGCCGATCAGATAGCCGGCCCCGAGCAGCACGCCCTCGCCGAGCCCCACCACCACGAGCCCCGTGACCGTCGCGCGCACCGCGGAGGCCATGCGCTGGAGCAGTTGCGCGCCGTCCGCGCCGAACGCGCGGCGCGCGCCGCGCATCACCGTGCCCGACAGCCGCGGTCCGGCCTGGAAGATCACGAACAGCGTGACGAGCATGAAGCCGAAGGTCACCGACGCATGCAGCGCGCGCGCGCCGAAGTGACGTCCGAACGAGACGATCGCGTCGCCGTGCAGGTTCTTCATCGCGGGCGACGCCTTCAGCGGCTGCGCCAGGTTCGCCTGCCACCAGTCGCTCACCTGATGGCTGCCGAACGGCAGACGCGAGACGACGTCGGGCACCGGCACGCCGTTCTCCTGCGCGGTGCGCAGCCACTGGTAGAGGTCGTGCGCCTCGCCGCCGGCCTGGATCGCCGTGATCGTGATCGGCAGGACGACCAGCAGCGCGACGGCCAGCGTCAGCACGGTGGCGAGCGAAGTCGTGCGGCCCTTGAACAGACGGTGGCGCTCGACGGCCTGGTAGGCCGGCCACAGCACGATGGCGACGACGCCCGCCCACGCGACGGCCGGCACGAATTCGCGCACGACCCACAGGGCGACGAGGACAAGCGCGGCGAACAGGGCCGCCGAGGCGACGCGCTGGATTTTTTGCTCGTTTGCGGAGTTCGGAGCAGGCGGGCGATGAATCATGTAACCTCGGGGGCAATTCGACAGGACGGCTCTGGCAGCCATGCAAGCAAGGCCTGCGCCGCAAGCGGCAAAAAATCACCAGAACGCATAAAAGCGCGCGTAGAACAACGCGCCGCAGCAAGCCGCCAGCATAAGGGCGACAGACCAAAACACGAAATGAGGGCGGCCGGCGCGCAGGTCAAGTGCCCTTGGCGGCACCTCGAACGGTACGTCAAACGCCGCTTTCCAGTCTGATCCCTACGCCGCCCAGGCGTTCCACCCCCGCCTTTCTCGCGCATTTCGATGTCGCGCCACGCACAACACTGCGTTGCACAAATTCGAGATGTCGGACTTTGATCGCCCGCAAACCCCCATTCCTTCGTCAAACGCATGGTGTCGCAGGGCAATTGTTGCCGATTTTGGAATGGTGTTTCAACGCCGACACAATGGCACTTGGCGTCGCAGAGGACTACATTCGCGGCATCCCACTCACGGAGCCGACAATGAAAAAGAAAGCGTGTCTCGCGCTTGACGGTGCCAACGGTGAACGCATTGAAATCCTCGAGCAGACGGATTCAGCGCTCGTCATCCGCTGGGTCGAACCCGGCCGCTGCCATTATGGCGAGCAGCGCTGGCGACGCCGCTCGGCGCATACCTCGGGAACCTGCGCCGTGTCGCGTCGCAAGATCCGCCGCGGTGACGCCGTGTTCAAGCCGGCTGAACGGCCGGCCCCGCTGAATGCGTCGGTGATGATCGCTGCGGAAGTGTTCGGCGACCTCGTGGCCAACGTGCCGTTCAGCGAAGCGGCCTGACGCGCCGCAAACGGTCGAAAGCCGACCGGAGGCGCGCGAAAGCGGACCAAGGCATTAGCAGTCATTATCGTAACAATCGCGCATCGATTGAATAACAATCGTGCACGGATCGACGAATCGACACGGCGCCACTCGCGCCATGCGGACTCACCGCTTCCCTGCGCACCGGCCGCGCTCACCGGTCGATTCAGGCCGATCGAGCTTCACCCCGCCGCGTGCTGCGGCGCCGCATCTCACGACGAGACCGCGGCCGCCCCGGGCGCCAGCGAAATGGACCGGCCGGCGTAACGCGCCACCCGCCCCACCGACTCGCCGCGCAGCGCAGCCACGCGCGCGAGCACGTCGGCATCGAAGGGCGCCGCCCGCGGACCCGCGCGATCGACGTGCAGCAACACCTGCTCGCTCGCAGACACGATCGTCTCCCTTTCGTCCCCGGCGAACATCTCCAGATAGACGCGCACGCGCTTCGCGTCGTGCTCCAGCACCGAGACCTCCACGCATACCGGCGTGCCCGCCTTGATCTCCCGCACGTAGTTCAGATGCGCCTCCAGCGTGTACATCGAGCGCCCGCGCGCCTCGCGCTGCGCCGCGTCGAGCCCGATGGCGTCGAGCAGCGCATCGGTCGCGAAGCTGTAAATCAGCATGTAAAAGGCGTCGCGCAGATGGCCGTTGTAATCGACCCATTCCGCGCGCACCTGGTCCCGATAGACCACGCCAGGCGCCGTCGTCTCCGTCATCGTTGCTCCTTGTTGCGGCAGTTTTCCGGTGTCGGCCAGTGTAACCGCATGGTCGGCGTGCGCACCCGCGCGCCAGCCTGGCCGCGTCGCGCTGACGCTGCGCACGCGCGCCGCCGCTGCGGTAAGGTGGACCTTATGCGCCTTTCCTGGTGACGCGATGCGGCACCGCTTCCGGACCGCCGAATCACGCGTGTCCGGACCGGCGTGCCGCTGCACCCCGCCCCGTAACCGCAAACGCGCCCGGCACGCCGCGGCGCCCCGACAGGATCCGGTCATGGCAGAAAACACTCCGCCTCTCTCCCGCGCGGGCCGTCCCGCGCCACAGCCGTTCTCGCTCGACGTGATGCTCGAAAAGTACGCCAAGGGCGACGAGCAGAGCGCCGACGACATCTATCGCCGCGTCGCGCGCGGCGTCGCCCAGGCCGAGCCGCCCGCGTTGCGCGCCGAGATCGAAGCGCGCTTCCTCGACAATCTGCGCAACGGCGCGCTGGGCGCGGGGCGCATCATGAGCGCGGCGGGCACGGCCATCGAATCGACGCTCATCAACTGCTTCGTGCAGCCGGTCGGCGACAGCATTCAGGACACCGACGACGAAGGCCGCCCCGGCATCTACGTCGCGCTGTTGCAGGCCGCCGAAACCATGCGGCGCGGCGGCGGCGTGGGCTACAACTTTTCGGCGATCCGTCCGCGCGGCGCGCTGGTGAAATCGACCGGATCGAGCGCTTCCGGACCGTGCAGCTACATCGACGTGTTCGATGCCTCGTGCCGCACCGTCGAAAGCGCCGGGTCGCGGCGCGGCGCGCAGATGGCGGTGCTCGACTGCGATCATCCGGACCTGCCCGAATTCATCGAGGCAAAGCATTCGAAGGGACGCTGGAACAACTTCAACGTCTCGGTCGCGGTGACCGATGCATTCATGCGCGCCGTCGAAAACGACGACGTCTGGCAGCTCGTGCACCGCGCCGCGCCCTCGCCCGCGTTGCGCGCGGCGGGCGACCTCAAGCAGCGCGACGACGGTCTCTGGGTCTATGCCGAAAAACGCGCGCGCGCGCTCTGGGACACGATCATGCGTTCGACCTACGACATGGCCGAGCCCGGCGTGGTGTTCATCTCGCGCATGAACGAAGACAACAATCTGCGCGCGCAGGAAACCATCCGCGCGACCAATCCGTGCGGCGAGCAGCCCTTGCCGCCGTACGGCTGCTGCAATCTCGGCCCACTCGATCTGACGCGCTTCGTGAAGGCGCCGTTCGCGCAGTTGCGCGGCGCAAAGCATGCGAGCGCGAGCGCCGCCGACCACAACTTCGACTGGGACGCGCTCGCCGCGCGCACCGCCACGCAGGTGCGTTTTCTCGACGACGTGCTCGACGTCACGCTCTGGCCGTTGCCCGAACAACAGGCCGAAGCCGCTGCGAAACGGCGCATCGGCGTGGGCTTCACGGGACTCGGCGACACCCTCGTGATGCTCGGCATCCGCTACAACACCGAAGAAGGTTGCGCGTTCGGCGCGCGCGTCGCGCGCACGATGCGCGACGCGGCCTATCGCGCCTCGGTCGAACTCGCGCGCGAGCGCGGCGCGTTTGCGCTGTTCGACGCGAACACCTATCTCGCGCCCGGCACCTTCGCCTCGCGCCTGCCCGACACGCTGCAAGACGAGATTCGCGCGCACGGCATCCGCAACAGCCATCTGCTGTCGATCGCGCCGACGGGCACCGTGAGTCTCGCGTTCGCCGACAATGTCTCGAACGGCGTCGAGCCCGCGTTCTCGTGGACCTATCAGCGCACGCGCCGCATGGCCGATGGCGGCAGCGAAACCTTCGCGGTCGAAGACCACGCGTGGCGCGTGTATCGCGAACTCGTCGGCGAGACCGGCGACATGAATGCGCTGCCCGACTACTTCGTGAGCGCGCTGCAAATGAGCGCGCAGGACCACGTGCAGATGATGGCGGCCGTGCAGCCCTACGTGGACACGTCGATTTCGAAAACCGTGAACGTGCCCGCCGATTATCCGTTCGAGGACTTCGAAAATCTCTATCTCGATGCGTGGCGGCGCGGGCTCAAGGGTCTCGCCACCTATCGGCCGAACGAAACGCTCGGCGCGGTGCTCCACGTCACGCCCGCGACCACCGAGACGCCCGACGACGCGCAAAGCGATGCGTTGCACGACCCGCTGCGCGTGGCGATCGACCATCGGCCAAGGGGCGAGTTGCCCGCCGTGATCGAGAAGATCGAATACCTCACGCAGACGGGCAAGGTCTCGCTCTACGTGGCCGTATCGTTTCTCGAAGTGACGGGCCAGGTGGGCGGCGAACCGGTGACGATCGAGCGGCCCATCGAGTTCTTCATTCCGGTGGGCCAGCGCGACGAGTCGCAGCAATGGATCACGGCGACCATGCGTTCGCTGTCGCTCGCGGCGCGCGGCGGTTTCGTCGCGCGCAATCTGCAGGATTTGCGCAAGGTGTCGTGGGATCGCGGCCAGGTGCGCTACGGCGAGACGCAGCGTCTCGACGGCAAGCGCACGCCGCTGTGGCACGACTCGGAAGTCGCGGCGATCGCCTATGCAATCCAGCAGATTCTGCACCGGCGCGGTTTTCTCGATGCCGAGGGCCGCCAGGTGCCGACGCGTCTGCTCGCGCAGCGGCGCGCCGAAGCGCGTCTCGCGTCGCCGCCTGCGTCCGGCGCGGAGGGAAACGATGCAGCGGCGCGCGCCGGCGATCAGGTGCTCGACGGTCCGAATGCGCTGCCCGCCGACGCCTCGCTCGCCGCGCCGCACGCGATGCTCGGGCGCAAATGCGGATCGTGCGGCGCGAATGCCGTGATTCGCCGCGACGGTTGCGATTTTTGCACGGCGTGCGGGGAAATCGGGACGTGCGGATAACACGCGCGAGCGAAGAGCGCGGTCCGCTCAGATCGCGCCCGCTTTTTCTCCCGCTTTCTCTCCCGCCTCGCCGCCCAGATACCCCGCGAACCCCGCCACGATCCCGTTCGTCTCGCCCGCCCGCGCGAGCTTGAGCACCTGCGATTCATACGGATTGCTCGACAACGGACGAAACACCGCGCGCTCGCCGCCCATTTTCCCCAACGCGGCGGGCACGAGCGCGATGCCCATGCCGAACTCGACCATCGTCACCACGGTCTGCCAGAGCCGCGCTTCGTGGCGGATCTGCGGACTGAAGCCCGCCTCCACGCACGTCGCGATGATCTGATCGTGATAATGCGGCGACACCGAACGCGGAAACAGAATGAACGGCTCGCGCGCGAGCGCGGCAAGGTCGATACGCCGCCGCTTCGCGAGCCGGTGGCCCGCAGGCAAACAACACAGAAACGGCTCGGAAAACAGCGTCTGCGACTGCACCTCGGCCGGAAAGCGCCCCCAATGCGCGAAGCCCAGATCGATCTGCAAACGCTGCAACGCGTGCACCTGTTCGATGGTGTTCATCTCGCGCAGCACGACCTCCACGGCCGGATGATCGGCCTCGAAACGCCGCACCGCCTCGGGCAAGCCGCGATACAGCATCGAATTGACGAAGCCGATACGCAGCCGCCCCGCCAGCCCGTGCGCGGAACGCTCGGCGATGCGGCGCACTTCGTCGGCCTGTTCGAGCAGACGGCGCGCCTCTTCGAGCAGCACGAAACCCGCGTTGGTCAGCGCGACCGCCTTGTTGCTGCGTTCGAGCAGTTGCACGCCCAGTTGCTCCTCGAACTTGCGGATGTCGAAGCTCAGCGCGGGCTGCGAAATAAAGAGCCGCCGCGCGGCGCGGCCGAAATGCAGCTCTTCGGCCACAGCCACGAAATAGCGCAATTGCTTGAGTTCCATCGCGGTGTCTCCTCCGCTTGCCCGTGTTATCGATAGATGGCGCTTATCGTACAGGACATCGTTTGTATTGGACGGTTATCGTTGCCGCTCCTATTCTGGACTCACTACGGCGCCAGGCGCACGTCCGAAGAACAGACAGGAGACATCGATGAGCGAATCCCCCGCCGCGCAAGCCAGCGGCGCGTCCAACATTCCCGACAGCCGCGGCATCAACTTCTTCAGCAGCGACCCCGGTCTGGCCCCGCTCCTGCGCAGCTATCTCGGCGACACGGCTTTCGCGACCATCGAATCGCAACTCGCCACGCTCGGCCAGCGCGCCTCCGACGAACTCGACACGCTCGCGCTCTCCGCCGATCACCATCCGCCCACGCTGCAGCATCGCACACGGCGCGGCGAGGCGATCCAGCACATCGACAAGCATCCCGACTACGTCGCGCTCGAACGCGTGGCGTATGCCGAACTCGGTCTCGCGGCGATGAGCCATCGCGAGCACGCGCCCGCGCCGCTCGTGAAATACGCGCTCACGTACCTGTTCGTGCAGGCGGAGTTCGGCCTGTGCTGCCCCGTGAGCATGACCGATTCGCTCACGCGCACGCTGCGCAAATTCGGCACGCCCGACCTGGTCGCGCGCTATCTGCCGATGCTCGCCTCGCAGGATTTCGACACGCTGTTTCAAGGCGCGATGTTCATGACCGAGCAGGCCGCCGGTTCCGACGTCGCGCGCATCGCCACGCGCGCCGTGCCGGAACCGGACGCGAACGCGAACGGCACGCAAAGCTGGCGCCTCTACGGCGACAAATGGTTCTGCTCGAACGCCGACGCCGATCTTGCGATGGTGCTCGCGCGCGTCGACGGCGCGCCGGCCGGCATCAAAGGCCTCGCGCTGTTTCTGCTGCCGAAAACGCTGCCCGACGGCACGCGCAACACGTATCGCATCGTGCGCCTCAAGGACAAACTCGGCAGCCGTTCGATGGCCAGCGGCGAGATCGTGCTCGACGGCGCGCAGGCCTACCTGATCGGCGAAGTCGGACGCGGCTTTCATCAGATGGCCGACATGATCAACATGTCGCGGCTGTCGAACGGCGTGCGCGCCGCCGGTCTCATGCGCCGCGCGCTCACCGAAGCGCTGCACGTCGCGCGCCATCGCGAAGCGTTCGGGCGCAAGCTCATCGACATGCCGCTGATGCAGCGTCAACTGCTCAAGATGATGCTGCCCGCCGAGCAGGCCCGCACGCTCTTCATGCGCATCGCCACGCTGCTGCCGCGCGCCGATCAAGGCGACGAACTCGCCGCGAAATGCGTGCGCATCCTCACGCCGCTCATCAAGTTCCGCGCCTGCCGCGACGCGCGCCGCGTCACCGGCGACGCGATGGAAGTGCGCGGCGGCGTGGGCTATATCGAGGAATGGAGCGACGCGCGGCTCGTGCGCGACGCGCATCTGGGCTCGATCTGGGAAGGCACGAGCAACATCGTGGCGCTCGACGTCGCGCGCGCGGCGAAACGCGAAGGCGCGCTCGATGCGCTGGGCCGCCACGTGCGCGCCGAACTCGCCGAAGCCGGTTTGCCCGAAGCCAGCGCGTCGCTGTTGCGCGCAGCGTTCGAGCGCGCGGCGGCGGCGCTGGAGAGCGTGGCCGAATGCGGCCGCGACGAGTCGGTGCGTCAAGCCGCGAGCGCGCTCTATCACGCCACCGCGGCGGCCTTCATGGCCTGCGAGGCGGTGCAGATCTCGCGCGGCGGCGCGCAGGATTATCGCCGTCTCGCGCTCGCGCATCTGATCGTGCAACACAAGCTGCTGCCGCGCGATCCGCTCGCGCTCGACGACCGCGACGCGCACCCCACGCAACTTCGCGCGCTCGTCGACGAACAGCCGCTGCCGCTCGCGGACGCAATGCAACTGCTGCCCGCGCAGTGAGGCGAACGTCATGACGACTCTCAACGTGAAAGGCGCGCTGCACGGTTTGCGCGTGATCGATCTGAGCCGCGTGCTGGGCGGCCCGTACTGCACCCAGGCGCTGGCCGATCACGGCGCCGACGTCATCAAACTCGAACCGCCCGATGGCGATGAAACGCGCGGCTGGGGGCCGCCGTTCGTCGGCGACACGGCGTCGTACTACGTGGGCGTGAATCGCAACAAGCAAGGCATCGCCGTCGATCTGTCGCGCGAGGAAGGGCGTGCGATTCTCTGGCAACTGCTCGAAGGCGCGGACGTGCTGGTCGAAAATTTCAAGCCCGGCACGCTCGCGCGCTGGGGCATGGATTACGCGCGCGATCTTCAGCCGCGCTTTCCGCGCCTGATTCATTGCGCGATCTCCGGTTTCGGCCCCGACGGTCCGCTCGGCGGCCTGCCCGGCTACGACGCCGTGATCCAGGCGATGGCCGGACTCATGAGCGTGAACGGCGAAAGCGACGGCCCGGCGCTGCGCATCGGCCTGCCGATCGTCGACATGGTAACGGGCCTGAACGCGCTTGCGGGCATTCTGCTCGCGCTCGCGGAACGCGAAAAAAGCAGCCACGGGCAATCGGTCGATATCGCGCTGTACGACTGCGGCGTGTCGCTGCTGCATCCGCATCTGCCGAACTGGTTCGGCAACGGACGCACGCCGCAACGCAGCGGCAACGCGCATCCGAACATCGCGCCTTACGACAGCTACGCCACTGCCGGTGCGCCGATCTTTCTCGCCGTCGGCAACGACCGTCAGTTCGCGAAACTGTGCGCGCATCTGGGCGTGCCCGATCTCGCCGACGATCCGCGTTTCGCCGACAACCGCAGCCGCTGCGCGCATCGTCCCGAGTTGAAAGCGGCGCTCGAAGCGCGGCTCGCGCAGCACGATTGCGCGCCGCTCGCGCGCGATCTGATTCAGGCGGGCGTGCCGTGCGGGCCGGTGCAGACCGTCGATGCGGTGGCGGCGCATCCGCATACGCTGCATCGGCAGATGCTGGTGGAGATGCCGGGCTATCGCGGCACCGGCGCGCCCGTGAAGCTCTCGCGCACGCCCGCGACCTATCGCACGCCGCCGCCCGCGCTCGGCGGCGACACGCGCGCGGTGCTCGACGCGCTCGGCATCGACGTCGACACGCAGCGCAAGCTGTTCGAGGCGGGCGTGGTGAAGGGCTCGTAACCATCGCATCACGCGCACAAAACACGCGTAAAACAGGCGTAAAACAGTCGTAAAACAGGCGTAAAAAGCGCAACCGATACGGATCAAGACCGGCCCAAGCCGGCGCAACCCGACTAATGGAACTGGAGAGAGACATGACGAGCCTTCCCGCGCGCCAACCCGCGCGCGCTTCGCTAGCCGCCTTCGTCGGCACCACCATCGAGTGGTACGACTTTTATATTTACGCCACCGCCGCCGCGCTGATCTTCGGCAAGCTGTTCTTTCCCGCACACGATCCGTTCTACAGCACGCTCGCCTCGTTCGGCACCTTCGCCGTGGGCTTTTTCGCGCGGCCCTTCGGCGGGCTCGTGTTCGGACATCTGGGCGACCGCATCGGCCGCAAGAAGGCGCTCGTCGCCACGCTCGCGATCATGGGCGTCGGCACCGTGGGCATCGGTTTTCTGCCGACTTACGAAAGCGCGGGCGCACTCGCGCCGGCCTTGCTGGTCGCGCTGCGCATCGCGCAAGGCATCGCGATCGGCGGCGAATGGGGCGGCGCGGTGCTGATGGCGGGCGAGCATGCGCCGAAGGACAAGCGCACATTTCTCGCGTCGTTCGCGCAGCTCGGCAGTCCCGCCGGTCTCATTCTCGCACTGCTCGCGTTTCGCAGCGTCGCGCATCTCGATCACGCGGCGCTGTTCGCGTGGGGCTGGCGTCTGCCGTTTCTCGCGAGCGCCGTGCTGCTCGTGGTGGGTTTGCTGATCCGCTCGGGCGTGAGCGAATCGCCGGAATTCGAAGCGCTGAAACAGCAGGCGCGCACCGCGGCCATGCCGATCGTCGAAGTGCTTCGCGACAGCTGGCGCGGCGTGCTGCTGTGTCTCGGCGCGAACGTGATCGGCGTGGCGGGCGCGTGGTTCGTCAACACCTTCATGCTCAATTACACGACGCAGACGCTCGGCCTCGACCGCACGCTGATTCTCGATTGCCTGTTCGTGGTCGCGTTCATCCAGTTCTTCACGCAACTGGCGTCGGCGTGGTTCGCGCAGCGCGTGGGCGCGGGGCGTTTTCTCACGCGCGCCGCCGCGCTGGCGATGCTCTCGCCTTATCCGATGTTCGTGCTGGTTGCCACGGGCAAGCCGGTGGCGATCGTGATCGGCATTGCGATTGCCGTGATGTGCATGTCGAGTTCGTATGCGGTGATGGCGGGCTTCATGACGAACGCGTTTCCGGTGCGCACGCGCTACTCGGCCATTTCGATTTCCTACCAGTGCTGCGCGGCGCTCGCGGGCGGACTCACGCCGCTCGTCGGCACCGTGCTCGCGCACGCCTATCCTGGCCAATGGTGGCCGCTCGCGCTGTTCTACAGCGCGCTCGCGGCGGTGTCGCTCGTGTGCATCGCGGTGCTGCAGCGTCGGCAACCGTCGTCCGCGCCCGCCGACGTGGCCATCGCGCTGCCGGAATAAGCGCGCGATGGTGACGGCCGTCACGCCGCCAGCGGCGCCGCCGAAATCGCGCGCATGAGGCGCGCGAGCGCCGCCTGCCACGCCTCGCTGTGCCGCCCGCCCTTCACGACCGCGTGCAGCATGTCGCGCTGCAAGGCGTCGCGCTCCGCGCCTGCCGGCAAGATGTCGCCGAAGCTGATGAGCGCATCGGCGAGCGCCGTGCGCGCGGCGGCGTCGTCCGAATCGAGCAGGCCGCGCGCCGCCTCGGGCAGCGTGGCGAGAATGAACGCGCGCTCCTCCCACACCACGAAGCGCGCGAGTCGCGTGAGCACGCTTTCGCCGACCGGCGCGACGGACACGCGCGCCGCGCCGCCGATCCAGCCGAGCAGTTCGTCGGCGGGCATCGGCCGCGCGATCTCGTAGCCTTGCGCGCCATCCACGCCGAGCAGCGCGAGCGCCTTGAGCAGATCGGCGGAATCGACGCCTTCGGCCAGCACGAGCTTGCCGAGCGAATGGCCGAGGCGCGTGATCTGATACACCACGCGCAGCGCGTCGAGCGCCGCATCGCCGGCGATATGCGCGATTTCGCGGTCGATCTTGATCCAGTCGAACGGCAATTCGCGCAACCGCGCGAGGCCGCTATGGCCCGAGCCCAGATCGTCCTGCGCGAGCAGCACGCCGAGCGCGCGAAACTTGCCGAGAATCGCGCGCTGTCCGTGGCTCAGCGAAATCGATTCGTTCTCCAGAACTTCTAGCGTGAGCCGCCGGCTCGGGCACGCGTGCGTTTCCAGCGCCTCGCGCGCCGCGTCGAAATAACGCAGATCGTTGAGCGCGGCGGGCGGCAGATTGACCGAAATCTCCAGATCGTGACCGGCCGCGAGCCAGCGCGCGCGATCGTCGAGCGCCTGGCCGAGACCGCGCGCGAACAGTGCGAGCAAATCGTCGGACGACAGCGCGAAGAGGAACTCGTCGGGCGTGAGCAGACGCTCGCCGTCGCGCAGGCGCGCGAGCGCCTCGACCTTGCTCACCTGGCCGTTGGCGAGCGTGAGGAGCGGCTGGTAATGCATCTCCAGCGCGCCGGTGCGCACGAGCGCGGCCCAATGCTGGCGCACGCTGACCGGCACCGCGCCGCCATGCAGGCCGTCGTGGGTCTGCAACCGCGAGGCGACGCAGCTGAGCAGCGTCTGCAGCAATTCGATGAAAGCGACCTGGTCCGGTCCGACGAAACCGCCCGGATACGCGCTGAACAGCATGACGATGGCGATCGGCGCATGCCCCGGCGCGGCGATCGGAATCGCCACCGACGAGCGCAGGCCCTCGCGCGCGGCCACGTCGCGCCAGCGCTCGACGAGCGGATCGGTCTGATAGTTGACCACGCGCTCGGCGTGGCCGCTGCGCCAGGCGCGCCCCACCGCGCCCTGCCCGTCCGGATGATCGGCGCGCACGCTGATCTCGTGGCCGTGCGCGGTCAGCACGGCCACCAGCCCGCCTTCGCCGCTGCCGCCCGCGCCCGCTTCGAAATGGAAAATGCCCGCTTCGTCGGGCCGCCCGATCGTGCAGGCGGTCACCTCGTCGTGGCCGCCGAGCACACTCACGAGCTGATCGATGAAATGCGTATAGCTGCCCGCCTCCCAGACGATGCGCGTGATGCGCTGAAGCACGTCCTGCTGCGAATCCTCGACGGCCTGATAGGCCTTGAGCTGCCAGGCCGTGTCGCTGGTGAGGCGGCGCGCGTAGAGCGACAGCGCCTGGCCGCCCACATCGCGGCCAATCAGCTTGTAGAGCAGTTCCTGGAGAATGCCGCGGCTGCGCACGAGCTCTTCCTTGTCGAGCCCGACGACGGCATGAATGCGGCCGATGCGCATCGCCATCGCGGCGTGCTCCTTCGAGCTCAGGCCGGGATCGGCGAGTGCGAGCAGATTCTGGATCTGCCGGTCCTTGAGGTGCGCGAGTTCTTCCGCCGACAGCATTTCGAGGATGCGCCGGGACTTGGGCAAGCGCGCCAGCTCCTCGTAGAAGCGGTTCACCACGAGGACGGCTGATTTCCGCAACGCCTCGATCAAAGTTTGCATGCGCCCTTCTGCCTGTTGGATCCCTGCCGGGAAGTCGGCCCTCCGCGCGGCGCGCAAAGCGGCGAGCGAAGAAAGTTACCGCTCCAGGCTGAATCATAAGGCATGCATCGCCGGCCGGCCGTGGCCTGCCGTACATAGCACGTGGCGCGAGCGCACCGCCGATGGCGTTTTCCGCCGCGAGTTTGGCGGAGCATGACGCAAATTCCGGCGTTGCGCGCCACATCGCGCGGGGCGCCGTGCGCCGCGCTCGCCTACTTTCCGAAGGTCATGTTCAGACCGGCGAAGATCTGCCATTTCGGCACGCCCGCCCCCGCATGCGCGACGGAATATTGCGGTTCGACGAACACGTTGTAGATCGTGCCGCCCGCCTTCCACGCCTTGCCGCCGCCGAGGCCCACGGGAATGTACCAGGCGCCGTGCTGAAGATCGAACGTCCAGATGCCGGTCGAGCGGATGTACCAGCCGCCCGGCAGATTGAAGATGCCGAAGGGCTGCGCCGTGAGCGACTGCACCGTGGGCCGTCCGCTTTGCCCGGCGAACGAATGTTGCCACTGCACCAGCGCACCGACGAGCCGCGCGCGCGACGCGTTCACGACCACCGCCGCGAGCCCCGCCTGCCACTTGCCGGTGCCGAGCGTGGGATCGGTGGCCGTGGGCGCGGTGACGAGCGGACCGATGCCGATCTGCGTCGCGCCCTGGCTGACGAGAAAGATGTCGAACAGGTTGATATCGCCGAGACCGGTGTTGTAGCCGCCGGACGGATCGGGCCGCGTGCTGACCGGCGCGGTCAGCCGGAGGATCTGCGGCACCGGCACGAGGCCATTCGGCCCGATCGGCAGCGTGCCGCGCAGCAGCAGATCGTTCGTCACGGCGCTCGAGCCGTAGAGCGACGGCGCGAACATGTTCTGCACATTGAGCGATGCGGCGAGGTTCAGCGGGTTGTTGCTCTTGTTGGCGTCGTCGGCGGTGTTGCTCGGCGGGCTTTGCGCGTATGCCGGCATCGAAGCCTGCGCGGCCGCGAGCGTCATCGCCAGGGTCATCGCCAAGGTCGGGCCGAGCGCCGCCGAGCGCCGCCGCGCCTCGAATAACGTGCTGCGTTTCATCTGTCGTCCCCCAGAGTCGTGCGCCGCGGCCGTTGCGCGGCGCTTCGTGTCCTTCTTGTCCTTCTTGTCCTTCGTGTCGCTACCTGCGTCATGCCGCTGCGGTGTCCCGCGCGGCTCGTGGCGTTCAGCCCGCCGCAAGCGCATCGGGCAGCGTCCGGCTACGGTCGAACCACGGCTGCAACGGCCCGCATAGACGGAAGATCGTGAAACGCGCGTTGCCCGGGATCGTCTGCGCCCGCTTCGACTCGCGACGCGCAAGGGCGACGCGATGCCGAGCCAGTATGACGGAAAAGGCGAAAAAACAAGTCGGAGTATGTCGCCCGATGGGGCGGACGGCCATGCGCTCAGTCAAGCACCGGAACGCCCGGCGCAGCGCGCACGCGACTTTATGCGGTGCACATGCACAGGCGCACGATGCCGCGCATCGGCGACGCGGTTCAACCCAGCGAAGGCGAAGGCAAAGGCGAAGGCGGGATCAGAGCGGCGTCACGAGCGCCTCGCCCGCGAAATGGCGCGTGGCGTTATCGATGAAATTGCGCACGGTGGCCGCGCGCACGTCGGGCGACGTGCCGGCCGTGTGCGGCGTGAGCACGATGTTGTCGAGCGCGATCAGCGCCTGCGGCGGCTCGGGCTCGCCTTCGTAGACGTCGAGGCCCGCGCCCGCGAGACGGCCTTCGCGCAATGCCGCGGCGAGCGCGGCCGTATCGACCACGCTGCCGCGCGACACGTTGACGAGAAAACCTTGCGGCCCCAGCGCGTCGAGCACCGCGCGATCGACCAGATGTTCGGTCGACGCGCCGCCCGGCGTCGCGACCACGAGGCAGTCGCTCCATTGCGCGAGCGCCAGCGTCGAATCGAAATAGCGCGCGCTCACGCCGTCGCGCGGCGAGCGGCTGTGATAACCGACCGGCATGTCGAAACCCGCGGCACGCTTCGCGATCTTCGCGCCGATATGCCCATAGCCGAGGATGCCGAGCTTGCGCCCCGTGAGCGTGGGCCGCATCGGCAGCGCGTCGCGCCAGACGCCTGCGCGGCAGGCGGCGTCGAATTGCGGAATCGCGCGCAACGCGGCGAGCAGCAGCGCGATCGCGTGGTCGGCGACGCAATCGGCGTTCACGCCCGCGCCATTGCTCAACGCGATGCCGCGAGCGCGCGCGTGATCGAGTGCGAGGTTCTCGTAACCCGCGCCCAGCGCCGCCGCGAATTCGAGCTGGGGCATCGCGTCGATCTCGTCCGCCGTCAGTCCCGTGGTGCCGTTCGTGAGCACCGCGCGCACCGTGGCGCCCTCGCGCGCGAGCGTGTGTTCGCGCTGCGGCGCATCGGGCGCGTACAGCACCTCGAAGTGCGCGGCGAGCGTGGCGCGGTCGGTGTCGGTGAGCGGGATCAGCACGAGCAGGCGCGGCTTCGAGACGGCGTTCATATCGACCTTGGGGTTCGTTACGTCAGGTTAATTACGCTACGTTTTTGTGCGGCAGTTTCAGATCATTCGATATCCGAATCAATTTCCGGCATCAAAGCGCCGACACGTACCGTTGCACCACTTCCACGCGCGGCGCGACCGCTTCGGCGGCCACGCGCGCGCGACGCATTTCGTCGGCGGGCGTGCAGCCGAACAGGCGCTTGAATTCGCGGCTGAACTGCGAGGCGCTTTCATAGCCCACGCGCACGGCTGCCGCGCTCACGTTCATGCCGTCGTGCGTAATCAGGAGACGCGCGTGATGCAGGCGCGTGGTCTTCACGTATTGCATCGGCGAGGTGGACGTCACCGCCTTGAAGTGCGCATGAAACACCGCGAGGCTCATGCCCGCCTCGGCGGCGAGCGTCACCACGTCGAGGTCGCCGCGATAGTCGGTGTGAATGCGGCGCAGCGCCTTGGCGATGCGGCCGAAATGCTGCTGATGCGTGAGCGCCGCGCGAATCGCGTCGCCCTGCTCGCCCGTGAGCACGCGATAGCAGATCTCGCGCACGATCGACGGCCCGAGAATGCGCGCGTCCGCGGGCTGCGCGAGCGCTTCGAGCAGACGCAGCACGGCGTTCGACAGCGGTGCGTCGAGCGGCGTGGCATAGATGCCCGCCGGCTCGGAGACGGCGCTGCCGCGCGTGTCGTTGAGCGCCATCAGCAGCTCGGCGACCATCGTCAGATCGACGCGCACCGAGATCGCGAGAATCGGCTTCTCGGGCGAGGCTTCGGTCTCGCATTCGAACGGCAGCGGCACCGAGAGCACGAGATATTGCTGCGCGTCGTAGATGAACACCTGATCGCCGAGAAAGCCGCGCTTGCGGCCCTGGCAAACGATGAAAATGCTCGGCTCGTACATGACCGGCTGGCGCGGATGGCTCTGGCTGCCGCGAAACAGGCGCACGCCGTCGAGCGGCGTCTGATGCGCGCCGTCTCGCTGCGTGAGCTGCATCATCAGCTCGACCACGCGGCGCTGCGTGGCGTCGTCGGCGTGCACCACGGGCGCGGCGCTCGCGCGCGAGACCAGCGGCGTCGAAATGACCGGCACGACCGGCGCGGTCGCCGCGCCGTCCGGCGCGACGGGCTCGATTTGTGCTGTTTTCATGGCAGTTGCGCCCCAAAATTCATCGGGACGGAAAGAGAATCAGGCTTGCCAATCTATCACCGAATGCGCACGCGCGTGGATCGCCAGGAGAATCAGGCAAGTCTTCGATAGATTCAGGTATTCCCTGGGTGGGGCGCGATCCTTACGATGGGAACCCTGCCGCAACACCCCCGAGCGTGACGCCATGAGCGTTGCGCTTTGGCGTTTGCGCCTGCCTAGCCACTCAGTCTCAGGAGCCACCTCACTATGTACCAGACCTACGGATACGCCGCACAGGACGCCGGTTCGCCGCTCGCCCCGTTCGAATTCCAGCGCCGCGACCTGCGCGAACTCGACGTGCGCATCGACGTGCTGTACTGCGGCGTGTGCCACTCCGATCTGCACCAGGCGCGCAACGAATGGCGCAACACGATGTTCCCGGTGGTGCCGGGCCACGAAATCGTGGGCCGCGTCGCCGAAGTGGGCACGGGCGTCACGAAGTTCAAGGCAGGCCAGCTCGTGGGCGTAGGCTGTCTCGTCGACTCGTGCCGCACCTGCGCGAGCTGCGGCGAAGGCCTCGAACAGTATTGCGAAAACGGCTTTGTCGGCACCTATAACGGCAACGACCGCGTGAGCGGCGAAGTCACCTACGGCGGCTACTCGACGCAACTCGTGGTCGACGAAGCCTTCGTGCTGCGCGTGCCGGAGAACCTCGACGCCGCCGCCGCCGCGCCGCTGCTGTGCG
Organism: Paraburkholderia tropica; assembly: GCF_014171495.1. NCBI lineage: Bacteria > Pseudomonadati > Pseudomonadota > Betaproteobacteria > Burkholderiales > Burkholderiaceae > Paraburkholderia > Paraburkholderia tropica. The sequence continues at coordinate 890,810 of NZ_CP049135.1, forward strand.
CGGGCATCACCACCTACTCGCCGCTGCGCACGTGGGGCGCCGGTCCTGGCAAGAAGGTCGGCATCGTCGGTCTCGGCGGCCTCGGCCACATGGGCGTGAAGCTCGCCCATGCGATGGGCGCGCACGTGGTGCTGTTCACCACCTCGCCCTCGAAGATCGAAGACGGCAAGCGCCTCGGCGCCGACGAAGTCGTGATCTCGAAGGACCCGGAGCAGATGAAGGCGCATCTGAACAGCTTCGACCTGATCGTGAACACGGTCGCCGCGCAGCACGACCTGAATCCGTTCATCGAACTGCTCAAGCGCGACGGCACGCTCACGCTGGTGGGCGCGCCCGAGCACGATCACCCGTCGCCGCAAGTGTTCAACCTGATCTTCAAGCGCCGCCGTCTTGCGGGCTCGCTGATCGGCGGCATCGCTGAAACCCAGGAAATGCTGGACTTCTGCGGTCAGCACGGCATTACGTCCGATATCGAAATGATCAACATGCAGGACATCAACGACGCCTACGAGCGCATGCTCAAGAGCGACGTGAAGTACCGCTTCGTGATCGACCTCGATTCGCTGCGCAAGTAAGCGCGCATAGACGTTACGCCTTGCCCCGCCGGGCCGTCCGTTCGGACGGCCCGCCAGCCCTTCCGCATCGAGGCTTTCGCGCCTCACGCAGCACCTGGCCGCACCTGCGGCACCGCATTCGAGCCGGCGCAGTTTTACGCCGACAAACCGGAATCGTCCTGCAACCGCCGCGCGTCTGATCCGCGAGACGCCGGCTTCGCGACGCCTTTGGCCGCACGACTGTGGCGACCAGGGCGCGCCGCTCACCTATTTGCAGCAGCCCCGCGGAATTCGCTCAAGCCGTACCCGACCCATCAGGAGCTCGCCCGTGATCGACCGCATCCAGGCGATGCGCACGTTCGTCCGCATCGTCGATACCAACAGCTTCACCAAAGCCGCGCAATCGCTCGATATGCCGCGCGCCAGCGCCACCACGCTGATGCAGAGCCTCGAAGCGCTGCTCGGCACGCAACTGCTCGTCCGCACCACGCGCCGCCTTTCGCTGACGCCCGAAGGCGCGGCCTACTACGAACGCGCCTCGCAGATTCTCGCCGACATCGACGAGGCCGAAGCGAGCGTGCGCCAGACGCCCGGCGCCATCGGCGGACGCCTGCGCGTGGAAATGCCGGGGCTGATCGCCAACGCGATCGTGCTGCCCGCGCTCAATGAATTCCACGCGCGCTATCCGCAGATCGACCTCGTGATCGGCGTGAGTCTGCGCAACGTGGACCTCGTCGGCGAAGGCGTGGATTGCAGTATCCAGCTCGGCGAAATGCCCGATTCGGGTCTCGCCGCGCGCCGTCTCGGCCTGCTGGAACACGTCACCTGCGCGAGTCCCGCGTATCTCGAACGGCGCGGCGCGCCCGCCACGCTCGACGATCTCGCGCAGCATCCCGTCGTGAATTTTCTGTCGCCGCTGACGGGGCGTCCGTACGAGTTCGACTTCGAGGTCGACGGCAGCCCGACCAAGGTGAAGGTGGACGGCTTCGTGCATGTTTCCGACGAATTCGCCTACCTGACCTGCGGGTTGCAGGGCTATGGGCTGATCCAGCCGCCGCTGCTCGCGGCCCAGCCGTATCTCGACAACGGCACGCTCGTGGAGGTGCTGCCGCAGTGGAAGCCGCTGCCCACGCCGGTGTCGGTGGCGTTCGTGAAGTCGCGTCAGCTTTCGTCGCGCGTGCGCGTGTTCGTCGACTGGCTCGCCGAGCTGTTCGAGGACGCGGGCGCGCTCAATCGCGATCTGTCGCGCGTGCGTCAATTGCTGGAGGGATTGCAGCCGGCTTGATGCGCCGGTTCGATGGGTTCGCCCGCGCGCGCGGCGCGATGTGCCGCCGCGTGCGTTTGGGTGTCAGTGCTGCACGCCGCGCGCGTGAGCGCCATGCCGCGCCGCGCGTGAAAGCGCGTGACGGTCGAGTACGGCAGCCAGGCGTCGGCCTGATACGGCGCGACGCCCGAGGGATTGTGGAACCAGACGCCGTCGTCGTCGCGGCCGTGCACGAGAATCAGATGGCCGCCCTGCTGGGCGTTGTCGCGCTCGGGATAGCGGATCTCGGGGCTCACGGAGACGATCGCGAGCGTGTCCGGTCCGAGCCGCGCGGCGCTCGCCTCGATGCCTTCGTCAGTCATAACCTCGACGCGCACGCCGTAGGCCGACTCGGCCCACTCGGCGAACGGACGGTAGATCAGGCCGTCCACGCCGCCGTCTTCGCGCAGGCGATAACAGCCGTGGCGCAGCGCCTCGTCGAGCATCGCCGCGCGTGGCGCGTGGGCGATGCCCCAGTAATCCAGCGCCGATTCGAAACAGGTCAGGCCGCACAGGCGCTTCGCCCAGAAGCGGTAGTCGCCCGGCTGCGCGAAACCGCTCGCGCGCCATGCCGGATCGTCGCAGGGATCGGCGTCGTCCTCGACGATGCGCGCCACCCACTCCGGACTGCCCCACTGGCTGTAATACGGCACACCATGATGGCGCAGCACGGCGCCGCGTGCGGCTTCGCGCCGCGCTTCTTTCGTCTGGTCTTTCGTCTGGTCTTTCGTCTGGTCTTTCGTCTGGTGCTTTGAATCGGCCCGCGCATCGGGCTGCCCGTCGCGCGTCACGACTTCGTTCGCTGCGCCGGTCACGCCGGCGTTCACACGTCTTTCGTCCATACAGGCTCGCTCCGGCTCGTTGATCGAGGCAGGCGGCCACGCAAGCGGCCCGGCCTGCCGATTTCGCGTAAAACACCCATTGTCGCAGAGGCGCCCGCGTCGGCGCATGACCCCGGGCTTACGTCGTCCCTGCGATGGCCAACATTTGTATACAAAAACGATGAGCCATTTGTTAAATGATGCGTTTAGAATATTGTGCGCCCGCCTGACGGCCCGTCGATGTTCTGGCCGTCATGCCCCTGGCACACGATAACAAACCACCTCCTTCGATCACCCCCTTTTTTATCGCCGTATGTCGAACGTTGCACACTCAACCGATTCGGCCACGGTCGCTGAGCGCGTACGCGAGCTGATGAGCCGTCACGGCATTGGTAAACGTCAGCAAACGACCGAGCTATGCCGGATTCTCGATCTGAGCTTTTCCCAGGGGCACCGCAAGCTGCGCGGCAACAGTCCGTGGACGCTCGCGCAAATCAAGAAGGTGGCTGAAGCATTCGGCGAACCGGCGGGCCAGTTGTTCGGCGGCCAGTTGCTCGATCCGGGCATGGTCGGCGCGAGCGCCCAGGAAGCGCTGCTGTGCGTGAGCGCGGCGGAACTGCCATGCACGGCGTGGATCGGCGCGCCCGTGGAGCCGGGCAGCCGCCCGGACTTCGTCGCCTATGAAAAGCAGGGCCAATGGCGCGTGGTGCGCCCCGACGGCGCGCTCTACCAGAACGCGCGCGACGTGCACAAGATCGAGATTTATCCGCGCCGCGCCGAAGCGGACAAGCCGCTGATCGCCGTCGTCGACGACGATCAGGCTTCCGCCGACAACCTGCGCGACTATCTGGAGCACAGCGGCTACACGGCCCACGCGCTCTACGGCCTCGCGGCGTTCGGCGAGGCGCTGGAGCAGCACGTGTTCGACGGCGTGGTGATCGACTGGCTGTTCGGCAACCAGACCGCCGCCGACGCGATCCGCGAGGTGCGCGCCTCCGAAAACCCCGAAGCACCCATTTTCGTGCTCACCGGCGAACTGCTGACGGGCAAGGCGAGCGAATCGGAAATCAGCCAGGTGGTGCGCCACTACAACGTGGCCTGCTACGAAAAACCGGCGCGCATGGCGATCCTCGTCGCCGATCTCGGCAAGCGTCTGAACCGCGCCTAGCCCGGCATGCGCGCCTCGCGCGGCGCGCTGAGCGCCCGCTGCAGCGCCGCGCGCAGCACTTCGTAATGCAAGGGCTTGGCGAGCGCCGCGAAAAAGCGGTTCTCGCCTTCGACAGCCATGCTCGCCAGCGCGGCGACGTCGGCGCTCACAGCGATCACGCGCGGCGACACCGCCCGCCGCCCGCCCTTGCGCGCCTCCAGGCCGGCGAGAAATGCGTAACCGTCGCGGCCCGGCATGTGCAGATCGAGCAGCACCACGTCGCAGGGCGACTCGGCGAGCAGCGCCAGCGCGCTGTCGGTGTCGGCCGCCGCGCGCGTCGCGTAGCCCATGTGCGTCACCATTTCGCAGAGCGACTCGCGCACCAGCGGGTTGTCGTCCACCACCATCACCTGTGGCGGCGCCCACAGCGCCTGGATCGGCGTCGCCTCGGGACCGGCCTCGGGCGCTTCGATGGCGGCGACCGGAATCGTCACCGTGAAGGTCGTGCCCTCGCCCACGCGGCTATCGGTGTCGATATGCCCGCCGAACAGCTCCACCAGCCCGCGCACGATCGCGAGCCCCATGCCCGCGCCCTCGTAGCGCCGCGAGCGCGACGTGTCGAGCTGCGTGAACTCCTTGAAGATCAGCGGAATCTGCGCCGCCGCCACGCCCGGCCCGGTGTCGCTGACCTTGATCGCGAGCGTCTGCGCGGGCGCGGTCGAGGCGCGCGGCAGCACGCCCGGCGCCGGACCGCTGAGCGCGAATTCGATGCTCACCGAGCCGCGCTCGGTATAGCGGATCGCGTTGGTCACGAGGTTGTTGGCGATCTGGCGGATGCGGTGCGGATCGGCCAGCACGCAGCGGTGCGCGCCGTGCCACGCGTGCGCGAACGCCAGCCCGCGGGCGCGCGCGGCCTGCTCGTTTTCGTCGACGATCGATTGCAGCAGTTCGCGCGGATCGAACTCCTCCGGACGCAGTTCGAGCTTGCCCGCGCCGAGCCGCGCGTAGTCGGTGAGGTCCTTCATCTGCGCTTCGAGCTGGCGCGCGGCGGTTTCGAGCCGCCCGATCACCTTGCGGTCCGATTCCGAATGCGAGTGGAAGCCGAGCAGTTCGATCGACGAGACGATCGCATGCAGCGGCGTGCGCAACTCGTGGCTGATCATGCCGAGGAACGCGTCCTTGGCCATGCTCGCCTCGCGCGCGGCGCGGGTCGCCTGGTGCTCGGCTTCGAGCGCGGCGTGCTGCTGCCGGATCAGGCGCGTGCGCCGGTAGCCGTTCATGACGAGCAGCGCGGCGGCGGCGGCCGACAGCACCAGCAGCACGAGGCCCGCCGCGAACAGTTCGCGGCGCTTGGCGATGAAGTCGCGGCGGATCGCCTCGCGTTCGGTCACGTCGGCGAAGCGGCGGTTCAGCGCGAGATCGGTCACGGCGCTCCAGCGCGCGTCGAGCGCTTCGAGCATCGGCACCGCGCGCTCGGGACGCTCGGACAGCATGGCGATTTCGGCGTCGAACGGCGCAATGGTCGCATCGATCGCGTCGAGGTCCTCTGCCTGGCGCTTCATCAGCGAAGGCGTGGCGACGAGCGAGCGCGTCGAGCCCTTCATCACGTTGAGCTTCGATTGCAGGACTTCGTAGCGCAGCCGCACCTTGTCGATGTCGCGGTCGATGCCGTCGGCGTAGATCAGCAACTGGCTCTCGAAACGCGAATAGGCGAGCTGCATCTGCGCGGCGTCCCAGTACAGGCCGTCGTAGTTGCCGGTGAGGCGCTGCACCACCTGCGGATTGAGCAGGTTCGCGTAGAGCAGATAGCCGACCGCGGCGAGCGGCGGCGCGAGCGCGACGACCCAGATCAGTACGTGCAGGAAGCGGCGCAGCGGGCGTTGCATGGCGGTGTCAAGGCTTGATGGTCATCGACACGATCTGCCAGGCGAACTTGGCGTCGCCGGCCGCGCCGTCGAGTTCGAGCGGAAACTGGTCGCGCGGATAGATCAGGAACAGCGGGCCGAAGTCGCTCACCTTCAGGCGCTTGCCGTTCATCGCATAGGCCAGCACCACGCCGTAACGGCGCGCGTCGGCGACCGGCACGACGCAGGTGTAGTCGTCGATCGTGTGGATCTCGATCTGGCTGCCGTAAGCGCCGACGGTTTTCAGCACGTCGGCGAGCAGCGGGCCGGTGAAGGTCGAACGCGGCGTCCAGGTCGTCGACGTGGAGATCGCGTGCGTGGGCAGCGCGAGCAACTGCTGCTCGCTGAAATGATAGGCGTCGTGCGTGGCGTTGTTGGTGACGCGCACCTGGCCGTTCACGTCGAGCTTCAGCCCGCCGCCGGTCGCAGTGGACGCAGCGGACGCCGCGAACGCGGTTCGCGCCGGCAGCGCGCCGGCGGCCAGCGCAGCCGTGAAGGCCGAGGCGAGCGCGCCGGTGAAACGCCGGCGCGCGGGACTGGCGGGCTGCGCGGGGTGCATGAACCGCGTGGACGGCACAGCGTGCGGCGTGCCCTGGAACTCGCCGTGCGGCGCGTCTTGCGCCGCATCGTGCCGGACAGCCGGCCGGTCATCGGGATACTGCATCTGCTCGGGCCCCCTGGCGCATCGAATCGTCATCTGGTCGTGTGGTGCGCTGGCGCGCGCCGCCGGTCTGCATAGGCCGGCAAGCATAGGCATAATATCGTCAAACATTGACCCGACAATAGACGGCGCGTTCGGACGGCTTGCACGCTTTTGCGCCTATGTGCGCGCAAGCTTCCCCGCAACGGAGCGCTACGGACCGCAACAAGCCGCAGCGGTCCGCAACGGTCTGCAACGCGCCGCCTCACCTGCCGCTTCAAGCGCCGCTTTGCCCAAATGAACAAACCCGTCGTTCCGCTCACCTACGAACAGCTCGACCAGTGGGTCGAATCGCTGCAACCGCTTCTCGTCGAGGAAAATTTCGCCTGTGTCGTGGGCATCCTGCGCGGCGGCGCGCCGCTCGCGCTGATGGTTTCGCATGCAACCGGCGCGGGCGTCGCGTTCCTGCGCTACACGCGCGAAACGCGCGAGGTGCGCTGGGATTCCACGCTGCCGATGCCCGAGCCGGGCGCGAAAGTGCTGGTCTGCGAGGACATCGCCGGACGCGGCCATACGCTCGTCGACTGCATCGCGTTCCTGCGCGAGCACGGCCTGCAGGTGCGCACGCTCACCGGCGCGTACGACGACCTCTCGCGCCTGCGCCCCGACTATTCGATCGACGCAAGCGGCTATTTCGCGCTGTTCCCGTGGGAGCGCCAGGCCTACACCGACCGCTATCGCGCCGACTGGGTGCGCGAGGGCGCAAGCGAAGGCTCGCGCATGGCCGACGACCACGAATACGCGGTCTACGCGATCGACCTCGACGGCATCCTGCTGCCCGACATACCACTCGCGCGCTACGACGAAGACCTCGACGGCGCGCTCGCCGAACGCGACGCGCTGGTGCCGTTCGAGCGCATTCCCGACATCGACCTCAAGCACGCGCGCGCGATCATCACGGGGCGCCCCGAACTCGACCGCGAGCGCACTCAGGCGTGGCTCGATCGCCACGGCTTCGGCCATCTGGAACTGGTGATGCGCGCGCCCGGCGAGCACGACGAGTCGGTGCAAGGCGCGGCCACGCACAAGGCCGCGGCCGCCGTGCGCTGCGGCGTCACGCATTTCATCGAGAGCGATCCGGTGCAGGCGATCTTCATCGCCCAGCGCGCGCCGCTGCTGCGCGTGATCTGGTGGAACGCCCAGGCGCGCAGCGGCACGCTGATCGGCGCCTCGGCCTGGGGTTGAGCGCGCCGCCTAGCCTTCCTTGCCGCCCGTTCTGAGCGCGGGCGCAAGCGGCTCGTGACCGAGCAGGCGCGCCGCGCGCGGCGACGCCACCACGATCAGCTTCATGGTCGCGCGCGTCGCGCCCACGAACAGCTTGCGCACCGCGCGTTCGTCGAGCGTGTCGAAATCGACGTCGGTGAGAATCACGCACGGCGCCGACTGCCCCTTGAAGCGATAGATCGAATCGAGCAGCAGGTCGCCGTCGCGATACTGCGGCACGCCGAACAGGTCGTACTCGCCCGTGAAGCTGCGCAGCCGATGCGGCCCCAGATGATCGAGCGCCGTGAAATGCGAGTGCTCGCGGCCGCGAAACGACAGCACCACGATGTCCTGCTTGCGAAAGCCGAGCGCCAGCGCCTGCGTGACCGCGCGGCGCGTCGCGGCGACCACGGTGGATTCGCCCTCGCCTTCGTCCGTCGCTTTGTCCGTCGCTTCGTCCCACGCGAACACCGTCACCTCCGAGCCGCCGAACGGACTGGCCGCCGACAACCCGGCGAGCGCGGGCACCGTCGCGCCCGCCACGTCGCGCAAGAATGCGAGGATGTCGCGCGGACTGCGATAGTTCGTGGTCTCGCGCAGCACGGTCCAGCCCGGCAGCGCAACCGGCTCGCGCACGTAGAGATTCTGCAGCGGATCTTCGAGCCACCACCACGCCGCGCCCGGCCGCAACAGTCGCGCGAGCGCCTCGACCCACGCCTGCTGAAAATCCTGCCCCTCGTCGACGATCACGACGTCGAACTGCCAGCGCGCGTCGATCGGCGTCTGCGCGAAGCGCTGCTCCAGCGTCTCGAACACGTTCGCGCCCTCGAAATCGGGCACGTGGCCGCCGTCGCGCGCGACCCAGTCGCAGAGCTGGTGATAGTTCGCCACCTTCACCTCGGGCGGCGCAACTTTCGCGATGTGATCCGCGAGCGGCCGGTTGAAGCAGACGTAGAGCGTGCGCTGACCGCGCGCGAGCGCGTCCTGCATCACCTGCAACGCGAGCTGGGTCTTGCCCGAGCCCGCCGTGCCGATCACGCGCAGCCGGAACGGCGCGAACTCCAGCCGCCGCGCCCAGGTGGCGAGCCCGCCCGCAAGCCGCGTGACGAGCGTGCCCGCCGCGCCCACGAGCGCGCTGGCGTCGGGCGTGAGCGCGAGTTCATCGGCGAGAAAATGGTGGACCTTGGCGGCGCTCGGCAGACGCGCTTCGTCGGCGGGCAGCGCCTCGCGGATGATCGCCGCGAGCTGCCCCTTGCGCGTGGCGTCGACGATGCGGGCCGGATTCACGCCCGCGATCGCCGGATCGCGCACCACGTGATCGGGACAATAAAAGAGTTCTTCGAGGTGATAGGTGCCCGCGCCGAACGCCGCCGTGAAACGCCGGTGCAGCCCTTCCATGGTGCGCGCGAGCGCCACCGCGACGTTGCGCTCGGTCTGCATGTACGCCTTCACGAGACCGTCTTTCGTTTCGCGCAGAAAGCCGGTTTTCTGCTCGACGATCATCACGCGCCCCGACGGACTGACGATCGCGAAATCGGCTTCGCCGAACACCGAAAACCCTTCGGCGAGGCGCGTCCAGTGCACGCCGTGATAGACGGTGTAGCCCGCCGGCAAGCCGCGTTCGAGCAGCGCGAGCGTCTCGCGTTCGCGCGCGGCGGCGCCGGTGGCTTCGAGATGCTGCCAGTCGTCGGGGACAATCCGGGCCATATGCGTTTCTCGTCACGTTGTGCAGCGGCTATTCTACGTAATGCGGCCCGTGCGGCGCGCGCGCGAAAATCGCGCGCCCGATCGTGTATCGTGGCGAACCCGGCCGACGCGCGCCCTGCGCGCCGCGCGCATTTTTTTCACGCTGCAATTCACGCAGCGATTCACGCTGTCAAGGAGAGTGGTCCAGATGATCAAAATCTGGGGACGCGCCAATTCGGTGAACGTCCAGAAAGTCCTGTGGTGCTGCGACGAACTCGTGCTGCCGTTCGAGCGCATCGACGCGGGCGGCAAGTTTGGCCGCCTCGACGAACCCGCCTATCTGTCGATGAACCCGAACGCCAAAGTGCCGACGCTCGTCGACGGCAATTTCGTGCTGTGGGAATCGAACGCGATCCTGCGCTATCTGGCGATGGAATACGGCCCGTCGAGCCTGCTCTACCCGACCGAGCCGAAAGTGCGCGCGGGCATCGAGCGCTGGCTCGACTGGTCGATCGGCACGCTCGCGCCCGCCGAACGGCCGCTGTTCATCGCGCTCGTGCGCACGCCCGCGGACAAGCGCGACGCCATTCAGATCGCCGCCGACCTGGAGAACGTGGCCGCGCAATGGACGCTGCTCGACCGCCATCTGCAAGGCCGCTTCTTTCTGGAGAACGACCGCTTCTCGCTCGCCGACATCGTGCTCGGGTCGTTCGCGCGGCGCTGGTTCGGGCTCGAAGGCATCGAGCGGCCCGCGCTGCCGAACCTCGAACGCTGGTATCAGCGGCTGGCGCAGCGCGAGGGCTTCCGCAAGTACATCGGCTTGCCGCTGAGCTGATCGCCGCGTCGCGCGGGCTCCGGCGGCGGGCCGGGCGCGCGCGCGACGCGACCCGTATAATTACGGCATGAAGACAGCAAAACCGTCCCCGGATAGCGCGGCGCCTCACTCGCACGAGGCGCACGCGGCGCATGAGCCTGCGCACGACCATGACCACGATCACGCGCACGCTCACGCGGCGCACGATCATCGTCATGCTCCGGACGGCGCCTCGCTCGACACCGCGCTCGAAATGGCCGAAGCCTATTGCCGCGAGCGCGGCGAAAAGCTCACGCCGATCCGCCGCAAGGTGCTCGAACTGCTGCTCGCCTCGGGCCGCGCGACCAAAGCCTATTCGCTACTCGACGAAATGCGCCAGATCCATCCGGGATCGGCGCCGCCCACGGTGTATCGCGCGCTCGACTTTCTGCTCTCGGCGGGCCTGATTCACCGCATCGAATCGATCAACGCGTTCGCGGTCTGTCACGACCTGACGCAATGCCAGCACGGCATTCTGGTGGTGTGCCAGCAATGCGGCAACGTCACCGAACTGCACGAGCCCAAGCTGCGCCAGGCGCTGGTCGCGCAGATCGAAGCGGCGGGCTACCGGCTCTCCGGCGACGGCATCGAACTCAAGGGCGTCTGCGCGCAATGCCAGGCGGCCGAAGTCTCGGCCGCCAAACCGGCCGCCGCGCCGCCCTCCGAGACCACGCACTCCTGAGCGCGTTCGCGCGGAACGTCGGACCCGTTCGCGGTTCGACGTTTTCCCGCATTTCCACCGTCAATGGCTGCGACGCCGCACACGCGCCCACCCGCGGCGCGGGTGCCGCGTGGCGTGTCGCGCGCGAGCGGCGTCGCCGGGCTTCACCCCGGCTGGCCGCTCGACGCGTTCAGAAGGACGACTGGCGGGCGTCGATCGCGTCGCTGAGCAACGCGACCAGCGCTTCCGGCTTGGCCGGTTTGGTCATGAAATGCTGGAAGCCTTCGCCGATGCTGCGCAAACGCCAGCTCTCTTCGGTGTGGCCCGTGAGCGCCACCGCGACGGCCGGCGCGTGATCGCCGCGTATCTCGTGGTCGCGCAGACGCTGGATCAGGTAGAAGCCGTCCATCGCGGGCAGATCGAGATCGCAGACCACCGCGTCGGGAAGCAGCCGGAGCGCTGCTTCGACACCGGTTTCGGCGTCCTCCACCGCAACGACGCGGGCTCCTTCGGCCTCCAGCAGCGAGGCGAGCGAGTCCCGGCTTTGCGGGTCGTCTTCGACCAGCACAATGGTCGTCTGGTCGAGTTTGTGTACTGCGTTCATTGTGTTTGCTTGAATGCCGGTCTGTCTGTTTCGCGAGGTGCGCCGGCCGTCGGCTGACGCGCGTCGCGCTGCGGGCACTGCGCCCCGGGGACTCCCAGGGCCGCCCATATAGAGCAATATTGATGCCGCGGGTTCAGTGCGCCGCGCACAATAGACCCTTGCGAGGTCAGGCGCATGACAAACGCGCCTGTGCGCCTTGCGCCCGCTGACTGCGCGCCAGCCGTGGACGTGCCAGGGCGCGCGCATGCCCGCGCATCGATCCCCGTTCCAACGCTTATTCCAACGCTCATTCCGCCGATTTCCGTGCGGTCTTGCCCCCGCCCAGTGCAGCCTTCGCGCCCGATTTCCCGGTCTTCGCGAACGCTTCCAGCGCCCGCGCGCGCGCCACATCATGTTCGACCACCGGCAGCGGATAGTCCGTGCCCAGCCGCACACCCGCCGCTTCGAGCGTGGCCGCGCTCGCCTTCCAGGGCTGATGGATCGCGGCGTCGGGCAGCTTCGCGAGTTCCGGCACCCATTGGCGCACGTACGCGCCGCGCGGATCGAACTTCTGGCCCTGCAAGACCGGATTGAAGATCCGGAAATACGGCGCCGCATCCATGCCCGAACCGGCGACCCACTGCCAGTTGGCGGGATTGCTGGCCGAATCGGCGTCGACGAGCGTGTCCCAGAACCACTGTTCGCCCTCGCGCCAGTCGAGCAGCAGATGCTTGGCGACGAACGACGCCACCACCATGCGCACGCGATTATGCATCCAGCCCGTGTGCCACAGCTCGCGCATCCCGGCATCGACGAGCGGATAGCCCGTCAGGCCGCGCTGCCACGCGCGCAGCCCCTTGGCGTCGCGGCGCCACGGCATGGCGTCGAAATGCGCGCGCAGATTGCGATCGGCGAGATCGGGCCAGTGAAAGCGCTGGTAATAGCAGAACTCCCGCCAGCCCAGCTCGCTCGCGAACTTCTCCGCGCTTTCGGCGCGGCGCGCGGGCGAACCCGTTTTTGCTCCCCCTTTCACGCCATGCTCGGCGGCCTTGAGCGCCGCGAACGCCTGGCGCGGCGAGATCGCGCCGACGCGCAGATACGGCGACAAGCGGCTCGTGGCGGCGTGGGACGGCGCGTCGCGCTCCTCCGCGTAAGCCTCGAAATCGGTGCCGAGGAACGCCTCCAGGCGCTCGAACGCCGCTTCCTCGCCGGCGGCCCACGCCTCGCGCATGCCGCCCGCCCAGTCGGGTTTGCTCGGCGTGAGCCCGAGATCGTCGAGTTTCGATGCGCGCTGGGTAAGACGTGCCGGTAGCGATTGAAAATTCAGCCGATCCGGCTCGGACGCGGGCGGCGGCGGATCGCCGATGCGCCGGCATGCGCGCCAGTAGGCCGTGAACACCTGGAACGGTTCGCCGGACTGATTGAGGATCGTCCACGGTTCGGCGAGCAGCGCGCCGTTGAAGCTTTCGGCGGTGAGGCCGCGCTCGCGCAGACGCGTCTTGAGCGCCGCGTCCGATTCGCGCTCGTGGACGCCGTATCGGCGGTTCCAGAACACGCCGGTCGCGCCGCTCGCCTCGACGAAGTCTTCGAGCGTGGCGGCTTCCGCGCCTTGCAGGATCACGAGCCGGCCGCCGCGCTCGCGCAGCGACGCATCGAGCGCCGCCAGCGACACGTGCAGCCACCAGCGCAACGCGGCGCCGGGCGCGCGTTCGCCCGCGGCATCGGGATCGTGGATATAGACGCAGATCAGCGGCTGGCCCGTCTCGGCGGCCGCGGCCAGCGCGGGCTGGTCGGAGAGACGCAGATCGTCGCGAAACCAGACAATGACGGGAGCGGGAGTGGATTTTTTAGCGGTCAACCGGACCTCGAACGTGTGACGTGCCGCGCCGCCTGGCCGCGCATGGCGCAAACATACGACGTTTAGGGGACGTGCGTACGACCTGCGCGCGATGCGTCCGGACCGGACGGCGCTCGGGTGCCGCAGCGTACCACGCGCGGCGGCGCGCCAAGCGGGCATCAAGTGGGCAAAAAGCGAACGACAGGGAGGCGGGCAGCGTCAACCGCTCGCCCCAACCGCTCCACTAAGCAGGACGTATGCCGTGCGTGATGAGCGCGACGGCATGGCGCGCGATTTCCTCGGCGCCGATGCGGTGCGGCACGGGCGCATTGCGCCAGAGCGGCGTGGTGGCGAGCGGCAGCAGCGTGAGCCCGAGCAGCGACTGGAACAGCAGCGACGGCTCCAGATCCGCGTTGAGCTTGCCTTCGCGCTGCCAGCGCTCGATCGCCGCGTGCGCCTTGCGCTGATTGTCGTGGCCGAAACGCTCGTGCATGCGCTGGCGCAGCAGACCGCCCTCGCTGATGACCTCGCGCACCCACAGCGGCGCAAACCACGGATGCGCCTGCCCCACTTCGACGAAGCGCCGCGTCAGCTCGGTCAGCGCGGCGAGCGGATCGTCGGGATGCAGGTCGAACGAGCCGCCGAGCGCGGTGCGCAGCGGCACGAAACGCTCGTCGATCAGCACGTCGATGAGCTGGTCGCGCGTCTTGAAGTAGTAGTGAACCATCGCGGGCGTGACGCCCGCCTCGCGCGCGATCGCGGCGAGCGTGGTGTCGAGGATGCCCTGACGCGCGAACAGCGCGAGCGCCGCGGCGATCAGGCGTTCGCGCTGCTCTGCGCCGCCCGCGCCGCCGCTCGGACGGCCGGGGCGCTTCGGTCCTTTCGGCGCTTTCGCTTCCTTTGCGCCTGACGGCGAATCCAGCGAACGGTCAGCAGCAGTGTCAGCAGTCGTCATGGTGAATCGCAAAATCGAACCCACGCGAACAATACACGAGCGCGTCGATCGTCTACAGGGAAGGCACGGAAAAACAGGGCGGGAAACCGTCGGTAACGAACCGGTTACGAATCCGTCTTTGACCGGCCTTGAGAATTGTCCTAATATTAATCTTCAAGTTAATTAATTTCAAGATCGATCCCGATCATGAAAAACGCGACGAAGGACGCGAGACCGCCGATGGACTCCACTGCGCAACATCCCGCCACCGCCCACGCCGGGCCGGCCGACCAGAGCGGCGGCCACCCGCCGATCCGGCTGCTGTTTCCCGCGCTGCTGCTCGTCATGCTGCTGGCGGCGCTCGACCAGACCATCGTGTCGACGGCGCTGCCGACCATCGTCGGCGAACTGGGCGGCCTCGACCGGCTTTCGTGGGTCGTGACCGCTTACCTGCTGACGTCGACGATCGTCGTGCCGCTGTACGGCAAATTCGGCGACCTGTTCGGCCGCAAGAGCGTGCTGCAGGCCGCCATCGTCATCTTTCTGGCAGGGTCGGCACTCTGCGGCATGGCGCAGAACATGCCGCAGCTGATCGCCCTGCGCGCGCTGCAGGGGATCGGCGGCGGCGGCCTGATGGTCGTGACGATGGCCGCCATCGGCGACGTCATCCCGCCCGCGCAGCGCGGCAAGTATCAGGGCATGTTCGGCGGCGTGTTCGGCCTCGCCACCGTGGTCGGCCCGCTGCTCGGCGGCTTTCTCGTCGAGCATCTGTCGTGGCGCTGGATTTTCTACATCAACCTGCCGCTGGGCGCCGTGGCGCTCGCCGTGATCGGCGCGGTGTTCAAGCCGCGCGTCGCGCAGGTCAAGCACGTGATCGACTACATGGGCGCGGGCTGGCTGGCCGCCGCGCTCACCTGCCTGATCCTCTTCACGAGCGAGGGCGGTTCGCTGCTGCCGTGGAATTCGCCGCAGCTCTGGCTCACGCTGGCGCTCGGCGTGGTGGCGGTCGCGGGCTTCATCCACGAGGAAAAGCACGCCGCCGAGCCGATCATGCCGCTCGAACTCTTTCGCGAGCGCACCTTCGTGCTGTCGAGCCTGATCGGCTTTATCGTGGGCGTGTCGCTGTTCGGCTCGGTCACGTTCCTGCCGCTGTATCTGCAGGTCGTGAAGGGCTCGACGCCGTCCGAGGCCGGCATGCAGATGCTGCCGATGATGGGCGGCGTGCTCGTGATGTCGGTGATTACGGGCCGCATCATCAGCAAGATCGGCAAGTACCGCATCTTTCCGATTCTCGGCACCGCCTGCGTGGCCGTGGCGATGATGCTGCTCGCGCGCCTCGCCATCGACACGCCGCTCACGCGCATGTATCTCTACATGGGCCTGCTCGGCTGCGGTCTCGGCATGGTGATGCAGGTGCTGATCCTCGCCGTGCAGAACACCGTGGAATTCCGCCACATGGGCGTGGCGACCTCGGGCGCGACGCTGTTCCGCTCGATTGGCGGCTCGGTGGGCGTGGCCGCGTTCGGCGCGGTGTTCTCGCACGGGCTGCATGCGCGGCTCGCCACGCTGCTCGCCGCCGATGTGGAGCTGCCGCAGCCGCTCACGCCCGACGTCATCCACCATCTGCCGCCCGCGCTGCACGCGCAGTATCTCGACGCGTTCTCGGGCGCGCTGCACACCGTCTATCTTCTGGCGGCCTGCGTGGTGGTGTTTGCCTTCGTGCTCGCCTGGCTGCTGCGCGACGTGCCGCTGCGCAAGCATTCCTGATTTTCGCGGCACGGTTCGCGGCACTTTTCACGACCTCCCTCCGCGCGGCGCGATGCTCGCGCCGCGCTCGCGTCTTCGGCGCTTCGGTTTTTCCCCCGCTCTGTCCCTTTCCTGCGCGCCTGCGCGCCTGCGCGCCTGCGCGCCTGATCGCCCCATCGCCCGATCCGCAAGTCGCCCCCGCCGCACCCAGGGCTTTCCTTACATTTCCACATCGCTTATTTACATTTAGATAAAATCGCGGGGCGCAATGCGCATCTGTACGCGGCGATTCGCGGTTCGCCCATCGTCGCGCCTCAAAAAGCACTAAAGGAAAGAGACCTCCCATGGACGTCAAGACCGAGACCGCCGTGCCCGACGCGCACGACACCCGGCGACGCGTGTTCGCCATTGTCGGCGCCTCGTCGGGCAATCTCGTCGAGTGGTTCGACTTCTACATCTACTCGTTCTGCGCGCTGTACTTCGCGCCCGCGTTCTTCCCGAGCGGCAACACCACGACGCAGCTGCTGAACACCGCCGGCGTGTTCGCGGCGGGCTTCCTGATGCGCCCGATCGGCGGCTGGCTGTTCGGCCGCATCGCCGACCGCCACGGCCGCCGCACCGCGATGATGATCTCCGTGCTGATGATGTGCGGCGGTTCGCTCGTGATCGCCGTGCTGCCCACCTACGCGCAGATCGGCGCCGCCGCTCCGCTGCTGCTGCTGATCGCGCGTCTGTTCCAGGGCTTGTCCGTGGGCGGCGAGTACGGCACCAGCGCGACCTATATGAGCGAAGTGGCGCTCAAGGGCCGACGCGGTTTCTTCGCCTCGTTCCAGTACGTGACGCTGATCGGCGGCCAGTTGTGCGCGCTGCTCGTGCTCGTGATCCTGCAACAGACGCTCTCGACCGAAGAACTGAAGGCGTGGGGCTGGCGCATTCCGTTCGTGGTCGGCGCGGGCGCCGCGCTGATCTCGCTCTATCTGCGTAAATCGCTCAACGAAACCTCGACGAACGAGTCGCGCCACAAGCAGAACGCGGGCACGATTCGCGGCGTGTGGCAGCACAAAGGCGCGTTCCTGACGGTGGTCGGCTTCACCGCGGGCGGCTCGCTGATCTTCTACACGTTCACCACCTACATGCAGAAGTACCTGGTGAACACGGCGGGCATGCACGCGAAGACCGCCAGCAACGTGATGACGGGCGCGCTGTTCGTCTACATGCTGCTGCAACCGGTGTTCGGCGCGTTCTCCGACAAGATCGGCCGCCGCAACTCGATGCTGCTGTTCGGCGTGTTCTCGGTGCTCTGCACGGTGCCGCTCATGCACGCGCTCAAGGACGTGACGAACCCGTACGCGGCGTTCGCGATGATCGTGATCGCGCTGGCGATCGTGAGCTTCTATACGTCGATCAGCGGTCTCATCAAGGCGGAAATGTTCCCGCCCGAAGTGCGTGCGATGGGCGTGGGCCTCTCGTATGCGGTGGCCAACGCGATCTTCGGCGGCTCGGCGGAATACGTCGCGCTGTGGTTCAAGTCGATCGGCAGCGAAAGCACGTTCTACTGGTACGTGACTGTGCTCTGCGCGATTTCGCTGCTCGTTTCGTGGCGCATGCGCGACCCGAGCAAGGAAGGGTATCTGCGTCACGAGCCGTGATCGCAACGTCATGCTGTGACGTCATGCAGCGAGGCATGACCTGACGTCATGACGAACGGCGCACGCCTCAAGCGTGCGCCGTTTTCGTTTCAGTCCACGCGCTCCCACGCCGATGGCGCGGCGGCCCGCTCCATCGCGCGCTGCAAGGTCTCGTAGACTTTGGGCCGGTTGCACTGCGACGCATTGAACCGTAGATACTCGCCCGCGCTGCGCGTCGCGCTGAACACGTTGCCCGGCGCGAGCACCACGCCGTCGGCGAGCGCCTCGCGCGCGACCTGCGCCGCATCGAGCCCGTCGGGCAAACGCGCCCACAACAGCATGCCCGCTTGCGGCCGCGTCCACACCGTGAGACCCGCCGCCGCGAGCCGGCGCAGCGTGTCGCCCATCGCGTCGGCGAGCCGCGTGCGCAAGCCTTCCAGATAGCGCCGATACGTGCCGTCCACGAGCAGACGGTGCACCAGATCGGCCGTCAGGTCGCCGTTGCCGAACGCCACCGCGAGCTTCAGATCGACGATCGGCTCGATCCAGTCCGCGCGCGCCGCGATATAGCCGCAGCGCGCGGCCGCCGTCATCGTCTTCGAAAAGCTGCCGATGGCGATCACGCGCGCGAGACCGTCGAAGGCCGCGAGACGCGGCGCGGGATCGCTCTCGAAGTCGGCGAAGATGTCGTCTTCGATGATGGTGAGCCGATGCTCCTCGGCGAGCTTGAGCAGACGATGGGCGACCGCGGGCGCGAGCGTCGCGCCGGTCGGATTGTGGATCGCCGAATTCGTCACGTACAGACGCGGCCGATGCTCGACGAGCGCGCGCTCGAACGCGGCCAGATCGGGACCGTTGGGCGTGTACGGCACGCCGACGACCTTCGCGCCATGCACGCGCAGCATCGCCTGAAAGTTGAAATAGCACGGGTCGTCGACGAGCACGGTGTCGCCGGGTTCGAGCAGGAAGCGGCACAGCAGGTCGAGCGCCTGGCTGCCGCTGTCGGTGAGCGCGATCTGGCCAGGCTCGGCGCCGATGCCGTGCTGCGCGAGCCGCCACGACAGATGCTGGCGCAGCGCCGGATGGCCGAGCGGCGTGGCGTAATCGGTCAGTTGCGCACGCGGATCGCGCGCCATCGCGCGCAGCGCGCGGCGCACCGCGTCCTGCGGCAGCCACGAAGCGGGCAGCCAGCCGCAGCCGGGACGCAACGCGCGCGCGTCGGTTTCGAGCGACTGGCGCGTGAGCCAGAGCGGATCGATTTCGCGATCCAGACGCGGTTGCGGCTGCGCGCCCGCGAGACCGCGCTCGCCCACGGCACCACCCGCCCCGCCCGCCACGAAAAATCCCGAGCCGCGCCGCGCCACCAGCGCGCCTTCGGCCACGAGGCGCTCATAGGCCTCGACCACCGTCGACTTGGACACGCCGGACTGCTCGCTCATCGTGCGGATGGACGGCACGCGCGCACCCGCCGCCAGCGCCCGCGACGCGATGCGCTCGCGCACGATCCGCATGACCTGTTCGACACGCGTGAGCGCGCCGTCCGCTGTCCGCCGTGCGTCTTCCATCTGTCCTCCGCTGTCCACCGGCTGCCCCTCACGGTTGCCAACTGTACTGATCCGTACTCAATACAGTTCATCGAAATTGTACTGATGCATAGCTTACCGGTTCGGGAGCGCGCGCGCATGATCGGCCGGATGGCTCAGGCACTTCGGCCAGGGCCGCCACGCTCTCTCCCGCATGCGCAAAACCCTCGACTCCACTACCGACGGCTGGCTCTGCGGCCTCGCCGGCGTGCTCATCTTCAGCGGCTCGCTGCCCGCCACGCGTGTGGCCGTGCTTGGCCTCGATCCGCTCTTTCTCACCGGCGGGCGCGCCACGCTCGCGGGCGTGCTCGGCGCGTTGCTGCTGATGCTGTTTCGCGCGGCGCGCCCGCAGCGCGGCGAAGTCTGGCCGCTCGTGATCGTGGCGCTCGGCGTGGTGGTGGGTTTTCCGCTGCTCACGGCGCTCGCGCTGCGCCATGTGAGTTCGGCGCACGCGATCGTCTTCATCGGGCTGCTGCCGCTCGCCACCGCGATCTTCGGCGTGATGCGCGCGGGCGAGCGCCCGCAGCCCGCGTTCTGGCTGTTCTCCGCGATCGGCAGCGGCGCGGTGGTCGCGTTCGCGCTGCGTCACGGCGCCGACGCCTCGCCGATCGGCGACGCGCTGATGCTCGCCGCAATCGTGGTCTGCGGCCTCGGCTACGCGGAGGGCGCGCGGCTCTCCCGGCGTCTCGGCGGCTGGCAGGTGATCTGCTGGGCGCTCGTGATTTCGCTGCCCGTGATGGCGCCGCTCGCCGCGTGGCGTCTGCCGACCTCGTTCGCGGCAGTCGGCGCGGCGTCGTGGTGGGGATTCGCTTACGTCTCGCTGTTCAGCATGTTGATCGGCTTCGTGTTCTGGTATCGCGGACTCGCGCTCGGCGGCATCGCGGGCGTCGGCCAGTTGCAGTTGCTGCAGCCGTTCTTCGGCTTCCTGCTCGCCGCGCTGCTGCTTCACGAAGCGGTGCCGCCCGCGATGCTCGCCGTGACGGCCGTGGTGATCGGCTGCGTAGCCGGCGCGCGCCGCTTCGGACGCGGCCCCGCGCCGCAACGCACGGCGCAGGCGCAGCGCGGTTGACGCCGATTCGCGCGATCAACGCATCGACGCGCATCGCGTCGGGCGTCGTGCACCCTTTCTGACGCACTTCATTTCGACGCGCGCGCAAGGCATAGTGGAGGGATCGGCTGCCGCCGCGCGGCCCCCAACCCGAGCCCTTCGCCGCCCGCTCATGAACGCACCGCACGCCACCGCGCCCTCGCTGCGCGACGCCACGCCCGACGACTTCGCTTCCATTGCCGCGATCTACGCGCACCACGTGCTGCACGGCGCGGCCTCGTTCGAGGAAACGCCGCCTTCGCTCGACGAACTCCTGCGCCGCCACGCCGCCGTACGCGAACAGGGCCTGCCCTGGATCGTCGCCGAGATCGACGGCCAGGTCGCCGGCTATTGCTACGCCACGCCTTATCGCCCGCGCGCGGCGTATCGCTTCACTGTGGAAGATTCGATCTATATCGACGAAGCATTTCGCGGACGCGGCCTCGGCCGCGTGCTGCTCGACGCGCTGATCTCGCGCTGCGAGCAAGGTCCGTGGCGGCAGATGATCGCCGTGATCGCCGATCCGAAAGGCGGCTCGCTCGCGCTGCACACGAGCCTGGGTTTCGAACTCGTCGGCACGCTGCGCGCGGTGGGATTCAAGCACGGCGCGTGGCGCGACACCACGCTGATGCAGCGCGCGCTGAATGCGGGCGCAGCCAGTCCGCCCGACGCGTGATCGCCAATCATACGGATACCGAACTATTGAAACGCAGACCGCGTGACGCCGAGCGTTTGCGCCCGAGTGGATCCCATTTACTGATCGACCGTCCGCACCCAGAATAGGCGTATCCGGCTTGCACCATCCACGCGACAGGAGACGCCCATGCTGAACAACGCAGCGGACAAGACCACCACGCGCGACGGCTACGCGAAGCAATACGTGCAGTTCGAGGACGAGCGCACACGGCCCGTGCGCGACCTGCTCGCCGCCGTGCCGATCGCGCCCGAGCAAACGATTCGCACGGCCATCGATATCGGCTGCGGCCCGGCGAATTCCACCGGCATCCTGATGGCCCGCGTGCCCGGCGCGCAGGTGAGCGGCCTCGACGCGTCGGCGGACATGCTCGACGCGGCGCGCAAACGTCTGCCAAAACTGCAATTCGAACTCGCCGATATCGCCGAATGGAGCGCACGCGGCAGCGATGCGCCGCGTTACGACCTGATGCTCGCGAACGCCGTGCTGCAATGGCTGCCCGATCACGACACGCTGTTTCCGCGTCTCGTGCAGCGTCTCGCGCCCGGCGGCCATCTTGCGATCCAGATGCCCGACAATCTCGACGAACCCGCGCACACGCTGCTGCGCGAGATCGCCGCCGAAGCGCCGTGGGCGAGCCAGCTCGCCGGCGTGGCGCGCACCGAGCGCTTCGACGCGCGCCATTACTACGCGCTGCTCAAGCCGCTGTGCGCGCGCGTGGATGTCTGGCGCACGACTTACTACCATCCGCTCGCGGGCGGAGCGGACGCCGTGGTCGAATGGTTCAAGGGCAGCGCGATGCGTCCGTTTCTCGCCGCGCTACGCAGCGACGACGAGCGCGCCGCGTTCACCGCGCGTTATCGCGAGGCCATCGCGCACGCGTATCCGGCGCTCGATGACGGCGTCGTGCTGCTGCCGTTCCCGCGCCTCTTCATCGTCGCGACGCGAGGCTGACGCGCGCACGCGGCCACCGCGCTGGCGTACCGTCCGCCGCACAATCCACAACGTTCACGAACGTAAAACGCAGCGATCAAATAAAGGTCAACGCGCGAATCCGATCGATTCGCCCCGTAAAATAGGCCCTCTTTGCGCGTCCGGTCACGCACCGGCGCGCCCGACTTCGAGGACGCCTCCCATGCAATCGCTACTCGTGCACGTTCACCCGTCCAACTGGAGTTTCCTGTGGGACGCGCTCTCCGCCCTCGCGCTGCGGCTGTGCGCCGCCGCCGTCATTCTGTGGGCGGGCTGGTGGATTTCCCGGCGCGTCGGCAAATGGCTCTCGGGCCAAAGCGGCATCGACCCCACGCTGCGCCCCATCGTGCGCGATTGCGCGCTGTGGGGCGTGCGCCTCGTTGCCATCGTCGGCGCGCTGTCGCAACTGGGCATCCAGACCGCGAGCATCGTGGCCGTGCTGGGCGCCGCCGGTCTCGCCATCGGCCTCGCGCTGCAAGGCACGCTGCAGAACATCGCGGCGGGCATCATGTTGCTGCTTCTGCGTCCGTTCAAGGTCGGCGACTATATCGACGGCGGCGGCGGCAACGTCGCGGGCACGGTCGAGGAAGTGAATCTCTTCACGACGCGTCTCACGAAACCCGATGGCATCTGCGAATACGTGCCGAACAGCGCGCTGTGGAGCAACTCGATCCGCAATTTCAGCCGCAATCCCACGCGCCGTCTCGACCTCGAAGTCGAAGTGTCCGTGCGCGACGACGTGAGCCGCGCGATCGAGGCGCTGCGCGCGCTGGCCGCCGCCGATCCGCGCGTGCTGGCCGCGCCCGCGCCGCAAGTCATGGTGACGCGTTTCGACGACAGCACCGTCGTGCTCAATATCCGCGCGTGGTCCAACATCGATACCTTCTGGGACATGCGCTGGGCGCTCTCGCGCCAGGTGCGCCAGGCGCTCGCCGACGCGCATTGTGCGCTGCCGCTGCGCACGCGCGAACTGCATATCGTGCAGACGGGCGGCGCGCAAACAGAAGCACAAACGCAAAACGATTCCACGCAAGGCGCGACGCAACATCCCGCGCGCTAGATTCATGCGATTGCCGCGCGTGTTTCAGGACGCAATTCAGCGCGCTGGCAAGCGCCGGAACAGCGTCGGATAATCGATCACGAGTCCGTCGTCATCGATACGCAGTTCCGCCGTGAAATGGCGAAAAATGCCTTCATAGCGATAGATTCGATCGGGCTCGATGCACGTGTAGGCCTGCGCGACGCGCGTGGCTTCGAGTTCTGGCGCGGCGATATAGGCAACGTCGATCGGACGCCGTTCGCCGCGCGCCAGACCGAGGCGGCGAATCGGCAAGGTGTTCGTGAATGGCGTCGCCGCGATGTCGATGTCGATGCAGCCTTCGATGGCGTCGAGCGCGCGGCCCGCGCCGTCGCGCCAGTGGCCGAGACCGTCGCCGTGCATCGCGAACGACGCGCCGCCCATCACGCGAAAGGCCGCGTAGGTCACGCGCCATTGCGCGTCGCAATGCACCGTGTAGCAGAGGCCGTAAGCCTTGCCGTAACGCTGCCCGACCACCACGCTTTCCACGCGGATCGCGCCGCCGCTCGCATCGAACGCCAGGTGCTCGATGCCCTCGCCTTCCTCCGAAGCCCAACGCACTTCACGCATCGCTCGTCTCCCGCCGCGCCGGGATGCGCGGCTGCGGCTATCGTAGCGCAGGCGCGGCGCGCGCACGCGGCGCCGCAAATAGCGACTATCAACGCGCGCGCATGCGCAACGGCCGCGGCATCGCCTATGCTCGCGATGCGCACCGGCCGACGCGGCGCTGGCGCCGTTCGCGCGTTGCTGACCGCATTACTGACTGCGCCGCGTTCCGCCTCGTTCCCTGTCGCCTCCACGCCTTGCCGCACGACCGCCATGCTGACTTCCGCGCCCGCCCCCGCTCATCCGGATGCCGCTTCCGCCCGGCTTGCCGCGCCTTTGCATACGCTTTTGCGCAGCCTGGGCCAGATCGTGTTGCAGCGCCACGCGGGCACCGGCGCGTGCGTGCTCGCGGCGCTCGCGCTCTGCGACGCGCGGCTCGTCTGCGCGGCGCTGATCGGCGCAACGGCGGCCAATGTCTGCGCGCTGCTCGGCGGCGCGCCGCTCGTCGAGATCGACGATGGTCTCGCGGGTTTCAACGGCGCGCTCGCCGCGCTCGCGGCCTTCACGTTCGCCGACGATCCCGCAACCGCGGTCGCCCTGGCGCTGCTCGCGGCCTGCGCGAGCGCCTGGCTGGGCGCGCCGCTCGCGCGTCGGCTCGGCGACGTGGGACTCGCGGTGTATTCGTCGCCGTGTCTGATTGCGACGTGGGTCTGGATGGCGTTGCGCACGGCGGCCCCGCCCAACATAAGCGGAATCAGCGACGCAAAAACCGCCCACGCACCACAAGCCTTCGACCTCGCCGCCCACGCGCTGAGCGGCACATTCAGCGGCCTCGCACAAACCGCCTTCGCGAGCGGCGCGCTGCCGGGCCTCGTGCTGCTCGCGGGCATCGCGCTTTCGTCGCGGCGCGCGGCGGCGTTTGCGCTCGGCGGCGCGGCGCTCGCGAGCGGCATCGAATGGCTCGCGGGCGTGCCCGGCGCGAACTTCGACGCGGGCCTCTGCGGTTTCAACGGCGCGCTCGCGGCGCTCGCCGCCGGCACGCTCGGCGCACGCGCCGCAATCTGTGCGACGATGCTTGCGGCGGCGCTGCATCTCGTCGCGACCTGCCTCGGTTTGCCCGCGATGACCGCGCCGTTCGCGCTCGCGGGCTGGGCCGTGCATGGCGCGTGGCGGCTGTGCGGATTCACGCGCGCTGCGCCCGTCTCGCCCGCCGCCATCCGGCTCAACGACCGCCTCAACGACCGGCCTTACGACCGCTAGAGAACACGCCATGTCCTTCGCCCATCGCCCCACCGGCATTCGCGCCGACACCGCACCGCCTTCCGACGCCGAACGCCGGCTGCGCATCGACCTCGCCGCCGCCTACCGCCTGATCGCGCTGTACGGCTGGGACGATCTGATCTACACGCACGTCTCCGCCGCCATTCCCGATCAGCCCGGCCGCTTTCTGATCAATCCGTTCGGCCTCGCGTTCGACGAAGTGTGCGCGTCGAATCTCGTGAAGATCGACACCGAAGGACACATCGTCGGCGAGAGCGCGTATCGCGTGAACGCGACCGGCTTCGCGCTGCACGCCGCCGTGCATCTCGCGCGCCCCGACGCCGTCTGCGTGATGCATCTGCACAATACGGCGGGCATTGCGGTGTCGCTGCAACGCGACGGCCTGCTGCCCGCTTCGCAACACGCGCTGCGTTTCCACGAGCGCCTCGCGTGGCACGACTACGAAGGCCTCGCGTTCACGCCCGCCGAAGGCGCGCGCCTCACGGCGAATCTCGGTGCGAAGTTTGCGATGCTGTTGCGCAATCACGGCACGCTCACCACGGGCCGCACCGTCGCCGAAGCCTTCGTGCTGATGGCCACGCTCATCAAGGCCTGCGAAATTCAATTGCAGGCCCAGGCGGGCGGTGTGCCGCTCGTCGTGCCGCCGCCGGACGTCTGCGCGCGCACGGCGCTGCAACTCGACGACGGCGGCGCGATCGAAGGCGAACTCGAATGGCCCGCGCTGCTGCGCAAGCTCGATCGTCTCGATACTTCGTACCGCGATTGATCCGCATCGACAGCCAACGCTCAACAACACCCGAAGACACCCAACCAGGAGCCTCATCATGCCGACATTCCACATCGAAATGTTCGAAGGACGCAGCGTCGAACAGAAACGCGAACTCGCCGCCGCGCTGACCGAGACCACCTGCAAGGTGCTCGGCGTGGACGCCTCGTCCGTCGACATCATCTTTCACGACGTGAAGCCCGAAAACTGGGCGACGGCGGGCAAACTCTGGAGCGATCCGCGTTGAGCGCGACGCGCACCTGGGCGAATTGACGCACAACGCGCGACGCCGCTTGAACGCGATTCAAATTGACGCAAATTGACGCAGCGCGCGCACCTTGCGCCACATCAAAGCACAGCGAATCCTCTCGCTAAATTGATCCTTATCAACGCGTTAGCGCACGCTCTTTTCTCTTGACGATTGACTGCTGCGACATGCTGGCGCATGTCGCAGCGCAGCACGACGCGCGGGCTTCCCCTACGCTTACGTCCATTCGCACGCGGCAACGCATGCGTCACGCAAGCAAATACAGCCACGCAAGGCACGCATATGCAATCGTCCATCCCCGCTCTATCCGCATTCGATCTCGCCCGGCTACAGTTCGCCTTCACTGTCTCTTTTCACATCGTCTTTCCCGCGCTTTCCATCGGTCTCGCGAGCTTCATCGCGGTGCTCGAAGCGTGCTGGCTCAAGACGCGCAAACCGTTCTACAAAGACCTCTGCCTGTTCTGGTCGAAGATCTTCGCCGTGGCCTTCGGCATGGGCGTCGTCTCGGGCGTCGTGATGAGCTACGAGTTCGGCACCAACTGGGCCGGCTTCTCGTCGTTCGCCGGTCCGATCACCGGTCCGCTGCTCATGTATGAAGTCATGACGGCGTTCTTCCTCGAAGCCGGTTTCCTCGGCATCATGCTGTTCGGCTGGAACCGCGTGAGCGCGCGCGCCCACTTCGGCGCGACGCTGATGGTCGCCATCGGCACGCTCATTTCGACGTTCTGGATTCTCGCCTCGAATAGCTGGATGCAGACGCCGCAAGGCTTCAAGATCGTCGACGGCCACGTGGTGCCGACCGACTGGCTCAAGATCATCTTCAATCCGTCGTTCCCCTACCGACTCGCGCACATGGCGATCGCCGCGTTCATCGTGGCCGCGCTGGTGGTGGCCGCGACGGGCGCGTGGCATCTGCTCAAGGGCCGCCGCGACCCCGCCGTGAAGAAGATGTTCTCGATGGCGCTCGGCCTGCTGCTCGTGCTCGCGCCGGTGCAGGCGTTCGTCGGCGATGCGCACGGTCTGAATACGCGCGAATATCAACCCGCGAAGATCGCCGCGATCGAAGGGCTGTGGGACACCGAGCAGGGCGGCACCTCGCTCAACGTGTTCGGCATTCCCGACATGCAGGCGGAAACCACGCGCTACGCCGTGAAGATTCCGCACCTCGGCAGCCTGATCCTCACGCATAGCTGGGACGGCGAAATCAAGGGTCTCAAGTCGTTTCCGCCCGATCAGCGTCCGAACTCGACGCTCATCTTCTGGACCTTCCGCGTGATGGTCGGCCTCGGCATCCTGATGATCGTGCTGGCCGTCGCGGGCTGGTGGCTGCGCAAGCGCGGCACGCTGTACGAATCGCGCCTGTTCCAGCGCTGCGTGCTGGCGATGGGGCCGACCGGCTTCATCACGCTGCTCGCGGGCTGGGTCACCACCGAAGCGGGCCGCCAGCCGTGGGTCGTCTACGGCGTGATGCGCACCTCGCAGGCCGTCTCGCCGCTCACCGCGCAGCAAGTGGGCATTTCGCTGATGGCGTTCATCGCGGTGTATTTCCTCGTGTTCGGCACCGGCATCTACTACCTGCTCAAGCTGATGCGCAAGGGTCCGGCGCTGCCTGGCGCCGATGACACGCACGGCACGCATGGCACGCCGACGCCGGGCCACGCGAACGAAGCGCATCCCGCGCTCGCCGCAAACCAGACCGCGCGCCGCCCGATGTCCGCCGCCGATCAGCTGATCGACGCCTGACACCCGACACGCGCTTTCATCCGCATCGCACAAACGCACAAACGCACCTACGCAACGAGGCAAGCCACTCATGGATGTCACCGTCATCTGGGCCGCGATCATCGCGCTCGGCCTTCTGCTCTACGTCGTGCTCGACGGCTTCGATCTGGGCATCGGCATCGTGTTTCCGTTCTTCCCCGATGAAGAAGAACGCGATCTGATGATGAACACCGTCGCGCCCGTCTGGGACGGCAACGAAACCTGGCTCGTGCTGGGCGGCGCCGGTCTGTTCGCCGTGTTCCCGATCGTCTATTCGACCGTGCTTTCGGCGCTCTATCTGCCGCTCGTTTTCATGCTCGCGTGCCTGATTTTCCGCGGCGTTTCGTTCGAGATCCGCGCCAAGGCGAACCGCACGAAGCATCTGTGGGACCTCGCCTTCATCGGCGGTTCGACGGGCGCGGCGTTCTTCCAGGGCATCGCGCTGGGCGCGTTCCTGCAAGGCATTCCGATGGCGAATGGCCAGTTCGCCGGCGATGCCTTCGGCTGGCTCACGCCGTTCACGCTGCTCTCGGGCTTCGGCCTCGTGGCGACCTATGCGCTGCTCGGCAGCTGCTGGCTCGTCGCCAAGACCGAAGGCGATCTGCAACGCCGCCTGCACAAGCTGGTCTGGCCGCTCACCGTGATGCTGCTCGGCTTCATCGGGCTCGTGAGTCTCTGGACGCCGATGCAGGACCCGACCATCGCCCACCGCTGGTTCCATTCGGGCCTGTTCTGGCGTCTCGCGCCGGTGCCGCTGCTGGTCGTGGCGTGCGCCGTGTGGATGCGCTGGGCCGTGCAGTCGCGCCATCACAAGACGCCGTTCGTCGCCGCACTCGCGCTCGTGCTGCTCGGCTACGTGGGTCTGCTCGTGAGCCTGTGGCCGTTTGCGATTCCGCAGCAACTCACGCTCTGGCAAGCCGCCGCGCCGCGCGAAAGCCAGACCTTCACGCTGATCGGCGCATCGTTCATCCTGCCCATCATCCTCGCCTATACGGCGCTGGGTTACTGGGTCTTCCGAGGCAAGCTCCGCCATGGCGACACCCATCACTACCACTGAAAACGCGCTTCAATCCACGCCCCGATCCGCAGCCGGCGCGCGCACGAGCAAGCTGCCGGGCTGGATCTGGTTCGTCCTGCTCTGGTGCGGCGGCGTGGGCGCGGCGGTCTCGCTCGGATTCGTCTTCAAGGTGTTCATGAATATCACGCTGTTCGCCGTGAAATAACGCGCCAGCCCGTGCTGCCCCGCGGCGCGTTAGACTGTAGGCCATCTGTCAACTCTTACGACAAGACTCATGCAACAGATGACCTTCATGGAATGCGTCAAGCGCGCCTGGGGCAGCGCGCGCGAAGCCGTCACGCAGATGCCGGGGCTCGTGATCGGCACCTTCCTGATCTACGCGGTGCTCGGCTGGCTGGCGATGGCCGGACGGCCGGTGCCGGGCGAAGGCGACGATCCCTCGACGGGCCTGATTCTGGCGGCCAATATCGCCACGATCCTCAACGCGCTCGTCTATCTCTGGTTCACGCTCAAGATTTTCCGCTTCGTGCTGCTCGGCGAGCAGGCCACGCCCATCATGCCGGGCGGCGCGATGCCGCTGCTGCGCATGCTCGGCTACGGCCTCGTGCTGGTGATCGGCGGCGCGCTCGCCATGGCGCTGTTCTGGCTGGTGCTGCGTCCGCATCACGCAGGCGGCACGCTGTTTCTCTCGCTGGTGGTCGTCACGCTCTGGATGTGCGTGGCGGTGCGCCTGTGCCTGCTTTCTCCCGCGCTCGCCATTGGCGGACGTCTTGCATTCGGCGCAGCCTGGCGCGATAGCCGCGGCCACTTCTGGAGCCTCGCGGGCGTCGCGTTCATGGCGGCGTTGCCGGTGCTCGTCTGCGGCACGATCGTGATGGTCGGCCTCGTGTTCGCGGGCATCACGCCCGAGCGCGTGCAGACGCCCGCCGGGCTCGCCGTGCTGGCGCTCGGCCAGAGCGCCGCGAATATCGCCTTCGTGCTGGTGACGACCACGGCGCTCGCGTGGCTGCATCGACGCTATGCGAAGGAACTCGATCCGCGCCAGTCGCCGGGGAATTTCTGATTTTCGCGGACTGATTCGCCGCATCGGCATCGCGGGGCGCGCGCCGCCCCCGCGATAACCGCGAATCTCTTGTTGCCGCCCTTCCATATTTCGAATATATTGGAAATATGGAAGAAAAAGACATCGTGCGCGCCCTGGCCGCGCTCGCTCACGATCTGCGTCTGCGCGTGTTCCGGATGCTGGTCGTCACCGGCCCGGAAGGCCTCACGCCCGGCGCCATCGCGGCTCAACTCGACGTGCCCAATGCGACGCTCTCCTTTCACCTGAAGGAGTTGATGAACGCAGGGTTGGTCACGCAGGAGCGCGACGGGCGCACCTTGATCTATCGGGCGGCCTACGAACAGATGAACGCGGTCCTCGGCTTCCTGACCGAGAACTGCTGCCAGGGCCAGCCCTGCCTGAGCCCCGGCGCCGACTCGTGCCGATGCTGAACGAAACCGCGCGCTATCCGTGCCGCGCTAACGCCTTGTCCATCCCTTCTCCATGAACACCCCCAACCTCGCCACTGCACGTCATGGCACACAGAAACCGGTCATCAGCTTCTTCGAGCGCTACCTGAGCGTCTGGGTGGCGTTGTGCATCGTCGCGGGCATTGGGCTCGGGCAGATGCTATCCGGCGTCTTTCAGGCGATCGGCCGCATGCAATACGCCCAGGTCAATCTGCCGGTCGGCGTGCTGATCTGGGTGATGATCGTGCCGATGCTGGTGAAGGTCGATTTCGGCTCGCTGCACGAGGTGCGGCAGCACATCAAGGGGATTGGCGTCACGCTCGTGGTCAACTGGCTCGTCAAGCCGTTCACGATGGCGTTGCTCGCGTGGCTCTTCATCAAGCACCTGTTCGCGCCGATGCTGCCCGCCGCGCAACTCGACAGCTATGTGGCCGGCCTGATCCTGCTGGCCGCCGCGCCCTGCACGGCCATGGTGTTCGTCTGGAGTCGCCTGACCGGCGGCGATCCGCTCTTCACGCTTTCGCAGGTCGCGCTCAACGACAGCATCATGGTGGTTGCCTTCGCGCCGCTCGTTGCGCTGCTGCTCGGCATTTCGGCGATCACGGTGCCGTGGGCGACGTTGCTCACCTCGGTCGCGCTCTACATCGTCATCCCCGTGATCCTCGCGCAGCTGCTGCGCAAGGTGCTGCTCTCGCGCGGCGACGCGGCGTTCGAAACCGCCATGGCGAAGATCGGCCCATGGTCGATCGCGGCGCTGCTTGCCACGCTGGTGCTGCTGTTCGCCTTCCAGGGCGAGGCGATCCTGAAGCAGCCGCTCGTGATCGTGCTGCTTGCCGTGCCGATCCTGATTCAGGTCTTTTTCAACGCGGGGCTGGCTTACTGGCTCAATCGCGCGGTCGGCGAAAAGCACAACATCGCCTGCCCGTCCGCGCTCATTGGCGCATCGAATTTTTTCGAACTGGCCGTCGCCACGGCAATCGGTCTGTTCGGTTTTCACTCCGGCGCGGCGCTCGCGACGGTCGTGGGCGTGCTGATCGAAGTGCCGGTCATGCTGCTCGTGGTGCGCATCGTGAACCGTTCGAAGAACTGGTACGAATGCGCGTGAACGTTACGGAAAACAAGGCAATGAGCGAAGTCACCATTTATCACAACCCGGACTGCGGCACCTCGCGCAACACGCTCGCGATGATCCGCAATGCAGGCATCGAACCTGTCGTCATCGAATATCTGCACAACCCGCCGTCGCGAGAGAAGCTCGTCGAATTGATCGCGCAAGCGGGCCTGAGCGTGCGCGAGGCGTTGCGCGAGAAAGGCACGCCCTACGCGGAATTGCAGCTGGACAATCCGGCATTGACCGACGCCCAGTTGCTCGACGCCATGATGGCGCACCCTGTTCTTATCAACCGTCCGTTCGTGGCGACGTCGCTGGGCGTGCGCCTGTGCCGTCCGTCCGAAGTCGTGCTCGAGATCCTGCCGGGCGCGCAACATGGCGCGTTCACGAAGGAAGACGGCGAAGTCGTGATCGATACGGAGGGCAAGCGTGTCCGCTCCGGCAACTGATCTCGCGACCGCGCTGCCGCAAGTCGATGCGGCGCAGTTCCGCGTGCCCGATATCCAGCGCCTGCAGGCCACGAAGGCTTGCGCGCATGCGCCGCGTATCCTGCTGCTCTATGGCTCGCTGCGCGAGCGCTCGTTCAGCCGGCTGCTGAGCGAAGAGGCGGCGCGTCTGCTCACGGCGATGGGCGCGGAGGTGCGCACGTTCAACCCGAGCGGCTTGCCGCTCCCCGACGATGCGCCCGACACGCATCCCAAGGTCGCCGAACTGCGCGATCTGGTGCTCTGGTCGGAAGGCATGGTCTGGTGCTCGCCGGAGCGCCACGGCGCGATGACCGGCATCATGAAAGCGCAGATCGACTGGATTCCGCTTTCGGTTGGCGCGGTGCGCCCGACGCAGGGCAAAACGCTCGCGGTGATGCAGGTGAGCGGCGGCTCGCAGTCGTTCAATGCCGTGAACCAGATGCGCGTGCTCGGACGCTGGATGCGCATGCTGACCATCCCGAACCAGTCGTCGGTGGCGAAGGCGTTCATGGAATTCGATGAAGCCGGACGCATGAAGCCTTCGGCGTACTTCGATCGTGTCGTGGACGTGATGGAAGAACTGGTGAAGTTCACTCTGCTGACGCGCGATATCGGCCCGTATCTGGTCGACCGGTACAGCGAGCGCAAGGAAAGCGCGGAAGCGCTGATGAAGCGCGTGAATCAGACGCGTCTCTGACGCACCTCTGACGCGCGAACGACCGGCGCGCGTGCCGGCCTTCCTGGCGCATCACCACACCCCCGGCACAAACCGGTACTTCACCCGCTCCAGATACGCGCGATAGCCCGGCAGTTCCGCAGCCAGCGTGCGCTCTTCGCGCACGGCGCGCCAGCCGATCGCCGCGACCATCGCCGGCACGCACGCCAATCCCCACCACGAGCCGAGCATCAGCGGCGTGCCCGCCAGCAGCAGAATCGCGAACGCGTACATCGGATGGCGCACATACGCGTACGGTCCGCTATCGCTCAGCGCATGGCCGCGCTCGCGCTGGATCTTCACGACGGGCGCCGCGTAGCGGTTCGCCGCGAACACGCCGCGCGTCGCGTAGAGATCGACGAAAATCGCCACCGCGCCGCACACACTGAGCCAGACCGGCACCTGCGACCAGCGATACCGCACGGCGTCGAGACCGATCAGGCACAGCCACGCGCACCAGCCCAGCGCGACCGACACCATGAACACGCGGTCCCATCGCTGCTGCTCGCGCTGCGCGAACGGCGCGAGCCGCTCGGCGAGCAGACCCGGATCGGTACGCGCGAGCCACAGGCCGATCCAGATACCGCACGCGGCCCATTCGAGCAGCCAGAGCCACGCGGCCGGCCACGCGAGCGTGCCCGCCGACGCAAACAGCAAGACGCCCTGCAACGCGAGCCAGATGAGCGTCTGCGTGAAAAGACGCACGATCAGCGGCTTCATGATGCCCTCCTTGCGCCGGCGCTCCCGCGAGGTTCAGCGCTTTTCGCCTCGTCCCTGCACGCGCGCGAAACTCGCCTGCATGTCGAAGCCCGACGTGTCGATGCCGAATTGCGTCGTCAGGCAATCGTCGAGTTCGCCCGCATTGGCGAGCGTGCGATGCGTCGCGTGGCCGGCGACGTCGCGCTCCGTGTAGCGGTCGTTGAAGAGAATCGCGCGACGGCCCTCGCGCGCGATGCACACGATCAGGCAGTCCGTGAAGAACGATTGCGGCGACGCCGACGTGTACCAGTTCGCCACCTCGTAATCGCACCAGAGCGCGGGCGCGTCTTCGAAGCGATACACATCGCCCCACGCCTCGCCGTCGAAGTGCTCGAGCGTCCATTCGCGCGCGCCCGTTGCGTTCTTGCCATTCGTCACGCTCGTCTCGTTCCTCGGCGTCAGGCGCGCGGGTTCGAGCGGCGTCGCCTGCTCGCCGCGTTGCGCGAACGCGAGCGGCGCGCTCAGCGACGCGCCGCCGAAGCCCACGTCGACGAGCCACGCCTCGCCTTCGGCCTGCACGCGCAGCAGCATGTGCGTGCGCGGCGAGGCGCTGTCCTTCGGCTGACCGAACAGCACGCGCGCCGCCAGCGGTTCCACCGCGAAGCCGAGTTGCATCAGCACATGGGCGAACAGCGTGTTCTGTTCGAAACAATAGCCGCCGCGCCGCGAGTCGACGAGCTTCGCGACGATATCGGGCAACGCGATCGACACGCCGCGCGCCGAAAACGGATTGAGGTTTTCGAACGGTATCGCGCACGGATGCAGACGATGCAGCGTGCGCAGCACGTCGAGCGTCGCGGCGCGCGGTCCGTCGTAGCCGATGCGGGCGAAATAACGATCGAGATCGAGCTTGAAATCCTGGTCGGACATGGAAACAGCCTGGCGTTAAAAATGAAAGGTATGAGGTCGGGGTGACGCGAGCGGCGCGCATTGCCATAGCGCATCGCTTTCGCACATTGCAGACACCCACGGCAAACGCGTTTTAAGTGCGCGAATTACGTCGATGATAAGCGACTTCTTTCGTCATACAGAATCGCCTTTTTTAACCTTTCTTTATCGCCCGAATTCACGTCGACAGGTAATCGTAAACACAGCCCTTACGCCCTGTAATCATCGTGAGAATCATTCTCATTTGTGTTGACCTTCAAGATATCGCTGAGTACGATGGCGGCGTCTTGGAGACTCTTGAAGACTCAGGAATTAAGGCGCCAACACCAGCGCATGCGCGACTCGATCCCTCGGCGAAGAATTAAATAATTAAGGAATACGATGAAACTCAACCGGACAGACGGTGCGTTCGGACGGCGTGCGCCCGCCTTGCGCGGACTCGCGCTGTGGGCGGCGTGCGCGACCTTCGCATGCGGTGCGGCGCAGGCGCAAACGAGCAGCAACCCCGACGCGCAACCCGAAGCGCCCGAGGCCGATCTCTCGATCAAGGCGGAACCGTCCACCTTCTTCACGGGCATCTGGTCGCGCGAAAATCTGCTCGGCGACATGGGCGGGCTGCGTCCGTGGCTCGGCAAATACGGCGTCACATTCGACCTGACCGAAACCAGCGAATATCTCGCGAACGTGCGCGGCGGTCTCAATCGCGGCGGCACCTATGACGGTCTCACCACCGCCACCTTGCAGCTCGATACGAGCAAGGCGCTCGGCATTCCGGGCGGCCTGTTCAACATCAGCGCATTGCAGATTCACGGCTCGAACCTGAGCGCGAACTATCTCGGCACGCTGAACACGGCGAGCGGGATCGAGGCGCAGGACACCACGCGTCTGTGGGAGATGTGGTATCAGCAGTCCTTCCTCGACAGGAAGCTCGACATCAAGGTCGGTCAGCAGAGTATCGATCAGGAATTCATCACGAGCCAGTACGCGGCGCTGTTCGTCAACACGATGTTCGGCTGGCCCGCGCTGCCTTCGTACGACATGCCCTCGGGCGGTCCCGCGTATCCGCTCGCCGGTCTCGGCGTGCGCGTGCGCGGCCAGATCACGCCGTCGCTCACGGGTTTGATCGGCGTATTCGACGGCGATCCGCTCGGCAACAACCCGAACAATCTGAGCGGCACGAATTTCAATCTGCACAACGGCGCGCTGGTGATCGGCGAATTGCAGTACTCGATCAATCAGCCGTCCGAAGGCGAACTCGTGAGCGCCGACAGTCAAGGATTGCCCGGCACCTACAAGATCGGCTTCTGGTACAACAGCAACGCGTTCGCCGACCAGCATTACGACAACACCGGCCTCTCGCTCAACAACCCGGCGAGCACCGGCATCGCCGCCGAGCATCGCGGCAACTACAGCATCTACGCCGTCGCCGACCAGATGGTGTGGCGTCCCGATCCCGACGAACCGCGCAGCATCGGCGTGTTCGCGCGCGTGATGGGCGCGCCGGGCGACCGCAACCTCGTCGACTTCTCGGCCAACGCGGGCGTCGTGATGAAAGCGCCGTTCAAGGGCCGCGACAACGACAGCGTCGGTCTCGCCGTCACGTACATCAAGGTCAGCAACGCGGTGCACGATCTCGACATGGACTACCGCACGTTCAACACGGGACCGTACGGCGTGCGCACGCAGGAAACCACGCTCGAAGCGACCTATCAATACGAAGTCACACCGTGGTGGCAGATTCAGGCCGACGCGCAATACACGTTCAACGCGGGCGCGGGCCAGAACCCGAACGACGCGACCCAGCCGCTGCGCAACACCTTCGTGCTCGGCGTGCGCACCACCATCACGTTCTGATCCACGCCATTCGCACCATGTCTAACCCCAAGCCCTCACGCCACCCCGCCGCGCACGCCCGTGCGTGCGCGTGCTCGCGCGAGGCACGGAGAAATACACAATGAATCACGCCACGCGCAAGCTCCTGCTGTGCTCGGCTCACGCCACCCGCGCGGCGCTCGCGCTCGCCGCCACCGCGCTGCTCGGCGCGCCCCTCGTTCATGCGGGCGAGCCCGGCATGCTGGAGATCGTCAAGCACCAGACCACGCTCATCAACACCGTGCCCGATAACGGCGACCAGAATCCGTATGCGATCTTCGTCGCGCCGGTGAGCGCCGGCACCGTCAAACAGGGCGACGTGCTGATCGACAACTTCAACAACGCGTCGAACATGCAGGGCACGGGATCGACCATCGTCGACTATCACCCGGACACGAAGCAGATGACGCTGTTCGCCACCATTCCGCGCGACCTCAAGGAATGTCCCGGCGGCGTGGGCCTCTCGACCGCGATGACGATGCTGAAGTCGGGCTGGGTGATCGTCGGCAGCACGCCGAGCAACGACGGCACGACCAACACCAAGGGCGCGGGCTGCCTGATCGTGCTCGACAGCAACGGCAAGATCGCGAAGGCCATCAGCAGCCCGAACATCAACGACCCGTGGGGCAACATGGCCGTGATCGACAACGGCGATCGCGCCACGCTGTTCGTGAGCAACGCGGGCTTCGGCGTGGGCGGCACCGACCTCGGCCCGGACGGCGAGCCGCCGGTCTTCAAGCAGGCCACCGTGCTGCGCATGGAACTCGACATCCCGAACGGCCAGCCGCCCACGGTCAAGAGCGAAACGGTGATTGCGAGCGGCTTCGGCGCGCGCGCCGACCGCGGCGTGTTCCTCGTCGGTCCGACCGGCCTTGCGCTGTCCGCGGACAACAAGCTGCTCTATGTGTCCGACGCGATCGGCAACCGCATCAACGTGATCGAGGATCCGACCACGCGCGACACGAGCGCGGGCGTGGGCCGTCAACTGACTGCGGACGGCCTGCTGCACCGCCCGCTCGCGATGATCACCACGCCGCAGGGCCACCTGCTCGTGACCAACGCGCTCAACGGCCAGGTCGTCGAGATCGACCCGGTCGCGGCGAAGCAACTCTACGCACGCTGGATCGACACCGACAAGGCACAGACGCCCCCGGGCAACGGCGACCTGTTCGGCATTGCGATGACACCGGCGGGCGACGGCTTCTACTACGTGGAAGACGACGTGAACACTCTCGTGCTGGCGAAATAATCATGTCCTCCGACGACAACCCCAACCGCCCGCAGCGTCCCGCGCGGCGCGGTTTTCTCAAGGCCGGCGGCGCGGCCGTGGCCGCTGGCGCGTCGCTTGGCGCAAGCGGCCTGACGCAGGCCGCCGAAGCGAAGCATCGCGCGCCGCCGGCCGTCGATCCGATGAGCGCGGTCGAGCCGTTTTACGCCGCGCATCAAGGCGGCATCGTCACGCCGCAGCAGGCGCATACCTATGTGGCGGCCTTCGATCTCGCGACCACTTCGCGCGACGACGTGATCGCGCTGCTGCGCCAGTGGACCGACATGGCCGCGCGCATGACGCAAGGCCAGTCGGCGGCCTCGCTCGACAACGGCAAGGACGATGCGCCCGCGCCCGATTCCGGCGACGTGCTCGGTCTCGGCCCGGCCGCGCTCACGGTGACGTTCGGCTTCGGTCCCGGCCTCTTCATGTCGGAAGGCAAGGACCGTTACGGCCTCGCGCATCTGCGCCCCGCCGCGCTCGTCGATCTGCCGCGCTTCAACGGCGATCAGCTGGTGGCCGAGAAAACCGGCGGCGACCTCTACGTGCAGGCCTGCGCGAACGACGCGCAAGTGGCCTTCCACGCGGTGCGCCAGCTCGCGCGCCAGGGTTACGGCAAGCTGCACATGCGCTGGGGCCAGGCGGGCTTTCTGTCCGGTCCGCGCAATCAGACGCCGCGCAATCTGATGGGCTTCAAGGACGGCACCAACAATCCGCCGACCTCGGACCCGAAGGCGATGAACGAGTTCGTCTGGGCCACCGCCGCCGACGCGCCGTGGATGCAAGGCGGCACCTACACGGTCGTGCGCCGCATCCGCATCACGATCGAGCACTGGGACCAGATGGAACTCGGCTTCCAGGAGCAGGTGTTCGGCCGTCACAAGTACAGCGGCGCGCCCATCGGCCAGGCGAAGGAATTCGACACGGTCGATCTCACCGCGAACGACAAGGACGGCAATCCGCTGATTCCGGAAAACTCGCACGTGCGTCTTTCGAATCGCGCGTCGAACAACGGTGCGCAGATCCTGCGCCGCTCGTACTCGTACAACGACGGCACGAACTTCTATATCGAGCGCTGGCCGCCGTGGCGTCAGGAAACCGAATATGACGCGGGCCTCATCTTCATCGCGCACCAGGCCGACCCGCGCACGGGCTTCATTCCGATCAACGAGAAGCTCGCGAAGTTCGACATGATGAACCAGTTCACCACGCACGTCGGCAGCGCCGTGTTCGCGTGCCCGCCGGGCGCGAAACCCGGCTCGTACATCGGCGCGCAACTGTTCGAGGCATGACGCAATCCGGCGGGCGCATCGACGCGCGCCGGACCGCGGCACGACATCAAGCAGCACGACACAAGGCAGCACCACGGATTCATTCGACAACAAGCAACAACGACAGACGACCAACATGAAGACGATCTTTTCCGGTGCGCCGCTGCGCGCCGCCACCCTCGCACTCGCCGTGGCGGGGATGTTGCCGCTGGGCGCGCACGCCGCCTCGATCACGCTCTACAACGCCCAGCACGAGCAGGTCGTGAACCAGCTCGCGAAGGACTTCGAGCAGCAGACCGGCATCGACGTGAAGATCCGCAGCGGCGAAGGTCCGGCGCTGGCCGCGCAACTCGTGGCCGAAGGCGACAGGACGCCCGCCGACGTCTACTTCACCGAGAACTCGCCAGAACTGATGCTGCTGGAAGAGAAAGGCCTGCTCGCGCCGGTGCAGCCGTCGACGCTCGCCGAAGTGCCCGCGCACTACAACTCGCCGGCCGGACAGTGGGTCGGCGTGACCGCGCGCGAAAACGTGCTGACGTACAACACGGCGAAGCTGCCGGCCGCGCAACTGCCGCAATCGATCTTCGATCTCGCGAAGCCCGAGTGGAAGGGCAAGGTCGGCATCGCGCCGAGCGACGCCGACTTCCTGCCGCTCGTCGACGCCGTGCTCGCCGCCAAAGGCGAAGCGGCCACGCTCGAATGGCTCAAGGGCCTGAAAGCCAACGCGCAGATTTTCGACGACGACGAAGGCGTGGTCGCGGCGGTCAATCGCGGCGCGGTCGCGACCGGCATCATCAACAACTACTACTGGGACCGTCTGCACGCGGAACTCGGCGACAAGAAAACGCGCAGCGCCGTCGCGCATTTCGCCAACGGCGATGTGGGCGCGCTCGTGAACGTCTCCGGCGCCGCCGCGATGAAGTCGGCGCACAACCCGGACGGCGCGCAGAAGTTTCTCGCCTACCTCGTGAGCGAGCGCGCGCAGAAGCTGATGGCGCAAGGCCACATCAGCTTCGAATATCCGCTGCGTCCGGGCGTGCAGGGCGATCCGATCAACAAACCGTTCGATCAGCTGCATCCGCCCGCGCTGACGATCCAGCAACTCGGCGACGACAGCCAGGCGGGCCGTCTGCTGCGTCAGGCGGGCCTGCTGTAATTCGCAAGGATGGCGAATCGATCGTGAGTGAAGCCCTTACCTCGGCGCGCGCGATGCCGGATCAGGCCGATGCCGATCTCGACCGGACCGGCATCGCGGCGCGGGCCGTCACGCGCCGCCGCGCGCCGCGCGCGCTGTTTCTCGCCGCCGCGCTCGGGCCGCTGCTGGTCCTGCTGCCGCTCGCGCTGACATTCTGGCGCGCGCTGTCGTTCGGTTTCGCCGACGCGGCCGAGCTGATCTTCCGTCCGCTCGTCGGCGAACTGCTCGTCAACACGCTCAGCATCACCGCCAGCGCGACGCTGGCGTCGGCCGTGCTCGGCACCGCCGTCGCGTGGTTCGTCGAACGCACCGATCTGCCGGGACGGCGCGCGTTCGCGTTGCTCGCCGCCGCGCCGCTCGCCATGCCCGCGTTCATCACGAGCTATGCGTGGGTGTCGTTGAGCCTCGATTTGCAGGACTTTCTCGGCGCGTTCATCGTCATCACGACCGCGTATTTTCCGCTCGTCTATCTGCCGGTGGCGGCCGCGCTGCGCGGGCTCGATCCCGCGCTCGAAGAATGCGCGCGCGCACTCGGCTGCAACCGCTGGGCGATTTTCGTGCGCGTGGTGCTGCCGCAATTGCGCCCCGCGCTGCTCGGCTCGATGCTGCTGGTCGCGCTCGGCGTGCTGTCCGAATTCGGCGCGTTCACGCTGCTGCGCTTTCGCACGTTCACGACCGAGATCTACGCCGAATATCGCACCAGCTTCGACGGCGGCGGCGCCTCGCTGCTCGCCTGCGTGCTGATCCTGCTGTGCCTCGTGTGTCTCGTGTTCGAATTCCGCGTGCGGGGCCGCGCGCGTTACGAACGCGTCGATCGCGGCGCGCGGCGCGCGGCCGGCCGTCTCGCGCTGGGCCGCTGGCGCTGGCCGGTCGCGCTCGCGTTCGTCGCGCTCAACGTGGGCACGCTCGGCGTGCCGCTGGCGATGATCGGCTACTGGCTCACCCAGCCGGGCGCCGCCGCGATCACGCCCGCCGACGTCTCGACCGAACTGCTGCTCTCCACCACGCTCGCCTCGCTGCGGCTCGGCTTGCTGGCCGCCGTCTTCACGACGCTGCTTGCGCTGCCGCTCGCGTATCTGCTCGCGCGCTATCCGGGCCGCGCGGCGACGTTTCTCGAACGCACGGCGTTCATCGCGCAAGGCGTGCCGGGACTCGTCATCGCGCTGGCGATCGTGTCGCTCGCGGTGCGCGCGCTCGAACCGCTCTATCAGAGCACCACGCTGCTGATCGTGGTCTACGCGATC
The DNA here is from genome assembly GCF_014171495.1 of Paraburkholderia tropica. Classification (NCBI taxonomy): domain Bacteria; kingdom Pseudomonadati; phylum Pseudomonadota; class Betaproteobacteria; order Burkholderiales; family Burkholderiaceae; genus Paraburkholderia; species Paraburkholderia tropica. The sequence goes on from NZ_CP049135.1 coordinate 931,725, forward strand.
CTGTTTCTGCCGCTCGCGCTCGTGAGCGTGCGCGCGGCGCTGTTGCAGGCGCAGCAGCGTCTCGAAGAGACGGCGCGCGCGCTCGGCCTCGGCTGGTTCGCGACGCTGCGGCGCGTGGTGCTGCCGCTCGCGGGACCGGGTCTGGGCGCGGCGGCGTCGATGGTCTTCATCTCGGTCGTCACCGAACTGAACGCCACGCTGCTGCTCGCGCCCATCGGCACGCACACGCTCGCCACCCAGGTCTGGTCCGATACCTCGACGCTCGCGTTCGCCGCCGCCGCGCCCTACGCGGCGCTGCTCACGGCGCTCGCGCTCGCGGCCTCGGGCCTGCTGTTCGCCTTCGCGGGCAAGTCGGCGCTCGCCGCGCAGGCCGGCCCGCCCTCTTCATCCGATTCCTCGCGCCCATGAGCACACTTCGCATTGCCGGCGTTTCCAAGGCCTTCGACGGCCATCCCGTGCTGCACGACGTGCATCTCACGGTGCAGTCCGGCTCGCTGCTCGCGCTGCTCGGCCCCTCGGGCAGCGGCAAGACCACGCTGCTGCGCCTGCTGTGCGGCTTCGAGCGCGCCGACGCGGGCAGCATCGAGATCGGCGGACGGCGCGTGGCGGACGACACGCTGCATCTGCCCGCCGAACAGCGTCGGATTGGCTACGTGCCGCAGGAAGGCGCGCTGTTTCCGCATCTCTCGGTCGCGGACAACATCGTGTTCGGCCTGCCGCGCGCGCAGCGGCGCACGCGCCATCGCGTGTCGGAACTGCTCGAACTCGTCGGGCTTCCCGAGTCCTGCGCCCATCGCGCGCCGCAGCAGTTATCGGGCGGACAGCAGCAGCGCGTGGCGCTGGCTCGCGCACTCGCGCCCGCGCCCGGTCTCGTGATGCTCGACGAACCGTTTTCGTCGCTCGATGCGGCGTTGCGCGTGGAAACCCGCGCCGCCGTGGCACGCGCACTCGCGGCGGCGGGCGCGACGGCCGTGCTGGTCACGCACGATCAGGCGGAAGCGCTCTCGCTCGGTCATGAGGTTGCCGTGCTGTTGAATGGGCGGCTCGTGCAGACGGCCGCGCCGCAGACGCTGTACCGCCGGCCTGTCACGCGCGAACTCGCGGCCTTCGTCGGCGAAGCGGTGTTGCTGCCGGGGCGCGTCAGCGCGGGATTCGCGCATTGCGCGCTCGGCGCGTTGCCGCTCGCGCAGGACACGCCGGCAACGCCCGGCAATGTCGACGTCGACGTGATGCTGCGCCCCGAACAGATCGACGTCCTGCCGCACGATGCGATGCGCCCCGGCGCGCTCGACGCGCGCGTGCGCGACGTCACGTTCCAGGGCCAGGACGCCGCGCTCACGCTGGAATTGCAGCTCGATCCGGCTCAAGCGCCCACGCCGATCCGCGCGCGCGTGCCGGGCTTTCGCACGCCACAGCCGGGCGAGCGCGTGCGCGTGGCGGTGGGCGGCGAAGTCAGCGTCTATCCGCGCTGACGACGCACCGAGAGATCCTGAACCATCTGCTCGACGAAGTAATCGCAGGTCGGCCGGTTCGACTTCACGCTGCGCGCCACGACGATGTCGAGCGGCTCGATCGTCGGCAGCCCCTGCGCCTCGCCCAGCACCGCGAAGCGCGCAGGCACGCTGCAACGCGTGAGCGCCACCACGGCGATGCCCGCCTCCACCGTCGCCATCAATCCCGTGAGACTCGCGCTGCTGAACGCGGCGCGATAGCGGATGCGCGCCGCGTCGAGCGCCGCCACCGTATGCGCGCGCGCGACGCTGCCGTGCTCGTAGAGCCCCACCGGCAGCGGCGACATCGCGAGCGGCGCCGGATCGTCGGGCGAACCGACCCACACCATGTCCTCGCTGCGCACGAATTCGCCGCGAATCTGCTTGTCGCGCGTCACGAAGGCCACGTCGATCTTGTTGTCCGCCAGCATCGGCCCGAGCGCCACGCTCTGCGCGCAGACGATCTCGATCTCCACATGCGGGTACAGCGTCGAAAAGCGCCTTAACACCGGCGACAGCAGCGCCGCCATGTAATCGTCGGGCGCGCCGAGCACCACGCGCCCCGTCACCTCGGGCCGCACCAGCGCCGACCACGCCTCCTCCTGCAGATCGAGCGCGCGCCGCGCATATTCGAGCAGCGTGTTGCCGGGCCGCGTGAGCGCCAGATTGCGCGTATCGCGCGTGAACAGCGTGGTGCCGAGCATCAGTTCCAGCCGCTTGATCTGCATGCTCACGGCCGCCTGCGAACGATGTACCGACACGGCGGCCTTCGTGAAACTGCCCGCGTCCGCGACGGCCACGAAGCTGCGCAAGAGATCGAGATCGAACTCGGGGTTCATGATTCATCAGCCAGATTGATGGAATTGTTCAATTTAATTCGTTTGCCGATACCCTGCAACTCGCGAATACTGAAACGGTTTTCAACCTGCTTTCGCTTTCAAGCGTTTTCTGCCGATGTCGTCCGCGCAAACCGATCTTCACAACAGCCGCCAGGGCGTCGCCATGCTCGCGGGCGGCGGCCTGCTGATGGGCACCATCGGCGTGTTCGTCGAAGAGGCGCATCTCGGCGCGCTCACGCTGGTGTTCTTCCGCTGCCTGTTCGGCATGCTCGCGCTCGCCGCGTACTGCGCGTGCAAAGGCTGGCTCGCGCCGCGCCAACTGGCACGCCAATTCACGCGCCGCACCTTCGCGCTTGCGTTCATCTCGGGCGTGCTGATGGTGACGCAGTGGGTCGGCTTTTTCGATTCGATCCATCGCACCAGCATCGCGGTCGCGACGGTCGTGTTCCATGTACAGCCGTTCTGGGTCGTGCTGATCGGCGCGGCGATCTTTCACGAGCGCCTCGGCGCGGACCGGCTCGGCTGGATCGCGATTGCGTTCGTGGGACTCGTGCTCGCCTCGGGCGTGCTCGCGGAAAGCCAGGTGGCCGATCATCCACGCTATCTGATTGGTCTGGCCGAAGCGCTCGGCGGATCGGTGCTCTATGCGAGCGTCACGCTGATCGCGAAGAGTCTGCGCGAACTGCGTCCGCATCTGTTCACGCTGACGCAATGCGCGGTGGGCGCGCTGTGTCTGCCGCTGATCGCGCCGTTCGTCGCGCCGCTCGAACTCACGCACATTTCGGCGCCGCAATGGGGCTGGCTCGTGGGGATGGGCGTGCTGCACACGGGGCTGTCGTACGTGCTGATTTACGGCGCGCTGCCGAAGCTCACGACGCCCGTGATCGCCGTGCTGCTGTTCGTGTATCCGCTCACGGCCATCGCCGTCGACGCGATCGTCTACGGCCGCGCGCTGAGCGTGCCGCAACTCGCGGGCATGGTGCTGATCGTCACGGCGAGCCTCGGCGTCAATCTCGGCTGGCGTCTGTTGCCGCCGAGGCTCGCGTTCAAACGGCGTTGACCCCTAAGGGCCACGCGCTCAGCCCGGCAACACTTCGCCTTTCGTTTCGGGTGCGAACGGAATGATCAGCAGGCCGACCACGAACGCGATCGCCGTGAGCGCGACCGGCACGCCGAGCGTGTGCATATGCAGCACCGCCGCGCCCAGCAGGAAGTTCACGCCCGCGCCCACGAACCGTCCGAACGACGTGCAGAACGCGAACGCCGTGGCGCGCACGCGCGTGCCGAACTGCTCGGGCAGCCACAGGCTGAACAGCGCGAAATTGCCGCCGAAAAAGCCCAGCACGAACAGAATGGCGATGAACGGCACGAGCCCGTTTTCGAGGTAATAGGCCCAGCCGAAGCTCGCCGCGATCGTCACCGCCATGCCCGCGAAGTAGATCGCCAGCGTCCATTTTCGGCCGATGCGTTCGGCCATCGGCGGCAGCGCGAGACAGCCCAGAATCGTGCCGATCGACAGAATGCCCGTGGCGATCGACGCCGTGCGAATCGCCTCGGCCTTGCTCGCGCCCGCCCGCGTGGCGAGCTGGATCACCGCTGACGGCTCATACACCGCGCCCGCCCACAAACCGATGATCGCAATCGTCAGCAGCGCGCACGCGACCACGGTGCGGCGGCGATAACCGGCGCTGAAAATCTCGCGCAGCGGATGGCCGTGATGCACCTGGCTCGCGTCCGACTTCTGCCACTTGTCCGGCTCCTCCACGCGCGTGAGCACGAGAATGGCGACCACCACCGGAATCGCGCCCGTCAGGAACATCGCGCGCCAGCCGAAATGCACGCCGACCGTGTAGTTCAGCGCCGCCGCGATAAAGAAACCCGCGTAATACCCGGTCTGAAGATAACCCGCACCCATCTTGCGCCGGTCCTCGGGCCAGGATTCGGCCACGTAGGTGCCCGCGAGCGCCCATTCGCCGCCGATGCCCACGCCCGCGAGAAAGCGGTAGATGCCGAGCGCCCACACGCTTTGCGCGGTCGCCGACAAGCCCGTGAAGATCGCAAACATGAAGATGGTGCCCGCGAGCACGCGCGTGCGGCCGAAGCGGTCCGCCAGCGGCCCCCAGATGAACGACAGCCCCCAGCCGACGAGAAACAGCGCGAACAGGATCGAGCCCGCGAGACCGATGTTCGGCGCGGTCGCGGCATAGCCCGAATGCGGCAGCAATTCGGTGAGCGCGGGCGTGAGCACGAGCGCGTAGATGAACGAGTCCATGCCGTCGAGCGTCCACCCGGCCCAGGCGCCCCAGAAACCGGCGATCTGCGAGCGGTTCAGCGGCGTCTTGTGAGCACGCCGGGCGGGCTCGGTAATCGAATTCATGATGCTCCTCTCTCCTGTGATGCCGCGCGCCCTGAATGCTGATTGAAAGCGCGGCGCGGAACGCGAACCGGACTGTGGCCGGCTCTCTTCAAGAACTCCCTGTGAGCCCCCGATTTCTGCTTTCCCCGTCTATTCTGTATTGCGCGTTTTGCGGGTTTGCGAGGCTTTCGCCCTTGTCGTTTTATATATAATATTTGATCTCATGAGCGACGCAACGAATGGTTTTCCCCTGGATGGCAGCGCGACGGAGGGGTCGGCAAACGGATTGCCGACGCTCGCGGCGCCTCGCACCAGCACTTCGCGCATGATCGCGGACGCCTTGCGCACCGCCATCGTCGAAGGCACGCTCGCGCCGGACGCGCCGCTGCGCCAGGACGCGATCGCGCGGCATTTCTCGGTCAGCGCCATTCCCGTGCGCGAGGCGCTGCGCCAGCTCGCGAGCGAAGGCTGGGCGCGCATCGAGGTGAACAAGGGCGCGAGCGTCGCCTCGCTGTCGCGCGACGAGGCCCGCGAGATCTACGAGATCCGCTCGGCGCTCGAAAGCCTCGCACTGGGCCTCGCCATTCCGAATCACACGGCCGCTTCGCTGCGCGACGTGAGCGCGCTGGCCGCCGCCGCGAAGCGCGAGCGCGATCCGTCGCTGTATGTGGCGCGCAACGAGGACTTCCATATGAGCCTCTACGCGCCCGCAGGCCGCCCGCAACTGATGGACATGCTTGTCACGCTGCATCGGCGCGGCGAGCGTTATCTGCGGCTCAAATTCGGTTTTCCCGCCTACAAGGGCGAGTCCGATGCCGAACACGCCGAAATTCTCGCTGCCGTGAAGCGCCGCGACGTCGCTGCCGCGCAGGCGCTCGTGGCCGCGCATCTGCTCGGCACCGGCGAGCTGATCTACCAATTTCTGACTGATCGACAGGCCGAACGCGCCGCGGCGCAGCCCGCCGCGAAGAAAGCGCGCGCGCCCTCTCCTGCGTCTCCCGCATCCTCCCGCTCACGGAGCCGAACTCCCGATGAAGCCTCAAGCTGACACCTCCGCCTCGCCCGCTCACGCCAGCCCGGCGCCGCGCTCGTGGACCACGCGCCGCGACGAGAAAGCGCGCCGCCTCGCCGCCATTTCCGGCTGGCTCGAAGACGGCGTGCTGCCCGCCTCGCGCATGACCGACGCGCTCGAACTGCTGATCCGCCCCGGCGACCGCGTGGCGCTCGAAGGCGACAACCAGAAGCAGGCCGACTTCCTCTCGCGCTCGCTCGCCAAAACCGATCCCGCGAAGCTCAACAACATTCATCTGCTGATTTCGAGCATCAGCCGCCCCGAACACCTCACGCTGTTCGAGCGCGGCATCGCGCATCGCGTCGACTTCGCGTTCGCGGGGCCGCAGAGCCTGCGCGTGGCGCAACTGCTCGAAGACGGTCAGCTCGAAGTGGGCGCGATCCACACGTACGTGGAGCTGTACGCGCGCATGTTCGTCGATCTGATTCCGCAGGTCGCGCTGCTCTGCGCGGAAAAGGCCGACCGCCACGGCAATCTCTACACCGGCCCGAACACCGAAGACACGCCCACGATCGCCGAAGCCGCCGCGTTCAGCCAGGGCATCGTGATCGTTCAGGTTAACGAAATCGTCGATGAACTGCCGCGCGTCGATATTCCGGGCTCGTGGGTGGACGTGGTCGTGCAGGCCGATCGCCCGTTCGCGGTCGAGCCGCTGTTCACGCGCGACCCGCGCCATATCGGCGACCTGCAGGTGCTCACGGCGATGATGGTCATCAAGGGCATTTACGCGCCCTACGGCATCACCGCGCTCAATCACGGCATCGGATTCGACACGGCCGCCATCGAACTGCTGCTGCCGACCTACGGCGAACAGCTCGGCCTCAAGGGCAAGATCTGCCGCAACTGGACGCTCAATCCGCATCCCACGCTGATCCCCGCCATCGAATCGGGCTGGGTGGACAGCGTGCATTGCTTCGGCAGCGAAGTGGGCATGGAGGCGTACATCGCCGCGCGCCCCGACGTGTTCTTCACCGGCAGCGACGGCAGCCTGCGCTCGAACCGCGTGCTGTGCCAGCTCGCCGGGCAATATGCGGTCGATCTCTTCATCGGCTCCACGCTGCAGATCGACGCCGATGCGAATTCGTCGACCGTCACGCGCGGGCGTCTCGCCGGTTTCGGCGGCGCGCCGAACATGGGCCACGATCCGCGCGGCCGCCGTCATGCAAGCGAAGCGTGGCTCAAGCTGCTCAAGGACACGGGCCCGGTGTCGCGCGGCCACAAACTCGTGGTGCAGCTCGCGGAAACGTGGAAGAAAGGCGGCGAGCCGACCTTCGTCGACGAACTGGACGCGATCGCCGTGGGCGAGAAAAGCGGCATGCCGGTCGCGCCCGTGATGATCTACGGCGACGACGTGAGCCACGTGGTCACCGAGGAAGGCATCGCGCATCTGCATCGCGCGGAAGGCATCGAGGAGCGGCGCGCGTCGCTCGCGGCCGTCGCGGGCGTGACGCCGATCGGCCTGCGCGCGAAGCCCGAAAAGACCGAGGAATTGCGCCGTCGCGGCATCGTGCAGTTCCCCGAGGATCTCGGCATCCGTCGCGGCGAGGCCAAGCGCTCGCTGCTCGCCGCGCGCAGCATCGACGATCTGGTGACGTGGTCGGGCGGTCTGTACACGCCGCCCGCGCGCTTTCGCAGCTGGTGAGCGCGATGCGCACGCAATCGAATCCGTCGCCGACTGTTGTTGCGCCGCTTGCTGAGAGCGCGCCTTATACGGCATCCGACGTGGTACACGAAGGCGCTCACGCAAGTGCTCACGCAAGCGCGCTGCGTCCCGACGCGCAACTGGCGCGCTTCGCCCGCGACGCGCTGATCGATGAAGCACGGCTCACGCCGAAGCCCGCGCTCGTCGATGCACGCGGCAGCGGCGCGCACGTCGACCTCGACCTGGCGATCATGCTGCGCTCCGCGCACGCGCTCGAACCGACCTTCGCCGCGCTCGCCCGCGCTTCGTCCGGCGCACGGCCCGGCACCGCGCTGCGCACCGACCTCGCGCGCATCGGCCGCGCGGGCGAAGCGGCGATGATGCGCGCGACCGCCGGCAGCAACGCGCATCGCGGCGCGATCTGGATCGTGGGCCTGCTGGTCGCGGGCGCGGCGATCGTGCACACGCCCGCCGTCGACGACAGTGCGTATGCACACGCCACCCGCATCGGCGAAACCGCCGCGCATATCGCGCGCTTCGACGACCTGCTCGCGCAGCCCGCCCGCAGCAACGGCGAGCGCGTGCGCGAGCGCTACAACGTGGGCGGCGCGCGCGGCGAAGCGCAAAACGGCTTCCCGCACGTGCTGCGCGTCGGCCTGCCCGCGCTGCACGACGCGCGTGCGCGCGGCGACGACGAAGCCGCCGCTCGCGTCGACGCCCTGCTCGCCATCATGGCCTCGCTCGACGACACCTGCGTGCTGCATCGCGCGGGCCTCGCCGGACGCGAAGCCGCGCAAGCCGGCGCGCAGCGCGTGCGCGACGCGGGCGGCATCGCCACGCGCGCGGGCCGACACGCGTTCGACGCGCTCGAACGCGCGCTGCTCGCGCTCAACGCATCGCCAGGCGGCGCGGCCGATCTGCTCGCCGCGACGCTCTTCATCGACAGACTGGTTCAGCACCGCATCGGCGGGAGGACGGTTTCATGGAACAACTGACATTCGACTATCCGGCGCAGCGCGCCGTGACCACGCGCGCGCATGTGGGCGTGGTCGGCTCGGGCGATCTCGAAGTGCTGCTGCAGCCCGCCGCCGACATGCAGGCGCGCGTGGTCGTGCACACGAGCGTGGACGGCTACAGCCACATCTGGAAGAGCGTGCTCGACCGCTTCTTCACGCGCTACGACGGCGCGGCGCTCATCGAGATCAACGACTTCGGCGCGACGCCCGGCGTCGTGGCGCTGCGGCTCGCGGAAGCCGTCGAGGCCGCGCAGGACGATGCGCAGAACGGCGCGCAAGGAGCGAGATCGTGAGCATGGCTAATCAATCCGCACTGCTGCGCGACAGCTTCATCGAGTTGAGCGCGCGCGAACGCGCCGCCGCCGTGCTCGACGCCGGCACGTTCCGCGAATTGCTCGGACCGTTCGACCGCATCGAATCGCCGTGGCTGCCGCTGCAAGGCATCGTCTGCCAGGCCGACGACGGCGCGGTGATCGCGCGCGGCACCATCGACGGCCAGCCCGCCGTGGTCGCCGCGATCGAGTCGGCGTTCCAGGGCGGCAGCATCGGCGAAGTCTCGGGCAGCAAGATCGCGGCGGCGCTCGAACTCGCGCTCGCCGACTGCGAGCGCGGCAAGATCGTGCGCCCCGTCGTGCTGTTCGAAACCGGCGGCGTACGGCTCCAGGAAGCGAACCTCGGCCTCGCCGTGATCGCCGAAATCCAGTCGGCCATCGTCGCGCTGCGCCGTCACGTGCCGGTCGTCGGCGTGATCGCGGGCATGGTAGGCTGCTTCGGCGGCATGTCGCTCGCGGCCGGTCTGTGCTCGTATCTCGTGATGACGAAGCAAGGCCGCCTCGGCATGAACGGCCCCGAAGTGATCGAGCAGGAAGCAGGCATCGAGGAACTCGACGCCAGCGACCGACGCCGCGTATGGCAACTGATCGGCGGCGAGCAGCGCGCACGCACCGGCTTTGCGGACGCGCTCGTGGACGATGCCGTCGACGATGTGCGCGACGCCGTGCGCGCTGCGTTCGCGCAGGGCGTGCCGGCGGCGCATCGCACCGGGCAGGTCGCGGCCACGCTCGCGAAGCTCGCGCAGATCGATCCCGCCGCCGTGACGCCCGACACGATGCGCGCCGTCTTCGGCCCGTCGCCCTTGAACGCCTCGCGCACGCACGGAGAAACCGCATGAGCGAATCGACCTTGAATCGCGGCGCACGCTGGCTGCGCGCGCTCGCGGGCCAGCAGCCGGACGGTGCGCACGGCGCGTGCGTGCAGTACGACGACGCGCCGCTCGGCGGCGAGACCGCGCGCTTCATCACCGTCGCGCCGGATGCGAACAACCGTTTTCCTCGCGCGCGCGACAACGTGGTCGGGCTCGAACAGGGCTGGCGTCTTGCGCAAGCCGTGCGCGACGTCATCGACGCGGACAAGGCGAGCGGCACGCGCCGCCCGATCGTGGCGATCGTCGACGTGAAGAGTCAGGCTTATGGTTATCGCGAGGAAATGCTCGGCATTCATCTCGCGTGCGCCGCCGCCGTCGATGCTTATGCGAGCGCGCGGCAGGCCGGTCATCCCGTGGTCGCGTTGATCGTCGGGCCTGCGATGTCAGGCGCGTTTCTCGCGCACGGCTATCAGGCCAACCGCATCGTCGCGCTCGACGCGCCCGGCACGATGGTCCACGCGATGGGCAAGGAAGCGGCGGCGCGCGTCACGCGGCGCAGCGTCGAAGACCTCGACGCGCTCGGCGAAAAGATCGTGCCGATGTCGTATTCGATGGCCTCGTTCGCGAAGCTCGGCCTGCTCGACGAACTGATCGGCGACGTCGATGCCGACGCGCCCAGCGACGCGCAGATCGCCCGCGTGCGCGACGTGCTCGCGCAGAAGGTGCACGAAGCGCGCGGCGACACGAGCGGTCTCGCACATCGTCTGCAAGGCGAGGCGGCGCAGCGCACGCGCGCGGCGTCGATCGAAGTGCGCAAGCGGCTTGCGCAACAGTGGGACGCGAACTGATGCGCGTGTGCGCCGCGCCGCCGTTCGCCGCCAGCGCAGTGCGCGCGAGCGTGGGTGCAAGCGATGTGCGTTGGCGCGCGCATGATCTGCTGCGGCTCAAGCGGCTCGCCGAATCCGACGACGAACCGGCGTGGGTCCGCGCGGCGTTCGCGCGCGCGCCGTTCGCGGTCGTGCGCCGCGCCGAGGCGGCGGCGGGTTTTGTCGCGGCGGGCGTGCGCGGCGCGACGCGCGCCGAGCGCTACGGCACGTGGATTTCTGTTCAGGATATCGAAGCATCTGTCTCACCCGAAGCGCTACTCGATTGCGACCCTGCGCCGGAACGCGCCGCCCAGCCCGCGTTCGTCGCGCTCGCCGCCTTGCGCGCGCATGACGCGCTGAGCGGCTACGTGTGGGGACCGGCGGGCAGCGTCGGCTTCGAACTCGCCACGCAGACGCCGACGATCACCGCATCGAGCGATCTCGACGTGCTGATCCGTGTACCGCAGCGCGGCGATCCCGCCAGCCTGCATGCGCTCGCGGACGCGCTCGCCGAGGCCGCGCGTCTTGCGGGCACGCGCGTCGATGCGCAACTGGAAACGCCCGCAGGCGGCGTCGCACTGGCCGAACTCACGATGGGTAAAGCGCGCGTGCTTTTGCGCGCGCGCGACGGCGCGCGGCTCGTCGCCGATCCGTGGCACGCGGCGTCATCGGCAAGCTCTCTATGACGCTCGCCTGCCTGTTTCCCGGCCAGGGCGCGCAAAGCCCCGGCTTTCTGCATCGGCTACCCGAACACGACGTCGTGCGCGCGACGCTCGACGAAGCCTCGTCGGTGCTCGGCAGCGACGTGCTCGCGCTCGACAGCGCCGAGGCGCTGCAATCGACGGTCGCCGTGCAGATCGGGCTCACGGTCGCGGGCGTCGCCCAGGCGCGCGCGCTCGCGCATGCGGGACTGACGCCGCAGTTCAGCGCGGGCCTGTCGGTGGGCGCGTATCCGGCGGCCGTGTGTTGCGGCGCGCTCGCATTCGCCGACGCGCTGCGCATGGTGCGCAAGCGCGCCGAACTCATGGAAGCCGCGTGGCCTTCGGGTTATGGCCTCAGCGCTGTCTCCGGCCTGAGCGAAACGCAAGTCGAGCAACTCGCGCAGACGCTCGCCGCGCAAACCGGCGAACGCGTCTACGTCGCGAATGTGAATGCGCCGCGCCAGATCGTCGTCGCGGGCGCCGATGCCGCGCTCAAATCGTTTGCCACGCTCGCGCTCGCAGCAGGCGCGCGCAAGGCGCAACGCCTCGCGGTGTCCGTTCCTTCGCATTGCGAACTATTGACCGACGCGGCGGACGCGCTCGTGGCGTGGTCGCGCGAGATTCCGTTCCGTGCGCCCGAAGGCGTCTACATCGACAATCGCGGCGGCCGTCCGCTCTATAGCGGCGATGCGATCCGTGCGGATCTCGCCACCAATATGCGCCACACGGTGCGCTGGTTCGATGCGCTCACGGTCATGATCGAGTCGGGCGCGACGGTGCTGGTCGAAGCGCCGCCGGGCCAGGTGCTCACCGATATCGCGCGCGAGCAGGTTCCGGACGTGACCGCGCTCAGCGCCGCGAGCTTGCCGCTCGACCGGCTTGTCGCGACGATCAGGCGGCGGCTGGGCGAGGAATAGCGGTCGCTACACAACTGCGTACACGACCGCGCGCCGACGTGCAATCGCGCTTATAAAAAATTTATGCGCATAAAGTCATATTTGATTTTTAGCGCGAATGACGACGCATGCGTGGCGAAGTCGCGAAATCCCCTCGATCTCGCCTCGATCTCGCCTCGATCTCGCCGCGATCTCGCCGCGATTTACCCTCGATCGCCTGACTTCTTGCGCAATTCCGACATCACGACCCGAAACGTCAGATTCACGCGCTCGCCGCTCACCGACGGCTCTTTGGGCACGCGATGCCGCCATTGCGCCTGCGTCTGCCCGCGCATCACCAGCAAACTGCCGCTCGACAAGGGAAACGAGCGCGTCACGCCGCTCGCGGCATGGCGCAGGTCGAAGCGCCGCGTGGCGCCGAAGCTCAGCGAGGCGATCACCGGTTCGGGGCCGAGTTCGGGTTCGTGATCGGCGTGCCAGCCCATGCTGTCGCTGCCGCCGCGATAGCGGTTGAGCAGCACGCTGTTGAAGCGCACGCCGCATTGCGCGGTCACGGCGTCGCGCAGTTCGGCGACGGCCGTCGTCCACGGCTGCGGGACGTTGCGAATGCCCGAGTAGATATAGACCGCGCCCGGATCGCCCTGCCACGCGGTCAGGCGCGGCTGGTCGACCCAGCCGCCCGGCGTGCGGATGCGCTCCTGACGCCAGTCCGTTTCGGCGACGATGCGCGCCAGATAATCGGCCGCCGCCGCGGGCGCGAGCCAGGCGGGATGCCAGTCGACATCGGGTTGGGGCGTATCGTCGAAGAGATCGAACATCGGGTCGGAAAACACATGCAAAGCGGAAAACACAGCGCGCAGTGTCGCACGGCGCGGCGCGCCCCGTCACACGACATCGGCCCGCTTGCTGCGCTTCAGACGAACAGCGCGAGATAGAACACGGCCGCGCCGATCAACGCTCCGATGAAGCAGAAGCCCTCGGCCGGCTCCTCGGTGGTTCGCGAGCGCAGCCACGCGCCGGCCACGCCGAAGAAGCCCGCGATGCCGAGCGCCACGAACACCATCACGACGTCGAATAGCGCGCTGCGCCCGATCTCGAGCATGTCGATATGCTTGAGCGCGAAGTACAACACCACCGCCATGATCGAGAGGACAACGAGCGGCAGCATCACATGACTGCCCTCGCGCCCTACGTGACGACCATGAAGCCCTTGCACGACCGGCCTGGTAATTTTCATGACCCGTCTCCCCCAGAGTGCCCGAAAAAACGCGTGGACCTCGATTCGAGCATAGTCCATCGATCAGTCCGATTCAATGAACGTTTAATAGCGCTATGCAGCATGCGCGGCCCGCATAAAAATCTTGCGACGACGCCGCGCGCCTGACAATCCAGGGTTATGCCGCACTGCGCAAGCGGCGCCGCGGCGCCGTTTACCGGGCGCCCGTCCGCACGCGGCACGATCCGTGCTGCGCCGGTAGAATGCATCGCAGCGCACGCGCGCCGATGCCAGGTTCGCCGTCCGCGCTGATGTTTGCATCGCGTGTGTGCATCGCGTTCGCATCGAGTCTGCATCGCGCTTGCTCCGCGCGCCCGACCGCGCCTGACGTTTCCCGACGTTTCCCGCCACCGTTCCGATTCCGCACCGACCGCGCCCGCCATGCCTCGACTCTCGTTCCTGGTCCGCTTCATCGCCATCGGCATCCTGCTGCACGCCTATGTCGGCTTTCGCCTGATTCCCGATCTGCCCGTGCCCGCCGCCGTCAAATGGCTCGCGGTGCTCTGGCTCGTGCTGTCGGTGCTCGTGATTCCGCCCGGCATGCTCGCGCGGCGCTTCAAGCGCCAGCCGCTCGGCGACCGGCTCGCCTGGACCGGCATGCTGTTCATGGGCTTTTTCTCGTCGCTGCTGATGCTGACGATCGTGCGCGATCTCGTGCTCGCCTCGCTGATGACCGTCGCCGCGATCTGGCCGCACGCCGCCGATCTCGCGCGCTGGCGCACCGGCAGCGCGGCGGCGGTGGTCGTGCTGGCGTTCGCCTCGACGGCCTTCGGCTTCTTCAACGCGCGGCGGCGCGCGCGCGTGCGCAACGTCGACGTGCCGATCCGCAATCTGCCCGCCGAACTCGACGGCTTCACGATCGTGCAGTTGAGCGACATCCACGTCGGTCCGACGATCAAGCACGATTACGTCGAGCGCATCGTGCGCGCCGTGAATCAGCTCGACGCCGACGTGGTGGCGATCACCGGCGACGTGGTCGACGGCAGCGTTCAGCATCTCGCCGATCACACCGCGCCGCTCGGGCGGCTCGCCGCGCAGCACGGCGTCTATCTGGTGACGGGCAACCACGAGTACTACTCGGGCGCCGATGCGTGGGTGGCCGAATTTCGACGCATCGGCCTGACGGTGCTGATGAACCAGCACGTGGTGATCGAGCATGGCGGCGCGCGGCTCGTGCTCGCGGGCGTGACCGATTACACGGGCGGCCATTTCGATCCCGCGCACCGCAGCGACCCGCAAGGCGCGCTGCGCGGCGCGCCCGACGACGTGAACACGCGCGTGCTGCTCGCGCATCAGCCGCGCAGCGCGCACGCGGCCGCCGACGCGGGCTACACGCTGCAACTGTCCGGCCACACGCACGGCGGCCAGATCTTTCCGTGGAATTTCCTCGTGCGGTTGCAGCAGCCGTTCACGGCGGGGCTGGAAAAGCTCGGCAGCCTGTGGGTCTACACGAGCCGCGGCACCGGCTACTGGGGGCCGCCGAAGCGTCTGGGCGCGCCTTCGGAGATCACGCGCGTGCGGCTCGTGGGCGCCCGCCCGGTCTGAGGTCGCGGCGGCAGCACCAATCAATCTGCGCGACAGACACCCCGCGAGCACACCGCGCGGGGCGCGCCCAACAAGCCGGTATCATGACCGGCAAGCTCCTCGACTGGCCTTGCCCGCCCCAACTGGAATCCCACGCTCATGGACGGCAACAAGCACCTCCACCAGACCGCCTTCTACCTGCTGCTGTTCGTCGTTTCCATCGCGCTGTGCTTCGTGCTCGCGCCGTTTTTCAGCACCGTGCTGTGGGGCGCCATTCTCGCGCTGATCTTCCAGCCCGTGCAGCGCCGCCTCGTCGCGCGCCTCGGACGCCGGCGCAATCTCGCCGCGCTCATCACGCTGCTGTTCTGTCTCGTGATCGTGATCTTCCCGCTCACGCTGGTCGCCGGCACGCTGATCCAGCAGGTCGGCTTCGCCTATGCGCAGGTGCGCGCGGGCAGTCTCGACTTCGGCGCGTTCTTCAGCCAGATCGTGCATGCGCTGCCGCAGTCGGTGCAGAACGTGCTCGCGCGCTACGACCTCATGGATCTGCCCGGCCTGCAGCAGCGACTGACGGCGGGCGCGGCGCAGATCAGCCAGTTCGTCGCCACGCGCGCGCTGAGCCTCGGGCAGAACACGCTGCAATTCATGGTGAGCTTCTGCGTGATGCTCTATCTGTTCTTCTTTCTGGTACGCGACGGCCGCGAAATCTCGCGCCTCGTGCGCGACGCCATTCCGCTCGACGAACAGCACAAGCTGCATCTGATCCGCAAGTTCACGACCGTGATCCGCGCGACGGTCAAGGGCAACGTGGTGGTCGCCTTCGTGCAGGGCACGCTCGGCGGCATCGCGCTGTGGGTCTGCGGCATTCAGGGCGCGCTGCTGTGGGGTTTCGTGATGATGCTGCTGTCGCTGCTGCCCGCCGTGGGCGCGGCGCTCGTGTGGCTGCCGATCGCCATTTATTTCATCTCGACGGGCGATCTCGTGCGCGGCGTCGGGCTCGCGCTGTTCGGCGCGCTCGTCATCGGCACCGTCGACAACGTGCTGCGCCCGGTGCTGGTCGGCAAGGACACGCGCCTGCCCGACTGGGTCGTGCTGATCTCGACGCTCGGCGGCATTTCGCTCATCGGCATCAACGGCTTCGTGATCGGGCCGCTGATCGCCGCGCTGTTCATCAGTTGCTGGGACCTGCTGCGCCGCGACCAGCACAATCAGGGCGCGACGGCCGCCGCCGAGGACGACGAACTGGTCTAGCGCGACCCGGTCTAGCGCGACCCGGTCTCGCGCGACCCAGACTGTTGCGAAGCGTTCAGGATGACACGTGCAGCGGCACGCCCGCACGCCCCTGACGCGGCGCATTCGACTCCACCGGCCCGGTCGCCGGATTCGGTCGCGCCGCCGTCCCGCCGTCCTGCGCGGCCACCGAAAAACCGAACGTATTGATGCCGTTGGCGCTGCGCACGAACACCGTGCCGCCGTGCATTTCCGCGACCGCCTTCACGATCGACAATCCGAGGCCGTGATTCTCGTGGCTGTTCGAGCGCGCTTCCTGAATGCGATAGAAACGGTCGAAGATATGCTCGCGCACGAACGGATCGAGCGGCTCGCCCGGATTCGACACGGCAATTTCCACGTGCCCGTCCTGCGGCGCGATGGTGGCCTGCAACACGGTGCCCGGCGGCGAGTGCTGAATCGCGTTGACGAACAGATTGCTCACCGCGCGCCCGATCAACGACGTATTCACCCACGCGCGCGCGTCGCCCTGCACTTGCACGCTCAGTTGCGCTTCTTCGAGCGGCATATCGAGGAATTCGAGCATGCGCTCGACCTCGCCGCGCAGCGAGACTTCCGTGAGTTCGGTCGCACGTTCGCCGCGATCGCTGCGCGAGAGGAACAGCATGTCGTTGACGATCACGCGCAATCGTTCGAATTCCTCAAGATTCGATTGCATCGTCTGCTGCAACTGCTCCACCGAGCGATCGCGCGTGAGCGCGACCTGCGTCTGCCCGATCAGGATGCTCACCGGCGTGCGCAGTTCGTGCGCGACATCCGCGTTGAACGATTCGAGCCGTTCGTAGGCCTTGTCGAGACGTTCGAGCGCGCCGTTGAACGACGTCGCCAGTTCGTGCAATTCCTCCGGCAACTCGCCCGAATGCAGCCGCTGCCGCCGGTTCGACGGGCTCAGTTGCGCGGCCTCGCGCGACAGCCGCGTAAGCGGCGCGAGACCGAAACGCGTGACCGCGCGGCTCAGCAGCGCGACCGCGATGGTCGAGAGCGCGATCAGCACGCCGAGCGCGATACCGAAGCGCCGCAGCATGCTTTCGGTGCGCACGCAGTCGCTGCCCACCACGAGTTTCACTTCGGGACGATCGCCGCTCGCGGGCACCGTCATGCTCGTGACGATGATGTCGTAGGTGCAGCCCGGCGGTCGCACGAGCTGATGATTGTTGCCCGCGTCGCCCGTGATCGTGCCGACGATGGGCGTGCCGAAACGAAAGCGCGGATCGGGGCCTTCGACGTAGTAATGCATGCGGCTGTCGGCGGGCGAGAGATCGCGCAGCTTTTCCTGCACCGAAGCCCACTTCTTTTCGTCGGGCGCGTGCGAAACGATCAGGCTCGCGATGCGCGCGCGCGTGTCCAGCGTCTCGCGCAACTCGTTGATCAACTGGCGCTGCATCAGCAGAAACAGGCCCGTTCCCGTGAGCGTGAAGACGATCAGCGAGACCGCTGCGAACATCGCCGACAGCCGCAGCGAGATCGAGCGCTTCATGACAGCTGGCCTCCGTCCTCGCGCACTTCGAGCACGTAGCCCATGCCGCGGATCGTGTGCAGCAGCTTCGACGCGTGCGGTCCGTCGAGCTTCGCGCGCAGCCGCTTGATGGCGGTTTCCACGACGTTCGCGTTGCTTTCGAAGTTCACGTCCCAGACGAGCTCGGTGATGAGCGTCTTCGAGAGAATTTCGCCGCGCCGCCGCGCGAGCACCGACAGCAACTGAAACTCCTTCGCCGTGAGATCGAGACGCACGCCGTCGCGCGTCGCGCGGCGGCTGATCAGATCGACCTGCAGATCGCCCACCGAAATGAGCGTGGATTCCTGCGCGCGGGCGCGCCGCGTGAGCGCGCGCAGGCGCTCGACCAGTTCGAGAAACGAAAACGGCTTGGTCAGATAGTCGTCGGCGCCGTCGCGCAGACCGTGCACGCGGTCGTCCACGCGGTCGCGCGCGGTCAGCATGATGACCGGCGTGTCCTTCTTCGCGCGCACCGCGCGCAGCACGCCGAAGCCGTCGAGCTTCGGCAGCATCACGTCGAGCACGATCACGTCGAAATCGTATTCGGTGGCCATCCACGCGCCCTCTTCGCCGTCCATCGCCACGTCGACGATCCAGCCTTGTTCGCTCAACCCGCTGCGCAAATAATCGACGACCTTGCGCTCGTCTTCGATAACCAGAACTTTCATGCTTGCCCTCCGCTTCGTGCGCGGCCTCCTGGGCCGCGTCGAATGATCTTGTGTTGCTGCACGCGTGACGTTGCACGCGAGCATTGTGAGCCTATCCCTTGCCGGCGGCCGCGCCCGGCGCGGGCGTCTCGCGGCAGGTGCCCATGCTGCAGGCGAGCGCGCGGTCGTCCGCGCTCCAGCCGCCGCCCAGCGCCTTCGCCAGATATACCACCGTGGCGGCCTGTTGTCCGTGAATCTGCACTTCCTGGCGCTCGCTGGCAAGCAGTTGCTGCTCGGCGTTGAGCACGTCGATGAAGGCGACGAGGCCGCCCTGGTAGCGATCGTTGGCGAGTTCGAACGACTGGCGGGCGTCGTCGACGGCGGACTGGCCGTCGGTGGACGCGCGTTCGAGCACGGACAGCCCCGTTACCGCATTCTGCACCTCCTGGAACGCCGTGAGCACGGTCTGACGATACGAGGCCTGCGCCGACTCGTAGCCGGCCTGCGCGTAATCCACGCCCGCCGCGCGCTTGCCGCCGTCGAACAGCACTTCGCCCGCGCTCGCACCGAGCGACCACATCAGGCTCGGCACCGAAAAGAGGTTGCTGAAGCGCGTCGATTCCCAGCCCAGCGTGGGCGAGAGCGTGAGGTCCGGAAAGTACGCCGAACGCGCCACGCCGATCTGCGCATTGGCCGCCGCCATCGCGCGCTCGGCCGACGCCACGTCGGGCCGCCGCTGCAACAGCTCGCTCGGCAGGCCGGTTGGCAGCGCGGGCGTGGGCAGCGGCGTCACTTTCGGCGCGAGCACGAACTCGGGCGCGGGCTTGCCGATCAGCACCGCAATCGCATTCTGATCCTGCTGACGCTGATTTTCGAGCAGATGCACCTGGGTTTTCGTGGCGTCGAGCTGCGCCTTCTGCTGAAGCAGATCGAGGCCCGAGACCGCGCCCAGATCGTGTTGCGCGCTCACGAAATCGAGCGCTTTTTGCTGCAACGCGATCGAGCGGTTCACGACGTCGATTTCATCGTCGAGTTCGCGCATCGCGAAGTAATCGGTCGCGAGTTCGGCGGTGAGCACGAGGCGCGCGTTCGCGAGATCGTCGCCGGCTTCCTGCGCGGACGCCTGCGCCGACTCCACCATGCGCCGGATGCGCCCGAACAGATCCAGCTCGTAGCTGATGGTCGGGCCGACCTGGATATCGTTCTGCACGGTCGACATGTTCGGCGTGACGTAAGTCGTCTGTGGCCGGTTCGCGGAGATGCGTTCGCGCGCGATGCCCGCGCCGAGCGACACCTGCGGGGCCTGTTGCGACGACACCGAACCGAGCGTCGCGCGCGCCTGCGCGTAGTGCGCGACGGCCACGCGCAGCGTCTGGTTTTCGGCGAGCGCGGCGTCTTCGAGACTATCGAGCTCCGGATTGCCGAACGCCGCCCACCAGCGCGGATCGAGCGGCGCGTGCGCAGGCTGCGCGGCGTGCCAGTAGGCGTCGGCGGGATCGACACGCCACGCGGCCGGACTCGCCGTCTGCGGCTTCTGATAGTCCGGGCCGACCGTGCAGGCCGCGAGTCCCGCCACGCCGATCAGCGTCAGCAGCGCGCGCGCCTTCGAAGGGAAGCTCGTTGCGCTCACGTCGTGCTCCGCTTCGCGCTGTCGTTCGCGCCGCTCGTCCCGCTGGCGCCGCTCGCACCGCTTGCGCCGCCAGCATGCGGCGCGACCACAACGACGCTGTCGCCATCGGCGATCGAATCGCTCGGGTTGAGCACGACACGATCGGTCGGCTCGATGCCGCGTCCGATTTCGAGCGTCTGGCCGAGATCCTGCGCGATCTCCACGGGCTTGAGGCGGATCTTGCCGTCCGCATCGACGACCGCGAGGCGCGGGCCTTCCGCGCGGAACAGCAGCGCGTTGCCCGGCACGGTCAGGCGTCCGTGCGAATCGGTTTGCAGCGCCGCCTGCACGTAAGCGCCCGGCAGCAGCTTGCCATCGTGATTGGGCAGCGTGATTTCGACCTGCAACGTGCGCGTGGCGACGTCGATCGCCTGCGACGTATGCGTGACCGTGCCGTCGAAGGTCACGCCGGGCATCTCCTGCTGCGTCACGCTCACGTGCTGGCCGAGCGCGACGTGCGGCGCATCGCTTTGCGGCACGTCGAGATACAGCCGCAGCGGATCGGACTGCGCGATCGCGAACAGCGCATGCCCCGCGCCGCCGTTGCCCGAATTCACGAGGTCGCCGATATCGACATTGCGCTGCGTAATCACGCCCGTAATCGGCGCGACGATGCGCTGGAACGACTTGGTCTGTTGCAGGCGGCGCACGTTGGCGTCGGCGGCGGCCAGATTGGCGACGTCCTGGTTGTACGCGCCCTGGCGGTCGTCGAGTTCCTGCTGCGAGACCGCATCGCGCTGACGCAACTGCTGCGCGCGCTCGAACGAGGTCTTCGCGAGCGAGAGCGTCGACGCCGACTGATCGCGCTGCGCCTGCGCCTGCGCGAGTTCCTGGTCGATCTCGGGCGTGTCGATTTCCGCGAGCAACTGGCCCTGCTGCACATGCGCGCCGATATCGGCGTACCACTTCAGCACGTAGCCGCTCGCGCGCGAATAGATCGGCGCTTCCACGTAGCCGCGCAGCGTGCCGGGCAGCACGATGCGCCCGTCCGCGCCCGCAGCCTTCGGCAGCACGACGCTCACGTACTGCTGCGCGTTCTGCTTCGTCACGTCGGCGAGATGATGCGCGTTCATCACGTTGGAGACGATCGTGCGCGCGGCGCCCGCCGCCAGCAGCACGCCGACCACGATCACCGCGATACGCGCGCGCTTGCCGGCCTGGCCGCGCGCGGGCAGGTCCATGCCCTGCTCGCCGCCCACGGCGATGTCGAGGGAAGAATGGTGGTGAGGTTCGTTCATGTCATCGGCCAGAATATGCGGTTGTCGAGCGTCCTTGCATCACGTGCGGCGGCGTTGCGCCTCGCGTTCGCGCCGGGCTTCGGCGCGATGCGCGAGTCGCGAATGCACCGTCGCGAACATGAGCGGAACGAAGAGCAGCGTCGAAACGGTGGCGAACAGCAGCCCGCCGATCACGGCGCGGCCGAGCGGCGCGTTCTGCTCCGCGCCTTCGCCGAGACCGAGCGCCATCGGCACCATGCCGATCATCATCGCGAACGCGGTCATCAGCACGGGGCGAATCCGCGTCGCGCCCGCTTCGAGCGCGGCGGCCAGCGGCGTCGCGCCCGCGGAAAGACGCTGGCGCGCGAACGACACCACCAGAATGCTGTTCGCGGTCGCCACGCCCACGGTCATGATCGCGCCCGTCAACGCGGGCACGCTCAGATGCGTGCCGGTGATGAACAGCATCCACGCGATGCCCGCGAGCGCGGCGGGCAAGGCGCTGACGATGATGAGCGGATCGGCCCACGACTGGAAGTTCACGACGATCAGCAGATAGACGAGCACCACGGCCATCGCAATGCCCACGCCCAGGCCGATGAACGACGAGCGCATCGTGCCGATCTGCCCGCGCATCGTGACCGTGGTGCCGCGCGGCGCGTGCGCCTGCACGTTGCGGATCAGCGCGTCGATATGCGCGCCCACCGAACCGAGGTCGCTGCCTTCCACGCTCACGAGCACGTCGATCACCGGACGGATGTTGTAGTGCGTGACGAGCGCCGGGCCGTCGTGCGGCTTGAGCTGCACGAGATTGCTCACGAGTTGCAGCGGTGCGTTCGCCGTGCTCGCGTGCGCCGAAACCGGCGTATTCATCACTTCGTTGACCGACGCTTCGCGATATTGCGGCGTCTGCACCGCGAGCGGATATTCCACGCCGTTCTGCGGACTGACCCAGAATGCGGGCGACGTCTGCGAACTGCCCGAAAGCGCGATCAGCACATCCTGGGCCACGATTTGCGGGCTCAAATTCAGTTGCTGCATGCGCGAGCGGTCCATCGCGAGCATCAGCGCGGGCTCGTCGTTGCGCTGCGCGATATGCGCATCGACCGCGCCCGGCAACTGGCGCACCTGCTTGAGCAGCGTGCTCGCGAGCGCCATGTCCTTGTCCAGATCGGAACCCACGACCTGCACGTCGATGGCGGCGGGCTGACCGAAGTTGAGAATCTGCGTGATGATGTCGGCGGGCTGGAAGAAGAATTCGATGCCCGGAAACCGCTGCGGCAACAGCGTGCGCAACTTGTCGATATAGATGCGCGAAGGATCGTGATCGGGCGTCAGCGCGATCTGGATTTCGCCGTCGAGCGTGCCCATCGTGCCTGAATTGCTGTACGAAAGATTGATACCGCTATACGGCAAACCGAGGTTGTCGACGATGGTCGCGAGTTGATCGGGCGGCACGACGGACCGGATCGTTTTCTCGACTTCATCGGCCAGACGCGCGGTTTCCTCGATGCGATAGCCGGTGGGCGCGCGCATATGCAAACGGATATTGCCCGCGTCGACGGACGGAAAAAAATCGCGGCCGAGAAAGAACACGAGTCCGAGCGAGAGCACGCAGAACGCGAGAAATGTGCTGCCGAACAGGCGTCGGCGCGCGAGCAGCAGACTGAGCAGCGCGATGTAATTCGCGCGCACGCGTTCGAAGTAATGATTGAAGCGCAGATGCACGCGCGTGAAGCCGGAAACGCGCGCGCCGGGCTGCGCATGCGCGGTCGGATCGTGACCCGCGAACAGCAGCATCGCGAGCGTCGGCACCAGCGTACGCGAGAGAATGTACGACGCGATCATCGCGAACACCACGGCTTCCGCGAGCGGCACGAACAGGAAGCGCGCCACGCCCGTGAGGAAGAACATGGGCACGAACACGATGCAGATGCAGAGCGTGGACACCAGCGCCGGCACCGCGATTTCGCCCGCGCCTTCGAGAATGCCGGTGTGCAGATCGCTGCCTGAATGCAGGTGCCGTTCGATGTTTTCGATCGTCACCGTGGCGTCGTCGACGAGAATGCCGACCGCGAGCGCGAGCCCGCCCAGCGTCATGATGTTGATGGTTTCGCCGAGCGCGTAGAGCGCGATGATCGAGGCGAGAATCGACAGCGGAATCGACACCGCGATGATCAGCGTGCTGCGCCAGTTGCCGAGGAACAGCAGGATCATCGCGGCCGTGAGCGCGGCGGCGATCAGCGCTTCGCGCACCACGCCCTGCACCGCCGCCGACACGAAGATCGACTGATCGAACAGCGGCTGGATCACGAGATCGGCGGGCAGCGTGTCGCGCACTTTCGGCAGCAGATCCTTGAGCGCGCCCACCACTTGCAGCGTGGAGGCGTCGCCGCTCTTGAGGATCGACATCAGCACGCCGCGCTGGCCGTCCTGGCGCACGATGTTGGTCTGCGGCGTGAAGCCGTCACGTACGTGCGCGACGTCGCCGAGATAGGTGGTCGCGCCGTTCACGGTCTGCACGGGAATGCGGTTCAGGCCCGCGATCGTGTCCGGCGAGGCGTTGGTATCGACGCGGAATTCGGTCTGGCCGAGCTTCGCGGTGCCGGTCGGCAGAATCAGGTTCTGCGTGTTGACCGCATTGACGATATCGGCGGGCGTGAGACCTTTGGCGATCAGCGCGCGCGTGTCGATGTCCACCGAAATCACGCGCGTCTTGCCGCCGTACGGATACGGCACCTGCGCGCCCGGAATCGTGATGAGCTGCGGGCGCAGGAAGTTCATCGCGATATCGGCGAGCGCCTGTTCGCTCATCGACTTGCTCGACAGCCCGAGCTGGATCACCGGAATGCTCGACGCCGAATAGCTGATCACGAGCGGCGGCGTGGCGCCCGGCGGCATCTGCTTGAGCTGCGCCTGCTCCGACGCCACGGCCTGCGCGATCGCGGTCTGCAGGCTCGCGCCCGGTTGCAGAAAGAGCTTGATGATGGCGATGCCGGGCAGCGACTGCGACTCGATGTGCTCGATGTTGCTCACCGTGGTCGTCAGGCTGCGCTCGTTGACCGAGGTGATGCGCTGCGCCATGTCCTGCGCGGAAAAACCCGTGTACGACCAGATGATGCTGATGACGGGGATGTTGATGTTCGGCAGCACGTCGGTGGCCATCGACATGAGCACGAACGGCGTGGCCAGCACGATCAGGATGGCCATCACGATAAACGTGTACGGCCGCTTCAGCGCGAGATTGACGATCCACATGGGGCAGGTTGTGCGAGCGGTGGGACGGCACGGACGAGGCGAACGGCGCTGCGGGCGTCGTCCGGCCGGGCTTCATATCGGGTTCGGACCGGATGCAGATCCGGCTCTGGCGGGTCCGCATCATAGGCAATCGCGGTGGCGCATGCGTGGCGCGAAGATGGCGCGTTTGACAGTCACGCGCCGCCCCGCGCCCGCGCTTGCCGCGCAGCGGCATCGAGCGTCCCGGCGGCGCGCCTCGTGCGGCGAGGCGCGGGCTTCAGTTCACGAGGCGCAGACGGTCGGGCTCGCGCACCTTGCGCGCATGCGCGGTCGCGCGGCGACTCGACGCGGGCGCGTCGCAGCCCGCGAGCGCCGCTTCCTGCTCGGCGAGCACGAGCGGCACCTTCTCGCGCAGAAACTCCACGAACGTGCGGATCTTCGCGTCCAGATAACGGCGCGAGGCGTAGAGCGCGAAGATGTTCAGCTTTTGCAGACGATGCGAAGGCAGCACGCGCACGAGCGAGCCGTCGGCGAGTCCGGGCAGCGCCACCGGCACCGGCAGCGGCCCGATGCCCATGCCCTCGCGAATGGCGAGCGCGAGCGCCTCGGGGTTGTTCACCTGGAACGGCGTCACGCCGGTGTGGCGAAACGTCTCGCCTAGCGGCCCTTCGGACACCCACTGGCCGGCGGTCAGGCTCGCATCGGTGAGATGCAGGCAGGTGTGCGCTTCGAGATCGTCGAACGAGCGCGGCACGCCGCGCGCGCGCAGATAGTCGGGCGAGGCGCACAGAATGGCGGCGGTGCTGCCCAGATGCTGCGAGATCAGCGCGGAATCCTCGAGTTCGGCGGCCACCACCACGGCCACGTCGAAGCCTTCCTCGATGATGTCGGGCATCTGCTGCGCGATCGTCAAGTCGACCGAAACATCAGGCAAATGCTGCTGATAGCGCGCGATCAGCGGCATCACGTAATGCTGGCCGAAACTGGTGCCGCCGTAGACGCGCAGCTTGCCGGCCGGATTCGCGTGCGCGGCGGCGGCCTCGGCTTCGGCCTGATCGATGTCGGCGAGAATGCGCTTGCAGCTTTGCAGATAGCGCTCGCCCGCCTCGGTCAGCGACATGCGCCGCGTCGTGCGGTTGAGCAACCGCGTGCGCAGCCGCGACTCCAGGTCCGTGACGGCGCGCGAGACCTGCGCCGTCGTCATCGTTTCGTTCGAGGCGGCGCGCGTGAAGCTGCCCGACTCCACCACCCTCACGAAAATCCGCATGTTGCGCAGCGTGTCCATCAGCGACTCCTCTCCATCGTCTTGCTCTTTCTGGCTTGATTCATTGTGAATGGCGCCAGTCTCGCCTGGCGGCCGTGGCTGGACGCTGACCTGTAAATGACAGCCGCGCCAGCTTGGCTAGCCGGGCGCGCCCGCGTATGATCCACGGCGCTACCGCAGCGCGGATCGCAAGGGCGCGCAGCCGCCCGGCAACGCATCCCGCGCGCCGTTTTTCATGACAGAACGATGACTTACGAATTCGCCTTGCGCCTTCTCGCGGCGTTCGCCTGCGGCGTCGCCATCGGACTGGAACGCCAGATGCGTCAGCGCACGGCGGGCCTGCGCACCATCACGCTCGTCGCCAGCGGCGCGTGCCTGTTCGTCACGCTCGGCGTGCTCACGGGCAACGGGTCGAGCGGCGTCACGCAGATCGCGGCCTACGTGGTGTCCGGCGTCGGCTTTCTCGGCGGCGGCGTGATCATGCGCGACAAGGGCTCGATTCAGGGCATCAACACGGCCGCCACGCTCTGGTGCTCGGCCGCCGTGGGCGTGCTGTGCGGCGCGGGGCATTACGTGCCGGCCGTCGCGGGCACGGCGGTCGTGCTGCTCACCAACACGGTGCTGCGCGAGGTGAGCCGCATCATCAACCAGTCGCCGGTGTCGAACGCCGATCTGGTGAGCGTCTACGTGCTGACGGTGGTGTGCCGCGAGGAGGACGAGATCCACATTCGCACGGTGCTCTCGAATTCGATGTACTCGACGCCGCTGTCGTTTCAGAGCCTCACGAGCGAGGACGTGGACGGCCAGCCGCAGCGGCTGCGCGTGACCGCCACGCTGCGCCTGCATCCGAAATACCAGCCCAAGCTCGAACAGATGGCGAGCCGGCTGAGCATGGAAAAAAGTGTCTCCAGCGTGAGCTGGACGGCGGCGGAAACCGAGGCTGCACCCGAATAAGCCTCTGCGCTCGCAATGCATACGGATTCCTCACGCAATCCTTACCATCGCATTGCTGTTTTGTTTCATTTTCTGAAACACGCCCCGGCAGATTTCAAGAACTGTCAATTCTGGCCCGCTTTCGTGG
Source organism: Paraburkholderia tropica (assembly GCF_014171495.1). Taxonomy (NCBI): domain Bacteria; kingdom Pseudomonadati; phylum Pseudomonadota; class Betaproteobacteria; order Burkholderiales; family Burkholderiaceae; genus Paraburkholderia; species Paraburkholderia tropica. Next base: position 958,447 of record NZ_CP049135.1, read on the forward strand.
ACGCGCTTTCGACCCTCGGCTAAGCTCGATACACCGTGACTTCGTTCACGCCAACAAGGGGGAATCCAATATGCAACACGGCATCATCGGCTGGCTCATCATCGGCGCAATCGCGGGCTGGCTCGCGGGTCTGCTCGTCAAGGGCGGCGGCTTCGGATTGATCGTCGATATCATCGTCGGCATCGTGGGCGCGTTCATTGGCGGCTGGCTCGCGGGCGTCCTGCACATCAACATCGGCGGCGGCATGATCAGCTCGATCATCACCGCCATCGTCGGCGCGGTCATCCTGCTGTTCGTGATCCGGCTGTTCCGGCGAGCGTAGCGCGGCAGCCTCGCCCAAAAGAAAACGGGAGCACCTTCGCAGGTGCTCCCGTTTTTTTATGCGCGTGTTTTAAATACGTCGCTTACGCGCGGCTTGTTTCGCCATGCTTACGCATTCGCGACGAGACCCTCGCCCACTTCCGGCAGCATCGAGCCCGTTTCGTTGTAGCGCAGATGCATCTCGTACGCCTTCGCGAGATTGTGCGGCGTCTGACCGCCGTGCTTCAGCGCGTCGCGATAGTAGTCGCGCAGCAGGTCGCGATAGAGCGGATGCGCGCAGCGGTCGATGATCAGCGCGGCACGCTCGCGCGGCGCGAGGCCACGCAGGTCGGCGAGACCTTGCTCGGTCACGATCACATCGACGTCGTGCTCGTTGTGATCGACGTGCGGCACCATCGGCACGATGCTCGAAATCTTGCCGTCCTTGGCGATGGCCTTGGTCGCGAAGATCGCGCACGAGGCGTTGCGCGCGAAGTCGCCCGAGCCGCCGATGCCGTTCATCATGTGCGTGCCGCCCACGTGCGTGGAATTCACGTTGCCGTAGATGTCGCATTCGAGCGCGGTGTTCAGCGCGATCAGACCGAGACGGCGGATCACTTCCGGATGGTTGCTCACCTCTTGCGGACGCAGCACGAGCTTGTCGCGATAGCGGTCGAGTTCGGCGAGCACCTGTGCCTGGCGCGGCGCGGAGAGCGTCATGGAAGCGCCCGATGCGAACACCATCTTGCCCGAGTCGATCAGGTCGAAGGTCGAGTCCTGGAGCACTTCCGAATACATCGTGAGCGCTTCGAACGGCGAATCCACGAAGCCCGACAGCACCGCGTTCGCGATCGTGCCGATGCCCGCCTGCAGCGGCGGCAGTTGCGCGCTCATGCGGCCATGCTTCACTTCGTGCTGCAGGAAGTCGATCAGGTGGCCGGCAATGCGCGCGGTTTCCTCATCGGCGGGCAGCACGGTCGAGGGGCTGTCCGGTTCGTTCGTGATGACGATGGCCGCGATCTTCTCCGGCGGAATCTCGATGGCCTGCGTGCCCACGCGATCGTCCACGCGCACGATGGGCAGCGGATCGCGATGCGGGCGGCGGCCCGGAATCCAGACGTCGTGCAGACCTTCGAGACCGAGCGGCTGCGCGAGATTGATTTCGACGATCACCTTCTCCGCGAGAATCGCGAAGCTCGCCGAATTGCCGACCGAAGTCGTGGGGATGATGGCGCCGGTTTCGGTGATGGCCGCGGCCTCGATGATCGCGAGGTCGAGCTTGCCCAGCAGATTCGCGCGCAGCATCTCGACGGTCTCCGAGAGATGCTGATCGACGAACATCACTTCGCCGCGATTGATGGCCTTGCGCAGCGTGGTGTCCACCTGGAACGGCAGACGGCGTTCGAGCACGCCCGCTTCGGTCAGCATGCGGTCCACGTCGTGGCCGAGCGAGGCGCCGGTCATGAGCGTGATACGCAGCGGCTCTTTCTCTTCACGCGCGCGGCGCGCCAGCTCGATCGGCACGGCCTTCGTGTCGCCGGCGCGGGTAAAGCCGCTGGCGCCCACGCGCATGCCATTGCGCACGAGTTGAGCCGCTTCGGCGGCCGAGGTAATCTTCCCGCGCAAGGCGGCACAACGGATACGGTCTTCGTACATCAAAGTCTCCACAAACTCTCTGATCGCCAAGTGCCCTTTTCAGGTCTCGCTTCGGCGGTTTGCATTTACGGATTGTGCAAAACAGTTTTGCAGCCGGAAATGCGCAAAGCCGCAGGACCCATACGCAGGCGCCGCGGCAAGAATCTCAAGCGTGCGCCAGCACATCGCGGGCGGTTACTCGATCTCAGCTACCAAAATAAATGTTGCAGAAGCTGACCGGTCCGACGCATTCGTCTTTGACGGCCGACTTCGCGACTTCGCGCGCGGGCGCTTGCGCGGCCGATTGAACCGCGCCTTGTGCGACCTGCTGAGGGACGCTCGCTGCCGGTGCTTCGCTCTGTGCATAAGCAGCGGCGGCGGCAAACAGCGAACAGGCAACAACAGCGATCTTCAGGGACTTCATTTCACTCTCCAGTGCTAACGGGTACTGCCGAAGCAGTGATGTGACTATATGACTCACGCCTGGATAAATTAAGAAGCCCGGCTGGAAGGCATTCTTCCAAGCCACGCGAGGATCGCGCGCGGGTCAAACGTTAAAGCACATTGAAGCGTTCGTTCAATGCGACAGATCAATGAGAGTTCGAATGCGATCGCGGCCAGAACGGCCGGCCGCGCGCGGCGCGGCGCGCGAGGGCGCCAAGGGGCGCATCGCGGTCGATCAGCGCGCTGCGAATGAAGTGCAGATGGCTCAGGATGCGTTGCACGTCGTGACGGCGCTCACGGTCGTGCTGGACGGACGGCAGCGCCTCCTGGGCGATCCATGTGGCCCCGCGCAGGGCGCTCAGCGTGCGGTCGAGCTGCGCCGCGTCGGGGTGCTCGAACAGGCCCGAGATATCGTCGAGCAGATGCCCGAAGCTCACGCGCCAGCGCGGATTGACGAGATCGAGCCACGCGGCATGCTCCACCTCGCTGCGCAGGTCGATCACGGCATGCCCCACTTCGAGCGTCACGAGCATCCAGCGCAGCGCGCGCCGATGCGCCTGCTTGCGGCCGTTGAGCAGCAGACGCAACTGGTGCATCAGATCGTGCGCGCCGGACTGGAACTGCTGGTTCAGGCCCGCCAGTTCGCCCCGGCACGCGATCACGACCTGACCGCGCAGCGCGACGCACATACGCGCCACGAGCCAGTTCATGTGAGGCGGGAACACCACGGCGAACGCAAGCGCGGCCACCACCATCGCCGCCACGACGGCGAGACCGTTGTTGACCAGCAGATCGGGCGTGTACGAGATGACGTTGTCCGGCCCGGCGAGCAGACACAGGAACACCGAAAAGCCGACGCCGAAGCCCGCGATGCGCGGCCGCGTCGCGAGGAACGCGCCCAGCGCGAGCAAGGGCGCGAGCGCCGCGCACAACAGCGGAAATCCATCGACGTTCGGATAGACGTAGCACATCAGCCAATAGCCGACGACGGCGGCGCAGCCCGCGCCCGCAGCCATCTGAAACGCCATGCGCGTGGCACGCGGCGCCGACGAGGTGAGCGCGCACGTGAGCGCCCCGGCGATCATCGCGAGACCGCCGCTCGGCCAGTCGGTTTCCACCCAGAACCAGCCCAGCGCGGCGACCACCACGGCCGTGCGCATGAAGGTGAACGCGACCACATACCAGCTCGTCCGCGGCACATAGCGCGTGACGCGCGGCTCGGGCGGCAGCCCGGCCTGCGTGAGCGACGCCCACGTCCGGCTGTAACGCGCGATCTCCGACGTGAAGCGATAGATCAGTTCCGCCGTGGTATCGAAGTCCTGCAGCACGTCGGGCGCATTCGTTTCGAGCGGACGGCGCGTCTCGCGCACGTGACGCGGCAGCGTACGCTGAAAGGCTTCAAGACTTTCAGCGAGACGCAGCGCATACGTTCGATCGGTCTCGCCCTGGCGCGGACGCTGCGCGAGCGCTGCCGCAAGTTCGCTGAAATATGGCGCGAGCGGCGCGATGGCCTCGTCGGTCCAGCGCAGCCGCTTCTTCAACTGGCGCAGCGCGTGCAGGCGGGCGCACACGTCCATGAACTCGCCGTTGAGGCGCGCGAGCAACTGGCTACGCGCGCGCATCGTCGGATCTTCGAAAAATGAGAAAGCGCGCGTGGCTTCGAAACCGACGATCTCGTCGACAAGGCGCGCGAATCGTCCTTCGAATGCGCCCCTTTCAAGACCGCCTGACAACACGCCAGCAGCGAACTGAGTAAAATCGAGATAACGAGTGCGCAAGGTGCGCTCAAGCACCGAGCCCGTTTGACGGGGCACGATGACGGCGCTGACCACCCCGGAGCACAAGATGCCCACGGCCACTTCCGCCCCGCGTCCGAGCGCGGCGAGAAAGAGGCCATTGGGCTGCATCACGAGCGGGATGCCGATCAGCGCCGCGGTATAGCCGGCCAGCACGAACGCGTACCAACGAAAATGCCGATTCCGCATGGCAGCCGCCGTACAGGCGGCGACCCACACCGTCATCCCCGCGATGTAGAGCTCGGGCTGCTGGATAAACACGGCCCCGAGGACCACCGCCGCCACCATCCCGACCGCCGTGCCAACGATGCGGTACACGCTCTTCGCGAACACCATGCCGGAGAGCGGCTGCATCAGCACGAACACCGTCGTCATCGCGATACGCGGCTGCGGGAGATCGAGCAGCATCGCAATGCCCATCGCCAGCAAACCCGCCGTGACCGTTTTCAGCAGGTGCAGCCAGATCGCGCCATGGCCGGCTCGCCATTCGCGCAGGCCGCGCCGCGCCGCGCGCCAAAGAATTTCAGCGCGCCGACGCGAGTCGATCGCTCGATGTATCGCTGGCTGGCGGTTCATGGACTGCGGACTACGCTCGGAATGATACGAAGAATGCCGCTGCTTACGCAGGGCAGAACAACGTGGTTGCACGGGGCCGGAGCGTGCGGTGATCGCGAATCCACTCTGGCCGACAGGCGCCGATTGTAGGAGCCTCACTGGAGCGAATTAACGGGAGGGACGGGGAACGTCCGTTCCAGATCGCTCAACAATGTGAGGGTCTGCAAGGCGGACAATATCGTTTTCGCACCGAACAAGAACGTTCAGAAGAAGGTCTGATGGATACGCTACAAAATATGCGGGTCTTTGTCCGCGTCGTCGAAGCCGGCAGTTTTACTGCCGCGGCTCAATCGCTCGATTCGACGACGGGTGCGATGTCTCGCGCAGTCTCGGAACTCGAGGCGCATTTGCGCACGCGTCTGCTCAATCGCTCGACGCGACGGCTCGCGCTGACGCCCGCGGGCGAGCGCTATCTCAAGCGCTGCAAGCAGATTCTCTCCGACGTCGACAGCGCCGAAGAAGAAGCGAGCTGCGCGCATGAACGCCCCGCCGGCGCGTTGCGCATGCACAGTTTCGCGAGTATCGGCCAGCAATATGTGCTGCCCGCGATCTCGCGTTATCGCGCGCTGCATCCGGAAGTGACGTGCGAACTCACGCTCTCCCAGCGTCTGCCCGATCTGTTCGAGGGCAGCAGTGACGTCTCGGTGATTACGGCGGCTTCGTTGCCGAACTCGGATCTGGTCTCGCACCAGTTGGGTTCGACGTGCAGCATTCTGTGTGCGTCGCCCGGCTATGTGCATACGCACGGCGCGCCGCGCACGCCCGCCGATCTCGCGCATCACGACTGCCTGATTCTCAAGACGCCGACGTCGCCCGCGCACGAATGGACGCTTGAAGGTCCGGAAGGCGGCGTGGAAATGCACGTCGACGGGCCGGTGCAGGTGAATATCGCCGAGTCGCTCGCGGTTGCGATTCGCGAAGGCATGGGTATCGGCATGCTGCCGGTCTATGCGGCCATCGAAGGGCTGCGCAATGGCACGCTCGTGCGTGTGCTTCCGCAACACATTCTGCAGAAAGTGAACGTGTACGCGCTGTATCCGTCGCGCAAATTCGTCGATGCGAAGACGAAGACGTGGGTGGAATTTTTGCGCGCGCATCTCCCGCAGGTGATTGCCCGCGATATGGCGCTGCTCGAGGAGCTGACGCAGGAACAACTCGTCGATGCCGCGTCGATCACGACGCCTGATGCGCTGACTGCGGCTCAGAAGACCGAGGATTAAATCTGCGTGATAGATGTCGAAGGCAAAACGGCCGTCCCTTGGGACGGCCGTTTTTTTGTTCCTGCCTGAGCGTTCTGGCTACGCGTATTTCCCACGCCCAAACGCCAGAACCCCGGCTCTCTTTCTGGAGAAGCCGGGGTTCTGGACGTACTGCATAAGAAGCCTGACGATTACCTACTTTCACACGGGCAATCCGCACTATCATCGGCGTAGAGTCGTTTCACGGTCCTGTTCGGGATGGGAAGGGGTGGGACCGACTCGCTATGGTCATCAGGCATGACGGGTTGCTGCGTCGCCTTTGGGGGCGCCACAGCCAATCTGGAAGAAGCGTAAAGAGTTTTTACTGAATTCGGGTTGTGTTGTTTATATCGGCACAACACTGATCTCTCAACCGTGCGCTTTGCCCCCTGCGGGGGTGGGATGCCCGTAAGTGCTGAAGCACTAACGATCATCGCAAAACACACCTGTTATAGGATCAAGCCTTACGGGCAATTAGTATCAGTTAGCTTAACGCATTACTGCGCTTCCACACCTGACCTATCAACGTCCTGGTCTTGAACGACCCTTCAAGGGGCTCGAAGCCCCGGGGATATCTCATCTCAAGGCGAGTTTCCCGCTTAGATGCTTTCAGCGGTTATCTCTTCCGAACATAGCTACCCGGCGATGCCACTGGCGTGACAACCGGTACACCAGAGGTTCGTCCACTCCGGTCCTCTCGTACTAGGAGCAGGTCCCTTCAAATATCCAGCGCCCACGGCAGATAGGGACCAAACTGTCTCACGACGTTTTAAACCCAGCTCACGTACCTCTTTAAATGGCGAACAGCCATACCCTTGGGACCGGCTACAGCCCCAGGATGAGATGAGCCGACATCGAGGTGCCAAACACCGCCGTCGATATGAACTCTTGGGCGGTATCAGCCTGTTATCCCCAGAGTACCTTTTATCCGTTGAGCGATGGCCCTTCCATACAGAACCACCGGATCACTATGACCTGCTTTCGCACCTGCTCGACTTGTCAGTCTCGCAGTCAAGCACGCTTATGCCATTGCACTATCAGCACGATTTCCGACCGTACCTAGCGTACCTTCGTACTCCTCCGTTACCCTTTGGGAGGAGACCGCCCCAGTCAAACTGCCTACCATGCACTGTCCCCGATCCGGATTACGGACCAAGGTTAGAACCTCAAACAGATCAGGGTGGTATTTCAAGGACGGCTCCATGCAGACTAGCGTCCACACTTCACAGCCTCCCACCTATCCTACACAAACCGGTTCAAAGTCCAATGCAAAGCTACAGTAAAGGTTCATGGGGTCTTTCCGTCTAGCCGCGGGGAGATTGCATCATCACAAACACTTCAACTTCGCTGAGTCTCGGGAGGAGACAGTGTGGCCATCGTTACGCCATTCGTGCAGGTCGGAACTTACCCGACAAGGAATTTCGCTACCTTAGGACCGTTATAGTTACGGCCGCCGTTTACCGGGACTTCAATCAAGAGCTTGCACCCCATCATTTAATCTTCCGGCACCGGGCAGGCGTCACACCCTATACGTCCACTTTCGTGTTTGCAGAGTGCTGTGTTTTTATTAAACAGTCGCAGCCACCAGTTTATTGCAACCCCTTCACCCTCCTGGCGCAGGCCAGTCAAGCTACAAGGGCGTACCTTATCCCGAAGTTACGGTACCAATTTGCCGAGTTCCTTCTCCCGAGTTCTCTCAAGCGCCTTAGAATACTCATCTCGCCCACCTGTGTCGGTTTGCGGTACGGTCACTGTTGAACTGAAGCTTAGAGGCTTTTCTTGGAACCACTTCCAGTTGCTTCTGCTCCGAAGAGCATGGCCTCGCACCCTTGAATTCCGCGCCCGGATTTGCCAAAGCGCCTTCTCCAATGCAAGGACCGGGACTTCCAACACCCGGACAACCTTCCGCGATCCGTCCCCCCATCGCATTCAACAATGGTGCAGGAATATTGACCTGCTTCCCATCAGCTACGCATTTCTGCCTCGCCTTAGGGGCCGACTCACCCTACGCCGATGAACGTTGCGTAGGAAACCTTGGGCTTACGGCGAGGGGGCCTTTCACCCCCTTTATCGCTACTCATGTCAGCATTCGCACTTCTGATACCTCCAGCACGCTTTTCAACGCACCTTCGCAGGCTTACAGAACGCTCTCCTACCATGCACATAAATGTGCATCCGCAGCTTCGGTATATGGCTTAGCCCCGTTACATCTTCCGCGCAGGACGACTCGATCAGTGAGCTATTACGCTTTCTTTAAAGGGTGGCTGCTTCTAAGCCAACCTCCTGACTGTTTTAGCCTTCCCACTTCGTTTCCCACTTAGCCATATTTGGGGACCTTAGCTGGCGGTCTGGGTTGTTTCCCTCTTGACACCGGACGTTAGCACCCGATGTCTGTCTCCCGTGATTGCACTCTTCGGTATTCGGAGTTTGCTATGGCGACGTAATCCGCAATGGACCCATCAACCATGACAGTGCTCTACCCCCGAAGGTGATACACGAGGCACTACCTAAATAGTTTTCGGAGAGAACCAGCTATTTCCAGGTTTGTTTAGCCTTTCACCCCTATCCACAGCTCATCCCCTAACTTTTCAACGTTAGTGGGTTCGGTCCTCCAGCACGTGTTACCGTGCCTTCAACCTGGCCATGGATAGATCACCTGGTTTCGGGTCTACACCCAGCGACTGAACGCCCTGTTCGGACTCGCTTTCGCTACGCCTGCCCTATTCGGTTAAGCTTGCCACTGAATGTAAGTCGCTGACCCATTATACAAAAGGTACGCCGTCACCCCTTGCGAGGCTCCGACTGTTTGTATGCATGCGGTTTCAGGATCTATTTCACTCCCCTCCCGGGGTTCTTTTCGCCTTTCCCTCACGGTACTGGTTCACTATCGGTCGATCACGAGTATTTAGCCTTGGAGGATGGTCCCCCCATCTTCAGACAGGATTTCACGTGTCCCGCCCTACTTGTCGTACACCTAGTTCTTCCTCGCTGTTTTCGCCTACGGGGCTATCACCCACTATGGCCGCACTTTCCAGAGCGTTTGGCTAACAACGAAGATAAAGAGTACAGGCTGATCCCATTTCGCTCGCCACTACTTTGGGAATCTCGGTTGATTTCTTTTCCTGCGGCTACTTAGATGTTTCAGTTCGCCGCGTTCGCTTCGCATGACCTATGTATTCAGTCATGGATACTCCATACGGAGTGGGTTTCCCCATTCGGATATCGGTGGATCAAAGCTTGTTTGCCAGCTCCCCACCGCTTTTCGCAGGCTACCGCGTCCTTCATCGCCTGTGATCGCCAAGGCATCCACCACATGCACTTGTTCGCTTGACCCTATAACGGGTGTGTCTCATGATCCCCGGAGGAACCACTCAATCCACTCGCTACAGGTTGAGTATTCGTGTTGCGCCGTATTTCAAGGCAATCTTTCGATCACTTAAAAATACATTGATACAATCACAACCCTGATTCACTTACTTGCACCCATCTCTAAGTGCTTTCAGATGAATCTCTTTACTACTTCTTCCTGATTGTTAAAGAACGACAGCCGACATGGTTTTACTCACATCGCTCTGACTGGCTCAATCGCCAATGCGTAATACCCGGCTTGTGTTTCACCGGACACTAGGCATTGAGGATTGGTGGAGGATGACGGGATCGAACCGACGACCCCCTGCTTGCAAAGCAGGTGCTCTCCCAGCTGAGCTAATCCCCCAGTCATGCATACTTCAGGGAACTGCCCGTCAGACCAGTTGGTGGGTCTGGATGGATTCGAACCATCGACCCCCGCCTTATCAAGACGGTGCTCTAACCGACTGAGCTACAGACCCCTGAGTCTGTCTTTATTACAGCCGACAAGTGTGAGCGCTTTGATACGCGAGTGCGTGAGCTCTGGAAAGGAGGTGATCCAGCCGCACCTTCCGATACGGCTACCTTGTTACGACTTCACCCCAGTCATGAATCCTGCCGTGGTGACCGTCCTCCTTGCGGTTAGACTAGCCACTTCTGGCAAAACCCACTCCCATGGTGTGACGGGCGGTGTGTACAAGACCCGGGAACGTATTCACCGCGGCATGCTGATCCGCGATTACTAGCGATTCCAGCTTCACGCAGTCGAGTTGCAGACTGCGATCCGGACTACGATCGGTTTTCTGGGATTGGCTCCACCTCGCGGCTTGGCAACCCTCTGTTCCGACCATTGTATGACGTGTGAAGCCCTACCCATAAGGGCCATGAGGACTTGACGTCATCCCCACCTTCCTCCGGTTTGTCACCGGCAGTCTCCCTGGAGTGCTCTTGCGTAGCAACTAGGGACAAGGGTTGCGCTCGTTGCGGGACTTAACCCAACATCTCACGACACGAGCTGACGACAGCCATGCAGCACCTGTGTTACGGCTCCCTTTCGGGCACTTCCACCTCTCAGCGGAATTCCGTACATGTCAAGGGTAGGTAAGGTTTTTCGCGTTGCATCGAATTAATCCACATCATCCACCGCTTGTGCGGGTCCCCGTCAATTCCTTTGAGTTTTAATCTTGCGACCGTACTCCCCAGGCGGTCAACTTCACGCGTTAGCTACGTTACCAAGTCAATGAAGACCCGACAACCAGTTGACATCGTTTAGGGCGTGGACTACCAGGGTATCTAATCCTGTTTGCTCCCCACGCTTTCGTGCATGAGCGTCAGTATTGACCCAGGGGGCTGCCTTCGCCATCGGTATTCCTCCACATCTCTACGCATTTCACTGCTACACGTGGAATTCTACCCCCCTCTGCCATACTCAAGCGATGCAGTCACCAATGCAGTTCCCAGGTTGAGCCCGGGGATTTCACATCGGTCTTACATCACCGCCTGCGCACGCTTTACGCCCAGTAATTCCGATTAACGCTTGCACCCTACGTATTACCGCGGCTGCTGGCACGTAGTTAGCCGGTGCTTATTCTTCCGGTACCGTCATCCCCCGGCCATATTAGGACCAGGGATTTCTTTCCGGACAAAAGTGCTTTACAACCCGAAGGCCTTCTTCACACACGCGGCATTGCTGGATCAGGCTTTCGCCCATTGTCCAAAATTCCCCACTGCTGCCTCCCGTAGGAGTCTGGGCCGTGTCTCAGTCCCAGTGTGGCTGGTCGTCCTCTCAGACCAGCTACGGATCGTCGCCTTGGTGAGCCTTTACCTCACCAACTAGCTAATCCGCCATCGGCCGCCCCTATAGCGCGAGGTCCGAAGATCCCCCGCTTTCATCCGTAGATCGTATGCGGTATTAATCCGGCTTTCGCCGGGCTATCCCCCACTACAGGACACGTTCCGATGTATTACTCACCCGTTCGCCACTCGCCACCAGGTGCAAGCACCCGTGCTGCCGTTCGACTTGCATGTGTAAGGCATGCCGCCAGCGTTCAATCTGAGCCAGGATCAAACTCTTCAGTTTAAACCTGTTACTGTTTTCGGTTCTCTCGAACCGGTCGCTCACTCAAAGCTGACAGGTATCTGAATTACTTCAAAAACCTGACTTACTTTAGTGTGAGACTCTTGATACTTTTGCTTCTCCTGACCGGCTCCGAAGAACTAGTCAGGTCGCATCACCTATCAAGCGCCCACACTTATCGGCTGTAAATTTTTAAAGATCGCGTCGCCCAAACTGCCCGGTTCGACTGCCGCACCGTAGTGCGCTGTACTACCCGGCGTTTGCTGCGTTGCTGCGTCAGCAGCAGAGAAACGAGATTATGAAGTCTCTTTTTCGTTTCGTCAACATCTTTTTTTACGTCGCCGCTTAAAAAGCTTGCTGATCCTGCGAACCCGCTCGTTTCGTCGCGGGCTTCGCGCTGCGGTGTCAGTGACATCGAATTGCGAAGGAGGCGAATTCTAGTCACACGCATGACACATTGCAAGCGGATTTTTTGGTATGTCATGCGTGGCGCGCCATCACGCGTTCGACGATACGTAGATAGTGATCGAGATCGGGCGTCGGCTTTCCCGCCACCTTGGCGAGATCGTCCCAGCGGCGCAGGCGCACCGCATCGTCGGCGTAAGGGCGCGCGGCGAACTCGCGTGCCGCCGCCACATCGAAAATGCCGCCTTGCAGCTGCAGGCTGCGCACCGAGTCCGGCGAGAGGCAACGGAAATACGCGCCGTCCGTCGCGCACAGATAGCGCTTCGCATCGACGTGCAGCTTGATCGGCTCCAGCACCGCATCAGGCAGCACCGGGCGCAGGAAGGGCAGCGCATAGTATTGATGCAGGTCGTCGATGCCGCGTTCGGTCGGCGTTTCGCCCTGATGATTCAGCAGATGCCCGAGGTCGTGCAGAAAGGCCGCCGCCACCAGTTCCTCGTTCGCGCCCGCCTCCTCGGCCAGCGCACCGCTCTGCAGCGCGTGCTCGAGCTGCGTCACCGGCTCGCCGCTATACGCCTGCTCGCCGTGCGATTCGAACAGGCTGCGGATATCGTCCAGACTCAGTGCCATGCTTCTCCACCTCTTTTCACGCCAACCTCGATCTCGACGATGACGACACCGGCGCCGCCATCGCCTTCCATACACACATAACAACTAGTCCTGCGCGCGCATCAACGCGGCTGCTTCCTCGGCGTCGCGCGACGCAAGCGCATTGAGGATCGCCCGATGCCGCGCATAGGAGCGCTCGCGCGCCGCGTCCGTCAACGCATCGCGTGGCGACAGCCGCCATTCGCGCACCGCGCGCCGATACGCCTCGTGCAATTTCGCGTTGCCCGCCGCGGCCACCAGTGCATCGCGGAACGCCTCGCGCGCTTGCGCATAGAGTGCGTCGTCGGTGCGGGCCAGCGTGTCGCGCATGCGATCGAGCCGCGCGCGCAGATCGGCGACCTGAGCCGCGTCGATACGCGCCGCCAGCGCGCGGCACGCCGCTTCCTCGAGCACCGTACACAGCGCCGCGAGTTCGCCCGCCTCCGCGCCCGAGACGCGGCGCACGAACACGCCGCGATGTTTCTCATTGCGCACGAGGCCGGCCTGTTCAAGCGCGCGAAACGCCTCGCGCACCGGTCCGCGCGACACCTGCAGGCGCGCCGCCCAATCGGCCTCGACGAGCTTCGCGCCCGGTTCGAGCTGCCCCGCCGCAATACAGCGCTCGATCTCGTCGCGCACGAGATCGGTCAGCGAGTGCTGGCGCAGCAGCGCGAGCGGCGTCGTCACCGCGGATCGGGACGACGATCGCGTCTGAGCGCCGCCGCCCCACTCCGCCTGCGCCTCATCGCGTCTGTCTTTCGACACGCTCGCCTCGTCCTCGTCACCCACTTCGCGTCGTTCCCTTGCATCGCGTCCGCTGTGCCTGTCGGGCGCGTCGAGCCACAGCGCATCCATCGCATCCCTCGCGTCAAGCCGCGCGGCGGCGCGGCACGCGCGCCGCGATCAGCAGCAGCGCCGCCAGCGACACGATCAGCAAGATCAGCGACAACGCCGACGCCGGCAGGTAATACCCGCGCTCGACCGCACCAACCACGACGATCGGCACCGTCTGGAATCCCGGCGGATACACCGTGAGCGTCGCGCCCAGTTCGCCGAGCGAGAGCGCAAAACCCAGCGCGAGACTCGCGCGGATCGCCGGCACGAGCTGCGGCAGCACCACGCGGCGCAGCACCATCGCCGGCGGCGCGCCGAGACTCGCGGCCGCTTCGCGCAGCACCGTCAGCTCGGGACGCAGCGCCGCCGACGCGCAGCGATAACAGAACGGCAACACCAGCGCGAGCTGCACGAACACCACGATGGCCGCCGAACTCGACAGATCCACGGGCGCCTTGTGATACGCGATCAGCACCGCAAGACCGAGCACCACGCTCGGCACGCCGTTAGGCACCATCGCGAGCGTATCGACAACGGCCCCAAGCCCCTTGCGATCGCGCCCTTCGAGCGCCAGTGCGAGCCACAAGCCGAGCGCCGTGCCGAGCACGGCCACGCCGAAGCCCACTTCGAGACTCGTGACGAGCGCATCGAAATCGGTCGAACCGAGCCGCTCGAACCAGCGCGTGCTGTAGCCGTCGGGCAGGATCGTGCCCGACCAGTGCGACGCCACGCTCGACAGCGCGACGACGATCACCGGCAACACGAACAGCCAGAAGCACAGCAGCGCGGCGAACGCGACCAGCAGGCCGCCCGCGAGGCGCGACGCGAAACTGCGTTCGACAGGCCGCGCGCGTCGATGCTTCGGCGGCAGCGCGACGCTCGCGCCTTCGCTAACCGGATTAGTTGACATTGCGCGCGCCTCCATGACTGCGTCGATTCACGCGCCGGTACAGCGCATACAGTGACAGCGACATCGCCAGCATCACGACCGCGCCCGCGGCGGCGGTCGGCAGGTCGAGATCGACGGTTGCCGAGCTATAGATCGCGACGGGCAGCGTGACGAGATGCGCGCTGCCGAGCACGAGCAGAATGCCGAACTCGTTGAACGTCAGCAGAAAACACAGGATCGTGCCGGCGGCGATGCCCGGCCACGCGAGCGGCAGGATCACGCGCGCGGCGACCATGCGGTTGTTCGCGCCGAGACTGCGCGCGGCTTCGATCAGCCGCATGTCGAGCAGCGAGAACGCGGCGAGCGTCGGACGCACCACGAAGGGCGCATAGAACACGACTTCCGCGAGCACCACGCCGCCAATGCCGAACAGAAAGTCGAGCGGCGGCGACTGCAGATGGAACAGGCGCTGCAAGCCGATGCTCACCGAGCCCTGCGAGCCGTACAGAAAGATCAGCGTGAACGCGACGAGAAACGACGGGAACGCCACGAACAGTTCGAGAAAACGCGTGACGAGCTGCGCGCCCGGAAACGGCTTGAAGAACAACATCGCCGCGATCGCCACGCCGAGCAGCGAGGCGAGGCCTGCGCTCAGGAACAGGATCCACAGCGTCGTGCCGATCACGCCGCGCGAATCGGGATTGCCGAAGAAGCTCGCGTAAGCGCCGAAGCCGAGACCGTGCGCGCCCGTGAGGCTCAGCAGCACGAGACGCACGAGCGGATAGACCACCAGCGGCCCGAGCACGAACACCAGCAGAAACGCGATGTGCCACTGCGCGCGGCGCTCGCGGCGGCGCACGGCGGCCGTGTGCGCCTGAGCACCCGGCAGGTCGAACGGCGCGGCGGCGGCCGCACTCGAATCAGGGGTTGATAAGGACGACATCGTCAGCCTCGTAACGCAGGGAGACGCGCATGCCTTTTTCCGGCGTGATGCCGTGGCCGCGCTGCAGGGTGACGAGCACCGGTTCGTTCGGCATCGCGTCGAGCAGCACCGGCACGGACAGCACCGAGCCATACCATTCGACCGATTCGATCGTGCCGTGCAACTGCCCTTCGCCGAGCGGCACGATGCGCAGGCTTTCGGGACGCAGGCAGGCGAGCTTGTCGCGCACGTCGTGACGCGCGTCGCCGACCGGGAACGCCACGCCCGGCGGCAGCAGGTTCGCCGCGCCCAGATAACGCGCGACGTAGGCGTCGTTCGGCGTGTCGTAGAGTTCCTGCGGCGTGCCGAGCTGCGCGATGCGGCCGTCACGCATCAGCAGCGTGCGGTCGGAGAGCACCAGCGCGTCGTCCTGATCGTGCGTCACACAGACGATCGTCAGGTCGGGCAGACGCTCGTGCAGCGCCTTGAGTTCGCTGCGCACCGACGCGCGCAGATTGGCGTCGAGCGCCGAAAGCGGTTCGTCGAGCAGTAGCACGTCCGGCTCGATCACGAGCGCGCGCGCCAGCGCCACGCGCTGCTGCATGCCGCCCGAGAGTTGCGCGGGCATCACGTGGCCCTGATCGCCGAGTTGCACGAGCTTGAGCGCGTCGGCCACGCGGCGCGCGATCTCGCGCGACGGCACGCGGCGCGCCTTCAGCCCGAACGCGACGTTCTCGAACACCGACAGATGCGGGAACAGCGCATAGCTCTGGAACAGCAGCCCGAGATTGCGCTGATGCGGCGGCACATGCGTCAGATCGCGGCCGGCGACGGTCAGCGTGCCCGCCAGCCCGTCGGCTTCGATAAAACCCGCGATGAAGCGCAGCAAGGTGGTCTTGCCGCAGCCGCTGCGGCCCAGCACGGTCAGCAGTTCGCCGCGCCGGATCGTGAGCGAAAGGTCGTTCAGCACCGTGCGCGCGCCGAACCGCACGCTCAGACGATCGATCTGCACGCCGGCCGCGCCGTGCGCGCCCGCCGTATCGCTTAGACCGGACACATCCGGCATCGCGCGGGCCATCTCGGCCGACGCCAGGGTTGCGGTATTCACCGGTTCATCTCCACGTATGACTCGATGCAGGCGCGCGCGGCCACGCGAGGCGGCCGCGCGCAACGAGCCTGCTCACTTCGGCTTGACGACTTCGATCTGCTTGCCCGACGAGCCGATCACATCGTTCTTCCAGCGCGTGGTCCAGTCGGCCTTCTTCGCCATGACCTGGTTCCAGTCGACCGGAATCAGCTTGACGCCCTCGATCGCCTGCTTGACGGCCGCGCCGTTCTTGCCCGACAGCGCCACGTCCGTGCGGCCCGGAATGCCGAAGATGTCCGGCACCTTCGCTTGCACGTCCGTCGACATCAGATAGTCGATCAGCTTTTTGCCTTCCGCCTGGTTCGGACCGTTCTTGATCAGGCCGATCGCGTACGGCAGCTGGAACGTGGTCGGATGGCCGTTCGCGTCGGCGGCGAGGAAGATCGGCTTGAGCGAGAGACCGCCGTTGGCCGCGTCGTCGAGATCCATCTGCAGGTCGCCGTTGGCCACCGAGATTTCGTTACGCGAGAGCAGCACGTCGAGGTAGCCCGTGCCCTTCGTGTGGAACTTGGCGCTCTGTTCGAGCTTCTTCAGATAGTCGAACGCCTTGTCTTCGCCCATCAGCGAGGTCGTGAGGATGATCACGGCCATGCCGTCGCCGGCCGTGGCCGGATTCGAGTACGCAACCTTGCCTGAGTAGTCCGGATGCAGCAGGTCGGCGAAGGTCTTCGGCTGGTTCTTGACGACGTCGGGGTTGATCGCGAACGAGAAGTAGTTGTTCACGAACGTCGCCCACGAACCGTCCGTCGCCTTGGCGATGGCCGGCACGTTCTTGTAGTTCACGCTCTGGTACGGCTGCAGCAGGCCGCTTTGCTGCGCCTGCTGGATGAACGGCGGCAGCGTGACGATCACGTCGGCCTTGGGCGAATCCTTTTCGACGTTGGCGCGGTTCACAACTTCGCCGCTGCCCGCCGTCACGATGTTGACCTTCACGCCTTCCTGCTTCTCGAAAGCGGGCAGCACGTCGCGGTAGAGATTTTCCAGGCCGTCGGCCGTGTACAGCACGACTGCGCCGGCGGCATGGGCGCTCATCGCGGCGCCCTGGAGCAACGTCGCGGCGACCAGCATCGGCAGCGCCTTGCGTGCAAAACCGGCGCGAGGGGAATTCCTGTGGTTCATGTCACTCTCCGAAGGCAAAAACCAGTGGCTCGGGGATACCCGATGCGTATGTGTCGTTGATCGTGTCGTCGACCGGATGATCGTTCGTGCAATCAATCCGCTCGAGCGTCGGCGGACTGCGCCGCCTGCCCTGCCCGACCGGTGCGCCGCGCGGATTGCAGATTGTCTGCAATCCGTCGTCGCCGCTCCGGTGCGTCGGGCCGAACAGCACGCCGGGAGGTCGTCCCTGTCGCGCGCCGGCCCCGTCTGAACGGGCCCGGCAAGAATCACAGGTTTTCGTGACAGGGCCATGACGATTGTGGCGTTTGTCAAAAAATTCCACAATTCGCCAAAAATCCCCATATCGGCGGATGTGCGGAATCCCCACGCGAGTGCGTGAATCTCACCATCGAAGGGCGGAAAAGGCGATGTGGCGCGCACCGCGCGGCGTCAGACGGGGCGCAGCGGCAAGGCGGAAAAACGGGCGGCGAGGAAAGCGCCGGGACAGGAAAACGCGGCGGCGTTCAGGCGATGACGAGTTCGGGTCCGCGCGCTTCGATCGCGCGCGCGACGGTCTTGTCCGGCGCGAGTTCGGTGATGACGTAGCGCGCGCGTTCGAAGCCGTTGATGCGCACGGGCGTCATGCGGCCGAACTTCGAGTGGTCCGCGACCACGATCGCACAGGCAGCCGCCAGCAGCATGCGGCTGCGCACCTCGGAGACCATGCGCGAGTAATCGGTGAGCCAGCCGTCGGCCGTGATGCCGCCCGCGCCGACGAAGGCGTAATCGGCGTGATATTGCGAGAGCTGCTGCACGGTATCGAGGCCGAAGGTGGCTTCTTCGTGATCGGACAGTTCGCCGCCGAGCAGCGTCACGCGGTTTTCGTTGCGGCGACCCAGCAGCAGCGCGATGCGCCAGTCGTTGGTGTAGACCGTGAGGCGATGGCGATCCGTGAGCGCGCGTGCGAGCGCATGCGTCGTACTGCCCGAATCGATGATGACGGACGCGCCGTCGGGCACGAACTCTGCTGCGCGCTCGCCGATCGCGCGTTTGGCGCTGGCATTGGCGGCCTCGCGCACATCGAGATCCGGCTCGCTGCGATCGCTCGACAACGCGCCGCCGTGTGTGGTGACGAGCAGTCCGCGGCCCGCGAGCGTGTTGAGATCGCGGCGGATGGTTTCACGCGACACGCGCAGCTCGCGCACGAGATCCGCCACCGAGAGCGCCCCGTTCCGGTTCACTTGCGTAAGGATGTATTGGTGACGTTGTTCTGCGAGCATCTGGGTGGGACGCGCGGCGCGCGTGGAAATCTGAAAAGGCCGCCGTATTGTATTACGGGGCCGTGCGGCGACGGGCCGGGCCGCACCGGCGCGATCCGTCACGCATGGCGCATCGCTCGCCTCGCCCATGTCGTCGCACCTGGCAAAACCGGCACTGCCATCGCGCGGCCATCCCTGCTAATCTCGTGTGGCCGTCCGGACGCCGGACGGTCCCTGTTTCGTCGATAGCCGATTTCATGCTTGCACGACTTCGCCAACTGCGTCTCCTGTTTTGCGCGCTGCGCTACGGCATCAGACTGATCTGGCTCGCGGCGCCCGAGCATCACAAGTTGCACTGGATCCTCTCGCTTGCCGCGCGCATGCGCGAGGACGAGCGCCTCGCCGCGCGTCTGTCCGGCGTGCTGGCGAAGCTCGCGCCGATCGCGGGCGCCTTCGCGCAGACGCTCAGCGCGCGTCCCGAACTCGCCACCATCACGTTGCACGACGCGATCGACGCCATCGAGCATTTCGAGGATCCGCTGACCGGCGCCGAACTCGACGCGGCCCTGCAACGCGCCTTCGGCAAGCCGGTGCAGACGCAGCTCGCCTGGATCGATCCCACGCCATGCCACAACGGCTGGTGCGAGCAGACGCACGTCGCGCGTCTCGCGCAGCCGATCAACGGCCATCAGCTGGTGACGGTGCGCCTGCTGCGCACGCAGCAAACCGTGCAGGTCGACGACGACGCCGCGCTGCTGTGCGGCGTCGCGCGCTGGCTCGAACGGCTCTCGAGCGGCGCGCGACGGCTGCAACTGCGCGCACTCGCGCAAACGCTGCGCGAGGATCTGCAACGCCGCTTCGATCTGCGCGCCCAGGCCGCGAACCTGAGCCAGAGCGGCCACCATCTCGCCGACGACACGCGCGTGCTCGTCCCCGACGTGATCTGGGACCTGTGCACCGCGCAGACGCTCGTGGTCCAGCATATCGACACGGTGCGCGCAACCGATGTGATCGGTCTCGCCGAGCATCGCATCAACGCGGCGAGCGTGGCCGCGCATCTGATCGAAGTGGTCACGCAACAGGCGTTCGAGCACGGCTTCTTTCATGCGGCGCTCGATGCGCGCCGCGTCGCCGTGAGCGTCGAGCCCGAGACGCGCGGACGCCTGATCTTCGCCAGCGCCGCGCTGATGACGAGCCTGTCGTCGCCCGAACGCGAGTTCTTCGTGCATGGCGCGACAGCGCTGTTCGAACAGGACTACGCGCGGCTCGCGGAACTGCATCACCACGCGGGCCACGTGCCGGCGCACGCGCGCACCGAGCGTATCGAAGCCGAACTGCGCACACGCAGCGAAGCGCATTTCGCCGACGATTCGAGCGAGCGCAGCGCGGGTGCGCTGTTTCATCATCTGCTGCATGCGGTGCAGCCGTTTGGCGGCGAGGTGTCGCCGCGTCTTGCCGCCGCGCAGCGCGCCTTCGGCGAGGCCGAGACGCTTGCGCGCACGATGCATCCGGATGTCGATGCGTGGAGCATCGCCAAAACGACGCTCGGCGATATCGCGAGGCGCGATCTCGGCCATCACGGCTGGATCAAGCGGCTTTCCCAGGAACTGCCGCATCTCGCGCAGATCGCGCCGCGCGTGCCGCAGCTTGTTTATCACTTCATGAACCGGCACGCGAACGTCGCGCATGGACAGCCCGGTGCGCACGCAGGGACATCAGCGGGGATTCTGGAGTCGCTGCGCCGTGAACATCGGCGCACGCGCGCGCTGTTGATTGCGTGTGCCGTGAGCGGCGTGTTCATCGGCGTGGCTGCGACGCTGGTTTCTTTCTAGTTTCTTGCGGATTGCCGGAAGCGCGTCCGGACGCACACGCTGACGCGTTCCCACGCGCTCCTTCGCGTTCACTCTCGTTCACTCTGATCGCGCATTCAAACGTCGCTTGCCGCGGAATCAGCGCCCGCGCTAACGGCTCTGCCCCGCCGCGCCGTGCAGACCCTTGGCTGTTAGTTGCGATTCAAACCCACTCGCCACGCGTCGCGCGAAAACCACCAATGCAGTCCTGAACAAGACCGCCGCTGCCGCACCGCGCGATACTCCGGGCCTTTCGAACCCCGACGCGCCGCCCGCGGCGCTCCCCGCTCCCTTCACCGATGCTCGCTTCGCTCGCTCCCGCCCTCTTCGTCGCCTTGTGGTCGACGGGTTTCGTCGTCGCCCGCGCCATTGCGCCCTACGCCGATCCCAACCTGTTCCTGCTCGCGCGCTTCGCGGGCACGGCCGCGCTGTTCGCCTGCATCGCGCTGGCGATGCGCGCGCCCTGGCCGCGCGGACGCGAAATCGGCAAGCATCTGTTCGCGGGCGCGCTGCTGCAGGGCGTGTATCTGGGCGCGGGTTACTGGGCCGTCGCGCAAGGGCTGAGCGCGGGCGTGATGGCGCTGCTCGGCGCGCTGCAGCCGCTGCTGACCGCCACGCTCGCCGCGCCGCTGTTCGGCGAGCGGATCTCGACGCGGCGCTGGCAAGGCATGTCGCTCGGTCTCGCGGGCGTCGTGCTCGTGCTGATGCCGAAGCTCAGCGCGGCCTTCCAGCACGCCAGCGTGAGCGCCAATGCCAACGCCGATCTGTCCGGCGCGCACGCGAATCCGCTGCTGGTGGTGGTTGTCGCCGTGCTCGCGGTCGGTGCGATCACGGCGGGCACGCTCTATCAGAAGACGTCGCTCGCCCAAGCCGATATCCGCAGCGCGAGCGCCGTGCAGAACGCGGGCGCGGCGATCGTCGCGGCGCTGCTGGCGCTCGCGCTCGGCGAGCATCGCTGGATCGGCTCGGCGACCTTGTGGATATCGCTCGCGTGGGGGATCGCGATGCTGTCCGGCGCGGGCGTGACGCTGCTGGTCTGGATGGTGCGGCACGGCGATGCCGCGCGCGCCACGGCGCTGCTCTATCTCGCGCCGCCGCTCGCCGCGCTGGAAAGCTGGCTGCTGTTCCGCGAAACGCTCGCGCCGATCCAGATCGCGGGCTTCGGCGTGGCGCTCGCGGGCGTGCTGATCGCGCGACGCGGCTGACGTCGTCGTGTGACGTCAGCGCTGGCCGACAACACCACGCGCGGCCCGCAAGACGCAGCGCCGCGCGTGTCCCCAGGCGGACGCCTCAGCGCCTCAATCCGCCGTATCGCCGCCCTTCGGCACCTGCGCGTGCGCCTTGCTGCCCGGCGCGGGCGCCCAGGCAGGCCGCTTCTTGCGCGCCGAATCGATCACGACGATAAAGCGCCCCGCCCACGGCGTGATCTGACGGTCCGAGTGCAGCACCCAGAGCGACTTGCCCGACTCGACGAGCGCCTGATATTCGGCGTCGATGATGCCGTGATGGTCGATAAAGCGATTCAGCGTCGACGGAATCCGCACGCAGCCCTTCGAGTGGCGGATGCCGAGCAGCGGCTCGAGGCGGTCGGGATCGGTCGCGTGCATCTGGAAGCGCATCGGCGACACGCCGCCCTTGCCCCAGCCGCGCTCGCCATCGACCCAGCCCAGATCGTAGATGCGCATGTCGCGCGCGCCGTAGCCGCGAATGCCGTTCTGGTTCATCGTGCCTTCCGCGCGGAAGTCCATGTTCGACGGCGTGTGATTGAACACACCAAGCGGCGTGAGAAAGTGATCGAACTCGCCCGGACGGCCGGTCGCGACCGGCGACGCACCGATCATCTGCCAGGGATCGTCGGGCATGGCGCGAAAATAAACGAACAATGCCTGCACGTTCGCATTGCGATCAACGAGGATGACGTATTCGCCCGCCAGCGCGCCGAGGTCCTTTTCGTCGAGGGCGTCCTGCAGGCGCTGGCCATAAGCGCGCTGGTCGGCAAGCGGCACGCGCAGGCGGCGCTTCACCTCGCGCGCAAAGTCGTCGCGCAAGGCGAGCGCGCGGCGGGTTTCATCGGCGGCCTGCTCCGGCGTGAGCTTCGGATGCTCGGGCAAGACAAGCGGCGCGGGACCGGCGGCCTCGGGCGCGGACGCGTTCGCAGTCGCGCTGGCCGCCGCGTTCGCCGCCGAAGCCGCGCTGGCCGCACTTGCGGCGCTCGCTGCGGCGACATGCGCACCCGACGCCGCATGCGCGGCGCTCGCAGCCATCAAGGCACTCGCGGCAGGCGCCATGGAAGCCGCCGCCGTGGGCGCAGTGGAATGCGGTGCGGAAGCGGGTGCGGCCTGAACCGCGCCCGACGTTACGCGCGGCCCCGAGGCCGCGGCGGGACCGGCCGCCCAGGCGCTCGCCACCGTCCAACCCGCCCAACCCGCGCAAACGGCCAGGCGCCATGCACGACGCGCCGACACGCAGCGCGACAGTATGAATTTCATCGAGAACCCGGCTCTTTATGCGTTTTGACTGAAGTAGATGCAACTGGCATGGCACCGCAATTCCGGTGCCGCAGCCGCTTCGCCCGTCATTAAACCAGACAAAGGGCACGAGCCGCCGCAGGTGCGACATACTGTTCAGCGCTTGAGCCGCGACACAAACAAAAACGTCGCCATACGGCGACGTTTGTGCGGAAATACAGGAAGAAGACCGACTATAGCGCAGCGAAGAACGCCAACGCGCGAGATCGGTTCATTGCCACATCAAGGCGCGGCCTGGCGGCGGTGCTCGTCGTCGGCTTCGCTCTCAAAGGGCGCAGCGCTCACGCGCAACGCAACACCGGCGAGCCGGCGGCTTTGCAACTCGCGCGCGACGGTTTCGCCGACATACGGCACTTCGGAGTCGAGTTCGAGATCGGCGTGCGCGTTGGGCGTACCCGCGTCGTACACCGTCACGCTCTTGGCGTAATGCCCGAGTTCGCGCTCGAAAAAATCGCGCACATCCTGTTCGCTACAGGTCTCGGGCACATTCCAGACGGTCAGGTGCATGATGGTTTACCAGGGGCGGCGCGTACGATCCGTGCGCACGCGCACGGGTTGCAGGCTCGGACGAGCCTTCGCGCGAGTCCAAACCGCCTGACCAAGCAGGGCCGCAACAGCAAGCAGCAACAGGCTGGACGCAAACATTTTGCTCTCTCCTTTTATTGATCACAGTCAGGATAGTCCCATTCGGCGACGTGTGCGCTGCGTCATATTGTCAATCGGCGCACCGTCGATCCGTCAGACCATATTTCGCAATGGGCGTGCCCGTGTACGGCCTCGAGTCATCCGGCGCGCCCGCATGAGATGACCGCCGCACCGCGCCCCACCGCACCGCGCAAATCGCCGGGGATATCGGGAAAGCAGGGTCAAGGCGCGTCGTCGCGGCTCGCGGACGTCGTGTCGCCGTCCGCGCCGCATTGCATGCGCGTGAGTTGATCGTACTGATGGGACCAGTTGCCCGCGATGGCCGCCTGCGCCTCGGAGAGCGTGATGCGCCCCGCGCAGACGCAGCGCTTGAGGCGCACGGTCAGCAAGGACTTGCGGCGCTCGCCCGCGTGGCCGCCCCAGGGCAGCAAATCGAAATTGGCGGACGCGTCTGGCGAACCGCCCAGCAGGATCGGCACGCGCCGGTCGAGTGCGTACGTCACGCCGTCTTCGGCGTCGATGCCGCGCGCCGTGAGCAGGCGGGCCTTGAGCGCCATCGCCTGATCGAACGGGGGCGCGACGCTGTCGGCGTAACCCGTCCGGCAGATCGTGTCCGAGACGGAGTCCTGCGTCACCCGGGCGTCGAGCAGACGCGGGTCCTGGGCGCGCGCGGGCGCGCTGCCGAGCAGGCCGCCTGCCGCAGCCGCCAGCACCAGGCCGTGCACTGCACGCGTCCAGTTGCGCGAGCGTCGCGCGTGCGCACAACGGGCGCCGCCCGTCGCCATGCGACGCACGGCTCGAGATATGTCTGCCAATTCTGCGTTCATGGTTCAGCGCATCTACGCTGCCGTAAGATGCGCATTGGATGGTCAATGCCGGGTAATTAAAACACATTCGAATTTTCAGGTGGTGAATCGTCACCACAACCCTTTTTTACGAACGATAGAAAACCCGCAAGGCCCAATATTTCGCCGATTCACCACGACGGCGCGCGGCGAGGCGCCGCCGAGTGATCCGGCCAAACCGGCGAGGCGCGCCAAGTCTGCGAATTCAATGACGTTTTTTAGTTCGCATAACCAATCAATTGCGACGAAGCCGGACGCATTTCCGCGCGCCGTTCAAGCGGCATCGAGACTGACTTTCATGCCTGCCGGGTCATCGCGCAAGCCTGGCCGTTCGGTCGATGGCGGCGTCATACCCGATAGCGCATAATGACTCGCCGTCTGGCTTCGGCCCGGCTCAGGCGGCATCGTCGAAGCAACGCAACCGAGCCACATCAAGCAACGCCATTACGCGAAGAAACGAGGAATCCCCATGTCCATCACCCTGTATCAAGCTTCGGTGCCCGTGCTCACGCGCGGCCTCGCCAACCTGCAGACGATCATCGGCAAGGCACAGGCGCACGCGGCGGAAAAGCAGATCGACCCCACGGTGCTCACCGGCGCGCGACTGTTCCCCGACATGCTGCCGCTGCTGCGCCAGATTCATATCGCCACCGACACGGCCAAGGGCTGCGCCGCCCGTCTCGCGGGCGTGGAAGCGCCGAAGTTCGACGACGTGGAAGTGACGTTCGACGAATTGCACGCACGCATCCAGAAGACCATCGACTACCTGAACACGTTCAAGCCCGAACAGATCGACGGCAGCGAAGACAAGGCCATCACGCTCAAGATGCGTTCGGGCCCGATCGAGTTCACGGGCCTGAGCTATCTGCTCACGTTCGTGCTGCCCAACTTCTTCTTCCACGTGACGACCGCGTACGACATCCTGCGTCACAACGGCGTCGAAATCGGCAAACTCGACTATCTCGGCGGCCGCTAAGGCGAGCGTCCGCAGGCAAGCGTCCGCAGGCGCTTTTCGCTCGATCAGTCGAGCGAGAGGCGCAACGCGAAACCGATCAGGGCCGAAGAAAACGCCCACTTCTGCACGGTTTGCGCGAGCGGATGCTTGCGCAGCAACACGGCGATGCGCGCCGCGCCCAGCGCATAGATCACGTCGAAGATCGCGCACACGATCACCAGCACGACGCCCAGTTCGAGCACCTGCAGCCAGACGGAACCGGCTTCCGGACGAAGGAACTGCGGCAGCAGCACCGAGCAGAACAGCAGCGCCTTCGGATTGAGCAGATTGGTCAGCAGACCCTTGAGGAAATCGGCGCGCATCGGCCGCGCGGCCGTTCCGCCCGCCTCGTCCGGCAGCGCGAACACCGGCGCGCGGAAAATCTGCACCGCGATATACGTGAGGTACAGCGCCCCCGCGTAGCGCACCGCCTCATAAAGCCACGGCGCGTTGCGCAGCAGCGCCGCGAGGCCGCAGGCGGAGAGCGTCACGTGCGTGGCGCGCGCGAGACCCAGCCCGCAGGCCGCCGCGAAGCCGCGGCGCGCGCCCCGGCTCATGCTGGTCTGCATCACGAGCGCCATGTCCGCGCCGGGCAGCGCGCAGACCACGATCAGAGCAGCAATGAACATGAGCAGCAAATGGGCGGAAATCATGATGGCCTCGCTTGAAAGAGGCTCTATGATGCCGCCAACGATGGAGTGATTTCTGGCGTAATCGTCGAGAAAATTCATATAGATGGGTGGATTACCCTAAAATTCACCCATCCATCACTGGAAGGCACCACTCGCCATGAGCGACCTCGACAAACTGGACCGCGCGATCCTGCGCGCGCTGCAAACGGACGGCAGAATGCCGAACGCGCGGCTCGCCGAAACCGTCGGTCTGAGCGAGACGCCCTGCGCGCGCCGTCTCAAGCGGCTCGAACAGGACGGTTACATCGAGCGTTATCGCGCGATGCTCTCGCGCCGCGCGCTCGGCTACGGCGTGGTCGCCTACGTGTCGGTGCGCTTCGCCGTGCACGACCGCGCGCTCGCGGACCGTTTCGAGCGCGAAGTCTGCGCGATCGAACGGATACTGTCGTGTCACAACGTCGCCGGCACGGCGGACTATATTTTGATGATCGTCGCGCGCGACCTCGACGACTACGGCACCTTCATGCGCGACGAACTGCGTTCGTTGCCGGGCGTGACCTCGGTCGAATCGGCGCTGTCGATGCGCGAAGTGAAGTCCGAGGGCAGCTTGCCCCTGCCCTGAATGCCTGACGCCCCTCTTTTACTTTTCGAACCGGAGCTATCGATGACCCCAGAACAGGCGCGAGCCGAAGAATCCGCCGCGATGGACCGCGTGCTGACCGCCACCCAGCGCGTGAAAACGGCCTTCAACGCCTTGCAAACGCAGTTTCCGCCCGAGGGCGAAGGCCGTCCGTCGCAATTCGCGTTGACGGCGTTCGACGCCGCGCTGCAAGAACTCGAAGACGCCCAGGCGGCCTTCGACGAACTGCTGAACGACCTGCTCGACGGCAATCGCTAATAGCACACAGGCATGAACGCATGACGCAAGACGCCAAGCCGGCGATGCCGGTCGTCACGGTGCTGGGCGCCGGTGTCGTCGTCCAGCGCGACGGCGCATGGCTGCTCGGACTTCGGCAAAGCCGCTGGGGCTTCGATACCTGGGGATTCCCTGGCGGCAAGGTCGAAACCGGCGAAGATCCGCTCGACGCCGCGGCGCGCGAACTGCTCGAAGAGACCGGCCTTGAACTGCGGGCGGCACGCGGCACGCAGTGGGCGAGCGGCTGGCTCGAAACGGGCCGCGTGCGCCACGTCACGCTGTTCGTCGAAGGCGAGGCCGACGGCACGCCGGTCGTCGCCGAACCGGAGAAGTGCGCGCGCTGGGCCTGGTTCACGCGCGACACGCTGCCGCCCAACCTCTTCGAACCGACGCGGCTGTACTTCGAAGCGCGCTAACGCCGCGCTGCCAGGTTCAAACGCTCAAGCGCTGACGTAATCAAGCGCCCAACTGCCGCACGAAGGCCGCGATCCGCTCGCAGCCTTCGACGAGCCGCGCATCGTCGACCACGAAACCGAGCCGCACATAGCCGCTCGCGGTATCGCCGAACGCGCTCGCATCGAGCAGCGACACCTTCTGCGCCTCGAACAACTGCCACGTGAATGCGTGCGGATCGAGGCCGGTGCCGCGCACGTCGATCATCATGAACATGCCCGCCTCCGGCAACAGACAGCGCAGGCCGGGCACGCCGCTCAAATGCGCGTACACGAGATCGCGCCTGCGCCGATAAATCGCGCGCATCTCCGCCACCACGTGCGCGCGCTCCTCCAGCGCCGTGAGCGCCGCCTGCTGGATGAAGCCCGGCAGCCCATAGAACATGCAGAGCGCGAGACGGCCGAGATGGCCGATCAGCGTTTCGGGCGCGATCACCCAACCCAGCCGCCAGCCCGGCATTGCATGCGATTTCGACAGACTGCCGAGCGTGACGGTCCGCTCCGCCATGCCGTCGAGCGTGGCGATGCTCACATGCTCGCGCTCGAACGTGAGATCGGCGTACACCTCGTCGGAAACCACCCAGAGATCGTGGCGCTGCGCGAGTTGCGCGATGCGTTCGAGATGGTCGCGCGGCATCACCGCGCCGGTCGGATTGCACGGCGTGGCGAAGAAAATCGCCCGCGTGCGCGGCGTGACGGCGGCTTCCAGCGCATCGCAATCGAGATGAAAACCGCGTTCGGGATCGACGGGAACCGGCACGAGCGTCGCGCCCGACGCGCGGATCGCCGCCTCGTAGGTCAGATACATCGGCTCGGGCACGAGCACTTCGTCACCCGCCTCGCATAAACAGAGCGACGACGCGAACAACCCGTTCTGCGCGCCCGCGCAAAGCATCACGTTTTGCGGGCCAACCTCGCGCGCACCCGACTCGCGCTGCATGCGCGCGATGGCTTCGCGCAAGGGCTCGCGACCCATGATCGACGTGTAGTGCGTATCGCCTTCGCGCAGCGCCGCGACGGCGCGCTCGACGATAGGAGCCGGCGTGGCGAAGTCAGGATCGCCGACGCTCAGAATGATCACGTCCTCGCCGCGCCCGACCGCCTGCTGCGCGGCATGATGGATTTCCCAAGCCGACGTGCGCCGGCCCTGCAACCGCTCGACCAGATTCGAAAACTTCATCGTCCGCGACTCCCTGCGACGAAGCGGCCGCGCGCCCCTGCGCGCCGCCGCCGTCTCGTATGCGTTGTGTGTTCTGCGCGCCGCTTGCCGGCGCGAGCACAACGATACCAAGGAATCGCCACGCGGAAAAAATGCGCGCGGCGTTTTCCGCTATGCCGACGACAAAATCAGTTCGCGGGCGCAATGCCGCGCGCCGCGAGATTCGCGTACAGCGCGCGCACGCCGAACGTCCACGGCGCGATTTCGTCGCTGAGCTTCACCGTGTTGACGAGCGCGCCGAGTGGCGGCGTCGAAATCGTCACGATATCGCCGAGATGATGCGTGAAGCCCGAGCCCGGCGCATCGCGGTCCTGGATCGGCGAGAACATCGTGCCGAGAAACAGCATGAAGCCGTCGGGATATTGATGATGCCTGCCGCAAGTCTGCTCGACGAGTTGCTGCGGATCGCGGCTGATTTCCTTCATGTGGCTCACGCCGTCGAGCACGAAACCGTCGTCGTCGCCCTCGACGCGCAGCGCCACGCTCGCCGCGCGCACCGAATCGAGCGTGAAGTGCTCGTCGAACAGGCGCACGAACGGACCGATCGCACACGACGCGTTATTGTCCTTGCACTTGCCGAGCAGCAGCGCCGAACGGCCTTCGATATCGCGCAGATTCACGTCGTTGCCGAGCGTCGCGCCCACGATCTCGCCGCGCGCATTCACCGCCAGCACGATTTCCGGCTCGGGATTGTTCCAGACCGACGCGCGCAGCAAGCCAACCTCCGCGCCGAACCCCACCGCCGACATCGGCTGCGATTTGGAAAATACTTCGGCATCCGTACCAATTCCGACTTCGAGATATTGCGACCACGCGCCGCGCCGCTGCAACTCCGCTTTCAGCCGCATGGCCGCGTCCGAGCCCGGCTCGATCTGCGAAAGATCGCTGCCGATCAGGTCGGCGATGGTCGCGCGCACGTCGGCGGCTTTGGCGCGGTCGCCGCCCGCCTGTTCCTCGATCACGCGCTCGATCAGGCTCACCGCGAAGGTCACGCCGCACGCCTTGATCGCCTGCACGTCGCACGGCGCGAGCAGCCGCGCGTCGGCATTCGGCGCACCCGGCAGACTGGCCGCGAGCAGATCCGTCACCTCGCCCAGCAGTGCGCCCGGCGCGGTGCGCGCGAGTTGGACCGCATCGGCGCGATCGAACAGGTCCGCCGTCGTGGCCACCGTGCGCGTGATGTCGAACACCTGGCCGTCGCGCACGACCACGACGCTCGGCCCTTCATGATCGCCGTCGCGCCGCCAGACGCGCCCGACCAGCAGCGCCTGTTCGAGATCGGCGGGCAGGAAATCCGAAACTGACAAATTGGCCATGACGAGCAACCTGTATCGAAAATGTCGTTGAGGAGCATCGATCGTAGGATCGCGCGTGATCGATGTCTAACCTGGTGTTAGTATTTCCAACCTGTTGGATGACCTTTGCCACCGCATCATGACGTCAGCTTACGAAGTGCCCGCGTTCAAGCGCATTCACGACATCCTCGACGTGCTCGCGCACGCGCCGTCGCCCGTGCGCGCGGCCGCCATCGCGGAGCAAACCGGCCTGTCGCGCAGCACGCTGTATTTGATGCTCGACTCGCTCGAACGCCGCCGCTGGATCGAAAAACGCGCCGACGGTTACATCATCGGCGTGACGCTTTTCGAACTGGGCAGCGCCTACGTGCGCCACGATCAGTTGCAGGAAGTGTTCCGGCGCGAGGCCGCGACCTTCGTGGCGACGCACAACGAAGTGGTGCAACTCGCCGTGCTCGACGGCGCGGAGGTGGTTTATATCGCGCGCGAAGATGCAGCGCGTCCCGTGCGGCTCGTGTCGGATCTCGGTTCGCGGCTGCCCGCGCATTGCTGCGCGCTCGGCAAGGCGCTGCTCGCCAGTCTTCCGGACGACGAAGTCACCCGCCTGCTGCCGAAGCAGCTCGCCGCGGTGACGAGCCACACCGTCACGCGGCGTCAGGATCTGCTGCACGCGCTCGCGGCGGTGCGCCGTTCGGGACTCGCGCAGGAGCGCGAAGAAGTCACGGCGGGACTCGCCTGCTTCGCCGCGTTCGTCGGCGTGACGGTGCTCGGCAAGCGCGTCGCGGTCAGCACGAGTCTGCCGCTCGAACGCCTCGACGCACGCCGCGAAAAGCGCATGGCGATCGCCATCGTCGAGATGGCGCATCGCATCGGCAAATCGCTCTGAGCACTGCGGTCTCGCCGCCCGCGCTGCCGCGTCAGTGCGAATGCCGCGGCTCGCCACGCTCCGCAATCACACGCAGATACAAGGTGGCGGGTTCGAGGCATCCGCCTGTCGAAAGCTGGCCGACCGTCTGCCGATACAGCTCCTGCCAGGGCGTCTGCGAAGGCGGCGCGTGAAATTCGGCGTCGGCGCGGCGGCGTTCGAGTTCCTGCGCGTCGATCAGGAGTTCCACACGCCGCGCGTTCAGATCGACCTTGATGCGATCGTCCGTGCGCAGCAGCGAGAGACCGCCGCCCACCGCCGCTTCCGGCGACATGTTCAGGATCGACGGACTCGCCGATGTACCGCTCTGCCGCCCGTCGCCCATGCAAGGCAACGACGTCACGCCGCGTTTGACAAGTTCGGCGGGCGGCGCCATGTTCACGACTTCGGCGCTGCCCGGATAACCCACCGTGCCGCAACCGCGAATCACCAGCATGCAACGCTCGTCGATCTTCAGCGATGGATCGTTGATGCGCGCCCGATAATCCTCGGGTCCGTCGAACACGATCGCGCGCGCCTCGAAGACGTTTTCCGCGCCCGGCTCGCTCAGATAGGTCTGCCGGAAGGCCTCGCCGACCACCGACATCTTCATGATCGCGCTGTCGAAGAAATTGCCGGAGAGCACGATAAAGCCCGCGCCGTGTTTGAGCGGCGCTTCGCTGGTGTGGATCACGTCGCAATCGGCGGCCTGAGCGCCGTCCGCGATCTCGCCGATCGTACGTCCCGACACCGTCCGGCACTCGCCATGCAGCAGCCCCGCGCGATCGAGTTCGCGCAGCACGGTCGGCACGCCGCCCGCGCGATGGAAACTCTCGCCCAGATATTCGCCCGCCGGCATGGTGTTCGCGAGCAGCGGCACCTGCTCGCCGAAACGCTGCCAGTCTTCGAGCGTGAGATCGATGCCCATGTGACGCGCAATCGCGATCAGATGCGGCGGGCAATTCGTCGACGCACCGAGCGCCGACGCCACGACAATCGCGTTTTCGAACGCTGCGCGCGTCATGACCGTCGACGGTCGCACGTCCTCGCGCACGAGATCGACGGCGCGCTTGCCCGTGGTGTACGCCATCTGCCCGCGCTCGCGATACGCGGCGGGAATGCTCGCGCAACCGGGCAGCGACATGCCGAGCGCTTCGGCCAGACAGTTCATCGACAGCGCGGTGCCCATCGTGTTGCAGTGGCCGATCGACGGCGACGACGCCGTGGTGAGCGCCATGAAACCTTCGTAGTCGATCTCGCCCGTCGCCAGCAGATTGCGCGCGTGCCAGATCACGGTGCCCGAACCCACGCGCTTGCCTTCGTACCAGCCGTCGAGCATCGGGCCGCCCGACAGCACGATCGCGGGCAGATCGACCGTGGCCGCCGCCATCAGGCACGCGGGCGTGGTCTTGTCGCAGCCGGTCGTGAGCACCACGCCATCGAGCGGAAAGCCATGCAGGATTTCAACGAGTCCGAGATACGCGAGATTGCGGTCGAGCGCCGCCGTCGGGCGGCGGCTCTGCTCCGCGAGCGGATGCACGGGAAACTCCATCGGAATGCCGCCCGCGTCGCGAATGCCCGCCTTCACGCGTTCGGCCAGCGCAATGTGATGGCGATTGCACGGCGCGAGATCGCTGCCCGTCTGCGCGATGCCGATGATCGGCCTGCCCGACTGCAACTCCTCGCGCGTGAGGCCGTAATTCATGAAGCGCTCGACGTAGAGCGCGGTCATGTCCGCGTGCGCAGGATCGTCGAACCACTCCTGACTGCGCAGGCGGCGCGAAGGCGACTGAGCCATGGTGTCTGTCTCCATTGAGTGCGGGCGGAGTGCGGGCGGCACGCAGCGCACGGTCGTTTTTCCGATGCCGTGTTACCGATAACATTTCAATGTTAGCACGATGCTTCGGCGCGATGCAGCCAGGGCAATTACGGCAGGCCAGACCAGGTGGAGTCAGGCGCTTTCGCGCGGCACGACGGCGTAGTGGATGCGCGTCTTCACGGCGCGGCGCGCGCCCGCGTGCTCGCTCTCCTCGGCGGCGAGCGCGCCGAGCATCGCTTCGCCGGTGCGCTGCCCGATGCCATAAGCGTCGACGGAAACCGTGGTGATGGTCGGATGACAGCAGCTCGCGATTTCAAAGTTGCCGAAGCCGGCCACGGCGATGTCCTTCGGCACCCGCATGCCGCGCCGCTGACACTCCATGATCGCGCCGAACGCGGACATGTCGCTCACGCACATCACCGCCTGCGTGTCGGGCCAGCGTGCGAGCAGTTCGGCCATCGCCGGGCCGCCGTGACTCATCGTGATGGGCGAATCGCCGAGACGCACGGCGCGCGGCGCGCCGAGCCCGAGCGCCTTCAACTCCATCTGATAGCCCTTCAGGCGGTCGAGGCCGCGCCGGTCCAGCTCACTCGCGCCGCCCAGAAAGCCGATGCGCCGATACCCCTTGCCCGCGAGATGGCGCACCATCTCACGCGCGGCGGCAACGTTGGAAAATCCTACCGACATGTCGATCGGCTCGGCGGGCAAATCCCACATTTCGACCACCGGCACGCCCGAACGCTGCAACAGCGCGCGCGTGGCCTCGGTGTGCTGCGAACCGGTAAGCGCGATGCAGCGCGGCTGATGCCGCAGCATCTGGCGCACGAGACGCTCTTCGCGATCGAATGAATAATCGGTGTCGCCGATCAGCAATTCGAGCCCGCGCGGTTCGAGCACGGCGGTCAGGCCGCTCACCGTGTCGGAGAAGTTCGAGCTCGACAGCGACGGCACCAGCACCGCGACGAACGACGAGCGTCCCGAAGACAGCGCGCCGGCCGCCGCATCGGCCACATAACCGAGTTCGTCGATGGCGCGCTGCACGCGCGCGCGCGTGGATTCCGACGCGCTGCGCCCGGCCAGCACGCGGGAAACCGTCATCTTCGATACGCCCGCGAGTTGAGCGACATCGGACATGCGCGGCGGCGTGGTTTTCGAGGCGGGCGTTTTGGCCATCGTCGTGCTGAGCAAAGAGAAAACAGCGCATATGATAGCGGCAGCGGCGCGGGCGTCCTCGAGGATCGCTTCGAATGTCCGCTTTCGTCTTGCTGTTGCGTTTCCGTTTTTGCCGCTGATGCCCACGCGCCAGCGCGTCCAAACCTGGAGATACGTCATGCCCTCTTCGCCTCGCAGCATCGCGGACAAGCGCGCCGCCTTTCGCGCCCTGCACGAATCCGGCTGCTTTCTGCTGCCGAATCCGTGGAATCCGGGCAGCGCCCGCTATCTGGAAAGCGTCGGCTTCAAGGCGCTGGCCACGACGAGTTCGGGCTTCGCGTGGTCGCGCGCGCACGCCGACAATGGGCTGCCGCGCGACGCCGTGATCGCGCACCTGCGCGAGATGGTTGCGACCACCGATCTGCCGATCAACGCGGACTTCGAAAACGGCTTCGGCAGCGACGCAGAGGAGGTCGCGCAAAGCGTCGGCCTTGCCGTCGACGCAGGCGTGGCCGGTCTCTCGATCGAAGATGCGACGGGCCACCCCGACGCGCCGCTGTTCGCGATCGACGTGGCTGTCGAACGCATTCGCGCCGCGCGCCGCGCCATCGACGAACGCGGCGGCGACACGCTGCTCGTCGGCCGGGCCGAAAACTTTCTCACGGGCGAGCGCGATCTGGCGGATACGGTCGCGCGTCTCAAGGCCTATGCGCAGGCGGGCGCCGATTGCCTCTACGCGCCCGGCATTCGCACGCGCGAGGAAATCGTGGCGGTCGTGACGGCGGTCGCGCCGAAGCCCGTGAACGTGCTGATCGGCTCGGTGTCGGAATGGACGCTGCAGGATCTGGCGGAGATGGGCGTGCGCCGGGTGAGCGTGGGCGGCGCGCTGGCGCGCTCGGCGTGGGGCGGCTTCATGCGCGCCACGCAGACCTTGCTCGAAGGGCGCTTCGACGGCTTCATCGATAACGCGCCCGGCAATCAGCTCAACGATTTATTCAGCGATCCGAACTGATTTTCGACGGTATGGAAATTGCCGTGATTCGACCGAATCACGGCATCACGAAACGTTTGACGAGCGTAAGCTCGCCCGCCGCGCGCATCGGCACGCGGATCGTTTCGCTCTTTTCGTTCGGCGTATCTTCGTTGGTGATGATGGTGATCTGCGCGACCGTCATGTCGCTGCCGCTGTTGCCGCTGCCGTAGTAATTCACGTAGACGAGATACGTGCCGTGCAGCGGCGCGGCGCTCGAATAGATCTCCGGACCGTAGCCCGTCGTCACGTCGACGTCGAGCGCGCCGCCGTTCGGCGCAACGCGGTCGGCGTAAAACGTATGGACGCCGTCCGGCGACACCACGTGCAGGTCGAGGTCGGTGCCGTCGGTGTCCCACGCGAGCACGATGCGCAGACGCGCGTGCGTCTTGCCCGCATACGCGTCGTAGAACTGCACGCGCTTTTTCGTGCCGTCCGCGCTGCGCACTTCCACGCTGTTACTGCCCGCGCCGAACGCGAACGGCCGCGAGAAACTGCCGTCCTCTTCGATGCGCTGCGGCATCGGCGTGCCGTTCACGACGAGCGTGCCGACCGAGGTGCCCGACTTCGCCTTGGGCGCGGCCTTGATATGCCCCGCGATCAACGCATTGACCGACTGCCCTTCCGGCGTGCTCACGCCCACCGCGGGATAGTGCACGTCCTGCGTATAACGCGCTTCGTCGCCGGCCGAATTGCGCCAGCCGTTCAGCGGCGCGCTGAAGTCGATGGTGTCGGCCTGCGCGGCGCACGCGGCGGCGCCCAGTGCGAGCGCGGCGAGCGCTTGCCAGCCGCGAGTCAAACGACGATGGAGCCGGTTCGAATTCATGGGAGTTCGCTGAGGGGTCGTGTCGATCATGGATGCCGTCGCTTCAGGTATGGTCACAGCCGCTCGCTTTTCACGAGCACGAGGTCGCCGATCTTGCGCAGCGGCACGACGCGCGTTTCGCGGCGCTCGTTCGGCGTGTTCTCGTTGAAGACGAGCGTGAGCGTGGCAGTGATCACGTCGCGATCGTGCGCGCCGGGATCGAAGTTGTAGCCCGTCGAATCGAAATTGCCCCAATAGTTGAGGAAGAAAAGCCAGGTGCCGTGCTCGGGCGCCGCCGACGAAAAGATCCCCGGCCCCGCGCCGTCGACGGAATCCACGTCGAAACCGCTGCCGTCTTCCAGCGTGGGATTCGCGAAGAACGCGTGCAGTCCCTCCGGCGTAATCACATGCAGATCGACCTGCGCATGCGGATCGTCCCACGTCACGATCGCGCGCAGCTTCGCTTGCGGCTTGTTGCGATCCGCTTCGTAGAACTGCATGCGCTGGTGCTTCGTGCCATCGGCGGAAATGATTTCGATGCTGTTCGAGCCCGCGCCAAATGCCCAGGGACGCGCGAAAAAGCCTTGTTCATCGGTATAAAGCGGCGTGGGATTGCCGTTCACCACCAGCGTGGGCGGACGGCGCGCGTGCGGATCGACGTGCTTCAACTGCCCTTCGATCAGCGTGCGAAAGCGCTGCGCGCCGCGATCGACGGGCGGGCGCGGATACGCCGCCACATACTGCTCGCCTTCGTTCGTGAGGCCGCTGTGACGCCAGCCGTTGAACGCGCCGGTCAGACGCGCGAGCGTGCCGGTTTCGTCGGCGTGCGCGTGCGTGGCCGCGAGCGCCAGCGCGCCGCTCGCGACAGCGGCCATAAAGGTTCGCGCGAACGATGTCGTCGTCATTCAACTTCCCGTGAGTATCAGCTTGCGCGCGGTCTGCTCGATAAACGTCTCGTCCTGCCCGCGCGGATGATGCGCGAACGCGAGATGCAGATATTCGTGCGCAAGCGCGATGCGATCGTCGTCGGAACTCAGGCGGCGGATATAGACGCGATTGCGGCCCGCATCCGCATACGGTCGTCCCGAGACCACTTCGCAGACCGCCGGAATCTCCGGCTCCTCATAGCCGGCTTCGCCCGCGAGCCGACGGTCCCATTTCGGCGTTTCGCGACGCAGCCAGTCGCGCGCGCCCATCACCGGTTCGCAGTCGCCCGCGAGCGGACTCGCGAACGACGTGAGCGTGGCTTCGGGCCACGTGCGCGCGAGAATCGCGTCGAAACTCTGGCCGCGTTGCGCCGCCGCGCGCGCGTCGAGCCAGCTCATCAGACCCGGCGCGGCCTTGTCGTGATGGAACTGCACGGGCACGCCCGCGAGCACCAGGCCGTCGGTGAAATCGGCGGCGTTGCGCGACGCGACGCGCGGCGCACGCGGCAAGACGCGTTGCGTGCGGCTGCTGTCGTCGATGCGATAACAGCCGCGGTCGCGGCCCGCGTGCTGCACGAGATAGCTGCGCGCGGCCACGGCCAGCGCGCGCGCCGCTTGCGGCTCCGCCGTGTCGCCTTCGCGCTCCACCACGCGCGCCACGTAGTCGTTCATGCCGAAGCGCCCGACGATGCGCGGCTTGCCGGTGTCGTCGCGATCGAGCAGCAGTTCGCCGTGGCTTTCGATCGGCAGCGTGTTGCCGTTTTCGAAGCTCACGTTATATGCGCCGTCGAGCAGGCCCGGTTGCACGGGGCGTCCGCCCGCGCGCGTCGCGAACACGTTGCGGATCGGATACCTGGAAAACATGTCGACAACCACGCACGCGCGATCGTCCGGCACCGCGCTTTGCGCGATCAGCGGCGCGATGCGCGGCGCGGCGGCCGCCAGAACGCGCACGCTGCCACCGCGTCCGCCGAGCCAGACCGGCGTGCCGTCCGCGAGCCAACCCGCCGCGCCGCCCTCGTAGCCGCCCGGATTCGCCGGATCGGGCATCGTCCAGGTTTTCGCGCGCAGAAGACTGCCGTAGAGCGAGACCGTGCCTTCGCCGCGTCCGCTCGTCACCACCGAAACGAGCGTGCTCGCTGTGTCGTCGCGTGCCCGCGCAGGCACGGCCTGGAGCGCGGCGAGCAGCTCGCTGACGCGCACGCGGCGGTCGGGCCGCAGCGCGTAAAGATCGAGCAGCCACGCGGGCGCCTTGCGCGCGCGCCAGTACTGGCGCCAGCCCGCCGGATCGAGTTCGAGACGACGCGGCTCGAAGAACAGGCCGCACGATTGCACGAGCGCGCGATCGCGGTCGATGTGGCCGCCGGTCATGCAGCAGTAGACCTCTTCGCGGTCGTGGCCGTCGCACTGGTAATCGGGCGCGGCGATCCGGCGGTCGACGAGATAGGCGTAGACGAACAGTTTCCAGACGCTGCCGAGCGGCGTTTCGAGCGTGGCCGGCAGCGGCTCGCCAGAGCCTTGCGCGGCGGTGTCGCTGGCGGGATCGAGCGTCCACAGGCGCGCGCCTGTGCCGTCGCGCTGCCATGCGAATCGCAGCGCCGATCCGCTCGTGCTCGCCGTCGTGCTCGACTTCGCATCGCTTGTCTTGCTCGCGGCGTTCGATGCGTTCGCAACGTTCTCTGCCAGCGCCGCTTGCGGCGCACAGGCCGCAAGCGTGAGCGCGAGTGCCGCGCTCCAGCCGACGATACGCGCTTTCACCTGACGCCTCACTCGACGCGCAGCGTGACCATACGGTCGCTGCGGCCGCCTTCGTACGCCTTCTGCTCGGGCTGATACATGCGGAAGTAGCGCGCGGGCGGCAGCGTGAACGTGCCCGGCAACGCGAAGCGCACGAGCTGACGCAGCGCAACCGGCTTGTCGAGCAACGGCACCGGCTGGTGATAACTGAGATCGCCCATTTCGTAGGTCGCCGCGCGCGCGAACGGCTGCGGACCGCTGCCGCCCTCGCCCGGACCCGGCAGACCATCGATGCTCACGCCCCAGCTCGTCGCTTCCACCGAGCCGCCCGGCGGCAGCGGCACGTCGAGCAGACCGTAATGCAGCGCGCCGTTGCCTTGCGGCGTGAGCGTGACTTCGTCGACGTAAAGCGCGTTGCTGTCGATCGCGTCGCCCGATTTCACGCGATGCGCGGCGAACGTGAAGTGACCCGCTTCTTTCTCAGCGTCGCTCGTCGGCTTGATCGGATCGAGTCGATACAGCGTGCGTTCAAGCTTCACCGCCAAGCGGCTCGCCTGCGCCGCGCGGCTGCGATACGACACGAGCGCCGTCGCGTCCGGCCGCGCGCCGCCGACATCGAGCGAAACCGGCAGCGCCGCGCCCGTCCAGTTCCAGACGCTCGCGCCCGTGGGCGTGGTCGTGCGGCTCCAGCCGCTGCCTTGCAGCGTCGGCAACGGCTGCTGCGTGTCGCCGACGCGCGAACCGGCCATCGCCTTGCGCAGCCACAGCAGCGTGAGCGCGCGATCGACGGTCGGATAGGTCGCGCTGCTACGCTGAAGTACGGCGTTCGCATCGACCGGCGTGCCCGCGTCGCCGGCCATCGCCAGCAGACTCTGGATCAGCGGCGTCGGGTTGTCCATCAACGAGGCGCGGGCGCGCGCGGCGAGCGTGTCGAAACCTTCGGGCAAGCTCGCGTTGGTGACGCGCGCCGTGTAGGCCGTCAACACCACGGCCGCCTGCAGACCGCGCGCCGAATCGGGCGCGGCGAACACGAGGCTGTCTTCGGGCGCATAGGCCGCGTTCGCCGATCGTTTGGCATCCTGATCGAACATCGACGAGGCCTGTTGCGCAAGCTGTCCCGCGACGCCCGCGACCGGCGTCGCGACCGGCTGCCCCATCTGCTGCAACAGCCAGAGCGCGAGCGCGCGATGCAGCAGCGGCTCCTTCGCGCCGTTGTCGCGATAGACGTCGAGCGCGTGCTGCCAGTTGCTGTCCGGCAGCGTGATGCCGACGCTGCGGCTCGCGAGCCAATCCGCGTAATACGCGTACGCCGTGATGAACGCGCTGCCGCCCGTGGTGTCGCCCCACCAGCCGAACGCGCCGTTGATGCCCGCGAGTTGCGCGAGGCGCTGACGTTGATTGCGCAGACGCGCTTCGATACCCTGCGTGGCGCTCTGCGGACTCGCGCCATCGGCGTCGCGACCAAGCGCATCGTGTGCGAGCGCGAGCGGAATCAGGCGGCTCGACGTTTGTTCGGCGCAACCGTACGGATACTCGATGAGATCGTCGGCGACGCGTGCGAACTGGCTCGTGCCGTTCGAGACGAGACGCACGCGCACGTCCTGCGCGTCGGGTGCGAGCGCGAGCGGTTTCGGATTCGTGTCGAGCGTGACCGGCACCTCGCGCAGATCGAGCCAACCCGGCGCGCCCAGCTTCACCGAGGTCTGCAGGCGATCGACCGGCTTGCCGTTCACGCTCAGGCTCGCATCGACGAGACCCGGCGTAAGCGTCGTGCGCGGCAGCGCCAGATAGTTCGCGCCAGGCTTGAGCGTGACCTTGCGATCGAGCGCGAGCCCCGCGCCGTTCACGGTCCATTGCGCGTCGACGTCGGCGTTGCCCTGATTGAACGCGAGCATGTCGATCACCGGCTGATCGCCGCTGCGGAAACTCGCGGGGCCGCTCCACTTCAGATAGAGCGCCTTGTCCGAGCGCACGTACGCGGTGCGCTGCCCCACGGTGCCATCGGCGGCAATCGCGCGCACGGTGATGCGCCAGCGCGCGAGCGCGTCGGGCATCTTGAACGTCATGCGCGCGTGACCGTTCGCGTCGGTTTGCAGATCGCCTTGCCACGCGGCCGTGTCGATATCGTCGCGACGCGGGCGTTCGAGCACCTTCACGCCGCGCTCGTTGTATTGACCGCGCTGCGGACCGCCAGGCGCGCCGCGCATCGCCGACACCGCGAGGTCGTAGGTGATGAACGAAAGACTCGAGGTCGTGCGCACGTTATTACGGCGCGGATGATAGAAGAAGTCGACGATATCTGGTGCGATTTCCGGCTGCAGTACGTAGACCATTTCGTCGACCACGCTCACGGTCAGATGCGCGGGCAGCGGCTTGCCGCCCAGCGTGCTGCCGAGATCGAGCGTGACGGTTTCGCCCGGCGCATAGACCGGTTTGTCGCTCTTCACCGCGAGGTCGATCGACGGCTTGGCGACCACGATGCCCGCGTTCTGGAACACGTATTCGCCGTCGTGCACGTAGAGCACCGAGAACGTTATGTTCGGCGCGAACTCGGGACCGACCTTGATGCGCGCCTTCCATTGCGTCGGCGCGACGCGCGTGAGGCTCAGCCAGTCGGCGCCGGCCGAAAGCAGCGCGCGCGCTTCGACGCTGTCACGTTCGAGCGTGAGCAATGCGTCGTCGACGGCGTAGGGGAACGTGATGAGCGCCTCCGCCGTATCGCCGATGCGATAGCGGTCACGATCGAACACGATCTCGACGCTGCCCGGAATCGCCTTGAGGCCGTCGCCCGCGACCCAATGGCTCGACGCCGCGAGCAGATTGCCCGCGTCGTCCTTCACGGAAAGCATGTACGAACCGGGCTCGGCGAATTCGAGCGGGAAGCTCACGCGGCCCTCGGCGCCGGCGGCGGGCAGCGTGCCCTCCGCCTTGGTCTGCGATTCGAGGCGCAGCCATTCCCACTTCGCGGGCTTGTGCGCGGTGGCGGTGGCGGTGGCGTTGGCGTTGGCGTTGGCGTTGGCGTTGGCGTTGGTGTTGGAATTCGCGAGCGCCGCAAGCGTGAACGTCACCCGCTCGTGCGGCTGCGAAAACGACTTCGCCGTGGTCAGGCGATAAGGCGTCGCGCCGCGCGCGATCAGCACTTCGCGCGTCACACGCACGCGATACGCGGCGCCGTCCTGCGCGAACAGCGTCAAAGCGTAGCGGCTCGGATCCTTCGCGGCGGGCAGCGTGAGCGTGACGTCGCCGTTGCTGTCGGTTTCCAGTTCCTGCTGTTCGAGCTTCACCGGAAAGAGACCGGCGTAACGCAATTCGCCGTCGACGATCGCCACTTTCTGCGCGCGCAGCGTCACCGACACCTTGCCGTTCTTCACCGGCTTACCATCCGGATAGCGCAGCGAAATCTTGCCCTTGGGCGTGTCGCCGGTCGCGTAGTCCGGCTTGTCCATCGTGAGGTTGACGTCGAAGTGCGGCTTCACGTATTCAGCCACGCGGAACGCGCCGCCGTAGCTGTCGCCGTTGTAGTCGAAGCGCAGCGTGTAGCCGCCGCCTTGCGCCGTGGACGGCAGCGTGAACGTGGCTTCGCCGCCCGTTTCCGAGGCGAAATCCACGTTGCGCGTGGCGATGGGCGCGCCGTTCGGATCGAGCACGTCGAGCTTGAGCTGCGCGGGCGCGGCGGGCGTCGACTGATTCGCGCTCTGGAACGTGCGGCCGATGAACTTCACATGCACGGCGTCGCCGGGGCGATAAAGCGGACGGTCGGTGACCGCGTAGATCTTGGTGTTGTAGATCTCGCTGTCGTAATAGAAGTTTTCCGATACGAACACGCCGCCTTGCGGATCGCTGCCGATCACATAGCTGCGCTCCGGCGAAACGTGCTGGAGCACGAGCGCGCCGTCCGCGCCCGTCGCGCCGCTTTGCAGCACGCCCACGCCGTCGGTCCAGCTCACATCGGTATTGGCCACGGGCTTGCCGTTGTCGCGGCGCGCGGTCCACACCAGCATGCCGCTCGACGCGGCCTTCACCACCGCGACCGTATCGGACACGAACAGCAGCGTATGCGCGCGGTAATTGCCGATGATCGCCTCGACGAGATAAAGGCCCGGCGGCAGCTTGCCGACCGGAATCATCACGTTGCCCGACGACGCCTCGATGAAATTGCTGCTGCTCCCCGCGAGATTCACGCCCTTCGGCGGCTGAATGGTCTTCGCATTCCAGATCGGATAGCGGAAGCGCGCGACGAGATCGTAGCCGCGCAGCGGCGCGAAATGCGACTGCGGCTCGAAATGCGTCGGCGCGCCGGTCTGATCGCCGAGCTTGAATTCGGGCTTCGCTTCGGTCACCTTCGTGCGCGTCGCGAACGACAACACGCGTTGCCATGCACGGCGCGCGTCGCTGACCCAGCGATCCCACAGATACGCGAGCGTATTCGCGAGGCCTTCGCCCTGATAATTCGGCTTGATATTCAGGCGATGCAGATTCTTCTGCGCCTTGAGGAATTCGAGCGGCTTCGGCACCTTGTAGACGACCACATCCGCGCCGCCATACGCTTCGAGTTCCGACTGGAATTCGCGGCCCGGCGCTTCCAGACGCACCTGCGCCACCTGATTGCTGCCGTAGCTCGCATCGGACAGCAGGAAGAACGGCTGGCCGCGCACGACCTGACTGTCGTAGCCGCTGGAAGTGGGTGCGCCGAGCGTGGGATTCGCGTCGATATTCTGTTGCGCGGCGTTCGCAGCGTCGCTGTCGTCGGCCCAGGCGGGCATCGCGCTCATGCCGACACACACGGCGAGCAACGCGATCAGCGACGCGCATCGCGCGTTAGATTTCACACCCGATTTCGCAGCGCGAACGCGCGCGAAAAGACCGGAAAACACAGAGCGTGCGAACACGCGGGCGAGCAGACGTTGCATGGCGGCACTCATGGCGTCAGAAACGCGAAACGAAACACACCGACGAAATTCGGATTGCCGTCGAACGGCTGCCAGCGGGAATCTTTCCATTGCATCAGGTCGGAAACGGCCACGGCGCGCAGACCGTTGTCGGTCGGCGTGACGGTGCCCGTGTGATAAGCGATGTAGCGGTCGAGCCAGATCATCAGATGCTGGTCGTCGCCTTGATCGAAGAACAGCAGATCGCCCGGCAGCGCCTGATTGACGTCGCGCGAAACGAAACGGCTGTTGCGTTGCACGAGCGCGATGGCCGATGCGTACGCGCCGACGCTGCCGTCGATGCGCGTCCAGCGGTTCGCGAGCGCGCGTTGC
Source organism: Paraburkholderia tropica (assembly GCF_014171495.1). Taxonomy (NCBI): domain Bacteria; kingdom Pseudomonadati; phylum Pseudomonadota; class Betaproteobacteria; order Burkholderiales; family Burkholderiaceae; genus Paraburkholderia; species Paraburkholderia tropica. The sequence continues at coordinate 1,002,112 of NZ_CP049135.1, forward strand.
TGCTCGTTCAGTTGCAGCTCGGGCGGCAGGCGGCTCGCGTCGGCGACGCTGTTCATGCCGTTCGCCTTGAGCCAGCGCGCGTCGTGCTCGCGCAGCGCTTCCATGGCGGCGAAGCGCACGAGTCCCGCGCAATCGCGTTGCGTCCAGCGCGGCGTGGGCCCGCTGCGCATCTGCTGATCGACGATGCGCACGAACCACGCGCGGAACACGGCCGACTGCTCGGGCGTGAGCGCGTCGGGATCGGGCGCGGCCTGAGTCGGCATGAGTGCGTGCGCGGGCTGCGAGAGCGCGGCGGCCAGCAGCGTCGCACTCGCCGTCGAGCAGCGCACGAGGAACTCGCGGCGGCTCGTCATTCGCCGCTCGTGCCGGGTTGCGCCGGTTGATCGGCGGCGTTGTCGGAGCCTTCGTCTGCGCTACTTCCGGCATCGTTTTGCGCGGCGCCGAGCGGACGCCCCGCCGCCGCGTCGCCGCGCGGTGCGGTGCTTGCTCGCGGCTCGAAGTGCCATTCGACCGGCACCCAGCCCAGCGACGACGGCAGCGAATCGGGCAGACTCAGCGCGAGCGGAGGATAGCTCGCGACCGCGTGCAGCTTCGGCAGCAGATGCGTGCGCGCGGCGTTGCGGAAGATCGCTTCCTGATCGGCCGGCAGCGCGCGGCCCGCCTCGCGCTCGACCAGCGCGGCGGCGGCGGACGGCGTCACCGACATCATCGTGCTCGACAGACGCTGCGGCGCAATCGTGTCGGCGATCGCGGGATAACGCTTGTCGAGCACGGCCAGCGTGTCGTCGACGAGACGCGCATCGGGCGAAAACACCACATAGCCGTGGGCGAGCGCGAGCGTCACCGGGAAGTAGCGCGGCGCGGAAAGCTGCGCCGCGTACGGCGAGCCCGCGCTTTGCGCCGTGCCCGAACGTGCGCTCACGGCGCGCGTCCAAAGCGTGACGCCCGCGGACACGTCGCGCGATTGCACCGGCAAGCGGCGATAACCCGCTTCGTTGCCGGCCTTCGCTTCGTAAGCGCCGATCGCGTCGCCGAACACGCTCGCGAGCGCGCCCTTGAGTGCGGCGAGTTGCGTGGCGTCCTGCGTGGCCTCCGGTTTGAGGCGCGCGACGAACACGGGCGCCACGAGCGTCGACTTCGCGTACCAGCACACGCCCGCCGGACCGGCGAACTGCTCGCGCAGGATTTTCGCTGCGCCCTGTTCGGCGTCGCCCAGTTTGCCGAGCAGATCGGCGGCGTCGTTCCAGTCGACCGGCAGGCTCGCGCACGCCGCGGCGTTCGCGGGCAAGGCGCGCCAGATGTCGGCGCTGTTCCAGTGCTGCGGCAGATGCGCGGGATCGATCAGCGCGGCCGTGCTCCATGCGCCGCTGGTATCAGCATCGGCGTTGGCATCGCTCGCGGGCGCGCTTTTGGCGGCCGCGTGCGAGGCGGCGAAGTCGAAGCGCAGCGCGTTGATGCCCGAGAAAAAGGCCTGATAACCAAACGAGAGATAGTTGACCGAGACGATCACGCGATGGCCGCTCACGTCGGCCGAGGCGTCGTCGAGGCGATAGGTGCGCAGCGCGTCCGCGCCGCCGTCGTCGAGCATCTGCGCGAGCGCTTTCGACCGTTCGCCGATGGCCTTGCCATCCGCATCGAACAGCATGCCCGGCTCCGACATGACGATAAGCCGGTCGCCCTTCGCCGCGAACAGCAGCGTGTGGCCGACCGCGAGCTTGAGCGCGTAAACGGGCACGTCGCCGGACAGCGTGCCGGCCTGGCTCAATTGCGTATCGCTCGCGGCGACATTGGCCATGGCCTGCATCAGCTTCGCGAGGCCGTTACGGCGCATGGTCATCACCCAATAGCCGAGCCGGCCATCGGGCGAACGCCACAGCAATACGCGCGACGGTTCGTCGAATACGCGCTTGATGAGTTCATCGCGCCAATCGAGATCGTGTTCGAACGCGAGACGACGCACCGCGCCTTCGGCGGAAAGCCGCGTGGAATTCGATTCGTAGTAGTCGACGAAATCGCGTGTGAGCAGGCTATGCAGCAAAGGCACGCGAATCATGTCGCGCGGCAGGCGGGAAAGCGCCACGCTGTCGACGATGGCGTCGGGATAACGAATATCGAACGCGACTTCGTGTGAACGAAACGCCCCTTTACCGCCGAATGGCCGCCAGATCGCCTGAATGGCGACCAGCGCAACGATTAAAACCGCGGCCGTTATGGCGATCTTTTTGCGCGTTAACTTCATGGGATCAATCGCCCTGAAATTGAATAATGGTCTTGTCCTGCGCCGTTGCGCCAGCCTCGGCGGCGAGAATTAATCGCCGCGCGTCTCCCTATTTCCACAAACGGCTTTATGCAGCAGGCCGAATATTAACTGAAAGCTGTTTTAAAAGCATGTTGAATTTGTGATTTTTGACAATTCGGATTATGCGTATCGCTTATCAGATTTAATAAGCAGAAGAAATCAGCGATTAATCGATTTCGATTTCACTGTGATGTACGTCATTAGCGATTCGAAATTTCCCATACGGACAGATGCGCATCGGCCGCCGTATTGCCCGGATGCGCCACGGCGCGGTCGCCCGACGTTCATCGGGGCTACGCGTGAGGTCGTCAATCAACATCGCATAAAAAGCCGATCAGGGTCATTCCCTGGAGATAGTTGCTTGACACTTTGCATCTTGTCTAACAACAATTCCTGCTCGATTCCGCGATGGCAACCTCGTCGGAATCGAGGCTCAAGCACAACGAGAAGACACCCAAGTCCATTAGCGAGACAAAACAGGAGGCGTGACCCATGCCAACGCAGAACAACGAAAACGGCCTCGCCCCGGCGCGCGCATCCGGCGCACCGGCCTCTCCCGCCCGCCGCAGTTTCATGGCTTTCGCGGGCGCCACGGCGGGCGCAAGCCTGCTGGGCACGCTGCCCGGCTGCGGCGGCTCGACGACCGCAGCGAGCACCGCGGACACCGGCACGGCTGCATCGGTCGATCCGATCTGGGGCACCGGCGGCGCGGCGCAGCAGATCATCGACGCAGTCCAGCACGTGGCGCTCTCCCTGTTCCCGTCGACCGATTATCTGGTCACGAACTATGGCGCGCAGCCGCTCACCACGCAGGTCGTGGCCGCGACAGCCTGGAGCCCGGCCATTCCCTGGCTCGGCCAGACGGCCTCGCCGACTAGCCCCGGCGCCGACCAGATGGTGTCGTCGTCGATCACGGGTACGGCGTACGATTCGCGCACGGCATTCAACCAGGCGATCGTGGCGGCTAATGCAGCGGGCGGCGGCCGCGTGGTCGTGCCCGCGGGCAACTGGTATTGCGGCGGACCGATCGTACTGCTTAGCAACGTGAATTTTCATCTGAGCGCCAATTGCACGATCTATTTCAGCCCGAATCCCGCTGATTACGCCGTCGATGGCCCGCACGCCACGGCGAACGGCCATCTCTACTGGACGCGCTGGCAGGCCAACGATTGCCTCAATTTCGGCTCGCCCATTTACGCGTATCAGCAGCAGAATATCGGCCTCACCGGCGAAGGCGACAGCTCGATTCTCAACGGCCAATCGATGACGCCCGCGCAGGCGAATGGCGTGACGCCGTCGTTTTGCTGGTGGACCTTCAAGGGCACGAATGGCGCGTATGGCTGCGCGAGTTCGTCGACGCCTTCGCAGGCTTATGTGAATCCGAACAATGCCGCGCTCACCACCTTGAGCAGTTCGGCGATGACGAATCCCGAGGCCGCCACCCTGCTGCCGCTGCTCGATACGGGCACCTCGTGGGCGCAGGATCAGAACTATCTGCCCGCGCTCGCCGAACTGGGCGTGACGGTCGCGCAGCGCGTGTTTGGCAACGGGCACTATCTGCGCCCATGCATGGTGGAATTCATCGGCTGCACCAACGTGCTGATGCAGAACTACCATACGCAGAACACGCCGTTCTGGCAGCATCATCCGACCGATTGCAAGAACGTGGTGATTCAGGGCGTATTCGCGGACAGCATCGGCCCGAACAACGACGGCTTCGATCCGGATGCGTGCAGTTACGTGCTCGCCGATGGCGTGACGTTCAATACCGGCGACGACTGCATTGCCATCAAATCGGGCAAGGCGCTGGATATCGAATATGGTCCCGCGCAATATCACGTGATCCAGAATTGCACGATGAATAGCGGGCATGGCGGCCTCACGCTCGGCAGCGAAATGAGCGCAGGAGTCCAGAACATCTATGCGCGCAATCTGAATATGCTCAATGAGAATTGGGCGACCAATCCGTTGAATATCGCGATTCGTATCAAGACCAATATGAATCGTGGCGGCGCGGTGCAGGATGTGTGGATCGACGGCGTGACGCTGCCCAACGGCGTCACGCTGGTCGGCAAGGGTTATGGCGCGAGCAATATGATTGCGGGCAGTCCGATTACCGCGTCGGTGCCGGTGGGGACCACGAGTTCGGCGGGATCGAATCCGGCGGCCTCGCAGGGCGGTTTGATCACCTTCGATTGCGATTACAGTCCAGCCGGCGATGCCGTGCGTATCAGCCCGCCGGTGGTCAAGAACATCAACATCTCCAATGTGACGGCGGGCAACGTGACTTCGAGCGGCACGACGGCTTCGTGCTTTCAGGCCATCGTCGCGCAAGGGCCGGTTGCCGCCGACTACAACGGCCCGGCGCCCGCGCCGACCGTGCTGCCGATCAGCGGCGTGACGATCACGAACTGCAATCTCGGCACGCCGGTCTGTAGTGGCACGACATCGGCGACGAATCCGGGGGTGATCTACGTGAACAACGTGAATGCGATTACGTTGAATAACGTCGTAATCGGCGGAACGACGTATAACACGTCGCTGGTGGGATAGCGTCGATTGATTGCAGCCAGTATTGCGCCCGGCATTGCGTCGGGCGCATGCGAATTAGCTGGGATTCGGAGCTGAGATTCGGCAGTGATTCAGTGGGATTCAATCGACTTCGCGCGTGGGAATGATTTGCGCGGTGATGGTGCGATTATTCCAGAAGATGTGATGCACGCGAGGCTGCAATGTCCGCAGTATTTCCTCGCTGGCACTCGCGTAGTGCAACAGCGCGGCGGGATGCGCGCCGGTGCCCGTCACGCGCTGAATATGATCGAAGGACGGGAAACCGTACTTCTGCAAAAACGCGTTGATCTCTTCGTCGGCGATGTTTTCTTCTACATTGCCAAGCAGCAGGTCGGCCATGATGCCCTCTCTTCGCTGTCGACATCGACAGCACGTTCATCGTTCGTATGACGATGATAATGTGCAGTGCAACATCGTGCCAGCAAACTGGCTAAGCCGCGAGGTTTGCGAACGAGACGGATTTTGGCGCTGGTGTTTTTCCCACGCCCAAACGCCAGAACCCCGGCTCTCTTTCTGGAGAAGCCGGGGTTCTGGACGTACTGCATAAGAAGCCTGACGATTACCTACTTTCACACGGGCAATCCGCACTATCATCGGCGTAGAGTCGTTTCACGGTCCTGTTCGGGATGGGAAGGGGTGGGACCGACTCGCTATGGTCATCAGGCATGACGGGTTGCTGCGTCGCCTTTGGGGGCGCCACAGCCAATCTGGAAGAAGCGTAAAGAGTTTTTACTGAATTCGGGTTGTGTTGTTTATATCGGCACAACACTGATCTCTCAACCGTGCGCTTTGCCCCCTGCGGGGGTGGGATGCCCGTAAGTGCTGAAGCACTAACGATCATCGCAAAACACACCTGTTATAGGATCAAGCCTTACGGGCAATTAGTATCAGTTAGCTTAACGCATTACTGCGCTTCCACACCTGACCTATCAACGTCCTGGTCTTGAACGACCCTTCAAGGGGCTCGAAGCCCCGGGGATATCTCATCTCAAGGCGAGTTTCCCGCTTAGATGCTTTCAGCGGTTATCTCTTCCGAACATAGCTACCCGGCGATGCCACTGGCGTGACAACCGGTACACCAGAGGTTCGTCCACTCCGGTCCTCTCGTACTAGGAGCAGGTCCCTTCAAATATCCAGCGCCCACGGCAGATAGGGACCAAACTGTCTCACGACGTTTTAAACCCAGCTCACGTACCTCTTTAAATGGCGAACAGCCATACCCTTGGGACCGGCTACAGCCCCAGGATGAGATGAGCCGACATCGAGGTGCCAAACACCGCCGTCGATATGAACTCTTGGGCGGTATCAGCCTGTTATCCCCAGAGTACCTTTTATCCGTTGAGCGATGGCCCTTCCATACAGAACCACCGGATCACTATGACCTGCTTTCGCACCTGCTCGACTTGTCAGTCTCGCAGTCAAGCACGCTTATGCCATTGCACTATCAGCACGATTTCCGACCGTACCTAGCGTACCTTCGTACTCCTCCGTTACCCTTTGGGAGGAGACCGCCCCAGTCAAACTGCCTACCATGCACTGTCCCCGATCCGGATTACGGACCAAGGTTAGAACCTCAAACAGATCAGGGTGGTATTTCAAGGACGGCTCCATGCAGACTAGCGTCCACACTTCACAGCCTCCCACCTATCCTACACAAACCGGTTCAAAGTCCAATGCAAAGCTACAGTAAAGGTTCATGGGGTCTTTCCGTCTAGCCGCGGGGAGATTGCATCATCACAAACACTTCAACTTCGCTGAGTCTCGGGAGGAGACAGTGTGGCCATCGTTACGCCATTCGTGCAGGTCGGAACTTACCCGACAAGGAATTTCGCTACCTTAGGACCGTTATAGTTACGGCCGCCGTTTACCGGGACTTCAATCAAGAGCTTGCACCCCATCATTTAATCTTCCGGCACCGGGCAGGCGTCACACCCTATACGTCCACTTTCGTGTTTGCAGAGTGCTGTGTTTTTATTAAACAGTCGCAGCCACCAGTTTATTGCAACCCCTTCACCCTCCTGGCGCAGGCCAGTCAAGCTACAAGGGCGTACCTTATCCCGAAGTTACGGTACCAATTTGCCGAGTTCCTTCTCCCGAGTTCTCTCAAGCGCCTTAGAATACTCATCTCGCCCACCTGTGTCGGTTTGCGGTACGGTCACTGTTGAACTGAAGCTTAGAGGCTTTTCTTGGAACCACTTCCAGTTGCTTCTGCTCCGAAGAGCATGGCCTCGCACCCTTGAATTCCGCGCCCGGATTTGCCAAAGCGCCTTCTCCAATGCAAGGACCGGGACTTCCAACACCCGGACAACCTTCCGCGATCCGTCCCCCCATCGCATTCAACAATGGTGCAGGAATATTGACCTGCTTCCCATCAGCTACGCATTTCTGCCTCGCCTTAGGGGCCGACTCACCCTACGCCGATGAACGTTGCGTAGGAAACCTTGGGCTTACGGCGAGGGGGCCTTTCACCCCCTTTATCGCTACTCATGTCAGCATTCGCACTTCTGATACCTCCAGCACGCTTTTCAACGCACCTTCGCAGGCTTACAGAACGCTCTCCTACCATGCACATAAATGTGCATCCGCAGCTTCGGTATATGGCTTAGCCCCGTTACATCTTCCGCGCAGGACGACTCGATCAGTGAGCTATTACGCTTTCTTTAAAGGGTGGCTGCTTCTAAGCCAACCTCCTGACTGTTTTAGCCTTCCCACTTCGTTTCCCACTTAGCCATATTTGGGGACCTTAGCTGGCGGTCTGGGTTGTTTCCCTCTTGACACCGGACGTTAGCACCCGATGTCTGTCTCCCGTGATTGCACTCTTCGGTATTCGGAGTTTGCTATGGCGACGTAATCCGCAATGGACCCATCAACCATGACAGTGCTCTACCCCCGAAGGTGATACACGAGGCACTACCTAAATAGTTTTCGGAGAGAACCAGCTATTTCCAGGTTTGTTTAGCCTTTCACCCCTATCCACAGCTCATCCCCTAACTTTTCAACGTTAGTGGGTTCGGTCCTCCAGCACGTGTTACCGTGCCTTCAACCTGGCCATGGATAGATCACCTGGTTTCGGGTCTACACCCAGCGACTGAACGCCCTGTTCGGACTCGCTTTCGCTACGCCTGCCCTATTCGGTTAAGCTTGCCACTGAATGTAAGTCGCTGACCCATTATACAAAAGGTACGCCGTCACCCCTTGCGAGGCTCCGACTGTTTGTATGCATGCGGTTTCAGGATCTATTTCACTCCCCTCCCGGGGTTCTTTTCGCCTTTCCCTCACGGTACTGGTTCACTATCGGTCGATCACGAGTATTTAGCCTTGGAGGATGGTCCCCCCATCTTCAGACAGGATTTCACGTGTCCCGCCCTACTTGTCGTACACCTAGTTCTTCCTCGCTGTTTTCGCCTACGGGGCTATCACCCACTATGGCCGCACTTTCCAGAGCGTTTGGCTAACAACGAAGATAAAGAGTACAGGCTGATCCCATTTCGCTCGCCACTACTTTGGGAATCTCGGTTGATTTCTTTTCCTGCGGCTACTTAGATGTTTCAGTTCGCCGCGTTCGCTTCGCATGACCTATGTATTCAGTCATGGATACTCCATACGGAGTGGGTTTCCCCATTCGGATATCGGTGGATCAAAGCTTGTTTGCCAGCTCCCCACCGCTTTTCGCAGGCTACCGCGTCCTTCATCGCCTGTGATCGCCAAGGCATCCACCACATGCACTTGTTCGCTTGACCCTATAACGGGTGTGTCTCATGATCCCCGGAGGAACCACTCAATCCACTCGCTACAGGTTGAGTATTCGTGTTGCGCCGTATTTCAAGGCAATCTTTCGATCACTTAAAAATACATTGATACAATCACAACCCTGATTCACTTACTTGCACCCATCTCTAAGTGCTTTCAGATGAATCTCTTTACTACTTCTTCCTGATTGTTAAAGAACGACAGCCGACATGGTTTTACTCACATCGCTCTGACTGGCTCAATCGCCAATGCGTAATACCCGGCTTGTGTTTCACCGGACACTAGGCATTGAGGATTGGTGGAGGATGACGGGATCGAACCGACGACCCCCTGCTTGCAAAGCAGGTGCTCTCCCAGCTGAGCTAATCCCCCAGTCATGCATACTTCAGGGAACTGCCCGTCAGACCAGTTGGTGGGTCTGGATGGATTCGAACCATCGACCCCCGCCTTATCAAGACGGTGCTCTAACCGACTGAGCTACAGACCCCTGAGTCTGTCTTTATTACAGCCGACAAGTGTGAGCGCTTTGATACGCGAGTGCGTGAGCTCTGGAAAGGAGGTGATCCAGCCGCACCTTCCGATACGGCTACCTTGTTACGACTTCACCCCAGTCATGAATCCTGCCGTGGTGACCGTCCTCCTTGCGGTTAGACTAGCCACTTCTGGCAAAACCCACTCCCATGGTGTGACGGGCGGTGTGTACAAGACCCGGGAACGTATTCACCGCGGCATGCTGATCCGCGATTACTAGCGATTCCAGCTTCACGCAGTCGAGTTGCAGACTGCGATCCGGACTACGATCGGTTTTCTGGGATTGGCTCCACCTCGCGGCTTGGCAACCCTCTGTTCCGACCATTGTATGACGTGTGAAGCCCTACCCATAAGGGCCATGAGGACTTGACGTCATCCCCACCTTCCTCCGGTTTGTCACCGGCAGTCTCCCTGGAGTGCTCTTGCGTAGCAACTAGGGACAAGGGTTGCGCTCGTTGCGGGACTTAACCCAACATCTCACGACACGAGCTGACGACAGCCATGCAGCACCTGTGTTACGGCTCCCTTTCGGGCACTTCCACCTCTCAGCGGAATTCCGTACATGTCAAGGGTAGGTAAGGTTTTTCGCGTTGCATCGAATTAATCCACATCATCCACCGCTTGTGCGGGTCCCCGTCAATTCCTTTGAGTTTTAATCTTGCGACCGTACTCCCCAGGCGGTCAACTTCACGCGTTAGCTACGTTACCAAGTCAATGAAGACCCGACAACCAGTTGACATCGTTTAGGGCGTGGACTACCAGGGTATCTAATCCTGTTTGCTCCCCACGCTTTCGTGCATGAGCGTCAGTATTGACCCAGGGGGCTGCCTTCGCCATCGGTATTCCTCCACATCTCTACGCATTTCACTGCTACACGTGGAATTCTACCCCCCTCTGCCATACTCAAGCGATGCAGTCACCAATGCAGTTCCCAGGTTGAGCCCGGGGATTTCACATCGGTCTTACATCACCGCCTGCGCACGCTTTACGCCCAGTAATTCCGATTAACGCTTGCACCCTACGTATTACCGCGGCTGCTGGCACGTAGTTAGCCGGTGCTTATTCTTCCGGTACCGTCATCCCCCGGCCATATTAGGACCAGGGATTTCTTTCCGGACAAAAGTGCTTTACAACCCGAAGGCCTTCTTCACACACGCGGCATTGCTGGATCAGGCTTTCGCCCATTGTCCAAAATTCCCCACTGCTGCCTCCCGTAGGAGTCTGGGCCGTGTCTCAGTCCCAGTGTGGCTGGTCGTCCTCTCAGACCAGCTACGGATCGTCGCCTTGGTGAGCCTTTACCTCACCAACTAGCTAATCCGCCATCGGCCGCCCCTATAGCGCGAGGTCCGAAGATCCCCCGCTTTCATCCGTAGATCGTATGCGGTATTAATCCGGCTTTCGCCGGGCTATCCCCCACTACAGGACACGTTCCGATGTATTACTCACCCGTTCGCCACTCGCCACCAGGTGCAAGCACCCGTGCTGCCGTTCGACTTGCATGTGTAAGGCATGCCGCCAGCGTTCAATCTGAGCCAGGATCAAACTCTTCAGTTTAAACCTGTTACTGTTTTCGGTTCTCTCGAACCGGTCGCTCACTCAAAGCTGACAGGTATCTGAATTACTTCAAAAACCTGACTTACTTTAGTGTGAGACTCTTGATACTTTTGCTTCTCCTGACGTGCTCCGAAGAACCCGCCAGGTCGCATCACCTATCAAGCGCCCACACTTATCGGCTGTAAATTTTTAAAGAACAATTTCGTCTCAATCGCTTCGTTTTCGTTCGCAGCGATCAGCGAAGGAGGCGAATTATGCGGGTCATTCCGGATGCCGTCAAGCGCTTTTGCGAAAAAAGTTTTCGGGCCGGAAAATACCCATTTTGTGAACCGCGAACGCGACGCGCGCACAGCCCAACCGGCCTGCACGATCTGCGCGTCTGCGCAGCCATTCCTCACACATCTCTCCCCGCAAAAAGAAAAGCCCGTCACCCTATTGCAAACGCAGGCTTCGCCTATATCGTAGAAATGCGATATAAGATTCGCATAGTGACGATGCAATTTCCATGAAGAAATCTCAACCGACCCCGCAGCTCGATCTCGACGCCATCTACAAGGCGCTGGCCAATCCCGTACGTCGCGAGATCCTCGCGTGCCTGCGGGAGCCGCACGTGCATTTCGCCGATCAGGAGCTTCCGCTCGATCACGGCGTCTGCGCGGGCAAGATCGACGCGCACTGCGCGCTCTCGCAGTCGACCGTCTCGGCGCATCTGGCCGCGCTCCAGAAGGCCGGCCTCGTGACGTCGAAGAAAGTCGGTCAATGGGTGTTCTTCAAGCGCAACGAGCCGGTCATCGAGGCGTTCCTCGCCCACATGAGCCAGCAGTTGTGACGGCGCGTCAGCGCAATCGTCCGTTTCATTTCCGATATTTCCGCTAATCCGCTCAGCTTTTTGGCTCGCGGTACGAGGTGAACCTATGGCAACGCTTTTCGACCCCATCCAGATCGGCGATCTCACTCTGCCCAACCGCATCATCATGGCGCCGCTCACGCGCGCTCGCGCTAACGACGTGCGCCTGCCGAACGCATTGATGGCGAAGTACTACGCCGAACGCGCTTCGGCCGGCCTCATCATCAGCGAGGCGACCTCGGTGACGCCGCAGGGCGTCGGTTACGCCGAAACGCCCGGCATCTGGTCGCAGGAGCAGGTCGAGGGCTGGAAGATCGTGACCGAGGCCGTGCACGCCGCGGGCGGGCGCATCTTCCTGCAACTGTGGCACGTCGGCCGCATCTCCGATCCGATGTTCCTCGACGGCGCCCTCCCCGTCGCGCCCAGCGCCATCGCCGCGCAGGGCAACGTGAGCCTCGTGCGCCCGCCGCGGCCGTTCGTGACGCCGCGCGCACTCGGTATCGACGAAATCCCCGGCGTGGTTGCCGCGTTCCGCCAGGGCGCGATCAACGCGAAGGCCGCGGGCTTCGACGGCGTCGAGATTCACGGCGCGAACGGTTATCTGCTCGACCAGTTCCTGCAGGACAGCACCAACCAGCGCACCGACGCCTACGGCGGCTCGATCGAGAACCGCGCGCGCCTGCTGCTCGAAGTCACCGACGCGTGCATCGAAATCTGGGGCGCCGACCGCGTGGGCATGCACATCGCGCCGCGCGGCGATGCCCACACGATGGGCGATTCGGACCCGGCGGCCACCTTCGGCTATGTCGCGCGTGAGTTGGGCAAGCGCAAGCTCGCGTTCCTGTTCGCGCGCGAATCGCTCGGCGAGAACCGCCTCGGCCCGCAATTGAAGGCCGAATTCGGCGGCCCGTTCATCGCGAACGAGAAGTTCACGCTGGAATCGGCGCAACAGGTGCTTGCGGCAGGCGAGGCCGACGCCATCGCGTGGGGCCAGCTCTTCATCGCCAATCCGGATCTGCCGCGCCGCTTCGCGACGAATGCGCCGCTCAATGCGCCGGTGCCGTCCACGTTCTATGCACGCGGCGAAACGGGCTACACGGACTACCCGTCGCTCGATAACGTCGCTTAAGCGCGCTCCGGCACGCCACCCGCGCGCACAAAAACGGCGCACGAAAAAAAGCCCCGGCAAAGGTACACCGCCTTTCCGGGGTTTTTTCATCGACGATTAACATCGCGCGATAAAACTGAAGATAGAACTGAACCAGGCGCGCGCCCCATTCGCCGCGCATCGCCGCCGATAGCGCGTTTCAATTGGCATCGCGCGCGAGACTGTCCTTGAATTCGAATCCTGTCTGCCCATCCAACCGCAACCGCCGATCGGAGATTCGTCATGCCCCAAGTGGACGCCGAGCAAATCGTTCATAGCATTGCCGAGGAAACCCACACGCCCGAGGAAACCGTCGCGCGCATTTACGCCGACGCGCTCGCCGAATACCGCATCGACGCCCGTATTCAGGACTACCTGCCGCTCTTCGCCGCGCGCAAGGTTCGTGCGACCCTGCGGCAAAACAGCGCAAAGCCGGGTTGATAGCCGACTTCAACCCCACGCCGCTTCCCTTTCCGCCGTCGCCGAAAAAGTACGCGCGAGTACCGCTTTTCAAGCGGCGCCGCGCGTATTCGCTCGCGCACCGTTTTTACATCGCCGCATTCGCCTCGCGTTTTTTACGCGCCGCGCCTCCGCCGTTATTCCGCGTTGACTCTTAAGGTTCGTTTAATTCTTCACTGTAACCATATGCTCACCCCTGTTGAGCCGCCGGAACATCGGCGGCGTTTTTTTATGCGGCAAGCCGAGGAGGAGCGAAGTCATGGTTGAAGACGACGACGTGCTGATGCACCTGCAATCCCTGCTGCGCGACGGCTCGCCCGGACGCGTCGCCTCTTGCCGCGTCTCCACGCCGCTGCAGCATCCCTGGGGCCGCGCTTATCGCCTCGTCGAGTGGACCACGCCGCTCGACGACGGCGCGCGCCGCCAGGTCGTGCCGGCGGAAAGCTCGGCCTTCGAAATCGCGCGTCTGGTCGCCGAACACGTGCCGGGTCGCCGCATTCTGCTCAACGGCGAACCCGTCGATACAGAGCGTCCGCGCACGCGCCGACGCTCGCGCAGCAGCCGCGCGAGCGCACGCGCGGTGAGCTGATACTGCCTGACGAAACCGCGCGTCCCGCCAGCCGGGGCGCGCCGCTTTTCGTTGCGCCCGCGTTCCACGCACGCAAAACGCACACGCACAACCCACACGCAGAACCCATCGCGCGACGCGCCAGCCGCCGACGCGTTACGCCACCATCCTTCCCAACATCGCTTCCAGTTCGGCGCTGACGACCGTCATCGGCGCGCGCAGTTCGTTGCGGATCAATCCGCGTTGCGCGAGCGCGGCCTTCACCGGCCCCGGATTCGGTTCCGCGAACGCAGCGCGCACGAGCGGCACGAGGCCGTGCCAGAGTGCGCGTGCATCGCCGAGACGTTCTTCGCGCACGGCTTGCGCCATCGCCACGAAACGCGCCGGCAGCAGATGCGCCGACGCCGCGATCGCCCCGCTCGCGCCCGCGCAGAGTGCGCCGAACATCTCGATGTCCTCGCCGCAGAGCACCTGCAGGCGGCCGTCGAGAATCAGCGCGAGCGTCTTGTCGAGCGAGCCGCCGCAATCCTTCACCGCGACGATGCGCTCGTGCCCCGCCAGTTCGAGCAGCGTCGCGAGTTCGAGGCGCACGCCGGTGCGCGCGGGAATGTCGTAAAGGATCACCGGCTTGCGGCTCGCGTCGGCGAGCGCCGCGAAATGGCCGATCACCCCTGCCTGCGACGGCCGAATGTAATACGGCGCCGCCGCCAGCACGCCCGCGATGGGCGCGTCGTTGAGCGCCTCGATACGCTCGCGCACCGAGGCCGTGTGATTGCCGCTCACGCCCGCCACGACCGGCAGCATCCCGGCGGCGGCCAGCACCGTGGCGAGCACGGCGTCCTGCTCGCGATCGTCGAGCGCGGCGGGCTCGCCGGTCGTGCCGAGCGCGACGAAGCCCGCCACGCCCGCATGCGCGTAGTGGCGCACCAGCGCGTCGAGCGCCTCGTGATCGACCGCTCCCTGGTTGAACGGCGTGACGAGCGGAATCCAGATACCCGAAAACGAAGACATGACTTTCCCTTGAACGCGACCGAGTGGAAGGTCCGTCGAGCGGTGCGGGGAAGTCGGGCTGGCCTGGAGAAAGGCGGGGGCGGCAAGCTGTTCCATCGCAACATCCGACGGAACAGCAAGCTCCGGTCAGATGAGCGGCTGTTTTTTGGCTTTGGCTTTCACGCTGACCGACGCGGCCTGCGCGCGCGCCAACACCGCGCGCGTAGCGGCGGCGATAGGCTGGGCGAAGGTATTCGGCTGACGTGACATGGCCTGAAGTGTAACCGAGATCGTCCGCCCGCGCGCCGCCAATCTAGCGGCGCGCCTCGCCGTGCACTTCCACATCGACAATCGGCGAGTCGAGCAGCAGATTCGGTGCATCGGCCGGATCGCGCCTCGTGAGCTTGCCGTCCACGCTCGCGCCGCAATCCATCTGCAACTGCTGGTAGTAGATGTTGCCGACCACGTGCGCATTCGATTGCAGCTCGATGAAATGATCCGCGATGACGTCGCCGACAATGCGCCCGTTCACGACGATGTCGTAGCCATGCACGTTGCCCTGCACCGCGCTGCGCTCGCTCAGCACGAGCAGCGTCTGCGCGCCCGTCTTGCCGCTGAGGTTGCCGGTCACCTGGCCGTCGAGGCGCAAGCCGTCGGCGAATTCGAGGTTGCCCGTGATGCGCACATCCTCGGCGATCAGCGTCGCGAGCTTGGTCTGCTGGATGCCCGGCTGGGGCTTCTTCTTGTTGAACATGAACACCACCGTTGCGTTTGTGTTGCTGAAAAGATGCCGTGGCTCGGCTCACGGCACGAAACTCGGGAAACCGGCGCAAGCGCTTACTGCGCGGGACTGCCGCCGTTGGCGTTGGCGCGGTTGCCGGCGTTGCCGCTACCGTTGCCGTTGGCGCCACCAACCGCGCCGTGGCTGCGCAGAAACAGCAGTTCGGCCTGCACTTTCGCCGCCTGCGCCTGCGCGGCGTCCGCCGATTGCTGCAAAGCCGCCCGCGCCGCGCGCTCCTGCTCAAGCGCGAGCTGGGCGGTCGTGAGCTGGGTTTGCAGCACATCGGGCTCGATCACGGGACAGGCCGGCGCGCCGCCACGCAGCGCCCACGCCGACGCCGCCGCGCCCGCGCCGCCCGCGAGCGCCGTCCACGCAATCGCTATCGCCCAGCGCGACGCGCGCGAGCGCACCGGCTGGAGTTCGAACGCGCGCTTCGCGTCCGTGCGCACACGCGCGGAGGGACGCGCGTCAGCCATTCGCCCGCCCGCCGTGATCGGCGCCCTCGGCACCATTGGCAGCATTGGCTCGCTCGGCGCTGGCACTTTGACCCGCGCCGTTGGCCGCGCCCACGCGATAGGCGCCGAACAGCGCGAGGTAATCGGACGGATTGACCTGCGCGCCGCGCACGATGACTTCGAAATGCAGATGCGGGCCGGTCGAGCGCCCCGTCGAACCGACGTCGGCGATATGCTCGCCCGGCAGCACGACGTCGCCCGCCTTCACGTCGAGTTTCGAAGCGTGGCCGTAGCGCGTGATGAAGCCGTTGCCGTGATCGATCTCCACGGCGTTGCCGTAGCCCGCCTTCTGCCCCGCGAAAATCACGCGGCCGCCCGCGGCGGCGAGAATCGGCGTGCCGGTGGGCGCGACGAGATCGACGCCCGGATGGAAGCTGAGCCGTTTCGAGAACGGATCGATGCGATTGCCGAACGGCGAGCCCATGCGGCCGCCGTCAGTCGGCCTGCGGCCCGGATACGCCTGCAAGGCGACCTCGTGAAGCGCGACCGCGTGTTCGAGCGCGCTCAGCGTCGCGCTCATGCAATCGACCTCGCCGGCCACCGCGTGCGTGTTGGCGCGCGCCGCCGACGACTCCGCACAGCGACGCGGCGCGAGCGCGGGACCGCCCTCGCCGTCATCGTCGTCGCCGGAATGCTCGTGCGCGGCGGCGGGCGCCGTGGCCGTGCCGCGCGGCGCCTGCGCGCGCAGACGCTCGTCGAACTGGCGCAACTGCGCGAGCTGCGCGGCGAGGCGCTCGATACGCGGATCGAGCAAGGCGATCGACGCGTTCATCCGGCCGATCTCGCCCACCACATAGTGATGCTGCGCGGCGCCCGTCTGGCCCGGCGCGGCCGCCCCGGCGGCGCCGCTAAACCGGCCGATGGCGATGCCGCCCGCCAGCGAGACCAGCGCCGCGGCGCCGGCGGTCGCGATCAGCGTACGGCGCGCGGCGCGCTGCGTGACGAAGCGGGTGCCGCCACGGGAAAGCTCGTCGTTGGAGCTGGACCACGGCAATTTCATGATCGCCCCCGCAAGCGCAATTTCGCCCACAAAGGTGAAGCCCTCACGCCGATGAACACGATCCGAATAGCCATCTCAGTCTGCCGGGGCCGGCCTGCGCCCGCCCTTCCTGAAAACGAAACGGCGATTATCGTGGCGTCTGAAAAATACCCATCCCGATAAAAAGTCCGCCTGAACAGGCAAACCGAACGTCGCCGCGACAATCGCGACGCCCTGCCCCGCGAAAATCGCTTGACTTCTCGCCCCGCCGAACTAATATACGCACCGCGTACATAAACCAGCCAACACGGGTGCCAGCATGAGCGTTCCGCAACAAGCCTTCCTCCGCGACGCCATGCGTCGCCTGAACATGACCCGCGACGCCTTCGCGAGCCGCATCGGCGTCACGCGCCGCGCGCTCGACACGTGGTTGCTGCCCGAGGAATCGCAGGAATCGCGTGCCATGCCCGAGATCGTCGAGCGTTTCGTCTCGGAAATCGTCGGTGGCGGCGAGCCGCGTGAAAGCTATACGCAAAGCGTAGATCCGCGCTCGCTGGCCAGCCAGATGCAATTCGAGGGCAAGCCGCAACTGCTGTCCGTCGACCAGTTCTCGCGCGACTCCGTCGAAGCGCTGTTCCGCGTCGCCGACATCATGCAGCCCATCGCGCGCCGCCGGAAAATCTCGCGCGTGCTCGAAGGCGCGGTGCTCGGCAACCTGTTCTTCGAGGCCAGCACGCGCACCCGCGTGAGCTTCGGCGCCGCGTTCTGCCGCCTGGGCGGTTCGGTCTGCGATACGACCGGCTTCACGTTCTCGTCGATGGCCAAGGGCGAATCGATCTACGACACGAGCCGCGTGATGGCCGGCTACGTCGACGCGATGGTGATCCGCCACCCCGACCAGGGCTCGGTGGCCGAATTCGCGCGCGCCGTGAACATCCCCGTGATCAACGGCGGCGACGGTCCCGGCGAGCACCCGAGTCAGGCGCTGCTCGACCTCTACACGATCCAGCGCGAGTTCTCGCGCCTGGGCAAGATCGTCGACGGCGCGCACATCGCGCTCGTCGGCGACCTGAAATACGGCCGCACGGTGCACTCGCTCGTGAAGCTGCTCGCGCTCTATCGCGGCATCAAGTTCACGCTCATTTCGCCGCCGATGCTCGAAATGCCGCAGTACATCGTCGACAAGATCTCGACCAACGGCCACGTGGTCGAGCAGACGACCGACCTTAAGGAAGGTCTGCGCGGCGCGGACGTGGTGTACGCCACGCGCATCCAGAAGGAGCGTTTCACCGACGAGTCCTTCGAAGGCTACACGCCCGATTTCCAGATCAATCTGGCGCTGCTCGACGCTTTCTGCACCCCCGAAACGCTCGTGATGCACCCGCTGCCGCGCGACAGCCGTCCGGGCGCGAACGATCTCTCGACCGACCTGAACCACGATCCGCGTCTCGCGATCTTCCGCCAGACCGACAACGGCATTCCCGTGCGCATGGCGATCTTCGCGGTGCTGCTGGGCGTCGAGAATCTCGTGCAGCATTCGATGCGCGACGCCGTGTGGCGTCCGCCTGCATACCTCGGCCCGGACGACGCCACGTTTCACGGCATCGACTGAAGGCGCGCGTCGCGCCGTCAGCGACTCATGAAAAAAGCCGGGAAGCGTGCTGCTTCCCGGCTTTTTTTGCGCGTGGAGAGTTCGACGGCGCAATCAGTCGATGATCCGTCGATGCACACCACGCCGCACGGCCGCACGCTTCAATCGCGAATTTCAATCGCGGATTTCAATCGCGGATTCAGCCAAACAACGTGTACTCGCCGCCCCGCGCGAGCGCGCGCTGATACGCGGGCCGCGCGTGAATGCGCTCCAGAAACGCGCGAATCGACGGATGCTTTTGCGCGCCCGCGCGCTTCGCACCGGCTTCGAGCGGAAAGCTCATCTGCACGTCGGCGGCCGTGAAGGCGTCGCCGGCGAACCAGCCTGTCGCGTCGAGTTCCTTCGCGATATAGCCGAAGTGCAGCGCGAGCTGCGGCCCGACAAAGCCGCTCTCCAGCGAGGCCGCCACCTTGCGCACGACCGGTTTCACGAAGAACGGCACCTTCGCGCCCGCGATGCGCTGCGCGACCAGCGCGAGCAGCAACGGCGGCATCGCCGACCCTTCCGCGTAATGCATCCAGTAACGGTAGCGCAAATGCGCCGGCGTGCCGCGCGCGGGCACGAAGCGGCCATCGCCATATTGCTCCACCAGATATTCGAGGATCGCACCCGACTCGGCCAGCGTGTGTTCGCCATCCGTCACGACCGGCGATTTCCCGAGCGGATGCACCGCGCGCAACGCGGGCGGCGCGAGCATTGTCTCCTTGTCGCGCTGATACTTCACGATGTCGTACTCGACGCCCAGTTCTTCGAGCATCCAGAGCACGCGCTGCGAACGCGAATTGTCGAGGTGGTGAACCGTCAGCATCAGGACTCCTCCAGTTTTGTCGGCGAAACGTCATCGCCTTGTATGCGAAATGAATCATTGCGATTAACTGCTAGCATGCACGGAAAACAGAACAGGAGACTACCGTGCATGCCGTTCTTTTCACGCTGATCGATGGCGTGGCGATCGTCGCGGCGATCGCACTGGCGACGCTCGTCGCCGCGCTCGTGATGGTAGCGTCCGCCGGGCCCAGGGCGGCGCAATCCGAGGATGTATTCGGATTCGAATCGCTCGACGCGCCGCCGGCCGCGAGCTTGCCGCCCGTGCAGCGCTACGCGGCGCGCGACGGCGAGCCGCTCGCGTTCCGCTTCTACGACAGCACGGCCTCGCAGGTGCTGATCTTCGTGCACGGCTCGTCGTATCACGGCGCGTCGTATCACGCGCTCGCGGCGCATCTGAGCCAGCGCGGCATCGCGCGCGTCGTGCTGCCGAATCTGCGCGGTCACTATCTTTCCGGCACGCGGCGCGGCGACATCGACTATATCGGCCAGTTCGAGGACGATCTCGCCGATCTCGTCACGCACCTGCGCAATCGCGGCGAGTCCGGACCGATCGTGCTCGGCGGGCATTCGAGCGGCGGCGGTCTCGTGATTCGTTTCGCGGGCGGCGCGCATGCCGCGCTGGTCGCGCGCTTTCTTGCGCTGAGTCCGGCCATTGCGCGCTCGCGTTCGCTCAAGGCCAATAGCGGCTGGGCAAGCCTGCATTTGCGGCGGATCATCGGGCTCGCGCTGCTGAACCTGTTCGGCGTGCATGGCTTCGATGCGTTGCCGGTGATCGCCTTCAACAAGCCCGCGCGGTTTCGCGACGGCAGCGAAACGCTCGCGTATTCGTATCGGCTCAATAGCGCGTACCATCCGCGCGCGCGTTTCGACCGCGATGTGGCGAAGCTCGGCGCGCAATCGGCGGTGCTGGTCGGCGCGCACGACGAAGCCGTCGATGCGCCCTTGCTCGGCGAACTCGTCGCGCGCGCTTCGCCTGAAACTTACTTCGCTATCCTTCCCGATATCAATCACTTCGGCGTGTTCACGCGCGAGCCGGCGATCGCCGCCGTGGCGGCATGGCTCGCCGCCCAACCGGACGACGGCGACACGCAGCGCGTCGCGGCCGGCGCGGCCAGCGTGGTCTGACGCATCGCGCGAAAGACATCGCGCGAAAAGCATCGGGCGGAAGGCAAATTCGATGACGGCTGTCCGCGCCGCCAGCTTCGCGACGGCCCGATGTCAGCCGCACGACAGGTCCGCGCCAGAAGCCGGATCGTCACGCGTTTTTCGCTTTTCCGCGCTTTACTTTCGTCGCGCTCGCGTGCAACGTGCAGGTCTGATCCCGCCGGTGCGCCAGGTTGGCCGCCGGGTTGGACACCGTGTCGCCGCCGCACGCGCGGCACTGAATTTGCTCCCGCCGTTGTTTCGTAGACCGAGGTCCGCACGCTGCGCGACGTCTCACGCGGCATCGCGATTCGCGTGCGCTTGCCATCCTTGATGGAGCCCGCCGAACGCCATGTCACACGATCGCTCTCACGACGCGCCCGCTGCCGCCGACACGCCCGCGCCCACCCCGCCCGCCGACACCTCGCGCCGACGCTTCCTGCAATCGGCCGCCGCAGCCGCCGCGCTCGGCGCGACGCCGCATCTGCACGCCCAGCCAAACGCGCCCGCGAACGACACCGCAAGCGCGCCGCCTGTCGTGCCCGCGCAACCGGTTCAACTCAGCATCAACGGCCGCGAGTACGCGCTGCATATCGAACCGCGCGTGACGCTGCTCGACGCCCTGCGCGATTACGCCGGTCTCACCGGCACGAAGAAAGGCTGCGATCGCGGCCAGTGCGGCGCGTGCACCGTGCTCGTCGAAGGCCGCCGCATCAACGCGTGCCTGACGCTCGCGGTGATGCACGAAGGCCAGCGCATCACCACGGTCGAAGGTCTCGCGAGCGCGACGCAACCGAGTCCACTCCAGCGCGCCTTTGTCGAGCGCGACGCGTTGCAGTGCGGCTTCTGTACGCCGGGGCAGTTGTGTTCGGCGACGGCGTGTCTCAGCGAATTCGCAGCGGGCACCGCGAGCGCCGCGACCGCCGACGTGCGCACGCGCCCCGCGCAACTGAGCGACGCCGAAATCCGCGAGCGCATGAGCGGCAATCTGTGCCGCTGCGGCGCGTACGTGAACATCGTGGCCGCCGTGCGCGACGCGCACAGCGCCGGCGCGTGACGCACGGAGCCGCTCATGGACGCTCTCTCCTACCAGCGCGCCGCCAGCATCGACGCCGCCATCGCCGCCGCGCAGCAACCGGGCGCGGCCTTCATCGGCGGCGGCACGAATCTGCTCGATCTGATGAAAGGCGGCCTCGCGCATCCCGTCACGCTGATCGACATCACGCGCCTCGCGCCGCTCGATCAGATCGACGCCTTGCCCGATGGCGGCCTGCGCATCGGCGCGCTCGTGCGTAACAGCGACGCCGCCAATCACACGCTCGTGCGCACGCGTTATCCGCTGCTCTCGCAAGCGCTGCTCGCGGGCGCGTCGCCGCAATTGCGCAACATGGCGACGGTCGGCGGCAATCTGCTGCAACGCACGCGCTGCGATTACTTCTACGACACTGCGTTTGCCCAATGCAACAAGCGCGCGCCCGGTAGCGGCTGCGCGGCGCTCGGCGGCTTCAACCGGCTGCACGCGATCCTCGGCGCGAGCACGCAATGCGTGGCCGTGAATCCGTCCGATATGAGCGTGGCGCTCGCGGCGCTCGACGCCGTCGTGCAGGTGCGCGGTCCGAACGGGGCGCGCGCGATTGCCTTCGCGCAGTTTCATCGACTGCCCGGCGAGCGTCCCGATCTCGACACCACGCTCGCGCCTGGCGAACTGATCACGTCGGTCGATCTGCCGCCGCCCGCCTTCAGCGATCACGCGCACTATCTGAAGCTGCGCGACCGCGCGAGCTACGCGTTCGCGCTCGTGTCCGTGGCGGCGGCGCTGCAACTCGACGGCCGGACCGTGCGCAGCGTGCGCCTCGCGCTGGGCGGCGTCGCGCACAAGCCGTGGCGCGCGAGTGTCGCCGAGCAGCATCTCACTGGCCGCACGCTCGACACCGCAACGTTACGCGCGGCCGCCGCCGCCGAACTCGCGCAGGCGCGGCCGCTGCCGGGCAATGCGTTCAAGGTCGAACTGGCGCAGCGCGCGATCGTCCGCGCGACTTTGCTGGCGGCGGGCGCCACGGGAGACTTCGCATGAGCGACACGAACCAGGACGCGAATCACGACACGAATCACGACACGAAGCGGCTGATCGGCCAGCCCGTCGATCGCATCGACGGCATGCTCAAAGTCACGGGCAGTGCGAGCTATGCGTCGGACTTTCCCGAGGCGCGGCTCGCGCACGCGGTGATCGTGACGAGCACGATATCGAGCGGCACGATCACGTCGATCGACACGCGCCGCGCGCAGGCGATGCCCGGCGTGCTGCTGGTGATGACGTGGCAAAACGCGATGCGCCTGCCCAACAACGGCCAGACGCCGCTCGCGCCGCCCGCGGGCCGCCGCCTCACGCTGCTGCAAGACAACGTCGTGCGCTACAGCAACGAGCCGGTCGCGGTCGTGGTCGCCGACACGCTGGAGCGCGCCATCGACGCCGCGCAGCACGTCAAGCCGGTCTACGCCGCCACGCCCGGCACGCTCGATTTCGCGCGCGCGAAAAGCGAGGCGCACACGCCGCCCTCGCCGCCGGGCCGTCCCGCCGATTCGTCGCGCGGCGATCCGGAAGCGGGACTGCGCGAAGGCGCGGTGCGCATCGACGCCATCTACACGACGCCGGTGCAATTCCACAATCCGATGGAACCGCACGCGACGATGGCGCGCTGGGACGGCCCCGAACTCACGCTTTACGACTCGACGCAAGGCGTCTCCGGCGCGAGCACCGCCGTCGCCGCCGTGTTCGGCGTGCCCGCCGCGAACGTGCGCGTGATCTCGCCGTTCATCGGCGGCGGCTTCGGCTGCAAGGGTTCGTCGTGGTCGCATGTGAGTCTGTGCGCGATGGCCGCGAAGCAGACCGGACGCCCCGTGCGTCTCGCGCTCGCGCGTCCGCAGATGTTCGGCCCGGTCGGCTCGCGCCCGCACACCGAGCAGCATCTGTCGATCGCGGCGCGCAAAGACGGCACGTTGACCGGCCTGCGTCACGACACCTTTTCGCACACCTCGACGTTCGAGGACTGGACCGAACTGTCCGGACTCGTCACGCGCATGATGTACGCGGTGCCGAACCTGAGCACGAGTCATCGCGTCGTGCCGCTGAACGTGGGCACGCCGACCTTCACGCGCGCGCCCGGCGAAACCACCGGCTCGTTCGCGCTCGAATCGGCGATGGACGAACTCGCGTGGCGGCTCAAGCTCGATCCCGTCGCACTGCGTCTGAAGAATTACGCCGAAGCCGAGCCGCAGGAGGGCAAGCCGTGGTCGTCGAAGGCACTGCGCGAATGCTACGCGGCAGGCGCGGATCGCTTCGGCTGGGCACAGCGCGTGAACGCGCCGCGCGCGATGCGCGAGGGCAATACGCTGATCGGCTGGGGCATGGCGAGCGCGACCTATCCCGCGAACCGCGGCGAAGCGTCCGCGCTCGCGCGCATCCTGCCCGACGGCACGGCGATGGTCGCCTCCGGCACGCAGGACCTCGGCACCGGCACCTATACCGTGATGACGCAGGTGGCCGCCGATGCGCTCGGCTTTCCGCCCGATCGCATCGCGTTCGCGCTCGGCGATTCGACGCTGCCGCGCGCGCCCGGCTCGGGCGGCTCGCAGTCGGCGGCGAGCGTGTCGCCGGCCGTGCAGGCCGCGGCGCGCGCCGCGCGCGACAAACTGATCGCGCTGGCCGTGGCCGACCGCGCCTCGCCCGTGTACAGCGCCGCGCCCGCCGAGGTCACCGTCAGCGACGGCTGGGTCGTGTTGCGCCGCGACCCGTCGCGCCGCGATCCCGCCGCCGCCATCGTGGCGCGCGCGGGCGGCCAGCCGATCGACGCGCAGGCCACGGCTAAACCGGGCGACGAGCGCAGGCAGTACGCGTTCCACTCGTTCGGCGCGGTCTTTGCCGAAGTGCACGTGGACGCGGAACTGGGCACGGTGCGCGTGACGCGCATCGTCGGCGCTTATGACGTGGGGCAGGTGCTCAACGAGAAGACCGCGCGCAGCCAGTTGATGGGCGGCATGGTGTGGGGCGTGAGCACGGCGCTGCACGAAGACGGTCTGCTCGACACGCGCACGGGCCGCTTCGCGAACGGCAATTTCGCGCAGTACCACGTGCCGGTGAACGCCGACATCGGCGCGCTGGATGTGTTGTTCGTGGGCCAGCCGGATCTGCGCTTCAATGCGGTCGGCGTGCGCGGCATCGGCGAGATCGGCATTACGGGCGTGCCCGCCGCCATCGCGAACGCCGTGTATCACGCGACGGGCGTGCGCGTGCGCGATTTGCCGATCACGCTCGACAAGCTGATGCTGCCGCAGCACGCGTTCGCGTGAAGCGGCGGCATCGTCGATCTGGCGTTGATTCAGCGTCGATTCGCTCGCCGCACCTCACGCGCGCGCGGGGCAATCCGCGCTTGCCCCGCGCGCCATTGCGCCGCACAATCGGCCCATTCCCTTCTCGCGCGGCTCGCCCCGCGGTAGACCCCATGGCTTATGCATCGCTCGCCACCGGCGTCCTGCTCGCCGCCGGCACGGGATCGCGTTTCGATCCCCAAGGTCTGCGCAACAAGCTGCTCGAACCGCTGCCTGGCGGCGCGTGCGTCGCGCACGAAGCCGCGCATCGTCTGCTGCTCGTCGTGCCCAAGGTGATCGCCGTCGTGCGTCCCGGCGCGGAAACGCTCGCGCACGCGCTCAACGAGGCAGGCTGCGACGTGGTGTTCGCGCCCGACGCCGTGCGCGGCATGGGCGCGAGTCTGGCGGCGGCCGTCGAAGCCGATGCGGAAGGCGAAAGCTGGATCGTCGCGCTCGCGGACATGCCGCGTATCGCCGTGCCCACGATCGAAGCGGTCGCGCGCGAACTGGACGCGGGCGCGCCGCTCGTCGCGCCGTTCCATGACGGCCGGCGCGGACATCCGGTGGGATTCGGCCTCGAACATCGCGCGGCACTGATCGCGCTCGACGGCGACACGGGCGCGCGCGCGTTGCTCAGCACGCAGCCGATCAAACGGATCGACGTCGACGACCCCGGCATTCTGCGCGACGTGGACACGCCCGCCGATCTGGACGGGCTTTAAACGTCAGGCGCCGATTTCGCGCCGGGCCGCGCGTTCAGGAAACGCAAGAAGCTCGGCAAGCGGCTCAGGGACGGCTGGCGTCCGTCGCTGCGTCCGTCGTGGTATCGGCAACTGGGGTCGCGACCGTGTCGGACGCCGCAGCGTCCGCCTTGGCATTCGCATCGCCACCGGACTTCTCCGAGACTGCGGGCGGCGTGTGCACCGAGGCGACCTGCTCGGCTTTCGCGTGCGACGCATGACCAAACAACGTCGGCACGCCGAGCAAACCCAGAACGAACACCACCGCCACTACCGCCGCACCCATACCATCACCTTGCCGATACTGAGGGAGCGCGCTGGCGCTCCCGTTTTGAGGAAGGCTGAAGTTTACGACCGGGTAAGTTTTTGAAAAATGCCGGCAGCATATAAACAGTGTTGACCTGACAGCAATAATCGACACTCAAAACGGCCTGTATCGCACTCAATATGGCCAGTTTGACGAACAATCGCCCGCCGATCGTCTCGTCGCCACACTCGCGCATGCAAATCGCCGCGCCCCGAAACCCCGCCTGAAGGCGCGCCCGAATCTCCACGGCACGCCGCGCCGCGATCAGCTAGGCTATGAGTACGCGCTCCGCGTTCCGTCCACCGCCCGGCCCCGGCCGCGCACGAGGTAGCCGCGATGATCTGCTCGCACACGAACCCGCTTCCCGAACCGCTCGCCGACCCGACGCGCGATCCCGACCGCGACCCGCTCACGCCCCCGCCGCCGGGCCATCACGGCGAAGAACCGCAACGCCCCGACGGTCCGCCAAACAAGGACCCGGTCTGAACGGCGCACGCCGCGCCGCTGCGCGTGCGCCCGAACCCAATCGATCAGCCTCCACCAACGCGCACGATCGACCCGATCCGCGTGCTTTCCCGCTTTTATCCCTCGCCTTAGCTTTCACCAAGCTTGCACTCAGGCGCCACGCTCCTTAAAATGCAAACGATTCGTATTTGCAGTCAAGTAGCGGGTAATATTGCATGTCCGCTCTCTTCAGCCGTTTAGCCGAACCACCAACGCATCGTGACCCACTTTCTGACCGAGCCCGTTCCCGCACTCCGCCGGACGCGCCGCGCCGCCGCATGAGACCGCTGCTGGTTCGCCTGCACCGCTGGTTCGGCCTCGGCACGGCGGCATTCCTGTTCATCGCCGGGCTGACCGGCGCGGTGATCGCGTGGGACCACGAACTGGATTCCGCGCTCAACCCGTCCTTCTATCACGCTCACACGCCGGGCACGCCGCTGTCGCCGCTCGAACTCGCGAAGCGCTTCGAGGCCGCCGAGCCGCACGCCGAAGTCACCTTCATGCCGCTCTCGATCGAGCCCGGCACCACCTTCATGGCGCGCGTGAGTCCGCGCACCGATCCGAAGACCGGCGCACCGTATCCGCTCGACTACAACCAGATCGCGCTCGACCCCGTCACCGGTGCCGAACAGGGTCGCCGCATGTGGGGCGCGCCGTCGCTCGCCCGCGAGAACCTGATTCCCTTCCTCTACCAGCTCCACTACACGCTGTTCATGCCGACGAAGATGGGCATCGACTTCAGCGTCTGGACGATGGGCGTGGTGGGCATGGTGTGGCTGCTCGACGGCTTCATCGCCATCGTGCTCGCGTTTCCAAATCTCAAGAGCTGGCGCAAGTCGCTCGCGTTCCGCCTCAAGCGCGGCGGCTACGCGCTCACGTTCGATCTGCACCGCTCGGGCGGCGTGTGGCTCTGGGGTCTGCTGATCGTGGTCGCCGTCACGTCGATTTCGATGAATCTCGGCACGCAGATCGTGCGCCCCGTGGTCTCGGTCTTCTCGACGCTCGCGCCGGACCCGTTCCGCTCGCCCTCGCCCGCCGGCGCGCTGACGCCCGCCCAGGCCGACGCCGCGCGCACGCGCATCGTCGCCGAAGCGGCCGCCATCGGCCGGCGCGAAGGCATCACCGCGCCGCCGGGCGGACTGTTCGCGATGCCGGAGTTCGGCGCCTACGGCGTGGGCTACTACGCAGCGGGCAACGATCACGGCGACGCGGGCCTCGGCAACCCGTGGCTCGTGATCGACGGCCACAACGACGCGATTCTCGGCAGCCAGATTCCCGGTCGCGGCAGCGCGGGCGACATCTTCATTCAAGCGCAGTTTCCGCTGCACTCGGGCCGTATCGCCGGTTTGCCCGGACGCATCGCGATCAGCTTCACGGGCATCGTCGTGGCGATGCTCAGCGTGACCGGCGTGCTGATCTGGCTGAAGAAAGCGCGTGCGCGCCGCAAATCGTCGAAACAGAGCGTGCCCGTGCGCACGCGCGAACGCACGGCGAGCTGATCGCCGCGTCGATCGCGTCGATCGCGTCGATCGCGGCGCGCGCCGGAAACAAAAAGGCCTTGCAGCGCTTTCACGCTGCAAGGCCTTTTTTTACGGGCTAAAACGAATCGCTAAACGGTCGTCAAGCCTTATTGCGCGAGCGCGTCGAACGACGCGAGCAGACGCTCGACGTCGGCGGCATGAATGTCGCCCATCGTCGAGATGCGGAACAGTTCCTTCGACAGACCGCCCTGCCCCGCGTAGATCACGAAGCCGCGCGCCTTGAGCGCGTCGTGCAGCTTCGGATAGTCGATGCCCGCAGGCAGACGGAACGCGCGCAGCACCACCGACGACTCGTCCTTCGGCAGCACGCAGTCCATGCCGCGCGCGGCGAGACCGGCGCGCACCTGCTCCGAAAGCGCCGCGTAACGCGCGTGACGCGCCTTCCAGCCGCCTTCGTCCGCCAGCTCGCGCAGCGCCTCGACCAGCGCGTAATACGCGTGCACCGACGGCGTGAACGGCGTGTTGCGCTGATCCTGCAGCGTCGCGAGACGCTTGAGATCGAGGTAGTACGTGCGGCTCGCGGCCGTGCCGAGCGCCGCGCGGCGCACGATCACGAAGGCCGCGCCGGGCACGCCGTGCAGGCACTTGTTCGCGGTCGCGGCCACGGCGGCGATGCTCGTGTCGTCGAAATCGATCGCTTCGGAACCGAAGCTGCTGACGCCGTCGACGAGCATCTGCACGCCGCGCGCGCGGCACGCTTCGCCCAGCGCGCGCAGATCGTTCAGACGGCCCGTGGTGGTCTCGTGATGAATGATCGCGACGTGCGTGAACGACTGGTCGGCGTCGAGCGCGGCGGTGATGCGCGCGAGATCGGGCGCCTGCATCCACTCGTGCTTCACGACTTCGTGCGCGATGCCATACTGCGTGGCGATCGCGGTGATGCGCTCGCCGTACACGCCGTTTTCGACGATCAGCAGCTTGCCGTTCGCGGGCACGAGCGAGGCGATCATGCTCTCGACCGCGGCCGTGCCGGAGCCGGTCATGAGCACCGCCTGCCATTGCGCGGGATCGAGATCGTAGACGCCGACGAGACGCGTGCGCGCCTCTTCCTGCACGTCGAAGAACTCGCTTTCGCGATGGCACAGATCTTCCTGCAGCAGGCTGCGGCGCACGCGTTCGGTGAGCGTGACCGGGCCGGGATTGAGCAACAGCATCGGCGATTCCTTATTGAGCGGCGTTGACGGCAGCCGCAGCCTCGGCGCCGATATGGCGCATGAGACGCGACTTGACGTCGGGCGGCGTGATGGTCGGGCGCGGCAGGCCGTCGGGCGTGCCGCGCTTGATCGTCAGGCGTACGAAGCGTGCGCCGGCGACGCCGTTCGCACCCGTCGCGCGTTCGCGCGCCGCTTCCAGCACGGCGTCGAGCGTGGCGAGTTCGTCGCCTTCCACGGCGTCGGCGTAACCGCACGCGGCCGCCACGTTCGCGAACGACACCTGTTGCGCGACGGTGGCCTGGCCGCCCGTCGAATCGTGCGCGCCGTTGTCGAGCAGCACGTGCGTGAGGTTCGACGGACCGTAGGCGCCGAGCGTCGCGAAGTTGCCCATGCGCATGAGCGCGGCGCCGTCACCGTCGAGCGCGACCACGTTCAGATCCGGACGCGCCAGTGCGAGGCCGAGCGCGAACGAGCTGACGCAACCCATCGAGCCGACCATGTACAACTGGTTCGAGCGGTCGTCGATCGCGTAGAGTTCGCGGCCGCAGAAGCCCGTCGACGCCACCACCACCGTCGATTCGGCGGGCGTGGCCGCGATCACGCGTTCGAGCGCCTGCTGGCGCGTCGGCAGATCGTCGTAGCCCACGCCCGCGAATTTCGACTGCGCCACCGGCAGCGCGTGCTTCGCCGGCATCGAGCCGCCGCCCTTCAGTTCGAACGGCGCGACGCTGCCCTTTTGCATCACGAGCGCGTACGGGCGACCCGTTTCGTCCATGTGGCGGATGGCGCGTTCGAGCACGGGCGCGATCTGGTCGGCCTCGGTCGGGAACAGCTCCCAGGGCACGTCCATCGTGTCGAGCATCTGCGGCGTGACCGGACCCATCAGCGCGTGCTGCGGTTCGTCGGACACGCCGGGCTGGCCGCGCCACGTCACGATCAGCAGTTGCGGCAGACGGAAGGTCCACGTGAGCGAGGTGAGCGGGCTCACCGCGTTGCCGAGACCCGAGTTCTGCATCATGGCGATGCCGCGCTTGCCCGCGAGCGCGACGCCCGCGATCAGCGCCACGGCGTCGCCCTCGTTGGCCGAGCTCACGTAATGCAGCGACTCGTCCTGCAGCACGTAATTGATGAACGGCGTGAGGAACGAGCACGGCACGCCCGCATACCATTCGAAGCCGCGCGCGCGCGCCGCTTCGACGAACTGTGCCGCTTCGATCATGCCTTCGCCTCCGGCGACGAGCCCGCGTCGCTGCCGATCGGCGTCTGCGCGTGCGCGAAGTCGCCCGCGCGGCGGAAATCTTCGAGGTCGTTCACGCCGCGCCAGTGGCCGCGCACGTATTGCACTTCGATCTTCTCGCCGTCGGCGATCAGCGCGTTGAGCAGCGCCGGCATGTCGAGCGTGTCGAAGTCGGCTTGCGTCTGCAGTTGCGCGAGCTTGTTCTTGAGCTTCTCACGGCCCGCGCCGCGCACGTTCATCAGACCGATCCAGCGGCCCGCGGGCGCCACGCCCTGCGATGCCTGATCCGACGACACACGTTGCAGATACGTCTTGTTGCCGAACAGGCCACGGTCGTCGCCCGACGAGCACCACGCGAAATCGCGTACGCTCGCGTTTTCCGTTTCCGGCGACGAGTCGATCACCACGCTGAATTCGGCTTCGCTTTCGACGAGGTCGCGCAGGATGTAGCTGCGGAACAGCAGGTCGCCGTACGAGATCACGGTGTCGTTCTTGAGCGCGTCGACGGCGCACGCGAGCGAGGCCAGCTCGTTGGTCTGCGCGTAGCGCTCGTTGCGCGCGAGCTTGATGCCCGCCGTGTCGATCGCTTCGGCTTTGTAGCCGCCCACGACCGTGATGTCGTTGACCGCTTCCTTCTTGAACGCGTCGACGAGCCAGCGCAGCAGCGGCTTGCCCGCGACCGGCAGCATGACCTTCGGCTTGTCTTCGGTCACGGCGTCGAGACCCGATCCGCGGCTCGCCGCCAGCACGATCGCCGAACCGGCCGAACGCGTGGTCGAGAGATAGCGGTTCTCGGCTTCCGAGTATTCGTCGGCGTCCTGCAGACGGAAGATCTCGTTGACGGTCGCGATGCGGTCTTCCACGTCGACGAGCGTCTGCGTTTCGTAGATCGTGCGCGTAACGGCCTGCATCGCCGAGACCGCCGCGCGGATCTGATGGTTCGCCCAGATCACCGTGCTGATGCCCGCCTTGCGGAACACGTCGGTCGGCGTGCTGTAGTACTTGGTCGGCACGATTACGAGCGGACCGCGGCCGGCCCATTCGCGCGCGAACGTGAGGATCTCGTCAGGTTTCGAGAGCTTGCTGTGGATGAGGATCGCGTCCGCGCCCGCGAGGCGATACGCTTCGGCGCGCTTGAGCGCTTCGTCCATGCCCCAGCCTGCGATCAGCGCCTCGACGCGCGCCACGATCGAGAAGTTCTCGTCGGTCTGCGAGTCCTTGCCGGCCTTGATCTTGCCGCAGAATTCGTCGATGTCGGCGAGCGGTTGCGCTTCGCCGCCGATGAAGCTGTTGGTCTTCGGGAACACCTTGTCTTCGATACAGACGCCGGCGATGCCGCGCTGTTCGAGCTTGCGCACGAGGCGGCGCACGTTGTTGAAGTTGCCGTAGCCGGTGTCGCCGTCCAGCAGGATCGGCAGGTCGCTCGCGTCGGCCATGAACTCGAGGTTGTCGACCACCTGGGTCCAACTCGCCTCGTTGTTGTCGCGCACGCCGAACTGCGCGGAGATCGAGAGGCCCGAGCCCCAGATCGCCTTGAAGCCTGCTTCGCGCGCGATGCGTGCGGACAGGCCGTTGTGCGCTTCCATCAGGAATTCGAGTTCGTTGCTGACCAGCATCTGACGCAGCCGTGCGCTGCGCGATGCCGGAACCAGTGCGGGTTCGCGTGCGTTCATCGTGTGACTCCAGTGGACGTCGCGTGGGCGCCGGGTTGGCCCGCGCCGCGCGCGTCGCATCGTTGGGAAATGACTTTTCTGGCCTCGGCGCCGCTTGTCGCGTGCTGCTTGCGTGCGCTTTGCGTTGCTTCGCGCGGTGCTCGGTGCGTTGCGGATTGCCGTACTGCTTCGCTTGCGGGCGACTTGCTTTTCGCTTGCTAAACACCGACGTGCCGCTTGCGAATCGCCCGCTATTCCGGAAGCGAAGCGCGAATAAGAATCGATCCTGAACCCGCGAATATGAACCGCAACCGTCGCGGTAACAGACTCGGGACACACACCGGAACGCACTCGTTCGCAGCCCCTACGACAACGGCGCGACACCCGCATGACAAGGGCAGCCTTGAGCCGAAGCCGCGACTATAACGGAAATGATTATTGCTTGCCCCCGAATCCCGCCAGAAGTGGCAAATCATGGAGTTGCTGTGAAATTTGTGGCTTTTAAGCGCGAATTACGGCGTTTTTTGCACTCATGGGGATAGCCCTCGCCAGGCGTCTACAGCGCGTGTGCATATGCACGTCGCGGCGCCCATCACTGTGCGCATCAACGTCTTGTTTTGTATGAGGAAACGGCTCGACTGAGGGTTCGCCCTGACTCGCCCGCGCGTTCGAAAACGCCGTTAACACGCACAGGCAGAGCGCTCGCAACGACGCGCGCGACGCCCTAAGCAACACTCGATTCATTGCACCGTGCCAAGCCCCCGAACCATCCGACAGACGATGACGCTCAACACCAAACTCCGCTCGATGATCACGATCCTCTGGATCGGCCTGCTGCTGATCGTGGCCTTCGGCGCATGGCAAAGCCGCGACTCCATGATCCGCGAACGGCGCGCGCAACTGACGACGCTCGTCGACGAAGCGAGCAGCATCGCGAACTACTACTACGGCCTCTCGCAACGCAACGCGATGCCCGAAGCCGAGGCGCAAAAACAGGCGCTCGCCGTGATCGGCTCGATCCGCTACGGCAGCGACGGCTATCTGAGCATCAACAACTCGCAGGCCGTGATGCTGATGCATCCGATCAAGCCCGAACTCAACGGCAAGCTGCTTTCCGGTTTCGCCGATCCCGCGGGCAAGCACGTGTTCACCGCGCTGTCCGAAGCGGCGAATCAGCCCGGCGGCGGTTTCGTCGATTACCTCTGGGCCAAGCCCGGCCATAGCGAGCCCGTGCCGAAACTCAGCTACGGCAACCGCTTCGCGCCGTGGGACTGGGTGATCGTGACCGGCATGTATATGGACGACGTGAGCGCCGCGTTCTACGGCAGCCTCGTGCGCTGGCTGCTCGTGACCTTCCTGCTCGGCGGCATCGCGACCGTGGTGATGGTGTTCGTCGTGCGCAGCGTGCGCGGCAGCATCGGCGGCGAACTCGAAACGGCCGTGGAGACGGCCAACCGCATCGCGCAGGGCGACCTGACTTCGCGCGTCGAAACGCACGGCACCCACGCGCAGAGCCTGATGCGCGCGCTCGCGACCATGCAGGGCGCGCTCGTGCAGACCGTGGCGCGCGTGCGCAGCGGCGCGGAGAACATCAACGTGGGCGCGAACGAGATCGCCGCGGGCAACACCGATCTCTCGCAGCGCACCGAGCAACAGGCCGCCGCGCTCGTGCAGACCGCGTCGAGCATGGACGAGATGACGTCCAACGTGCGTCAGAACGCGGACAGCGCGCAGCACGCCGCCACGCTCGCGAGCGAAGCCGCCGAAGTGGCGACGCGCGGCAGCAGCGTCGTCGACGACGTGGTGCGCACGATGGGCGCGATCACGACCAGCTCGCAGCAGATCGGCGACATCATCGGCGTGATCGACGGCATCGCGTTCCAGACCAATATTCTCGCGCTGAACGCCGCCGTCGAAGCGGCGCGCGCGGGCGAACAGGGCCGCGGGTTCGCGGTGGTCGCGTCGGAAGTGCGCAGCCTTGCGCAGCGCTCGGCCGCGGCCGCGAAGGAGATCAAGACGCTGATCGAGCAATCGACGGGCACGGTCGCCGAAGGCCAGCAACTCGTGACCAGCGCGGGCACGACGATGGGCGAGATCGTGCAGTCGGTGCGGCGCGTGCACGAGATTCTCGAAGAGATCAGCCACGCGTCGCGCGAGCAGAGCGCCGGCATCGAGCAGGTCAACCGCGCGGTGGGCGAAATGGATCAGGTGACGCAGCAGAACGCCGCGCTGGTCGAAGAGGCCGCCGCCGCCGCGCATTCGCTCAAGGATCAGGTGACGGGGCTGCGCGAGGCGATTGCGAGTTTCAGGTTGCCGGTGGCGGCTTGAGCGTCTCCGTCTGACCGTGTGATCGCCGATGCCCGGGCGCGCCTCGCGCCACGCGGACATCGGCGCCCCCCGCCTCCGGTCCCCGCCTCCGCCCCCGCCTTCGCGCGCACTTTCCCTGCGCCGCATCACACCCCGCGCGTCCGCGCACTGGCACGCAAATTTCAATTAAATTACACACAGTTTACAATGCCATTCGACTGACACCCGACAGACGCACCTCGCCCTCCGATGATCCGCTCGAGAAGACCGCCGCGCGACCCGCACGCCACCGCGACCCGCCATCCGATGCTGGCGTCGAAGCTGCCCGCCTGGCGTTCGAAGCTCATCGTGTTCATCACGTTTTCCGCGTTCGCGGCGCTCGCGGGCCGCGCGCTCTGGGTACAGGTCGTCAATCACGATTTCTACGTCAAGCAGGGGCAAAAGCGCTATCAGCGCACGCTCGAACTCGACGCCATGCGCGGGCGCATCGTCGACCGCAACGGCGCGATTCTCGCCGTCAGCCTCGAAACCTTCGAGATCTGGGCGAATCCGAAAATCCTCGACGCAGCCGCCTGGTCGCCGCTCGCGAAACTGCTCGACATGCCGCTCGCGGAACTGCGCCGCCGGCTCGCCGGCGACCGCTCGTTCGTGCTGCTCAAGCGCCAGGTCGACGCCGACACCGCCGCGCATATCGACGAAATGGCCACCGGCGGCATCACGCTCATCGCCGACTCGAAGCGCTATTACCCCGAGGGCGAATCGGCCGCGCACGTGGTCGGCTTCACCGACGTGGAAGACGCGGGCCAGGAAGGCGTGGAACTCGCCGCCGAAGCGCGTCTGCGCGGCACGCCGGGCCAGCGCGAAGTGATCCGCGACCGGCTCGGGCGCGTGATTTCCGAGCCGAGCGAACGCGTGCAGCCGAAGAACGGCGAGACGGTGCAGCTCACGGTAGACCGCCGCGTGCAGCAGCTCGCCTACACGCAGCTCAAGGCGGCCGTGGCGAAAAATCACGCGGAAGCGGGCAGCGTCGTGGTGCTCGACGCGCAGAACGGCGAGATTCTCGCGCTCGCGAACTGGCCGTCGTTCGATCCGAACAACCGCGCGCGCCTCACCGGCAAGCAGTTGCGCAACCGCGCCGTGATCGACACCTTCGAGCCGGGTTCGACGATCAAGCCCGTGGTCGCCGCGCTCTCGATGGATCTGCGCAAGGTCAACGCCAACACCATCGTCGACACCTCGCCGGGCACGTATCGCATCGGGCCCGCCGTGATTCACGACACCTCGAATCACGGCCGCATGACGGTGGCCGAGGCGATCCAGAAGTCGAGCAACATCGCGCTCGCGAAGATCGCGCTGAACCTGCCCGCGCAGACCATCTGGAACAAGTATCAGGAATACGAGCTTGGCGTGCGGCCCGAAGTGACGTTTC
Organism: Paraburkholderia tropica; assembly: GCF_014171495.1. Taxonomy (NCBI): domain Bacteria; kingdom Pseudomonadati; phylum Pseudomonadota; class Betaproteobacteria; order Burkholderiales; family Burkholderiaceae; genus Paraburkholderia; species Paraburkholderia tropica. The sequence continues at coordinate 1,037,961 of NZ_CP049135.1, forward strand.
CGGGCGCGGCGGCCGGACGTGTGCGGCCGTGGGCGCGCTGGCGTCCGATCGAGCAGGCGACGATGGCCTATGGCTATGGCCTCTCGGCATCGCTGCTGCAGATCGCGCAGGTCTACACGGCCTATGCGGGCGACGGCACGATGTATCCCGCGAAGCTGCTGCGCGGCGCGCCCGTGACCGCCACCAACGCGCCGCGCGCGGTCACCACGCCGGCCACGGCGGCGGCGCTGCGCAAGATGCTGGAAATGGCGACGACGGAAGGCGGCACGGGCCGCGCCGCGAACGTCGAGGGCTATCGCGTCGGCGGCAAGACCGGCACCGCGCGCAAGCAGATCGGCGCCGGCTACGCGAAGAACCGCTATCGCGCGCTGTTCGTCGGCATGGCGCCGATGAGCGCGCCGCGCGTGATCGTCGCCGTGATGATCGACGATCCGGCGGGCCGCTCGTACTATGGCGGCACCGTCGCGGGCCCGGTGTTCGCGGGCGTCACGCAGGGCACGCTGCAACTGATGGGCGTGCCGCCGGATTTGCAGGCAGCGCCGGCGACACAGTCGCCGCAGTCACGTTAGTGTTGCGCGGAAGCGGCGGGCGCCGCCACGCGCGTGCCCGTCTGTCCGGCCTGCGCCGGTTCCGCGCCATAGCCCGCTTGAGCGGCTTGAGCGGCTCGATCCGCTGAATCCACTTCGGCCACGCTCTGCACCCGCGGCTGCGCCTGCGCAACACGCGCCTCTTCGGCACGCTTCGCTTCGAGGCGGACCATCGCGGCTTCGATATCGTTCGGGTAATTCGCGTTGCTGGCCTGCGACGGGTTATAGCCCACCGATTCCAGGTCCTTCAGTTCCTGCAGCACTTGCGCGCGCGTCACCGGACCGTTCTGGATGGACTGCGCGAACGCGATCGCCGGCGCAATCGCCATCATCGAAACCAGCGCCGTGCGTAGCATTGCGTTCTTCACCTTGCTCTCCTGTGTCAATCGATGCGCCCAGTCTACGCAGCAAGCGCCCGCGTAAAAACGCACCGCACAGGGGAGGACTGTTCCAGTCCGCGAAAGACTGGAGAGAATTTCCGGCGTGGGGGCGCGAACGGCGCGCACGCTGCGTCGTCAGATCTGATCGCGCCCGAACGCGCGCAAGGCGTCGAGATTCACCACGTCGACGCGGTTGTACGCCAGCGTGACGAGCCCCGCGCGTTCGAGCGTCTGCAAAGCCTGATTGACGCGCTGACGCGACGCGCCCGCCAGCATGCCGATCTCTTCCTGCGAGATTTCCAGCGCGCGGCCCGTCTCCGGATAGAGATCGGGATTGAACATCTGCGCGAGCGCCTGGGCGATCCGCGCATCGACATCGAGCAAGCGGCTGTTCTGGATCAGCCCGATAAATTCGCCCATGCGGTTATTCAACTGATGGATGACGAAGCGGTTGAACGGCAGGCTGCTGTCCATGAGGCGATGAAACGTGTCGGCGGGCACCGCCATGACGAGCGACGGCTGCAGCGCGATGACGTCGTATTTGCGCGGCTCGCGCTTGATCACGCTGCCCTCGCCGAACCAGCCGCCGTGCGGCACGCCCGAAAACGTGCAGCCGCGACCCGAGGCGTTGAAGATGGCGAGCTTCACGAGCCCGCTGCTCACGCCCAGCCAGTACGCCGAAGGCGCCTCGCGCGCGGCCACGGTCGCGCCCGCCGCCCAGCTCTGCGCGTGCGAGGTGTCGAGCACCCACGCGCGGTGTTCGGCGTCGAGCGAACGGAACCACGCGAAGCGCTCGAACAGCGCCGCGAGCCGCGCGGCGTCGCGCGCATCGATGCGGCCCGCGGCGGCGGCAGCGGCTTGGTCCGGAGGCATAATGGGCTGCGTCATGGCGCTCACCTTGAAATAGATCATTGCGCGCGGCCGCTCTGTCGCGCCAGCGACAGACTCGCGCGCGCGGTCCTGCTACGTTAGCGCGAATCATACCGATAAACCGTCAATCCGCACGGGCCGACAGGCCGTCGCCATGCACGTCGCTTTGCACAGCACGTCGACCCGCGCGCAGACAGGAGACAGCGCCATGTTGCATCCGTACGAAGACGGCCTCGCGCCGCGCGAAGCCAATTACGTCCCGCTCACGCCGATCGATTTCATCGCGCGCGCCGCCGAGGTCTACGGCGACCGGCTCGCGATGGTCCACGGCAGCGTGCGCCGCAACTGGCGCGACACTTACGCACGCACGCGCCGCCTCGCGAGCGCGCTTCAGCGCGCGGGCATCGGCCGCGGCGACACCGTTGCCGTGCTGCTGCCCAACATTCCCGCGATGGTCGAAGCCCACTTCGGCGTGCCGATGCTGGGCGCGGTGCTCAACACGCTCAACACGCGGCTCGACGTCGCGACCATGCTGTTCATGCTGCGTCACGGCGAGGCCAAGGCGCTGATCGTCGATACGGAATACGCCGCGCTCGCGCAACGCGCGGCGCTCGCATTTCCCGAACTGAAAATCATCACGGTCGCCGACGTGGCGCCCGCCGACCCCGAGCATTTCCCGCGCGCGATCGACTACGAGACCTTCCTCGAACAGGGCGATCCCGAGTTCGCGTGGCAGTTGCCCGCCAACGAATGGGACGCCATCGCGCTCAACTACACCTCGGGCACGACGGGCGATCCGAAGGGCGTGGTCTATCACCATCGCGGCGCGTATCTGAACGCGCTCAGCAACATCCTCGAATGGGATTTGCCGAAGCACGCCGTCTATCTGTGGACGCTGCCGCTCTTTCACTGCAACGGCTGGTGTTTCGCGTGGACGATTGCGGCGCGCGCGGGCGTGAACGTGTGTCTGCGCAAGTTCGACGCGAAACTCGTGTTCGACCTGATCCGCACCGAAGGCGTCACGCATTATTGCGGCGCGCCCATCGTGCAGGGCGCGCTCGCGGATGCGCCCGCCGAGTATCGCGAAGGCATCGCGCACACGGTGCGCACGATGGTGGCGGGCGCGCCGCCGCCGCCGGCCGTCATCGCGAAGATGAAGCAGATCGGCATCGAACTCACGCACGTCTACGGGCTCACCGAGGTCTATGGGCCCGCGTCGGTGTGCGCCGTGCAGGACGCGTGGAAGTCGCTGCCCGACGACGAGCAGGCGCGCCTCGCCGCGCGTCAGGGCGTGCGCTATCACCTGCAGGCGGGCGTGAGCGTGCTCAACCCCACGACGATGGAACCCGTGCCCAACGACGGCGAAACGCTCGGCGAGATCATGTTCCGCGGCAACATCTGCATGAAGGGCTATCTGAAGAACGAGCGCGCCACCGAAGAAGCGTTTCGCGGCGGCTGGTTCCATACGGGCGATCTCGGCGTGATGACGCCCGACGGTTACGTGCGCATCACCGACCGCAGCAAGGACATCATCATCTCGGGCGGCGAAAACATTTCGAGCATCGAAGTGGAGGACACGCTGTATCGCCATCCGGCGGTCGCGCTGGCCGCTGTCGTCGCGATGCCCGATCCGAAGTGGGGCGAAGTGCCGTGCGCGTTCGTCGAGCTGCGTCCGGGCACGAGCGCGACGGCCGAGGAGATCGTCGCGCATTGCCGGCTGTTTCTCGCCAGCTACAAGGTGCCGCGCGTGGTGAAATTCGGCGAGTTGCCGCGTACCGCGACCGGCAAGATCCAGAAGTACGAGTTGCGCGCAAAGGTGGGATCGCAGAACGCAATCGACTTCGGCAAGACGGAAAAGCCAGCAAAATGAAGGGCTTTTGAAAGATACAGGGCGCGGCGAGAGGCGTCGGACGGCGTCGAAGCCGCGTCGGGTCGCCGTCGAATGTAACGCCTCTTGACAACCTGGCCCTTTGATTACCGCGCGCAATCTTCAGAAAGGCGCGGTAATCCTTTTTGCATCAAGGTTCGACTGTTAAAAGGGCCTATTTCTTATGACAGTTTGAGTGAAACGAAAGCTTACAAGTGGTCACGTTTTCACCGCGCTCCTCTCGCTAAGCTTGGTTCCGTGGTCGAACGCAGCGCAACAACCGATGCGCCGCGACGATGAACCCGAAGAGGAGGTAAGAACATGAACACCAAGAGCTGGAAGACCCCCGCACGTGTCCTCGCGGCTGCGCTGCTGGCCGGCGGCGCGCTGATGGGCGCCTCGAGCGCCTTCGCTCAATCCGCACCGTACGGCCTGCGTGCCGACTCGGCGCCCGAATACGGTCAGCCGCACATGATGCCGGTGGGCGTGCAACTGTCGATCGGCTGGCACGACAACCGTTACTGGGACGGCCACCGCTATTGGGAACATGACGAGTGGATGCACCGTCACCCGCATGATCCGGGTCCGCGCGGTCACGACGACCATCGTCCGCCGCCCCCGCCGCGCTACTAATGCGTGATCTCGCGCGGCTGCCTTCGAGCGCCGCGCGACGGACTTACGCTTAGCCGGACCGCCGAGGCCGGTCTCTTCGAAAGAGAGACCGGCCTCGGCGCATTTCTCCCCTCGCCGGGGCGCTTTCGCGCCATTTTCGGGCGGCGCGGCGCAGCGCGCATTTCACTCCCTTACCTGAATCCTGCTAACTGCGACTATCGCTCGCCTTCGCTTGATTTGGCCTCCGAATCACAATCGACGCGAACGAAGGGAAAAACACGCGCCTGGCGCTGCGCTTACGCACGGCGGATAAGTGCGCAAGCGCACAGAAGGTAATGCTGCGTAATGCGCCCGCGTTGATCCTGGCCGGGCTGGCGGTTAAGGTGGTTGGGCGTTTCGTTCCCCGGAGCGCACGGTGTATTCTCATTGCCCCGGCCGCTACGGTTGGGGCTTTTTTTTGCGCGCGAAAAATCGCTCAGACGCCATCGCGCGAGCAGACCCGCACGCAGACGGCGCACGGCCTGCGACATTTTTTTGCGTTGCCGCGGAATTTTGATGGGCGTAAGGTGGAATCGCCTCTTGAGAACAGGCGAGCCTTATGACCCCCGGTCATCGGAGCATATCCTGACCGGGGATTTTTTCTGCGTGCTTGCCGCAGAGAGGAAGCGTCTGGGAGATCGCGGCGCAGGAGCTGCGGCGCCACGACGAAATCGGTATATGACGGATCACCGAATGAGGAGTTCGGATTCGCTCCAGCCAGAGCTAGACCCGTCATGGAACGCATTATCGGGCCTCGCGCCCAAAGCGTCATTAGCACAACGCGCAAGAATCCATTACGGAAATTGTCAAGATGCCGCAGCGCGGCCTGACGTCGCAGTTTTTTGCCTCACTATCGCTCGATAACAGGCGCGGCCTGTTCGGCCGGCCGCGCGCGCCGGCACATCCGCTAACATGACGGTTTGCCCTGGCCGCTCCGGCCTTGCTACCGGCCCCGCCCGCTTTGCCCACCTATACCCTTGCCAACTCCGTCGGCGCGGAACTCGAGATCCGCAAGAGCCGCTTCATCGCCCTCGCGATTCCGGTTGCCGACCGCGAAGCCGCCATGGCCGAACTGCGCCGTCTGCGCGAAGAACATCCCACGGCCACGCACGTCTGCTGGGCGCTGCTGGCGGGCGGCCAGTCGGGCATGTCCGACGACGGCGAACCCTCGGGCACGGCCGGCCGCCCGATCCTCGAAGTGCTGCGCCATCACGATCTCGACGGCGTGCTCGCCGCGGTGGTGCGCTACTACGGCGGCGTGAAGCTCGGCGCGGGCGGCCTCGTGCGCGCCTACACCGACGCCATCGCACACGCGCTCAAGGACGCGCCGCGCGTCGAGCGCATCGCACAGGCGCGCTTCACGGTGGAAGTGGGCTATCCCGACGAAACGCGCGTGCGCCACTGGATCGAGCAAGGTCAGCACACGCTCGTCGACAGCCGCTACACGATGACCGTGCGCCTGACGGTCCAGCTTCCGGCCACCGAAGTGGAAGCCGCGCGCGACACCCTGCGCGATCTCACGCAAGGTCGCGCGGGCTTTCCGGAATACGACTAAGCGACGCAGCGCTCGCGCTCTGACATTCCGACGCGCGCGCTCAGGCCGAAATGATCACCTTGAGCGCCTGCGTGCGCGCCGCTTCGCCGAAAGTGGCGTACGCGTCCATGATCTGATCGAGCGTGAAGCGGTGCGTGACGAGCTTGCCAGGTTCGAGCCGCTTCGACTCGACGGTGGCGAGCAGCATCGGCGTGGTGTAGGTGTCGACGAGTCCGGTCGTGAGCGTGATGTTGTGCGCCCAGAGCTTCTCCAGATGCAGATCGACCTTGGTGCCGTGCACGCCCACGTTCGCAATCGTGCCGCCCGCGCCTATGATCGACTCGCAGATCGAGAAGGTCGCCGGAATGCCCACGGCCTCGATCGCCACGTCCACGCCGCGCCCGTTCGTGAGCGCCATCACGCGCTCGACGGCGTCGCCGCTCTTGCTGTTCACGACGTCGGTCGCGCCGAAGCGCTTCGCGACTTCGAGCCGGTTGTCGTCGAGGTCGACCATGACGATGCGGCCCGGCGCGTAGAACTGCGCCGTCATGAGCGCCGCCAGCCCGACCGGCCCCGCGCCGACGATCGCCACCGACTGCCCCGGCTTGACCTTGCCGTTGAGCACGCCACATTCGAAACCGGTCGGCAGAATGTCGCTGAGCATCACGAGCGCCTCTTCGTCGGCGCCCTTCGGCAGGTGATAGAGACTCGTGTCGGCGTGCGGAATGCGCACCTTCTCCGCCTGCGTGCCGTCGATCAGATGACCGAGAATCCAGCCGCCCGTGGTGCAGTGCGAATACATCTGGCGGCGGCAATATTCGCACTTGCCGCACGAGCTGATGCAGGAAATCAGCACCGCGTCGCCAACCTTGAAATTGGACACGCCCTCGCCCACCGCTTCCACCACGCCCACGCCTTCGTGACCGAGCGTCGTGCCGGGCTTCACCTCGGGCACGTCGCCCTTGAGGATATGCAGATCGGTGCCGCAGATGGTCGTCTTCGTGATGCGCACGATGGCATCGGACGGCTTCTCGAGTTGCGGTTCGGGTTTGTCTTCCAGCGCTTTCTGGCCGGGCCCATTGAATACGAGCGCTTTCATCTTGCTCCTCCAGTGAGACGATGCGAGGAAAAGAAAAGAAACGATGTGCAATGGCCGCGCGCTTCGCCGCTCTGTCATTGCGTGTCGTGTGCGTGTTGCGCGAGAGCGGATGCGATTATTTCGCCGATTTCATCGATTAACGCGACCGTTGCGCGTCATGCGATCTCATGACGGACTGCATCCGCACTCACTCGAGCTTAGCACCTGAAGCGTGCACGAGACTGCGCAAGTGAACGAATGCGCACGGACGAATCGTCGCAGCTCACGTCAATCACAATCGATTGAAAAAGTGAAGAGAATGGCGAAGTAAGGGCAAAGCGGGCACCGCGCGAAACCGCAATCGCGCACGCAATCGCACGCGACAAAAAAAGCCGCCGATGAAAATCGGCGGCTAACAGGGGACGTGAAGAACAACCGCGAATCGACTATCGAATCGACCCGACGCACCCATCATGGCGACGCAAAATTAAGGCAAACTTAAAGCCATGGAAAAGTCCGCAGAAAGTTTCGTTACGGCGGCTTCATGACAGCGCATCGCAGCCCGCATTGCAGTCATTCCGAAAGCAACGAAGCGCACGATCGTCTAATCTTGTCACAAAGAGGTCTGCGCGCGCGGCCGCGCATGCGCCGCCACGCGGGGTCATCAGACCGCGCACATCACGTGAAAGGGACGAGAAGATGTTCGATCGTTTGAGGGAAGGCGCAGGTCCCGAACGGCGCCACCGCGTCTGGAGCAAGCTGCGCATCTTCGTGGCGGCCATCGGGACGCTCGGTTCGGCCACGGGCATCGCGATCGCCGTGCTCGGGCTCGTGCAGTTCAACAACCAGAAAGTGATGATCGGCGTGGGCGTGATCATCGTCTCGACGGCGGTGTACGTCTCGATTCTCGCGCGCGACCGCAATCGCGTCGACTAGCGTCGATCACCCTCGATCCGCTCCGCGCGGATCAGGCAGGCGGCGCGCGCTGCCTGCCACGCGACGCGCGCCACGTCTGCAATCAACGACGCTTCAGCACGCCTGCACGATTCAACCGCGCGGCGCCCTTCGCGCGCCCTTCACGTGGCACTCACGCGTCCTGCCCGAGCGCCACGCAAGGCTCGGCGCTGCGATAGTGGTCGTAGACACGTTCGCGCTCCTCGCTCGCGAGCTGGCGCTTTTCCGTGAGCTTGAGCATGCGATGGCGGTCCGCGCCGAGCGTCGCGTAATAGCGCTCAGCGTGCAGCCGCCGGAAGCGCGTGAAGAAGTCCGGTCCCGGCAGCCCCGAATCGGTCGCGAGCAGCGACGCGTAATCGGCCACCTGCGGCTCGCACAGCGCCGCCGCCGCCGCTTCGAGCTGCTCATAACGTTCGCGCAGCGGCACGGTCTGCGCGAACAGCGCGTGAAAAGCCCCATACGGCACGAGGCCGCGCCGGCTGGCTGCGCGCCGCAGCAGGCGTCCCACCTTTTCGTCGAGTTCAGTATGCATTGCTGTAGCCCGTAAAAGTATGCGAGGCGGAAGAGACCCGACGGATTCGCGCCGCGACGCGCAGCAGCGTGAAACCGGTCCGCCTTTTCGATCCGTCCGATTCAATTCAAATCGCATTCAGCGATTCAAACGCGTGAATTCAGGCCCCTCGAATTTCGCAAAACGATTCAATGGAAATCGGAAATGCATTCTGCCGAAATTTACGGGATCGCTCTCGTAATCTGCCCGTGGGCGGTCGTGATAAAAAGGATTGCAAACATTGCTTCGAGCGAATCGGCGGTCCATGATGGCGCGAATGCGCAATGGCTCGCGGTATTGTTGATCGAATTGGATACGTTCATTTTTTCCGATAGTCCAGGAAAATCCGTAAGTCAAGCAGACTATTTTTCCGCCAGCTATACACATTCCCTACAAAAACAATTATTAATATCCGCTGCGGACTGCCCGAGCAGTCCGCACGCGTCCCAGGTGGACGTCCCGAGTGGGCGTCACGTTTCGCCGTCCGCAAGAGGCCGCGCGTCGGGCAGGAGTTGACGCAAGGCCGCAGCAAACGACAAGACCCGCATGCAGGAATTGGGTTGAAGGAGCGGCGCATCCGCAAGCCGCATGACCGGAATCTTTCGTCGACGAGTGATCACATGCTGACCAGAACCGAAAATTTGCCGAGCGTCGCGCGCCGGATGGCCGCCGGACAGATGCTCGTGGAAGGCGCCACGGTGCATGCCGTGGCCGATTCGCTGCACCTCTCCGCCCAGACGGTGCGCCGCTACAAGTCCATCGTGGAGGACGGCGGGCTCGCCGCGCTCCAGCAGATGAGCGTGGGCGGCCGTCCTTCCGTGCTCGACCACGCCGCGCTGGGCTGGATCGCCAATGCGTTGCACGGCTCGGCGCGAGAGCATGGTTTTGCAAGCGACGCGTGGACCAACAGCCGCGTGCGCGAACTGATCGGCCGCCAGTTCGGCGTCCATTATTCGCGCGTCTATACGTGGCAGATCGTGTCGAATCTTGGCCTCGGCCATCGCCTCTCGAAATCGGCACGCTGATTCGAACGGATTCACGCGAGCAGGTCCGGCGATCCGGGCAAACGTCGCAATCAGGTTGCACCTGGCCGCGGGCGTCTTCACGACGCCCGCGCGGCTCGGTGCAGGCGTTGTGCGGGGTGTCGCGCGACGAGGGCGGCTCCGCGGCGGTTTCGCGCAGACTCATCACGCGCGCCCCATTCAGTGCTCGCCGCGCAAACGCGCCAATCTGCCCGCCATTCAGTTCGCCATTCAGCCCGAATTTCAGCTCGTCATATCCGTCGCCGCAGCCGGGCCCGGCATGATGTCGTCCGCGCCGGTCCACGCCTTCGCGCGCACCTGGTTGCGCCCGGCGTTCTTCGCCTCGTAGAGTTGCACGTCGGCGGCGGCCAGCAGCTTCGCGCCGCTGCCGCCCACCGGCGGCTCGCAACTCGCGCAGCCCACGCTCACCGTCACGCAGCCGTGGCGCGAACCCGTGAACGCCAGATTCGCCGACTCGATACGCCGCCGGATCTTCTGCGCGACCTTCTCCGCGCCCGCCAACGTCGCGCCGGGCAGCACCACCGCGAATTCCTCGCCGCCGTAGCGCGCGACCATATCGGCGGCGCGCCGCGTGCCCGACGCGATGCGCTCGGCCACCAGCGCGAGCACCTCGTCGCCGGCGGCGTGGCCATAGGTGTCGTTGAAAAGCTTGAAGTGGTCGATGTCGAGAAACAGCACGCCCAGCGGCGCGCGCTCGCGCACCGCGCGCTGCCATTCGGCGACGAGCCGCTGATCGAGCGCGCGCCGATTCGAGAGTCCCGTGAGCGGATCGGTGACCGCGAGACGCAGCAACGCGCCCTCGGCGAGCAGCTTGTCGCGCAGCGCGAAGGCGAGAATCCACGACACCGCCACCCACGCGCCGCCGAACACCGTCGTCATGACGAGCGCGACCATGCTGCGCCGCCGCCAGCCCGCGAGGATATCGGCGACCGCGGGCGCCACGCCGATGATGATCGGCGTCGTGCCCGCGCGGCCCCACGTGTAGAGACGCTCCACGCCGTCGGTCCCCGAATGCGCCGCGAAAGTGCCCGCGGGACGGCTCGACACGACCTTGAAGGTTTCCCCCTGCCGGAAATTGGCGCCGACGCCATTCGGTATCAACGGCTTGCTCGCGATCAGCGTGCCATCCGCCATCATGATGAAGACTACGCCGCGCGGCCCCACGTCGATGTGATCGAGCAACTGCTGAAAATACTCGAGCCGCACGCCGAGCAGCGCAACGCCCGCGAACGCGCCATCGGGCGCGCTGATGCGGCGCGTGAGCCCGATCGACAGCACGCCGTTGCGCAGCCGCGAAGCATAAGGCTTCGAAATGAACAGGCCGAGCTGCGGATCGCGCTGCTGCGCGACGAAATAATCGCGGTCGGCGACCGACAGATTCGGCGCGGCCTCGCCGCTCTGCGACGCCTTCACGTGGCCTTGCGCGTCGAGCACATAAGCGCCGCCGAGATACGAGGCCGCCGTCGCGCGGTCGAACAGCACGCGCTGGCGCAGCGCGTCGGGCAGCGTCCACGTCGCGCGTTCCTGCGCGCTCGCAACCACGGCGCGCAGCGAGAGGTCGTATAGCTCGACGTTGCGCGCGATGTCGCTGCTCAGGAGCCGCAAGATGTTCTGCGAATTCTCGACCGCGTGCCGCATCTCTTCGGCGCGGCTTTCGTAGAGCGCCACATAGGTGACGGTCGCCATCACCGTGGCAACGAGCGTGCCCGAGAGCCCGGCGAAAAACGGATGATTGCCGATCGCGCGCGTGGCGAGCCTGCCCTGCGCGAACAGCCAGCGGCGCAGACGCTGGGTCGGCGAAAGCACGCGCCGCGCCAGCGGTCGGCGATGCCACGGCTCGGGCGAAGCGCTGCGATTCGCCTCGTCCTCCGCCACGGCGGGATGGCGTTCAGGCTCTTGAACACGTTCGACCACGCGCCCATTCCTCCGACGATTGACACGCAAAGCACGCGTAAAACGCCCTTTTCTTGCGTGCCTGGCGAGCCTTACGCATGAAAATGTCATCAATCCGACACGCTGGCTCCGGATGATCGGAAGCGCGACTTTCGCCGCATTTTCATCGCCCATTCAGCCACAGGAGCCAGCACGTCATGCCGGACCTTTCCCTGTCACCGCAGCCTGGCGCCTCGCCCGCACGCGGCCGCAGCGCGAGCCTGCTCGCCTTCCTGCTCGTGATCGCCGCGGGCGCCGTCTATGTCGGCATGCATCTCGCCGACGATCTGTCTCCCGTGCGCGAAAGCTCCGCGTTGCCCTGGCTGTTGCTCGGCATCGCGCTGCTGATCGCGCTGGGCTTCGAATTCGTGAACGGCTTCCACGATACCGCGAATGCCGTGGCGACCGTCATCTACACGCACTCGCTCTCGCCGAACCTCGCGGTGATCTGGTCGGGCGCGTGGAATTTCCTCGGCGTGCTCACGTCCTCGGGCGCGGTCGCGTTCGGCATCCTGCAACTGTTGCCCGTCGAGCTGATCCTGCAGGTGGGCAGCAGCGCCGGTTTCGCGATGGTGTTCGCACTTCTGATCGCGGCGATCATCTGGAATCTGGGCACCTGGTACTTCGGTCTGCCGTCGTCGAGTTCGCATACGCTGATCGGCTCGATCATCGGCGTGGGCCTGATGAACCAGATGATGCACGGTTCGACTGGCACGAGCGGCGTGGACTGGAGCCAGGCAATGGGCGTCGGCAAGTCGCTGCTGTTTTCGCCGCTCGTCGGCTTCCTGCTCGCGGCGCTGCTGCTGCTCGTGCTCAAGGCGCTCGTGCGCGTGCCCGCGCTCTACGCCGAGCCGAAGGGCAAGGAACCGCCGCCGTTCTGGATCCGCGCGCTGCTGATTCTCACCTGCACGGGCGTCTCGTTCGCGCACGGTTCGAACGACGGCCAGAAGGGCATGGGCCTCATCATGCTGATCCTGATCGGCACCGTGCCGACCGCTTACGCGCTCAACAAGGCCGTGACGACGGGCGAATCGCAGACCTTCGTCGCGGTCGCCGAACAGGCCTCGCGCACCTTCGGGAAGTATGCGAACGGCGTGCCCACGCCGACCGACGCCGCCGCCGTGCGCAGCGAAGTCGAGCGCTATATCAGCTCGCGCACGCTCTCGCCGCAGACGATTCCGGCGCTCTCCGCGCTCTCCGCGGAAGTAGGCCAGCAGGTGGCCGGCTACGGCTCGATGGCCAACGTGCCGCAATCGGTGGTCGATAACGTGCGCAACAACATGTACGTGATATCGGAAGCGATCCGCCTGATCGACAAGGCGAAGCAACCCGCCTTCGCCGCCGACGACGCCCGGGCGATCGACAACTTCCGCAGCCAGATCGATCACGCGACCAAGTTCATCCCGACGTGGGTGAAGGTGGCGGTGGCGATCGCGCTGGGTCTCGGCACGATGGTCGGCTGGAAGCGCATCGTGGTGACGGTGGGCGAGCGTATCGGCAAGCAGCATCTGACCTACGGCCAGGGCGCGAGCGCCGAACTCGTGGCGATGGCCACCATCGGCGCCGCCGACGTGTACGGCCTGCCGGTCTCGACCACGCACGTGCTGTCCTCGGGCGTGGCGGGCGCGATGGCCGCCAACGGCTCGGGCCTGCAATGGAACACGGTGCGCAGCCTCGTGCTCGCGTGGGTACTCACCTTGCCCGCGTCGATCGTGCTCGCGGGCGGCCTGTACTGGGTGTTCCGCCACCTGTTCTGAGCGCCGCATTCGTATCGCTATCGGCAAGGACCACCAGCAAAAGCAGCACCGCAGCAAAAAAGCCGCGCTCCTTTCGGGGCGCGGCTTTTTCTATTCGAGCCGGCTGAGAACCGGACGCGGCGCTCAATACACGTCGGGCACGAACATGTTTTCCGGCACCGGCTGGCGGATATAGTCGGGATGATGCACGCGCGCGGGCAGCGTCACCTGCGGATGCTCGACCTCGTGATACGGCACCTGACTCAGCAGATGGTGAATGCAGTTCAGACGCGCGCGTTTCTTGTCCACGCCCTGCACGACCCACCACGGCGCTTCGGGAATATGCGAGCGCTGCAGCATCACTTCCTTCACGTGCGTGTACGCTTCCCAGCGGCGGCGGCTTTCGAGGTCCATCGGCGAGAGCTTCCACTGCTTGAGCGGATCGTCGATCCGGCTCTGGAAGCGCACTTCCTGCTCGTCGTCGGTGATCGAGAACCAGTACTTGACGATCTGCACGCCGCTGCGCACGAGCATCTTCTCGAACTCGGGCACCGAGCGGAAGAACTCTTCGTATTCGTCGTCGGTGCAGAAGTTCATCACGCGCTCGACGCCCGCGCGGTTGTACCAGCTCCGGTCGAACAGCACCATTTCGCCGCCCGCCGGCAGATGCTGCACGTAACGCTGGAAATACCACTGCGTGCGCTCGCGGTTGTTCGGCGCGGGCAGCGCGGCCACGCGGCACATGCGCGGATTCAGACGCTGCGTGATGCGCTTGATGACGCCGCCCTTGCCCGCCGCGTCGCGGCCCTCGAAGATCACGACGAGGCGATGACCCGTGCTGATGATCCAGTCCTGCATCTTCACGAGTTCGCCCTGCAGACGGATCAGCTCGCGGAAATAGACGCGGCGCAGCGCGCGCGCTTCGTCGCTGATCTGCAGACCGCTTTCCTGCAGGCGGTCGTCGACTTCCATTTCGAGCTCTTCGTCGTAGGCGTCGATGAGTTCTTCGTCGAGACGGCGGCGGCGATGACGCTCCGCTTCCAGATCCTGCTCGATGGCCGCTTCGCGGTCCAGTTCGTTCATGGCGACTCTCCTTTTTCGATCAATGGCACCCCGCGCCGGATGCGCCCCGCAAGCGAAGCGCCGATGGACACGGCCACACGCCACTATCGGCGCGGCGGGTGTCACGCGTATTTCATGTGTATCGCGCGATGGCCTGAATTGCCGATTCGCTGATTTACCGATTCTCCGCGCGCGCTCAGGTGCGCGGCAACGGTTGTGCAAAACTGAGTTCGTGCCCGTCCGGGTCGCGCAGATGAAAATAGCGCTCGCCCCACGGCGCGTCCTGCGGCGCGAATTCGGGCGAGAAACCGGCGGCCACGGCCTGCTGGTAAAAGGCGTCGACGCCGCAGACGTAGAGGATCACGCGACCCCAGCCTGCCACCGCGTCATGCGGCCCTTCGAGCAGGTTCAGGTAGCACTCGCCGCCGCCATCGCCGCCGAGCACGAACGACGCGAAGCCCGCAATTCGCGGCCCCGGCTTGTGCGCGAAGCCAAGCGGCTCGTAAAAACGCAGCGAGCGCGCGAGATCGCTCACGGTCAGGGTCACGGCGCTCAATGATTCGATACGCGCTTCGTTGCGCGCGGCGGGCGGGGTCATGGCCTGGCCTCCTTGTGATGGGTGTCGCGGGCCGCGCACGGCCCCTGTCCGCCGACTTTAGCAGCCTTTCGCCGCCTGGGGCGTCAGGCGCGCCCGCGCTTTGACCTGCCCGCCAGCTTCGGCGCGGCGGATCGGCGGCCCTTCTTGCCAGCGGCTTGATCGCCGGGCTCACCGCCACTGGTCGGACCAGTTTCGAACAATCCGCTCTCCTCGCCGACCCGCGCGCGCACGAAGTCGATATGCGTCTGCATCGCCGTGCGCGCCTCTTCGGGACGCCGCGCCAGAATGGCGTCGCAGAGCGTGCGATGCTGCAGGAGCAACAGCCCGGAGGCGTCGGCGGTCTGCTCGCGCAGCCCCGTGCCGTTGATCGTGATGTGCTCGCGCAGCACGCCCAGCACGCTCGTGTGCAGATGCAGGAACATCGCGTTGTGCGAGGCCTGCGCGATGACTTCGTGCAGCTTTGCGTCGGCGTCGGCCTCGGCGCTCTTGTCGTCGGCTTCGCGGGTGCGCTCCAGCGCGTCCATCTGCGCGCGGATGCGCTCGAGATCGTCGTCGCTCGCGCGCAGCGCCGCAAAATACGCGGTCGCGCCTTCCAGCACGCGGCGGAATTCGAGGATGTCGTCGCGCAAGGCCGGATGGTCGGCCACCAGTTGCCCCCACGGCGAAGCGAAGCCCGTGCGCAGTTGATCGGTCACAAACACGCCCGCGCCCGCGCGGCTCGCCACGAGTCCGCGCGCAGCGAGCCGCTGGGTCGCCTCGCGCACCGTGTTGCGCGCCACGCCGTAATCCTGCGCGAGCACGCGCTCGGACGGCAGCTTCGCGCCCGCGCCCCACGTGCCGTCGAGCAGCGACGTTTCCATGCGCCTCATCACCGTTTCCACGCGACCGCGTGCGCCCGCCCTGTCCCTCATTGATCGCCCCCGAGATGTGTTTCGTGTGATCCGGGCGGCGCGCGAATGTGCACTGGTCCAACCAGTTTGTGTGCGCCGCCCGAAGCGGCAATTATGCGCCACAAACCTGCCGTTGCCGCGCACCACCGCGCCGGACGACGCGCCACCCGATACCAAAGCGAGACATGAAGCCACGGCTCTACCCCACCGGCCCGCGTCCCACCGACGTCTACCTGTTCGCCACCTGCCTCGTCGACCTGTTCGTGCCGCAGGCCGGACTCGACGCGGTCAAGCTGCTCGAACGCGAAGGCCTCACGGTCCACTTTCCGCGCGGCCAGAGCTGCTGCGGCCAGCCCGCGTACAGCAGCGGCAACCCGCGCCAGGCGCGCGAGGTGGCGCGCGCGCAGCTCGGCCTGTTCGAGCAGCCGTGGCCCGTGATCGTGCCCTCGGGTTCGTGCGCGGGCATGATGCGCCATCACTGGCCCGCCCTGTTCGCGGATGAAGCCGCTGACGAAGCCCGCGCGCTCGACCTCTCGTCGCGCGTCTACGAACTGACCGAATTCCTCGTGCGCGTGCTCGATGTCGATCTGGGCGCAGCGGGCGCTTACGCCGACGCCGCACGCACCCAGCCCGACGAGCGCGTCGTGCTGCACACCTCGTGCGGCGCGCGCCGCGAGATGGGCACGCGCGTACACGGCGTCGAAGCCGTCGATGCGCTGCCCGGCGTCACGCGCGTCGAGCACGAACGCGAATCGGAATGCTGCGGCTTCGGCGGCACCTTCTCGCTCAAGCACCCCGACATTTCGGGCGCGATGGTCGCCGACAAGATCGCCTCGGCCTGCGCGACCGGCTGCAACCGGCTCGTTTCCGCCGATTGCGGCTGTCTGCTGAACATCGGCCACGCGGCAGCGCGCAAAGGCGCGCCGCTCGAAGTCGAACACCTCGCCAGCTTCCTGTGGCGGCGCACGGGCGGAGACGCAGCATGACCCACGCAGTCGAGACACCTGACTCATCCGGCGCCCGCGCGCGCATGCTCGGACGCCTGCGTGCGAGCATGCCCACCGCAGCCGCCGCGCCCACGCAGATCGACGCACTCGATACCCGCATCGACGCGCATTTCGATGCTCGCCGCGCCCTCGCGAACCTGACGCATTCCGAGCGCCTCGCGCAATTCCAGCGCATGCTCGAAGCCGCGCACGCCGACGTGACGATCACGACCGCCCAAGCCTGGCCCGCCGAACTCGCGGGCCGTCTCGCGCAGGCGGGCGTGAAGCGTCTGCTGCTCGATCCGTCGAGCGCCGAAGGCACGGCACTCGCCGCCGCGCTGCCTGCGCGGATTGCCGCGAAGCATTACGACGCGCCGATCGAAACCTGGAAGTCCGAACTATTCGACACGATCGATGCGGGCTTCACGGTCGCGCGCTCGGGCCTCGCGGCCACCGGCACGCTGATCGTCGTGCCCGACGCCCACGCGCCGCGCACGGTTTCGCTGGTGCCGCCGCTGCACGTCGCGCTCGTGTATGCCAACACCTTGCACGCGGATCTGCACGCCGCCGCCAAAGCGGAGCGCTGGCGTGACGGCATGCCCACCAATCTCGTGATGATCTCCGGTCCCTCGAAGACCTCGGACATCCAGCAGACCACCGCATACGGCGCGCACGGACCGCGTGCGCTGTGGGTGATCGTCATCGACGACAACGCCAACGACAACGCCGACGACAGCGCCGATAACAACGCCGCCCCGCAGGGAGACGCACGATGAGCACGGCCGGCACTGCTGAAAACACGCTGCATTTCGTGCCCACCGCCGAGTTCCGCACTCGCGCGCGCACCGCGCTCGACGACCCGCAATTGCGCAAGAGCTTTCGCGGCGCGATGGATTTCCTGCAAGGCAAGCGCGCAGCGCAGTTTCCCGAAGCCGACGAACTCGAACAACTGCGCGACCTCGGCGAAGCGGTGCGCCAGCACGCGCTCGCGCGTCTGCCCGATCTGCTCGAACAGCTCGAAGCGAAGCTGCGCGAAAACGGTGTGCACGTGCATTGGGCCGAAACCGCCGACGACGCCAATCGCATCGTCCACGAGATCGCGCAACGTCATGCCGCGACGCGCGTCATCAAGGGCAAGTCGATGGCGAGCGAGGAAATCGAGCTCAACCATTACCTCGGCGAGCGCGGCATCGACTGCATCGAGTCGGACATGGGCGAGTACATCGTGCAGCTCGCGGGCGAAAAGCCCTCGCATATCGTCATGCCCGCGATCCACAAGACGAAGGGCGACATCGCGCATCTGTTCGAGGAACACATTCCCGACACGCCTTATACCGAAGACGTCGACGCGCTGATTCAAACGGGCCGTCGCGCGCTGCGCCGCGCGTTCATCGACGCGCAGATCGGTCTCTCGGGCGTGAACTTCGCCGCCGCCGATACCGGCACGCTCTGGCTCGTCGAAAACGAAGGCAACGGCCGCCTGTCGACCACGGTCCCCGACGTGCATATCGCGATCATGGGCATGGAAAAAGTGGTCGCGAAGCTCGAACACATCGTGCCGCTTTCGAGCCTGCTCACGCGCTCGGCGACCGGCCAGCCGATCACCACGTATTTCAATCTGATCAGCAGTCCGCGCCGCGCGGGCGAGCAAGACGGTCCGCGCGAAGTGCATCTCGTGCTGCTCGACAACGGCCGCAGCCAGGCCTACGCCGACGAGCAGTTGCGCGCCACGCTGCAATGCATCCGCTGCGGCGCGTGCATGAATCATTGCCCGGTGTACACGCGCATCGGCGGCCATGCTTACGGCACGACCTATCCGGGTCCGATCGGCAAGATCATTTCGCCGCATCTGCTCGGCCTCGACGCGACCGCCGATCTGCCCACCGCGTCGAGCCTGTGTGGCGCATGCGGCGAAGTCTGCCCCGTGCGCATTCCGATTCCGCAACTGCTTGTGCGTCTGCGCACCGAAGCGAATCGCGCGCCCGACGAAACGGTCGCGCATCCGCTGCGCGGCCAGGGCGCGAATCACAGCAAGAGCGAGCAATTCGTCTGGCGCTTCTGGAGCGGCGCGTTCGCGCATCCGCGTGCGTATCGCGCGCTGCGCTGGGCCGCCACGCGCCTGCGCGCGCTCGCGCCTTCGCAGCAGATGGGCTGGACGCAGCATCGCACGCCGCTCAAGCCCGCGCCGCGCAGCCTGCACGATCTGCTCAGCGAGCGCGATCAGCCGCAATAGCGTTCGACTCGCTACGAATCAAACTCGTCAGGCATCCGAACTACATTGCATAACCAGCCTGACGATCCGCATCGCCATTTTTATCCGCATCATCGGAGGAGACCGTAGTGCAACCCTGGCATCAGATCTATACCCCGCTCGGCAGTCTGTGGCTGTCCGCGCTCGTGGCCGCCGTGCCCATCCTGTTCTTCTTCGTCGCGCTCGCGGGCCTGCGCCTCAAGGGTCACGTCGCTGCCGCGATCACGCTCGTGCTCGCGCTCGGCGTGGCGATCTTCGAATACGGCATGCCGGTGAAGCAGGCGCTGGTGTCGGCGGGTTTCGGCTTCGCCTACGGCATCTGGCCGATCGCGTGGATCATCGTGACGGCCGTGTTCCTCTACAAGATCGTCGTGAAGACGGGGCAGTTCGAAGTGATTCGCGCCTCCGTGCTCTCGATCACCGACGATCAACGCCTGCAACTGCTGCTGATCGGCTTCTCGTTCGGCGCGTTCCTCGAAGGCGCGGCGGGCTTCGGCGCGCCCGTCGCCATCACCTCGGCGCTGCTCGTGGGGCTCGGCTTCGAGCCGCTCTACGCGGCGGGCCTGTGCCTGATCGCCAACACCGCGCCCGTGGCGTTCGGCGCGATGGGCATTCCGATCATCGTCGCGGGCCAGGTGACGGGAATCGATCCGTTCCTGATCGGCGCGATGGCGGGTCGTCAATTGCCGCTGCTGTCGCTGTTCGTGCCGTTCTGGCTCGTCTTCATCATGGACGGCAAGCGCGGCCTCAAGGAAACGTGGCCCGCCGCGCTGGTCGCGGGCGGCAGCTTCGCGATCACGCAGTACTTCACGTCGAATCACATCGGGCCTGAACTGCCGGACATCACCTCGGCGCTCGTGAGCCTCGTCGCGCTCGCGGCCTTCCTCAACGTGTGGCAACCGCGCCGCGCGATGCAAGCAGCCGGCGCAAATGCGCGCATGAGCGGCGGCGCGGCCACGCTCGGCGGCTTCGGCGGCGGCCAGTTCGGCGGCAATGGCAACAACGGCACGAAAGCGTCGAGCCGCCAGGCGTCGCCGTATTCGCTCGCGCAAACCGTGCGTGCCTGGTCGCCGTTCATTCTGCTGACCGCCATCGTCACGGTCTGGAGCGTGAAGCCGTTCAAGGCGCTGTTCGCCGCGAAGGGCGCGCTCGCGGGCACCGTGCTGAGCTTCCATGTGCCGGGCCTCGATCAACTCGTGGTGCGCACCGCACCGATCGTCGCCTCGCCCAAGCCCTACGAAGCCGTGTTCAAGCTCGACTGGCTCTCGGCGGTCGGCACCGCGATCATGATCACGGCCATCATCTCGGTGATCGTGCTGAAGATGAAGCCGCGCGCCGCCGTGACCGCGTTCTTCGAAACGCTCGGCGACCTGCGCCGTCCGGTGCTGTCGATCGGCCTCGTGCTCGCCTTCGCGTTCGTGGCGAATTACTCGGGCATGTCGTCGACGCTGGCGCTCGCGCTGGCCGGCACGGGCGCGGCGTTCCCGTTCTTCTCACCGTTCCTCGGCTGGCTCGGCGTGTTCCTGACCGGTTCGGACACCTCGTCGAACGCGCTGTTCTGCTCGCTCCAGCACACCACGGCGCACCAGATCGGCGTCTCGGACACGCTGCTCGTGGCGGCCAACACCTCGGGCGGCGTGAGCGGCAAGATGATCTCGCCGCAATCGATCGCGGTCGCCTGCGCGGCCACGGGTCTCGTCGGCAAGGAAGCGTCGCTGTTCCGCTTCACGGTGCGCCATAGCCTCTTCTTCGCGGGCATCGTCGGCATCGTCACGCTGATTCAGGCGTATGTGCTCACGGGCATGATTCCGCAGTAAGCGCATGGCTCGACCGCGCGCCGCACAGTACGTGCGGCGACGCCACACAAAGGCACCAGCACAAGCCGCCGTTCGCCTCGCGACCGGCGGCTTTTTTTTCAAATGGCTTGCACTTGCGTGTCGATCGAAAAATGGCAAATCGGCCCTGTTTTAAGGGACTTTTAAGTCATGCGGCCTAGTCTCGATTCACCTCGTTCACATCGATGGAGGTCGATCATGAAGGCACGCACTTTCACACGGATGGCGCTGTCGACGACAGCGTCGCTCGCGCTCACCTTCGGCGCGTTCGGCGCACCAGGGGCTTACGCGGCGGCGCTTGCGAATCACGCCAACGCCAGCGCCAACGCCAGCGCGGACACATCCGCAGCGAATCTCGGCGCGCTACCTTCGCCGCAACGCGCAGGCTCGATTGCGTATCTCTCCGGCGGCATCGGCAGCGATCAGTCGGCGGCGTTCAAGGCGGCGATGCCGCGTTATCCGCTCTCGCTCGAATTCGCGCGCCAGACGGCGGGCGGCAATGAATATCTCGCCAACGTGCCGGTGAAGATCGCCGACGCGCACGGCCAGCAACTGCTCGCCACGCGCACGAACGGTCCGTTCATGCTGGTCACGCTGCCCGACGGCCATTACATCGTGACTGCGAGCCACGACGGCAAGACCGTGCGCCGCACCGTCGACATCGGCCAGCGCGCGCACACGCACGAGGCTTTCGTCTGGCCGATGTAAGCGCAAGAAAGCCCGCGTAAGCCGCCATCGCGCGAGTCGCGCCCGTCGGGCGGCGGCACGCGCCGCCGTTCGATTGGCGCACGCCGCGCCGAAACGGACGACGCGTTTCGACTGCGCACCTCGCCGTCACGGCTTTTTGCTTTGTGTCACGATCGTTCGCGAATCGGGACGCGCGTGCGCCGCGCGCGTCCCGGACGCGATGCGCACCGCATTCCGCGAGTCGCCATCGTCCGCCACACGCGCCGCAAGATGATGACCACTCAACGATCGAATCGCCGCTTTGCGACGCGTGTGCACCCGCCCGCGTCTCGCCTCGTCGTTCGCGCACCGCGCCGGAGCGGCGCTGCGCCGCACCTTGCGTTGCTTGTTATGCGGCGCGCCGTCACCCATATCGAAGCACCGGACGCCGGATGGTCACGGCCTTTGCACGGCGGCGCGCATTGATGCCCGCCGCACCGCTGCGCCCCTCACTCGACGCCCGCACCACGCCCGACGCTGACCTCGCGCGCATGACGCGCGCCGCGCGCGTCGCCCTGTGTGAACCGCAGCCTGCGCGAGAGGAGAAGTCACCCATGACCCGCCGCCCTGTCGTTGCCGCGTTTGACGCAACCGGCTCGTCCGGAACGTTCGGCACGCCCGCTCCGTCGCGCCACGCCCGGCATTGGCCGCTGACGCTCGCCTTCGCCGCCGTCGCCACGGCCTTCACCGGCTGCGTCTCGCTCGCGCCCGAGTATGAGCAGCCGCCCTTGCCGGTCCCGCAGACCTTCCCCGAAAGCGGCACGCCGTCGAACGGCGCGAACACGCTGAGCGCCGTGCAGGTGGGCTGGAAGGATTACTTCACCGACCCCGTGCTGCAAGGTCTGATCGCCGAGGCGCTCGATTACAACAAGGATCTGCAACTCGCGATCCAGCGCGTGGAAGAAGCGCGCGCGATGTACGGCATTCGCCGCGCCGACCAGTTTCCGACCATCGGCGTGGAAGCCGATCTCGCCCGCGCGCGGGTGCCCGCGCAGCTCTCGGGTTACGGCGTGCCCGTGACGGCCAGCCAGTATCAGGTCGGCATCGGCCTCGCGAGCTGGGAACTCGACTTCTGGGGCCGCGTGGCCAATCTCAAGGAAGCCGCGCTACAGAACTATCTCGCCACCGACGCCGCGCGCCAGGCCGTCACGCTCACCGTCGTCGAGCAGGTCGCCAACAGCTATCTGAGCCTGCGCGAACTCGACGAACGCATCACCCTCACGCAGCAGACGATCGCGAGCCGCAAGGAGTCGTACCGCATCTTCACGCGGCGTCACGAAGTCGGCGCGATCTCGCGGCTCGATCTCAAGCAGGTCGAAACGCTCTGGCGCCAGGCCGAGGCGCTCGGCGCGCAACTCCAGCAGGAGCGCGCGACGCGCGTGAATGCGCTGCAACTGCTCGTGGGCAAGCCCATCGACATGCCGCATATCGACGTCAAGCTCGACGACCACGCCGTGATGCGCGACCTGCCGCCGGGCCTGCCGTCCGACCTGCTGACCAATCGGCCCGACATCGTCGCCGCCGAATTCCAGTTGCGCGGCGCGAATGCGAACATCGGCGCGGCGCGCGCGGAATTCTTCCCGAAGATCACGCTGACCGGCGCATTCGGCACCGCCAGCACCCAGCTTTCCGACCTCTTCACCGGCCCGAGCCGCGCGTGGAATTTCGGGCCGAGCGTGTCGCTGCCGATCTTCGACATGGGCCGCCGCGAATCGAATCTCGAAGTCGCGAAGTCGCAGCGCGATCAGGCCGTGACTTCGTACGAACGCGCGGTGCAGTCGGCGTTCCGCGACGTGGCCGACGCGCTGGCCGCGCGCGAATGGCTCGCCGAACAGGTCGAGACGCTGCGCGCGACCGAAGCCGCCCAGGCCGAACGCGCGCGCCTCGCGCAGTTGCGCTACGACCACGGCGCGTCGCCGTTCCTCGAAGTGCTCGACGCCCAGCGCGACCTGCTCGCGGTGCAGCAGCAGCTCGTGCAAACGCGGCGCGCGTATCTGTCGAGCCGCGTCTCGCTCTATGCGGCGCTCGGCGGCGGCGGATTTGCCACGAGCGCGCCCGGCGTGATGGGTTCGGAAAGCGACACAAACGGCGCGACCGTTTCGCCCGGCGCAACGCACGCCATTTCGCCCGAGATCGCCGCGCCCGGCACCGGCACGCCGAGCGCGAAGCCGGCCCCGAAGGCGTCGCGCGCGCCCGCCGCCGCGCCCCACACTCCCTGATTCCGAGGTTGCCGCCATGCAGATTTCAGCCCGCAAAGTGATTCCCGCCGTCGTCGTGATCGTGCTCGCGGTGGGCGGTTATTTCGGCTGGCGCTATTACGCCGATCGCGGCCCGGGCGCCGGTTTCGTGAACGGCAACGGCCGCATCGAGGCCACCGAGATCGACGTGGCCACCAAACTCGCGGGCCGCGTGCAGGACGTGCTGGTCAAGGAAGGCGATTTCGTCGAGGCGGGCCAGGTGCTCGCGCACATGCAGGTCGAAACGCTCCAGGCGCAGCGCAGCGAAGCGGTCGCGCAGCATCAGCAGGCCGTCAATACCGACGCGAGCGCGAAGGCGACGATCGCCCTGCGCGAGAGCGACCAGCGCGCCGCCGAGGCTGTCGTCGCGCAACGCGAAAGCGAACTGGACGCCGCGCGCCGCCGTCTCGCGCGCTCGGAAAAACTCTCGAAGGAAGGCGCATCGTCGATGCAGGAACTCGACGACGACCGCGCGCGCGTGCGAAGCTCGCAAGCCGCCGTGGCCGCCGCCAAGGCGCAGGTCACCGCCGCGGCGGCGGCCGTCTCGGCGGCCAAGGCGCAGCAGACGGGCGCGGTCTCGGCGATCGCGGCGGCGCAGGCGACCATCGACCGCGTGCAGGCCGACATTCAGGACAGCGATCTGAAAGCGCCGCGCGCGGGGCGCGTGCAGTACCGCGTCGCGCAGCCCGGCGAAGTGCTCGGCGCGGGCGGCAAGGTGCTCAACATGATCGACCTCGCCGACGTCTACCTCACCTTCTTCCTGCCGACCAACGCGGCGGGCCGCGTCTCGCTCGGCCAGGACGTGCACATCATTCTCGACGCCGCGCCGGAATGGGTGATTCCCGCCAAGGTCACGTTCGTGTCCTCGACCGCGCAGTTCACGCCCAAGACGGTGGAAACGCAAAGCGAGCGCGAAAAGCTGATGTTCCGCGTGAAGGCGCAGATCGATCCCGTGCTGCTTCAGGCGCATCTCAAGTACGTGAAGACCGGCCTGCCCGGCGTCGCCTGGGTCAAGCTCGACCCCGACGAGGAATGGCCCGACAAACTCAAGATCAAGGTGCCCTGATGAGCGAACCCGTCGTTCGCCTCGAGCACGTCGGCCTGCACTACGGCAAGATCGTCGCGCTTCACGACGTCACCCAGGACATCCCCGCCGGGCTGATGATCGGCATGATCGGCCCGGACGGCGTGGGCAAGTCGAGCCTGCTTTCGCTGATCGCGGGCGCGCGCAAGGTGCAGCAAGGGATCGTGCGCGTGCTCGGCGGCGACATGTCGAGCAAGAAGCATCGCGACGACGTCTGCCCGCGCATCGCCTACATGCCGCAAGGGCTCGGCAAGAACCTCTATCCCACGCTCTCGGTCGAAGAGAATCTGCAGTTCTTCGGCCGCCTGTTCGGCCACGACGAACACGAGCGCCGCCGCCGCATCGACGCGCTCACGCGCAGCACCGGCCTCGATCCGTTTCTCGCGCGCCCCGCGGGCAAACTCTCGGGCGGCATGAAGCAGAAGCTCGGCCTGTGCTGCGCGCTGATCCACGACCCCGACCTGCTGATCCTCGACGAACCGACCACGGGCGTCGACCCGCTCGCGCGCGCGCAGTTCTGGGACCTCATCAACGGCATCCGCAAGGAACGCCCGTCGATGAGCGTGATCGTCGCGACCGCGTACATGGACGAGGCGCAGCGCTTCGACTGGCTGATCGCGATGGACGACGGGGCGGTGCTCGCGATCGGCAAGCCCGCCGAACTGCTCGAACGCACGCACACGGACTCGCTCGAAGAAGCCTTCATCGCGCTGCTGCCCGAGGCGAAAAAACGCGGCCACCAGCCGGTCGAGATCGTGCCGCTCAACGTCGACGAGCACACCGAAATCGCCATCGAGGCCAAAGACCTGACGATGCGTTTCGGCGACTTCGTGGCCGTCGATCACGTGAGCTTTCGCATTCAGCGCGGCGAGATTTTCGGCTTTCTCGGCTCGAACGGCTGCGGCAAGTCGACGACGATGAAAATGCTCACGGGCCTGCTGCCCGCGACCGAAGGCAAAGCCTGGCTGTTCGGGCACGAAGTCGATCCGCGCGACCTCGACACGCGCCGCCGCGTGGGCTACATGTCGCAAGCGTTTTCGCTCTATGGCGAACTCACGGTGCGCCAGAATCTGGTGCTGCACGCACGTCTGTTTCATGTGCCCGAAGCCGACATTCCGGCGCGCGTCGACGAAATGGTCGAGCGCTTCGACCTCGCCGACGCGCTCGACACGCTGCCCGACAGCCTGCCGCTCGGCGTGCGCCAGCGGCTCTCGCTCGCGGTGGCGATGGTCCACAAGCCCGAGTTGCTGATCCTCGACGAACCGACCTCGGGCGTCGATCCGGTCGCGCGCGACAACTTCTGGCGCCTACTGATCACGCTCGCGCGCGAAGATCAGGTGACGATCTTCATCTCCACGCACTTCATGAACGAGGCCGGGCGCTGCGACCGCATTTCGCTGATGCACGCGGGCCGCGTGCTGGTGAGCGACACGCCCGCGAACATCACGCGCGATCGCGGCGCGGCCACGCTCGAAGAAGCGTTCATCGCCTGGCTCGTGGATGCGGGCGCGGGCACCGAGGAAAACACCGGCGACGAACTCTCCGTGCTGGCCGAAAATCCCGACGCCGCCGCGCATCCGCAACAGCGTCGCGGCTTCAGCCTGCAGCGCGCGTGGAGCTATATGTGGCGCGAGGCGCTCGAACTGCGGCGCGACCCCGTGCGCGCGACGCTCGCGCTCGCGGGCTCGCTGTTGCTGCTGTTCGTGATGGGCTTCGGCATCAGCATGGACGTGGAGGATTTGCGCTTCGCGGTGCTCGATCACGACCGCACCGCGCTCTCGCACAACTACGAGCTGAATCTCGCGGGCTCGCGCTACTTCATCGAGCGGCCGTCGCTGGCGAGCTACGCGGACATGGACAAGCGCATGCGCAGCGGCGAACTCGCGCTCGCGGTCGAGATTCCACCTGGCTTCGCACGCGACGTGGCGCGCGGCAAGGCGGTGCAGATCGGCGTGTGGGTCGACGGCGCGATGCCGCAGCGCGCGGAAACCGTGCGCGGCTACATCATGGGCATGCATCAGGGCTGGCTGCTCGAACAGGCGAAGCTGCGTCTGGGCGCCGACGCGCATGCCGCCGTGGCCGTCGAAACACGCTTTCGCTACAACCCCGACGTGCGCAGCCTGCCCGCGATGGTGCCCGCCGTGATCCCCGTGTTGCTGCTGATGATGCCCGCCATGCTCACCGCGCTCGCCGTGGTGCGCGAAAAGGAACTCGGCTCGATCATCAACCTCTACGTCACGCCGGTCACGCGGCTCGAATTCCTGCTCGGCAAGCAGGCGCCGTACGTGCTGCTCGCGATGCTCAACTTCCTGCTGATGGTGTTCCTCGCCATTACGTTGTTCGGCGTGCCGATCAAAGGCAGCTTCCCGACCTTGTTCGCGGCGGGCATGCTCTACTGCCTGTGCGCGACCGCCATCGGCCTGCTCGCCTCCACGTTCACGAAGAGCCAGATCGCCGCGCTGTTCTTCACGATGATCGGCACGATGGTGCCCGCGGTGCAGTTCGCGGGGCTCATCACGCCGGTTTCGTCGCTCGAAGGCGCGGGACGCATCATCGGGCAGATCTATCCGGCGAGCCACATGCTCACCATCAGCCGGGGCGTGTTCAACAAGGCGTTGCATTTCAGCGATCTGTGGAACTCGTTCTGGCCGCTGGCGATCGCCACGCCCATCGTGCTCGGCGTGACCGTCGCGCTGCTCAAGAAGCAGGAGAGCTGACATGCGCCGCCATCTCGCCAACATCTACCGCCTCGGCGTGAAGGAGCTCTGGAGCCTCGCGCGCGACCCGATGCTGCTGATCCTCATCATCTTCTCGTTCACGGCGATGATCTATTCGTCGGCCACGTCGCGGCCCGAAACGCTGCACATGGCGCCCATCGCCGTGATCGACAACGACGTCTCGCCGCTCTCGCAGCGCCTGATCCAGGCGTTCTTCCCGCCGCACTTTCTTGCGCCCGTGATGGTCACGCCCGCGCAGGCCGATCGCGGCATGGACGCGGGCAATTACACGTTCGTGCTGAACATTCCGCCCAATCTGCAACGCGACGTGCTCGCCGGACGCGCGGCCGAAGTGCAGCTCAACGTCGACGCCACGCGCATGAGCCAGGCGTTCACCGGCAGCAGCTACATCCAGCAGATGATCAACGACGAAGCCACGGAGTTCGTGAACCGCTATCGCGCGCCGACCGAACTGCCCGTCGATCTCGCCGTGCGTATGCGCTTCAATCCGAATCTCACCCAGGCGTGGTTCGGCTCGCTGATGGAAATCATCAACAACGTGACGATGCTCTCCATCATTCTCACGGGCGCGGCGCTGATACGCGAGCGCGAGCACGGCACCATCGAGCATTTGCTGGTGATGCCGGTCACGCCGACCGAGATCATGGTCGCGAAGGTCTGGTCGATGGGGATCGTGGTGCTGGTGGCCGCCGCGCTCTCGCTCACGTTCATCGTGCGCGGCGCGCTGCATGTGCCGATCGAAGGATCGGTCGCGCTGTTTCTCGCGGGCGCGGCGCTGCATCTGTTCGCCACGACCTCGATGGGCATCTTCATGGCGACGCTCGCGCGCAGCATGCCGCAATTCGGCATGCTGCTCGTGCTCGTGCTGCTGCCGCTGCAGATGCTCTCGGGCGGCAGCACGCCGCGCGAAAGCATGCCCGAGTTCGTGCAGCACATCATGCTCGCCGCGCCCACCACGCACTTCGTCGAGCTGGGACAGGCGATCCTGTTTCGCGGCGCGGGCATCTCGGTCGTCTGGCAGCCGTTCCTCTGGCTCGCCGTGATCGGCTCGGTGCTGTTCGTGTTCTCGCTCGCGCGCTTTCGCAAGACGCTCAGCCAGATGGCCTGATCCGCGTCCTGCCGGGCGCACGGGCGTGGATGCCGATCGCATGAACTCCGTCCCCGTTTGCGGCTATGATCGTGGATGCGGCCCGGCGGGCCCGCACCGTTCACACCGCGTGCAGCGGGATTCCCGGAGAGTATCGAATGGTATTGGGCTGGCTCGTCGTACTTCCGTTCGTGGCTGCGGCGCTGGTGGCGCTCGCGGCGCGGCGCGCCAGCGCGCTCTCCACCTGGATCGCGTTCGCGGCGGCGCTGTTCGGCCTCGGCCTGCTGCTCAGCGAACGCGTCGGCATGTCGCCCCACGGCGTGCTGCAATGGCGTCACGAGTGGGTGCCCGACATCGGCCTCGCGCTCTCGCTGCGGCTCGACGGCCTGTCGTTCATGTTCGCGCTGCTGGTGCTCGCCATCGGCCTGCTGGTGTTCATCTACGCGCGCTACTACCTCGCGGGCAGCGAAGCGCTGCCGCGTCTCTACCTGCTGCTTCTGCTCTTCATGGGCGCGATGCTCGGCGTCGTGCTCGCGAACAATCTGCTGCTGCTCGTGATCTTCTGGGAGCTGACGAGCCTCGTCTCCTTCCTGCTGATCGGCTTCTGGCCGTCGCGTCCCGACGCGCGGCGCGGCGCGCGCATGGCGCTCACCATCACGGGCGCGGGCGGGCTCGCGCTGCTCGCCGCCGTGCTGCTGCTCGGCCACGTCTGCGGCAGCTATGAACTGAACGACGTGCTCGCGCAGGTCGACAAGATCCAGCACCATCCGCTCTATCCGGCCATTCTGCTGCTCACGCTGTTCGCGGCCTTCACGAAGTCGGCGCAGTTCCCGTTCCAGTTCTGGCTGCCGCATGCGATGTCCGCGCCCACGCCCGTCTCCGCCTATCTGCATTCGGCGACGATGGTGAAGGCCGGCGTATTCCTGCTCGCTCGTCTTTATCCCGTGTTCGAAGGCACGCACTGGTGGGCCTATACGGCGACGCTCGCCGGGCTCGTCACGCTCGTGGGCGGCGCGTCGATGGCGCTGTTCCAGCGCGACCTCAAGGGCCTGCTCGCCTATTCCACCATCAGCCATCTCGGTCTGATCGTGCTGCTGTTCGGTCTCGACACGCAGCTGTCCACCGTCGCCGCGCTGTTTCACACCGTCAACCATGCGGTGTTCAAGGCGTCGCTGTTCATGGCTGCGGGCATCATCGATCACGAAACCGGCACGCGCGATCTGGGCCGCCTGCGCGGCTTGCGCAGATACATGCCGCACACCGCCGTGCTGGCCAGCGTCGCGTCGCTCGCGATGGCGGGCGTGCCGCTCCTCAACGGCTTTCTCTCGAAGGAAATGTTCTTCGGCGAGACGCTCGCGCAAGGCATGTTCGGCCCGTTGAACTGGACGATTCCGGTCGTTGCGATCGTGGCCGCCGCGCTATCGGTGGCGTACTCGCTGCGCTTCGTCTGGGGCGTGTTCTTCGACGGCGAAACGCCGCGCGATCTGCCGCACTATCCGCCGCACGAACCGCCGCGCTTCATGAAGCTGCCGGTGGAAATCCTCGTGGTGATCTGTCTGCTGATCGGGCTCTTTCCGCAACAGGCGATCGGCCGTCTGCTCGAATCGGCGGCGTGGTTCACGCTCGGCGGCAAGCTGCCCGAATACAGCCTGAGCCTGTGGCACGGCATCAACACGCCGCTCGTCATGAGTGTGGTTTCGTTCGTCGCGGGCGGCGTGCTGTTCTTCGCGCGCCGCGACGCGTTCCGCCATCATCGCTCGCTGCTCACGGAAATGAACGCGAGCGAGGGTTTCGACCGCTTCGTGCAGCGGCTCGAAAAAGGCGCGGGCGCGGTCGTGCGCGTGTTCGAAACGCGCTCGCTGCCGCACTATCTCTCGTGGATGATCGCCGCGATGCTGATCGTGCCAGGCGCGTCGTTCGTCGCGCTGGACGCATTCGGCGGCACGTACGCGAGCATGCCGCCCGATCCGCTCACGCTCTGCGGTCTCGCGCTGATGGCGCTGCTCGCGCTCGGCGTGGTGCTGGTGCGCGCGCACACGCTCTACGCACTCGTGATGCTGAGCACCTGCGGGCTGCTCGTCACGCTCGCGTTCGCGCGCTTCTCCGCGCCCGACCTCGCGCTCACGCAGATCTCCGTGGAAGTGGTCACGATCCTGCTGCTGGTGCTCGCGATCTACTTCCTGCCGCAACTGCAGACCGCCATCGAGCCGATTCCCGCCCGCCTGCGCAACGGTCTGCTCGCGCTCGCGGGCGGCGGCCTGCTCGGCAGCGTCGCCTACGAAGTGATGACGCGCCCGCCGGAACCCGGCATCGCGCCGTACTTCCTCGCCAACGCGCTGCCCGGCAGCGGCGGCCACAACGTCGTGAACGTAATCCTCGTCGACTTTCGCGGCTTCGACACGATGGTCGAAATCAGCGTGCTGGTGGTGGCCGGGCTCGCGGTCAAGGCGCTGCTGCGCGGCCTGCGTCTGAAAGCGCCCGGCACCGGTCCCGGCGGCTTGCCGTGGTCGTCGCAATCGCATCCGCTGCTGCTCGCGATCCTCGCGCGGCTGATGCTGCCGCTCACCGTGCTGGTCGCTGTATTCGTGTTCCTGCGCGGCCACAATCTGCCGGGCGGCGGCTTCATCGCCTCGCTGATCGTCTCTGTCGCGCTGCTGCTGCAATACGTGGCGAGCGGCGTGTTGTGGACCGAATCGCGCATCCGCATCAACTACCGCGCGCTCGCCGGGCTCGGGCTGCTCGTGGCGGCGGCCACGGGGCTCGGCAGTCTCGCGTTCGGTTATCCGTTCCTGACGAGCGCGTTCGGACACTTCCATCTGCCGCTGATCGGCGAGATCGAATTGAGCACGGCGATGCTGTTCGATCTGGGCGTGATGGGCGCGGTGGTCGGCACCACGCTGACGATCGTTTCGCACCTCGGCGTGCGCGACAAGGACATGCAATCCGTGGAGAAAAGCTGATGGAAGCCGCCTTCGCCGCCGCAATCGGCGTGCTCTGCGCCTGCGGCATCTACCTGCTGCTGTGCGCGCGCGTGCTGCCCGTGATTCTCGGCATCACGCTGTTCTCGTATGCGATCAATCTGTTTCTGCTCGGCATGGGCCGGCTCTCGACCGGCAAGCCGCCCGTGATCGCGCCGGGCGCGGCCTATGCCGATCCGGTGCCGCAGGCGCTCGTGCTCACCGCAATCGTGATCGGCTTCGCCATGACGGCCTTCACGGTCGTGCTCGCGCTGCGCTCGCTCTCGATCACGGGCAACGATCACGTCGACGGCCTGAGCGACAACCGCATCTCCGGCGAGGCGCTGCGCGACGAATGAATCACGCCCTCCTGCTCCCCATCCTGATTCCGCTGTTCGCGGCGGCGGCGATCGTCGCGCTGCCGCCGCGCGCCAAGCGGCTGCAACGCGCGCTCAACGCGGCCGCCACGATCGCGCTGCTGCCGCTCGCCTGCCTGCTGATGGCGCGCGCGGCGCAAGGCGAGATCGTCACGTATGCGCTCGGCGCGTGGCGCGCGCCGTTCGGCATCGTGCTGCAACTCGACCGGCTCGGCGCGCTGATGCTGCTGCTCACCGCCGTGCTCGCGGTGTGCTGCCTGATCGGCACGTCGAGCGCCGACGCGCGGCGCGGACGCTATTTCCGCGCGCTGTTCCAGTTCGAGCTGATGGGCCTGAACGGCGCGTTCCTCGCAGGCGACCTGTTCAACCTGTTCGTGTTCTTCGAGCTGCTGCTGATCGCCTCGTATGCGCTGCTGCTGCATGGCGGCGGCGCGCGGCGCGTGCGCAACGGCCTGCACTATCTGCTGATGAACCTCGTCGGTTCGTCGTTCTTCCTGATCGCGCTGGGCGTGCTCTACGGCATCACCGGCACGCTCAACATGGCCGACATGGGCCAGCGTCTCGCGCTGCTGCCCACGGGCACGCTGCCGCTCGCGCAGTTCGCGGGCATCACGCTGATGCTCGTGTTCGGCCTGAAGGCCGCCTTGTTCCCGATGTCGATGTGGCTGCCGCAGGCGTACCGCAGCGCGATCGGCCCGGTCGCGGCGCTGTTCGCGATCATGACGAAGGTCGGCATC
This sequence comes from Paraburkholderia tropica, assembly GCF_014171495.1. Classification (NCBI taxonomy): domain Bacteria; kingdom Pseudomonadati; phylum Pseudomonadota; class Betaproteobacteria; order Burkholderiales; family Burkholderiaceae; genus Paraburkholderia; species Paraburkholderia tropica. Next base: position 1,070,708 of record NZ_CP049135.1, read on the forward strand.
TACGCGATGCTGCGCTGCGATGCGCTCGTGTTCGGCGCGGCGGGCGGCGTGCTCGATGCGTTCATGCATCACTGGGCGTGGTGGCTCGCGATCGCGACCATCGTGTTCGGCGCGCTGGGCGCGCTCGCGGTGTCGAGCCTCAAGACCACGACGGGCTATCTCGTGCTGGTGTCCGTCGGCTTGCTGATCGCGGCCGCCACGCAGCAGACGCCGCTCGCGTGGAGCGCGCTGCTCTACTACCTGATCAGCACGACGCTGTGCACGGGCGCGCTGTTCCTGCTCGCCGATACGCTCGAACCCGAAGCGCCCGCCACGCCGCACGCGGCCGCTGCCGAGAGCGTCGAACCCGGTTCGCTCGAAGCACTCGACGACGCCAACGTGGCCGCGATCTCGCCCGAATCCGACGCGGCGGCGGTGGCGCGACTCGCGCGCAAGCGCAAGGCGCAAGCGGCCGCAGCGGCCGCAGCGGCTGAGGCGGCCGAATCGGCTGAATCGGCTGAATCGGCTGAATCGGCTGAATCGGCTGAATTGGCGCATGCGGAACCGGCCCGGCACACCGCACCTGCCGAACACCCGACGCACGCGCCGTGGCCCTCGAACGTCGCCGGCCTGCTCTATCTGATCGCGGCGGTCGGCGCGGCGGGTCTGCCACCGCTCTCTGGCTTCCTCGGCAAGGCCATGGTGCTCTCCGCCACACCGCTTGGCCCGGCCGCCGTGCTGTGGCCCGCCGTGCTGCTGTCGAGCCTGCTGTCGATCGTCGCGCTGAGCCGCACCGGCACGCGCCTGCTGTGGGCCGAGCCTGCCGCGCGCGTTCAGGCCCACGCCACCACGCCCGCGCCGCGCGGCAGCAACGCGAAGCTCGCGGCCTGCGCGCTGCTGCTGGGCTGCGTGGCGGCGATCACGCTGGGCGCAGGCGCAGTGCGTCATTATCTCGACGACACCGCCGCGCAACTGCTCGACCGCGAAGCCTACGTGCATGCGGTCCTGCCCGCGCCTTCGGACGCAAATTCGGACGCAACTTCGAACGCGCCGTCGAACCCACCCGCGCCCGCGGCCCAAGGGAGCTGATCATGCTGAAACGGCTCTTTCCGCATCCGTGGCTCACCCTCGTACTGCTCGTCTGCTGGGTGCTGCTGATGAACGACCTCTCGCCGGGCAATCTGCTGCTCGGCGCGGCGCTGGGCTGCGTGATTTCGTTTTGCGTCGGCGAAGGTCTGTGGCTGCAGCCGGTGCGCTTCGGCAAGCCGTGGCGGCTCGTGCGGCTCACGCTGCACGTGCTGATCGATATCGTGGTGGCGAATGTGGAAGTCGCGCTGCTCGTGCTCGGCCCGACGAAACGCCTGCGCCCGGCCTTCATCGAAGTGCCGCTCGACAGCACGCATGAAATCGCGCTCACGGCGCTCATCAGCATCGTCTCGCTGAGTCCCGGCACGCTGTGCGCCGAACTCAGCGACGACCGCACGCGCCTCGTCGTGCACGTGCTCGACCTCGACGACGAAGCCGCGCTTGTCGCGCTCATCAAGTCCCGTTACGAAGCCCCGTTGATGGAGATCTTCGCATGCTAGCCATCGCCATTCCGGTTTCGCTCGCGATCCTAGGCCTTGCTTTTCTGCTCACGCTCGTGCGACTCGTGCGCGGGCCGTCGCTGCCCGACCGCATCGTCGCGCTCGACACGCTCAACATCAACGCGATCGCCCTGATCGTGGTGTACGGCATCAGCCTGCGCTCGACGGTCTTCTTCGAAGTCGCGCTGCTGATCGCGGTGATGGGTTTCGTGGGCACCGTCGCGCTGACGAAGTATCTGCAGCGCGGCGACATCATCGAACTCAACTGAACGAGGCCCGCCGATGCAAACCGTCATCGAAGCGATCGTCTGCGTGCTGCTGCTGATCGGCAGCCTGTTTACGCTGGTCGGCGCCATCGGGCTCGCGCGTCTGCCCGACTTCTTCATGCGCCTGCACGGCCCGACCAAATCGACCACGCTGGGTGTAGGCGGCATCGTGCTCGCCTCGGTGATCTATTTCAGCGCGAACAGCAACTTCGCGAGCCTGCATGAATTGCTGATTCCGGCGTTCCTGTTTCTGACCGCGCCGATCAGCGCGCACATGCTCGCCAAGGCGGGCACCCAGCAACGCGTGCCGCTCGCGGCGGCCACGCGCGGACGCCCGCCCATCACGGGCGCGAGCGCCGACAAGCGCGACACGCGCGAAGTGCGCGAAGCGCATCCTGATTCCCAGCCGCAAGTTGCAGACCCGAACCCGGACGGCACGCCCGCTCAGGATGCCTGAGCGCCGGCGCGCTTAAAAGCGGCATCGTTTCACTGTTTTCACGGTTTTCGTTGTAAAGACAACGCGCGGCGCATCGGACCGGTCTGCCACGGCGCTTGTCCGTCCGATCATCCCCGCGATCATCCGCGCGCTCACGCGCCACTTCCCTCGCTTTCGCAGCACGCCCACGCCGCCTCCGCGCAAGCGTTCGCACGGGCGCGCTTACGCCTTGTTACGACTTCGCCCACGCAGCGCGACGCCCACGGCACAGCGATTGCTGAGCATGCTCGCCCGCCCGCGCGCGGCATTTTACGTGGCAAGCAACACTCGCCCGCGCGGCTGGACAGCCATAACAAACGCGCACACATACACCGTGCCTTCTACAGCTGGAAACGAAACCCGATGAGGTGGATGAGATGAAGACGATTCGCACCCTGGCCGTGCTCGCGAGCGCGGCGGCCCTGCTGAGCGCATGCGGCGGCGGCGGCAACGACGTAGGCAAGGAACTCGGCCTGCAAAACCCCGAAGTCCATTTCGTGCACGCGCTGCCCGGCGGCGGCAACGTGGACTTCCTCGTGAACGGCGCAGCCCTGCAAACCAACATCGCATACAAGCAGGTCACCAACTTCGCGAACATCAACACGGGCAACACGACCGTGGCCTACGCCAATACCGGCTCGACCACGGCCATCGCCAGCGGCAACTTCCCCGACGTCGCCAAAGGTCACGAATACACGGTGCTCGCGTTGCCCGCGCTTGCCGGCGGCGACATCGGCCTGATCGACGATCCGTTCGACAAGGGCCTGCTCTCCAACAGCGCACGCGTGCGCGCGTTCAACGCCACCGTCAACGCGCAGAATCTCGACATCTACATCGTCGCGCCCGGCACCGACATCAACACCGTGGCGCCGACCATGGCCGGCGTGGCGTACAAGAACGCCGTGCCGGCGAGCGGCCAGGATTCGAACTACCTGAACGGCGGCACCTACGTCGCCATCGCGACGGTGTCCGGTTCCAAGACGGCGATCTTCCAGTCGGCGAGCTTCGATCTCGCGAACAACGCCGACTGGCTGATCACCTCGGTGCCGATCTCGGGCACGCTCTCGCAACTCGCGGTGGGTCAGATCCATCTGCTGGTCGCGCAAGGCGGCAACACCTCGCAGCCCGCCGTCGAGCTGATCAACCAGCTCACGGGCGTGTAATCCGGCTCGCCCTCCAGCCACAAGCGCTGTTGTAAAAGCCGCCACCGGAGCCGCCGCGATGCTCGCTCACGCGGCGGCGCCGCGCCCCGTCTTGTGCGCTTCGTCGAGCACGAAGTCGATGAAGGTGGCGGCCGCGCGCGTATGGTGGCGGTTCGGCATGTACAGCATGTACATGTGCGTGCCGAAGATGCTCAGACGCCACGCGTCGAGCGACGTCACCACCGCGCCGAGCCGGATGTCGTCCTGCACCACGTAGTCGGGCACGATGCCCACGCCGAGTCCGGACAAAATCGACTGGCGCAGAAACAGGAAGTTCTCCGAAATAATCGACGGTTCGAGCAGCACCTCGTGCCGGTCGTCGTCCAGATAGCCCGCGAGACGCAGTTGCCGCCCGACCACCGTGGCGGTGATCACGGGCGCGCTCGCCAGATCTTCCAGCGTCTGCGGCATGCCGTGCTGCTGCGCCCACTGCGCCGACGCACAGATGATGTACTTCACCGCACCCATGTCGCGCGCGACGAGATTCTGCGGCGGTTCGTGCATCACGCGCACGGCGATGTCGACTTCGTCGCGCAGCAGATCTTCCACGCGATTTTCGAACATCACGTCGAGCACGATGCCCGGATAAAGCCGCTTGAAGCGGATCAGCCAGTCCGACATCACGAGCTGGCCATAGCCGCTCGGCACGGAAAGACGCACGCGCCCCTGCAGACTCTTGCCGAGCGTGGACACCGACTCGCGCGCCGCCAGCAACGCGTTCTGGATCGAGCGGCCGTGCTCGTAAAGCTTCAGGCCGATCTCCGTCGGCTCGACGCGCCGGGTGGTGCGGCGCACCAGTTGCAGCCCGACCGATTTTTCGAGGTGATTGAGGTGGTAGCTCACGTTCGCGCGGCTCATCTTGAGCCGGCGCGCCGCCTCGCTCAGATTGCCCGCGTCGAGTATCTCCACCAGCATGGTTAGCGCATTGACATCCACGTTCGGGTCTCGGAGTTTTCTGCAGACTGATTATTGTCAAAGAATCTTTGACAGTCTGTCAACGAACCATGGGATTGTCAATTAACCTTGGCGTATCCACAATAAAACGAATATCAGAGAACCGCCTTCCGGGCCCTGCGCCTGTCGGGCCCTCAATCCGGAGACACCCTTCATGGCAATCGATACGGCCGTTCCCGTTTCTCCCGTCACCCACGAACTGCGCGGCAAGGTGCTGCTTGTCACCGTCGACAACCCGCCCGTGAATGCGCTCGGCGTCGACGTGCGGCGCGGCCTCGCGGCCGCCATCGAGCACGCCGAGTCGAACGACGCCGTGCAGGCCGTGCTGATCGTCGGCGCGGGCCGCAACTTCATCGCCGGCGCCGACATCCGCGAATTCGGCAAGCCGCCGCAACCGCCCGCGCTGCCCGAAGTCTGCGCGCGCATGGAGTCCTGCCACAAGCCGGTGATTGCGGCCATTCACGGCGCGGCGCTCGGCGGCGGCCTCGAAGTGGCGCTCGCCGCGCACTATCGCCTCGCCGTCGCGGGCGCGAAGCTCGGCTTGCCCGAAGTCAATCTCGGCCTGCTGCCGGGCGCGGGCGGCACGCAGCGCACGCCGCGTCTGATCGGCGCGCAGGCCGCGCTCTCGCTCATGCTCAGCGGCCGTCACGCCAGCGCGCAGGAAGCGCTCAAGATCGGTCTCGTCGACCGCGTGGGCGCGAGCGAAGACATTCTTGCAGAAGGTCTCGCCTACGCGCAGGAACTGCTCGCCGCGCATGCGCAGCCGCGCCGCACGCGCGACGCGCAGGCGCTCGCCGACCGCGCGGCGTCGCAGGCCGCCATCGACGCCGCGCGCGCGGAAACCGAGAAGAAGTCGCGCGGTTTGTTTTCCCCGCTGAAGATCATCGATTGCGTGCAGGCCGCGCTCGATCATCCGTTCGAAGAAGGCATGCGCGTCGAGCGCAAGCTGTTCCTCGAATGCCTCGACAGCCCGCAGCGCGCGGGCCTCGTCCACGCGTTCTTCGCCGAGCGCGAAGTGCAGAAAGCGCCGGAAACGAAGAGCGCGAAGCCGCGCGCGATCGAAAGCGTCGGCGTGGTCGGCGGCGGCACGATGGGCGCGGGCATCGCCGTGGCCGTGCTCGATTCGGGCCTGCCCGTGACAATGATCGAACGCGACGAGGCCTCGCTCGAACGCGGCCGCGCGCACGTCGAAAAAGTCTACGACGGCCTCATCGCGAAAGGCCGCATGACGCCCGAAGCGAAGGCGCAGACGCTCGCGCGCTTCAGCGGCAGCACGTCGTACGACGCGCTCGCGAACGCCGACCTCGTGATCGAAGCCGTGTTCGAGGAAATGGGCGTCAAGCAGGCCGTGTTCGCGGAACTCGACCGCGTCTGCAAGCCGGGCGCGGTGCTCGCCACCAACACCTCGTATCTCGACATCGACGCCATCGCGGCCAGCGTGAAGCGCCCGCAGGACGTGATCGGCCTGCACTTCTTCTCGCCCGCGAACATCATGAAGCTGCTCGAAGTCGTGGTGCCGAAGGCCGTGAGCGCCGACGTCGTCGCCACCGCATTCGAACTCGCGAAGAAGCTGCGCAAGGTGCCGGTGCGCGCGGGCGTGTGCGACGGCTTTATCGGCAACCGCATTCTCGCCGTCTATCGCACGGCGGCCGATCATCTGATGGAAGACGGCGCGTCGCCGTATCAGATCGACAAGGCCGTGCGCGAATTCGGCTTCCCGATGGGCCCGTATCAAGTGGTCGACCTCGCGGGCGGCGACATCGGCTGGGCCACGCGCAAGCGCCGCGCGGCCACACGCGACCCGAAAGCGCGTTACGTGCAGATCGCCGACCGCCTCTGCGAGCGCGGCTGGTTCGGCCAGAAAACGGGCCGCGGCTTCTACCTCTATCCGGAAGGCGCGCGCGTGGGCACGCCCGACCCGGAAGTGGAATCGATCATTCGCACCGAGCGCGAGCGCGCGGGCATTGCGCCGCGCAGCTTCACCGACGAAGCCATCCTGCGCCGCTACATGGCCGCGATGATCAACGAAGGCGCGAACGTCGTGCACGAAAAGATCGCGCTGCGCCCGCTCGACGTCGATGTCACGCTGATCTACGGCTACGGTTTCCCGCGCTATCGCGGCGGCCCGATGCAGTACGCCGATACGGTCGGCCTCGCCAATGTGCTCGCCGACATCCACGAATACGCGAAGGAAGATCCGCTGTTCTGGAAGCCCTCGCCGCTGCTCGTCGACCTCGTCGAGCGCGGCGCGAACTTCGCGAGCCTGAATCAGATCGGCTGAATCGCGTCGCTCGATGCATCGCTACATGCATCGATAGCCGCATCGCTGGAAGCATCGCTTGAACAGCGCGTGACGGCCTCGCCGCCACGCGCCTGAATACCCGCCCGCGCCCGGCACCGCTTGCCGCGCGCGGGCCGCAAGGAGCAACACCACCATGGACCTGAAATTCACCACCGAGGAAGAAGCCTTCCGCAGCGAAGTGCTCGGCTTTCTGCGCGATCATCTGCCGCAACGTCTCGCCGATATCGTGCGCACCGGCCGCCATCTCACGCGCGACGACATGGCGCAATGGCACGCCATCCTCAACGACAAAGGCTGGCTCGCGAATCACTGGCCGCAGGAATACGGCGGCCCCGGCTGGACGCCGGTGCAGAAGTTCATCTTCGAAAACGAATGCGCGATTGCGGGCGCGCCGCGCATCGTGCCGTTCGGCGTGAACATGCTCGGGCCCGTGCTCATCAAGTACGGCAGCGAAGCGCAAAAGCGCTACTGGCTGCCGCGCATTCTGAACGGCGCGGACTGGTGGTGTCAGGGCTATTCGGAACCGGGCGCGGGCTCCGACCTCGCCTCGCTGCGCACGAGCGCCGTGCGTAAAACCGACGCGAACGGCGACTACTACCTCGTGAACGGCCAGAAGACGTGGACCACGCTCGGCCACTACGCGAACATGATCTTCTGCCTCGTGCGCACCGCCACCGATGTGCGCAAGCAGGAAGGCATCAGTTTTCTGCTGATCGACATGAATACGCCGGGCATCGAAGTGCGCCCGATCGTCACGCTCGACGGCGAGCACGAAGTGAACGAAGTGTTCTTCACCGACGTGCGCGTGCCGGTCGAGAACCTCGTCGGCGAAGAGAACAAGGGCTGGACCTACGCGAAATATCTGCTGACCTACGAGCGCACCAACATCGCGGGCGTGGGCTTTTCGGTCGCCGCGCTCGCGCGCCTGAAACACGCCGCGCAGCAGGTCAAGCGCAACGGCAAGCCGCTCGCCGACGATCCGCAGTTCGCCGCGCGTCTCGCGAAAGTCGAGATCGACCTGGAGAACATGAAGACCACCAATCTGCGCGTGATCGCGGCGGTGGCCGGCGGCGGCGTGCCCGGCGCGGAAAGCTCGATGCTCAAGATTCGCGGCACCGAAATCCGCCAGGAGATTTCGTCGCTGCTGCGTCGCGCGATGGGGCCGTACGCGGCGCCGTTCGTCGAAGAAGCGCTGCACGAAGGCTATGACGGCGAGCCGATCGGCCCCGACGAAGCCGCGAGCGCCGCGTCGCAGTATTTCAACAATCGCAAGCTGTCGATCTTCGGTGGCTCCAATGAAATCCAGAAGAACATCATCTCCAAGATGATTCTCGGTCTTTAAGAGGTCCTGCTATGAACTTCCAGCACACCGAAGACCGCCGCATGCTTGCGGATACGCTCAATCGCTTCATCGCGGAGCAATACGGTTTCGAGAGCCGCGATAAAATCGCGCGCTCGCCTGAAGGCTTCAGCGCGCCGATGTGGCAGCGCTTCGCCGAACTCGGCGTGATCGGCGCGCTGTTCGACGAAGCGGACGGCGGCTTCGGCGGCCAGGGTTTCGACGTCGCGGTCGTGTTCGAATCGCTCGGGCGCGGTCTCGTGGTCGAACCGTTCCTCGACACGCTGATCGTCGGCCGTGCGCTCGCGCACGCGGGCAACGAGGCGCAGCGCGCGCGCATCGCATCGTTGATCGACGGCTCGCAGATCGCGGCCTTCGCGCACGACGAGCCGGGCTCGCACTACGAAGCGGCGCGCGTGAGCACGCGGGCGGAAAAGCGCGGCGACGGCTGGCTGCTGCAAGGCGCGAAAGGCGTCGTGCAGCACGCGGAGCACGCCGACGTGCTGCTCGTCTCGGCGCGCACGTCGGGCGCGGAATTCGACGAAGCGGGCATTTCGCTCTTTCTCGTGCCGCGCGACGCGCAAGGCGTGCGCGTGCGCGGCTATCGCAAGCTCGACGGCGGACGCGCGGCCGAAGTCACGCTCGATAACGTGCAACTGGGCGCCGACGCGCTCGTGGGCGTGACAGGCGCGGGCTTCGCCACGCTCGAACAGGCGAGCGGTTACGGCCTCGTCGCGCTGGCATCGGAAGCCGTGGGCGCGATGGACGTGGCGCGCGATCACACGCTCGAATATCTGCGTACGCGCAAGCAGTTCGGCGCGCCGCTCGGCAGCTTTCAGGCGCTGCAGCATCGCATGGCCGATCTGCTGCTCGAAATCGAGCAGGCGCGTTCGTCGGTGATCAACGCGGCGGCGGCCATCGGCGCGGCGCGCGTCGAACGCGAGCGCGCGCTGTCGGCGGCGAAGGTCACGATCGGGCGCATTGGCGCGCGCGTGGCCGAAGAAGCGATCCAGTTGCACGGCGGCATCGGCATGACGTGGGAGTTGCCGCTTGCGCATTACGCCAAGCGTCTCGTGATGATCGATCACCAGCTCGGCGACGAGGATCATCATCTCGCGCGTTATATCGCGCTGTCGCGCGCAGCGGCCTGATCGTCGCGCCCCAGCTCCAACCCGGCGACGGAAAGGCGGGCGCGATGCAACAGACGCGACAGCGACGCGCGGCCTTCCCTCAACAACGAACCAGGAGTGCCTGCTGATGCAGACTCACAACACCGGCCTGCCGCTTTCGGGCGTGCGCGCCCTCGATCTGTCGCGCGTGCTCGCGGGTCCGTGGAGCGCGATGGTGCTCGGCGACCTCGGCGCGGAAGTCATCAAGATCGAACATCCCGACCGCGGCGACGACACGCGCGACTGGGGCGTGCGCATCGGCAAGACCGAGACCGCTTACTTCAACAGCGTGAACCGCAACAAGCGTTCGCTTACGCTCGATCTGCAAACGCCCGAAGCGCAGGAGATCGTGCGCGAACTCGCGAAGACCAGCGACGTCTTTATCCAGAACTTCAAGTTCGGCGGCGCGGAGAAACTCGGGCTCGGCTACGAGCAATTGCGCGCGATTAATCCGCGCCTCATCTATTGCTCGATTTCCGGCTACGACCGCACCGGTCCCGAAGCGAAGCGTCCCGGTTACGACCTCGTCGTGCAGGGCGAAGCGGGCCTGATGGCGCTGAACGGCGAGGCGGACCAGCCGCCGCTGAAGTTCGGTGTCGCGGCGGTCGATCTGTTCACCGGCATGTATTCGGCGCAGGCGATGCTCGCCGCGCTCTACGAACGCGAGCGCAGCGGTCGCGGGCGTCACATCGAAATGGCGCTGTTCGATTGCGGGCTGATGATCACTGCGTACTACGGCCTCGAAGCGCTCGTGATGGGCGAAGATCCGCCGCGCTACGGCAACGCGCATCCGTCGATCGTACCGTATGGCGTATTCGATGCCGCCGATGGTCCGCTCGTCATCACGGTCGGCAATAACGCGCAGTTCGAACGCTTCGCGCGCGAAGTGATCGAGCGCCCCGACATCGCCGACGACGCGCGCTACAAAACCAACATCCTGCGTTCGCAGAACCGCGCGACGCTCGTGCCCGAACTCGAACGCGAACTCGCCAGCCGCGGGCGCAAGCTGCTGCTCGAACGGCTCGCGGGCGCGGGCATTCCGTGCGGCGAAGTCGCGGGCCTGCGCGAAGCGCTGCTCTCGAAGCGCGCGACCGATGCGGGACTCGTGACGCAGCAGCCGCATCCGGACACTGAAAGCGGCACGACGCCGGTGCTCGCGCCGCCGTGGCGCTTCGACGGCGAACGCATGCCCGTGCGCCGCGCCCCGCCGCAACTCGGCGAAGGCACGCGCGACGTGCTCGCGTCGCTCGGCTATAGCGACGAACAACTCGCGCAATTGAAGGACAAGGGCGTCATTTGAGCCCGCTTGAATAAACCCGTTGGAACAGGAGGAGTGCTGTGAAGATTCTCGTACCCGTCAAACGCGTGGTCGATTACAACGTGAAGGTTCGTGTGAAGTCGGACGGCACGGGCGTGGATATCGCGAACGTCAAGATGTCGATGAATCCGTTCGATGAAATCGCGGTTGAAGAAGCGGTGCGCTTGAAAGAAGCGGGCATCGCGACGGAAGTGATTGCGGTTTCGGCGGGCGTTTCGCAAGCGCAGGAAACGCTGCGCACGGCACTGGCGATTGGCGCGGATCGTGCTGTGTTGATCGAATCGAATGAGGAATTGCAGCCGCTGGCGGTGGCGAAGCTTTTGAAAGCGCTCGTCGATAAAGAGCAGCCTTCGCTGGTAATTCTCGGCAAGCAAGCCATCGACGACGATTCGAATCAGACCGGTCAGATGCTTGCCGCTTTGGCGGATCTGCCGCAAGCGACGTTTGCTTCGAAAATCACGGTTGCGGATGGCAAGGCGACGGTGGCGCGTGAAGTCGATGGCGGCGCGGAAACCTTGGCGTTGACATTGCCCGCTGTCGTGACGACGGATTTGCGTTTGAACGAGCCGCGCTACGTCACGCTTCCCAACATCATGAAGGCGAAGAAGAAGCCGCTCGAAACGATCACGCCGGAAGATCTCGGCGTGGATGTCGCTCCGCGTTTGAAGACGCTGAAAGTTTCGGAACCGCCCAAGCGCAGCGCAGGCGTGAAAGTGCCTGACGTGAAAACGCTGGTCGAAAAGCTGAAGACCGAAGCCAAGGTGCTGTGAGGAGCGAATCGAAAATGACGAACCTGGTAATTGCAGAACACGACAATCAGTCGATTAAAGCCGCAACATTGAACACGATTGCAGCGGCGCAGAAAATTGGCGGCGATGTGCATGTGCTGATTGCTGGCCACAACGCGCAAGCGGCTGCGGATGCAGCGGCGAAAATCGTCGGCGTTTCTAAGGTGCTGCTCGCCGATGCGCCGCAACTCGAACAAGGTCTCGCGGAAAACGTTGAAGCGACGGTGCTTTCAATTGCGAAGAACTATTCGCATATTCTCGCGCCTGCTACTGCAAGCGGTAAAAACGTTACGCCGCGTATTGCCGCCAAGCTCGACGTTGCGCAGATCAGCGATATCACTGCGGTTGAAAACGCCGATACGTTCGAGCGTCCGATTTACGCTGGCAATGCGATTGCGACGGTGCAATCGGCTGATCCGGTGAAGGTCATCACCGTTCGCACCACGGCATTCGACGCGGTCGCTGCGGAAGGCGGCAACGTATCGGTAGAAAAAATCGAAGCGGCAGCGGACAACGGCAAAGCGCAATTCGTCAATCGCGAAGTCACGAAACTCGATCGTCCCGAACTCACCAGCGCAAAGATTATCGTGTCAGGCGGACGCGGTCTGGGCAGCGGCGAAAACTACACCAAAGTGCTTGAACCGCTCGCGGACAAACTCAACGCAGCACTCGGCGCATCGCGCGCGGCGGTGGACGCAGGCTACGTGCCGAACGATTATCAGGTCGGTCAAACCGGCAAGATCGTCGCGCCGCAGCTTTACGTCGCCATCGGCATTTCAGGCGCGATTCAACATCTCGCGGGCATGAAAGATTCGAAGGTGATCGTCGCGATCAACAAGGATGAAGAAGCGCCGATTTTCACCGTAGCCGATTACGGTCTCGTCGGCGATCTGTTCACGGCCGTGCCGGAACTCGTGAACACGCTCGCATAAAGCGCGAAACCCGAAGCACAAAACCTGAAACACGCAGCACCCACAAGACGCGAATAAATAGCGCGCGCGCCGCCCCGCTCTCCAGCGGCGCGGCGCATTCAAAGACACAACAACAGCGTTCCCGTCGGAGAAAGCGTCAGGCAACCCCGTGAAGGTGGCCCGGCCCCGTTCGTCCGTCGCCTATCCGGCGGCACTGGCAAGGAGACACCTATGGCCTCATCCTCGATCGACACGATCAAGGCGCATCCCGAGTACCGGCAGCTCGTCGCGGCACGACGCCGCTTCAGCTTCTCGCTCACCGCGCTCATGATCGCCCTGTATTACGGCTTCATCCTGATCGTCGCGCTCGCGCCGCATCAGCTCGCGCATCCGCTGTATGCGGGCGCGACCACGAGCGTCGGCATTCTGGTCGGCGTGGGCATCATCCTCGGCGCGATCGCGCTGACCGGTTTCTACGTGCTGCGCGCCAATCGCCGCTTCGACCCGGCCATGCGCGCGCTCATCGCCCGGCTGCAACACGAGGTGACGGCATGACGCGCCCGCTTCGTTCATTCGCCGCGCTCGCGCTCGCCACGGCCTCCGTGCTCGCGCACGCCAACGTGCCCGCCGGCCCGGCCGCGCCCATGCCGCCGCATCAGCACAATCCGGTGGCGATCGGCATGTTCCTGCTGTTCGTGCTCGTCACGCTCGGCATCACGCAATGGGCCGCGCGCCGCACGCGCACCACGCGCGACTTCTACACCGGCGGCGGCGGCATCACCGGCTTCCAGAACGGCCTCGCCATCGCCGGCGATTACATGTCGGCGGCCTCGTTTCTCGGCCTCTCGGGCATGGTGTTCATCTTCGGCTTCGACGGCCTGATCTATTCGATCGGCTTCCTCGTCGGCTGGCCGTTCGTGATGTTCCTGATCGCCGAACCGCTGCGCAATCTCGGCAAATTCACCTTCGCCGACGTCGTCGCCTATCGCTTCGCGCAAGGCCCGATCCGCATGATGACCTCGGCCAATTCGCTCGTCGTGGTGATCTTCTACCTGGTCGTGCAGATGGTGGGCGCGGGCAAGCTGATCGAACTGCTGTTCGGCCTCGACTACTGGATCGCCGAAATCGTGGTGGGCGCGCTGATGGTGATCTACGTGTTCTTCGGCGGCATGACCGCGACCACGTGGGTGCAACTCATCAAGGCCGCGCTGCTGCTGTGCGGCGCGACGCTCATGGCGATTCTCGCGCTCGCGCAATTCGGCTTCAGCCCGAACGAGATGTTCCGCCAGGCCGTGAACGTGCATCCGGGCGCGCTCAGCATCATGGCGCCCGGCAAGCTGATCCGCGACCCGCTCAACGCGCTCTCGCTCGGCATCGCGCTGATGTTCGGCACGGCGGGCTTCCCGCACATCCTGATGCGCTTTTTCACGGTGCCGAACGCGAAGGAAGCGCGCAAGTCGGTGTTCTATGCGACGGGTTTCATCGGCTATTTTTATCTGCTCACGTTCGTGATCGGCTTTTCGGCGATCGCGCTGCTCGCGCAGCATCCGGAGTTCTTCCGCCTCGACGCCGGCGGCCACTTCAATCTGACGAGCGACCTGCTGGGCGGCTCGAACATGGTGGCCGTGAAGCTCGCCCAGGCGGTGGGCGGCAATCTGTTCTACGGCTTCATCGCGGCGGTCACGTTCGCGACGATCCTCGCCGTGGTGGCGGGCCTCACGCTCTCGGGCGCGACCACGGTCTCGCACGATCTGTACGCAAGCTGGCTCGCGCGCGGACGCAAGGACGAACGCCGCGAAATGCGCATCTCGCGCGTGGCGACGCTCACGCTCAGCGTGATCGCAATCGCGCTCGGCATCCTGTTCGAGCATGCGAACGTGGCGTTTCTCGTCGGTTTGGTGGCGGCGGTCGCGGCCAGCGCCAACTTCCCGGTGCTGGTGATGTCGATCTTCTGGCGCGGCATGACCACGCGCGGTGCGGTGGCGGGCGGCGCGCTCGGCCTTGCGGCTTCGGTGCTGCTCACGCTGTTCTCGAAGTCGGTGTGGGTCGACGTGCTGCATCACGCCCACGCGCTCGTCATGCTCGACAACCCGGCGCTCGTGTCGGTGCCGCTCGCGTTCATCGGCATCTGGACGGTCTCGCGCCTCGATAACAGCGCGCGCGCCCGCAAGGAGCGCGAAGCGTTCGCGGCCCAGGAGTTCTACGGCCAGACCGGCCTGCTGCCGATGGAAGCGGTCAAGCACTGACGCAAGCCGGACGCGCGGAAAGCGCAACACGTGCTGAACGCCCCGCGCCGCGCGCCTCGCGCGCGCCGCGGGGCGTTTTTTCATGGGCGCGGCGGCGTCACGGCGGGCGCAACCCGGCGGCGCGCCGGAACCGTAGCGGTGCAGCACCGCGCGCGCAAATCCGACCCCGGTTATATTGCGGATGGGGACGCGCGCTTCGCTCACGACGACCAGTACGCCGGTGACGCCGCGCGCCGCGCCCCGCGCCGATCCACCGCCGCGCCGGCCCGCGCGGCTCCCAACCAGGCACCCAACCCGCGTCGATGGAGCACGCCTACGTCCAGTTGCTGCACCTGCTCGCCGAGTATCCCGGCTGGACGCTCGCGTTCGTCGTGTTCGCCGCGTTCCTCGAATCGCTCGCCCTCATCGGCACGTTCTTTCCGGGCAGCACGGCGATGTTCATCGCGGGCGCCTTCGCGGGCACGGGCGCGCTCAATCTCGGCTGGCTGTTCGTCTGCGCGATCGTGGGCGCGGTGGCCGGCGACGCGCTGAGCTTCTGGATCGGCCGCCGTTATTGCGACTCCATCGTCAAGGTCTGGCCGTTCAGCCGGCATCCCGCCATCCTCGAAAAAGCCGAAGCCTACTTCGCGCGCCACGGCACGCGCAGCGTGATCCTCGCGCGCTTCGTCGGACCGCTGCGCGCCGTGGTGCCCATCGTCGCGGGCATGGCGGGCATGACGCCGATGCGCTTTTTCGTGATGAACGTGATTTCCGCGCTCGTCTGGGCGCCCGCGCATATCCTGCCGGGCGTGGTGTTCGGCGCGTCGCTGCAACTGGCGGGCGCGGTGTCGTTCCGGCTCGTGGTCGCGCTGGCGATGATCGCGCTCGCGTTCTGGCTGATCTGGCGCTTCACGCACGTGCTGCTCGCGCATCTGGACCAGTGGGCGGGCGCCTCGCGGCGCGGCGCGGCGCAGTGGGCCCAGCGGCACGGCGAAAGCCACGCGGCGCGGCGCATCGCGCGCCTGCTCGACCCCAGGCAGCCCGCGCTCGGCGCCGTGCTGGTGGTGACGGCGCTGGTGCCGCTGTGCGCCGCCGTGTTCTCGTACGTGCTGAGCAACCTGCTGCGCGGCGATCCGCTCGTGCAGATCGACCAGTCGGTGCGCCTCTTTCTGCATTCGATCCACACGACCTGGGCCGACGACGTGCTCGCGCGCGTCGAAACGCTCGGCAGCAATCTCACGCTCGCCCTGCTGGTCGTGACCGTGACGGCGTGGATGGCGCTCGAACGGCGCTGGCGCACCATCGCGTACTGGATGCTGGCCGCGGGCGTCTCGCAGGCGCTCATCCTCGTACTGCGCATCCTGATCCATCACGACGTGGGCGCGGCGGCGCACGTGGGCGCATACGTGTTCCCGAGCGACCGCGTGGCGTCGATGGTGATCGTCTACGGCTTCATGATGTTCCTGCTCGTGCGGCGCGCGAACATGCCGCAGGCCGCCATCGTGGCGACGCTCGGCAATGCGATCGTGGTGTCGGTGACCTTCGCTGGCCTTTATTTCGACCGCTTCCTGTTCTCCGACGCAATCGGCGGCGCGGCCTTCGCCTCGATCTGGGTCGCGGCGGTCGTGCTGCTCTCGCTGTGGCGCTATCCGCAGCGTCCGCCCGAGCGCAACGTGATGCCGTCGATCGTGCTCGCGGTGCTGGTGCTGGCATTCGTGCTGCAACGCGGCGCGGCCGGGCACGTGGCGGCCGTCGAATCGCGCGACGAAGAACCGCCGGTCGTCGTCAGCCAGCTCGCGTGGACCGACACGCTCTGGCGCACCTTCGCGTGCTACCGCGTGGACATGAAAGGCGAGCGGCGCGAGCCGATGACGCTCCAGTGGGCCGCCAGCGCCGCCGACCTGAGCCACGCGCTGCGCGACGCGGGCTGGAGCGAAGGCACGCAGTTTTCGGTCAAGAGCGTGCTCTCGCTGGTCGCGCCGAACGTCGACGCGCTCTCGCTGCCGCTGCTGCCGAAGCTGAACAACGGCCAGCCGTCGCCGCTGGTGTTCGCGCGCCTGCATCTGCCCGACGATCCGCAACGGCCCGGCAGCCGCCGCGACGTGCTGCGCTTCTGGCCGACCGGCTATGCGCTCGCGTCCGCCGACACGCCGATCTGGGTGGGCTCGCTCGTGCACGAACGGCTGCGCCGCGCGTCCTGGCCGTTCAACGTGCTGACGACCTACGTGGATCGCGACAACGACGGCAGCGACCAGGTCCGCCGCCCCGACCTGGCCGCGCCGGGCGAGCCGCCCGGCTGGCGCGTCATGACGATGCCGGGCAGCGAAGGCTGCGAAGGGCGACCGGTCATGCTGGTCGTTTCCGGCGGCCGCTGATTGAGCGCGGCGATTCCACGCACCGCCTGACGGCTGCGCCCGGCCCTGCCGGCACAGGCGTTCGCGGCGGCCGACGCGATCGCTACGCGCCCGGCTGGGCCAGCGACTCGGCCCAACTGCCGCTGGCGTGGAAGCGGTCGATGCGCGAGCGCGCGTCGGCGTACGCGGCGTCGAGCGCCGCATCGGGCCCGACGTAATTGCGCATCAGATCGTGAAAGCGCACGCTGCGCCCGTCCAGATGCGCATCCGCGCCGTGCCGGCAGATATAGCCGCTGTAGTGAAACAGCGGCTCGGGCGAACGCGGCCCGAATGCCGGAATCGGCAACACCCAGATTTCGAAGCCTTCATGTTCGGTGTGGTCCCACATGACTGATCTCTCCGCGGACAGGACAGGGCTATCGTCGCACGCGCGCCTTTTACCTGCAAACCGCCTGTTTCCGCGAGTTTGATTACACTATGCGGCACTGGCCCCCACGCTCCCCACGCGCGCCCGGCAGGGAACCGAAAGCTTCCCGCCCGCGCGCCGCCGCGGCGTGCGCGGTGCCGTATCCGCATCCGACTTCACGAGCGAAACCCCACACCATGACGCCGGCCTCACTCACGCAGGAACCGCAGTCCGTCTCCAGCGCCGTCACCCGCAGCGCGTTTTTCATCGTCCTGTCCGTCAACGAGGATGCCGCCAGCCGCGCCGCCGTGCGCGCCTGGTGCGCGGACGTCGGCAATCTCGTGCGCGCCGTCGGCAAACGCGTGCCCGCCGGCAACCTCTCGTGCGTGGTCGGCTTTTCGTCCGACGCATGGGACACGCTGTTCGGCGAGCCGCGTCCCGCCGAATTGCACCCGTTCCGCGAATTCGGCAAGGGCGAGCGCGTGGCCGTCGCCACGCCGGGCGACATCCTGCTGCACATTCGCGCCGACGAAACCGACCTCTGCTTCGAACTCGCCACGCAGCTCATGAAGAAGCTCGACGGCGCGGTCACGACCGAGGACGAAGTGCACGGCTTCCGCAACTTCGACATGCGCGCGATGATCGGTTTCGTCGACGGCACCGAGAATCCGACCGGCAACGAAGCGGTCCATTTCACCGTGATCGGCGAAAACGAAGACCCCGACTTCTGCGGCGGCAGCTACGTGCTGGTGCAGAAGTACCTGCACGACATGAAGGGCTGGAACGCGCTGCCCGTGGAAGCGCAGGAACACATCATCGGGCGCACCAAGCTGCAGGACATCGAACTCGACGAAGACGTGAAGCCGAGCTGGTCGCACAGCTCGCTGACCACGCTCGACGACGCCGACGGCAACGAGATCAAGATCCTGCGCGACAACATGCCGTTCGGCCGGCCGGGCTCGGGCGAGTTCGGCACGTATTTCATCGGCTACGCGCGCTCGCCCGCGCCCATCGAGCAGATGCTGGAAAACATGTTCGTCGGTTTGCCGCCAGGCAACTACGACCGCCTGCTCGACTTCAGCCGCGCCGTGACCGGCGGGCTGTTCTTCGTGCCGTCGCAGCCGCTGCTCGAAGCGCTCGCCGACCACGAACCGGGCGCGGCCGCCACCATCGACACGCCGGACGCCTCAGCGCCGGACACGCAAACCGAGACGGCCGCCGCGAACGCGGACGGCTCGCTCGCCATCGGATCACTCAAAGGAGCTCCCCGGTATGAATAACCTCCATCGCGAGCTGGCGCCCATTTCCACGGCCGCGTGGTCGCAGATCGAAGAAGAAGTCGCGCGCACCTTCAAGCGCTCGCTGGCGGGCCGCCGCGTCGTGGACGTGAACGGCCCCGGCGGCGCCGCGCTCGCCGCGGTCGGCACCGGCCATCAGAACGGCATCGAAGCGCCGCTCGACGGCATCCGCGCGCGCCAGCGCGAAGTGAAGGCGATCGTCGAACTGCGCGTGCCGTTCGAACTCTCGCGCGAAGCCATCGACGACGTCGAGCGCGGCGCGGAAGACTCCGACTGGCAACCGGCGAAAGACGCGGCCACGCGCCTCGCGTTCGCCGAAGACCGCGCGATCTTCGACGGCTACAAGGCCGCGCAGATCACGGGCATTCGCGAAGGCACGTCGAACCCGCTGCTGCCGATGCCCGCCGACATCGCCGATTACCCGACGGTCATCGCCAAGGCGCTCGAACAACTGCGCCTGCAGGGCGTGGACGGCCCGTACGCGGTGCTGCTCGGCTCGGACGCCTACACGGCCGTGAGCGAGGCGAGCGATCAGGGCTATCCGATTCTCGAACACATCCGCCGCCTCGTGAACGGCGAGATCATCTGGGCGCCGGCGATCGAAGGCGGCAGCATTCTCAGTACGCGCGGCGGCGACTTCGCGCTGCATCTGGGTCAGGACGTGTCGATCGGCTATGCCTCGCACGACGACAAGAGCGTGAAGCTGTATCTGCAGGAAAGCTTCACGTTCATGATGCTGACGTCCGAAGCGTCGGTGACGGTGACGGCGGAGTAAGCGCGCGCGTCGCACTTAACGCACGTGCATGACGCACACGCAAAAAAAGGGGCGCTCGCAGCGCCCCTTTTCCGTTTACACCTTGCGTCCACGCATCACTGATAGAAGTTCAGCGTGACCATCGCCGAGCGGCCCGGCGCCCAGGTCGCGTAGATCGGATACGCGCTCTGGTAGTACTTCTTGTCGAAGATGTTGTTCACGTTGAGCTGCAAGTCGACCTTCTTCGAGACGCGCCACGTCGCCGACGCGTCGAAACGCGCGTAGCCCGGCGTCCACTTGCGCGAGGTCGCCGACACCGATGCATACGTCAGGCTCGACACCGTCGCGCCCGCGCCGATGTTCAGCTTCGGCAGCACGTCGTAGCTCGTCCACAGCGTGAAGTTGTGCTTGGGCACCATCACCATCGGCAGGCCGGAGAGCGCCGGGCTCGTCGGACCCGCGTTGGTCGTGATCGCGTCGAGATACGAATAGCCGCCGAACACGGCCCACTTTTCCGTCACGTTGCCCGCGAAGCCGAATTCGAAGCCGCGCACGCGCTGCGAACCGGCGTTGATCGTGCCGCCCAGGCCGTCGCTCACGCGCGCGTTGGTCTTGTCGGTCTGGAACAGCGCGGTCGTCAGCGACAGACGGCGGTCGAGCACGTCCCACTTCGCGCCCACTTCGATATTGCGCGAACGCTCCGGCGCGAGATCCTGATTGGTCGCCGTGAGCTGGTCGGTGCCGCCGCCCAGCCCCGAGTTCGCGCCCGGCGGATTCGCCGACGTGCCGTACGACGCGTACAGGCTCACCGTGTCGATCGGCTTGAAGACGAGGCCGAACTGATAGCTGAACAGGTTCGACGTGTTGTTCAGATTCGCCACGCCCGCTTGCTCGGCCGTCACGTCGTAACGGTCGAAGCGCACGCCCGCGTTGAAGATCCAGCGCTGCGACAGTTGCACGCTGTCGAACAGATACGCCGAGGCGGTGTTGGTCTGCGTATGCGTCGCCGGGCCGGGGAAGCTCTTGTCGCCGTTGAGCAGCACGCTGCCGGTCCACGGATTGTTCGGGTTCCAGCTGCCGAGCGGCGTGCAGTTGTACGCCACCGAGCACGGGCCGCCCGAGCGGATGTTGTTGCCCTTCGAATCGGTGACGAGATAGCCCTCGTAGAGATCCTGCTCGTGGCTGAACTCCACGCCCGCCGTGAGCGTGTGGCGCATGCCGTAAAGATCGAACTTGCCGTTCGCCTCGGTCTGGTTCGACACGCTGTTGGTCGCGTACTTGCCGCTCTTGGCCTGCAGGCTCAGCAGGTTCGGATTCGTGCTGGAGATCTGCGGATTGGTCGCGAGATAGTCGAGCGTCGAGCGGCCGAACATCGTCGTGTTGTGGATCTTCCACGCGTCGTTGATGCGGTGCTCGACCTTCACTTCACCCGTGTCGGTCTGGCCGTAGCGATAGTCGCGCGAATTCAGGCCGTAGAACTGGCTGCGGTTGCTCGGCACCGGCGTGCCGCCCGTCGAGCGGAACGGCACGCTGAAGTCGGGCATGTCGTAGCTGCTCAGGTGGTAGTAGCTCACCGTGACCGTGGTCGGCGAGTTCAGGCCGAACGCGATCGACGGCGCCACGCCCCAGCGCTTGCTGTAGACGTTGGTGCGGCCCGCCTGGTCGGCGTCGTGGCCCATCGCGTTCAGGCGGAACGCGGTGGTGTCGTTGAGCTGCTGGTTCCAGTCGATGGTCGCGCGGCGATAGCTGTCCGTGCCGAGTCCGATGCTGCCGTTGATGAAGCTGTCGGCCTGCGGCGTCTTGGTCGTGATGTCGATGCTGCCGCCCACCGAACCGCGCCCCGCGTACACCGAATCCGGGCCCTTCACGACGCTGATGTTCTCCACGTCGAAGGTCTCGCGGTTCTGCACGCCCGAGTCGCGCATGCCGTCGACGAAGATCGAGTTGCGCGACTCGAAGCCGCGAATCACCGGACGGTCCGCCGACGGATTCGCCGCCGCGTCGCCGCCGAGGAAGGTGATGCCCGGCACCGTGCGCAGCGCGTCCTGGAACGTCGAGACGTTCTTCTGCTTGAGCACTTCTTCCGGAATCACCGTGATCGAGCGCGGCGTGTCGATGAGCGGCGAGGTGAACTTGTACGACGAAAGCGACTTCGTCTGCATCTCCGAAGGCGCCGAGGAGCTGACCTTGACGGCGGGCAGCATGGCGTCGGCGGCGTTCGGCGTGGGCGTCGTGGGCGTCGTGGTGGTGGCGGCGCTGGATGCGGCCACGGCCGGCGCAGCTTGCGCATGCGCGGCGGTCGCGGCGAAAAATCCGGAGCAATAGAGGGCTGCGACGGACGCGACAGTGCGCATCCGACTCGGGAAGTGAGCGGACATGGTGAGCGGCTTGATCGAAGGCGGAGACGGGATAGCACCAGGCGTCACGCGCCACGCAGCACTTCCCGGCCCCTGTAATTTATGTTATTTGCAAATGCGTATGATTCTCATTTGCCGTCGCAATTGTAATGACATGTTATTTTTCTGTAAACACTGATTACCGAATATTCAGCGGCGAGGGCGTTGGGGATCGTCGGCGATGGCAAGGCGCGCGGCACGCGCAGGCCGGAATTCATGGCGAAGATGAGTGGCAGGCGACCGTTCGGCGCTGACCGGGCGGCCATGTCAGGACGCGCCGGGAGCCGGTATGATGGCGGGCCGCGCTTCGCGCGCCGCCCTGCGCGGCGAGGCGCCCACGCATTCATTCACGACGACTCAGAGGAAGACCGCCATGACGGCAGCAACGCAATTCGACCAGGTTTCCGTAATCCGCAAGGCCAACGTGTACTTCGACGGCAAGTGCGTCTCGCACACGGTGCTGTTCGCGGACGGCACGCGCAAGACGCTCGGCGTGATCCTGCCTGGCCAGCTGAACTTCGGCACCGACGCGCCCGAGCTGATGGAAGTGCAAGCCGGCAAGTGCCGCATCCGTCTGGACGGCAGCGACGAATGGAAGACGTACGCGGCGGGCGAATCGTTCTCGGTGCCGGGCAAGAGCCGCTTCGACATCGACGTGGTCGAAACGCTCGATTACTGCTGCAGCTATCTGTGAACGCAGCGAGCGTGTAAGCGCGCCGCGCTCAGACAAGAACGCCCGCCGTGCCTTGCGCACGGCGGGCGTTTTTCATGGTGTCGCAATCACGCGCCCAGATCCGCCAGCGGATGATCCTCCGCGCGCCACGGCGAGGCGAGAAAATGCTGCACGCGCGGCTCGCGCAAGTCGGCGAGCGTCGCGGGCGACCAGTGCGGCGTGCGGTCCTTGTCGACGAGATGCGCGCGCACGCCCTCGCAGAAGTCGCCCTCCTCGATCGCGCGCACGACGATGCCCAGCTCCATGCGAAAGCTCTCCGCGAGCGTCGCATGACGGCCTCGCAGCAGCGCCTCGCGCGTGACTTCGAGCATCGTCGGCGAATAGTGCGTGAGCGCGTCGAGCGTGGCTTCGAGCCAGGCGCGTGCGTCACCGGGCGGCGCGCCTTCGAGATCGGCCCGCAGCGAAGCGACGATCTCGCCAACGCGCGCCTGCCGGTCGAAATGCCGCGCGATCAGCGGCTCCCGCGCGGCGAGCGGACTCGCAATCGCGTCGTGACCTGACGTCTCGAACACCTGCCGCAGCCCGTCGTACACGCCGCCGTCGAACGACACCTGCGCGAGCCGCGCCTCGTAGCCGTCGAGCCAGTCGCCCGGCACGCAGACATCGGCGAGATGCAGATGCAGCGCGTCGGCGCCATTGAGCAGCGCGCCGGTGAGCCCCACATACAGCTCCATGTGCGCGGGCATGCGAGCGAGAAAATGCGTCGCGCCCACGTCGGGCAACAGGCCGATGCGCGTCTCCGGCATCGCGATCTTCGTACGCGTGGTCGCCACGCGCAGCGACGCCGCCTGACCGAGCCCCATGCCGCCGCCCATCGTCACGCCGTCGAGCAGCGCGACGACCGGTTTGTCGAAGGTATGCAGCGCGTAATCGAGCCGGTATTCGTCGACGAAAAACTGCTGCCAGCCCTGTTCGCCGAGCCGCTCGCCCGCGCGTGCGAGCCGGTCGATCGCGCGCACGTCGCCGCCCGCGCAAAAGCCCTTCGGACCCGCGCCTTCGAGCACGAGCGCGACGACCTCGGGATCGTGACGCACGCGTTCGAGCAGCACGGCCAGCTCGCGCACCATCGCATGCGAAAGCGCGTTGAGCGCGGCCGGACGATTGAGCGTGACGATCGCGACGCGATTGACCACGCGAACCAGTACCTCGCTTTGTTCAGGCGATAGGGCTTCCGTTTGCGCGGACGTTCCCACCGCTGCG
Source organism: Paraburkholderia tropica (assembly GCF_014171495.1). Lineage (NCBI taxonomy): Bacteria > Pseudomonadati > Pseudomonadota > Betaproteobacteria > Burkholderiales > Burkholderiaceae > Paraburkholderia > Paraburkholderia tropica. Next base: position 1,094,363 of record NZ_CP049135.1, read on the forward strand.
TGCCGCACGGCTTCCGGACGTGCATTCATGACTTAACTCTCCATTTCACTGTGCCAGCGCGGTTTGCGCTTCTCGAGAAAGGCGTTCACGCCCTCGCGCTGATTGGGCGAATCGAACAGATCGACGAAACGCTCGCGCTCGACCGCCAGCGCCGCGCCGCGCGGCACGCCGTTGCGCGCCTGATGGATCAGCGCCTTGCTCGACGTGACCGCGTGCGGACTCAGCCCGGCGACGCGCGCCGCCATCGCGAGCGCGGCCTCGCGCGCGCCGCCCTGCGGCACGACTTCTTCGACGAGACCGATGCGCAGCGCCGTGGCCGCATCCACGCGCTCGCCCGTGAGAATGATGCGCTTGGCCCAGCCGTCGCCGACGAGCCAGGGCAGCGTCTGCGTGCCGCATCCGCACGGCAGCAAACCCACGGCGGGCTCGGGCAGCGCGAGTTGCGCCTGTTCTTCTGCCACGCGGATATCGCACGCCAGCGCGCATTCGAGCCCGCCGCCCATCGCATAGCCGTTGATCGCCGCGATGGTCACCGCGCGCGCGTTTTGCAGCGTTTCGAAGGCCGCTCCGAACGCCGTGGCCGCCGTGCGCGCGACTTCGCGGTCGCCATCGGCGAAAGCGTTCAGATCGGCGCCCGCGCTGAAAAACTTCGGCCCGCTGCCGGTGATGACGATGGCGCGCACCTGCGCCTCGCGGTCGAACGCTTCAATGACCTGCTGAAGCTGACGCAAGCCATCGACGGTGAAGGCGTTCGCGGGCGCGCGCGTAAGCGTGACGAGCGCAACCGCGCCCTCGTGCACGTATTCGAATTCGATCATGGCGTGACTCCGTGCAGGCGCGGACCTAACCGCGCAGTTCGGGGAAATCCTCTTCCCAGTATTCGTCGGGCTGGCGCGCGGTGTCGGGCGTGCGATCCATCTCGCGGCGACGCAATTCGACGCGGCGGATCTTGCCCGAAATCGTCTTCGGCAAATCGCTGAATTGCAGCCGGCGAATGCGCTTGTACGGTGCGAGTTTCTCGCGCGAAAAACGGAACACTTCGCGCGCGAGATCGGGGCCGATCTCGTAGCCCTGACGCACGATCACGAACGCCTTCGGCACCGAGAGACGCAGTTCGTCGGGGCTCGGCACGACGGCCGCTTCGGCAATCGCTTCGTGCTCGATCAGCACGCTTTCGAGCTCGAACGGACTGAGCCGGTAATCGGACGATTTGAACACGTCGTCGGCGCGACCGACGTAGACGTAGTAGCCGTTTTCGGCGCGCATCGCCACGTCGGACGTGTGGTAGTAACCGTTGCGCATGGCGTACTCGCTCGCCGTCGCGTTGTTCGCGTAGCCGGTCATCAGGCCGAGCGGACGCAGCGTCGAATCCGGCCCGAGCGGCAGCGCGATTTCGCCTTCGTTCACGGGCTGATCGTCGGGATCGACGAGTTCGACGCGATAGCCCGGCAGTGGCCGCCCCATCGAGCCGGCCACCACGGGCTGGCCCGGCGAATTGCCGATCTGGCAGGTGGTTTCGGTCTGGCCGTAGCCGTCGCGGATCGTGATGTTCCAGGCGTGACGCACGCGCTCGATGATCTCGGGATTGAGCGGCTCGCCCGCCCCGACGATCTCCCGCAGCTTCACCGGATAGCTCGCGAGCGGCTCCTGAACGAGCATGCGCCACACGGTCGGCGGCGCGCACAGCGTGGTCACGCCGCATTGCACGATCGCGTTGAGCGTCTCTTTCGGCACGAAGCGCGCGTAGTTGTAGACGAACACGCAGGCCTGCGCATTCCACGGCGCGAAGAAGCAGCTCCACGCGTGTTTGGCCCAGCCTGGCGAGCTGATGTTCCAGTGCACGTCGCCGGGCACGAGGCCGATCCAGTACATCGTCGACAGATGGCCGACCGGATAGCTCTGATGCGTGTGCTCGACGAGCTTCGGCTTCGAGGTCGTGCCGGACGTGAAATAGAGCAGCATCGGATCGCTCGCGCGCGTCGGGCCGTCGGGCACGAACGCGGCGCTGGCCTCATAGGCGCGCGACAGATCGATCCACGGCGCGCCGACGTCCGGCGCGCCCACCGCGATGCGCTTCACGTTCGCGTCCAGCGTGTCGAACTTCGCGAGTTCCGCCGCATCGACCACGACGTATTGCGCGCCGCCCGCCTCCACGCGCTCGCGCACGTCGTCGGGCGAGAGCTGTGTGGTGGCGGGCAACACCACGGCGCCGAGCTTCATCGCCGCGAGCATGACGTCCCAGAGTTCGACGCGGTTCGGCAGCATCAGCAACAGACGATCGCCGCGTCCCACGCCCTGCTCGCGCAGGAAATTCGCCACGCGCGCCGAGCGTTCGGCCATCTGCGCATACGAATACTGCGTGCCGCCGCTTGCGAGATCGTCGACGATCCAGAGCGCCGGATTCGCGTTGCCGCGCGCGATCACGTCGAAGTAATCGAGCGCCCAGTTGAAGGTGTCGAGCTTCGGCCACGCGAATTCCGCGTAAGCGCGCGCGTAGTCGGTGCGGTGACGCTGCAGCAGATCGCGTGCGTCGATGAAGGCCTGCGCGGAAGGGGTGAACCCGGTCATCGTCGTCTCCAGTTGCTATCGTTATTTATTTAGCCATCCTTTCCATCTTCAAAGCTGCCGCGCGATCACCATGCGCTGCACTTCGCTCGTGCCTTCGTAAATCTGCGTGATGCGCGCGTCGCGGTAATGACGCTCGACCGGATAGTCGTTGAGAAAACCGTAGCCGCCGTGAATCTGAATGGCGTGCGAGCACACTTCTTCGGCCATTTCCGAGGCGTAGAGCTTCGCTTGCGACGCCTCCGACAAACACGGCTTGCCGAGCGTGCGCAGACGCGCCGCGTGATGCACGAGATGGCGCGCGGCGTTGAGGCGCGTATGCATGTCCGCCAGCATGTTGGCCACGCTCTGATGCTTGATGAGCGGCTCGCCGAACTGCACGCGTTCGTGCGCATAGGCGCGCGCCGCATCGAAGGCCGCGCGCGCGATGCCGAGCGCCTGCGCCGCGATGCCGATGCGCCCGCCTTCGAGATTCGACAGCGCGATTTTCAGGCCCTCGCCGCGCTGGCCGAGCAGGTTCGCTTCGGGAATCGCGCAATCGGTGAAGGTGATCGGACAGGTGTCCGAGGCGCGAATGCCCATCTTCTTTTCGGGCGGGCCGACGTTGAAACCGGGCGTATCCGTGGGCACGACGAACGCGGAAATGCCGCGCTTGCCCGCGTCCGGGTCGGTGACCGCGAACACGATCGCGAGGCTCGCGCGCGCGCCGTTGGTCACGAACTGCTTGTTGCCGTTGAGCACCCACTGGCCGTCGCGCAGCTCGGCGCGCGTGCGCAGATTGTTCGCCTCGGAACCGGCCTGCGGCTCGGTCAGGCAGAACGCGCCGATCATCTCGCCGCTCGCGAGCTTCGCGAGCCAGCGGTCCTTCTGCGCGTCGGTGCCGTACTGGAGGATCGGCCCGCAGCCCACCGAGTTGTGCACGCTCATGAGCGTGGCGCACGAGGCGCAGCCGGCGGCGATCTCTTCCATCGCCAGCGCGTAGGCCACGTAATCGGTGTACGAACCGCCCTGCTCCTGCGGCACGATCATGCCGAGCAAACCCAGTTCGCCCAGTTGCGCGACGACGTCGTCGGGCAGTTTGCCGTCGCGGTCCCATTGCGCCGCTTGGGGCGCGAGGCGCTCGGTCGCGAAATCGCGCGCGGCGTCGCGGATCATGCGCTGATCTTCGGTGTAGAACTCGTCCATGTTTGTCCCCTTCATGTTTCGTGCCGTGCGGCGCGTGGCGTGCATCGGCGTCGCTCACAGCCTCGTTGCCACTGTGGCCCCGGCTGCGCACCACTGCAAGGCTCGCGAAAAGTTTAGGCATCGGCGCACCGGCATTCGATGCCCGCCACGATCAAACTGACTGAGCGGATTTACCATATCGTCTGCGACAACCCCACCGGAGGCCAGTCCTTGCAGTCAGGGAAAACCAGCAGAGTGAGCGAAAAAGGCACGATCGCGATGAGTCTCGTCAACGAGACGCTGGCGCTCGCGCGCGCCCAGGGGCTCGATGTGTCGCCGGTGCTCGACGCGGCGGGTATCGGCGCGGACCTGCTCGACGCGCCGCGCGCCCGCGTGAGCGCGGCGCAATACGGCGCGCTGTGGTCGGGCATCGCGCGCGCGCTCGACGACGAATTCTTCGGCCAGGACGCGCACGCCATGAAAAGCGGCAGTTTCGTCGCCATGACGCACGCGGCGCTCGGCGCGCGCACGGGCCGTCAGGCGCTGCAGCGCGCCATCCACTTCATGCGCCTCGTGCTCGACGACCTCGCGGGCGAAATCGACATCGACGCCACGCGCGTGCGCGTCACGCTCGTCCATCGCGCGGGCACGCGGCCGCCCGCGATGTTCGCGTACGCGACGTGGTTCATCCTCGTCTACGGCTTGCTGAGCTGGCTGGTCGGGCGGCGCATTCCGGTGGTGGCGGCGCGCTTTCGCTGCGCGCCGCCCGCGAACGCGCACGAATACCAGTCGATGATCTGCGACGACATCGGCTTCGATCAAGCCGAGTCGTGGTTCGACCTCGCGCCCGCGTTTCTCGACCTGCCGGTGATCCAGACCGCCGGTTCCGCGCGCGCGTTTCTGCGCAACGCGCCGGGCAATTTCGTCGTCAAGTACCGCAATCCGGGCGCGTTCGCGGCGCGCGTGCGGCGGGCGCTGCGCGCCCTGCCCGTGGGCGCGTGGCCGGACGCCGACGCCATCGCGCGGCTGCTCAATGTCGCGCCCGCGACGCTGCGGCGACGGCTGCATCAGGAAGGCCACAGCTGCCAGACGATCAAGGACGAACTGCGCCGCGACCTCGCGCTCGCGGCGCTGCAAGACCCCGCGCGCGCGGTCGCCGACGTGGCGGCCGCCGTCGGCTTCGCCGAGCCGAGCGCCTTTCACCGCGCCTTCCGCAAGTGGACCGGCATGCGTCCCGGCGAATACCGCCAATCGCGCGAACGCGCCGTGGGGCGGGGCTGAATCCATGCACGCGGCATAACACACAGACTCAATCGCACCTTTCGATTATCGGGATACCGTCTATACTTTTAAGGGTTATCCCTAATACGAAAGGCTTCATCATGAACACCGTCACACGTGCCGCGGTCGGCGTATTCGCCGCCGCGTGCTGCTTCGCTTCGCTGCCGGCCTCGGCGCAGAGCTACAACCCCGCGCAGCCGATGACACGCGCGCAGGTGCGTGCGGATCTCGCCGAGTGGCGCGCCGCGGGCTACGATCCGCTCGACTGGATCGACTACCCCGAAAACGCGCAACGCGCGGGTGCCATCGTCGCGCAACGCCGCGCGGCGCACGCAGCGGGCGTCATGCCGCAATCGGCGCAGTAAGCGAGCGCCCGGAAGAAAACAGGAGCAGGCGCGCCGCCGCACGCGCGCGCCGGACCCGCTCCCGGCGGGCATGACGGTCTGCCCCTCAAAGGCCGACCGGCGCGTGAAATTTGTGTCCGGAATCGTTGATTTCGCGACTGCCGTGCGATCGCGTTTGTCCGCGCGCACCGCCTGACGATCTTCACCGCATGACGCGCCAATACCCGCCGGTACGCGACGACACGCTCCGACGCGCTCCGATACACGCGGACCCCGACCCGTTTCCCCCGCCGCACGGAAGTTGCGCGCGAATCCCTTTCTATCCTTACAGCACGCACTGTTGCAGCGCTTCCACGCGTTTCGCAACGGCATTTCTGCGCGGCGCGGACAATTGTTTACAATCCCGCCCGTAACCGCTTCAACCACACGATCCGCGCGATCCGGACGCGCCCCGCCGCCCGTCCGCCGACGCCGATCCCAACAACAAATCAACCGCTCGATTCTCAAGGCCCAACCTTCATGGACGCCATCAAACGCTATTTCGGCTTCGAAGAGGCAGGCACGAACCTGCGCACCGAAGTGCTCGCCGGCATCACCACCTTCCTCACGATGGCCTACATCATCTTCGTGAACCCGGCGATCCTCGGCGACGCCGGCATGCCGAAGGAATCGGTGTTCGTCGCCACCTGCCTCGTCGCGGCGCTCGCGTCGATCGTCATGGGCCTGTACGCGAACTATCCGATCGCGCTCGCGCCCGGCATGGGCCTGAACGCGTACTTCGCGTACGCGGTGGTCAAGGGGATGGGCTTCACGTGGCAAGCCGCGCTCGGCGCCGTGTTCATCTCGGGCTGCCTGTTCTTCATCGTCACGCTGCTGCGCGTGCGCGAGGCGATCATCAACGGGATTCCGCACTCGCTGCGGGTGGCGATCACCTCGGGTATCGGCCTGTTCCTCGCGATCATTTCGCTGAAGACCTCGGGCGTGATTGTCGGCAATCCGGCCACGCTGGTCTCGCTCGGCAATCTGCACGACCCGCACACGATTCTCGCGATCATCGGCTTCTTCGTGATCGTGACGCTCGACGTGCTCAAGGTGCGCGGCGCGATCCTGATCGGCATCGTGGGCGTGACGGTTCTGTCGTTCTTCTTCGGCGGCAACCAGTTCCACGGCATCTTCTCGGCGCCGCCCTCGATCGCGCCGACCTTCCTGCAACTCGACATCAAGGGCGCGCTCTCGACCGGCATCCTGAACGTCGTGCTGGTGTTCTTCCTCGTCGAACTGTTCGACGCGACCGGCACGCTGATGGGCGTCGCGAACCGCGCGGGCCTGCTCGTGCACGGCAAGATGCACCGTCTGAACCGCGCGCTGCTCGCGGACAGCACCGCGATTCTCGCGGGTTCGGTGCTCGGCACCTCGTCGACGACGGCGTACATCGAAAGCGCCTCGGGCGTGCAGGCGGGCGGCCGCACGGGCATGACCGCGCTGACCGTGGCCGTGCTGTTCCTCGCCTGCCTGTTCGTCGCGCCGCTCGCGGGCGTGGTGCCCGCCTACGCAACCGCGCCGGCGCTGCTCTACGTTTCGTGCCTGATGCTGCGCGAACTCGCCGACCTGCCCTGGGACGACGCCACCGAAGTCGTGCCCGCCGCGCTCACCGCGCTGGCGATGCCGTTCACGTACTCGATCGCCAATGGCGTCGCGTTCGGCTTCATCTCGTACGCGGGCCTGAAGCTGCTGACGGGCCGTCTGCGCGACGTGCGCCTGATCGTCTGGATCATCGCGGCGGTGTTCCTGTTCCGCTACTTCTACCTCGGCGGCGAATGACGCTGATGACACCGGCGACGCGGGCCCGGTCAGCCGCGTAACGCGCGGCGGCTGTTGCACGTGTTCAGCGCGAAACGAAACGGGCGGCCTCGGGGCCGCCCGTTTCGCGTTTACGTCCGCGCGGCGCGGCGCTTAGAGACCACTCGCCGGTAGCCACATCAAGCTAAACGGTCATGCAGCCGCACGCCATCGCGCTGGCTACTTATCATAGGGAATTCACACCAGAACGATCCCCGCACAAAGGAGCCGCCCGTGGCCAGTTACCCCGCCGCCGCCGAACGCTATTCGAAGCCCGCCATCTTCTTTCACTGGGTCATTTTCCTGCTCGTCGCACTGGCCTATCTGGCGATCGAAATACGCGGCCCGAAAGGCTCGGACAGCCGCGCGTTCTGGAGCAACGTGCACTTCTGGTGCGGCACGCTGGTACTCGCGCTCGCCGTGCTGCGGCTCCTGTGGCGGCTCTGGCACGGCGCGCCGCAAGACATCGACTCGAATCGCGTGCTCACCTTCCTCTCGCGGCTCGTGCATCTGGCGCTCTATCTGTTTATCTTCGTGCAGCCGCTGCTCGGCATTCTGATGATCAACGCCGGCGGCCGCCCGGTCACGCTTGCGGGCATCGACCTGCAGATCGTGCTCGTGGGCGCCGACCCCGTTGCGCGCCAGTTCCTGAAAGGTGCGCACGAACTCATCGGCAACGCGTTCTACTGGGTGATCGGCCTGCATGCACTCGCGGCCATCGCGCACCATCTGGTGTTCCGCGACAACACGCTGCGCCGCATGATCTGAGGCGGGGTCCGAAAACGGCCACGCGCCCGTCCGGCGGGCGCGTGGCGTAGTGAGTCGCCGGAACGTGATCTCCGGCGTTGCGCGTGGATTTCAGCGCATTATTCAGGCATCAATCAAACATCGAGCGCTCAAGACAGCATCCCGTGCGCCTGCACGAAACGCACGTAGCCGCTGCGCAGCGTCAGGCACTGCGCGCGGGTTTCCGAGAGCAGCCGGCGCGCGACCGCCTCGATGTTCTCGCGATGATGGTCGAAGGCGTCGAGCATGTCCTCGGCGCGCGTCGACGCCGCGCCGTAGTGATCCTCGAGCGCCGCCGCCGTGATCGTACATTCGACCCTCTCCCCATCGATCATCGCCGGAAACGCCAACGTCAGTGCGCGTCCCGAGTACTCAGGGACTTCATTCGGAAACTGGATCTGCATGGGAATGCCTCAGGTTGAGAGGGTCTGCGGGCCGCGCCATCGTCACGCTACGTTGCTCCTCCACGGCTTGCGCGCGGGTCAAAACACCGACCGCCGCGGGTGCCGTCTTGCGCGACACGTTTGCGGCGGTTGATTGGATTCACTGTAGGACACTTCCTGCGGCCTGCAAGGTCGACTTTGTCACACGGGCGAAACCTTCGTCGCGGCCCGATTCTTGCCGCTGCCGCTGCGAGCGTTGGCGCGTGCAGCATCGCATTCAGGATCGCGTCGGGTTGCACGCGCACACGCCCGCTCCCGCGCCGGCTCCGTGCGGGCGCATGCTGCATCGCAACGATCGTCGCGCGCCAGTGCAACGTGACGACTCGCAACGTCACGACTCGCGATGCTGGCGATGCTCGATCTCGAGATCCTTCGGATGCACGGTCAGCATGGCGACGAACACGGCGATGCCGCCCCCGACCGTCGCCATGCCGTAGACCACGAAGTCGTGCCTGTCGAAGAGCAGACCGTGAATCGCTGCCGCGAGACCCGCCAGCGCGACGAAGACGGCGAGCGCCGCCACCAGGATCCTGAATTCGCCATAGACCATGACGCACTCCCCTAGGGAGCCGCGACGGCCCGACATCCATCCGCCCACCACCCGCTGCGCCGCCGCCGGAACGCGCGCGAGGCGCATCCCTTCCTTTATCCTGGCACTCGCGCGCATAAAGGCAAGCAGTGGCAAACAGCAGCAAGCAGCGACAAGCGGCGCGTGCGGGCCGCGCTCCCCTCGGCACAAACCGGCCATCCCTATGCGCCGAAACGCCCGGATTCGCCCCGATGTGGCGCGCGCGCGCCTTCCTGTACCATGAGGCGAGGCATCACGGCGCGCGCCGGCTTGTTGCGGCGCAGCGCAGCCACACAAGATTGGAGACACGAGTGACCCGACGCCCCTCCGTCACCGTCAAGCCGCCCGAGGCGGCGCGCGCGGACACGATCGCCCAGGCGCATGCGCGCTCGCTGGCGCTCGGCCTGCGCGCGGGCGAAGCGCCCGACTTCCAGCCGCTCGGCGGCGCGGACCTGCGCGACCTGCTCGACGCGAATCGCACGCTCTACCATCAGGCGCGGCCCGTGATGGACGCGCTGCACGCGCAGATCGTCGATACCGAAAGCATGGTGGTGCTCACCGACCGCAACGGCGTGATCCTGCACAGTCTCGGCGATACCGATTTCGTCGAGAAAGCGCGGCGCGTGGCGCTGCGTCCGGGCGTCTCGTGGGCGGAGCGCGACCGCGGCACCAACGCGATCGGCACGGCGCTCGTCGACGCCCAGCCGACCATCGTCCATGCGGGCGAGCACTTCCTGCGCGCGAACCACATCCTCACCTGCTCGTGCGCGCCGATCGCCGATCCGTGGGGCCGCACGCTCGGCGCGCTCGACGTGAGCGGCGAATCGCGCGGCTTTCACAAGCACACGCTCGCGCTCGTGCGGATGTCGGCGCAAATGATCGAGAACCATCTGTTCAACATCGAGTTCGCCGATGCCGTGCGGCTGCAATTTCATGCGCGCGCGGAGTTCATCGGCACGCTCTATGAAGGCCTCGCCGCCTTCGCGCAGGACGGCACGCTGCTGTGCGCGAACCGCAGTGCGCTGTTCCAGTTCGGCTCGCCGCTCGCCACCCTGCAATCGCGCGGCTTCGACGCGCTGTTCGGCCAGCCCTTCGCCGCTTTCATGCAGCAGCTCGCCCGCGCGCGTGGCGAGCCCGTCACGCTCACGCTGCCGAGCGGCGTGCGCGTGGTCGCGCGTGGCACGTTGGGCGCTTCGGCGTTCGGCGCGCCGTCGTTCGGCCAGTCCGCAAGCGCGTCGAACCCCGCGCAGGCCGCACAAGCCGCGCGCGATATCGCACGGCCCGCGCCCGCGAGCGCACGCGTCGCCGAAACGGCCTGGCAGCCGACGCTCGCCGATCTCGACAGCGGCGACGCGCGCGTGTCCGCCGTGCTTCAACGCGTCGCGCGCGTGCGCGGCCGCGACATCGCCGTGCTCGTGCTCGGCCGCACCGGCACCGGCAAGGAATGGCTCGCACGGGCGCTGCATCAGGATTCGCCGCGGCGCGACGCGCCCTTCGTCGCGCTCAATTGCGCGGCGCTGCCCGACTCGCTGATCGAAGCCGAACTGTTCGGTTACGAGGAAGGCGCGTTCACCGGCGCGCGGCGGCGCGGCAGTCCCGGCAAGATCGTGCAGGCGCACGGCGGCACGCTGTTTCTCGATGAAATCGGCGACATGCCGCTCGCCCAGCAAGTGCGCCTGATGCGCGTGCTGCAGGAGCGCGCGGTCGTGCCGCTCGGCGGGGCGCGGGCGGTGCCGGTCGATCTGCGCATCGTCTGCGCGACGCACCGCGATCTGCGCGCGATGATCGCCGAAGGCAGCTTCCGCGAAGATCTCTATTACCGCATCAACGGGCTCGCCGTGACGCTGCCGCCGCTCGCCGAGCGCAGCGATCTCGACGCGCTCATCGCCCGCGTGCTCGCGCGCGTGCGCGCCGAGGCACCCGACGCGCCCACGCGCCTGACGCCTGCCGTGCGCGCGTGTTTCGCGCGCTGCCGCTGGCCGGGCAATCTGCGCCAGCTCGCCAATGTGCTGCGCACGGCCGCGATTCTCGCCGAGGGCGAAGACGCCATCGACATCGTGCATCTGCCTGAGGATCTGCTTGCCGATTGCGCGTCTGAGTCTGGGTCTGGGTCTGCTTCGAAGTCGGAGTCGGAGTCGGAGTCGGAGTCGGTACGAACATCCGTCCACGCCGATGAATCCGCGCATCGCCACCATGCGCACGCACAAGACACGCGCGAGGACAACGGCGACGCGCGCCCCGAACGTCTGGCCGACTGGCAAGCGCATCTGATCGACGACGCGCTGTCGCGCCACAGCGGCAACGTGTCCGCCGCGGCGCGCGAGCTCGGGCTCGCGCGCAATACCGTCTACCGGCACCTGCGGCGGCGCTAGCCGCGCGCGTGCAGCGATACCGGTATTCGCGCGCCGCCAGGGTAAGCTTCGCGACAACGCTTTTCCCCCGCGCGACATGGCCTCCGCCCAGGAACTCAAACGCTACCGGCGCAATCTCGCCGACGAACTCGACAGCGCCGCCGTCTACGACACGCTCAGCGCCTGCGAGCAGGACACGCGGCGCCGCGCGATCTACGCCGAACTCGCCGCCTCCGAACGCGAACACGCCGACATCTGGCGCAGCAAGCTCGCAGCCAACGGCGTGCGGGTGCGCACGCATCGGCGCAGCGCGAAGACGCGGCTGTTGCAGACGCTCACGTGCGCGTTCGGACCGTCGCTCGTCCTGCCGACGGTGGCCGCCGCCGAGTACGCCGACCGCGACCGCTACGCGCGCGAACCCGGCGCCGAAACGCTCTCCGCGCAGGAGCAGGAACACGCGGCCATCGTGCAATCGATCGTCGAGAGCAAAGGCGCACGCGGCGCGCGCGGCCGCACGAAAGGCGAGCAGATCGCGGCGGCCGAGTCGTGGCACAAAGGCGCGACGCGCGGCAACGACCTGCGCGCGGCAGTGCTGGGCGCGAACGACGGACTCGTCTCGAACTTCTGCCTGATCATGGGCGTCGCGGGCGCGGGCAGCGCGAGCCGCACGATCCTGCTGACGGGACTCGCCGGACTCGTGGCGGGCGCGTGCTCGATGGCGCTCGGCGAATGGCTCTCCGTGACGAACGCGCGCGAACTGGCGCGCACGCAGCTCGCGAGGGAAGCCGACGAACTCGAACACACGCCCGACGCCGAGCGTCACGAACTCGCACTGATCTACCAGGCCAAGGGCGTGGACGCCGACGAGGCGCGCCGCGTCGCCGCCCAGATCATGCGCGACAAGGACGAAGCGCTCGACACGCTCGCGCGCGAGGAACTCGGCATCGATCCGAAGGAACTGGGCGGCAATCCGTGGTCGGCGGCGGCGGTGTCGTTCTGCCTGTTTTCGCTCGGTGCGGCGTTTCCCACGGCGGCGTTTCTGTGGGCGCACGGCACGGCGGCCATCGTGCAGAGCGTGGCGCTGAGCGCGCTCGGGCTGGCGGCCGTCGGCGTGTTCACCTCGCTGTTCAATGGGCGCAGCGCGGCGTTTTCCGCATCGCGGCAAATCGTGATCGGTCTCGCCGCCGCCGCGTTCACGGCGGGCGCGGGGCGTCTGCTCGGCGTATCGATATCATGAGCGCCGACAACAACCCGCGTGGCTTCGCGCAGGAGACCGAAGCATCGACAGCACCGGAACGTGAACCTCAACACGAAGTCACGCCCGTGCCGGCTGTATCGACAATACCGGTCGTGCGCGTGGAACCGCTCGGCGCGACCTTCGAAGCGCCGCCCGAACTGACACTGCTGGAAGCCGCTTCGTTCGCGGGCATTCGCCTGCCGCGTCTGTGCCGCAACGGCACGTGCCGCACGTGTCTGTGCCGCATCGTCAGCGGCGAGATCCGCTACACGATCGAATGGCCGGGCTTGTCGCGCGAGGAAAAGGCGCAGGGCGACGTGCTGACCTGCGTGGCCGTCGCGCTCACCGACCTCGTGCTCGACGTGCCCGACGCCGAATTGGCCTGAATCAGGCCGCTTTGGCCGGATTTCGCCCTTTTTGCGCGCTGTTATCCACTTCCGCGCCGATTATTCCGATTCATGAAAAAAACCGGCCCGCGATTCGAGATCGCGGGCCGGTTTCTGTGTACGTGGCGAAAGCGCTTCGCCTGACGGCTTATTGACCGCCGAAGTACACCGATTGCGGACCTTTGCGCGCGGCTTCGGAGACGTAGCCCGCACCGGCCATCGACGTGCTGCTCACGCCGCCGTACGCGCTGTTGCCCTGCGTGACGGGCGCGGCGACCGTGGCGGCGCCGGCGTTCTGGTTACGGCTGGTCTGCTGGAATTCGACGAGCTGCGCGCGCACCTGATCACGCGTGAGACCCTGTTCAGACTGTGCAAACGCGGCCAGCGGCGCGGCGAAGGCAGTGGCGATGACAACGGCTTGAATGAGCGACTTCATGATGACCTCCGGATTGTTGGAATCGCCCGGCATGTCGCGGCACCAGGGCCGGCATCGAGCGTTGAGTGGATTCTAGGCAAGCGCCAGTTCCGGATATATGGCGAATCAGGCGATTTCCAGTTGCGGATTTCGCAATAATCCCGCGCGCGATGCGAAATGATCTGACACCTAAACAATGCGCCGTTTTAAGCGATCGCCGAAATAATTAGACGAATTGGCGGGACGATTGTTGTCGCCAGGAGAACACTGAATTCGTTTGGTAGGTATTTACCCTAGGCTCACGGTCGCCTACATTGTCGCCATGGGTCAAGGCGTCGCGCCGGCCCGCTAAAAAAGAACCGGAGGTCATCGTTATGAAGTCGCTTCTCAAGGCCGCAATCATCGCCGCCATCGTCGCCGCCCCGGCGGTTTCGTTCGCCCAGTCGCAACAACCCGTCACGCGCGCTCAAGTCCGCGCCGAACTCGCGCAACTGCGCGCAGCGGGCTACGATCCGAGCGACTGGATGCACTATCCGGAAAACATTCAGGCTGCCGAAGCCAAGATCGCTGCCGAAAAGGCCAACACGGCTTACGGTCCGTCGACCGCCGGCACGTCGCAGTCGGGTCAGTAAGTTTTGACGCGCGGTCGCTGACAGGTCAGGCAGCGCGCCGCGTCCAGATGTGAATCAGGCCCGCCGCTCTTTTGAGCGGCGGGCCTGATTTTTTTCGGACGATACTTAGAGACTAGGGACGGGGGCTTGCCGGCGTCACAGCCTGGCGAGGCTTCCCGAAATTCCCGAGGTGTGCCTCTAAAAGCCCGTCGGCTTAACGATGACCACCGCCTCCGCCGCCATGACCGCCGCCGCCACCGTGGCCGCCTCCCCCACCACCACCGTGGCCACCGCCACCGCCGCCGCCGGGCGGACCCCACTGACCGCCGTGTCCTCCGGGACCACCTGGCCCGCGCCCGCCGCCGGGGCCGCCATGCCAGCCGCCCGGGGGCGGTCCGCCATGCGGCCCACGCGGGCCGCCGTGCCAGCCGCCGCCACGGTAGTAATCACCGCCGCCGCCCCAGATGCCGATATTCACGCTGCCATAAGCCGGCGCCGCATACCCCGGCGCGTAGCCGTAGTCGTAATAGCCGGGCTGGCCGTAGCCGTATCCATAGTCGTAACCGGGCGCCACGGCGCACCCCGCGAGCAGGGCGACGGCGCCCACCATCAGCGCATATTTAAGCATGACCGAATCTCCTTTCCATATGTAAGAAAGTGGAATCAGTCTTAAGTTCTCGCTGAATTGTGAGCGCGCATTACGGGTGTAACCGCGCGACGCGAAACATCAATTGCGGCGGCCGAACGCGTCGTTGATCTTGCGATCGGTTTGATACTGGCTCAGCGAATACACGGCCCAGATGGCCGCCGGAATCCAGCCGATCAGCGTGATCTGCAGGATCAGGCAGATGATGCCCGCGAGCGGACGGCCAATCGTGAAGAACAGCAACCAGGGCAAGACCAGAGCAATCAGTAGACGCATCGTGAGCGGACCTCGTGTGGTGTGAAAAAAGTGCGTTCAGTTGACGGGCGCGAAGCGCGGCACGAGCGCGCCATCGACTTCGACCAGCTCGAAAAACACGGATTCGGGCCGCGTCCAGATCGTGCCGTTCGCGGCGCGATACACGATCATCGTGACCGACGGATCGGACTCGAGCGTCGCTTCGCAAACCAGTTCGTAAATGCCGCCTTTGTAGTGCCGGTAGCGCACCATCGTCATGTTCCTTTTTCGTCGATGTACTTCGATTGCGCCGTCACGTTCGCGGCGCGATCGGCGTAGTGTATCAATGGAACGCGCGCACGTAGCGCGACGCCTTGCGGCGCACGCAAGATCCCACGCCGCGAACTTCATCCCGGTTAATACGTAGTCCAGATAAATTATCGACGACGGCGATTAGTTCGCGGTCAATGCGCTCGGCCAGGCGCCGGTGCCGGCCTTCTCACCGTGCCGAACCGGGCGCCGTATGCGGGCATCGACCTCGCGCGCCGGCCGGCCGCCGCGCGGGCGATCGTAGCGGATCTGGAGCGGCTCAAACGCGCACGCGACCAGAAAAAATGACCCGCGTGACGGCGGCGAGGCTGCGCATCGACGCAAAAAAACCAGCACGAGATTATTTTGACGCGCTGGCAGCGGTCTTTTTGTCGTGCGATAACCACTTAATCGCCACACTCGCCGGAGCCATCGCGATGGCCACGCTCGAAGCTTTCCGCACCGTACTCGACGATCCGCATACCCCCGAGATCATCCGCAATCACATTATCGATTCGCTGCAATATGCGCTGCGCAATCACGGCCAGATCTTCGCTTCGAAAGAAGTCGAATGGCTCGCCACCTGGGACGACGCGCGTATTCCGCTCGCCGCGACCAAGGAATTGAACCGGCGCGTGGCCGAAACGCGCTAAGCGCGTTCATTGCTCATGCGCCAAGCGCGTTCGTTGCTCATGCGCTGAGCGCGCCTCTGCGACGCGCAGGGCGCGCGGCCGCTACGGAGCCAGCCCGGCGAACACTGCCTTCAGGTCGAGGCCCGCGCGCGCACGCGCCTGCTTCACCACCCGCGCCTCGATTTCCGCCAGATGCTCGCGCATGGTCGCGAGCGCAGCGTCGCGCTCGCCCGCTTCGAGCGCGGCGATGATCTGCGCGTGCTCGTCGGGCGCGCAGGTGGTGGCCTTGTTCGGATCGAACAGCGCCTTGTACAGCTCCGTCTTCGCGACGAGCTGCGCCAGCGCGGCTACCAGTGCCGTGCCGCCCGCGATCTCCGTCAGCACCAGATGAAACTGGCCCGCGAGGCGCACCGCTTCGTCCACGCGGCCGTCGCGCAGCGCCTTCTTTTCGCTGCGCACGTGGGCGGCAAGCGCGCGGCGCGCACGCGCATCGAGCGCGCCGCACAGGCTCGTCACCACGCCCGCCTCCACCACCTGCCGCGCGCGAAACGCCGCGCGAATATCGTCCTCGGACGGCGACGGCACGAACGCCCCGCGATTCGGTTCCATCACGAGCTTGCCTTCGTAGCCCAGCCGCGCGAGCACCTTGCGCAGCGCGCCGCGCGTGCAGCCGAACGCCGCCGCGAGCTCGCGCTCGACGAGCTGCTGGCCCGGCGAGAGCTTGCCTTGCAGCAGCGCCGAATTGATCGACGCGTAGACGAGGGCTTCGACGTCGTCGGATTCGTCGTCGGTCTGGGGCGGGAGGGGCGGCGTGATCGAGCGGGTTCGGGATGCCATGAGCGTGGGTGCGATTTGACTTGCGGACAGGATCAGGCCGCATTGTAGCGACGCGCGCCCCCGGACGAAACCAGGCGGCGCATGGCCGTTGCGTGATACCCGGGATAGCCGGGAAGATCAGATTGTTGACAATCAATCTGTATAATGGTCAACCAAATATAGCAGATAAGGTTGACCGCATGTCACTTCGCCAGGACCCTTCCCGCGCCTCGCCGCCCCACGCCGACGGAAAAGCCGCCCTCGTCTGGTACGCGACCATCGTCGCGATCGGCCTGAATCTGCGGCCCTTGCTCACGTCGATCAGCCCCCTCATGGCGACGATCCGGCACGACACCGCGCTGTCGTTCTCGGGCGCCTCGCTGCTCACGAGCCTGCCCGTGGTGGCGATGGGACTCGGCGCGTTCGGCACCGGCTGGCTCGCGCGCCGGCTCGGCGAAACGCGCGGCGTGGCGCTCGGCCTCGTCGCGATTGCGGCGGCAGTCGGGGCGCGCGCGGTCGCGGCGTCGGGCGTCGCGCTCATGCTCACCGCCGTGGCGGCGGGCGCGGGCGTCGCGGCCATCCAGGCGCTGCTGCCCGCCGTCATGAAGCAGCGTTTCGCGCACCGCGTGCCGCTCGCGATGGGCCTCTTTTCCGCGTCGATCATGGGCGGCGGCGGCCTCGGCGCGAGCCTCAGCCCGCTCGTCGCACGCGCGGGCGCGTCGTGGCACGGCGCACTCGCGATCTGGGCGCTGCCCGCCGTGGCGGCGCTCGGCCTGTGGCTCGGAATCAATCGCGGCAAAGGGGCGAACCGCGCGCAAGCGGCGGCGCACGCAAGCACGCAAAACCACGCCCACGTGCCGGTCTGGCGCAAGCGCCGCGCATGGACGCTCGGGCTGCATTTCGGCCTCGTCAACGGCGGCTATACGAGCCTCGTCGCGTGGCTGCCCGCGTATTACCAGCAGCATGGCGCAAGCGTCGAGGCAAGCGGCTCGCTGCTCGCCGCCATGACGGTCTTCCAGGCCGCCAGCGCGCTGCTGCTGCCGCTCGCGGCCGCCCGTTTCACCGACCGCCGTCCCTGGCTGATCGCCGGGCTCTGTGCACAGTGGATCGGCGTGGCCGGTCTCGCGGCCTGGCCCGAGGCCGCGCCGCTGCTGTGGGTCGCGGCGGCGGGCGCGGGCCTCGGCGGCACCTTCTCCGTCACGCTCGTCACCGCGCTCGATCATTCGGGCGATCACCGCATCGCGGCTCGCCTCGTCGCGTTCGTGCAGGGGCTCGGCTTCGTGATCGCCGCGCTCGCGCCGCTCGTGGCCGGACGCGTGCGCGACCTGAGCGGCAGCTTCACGGCCGCGTGGGTCATGCTCGCCGTCTCCATCACCGCGATGATCGTGCTCACGCTCGCGTTCTCGCCGCGCAGTTATGGGCGATGGCTCGGCATCCACGGACCGGGCGCGCTCGACGCAGCCTGATCTCTCTGCCTGGCCCGGCGGCGCAAACGCACCCAAAAATCGCGAAAAAATACCTTGCACCGCCGCGCCCGCGCGCTCGGCGTATCCGCGCAACAGCGACGCGCGCATTTGCCTCAAACGTTTGCATTCACCGCTGTACGAATGTACAGTGCGTGCAGCCGGCCATCCGTGCCGCCCGGTTGCCGTACCGGGCACCGCCGCCTTCGGGCGTGCCCGCCAGCCCGCGCTTTGCGGGCCGGTGCGGTCGGCGGGGCAGTTCATCAAAACGGAGATCACGACGTGCGATTCATCTTGACGGGGAGCTTGTTGTGCGCCCTCGCATCCACCGCGCTCGCTGGGGAACACTACATCGAGATCTGGAATCCGCCCGAGGCCCGCACGCCCGGGGCGCATCCCACGACGACCGACAAGAAAGGGCACGGGCATCACGGCGCGAAGCACAAGCTCGCCAATAACGACCGCCTCGGCACGCGCAAGGTCGCCGAACCGGCGCTGCGCGCCTCCGCGCCCACCGTACCCGTGCTGCCGGGCTCCACGCCCATGCTCACGAAGCCGGAACCGGGCACGCTGCCCGCCATTCCGCCGCAGATCGGCCCCGACGGCAACGTGCTGCAAGTTGGCTACGCGGTGTCCGCGCGTCGCGCGCAAAGCCCGCTGATGGCGCTGCCCACGGTGCAGGTCGCGCGTCCGTCGATGCAGGCCGCCACGCCGTCCGCCGCGCAATCCTCCGCCGCTTCGCGCGCGCCGCAGTAAAAGCCACCCGCGAAGCCACCCGCGCCGCCTCATTTCCTGGACGCAAAAAAAGCGGCCCCGCCACCTTGCGGTGCGGGGCCGAATCCCATGTCAAGGAGATGTCATGGAGGAGACGGTTTCATCGTACCGATGACCCGCTCGCGTCCCAACCAATGCTTTCGCATATGCATATCGCGCGCGTACCCCAGGTGCGAACCCGCCGCGACGGCATATGGTTAGAACAAAAAGTCGTTTCGCGCCGCGCGGCGCGCTCACTAAGATGACTGTTCCGGCCTGATTTAAGCCGCCCCAGCATCGGGCATCAGGCACCCGGCGAATGACCCGCGTTGCCGCGCGCCGTCATGCTTCGCACGCCCGCCCATCGCCATTTCGAGGAGCACCCCTTGAGCACTTCCGATTCCAGACACCGTCCGCTCGTGGTCGGCATTGGCGGCACGACGCGCGCCGCGTCGTCGACCGAGCGCGCGCTGGCCTTCGCGCTGCGCGGCGCGGAAGCCGCCGGCGCCCGCACGCAACTGTTCGACGGCACCTTCCTGCACAGCCTGCCGCACTACGCGCCCGAAAGCCCGACGCGCACCGACGCCCAGCTCCAGCTGATCGAAGCCGTGCGCGCCGCCGACGCCGTGATCATCGCGACGCCCGGCTATCACGGCGGCGTGTCCGGCCTCGTGAAGAACGCGCTCGATACGCTCGAAGAACTGCGCGGCGACGCGCGTCCGTATCTCGACGGCCGCGCGGTCGGCTGCATCGTGACCGCCTACGGCTGGCAGGCCGCCGGTTCGGTGCTGACCTCGCTGCGCTCGATCGTGCACGCGCTGCGCGGCTGGCCGACGCCGTTCGGCGCGGGCATCAACACGCTCGAAACGCGCTTCGAAAGCGCGCACGAATGCTCGGACCCGAAGGTCGTCGATCAGCTCTCGACGGTCGGCCAGCAGGCCGCGCAATTCGCGCTCGCGTTCAATTCGCGCCACACGGCGTCGCAGACCGGTGCGGCCCTCGCCGCCGCCGCCGGATCGAGTTCGTCGACCCAGCCCGCACGCAACGAAGACCGCCTGAGCGTCGCCGTCTGAACGGCTGACCGGCGGAGCGTCTGACCACGCTCCGCCGACTGTCTGAAGCGTCCGCGCCGCGCGTGGACGCTTCCCGCTCCAATCTCCCCCGCCGGACTCGCCGCGCGCTGTGCGCGCCAGCGCACGTATGCACGCGCATTGCGTCGGTCATCCCACAGACGGCGCATTGTGGCGACCGCACATTGAAGCCGCATACGCGAACCCGCTCTGCGCGAATCCTCATGCAGTTCCCGCTGCTGATCGTTGCAGGCCGGACGTGATTTGCTTGCGACGAATGATTGGTTCCGCCCGCGCAGGGGTGTCACTACGCTTGGGCCTGTTTACGCAAGCATCGACAGGATTCAGTGGCCATGCACGCAACCCTTCGCTACAAAGGCTACGAAGTCGCGCCCAGTGCGCAGCGGCTTCCGAACGGCCTGTACGCCGCCAATCTGACGATCGGCACGCTGCCGAGCACGCGCCCGCGCGCGCACCGCTCGTTCGACGCGCTCGATTACTTTTTCGACGAGCGCCACGCGCTCGCCTACGCGTGCCGATGGGCGCGCATGTGGATCGACGAACAGCGCCGCTGCGCCTGATCCGGCCCGAATGAACGACGAATGAAGCACGCTTGAAGCGACCATCTACGGTCGTCGCCAGCCGGTTCCGGCCTGCGCGCGCCAAGGCAGGATTTCTTACGAATGTGACAGAATAGGAGTCATATCACTGTCATTTTTACTGTATCCATGTCCGAAACCCTGACGCATCCAGAGGTAGGCGGCGATCACCTCACCGACCAGGACGCCGCGCTGCGTCGCTGGACTCACGACACGCCAGGGCCCATCAAGATCGGATCGGACGAACATCGCAAGATGTTCTGCCGGATGTTGCTCGACACCCACGATCCGTACCGTCCCGCCGTGCTCGACTGGCCGAAGCTCGAAGCCGATGCGCTGCGCCGCCTGACGTCGCTGCCGATCTGGGATATCGCCGTGCAGACCGAAGGCCGCGCGTCGATCCGCGTGAAAACCTACGCCGCGACCGTGACCGAACCGCTGCTGCGCGAAGCCATCGAAATGGACGGCGACGAGGAAGCGCGCCACAAGGTCGTGCTCTCGCATCTGGTGCAGGCCTACGGCATCGAACTCGCGCCCGAACCGCATTACGCGCCGCCGAAAGACGCCGAATGGGCGTGGATGTTCACGGGCTACAGCGAGTGCATCGACAGCTTCTTCGCCTTCGGCCTGTTCCGCTCGGCGCAGCGTTCGGGCTTCTTTCCGGCGGAACTGGTCGAGACCTTCGAGCCGGTGATCCAGGAAGAAGCGCGCCACATCCTGTTCTTCGTGAACTGGGTCGCGTGGTATCGCAAGACCATGCCGTGGTGGCGCCGTCCGTGGCACTCGCTGCGCGTCGGCGCAATCTGGATCAAACTGATATGGGACCGCGTGGCGATCGCGCGCGGCATCGACGCCGACGGCGTGGCGCACGACTCGAACTTCCTGCCCGCGAACCGCGAGGTGCTCGGCGACGCGCTCAAGCCGCGCGAAATGATCGAACTGTGCCTGAAGGAAGACACCGACCGCATGAGCGGCTACGATCCGCGCCTGTTGCGTCCGACGCTCGTGCCCGCGCTCGCGCGGCTCGCGCTGCGCTTCATGAAGCGCTAGGCGAAGACGTCCGCACCGGCGCGCACGGTTTGCGCGATTGCGCGATTGCGCGATTGCGCGATTGCGCGATTGCGCATGATTGCGCGCGCCCGCCGCGCCGCACAAGGAGGAGACTGCATGACCTGGACTGTCGACCAGCAGCTCGAATTGACCGCGACGCAGGCCGTCGACGCGATCCGCGCGGGCCGGCTCAAAGCCGCCGATTACGTCGCCACGCTGATTGCGCGTGCGCAGGCGCTCCAAAATCTCAACGCGCTGACCACGCTCGACGTGGAAGGCGCGCTCGCGGCGGCGCAGCGCATCGACACGCTCGGCGCCGCGGAACGCGCGCATCTGCCGCTCGCGGGCCTGCCCGTGGTGGTGAAGGACAACATCAACACGCGCGGACTGCAAACCTCGGCGGGCACGCCCGCGCTCGAAGGGTTCGTGCCCGCGCGCCACGCGCCGTCGGTGCAGCGTCTCGTCGATGCGGGCGCGATCGTGCTCGGCAAGGCCAACATGCACGAGCTGGCGTTCGGCATCACCAGCACGAATCTCGCGCCGCATGCGGGCCCCGTGCGCAATCCCTGGGATCCCGAACGAATTCCCGGCGGCTCGTCGGGCGGCACGTCCGCCGCCATCGCGGCGCGCATCGTGCCCGCGGGACTCGGCACCGATACCGGCGGCTCCACGCGCATTCCGGCCGCGCTCTGCGGCATCGTCGGCCTGCGTCCGAGCGTGGGCGACGGCGGCACGCAGCGCCGTTATCACGATCCGCAAGCCGTCGTGCCGATCAGCCATACGCGCGACACCGTGGGCCCGATGGCGCGCACGGTCGCCGACGTGGCGCTGCTCGACGGCGTAATCACCGGTCACGGCCCGCTCGCGGAAGCGGCCGTCGCGAATCTGCGCATCGGCTTGCCCGCGCCGTTCTGGGAAGGCCTCGAAGCGGCCACCGAAACAGTCTCGCGCGCGGCGCTCGCGAAGCTCGCGGCGGCGGGCGTGACGCTCGTGCCGATCGACATGGGCGACATCTTCGCGCTCAACGACCGCGTGAGCCTCGCGATCGCGCTGCACGAACCCATCGACGATCTGCAGGCGTGGCTCGCGGCCAATCACGCGCCGGCGCGCAGCGTGGCCGAGGTGGCGGCGCGCATCGCCAGCCCCGATGTGCGCGAGGCCTACGATGCGATCCTCGCCGACGCGCGCGGCAGCGACTATCAGACCGCGATGACCGTGTGGCGTCCGCGCCTGCAGCAGCGCTACGCGCAGACCTTCTCCGCGAAGGGGCTCGACGCGCTGCTGTTCCCGACCACGCGCCTCGCCGCCGTGCCGCTCGACGAACTGAACGGCTCGTCGCGCGTGTCGATCGACGGCGGCCCGCCCATCGACGAGATGGAGGCCTATCTGCGCAACACCGATCCCGCGAGCAACGCGGGCATTCCGGGGCTCGCGCTGCCGTCGGGTCTCGTCGAAGGTGACAACGGGCCGCTGCCGGTCGGCCTCGAACTCGACGGACCGGCAGGCAGCGACCGCCGCCTGCTCGCCATCGGTCTCGCCTTCGAGCGGATTCTCGGCAGCCTGCCCGCGCCCGCCCTCTGAGCACGACGGCCCAGTTTTCTTTCGCTCGACTTCCGCTACGCTTACGCCTTTTCGGCCGTGCGCCGTCAGTCGTAAGTGGCGTCGGCGCGGCCTGCGCCGACTATTGGTGCGACAAATTGGCGCACCAGATCGGCCAGACCTCGGCTAAACCCCTGCACAGCGTCTCCCGCTCACATTGCAACGCCGCAATCTGACGCACGCCGCCGCACGCAAAGCGCATCGCCGCTACAATGAGAACAGTTCTCATTTCAATATAGAAAGCTTCCCCATGCGTCTGACCGACCTTTCAAAAGGCGCAAGCGCCTTTGTCGCGCGCGTAGAAGACGCCTCCGCGCCGGACCCCATCGCCCAACGTCTGCGCGATCTGGGCTTCGTGCCTGGCGAGCCCGTGCGCGTGGTCGCACGCGCGCCCTGGAGCGCCGACCCGCTGCTCGTGCAGATCGGCTCGACGCGCTTCGCGCTGCGCCGCGCCGAAGCCGAACGCGTGACCATCCAGATCGAAGCGATCGACGCCACCTACACCCAAGCCGGAGCCGCTGCATGAGCACGACGAACGCCACGCCGCTGCGCATCGCGCTCGTCGGCAACCCGAATTGCGGCAAGACCGCGCTGTTCAATCTGCTTACCGGCGCGCGCCAGAAAGTCGCGAACTACGCGGGCGTGACGGTCGAGCGCAAGGAAGGCCGCTTCGTCACGCCGTCGGGCCGCAAGGTGCAACTGCTCGATCTGCCCGGCGCGTACAGCTTCGATTCCGCGAGCCCCGACGAGCGCGTCACGCACGACGTGCTGATGGGCCGCTATCCGGGCGAGGCGATTCCGCAACTGGTCGTCTGCGTGGCCGACGCGACCAATCTGCGTCTGCATCTGCGCTTCGTGCTCGAAGTGAAGCGCATGGGCCGCCCGGTTGTGCTCGCGCTCAACATGATGGATGCCGCGAAGCGACGCGGCATCGTCGTGGACGTGGCGAAGCTCTCGCAGGCGCTCGGCATGCCGGTGGTCGAAACGGTGGCCGTGCAGCGCAACGGCGCGCAGTCGCTCGTCGATCTGCTCGAACGCGTGAACGCGGACGACGCCGCGCCGTCGCAAGCGGCAACCGCCGACATCGCACAGGACGCCGATCTGCACGTCGCCGTGCGCCGCATTCTCGCCGACGCCGTGACGATGCCGCGCGCCACCGACGCGCGCGACGACGCCATCGACAGCGTCGCGCTGCATCCGCTATTCGGCCCGCTGATTCTCGCGGTGGTGATGTTCCTCGTTT
Source organism: Paraburkholderia tropica (assembly GCF_014171495.1). Lineage (NCBI taxonomy): Bacteria > Pseudomonadati > Pseudomonadota > Betaproteobacteria > Burkholderiales > Burkholderiaceae > Paraburkholderia > Paraburkholderia tropica. The sequence goes on from NZ_CP049135.1 coordinate 1,118,767, forward strand.
TCCAGGCGGTCTATGGGCTCGGCAAGCCGCTGACCGATTCGATCGGCGACGGCTTCGACTGGCTCGGCGGCATCGCGGGCGCGTGGCTGCCCGACGGCCCGCTGCGCAGCCTGCTCACAGACGGTCTGCTCACCGGCCTCGGCACCGTGCTCGGCTTTCTGCCCGAAATTCTCGTGCTGTTCTTCTTCATCCTCGTGCTGGAGGAGTCGGGTTATCTGCCGCGCGCGGCCTTCCTGCTCGACCGCATGATGGTGTCGGTCGGTCTCACGGGGCGCTCGTTCATTCCGCTGCTCTCGAGTTTCGCGTGCGCGATTCCGGGCGTGATGGGCACGCGCAGCATCTCCGATCCGCGCGACCGGCTCGCGACCATTCTCGTCGCGCCGCTCATGACCTGTTCCGCGCGTCTGCCCGTCTACGCGCTGCTGATCAGCGCGTTCATTCCGCACCGCATGGTGTTCGGCCTGTTCAACCTGCAGGGGCTCGTGCTGTTCGCGCTCTACGTGGCGGGCATCGTGGGCGCGATGGCGGTGGGCTGGGTGATGAAGCATCTGCGCCGCGACCGCACCGAACACGCGCTGCTGATGGAACTGCCGTCGTATCGCATTCCGCGCGCGCGCGACGTGGCGATCGGCCTGTGGGAACGCTGCACGATCTTCCTGAAGCGCCTGACCGGCATCATTCTCGCGCTGACCGTGATCATGTGGTTCGTCTCCACGTTCCCCTCGCCGCCCGCGGGCGCGACCGGCCCCGCCATCGACTACACGATCGCGGGCTATCTCGGCCGCGCGCTGGAGTGGCCGTTCGCGCCGCTCGGTTTCAACTGGCAGATGAGCCTCGCGCTGATTCCCGCGTTCGCCGCGCGCGAAACCGCCGTGGCCGCGCTCGCGACGGTCTATGCCGTGGCAGGCGGCGACAGCGACGTCGCCGCGCTCGGCCATACGCTCGCGCAGAATTTCTCGGTGGCGAGCGCGCTGTCGCTGATGGTGTGGTTCGCCTTCGCGCCGCAATGCATGTCGACGCTCGCCGTGATCCGCCGCGAGACGCGTTCGTGGCGCGCCGTGGTGGTGTCGTTCGGCTACATGTTCGTGGTCGCGTACGCGGCATCGTTCGTCACGTATCAAGTCGCGAGGTATTTCCTGTGAGCGCGAATCTGCTGATTCAATATGCCGTGATCGCCCTGCTCGTCGCCGCGAGCCTCTGGCAGGCGCTGCGCAAGCTCGCGCCGAAGACCGCTTCACGCGTGCAGGCGGGCGCGGCCGCGCCGCTGTTGCGGCCGCAACGCGGCGCCTTCGCGCAACGCGTGGGACGCTGGATCCAGCCGAAAGGCGCGACGGGCGATTGTGGCGACGGCTGCGGCACCTGTGGCACCTGCGGGCCGTCCGACGCGCCTGCGGAGCAAACTGTGACGTTTCATCCGCCGCGTAAATGAGCGGTGCGCAGGCACTGTGAATGTCGATGAAATAGCGGCCCGCCGGAGCGATTCGGCGGGCCGCTGCGTTTTATGCCGTGTTTTTATGGGTTGTTTCGCGAGGGCGATTAAATCGACACACGCATCCGCGCACACGCCCGACACACGCTTCCGCTACACTCCCCGCAGCAAGGCCAGCCCGCGCGCAGCGAAGCAGACTCGACGCAGCCAGTCGCGCGGCCCGTCCACGATCGAACTCGAATCGATCCACTACGCCCTTTTGCGCCGATGCCTCACGTTCCCGCTCTCGCCGCTCGTCGCCGCTCACGCATCGCGGCGCTCTCCGCCGCGTTCTCCAGTGCGCTGATCGCCGCCTTCGCCGTCACGGGCTGCGTGCGGCTGTCGACCTTCGACCCGAACGGACTCTGGAAAGTGGTCGGCGAACAATGCGTGCCCAACGCACGCGACAAGGGCGAGCCGGGTCCGTGCACGACGGTCGACTTCCAGAAGCGCTACGCGGTGCTCAAGGACATCAACGGACGCGCGCAATATCTGCTGATTCCGACCGATCGCGTCTCGGGCATCGAGAGTCCGGAGATACTCTACGGCGGCTCGCCGGAATACTGGGTAGGCGCCTGGGACGCGACGCGCTACGTCAACGCGAAGCTGAAAACGACGCTGGCGCCGACGCAACTCGGCCTCGAAATCAATGCAACGGAACGGCGTTCGCAGAATCAGCTGCACATTCACGTCGACTGCATGCGCGCCGATATCGCCGACGCGCTCGCGCCTTATCGACACGACGCAGCCGGCGCGTGGCGCTGGGCGATGCTCGACGGCAAGCGCTATCGCATCACGCGCGTGACGAGTCTCGCCGATCGCAGCAATCCGTTCCGCGTGGTCGAGCGCGATCTGGACGCGAAACAAAGCATGAGCGCGCAAACGATTCTCGTGACGGGCGCGGGTCCCGATACGGCGCGCGACGGCTGGCTCGTCGTCAACAGCGGGCTCGATGTGGACAACGGCTCGGGCAGCGCCGAAGGTCTGCTCGATCACGCGTGCGCCATCGCGCGTCCGCAGTAACGGCCGCAATCACCTTCACGATAACGTTCACGACAACGCCTGTAATCCGCCGGCCTCGCCCTCGCGCGCAAGGCTCGCGAGCCAGCGGCGGATCACCTGTTCCTCGCCCGCCGAAAAGCCCTCGATCATCTGCGCTTCGAGCTTCTTCACGCGCGTGCGACATTGCTTGAGCAACGCGAGCCCCGCCTCGGTCACGCCGATCTGCTGAATGCGCCCGTGCACCGGATGCGGACGCCGCTCGATCGCGCCATCGCGCTCCAGATTGCCGACGATCACACTCACGGTCTGCGGCGTGAGCGCCGCGAGGCGCGCGAGATCCGCGCCGGAAATGCCCGGATAAGCCACGAGCATCGTCAACACCACGAATTGCGGCGGCGTGATGCCGAGATCGGTCAGCGCGCGCTCCATGCGCAAACGGTGCGCCGCGCCGGCCTGGCGCAGCAGATAGCCCAGATAACCGGCCTCGCCGCGCTTGCCTTCGCCTGGCGCGGGAATCCCGGCGTTGCCGGATGCCGCGCTTTCAGCCCCGATTTTTTCGGACCGTTTCGTCGTCTTGCGCATGATATCAGAGTTCGAATATGATGTTCGTGCTCTGATATTAACCGCCAACTTGCGCGAGGTCCAGTCATGTCCAGCACGTCCACCCGCATCAGCTATGACACGTTCGCCCACGAAGCCCAGTCGGTGGTGGCCGGACTCGTCACGATGAGCAAGGCCGTCGACGCCTCCGGCCTCGAAAAGGCGCTCACCGAATTGCTGAAGATTCGCGCCTCGCAAATCAACGGTTGCGCGTTCTGCATTCAATATCACCTCAATATCGCACGCGCGCTGCCCGGCGAGCCGCTCACGCGCACGAAGCTCGATCTGCTCGCGGCCTGGCATGAAGCGCCCGAGCACTACACGGCGCGCGAGCGTGCGGCGCTCGCCTATACGGAAGCGCTGGTTTCGCATCTGCACGAAGGCGTGAGCGATGCGCTCTACGCGGAAGTGGCGCAGCAGTTCCCCGGCATGCAGATGGCGTTTCTGACTGCGGCCATCGCGAACATCAACGCCTGGAATCGCATTGCGGTGGCGCTGCGATTCGCGCCGCCGGTGCCGAAGAATACTGCCTGAAACAAGGCAAAAAGAAGGCGTTCCGCTTTCGCGAAACGCCCCAGGGTCACACGCTCTCACGCGTCAAACCATGTCTCGTGCCGATTACCGCAATCGCGTCATTCGGTTTCGAGCATCAGCAACTGCGCGCCGTCCGCGACCTGATCGCCCACGCCGTAGAGCACCTCGGTGACCTTGCCCGCAGCGGGTGCGCCGATCGTGTGCTCCATCTTCATCGCCTCCATGACGATGAGCGGCGCGCCCTTCTCGACCACCGCGCCCGGCTCGACCAGCACCGCGATGACCTTGCCCGGCATCGGCGCGGTGAGACGCCCTTCGCCGTGCTCGGCGTCCGCCGCATGCGCGAGCAGGTTCTGCCATTCGAACGACAGCGCCGCGCCCAGACAGAACACATGAAACACGTCGCCGTCGATAAACACGCGGCCCGTCACGCGCGTATCGCCGATCGTCACGCCGTATTCATTCGCACTTGCGCCGCGCCACCACGTAAAGCGCTCGTCGCTTGCGGCGCAGGCCAGCGTCTGCACGCCGCCGTCGTGTGCGAACGCGACTTCGATCGGCGTATCGCGTTCGAGGTCGCGCCACTTGAAGGTTTGCGTGAAGCCGCTGTTGAGCCGCCAATGCGCGAGCGCCTGCCACGGCGACGCCGTGTTCACGCCGCCGCCCTCGCGCCCGATCAGTGCCGCGCTCGCCAGCGCGAGCGCTTCGCGCAACGGTCTGTCGCGCGGCGCAAACAACGCGTCGTGATGACGCTCGATCAGGCCCGTGTCGAGGTCGGCGTTCGCGAACGGTTCGCACGTCACGAGCCGATGCAGAAACTCGACATTCGTGCTCGGCCCCACCACCTCGCATTCCTCGAGCGCGCGCTGCATACGGGCGAGCGCGTCGGCGCGCGTCGCGCCATGCGCGATCAGCTTCGCGATCATCGGATCGTAGAACGGCGTGATGGTGTCGCCCTCGCGCACGCCGCTGTCGATGCGCACGCTCGCGCGCTGGCCTGCATCGCCGAGTCGGAACTCGACGCCCGCGGGCATGTGCAAATGCTTGAGCGTGCCCGTGGACGGCAGGAAACCGCGCACCGGATTCTCTGCGTAAATACGCGCTTCGAGCGCATGCCCCGTCACCGCGAGTTGCGACTGCGCGAGCGGCAGCGGTTCGCCCGCCGCCACGCGCAACTGCCACTCGACGAGATCGAGGCCCGTGATCATTTCCGTCACCGGATGCTCGACCTGCAAGCGCGTGTTCATCTCCATGAAGTAGAAGTTCGCGCCCGTCATGATGAATTCGACAGTGCCCGCGCCCACGTAATCGACCGCGCGCGCGGCGGCCACGGCGGCTTCGCCCATCGCGCGGCGCACGTCGTCGGCGAGACCGGGCGCGGGCGCTTCTTCGAGCACCTTCTGGTGGCGGCGCTGCACCGAGCAATCGCGGTCGAACAGATACACCGCGCCGCCGTGCGAGTCGGCGAACACCTGCACTTCCACATGACGCGGACGCTGCAAATACTTTTCGATCAACACGCGGTCGTTGCCGAAACTGCTCGCGGCCTCGCGCTTGCATGACGCGAGCGCCGCGGCGAAGTCCTCGCTGCGCTCGACCACGCGCATGCCCTTGCCGCCGCCGCCCGCGCTCGCCTTGAGCAGCACGGGATAACCCATCGCGTCGGCTTCGCGCTGGAGCAGCGCGGCGTCCTGATCGTCGCCGTGATAGCCGGGCACCAGCGGCACCGCCGCGGCATGCATCAGCGCTTTCGCCGCGGCTTTCGAACCCATCGCGGCAATCGCGGCCACCGGCGGCCCGATGAAAACGATGCCGGCTTCCTCGCAGGCTCGGCCGAACTCTTCGTTTTCGGAGAGAAAACCGTAGCCCGGATGGATCGCCTGCGCGCCCGTCGCTTTCGCCGCGGCGATGATGCGTTCGATACGCAGATAGCTTTGCGCCGCGCTCGCCTCGCCGATATGCACGGCTTCGTCGCAGGCGGCCACGTGTTTCGCGTTCGCATCCGCATCCGAATAGACGGCCACGCTCTTGACGCCGAGACGGCGGCAGGTGGCCGCGACGCGGCAGGCAATCTCGCCCCGGTTGGCGATCAGAATCTTGTTGAACATGTAGGGTCTCGCGATATCTGGGCTTGCAGGGCGATCAGGCGCGCCAGCGCGGCGTGCGCTTTTCGAGGAACGACGACACGCCGTCGCGGCCCTCGTCGCTCGCGCGGATGCGGGCGATGCGCTCGGCCGTGTCGGCGATCAGCGCGTCGTCGATCGGCTTGCTCGCGACGTCCTGCACGAGTTGCTTGCACTCGCGCACCGCGTTCGGGCTGTTGGCGCAAAGCGTCTGCGCGATGCGCTGCACGGTGGCGTCGAGATCGGCCGCGCTCACCGCTTCGCTCACGAGTCCGAGGCGCAGCGCGGTCGCGCAATCGAACGCCTCGGCCGTGACGAAATAACGGCGCGATGCCTGCTCGCCCAGCGCGCGAATCACATAAGGCGCGATGGTCGCGGGCATCAGACCGAGCCGCGCTTCGGACAGGCAGAAGTTGACCGTGTCCGCGGCCACCGCGATATCGGCCGTGCAGACGAGGCCCATGCCGCCCGCGTAGGCGTCGCCCTGCACGCGCGCGATGACCGGCTTCGGGCAGCGATACACGGCGGCGAGCATCCGCGCGAGGCCCATCGCATCGGCGCGGTTTTCCGCATCGGAATAGCCCGCCATCTTGCGCATCCAGTTCAGGTCCGCGCCCGCGCAGAAAGCCTTGCCGCTGCCCGCGAGCACGATCGCCCGCACGTCGTCGCGCGCGCCGAGCGATTCGAACGCGGCGCTCACTTCGGCGATCATGGTTTCGTTGAACGCGTTGCGCACGTCGGGCCGATTCAGCGTGACGGTCGCCGTGTGATTCGCGATATCGACCAGCAATGTTTCGTATTGCATCGTCATAGCTTCGTCTCCGTGGCGCCGCTCACATGCGGAACACGCCGAAGCGCGTCTCTTCGATGGGCGCATTCATCGTGGCCGAAAGACCGAGGCCAAGCACGTCGCGCGTTTGGGCGGGATCGATCACGCCGTCGTCCCACAGGCGCGCGCTCGCGTAATACGGATGCCCCTGGCGTTCGTACTGATCGCGAATCGGCTGCTTGAACGCCTCTTCGTCCTCCGCGCTCCATGCACCGCCTTTCGCCTCGATACCGTCACGACGCACCGTCGCCAGCACCGACGCCGCCTGCTCGCCGCCCATCACCGAAATGCGCGCGTTGGGCCACATCCACAGGAAACGCGGCGAATACGCGCGCCCGCACATGCCGTAATTGCCCGCGCCAAACGAGCCGCCGATGATCACCGTGAACTTCGGCACTTTGGCCGTGGCCACCGCCGTCACCATCTTCGCGCCGTTGCGCGCGATGCCTTCGTTCTCGTACTTGCGTCCCACCATGAAGCCCGTGATGTTCTGCAAAAACACGAGCGGAATCTTGCGCTGGCAGCACAGCTCGATGAAGTGCGTGCCCTTGAGCGCCGACTCCGAAAACAGAATGCCGTTGTTCGCGACGATGCCGACCGGATGCCCCCAAATGTGTGCGAAGCCCGTGACGAGCGTGGTGCCGTAGCGCGCCTTGAATTCGTCGAAAGCCGAGTCGTCGACGATGCGCGCGATCACTTCGCGCACGTCGAAGGGCTTGCGCGTATCGACCGGAATCACGCCGTACACGCTCTGCGCGTCGTAGCGCGGCGGCAGCGGCTCCTTCAGCGCGAGCGAGGGCGTCTTCACGCGATTCAGATTGCCGACGATCGAGCGCGCGATGGCGAGCGCATGCGCGTCGTTCTGCGCGAGATGATCGACCACGCCGGACAGGCGCGTATGCACGTCGCCGCCGCCGAGATCTTCCGCGCTTACTTCTTCGCCCGTCGCGGCCTTCACGAGCGGCGGCCCGCCGAGAAAAATCGTGCCTTGATTCTTCACGATGATCGACTCGTCGCTCATGGCCGGCACATACGCGCCGCCTGCCGTGCACGAGCCCATCACCACGGCAATCTGCGGAATGCCCTGCGCGGACAGATTCGCCTGGTTGTAGAAGATGCGGCCGAAGTGATCGCGATCGGGAAACACCTCGTCCTGATTCGGCAGATTCGCGCCGCCGGAATCGACGAGATAGACGCACGGCAAGCGGTTCTCCTGCGCGATTTCCTGCGCACGCACGTGCTTCTTGACCGTGACCGGATAGTAGGTGCCGCCCTTCACCGTTGCGTCGTTGCAGACGATCACGCACTCCTGGCCCGCGATACGGCCGATGCCCGTGATAACGCCCGCGCCCGGCGCATCGTCGTTATACATGCCGTAAGCGGCGAGCTGCGAGAGTTCGAGAAACGGCGTGCCCGGATCGAGCAGTTGCGCGATGCGCTCGCGCGGCAGCAGCTTGCCGCGCGACACGTGTTTGTCGCGCGCCGCCGCGCCGCCGCCCAGCGAGAGCTTCTGGATCTTCTCGCGCAGATCGGCGACCAGCGCATCGAGCGCCGCGGCGTTAGCCTTGAATTCGTCCGAGCGTGGATTGAGCTTCGATTCGATGATCGGCATCGCGGTGTCCTGTCCTTGCCTGTCTTGACGATAGTTAGGATTACATGGTTTCCGCGAACAGTTCGCGGCCGATCAACATGCGGCGAATCTCGCTCGTGCCCGCGCCGATTTCGTAGAGCTTCGCGTCGCGCCAGAGACGTCCGACCGGATACTCGTTGATATAGCCGTTGCCGCCGAGGATCTGAATGGCTTCGCCCGCCATCCACGTGGCCTTTTCGGCGGTATAGAGGATCACGCCCGCGCAATCCTTGCGCACCTGGCGCACGTGTTCCTTGCCGATCGTGTCGAGTTGGCAGCCCACGGCGTAGAGATACGCGCGGCACGCCTGATACGTCGTGTAGAGGTCGGCGACCTTGCCCTGAATGAGCTGGAATTCGCCGATGGCCTGACCGAACTGCTTGCGCTCGTGAATGTACGGCACGACCGAATCCATCACGGCGGCCATGATGCCGGTGGGACCGCCCGCGAGCACGGCGCGCTCGTAATCGAGCCCGCTCATCAGCACCTTCACGCCGCCGTTGAGCTGGCCGAGCACGTTTTCTTCAGGCACTTCCACGTCCTGAAACACGAGTTCGCCCGTGTGCGAGCCGCGCATGCCGAGCTTGTCGAGCTTCTGCGCAACCGAAAAACCCTTCATGCCTTTTTCGACGATGAAAGCGGTGATGCCCTTCGCGCCCGCCTGCGGATCGGTCTTTGCGTAGACCACGAGCGTGTCGCAATCCGGCCCGTTGGTGATCCACATTTTCGTACCGTTGAGGACGTATCGATCGCCCCGCTTCTCGGCGCGCAGCTTCATGCTGACGACATCCGAACCCGCGTTCGGCTCGCTCATTGCGAGCGCGCCCACGTGTTCGCCGGAAACGAGCTTCGGCAGATATTTGCGCTTTTGCGCTTCGGTGCCGTTGCGGTGGATCTGGTTCACGCACAGATTCGAGTGCGCGCCATACGACAAGCCGACCGACGCCGATGCGCGCGAAATCTCCTCCATCGCCACCATGTGCGCGGTGTAGCCCATGTTCGCGCCGCCGTACTCCTCCGCGACCGTCATGCCGAGCACGCCCAGGTCGCCGAACTTGCGCCACAGGTCCATCGGGAACTGGTCGGTGCGATCGATCTCGCCCGCGCGCGGGGCGATCTCCTTCGCCGCGAAATTGGCGATGCTGTCGCGCAGCATTTCGACTTCTTCGCCGAGCGGGAACTGCAAACCGGGTACGTTGCTCATCTGTCTGTCTCCTGAGTGCGGGCGCGGGGTTGGCCGCGCAGGGCGCATGCTGTCCTCTTCGTCGCCCATTTCACGCCACATTTACGTTAACGTCAATAGGTGATTTTGAGTATCACTCAGATTTCTTAACATGCACACCTTAGCCATATAAAAACTCATTGAACAGCCAATGCATTCGTGCATAATCGGCTACAAATCCGCATAGAAGTGAAGCTTACTCAGAATGTCAGAAACCGCCCATCCCGTCCTGCCCGCGTCGCGCCGCCAACCGGCCGGACGCAAGTCCCAGCAGCGCGTCAAGGAAATCCTCGAAGCCGGGCGCGCGGTGTTCTCCGAGAAAGGCTACGCGCGCGCCACCACGGCCGAGATCGCGCAACGCCTGGGCATCTCGGAAGCGACGGTGTTCAGCTATTTCCGCGGCAAACGCGAACTCTGCGCGCGCGTGATCGGCGACTGGTACGACGAATCGATCGAGGCGATCGAAGCCGGACTGCCCCGCGACGGCACGGTGCATCAGCAGTTTGCATTCATCGTGCGCATGCATCTGCAATTGATGCTGGAAAGCGGCACCGGCATCTGCGAACTCGTGCTCTCTGAAGGGCGCACGCGTCATCACGAGCTGAGCGAGGCGCTCGTGGAAATGCAGCGCCGCTATACCGCGCCGCTCATGCGCGTGCTCGCGCGCGGCCAGGAATGCGGCCAGATTCGCAGCGACATGCCCTTGCGCCTGCTGCGCTCGCTGGTGTTCGGGCCGATGGAACATGTGCTCTGGGACGCGACGCTCGCCAATCGGCGCACCGATATCGAAGCCACCGCCACGCAACTCGCCAGCGTGCTGTGGAGCGCGCTGCAACCGCCCAACGTCGAACTGGCGGCGCTCGCGCAATTCAGTCAGGACGTCGGCGAAGCGATGCGGCGGCTCGAACGCGAACGCGCGCCGCGATGAACGCGGCGAATCGCGCTAAGCTGACGCTCTCGCGACATCGTCCACGGCTGCCATGAACGCCACGCTTTCCTCTGCACACGCCTCGCGTTTCGCCTCGCTCGCGCTCGCTCACCTCACGCGCGAATATCCGAACAAGCTCACGCACGCGCTCGCGGGTCCGCAGGACGTGCAGACGCCGCGCGCGCTGCATCCGGTGTTTTACGGCAGCTATGACTGGCATTCCTGCGTGCACGGCTACTGGCTCGTCGCGCGGCTGCTCGCGCGCTTTCCCGAGCTGCCGGAAGCGCCCCGCATTGTCGCCGTGATCGACGCGCATTTCACCGACGCCAACATGGCGGGCGAGCGCGCCTATCTCGACCTGCCGCATAACCGTGGATTCGAGCGTCCGTATGGCTGGGCGTGGCTGCTCGCGCTCGCGGGACAGCTCCATGCGATGACCACACCCGCGGCCGCGCGCTGGTCGCGCACGCTTGCGCCGCTCACGGAAACGTTCGTCGAGCGCTTCGAAGAATTCCTGCCGAAATCGACTTATCCGCTGCGCGTGGGCACGCATTTCAACACGGCGTTCGCGCTTACGCTGGCGCTCGATTTTGCGCGGCAAACGCAGCGAAACACACTGGGGAAGTTGATCGAGGAGACGGCCACACGCTGGCATGAAAATGATTCGGATTGCCAGGCATGGGAACCGTCCGGCGACGAATTTCTGTCGCCGTCATTGATGGAAGCCGTGCTGATGAGCCGCGTGTTGCCCGCCGATGCATTCGCAGCATGGTTCACGCGATTTCTGCCCGCGCTGGCGCGGCGCGAACCGGCCACGCTGTTCATGCCCGCCACGGTCAGCGACCGCACCGACGGCAAGATCGCGCATCTCGACGGTCTGAACCTGAGCCGCGCGTGGTGCCAGCGCACGCTCGCGCGCGCCTTGCCTGCGACCGATCCGCGCGTGCAAGTGCTGCATGAAGCGGCGCAGACGCATCTGAACGCCGCGCTCGATCACGTCGCCGGCGACTATATGGGCGAGCACTGGCTCGCCACCTTCGCCACGCTCGCGCTCGAAGCCTGACTCACACCGTCGCGGCCTCTTGCGCCACGCGCTCGCACAGCGAAGCGGGATCGAGCAGCATCAGCGTACCCTGCCCCGGCAATTCGACCGCTTCGCGCATATCGCTGCGCACATTCGCGCCCGCTGCACGCGTGAGCATGGTCGGCATCGCGAGTTGCGCGCAGCTCTTGAGCGTGATGATGTCCTCGATGGAATCGACGAGCAGCCCATACTTCTCGCCGTGATGCTCGACGATCAGGATCTTCGCGCGCGTCAGATCCTCGTACGGCGGCATGGCATACATCGCGCGCACGTCGATCACCGTCACCAGCACGCCGCGCAGATTCAGCACGCCGCGCACGAACGCGGGCAGGCCCGGCGTCTTGACGGTGTCGTGGCGATAGTGGATCACCTCGCGCAGCTCCGTAATGCGCACGCCGAGCAACTGGCCGATGCGGAACGTCACGAGCGTCTGACGTGTGCCCGTTCCGCGTTTTTGCGCGACGCCGGCCGCTTCCGTGGCCTTGCGGTAGAGATCGCGATGACCCGCCGCGAGCGATGCAACGCGCGCATGCGCGTAAAGCGCATCGGCGTTCACGAGCAGGACGCCGCTGGCACCCTCGGCACCCTCCGCTGCGAGATAGCCCGAGAACAGCGAGCGATGCGCGTTGCCGTAACTCGGCATCGGCAGCAGTTCGTCATCGCGGCAGGCGACGATGCTCGCCACTTCGTCGACGAGCAAGCCGAAATACAGATCGTCGCGGTGCAGTATGACGATGCGCCGCTCGTCGGCCGACGTCGTGTCTTCCGGCGCGCGCGAGAAACCGAGGAAGTTGCCGAAATCGAGCACGGGCACGGTCGCGCCGCGCAGATTGAGCATGCCGATGCACACGTCGTCGGCGAGCGGCGAATGCTGGAGCGCGGGCACGCGAATGATTTCCTGGATCGCGCCCATTGGCAGCGCGAGCGCGGTGCCGCCCACCTTGAACGACACGTTCTGGCGACGCTGCCCCTGCTGGGCCCGGCGCGCGGTCGAGCGCGCGGCGGGTTCGGCCAGATGCGGGACGTCGCGCAAACGCAGCAGCGCATCGGCGGACAACACCTGCAAAATGCGCTCGCCGCCGTCGAGCTTGAGCACCGAGCCGATCGCCGACGGCGCGCTGCCCTCGGCCATCGCGATCTCGATGACCTGATCCTTCGGCACGCGCAGGATCTCGCCCGTGGCGTCGAATTGCAGACCGACACGTCCCGCCGCCGCCTCGACAATCGCGATCTTGCGCGCCCCCGCGACGCCTTCGTCGCGCAGATTGAGCAACTGGCACAGATCCACCACGGGAATCAGCGTGCCGCGCAGATTGAACAGGCCGAGCAGATACGACGGCGCGAGCGGCACCGGCGTGAGCGCTTCGGGATGATTGACCACTTCCTGGAGCGCCGACACCGGCAACGCGAGTTCCGTGCCCGCGAGGTGAAACGATCCATACAGCTCCAGCTTGCCACCCGCGGCCAGCGCACGATGATTCATCGCGAAGCTCCTTGATTCGTTATCCGAACGAATTGATCAGGCGCGCATCGTGCGTCACGACGCCCGCGCGAAATGACGCACGGCGTAGTGATGCTGTCCGCAATCGATGGTGAGCTGACGCCCGCACTCGCCGCCCACATCGACGTGCACCACGCGCACGCGCGCGCCGGCCAGCAACTGCTGCGCCATGCGCACGTTCAGATCGCCGATCGGCTCGTGGATCGTCGTGCGGTGATGCATCATGTTCGCGCCGCCCGCGAGCACCGCTTCGATTTCGCCGTCCGGCGCCGCGTCGGCGCCCATCATCGAGATCAGCGCCGGCAGGGCCTCGATCACGTATTTCGCGCCGTTGCCCGTCTGCGCGGCGCCAGGCGCACGCGCGCTGCCCACCGGTTGCGGCAGCAGACAATGCGCCAGCCCATAGGTGCCGCGCGCGCGCCACAACAGGCCGATGCCCACGCACGAACCCAGCGTCGCGCGAAGGATTTTCGCGTCGTCCGCGCTGCCTACCGCGATCTCGCACATCCGCACCTGCACGTCACGCGTGCTCATGGTCGCGTTCCTCGTTGTGTCTTCCGTTGCGGTAGATGAGCGGCTGCTCGAAGGTGAAGTCCGTCGCCATGCGGCTCAGCGATTCCGATTCACCCACGATCAGCACGGCGTCGGGCTTCATCGCGCGGCGCACGTTGGCGAGCACCGCCTGCTGGCCGTCCTGATCGAAATAGATCAGCACGTTGCGCAGCAGCACGAGATCGAACTGCCCGAAGTCGCGCGGCAACGCATAGAGATTGTGCTGCCGGAACGTGACGTTCGCGCGCAGCGCGTCGTTCACACTCGCCCATTCGCCGTCGCTGCGCAGATACTTCTGCGCGAGCGCGGGATGATGCAGGCGCAGGCCTTCGAGACTGCGCCCCTGATAACGGCCCGCGCGCGCGGTGGCGAGAATGCCGTCCGAAATATCGGTGCCGACGATGGTGTAGCGAAACGACGGCTGGCGCGCGCGAAACTCCTCGCACAGCATGGCCGTCGACCACGCTTCCTCGCCGCTCGACGCCGCCGCCGACCACACGCGCAACGGCGCGCCCGTCTCCAGCGAATGCCAGTACGGCAAGAACGCTTCGGACAGATACTCCCAGATACGCGGCGTGCGAAAGAACGAGGTTTCGTTCGTCGTCACGAGATCGATGAAGTCGCGCACTTCCTCCACGTTGGTGTCGAGCACCTGAAGATAGTCGCGATAATCGGGCAGCCCCAGCGCCATCACGCGGCGGCGCAAACGGCCCTTGAGCATGGTCCATTTGCGCTCGTTCATGGCGATGCCGGTATGCCGCCTCACCTGCTCGAACAACGCACGCTGCACCGATGCTTCGGCATCCTTATCGATGTCCACTACTCTCTCCTGATCGTCAGACGACGAAGCGTGCGACCGTCGTGTCGAGTCCTTCCGCGCCGCCCCTGAGCGAGGCCGCCGCGCGCGCGATGGTGTCGCACGCGCCCGCGGACTTCTCAGTCTCTTCCGCGACCTGCTGGATCGCGGCGGCCACTTCGCGCGCGGCGATCAATTGCTCGTCCGCACCGCAGGAGATTTCGGAAATGGCCTGCGTCGTGCGGCTCACACCCGAGAGAATGCGCTCGAACGCCTCGCCGGCCTGCTTCGAGATTTCGCTGCCTTGCGCGACGCGCTTGACCGACTCGTTGATCAGCTTGGAGATTTCCTTGGTGGCTTGCGACGAACGCTCCGCGAGCTTGCGCACTTCGTCGGCGACCACCGAAAAGCCGAGCCCGTGCTCGCCCGCGCGCGCGGCCTCGATTGCCGCATTGAAAGCGAGCAGATTGGTCTGGCTGGCGATCTCGCCGATCACCTTGATGATCTCGCCGATATCCTCCGAGGAGCGGTTGATGAGTTCCATCGATTCGATCGAGCGGCCCACCGCCTTCGCGCCGCGCTCGGCTTCCTGCTGCGTGTCCTTGGCGAGCTGATCCGCGCCGCGCGAGTTGTCGGCGATCGAGTTGATCGATGCGGTCAGTTCCTCGATCGACGCGTTCATTTCCTCGACCGTCGCGCCGAGCAGTTGCGCGCCGCCCGCGACGGTATCCGCGCGCGCCGCGATGTCCTGCGACGAATCCTTGAACGTGCCCGCCGATTCCACCACCTTGCCGATCACGCCGGAGAGGTCGCTCATCATGCTCTTGATGCCGGCTGCGAGCTGATCGATGGGATCGTCGCCGGCCACTTCCACCTTGCCCGTGAGGTCGCCCGCCGCCGCATTGCGCACCACCTCGAGCAGCGTTTCCACCTTGCGCTGATCGCTTTCGGCGCGGTGCTTCACGCTCTCTTCGAGCTCGACTTGCGCGCTCACGTCATTGGCGAATTTGATGACCTTGTAGAGACGGCCATTGACGTCGAAGATCGGGTTGTAGGTCGCCTGAATCCACACCACGCGCCCGCCTTTGCCAATGCGCTTGTAACGACCCGCATCGAATTCGCCGCGATTGAGCTTGGCCCAGAACTCGGTATATTCCGCGCTGCATGCGTACAGTTCGTCGCAGAACATGCGGTGATGCTTGCCCTGAATTTCTTCGAGCCGATAACCGAGCGTGTCGAGAAAATTCTGGTTCGCCTGCAACACGATGCCCTGCGTGTCGAATTCGATCACGGCCTGCGCCTTGTCGATGGCGCGCAAACGGCCTTCGTATTCCGCGTGCTGCTGCTTGATCGCGGTAATGTCGGTCGCGAACTTGATGACCTTATAGGGACGGCCGTCTTCGCCGAACACCGGGTTATACGACGCGTTGATCCAGATTTCGCGGCCGTCGCGGCCAAGACGTCGGTATTCGCCGCGATCGAATTCGCCGCGGCCGAGGCGCTCCCAGAAGAGTCGATACGGTTCGCTGCGCGCGTACTCGGGCTCGCAGAACATTCGATGATGCTTGCCCCGCACTTCATCGAGCGTATAGCCAACGGTTGCGAGAAAGTTCTCGTTAGCATGCAGGATGATGCCTTGCAGATCGAATTCGATCACGGCCTGCACGCGATTGAGCGCAGCGGTGACCGCGCTCAGCTCGATGAGTTCGAGCTGACGCTCGGGCGTCGAATGTTCCATTGTTATTTCCCTCGTGGTCATGGCGCGCAACTCGCAATCTGCATGCAAATCGCAAGCTTTCTCTCAGTGGCTTTTGTCGACGTTTTAAAACGCCAGTGCATTTTAGGTCTTGCAAAAAGGACCGATTGGAAACGGTCCGGCCTACTTGCGCTATAACGGCGCCCGGTCTGACGCCTTGACTAAGGGTTTTCGCCAGGGCAAACGTTTGTATTCGTGAATTTTTTAGGGCGCCATTGGGAATTTTTTGCCGCCTTACGCGTACCCGATCGAACTTTGCATGAGGTGCGAATAATAGGGGAAACGAATCATGCTTTGCAAATACTTTTTATGTTGTTAATGAGAACCTGACAGAGTAGTTTGAATAAAAAAAGCGCGCTGAAATAAGCGCGCTTTTTTATGCTAATTACCTGAAGAAAGCATTACCGGGCAGCAAAACTCACATAAGGTCCGGTGACATTCGCGCCCGCGCGCGTGCCTTCGATGCCGTACCAGACACGTTGGCCATAGAAGAACGGCATGCCGAGATCGAGCGTCTGTCCGAGGAATGAGCCGAGCGTGCTAAACGCCGTGTAACGCGTGGCGAGCAGCGCGCGCGCATTGCCGATACCGATGCTGGCCGTCGCGGCCGCGCCCGTGGTGTCGGAGAGCGCGAGCGCGCGCTGGATCGCCGAAACCGGCGCGTAAAAGCCCTGATATTGCGGCAGCGCCCAGTCCTCGAAGCCCAGCGTGTTCGAACCCGAATCGATGAACGCGGGCACGGCCGCGCCGCCCGCGACGCTGCCGCTGAAATTGCCCCAGCGGTCGGTCGCGAGGATCGTCGTGCCCGCGCCCGGCAACGCGTTATTCGACTGGGTGCCGACGCCGAAGATCACCGTGCCGGACGACGTCAGCGCGCCCGTCGCGTCGATCGCGGGCATATCGACGATCAGGCCGTTGTTGTCGATCGGGAACAGCGCGACGGGATTGGTAACCTGGTTCGCGAGCGGCATGGCGATGGGCGTCGCCGGCGCGGCATCCGCGTAGTAATAGCCGGCCTGCGCCGAACTCGCGCACGCCGCGCCGCAGTCGTTGCGCGCGACGCCCACGCCAAGAATGCCGTTCACGCCGCCGAGCGCTCCGGTCGTGTTGAGCGAATCGTTATAGACGCACGACGAAGGCGCGCTCGACACGATGGCCGGATCGCCGATCACCTGGATCGGCGCCGAGGCGGCGATTTCGCGCGAGAGCTTCACGTCGGCGCTACGCAGGCTGCCCCACGTATAACCCGAGCCGAACATGCCGCACGCGGCGACGTTCGTGCCGCTCGCGGCGTCGCGCTGGATCGGCAGCGCGGCGAGCGTGGCCGGCGGAATCGCGGATGCATAGAGGCGCAGGCCGAACGAGCCGGTGTCGAGCAGCACGTTGTCGATCGTCGCGCAGTTCTTCTGGCCGCTGCTGCCGGGCTGGCAGACGGTCACGCTCACGAGCGGGACATTGCGCACGCTGCTCGCCGACGAAACGCTCACCGCGACGGTGTTGCCGATGTCGGCGGTTGCGCCGCCGTCGGGCGCGCCGCTGTCGCTGCTGCCGCCGCCCGGAGCGCCACTGCCGGACGTGTCGCCGCCCGAAGTGCCCGAGCCCGATGATCCCGACGAGCCCGATGAATCGGTGCCGCCCGAACTCTGGCCGCCCGACGCCGAACCGCCATCGCCCGCGTTGCCCGAAGGCGTGGTCGATCCCGAACCGGCCTTGCCGCCAGCCGAACCGTTATTGCCTGGGCTGCTGTTATTCGGCGGGTTATTCGTCGCGCTCGTCGCGCTGCCCGAACCCGATTTGCCCCCGTTCGTTCCCGAACCCGATGCGCCGCCACTCGACGGCGCGCTGCCGTTGGACACCGCCGCCTGGCCCGGCGCGCCATCGCCCTCGTCGCCGCCCCCACCGCCTCCGCACGCCACGAGCGCCACGCTTAGCGCGAGTGCCGAAGCCAGAATGATCTTGTTCATCGTCTCGCTCCGTTCACTGAATCTGATCCGCGCTCATGCCTTGCGGCAGCGCCTTCGGCAGCCACGCGCGCCCCGTCAGCGCCCCCATGTGGCCGCCCGACTCGACGGCCAGATCGGGGCCGTGCATCGAGACCGGGCCGTGGCCGCCGCCCCGCGCCGCACGCGCTTCGGCAAGACCTTTTTGCCACGCCGGAAAGTAATTGCCGAGCAGCGTTTCGAGCGAGCCGACGCGCGGACCGCGCCACGACACCGCGAACACGGTACCGGCGCTATCGAGATACTCATGAATCACGGTGCCGTTAGCGAGCGTGGCCGTGGTCACCGTGTAGGACGCGGCGACGCCATTGGCTGCCGTCATCGTGCGGATGCCCGGCATGCGTGGCGCCGACGGATAAGTCGGCGCGCCACCCAAACCGGCCCATGCGGGCGCTGCGCTCACGACGGCGCACGCCGCCGCGCCCATCAGAATTTTCCTCATCTTTGTAGTCCTTATTAATTTTCAAGGATGGCGCCGCGCCGATCACGCGGCGGTCGGCCAGTCTAAGTGGCGCATGCGCGTGTACCGCGCGCGGCGAATCGAAATGACTATTCGACTTTTTCGCGGTCGCGCGCGGCGCCGATGGCGAATTCCGCGCAAGCCCGAACGCACGGGCGAGCGCGAAACAACGGCATGGGTAGACAGAGGATCGATTCGAGCGGCGATCGGGACAGATGCGCGCACATTGCGCGGCACATCTTGACCGGACAAGACGTCGAGGATTTCAGATCATTCTGGGGGACATCCGGCTTTTTCTATTCAATCCGAAAGCCAGAATCAGGCCTGACATCGCTCAACAGGCCCTTGTCTCAAATATCCAAATATTACCGACGCGCAGCTTACGGCAAACACACGCGCCGCGCACGAACCGCGCAAGAAGCGACTGAAGACCGCCGATACGACCACGAAGCCGCAGCTTGTGCTCCGAACGGCGCGAGCGTCCGAGGTGCGTACCGGACGCCGTCACCGAGTTGTAACAACTCGAAAAAACAGTGCAACTCGCGTAATTGCATTGAACCCCGCCTTGTCATAGCGTTTCATCATGCGCGGGCTGACCGGCCCGGGACCATCCGTACTGGAGATCGTTGTGAGAAGGTCGAAATTCATTCTCGGGGCTGCCGTGGCCGCCATCGCCTGCGTGAGCGGGGCGGCGAACGCGGCGCGCGTCGGCGTGTTCATCGGCGGCGGCGTGCCGTACTACTACCCCGTCGCGCCCGTGCCCTACTACTGGGGGCCGCCGCCCGTCATCGTCACCCCGCCGCCCCCGCCGCCGCCCGACTACGTCGAGCAGGGCCAGGCCGGCGACCCGGACGCGGTCTACCAGCAAGGGCCCGCCAACGGCCCGAACGGCGTCGCCGCCAGCCAGAACGGCGACACCTGGTACTACTGCGACGCCTCCAAGACCTACTACCCGTACGTGAAGCAATGCGCGTCGGGCTGGCGCTCGGTGCCCGCCCAGGCGGCCCCTTCGAACTAACCGACCAGACGAGCTTCACATGAAATCGACTTATCTCGCGGTGCTTGCCGCGGCGGGGCTCCTGAGCGCGTGCGCCGTGGTGCCGACCGGCCCGAGCGTGATGGCGCTGCCCGGCACCGGCAAGACCTTCGACCAGTTCCGCAACGACGACTACAACTGCCGCCAGTTCGCCTTCCAGCAGGTCGGCGGCGGCGCCACCAACCAGGCCGCAACAAATGCGGGCGTGGGCAGCGCCGTGGTCGGCACCGCACTCGGCGCGGCAGCCGGCGCCGCGTTCGGCGGCGGCCAGGGCGCGGCCATCGGCGCGGGCGCGGGCCTGCTCGCGGGCAGCGCGGTCGGCATGGGCAACGTGCAAGGCTCGGCTTACGACGTGCAACGCCGTTACGACTACGCGTATCTGCAGTGCATGTACGGCAACGGCAACCGCATTCCGGTCGCGGGCCGCATGCAGACGCAGCAGCCGTATCAGACGCAACCGCAGCAGCGTTATCTGCCGCCGCCGCCGCCGGGATCGCCGCCGCCTCCGGACGCCGGCTCGTACTGAGCTTCGCCATCGCGCTCACGGGCGCATCGGCGGCACCAAAGAAAACGCGCCCATCCGGGCGCGTTTTTTATCGGCATCACGTTCATCGATGCACGCAGTGAGCGCTCATTTCCGTTTCGCCATCGCACCCATCGCGCCCGTTGAGCCGGCATCCGCATAGAAGCCCGGCATCGTGCTGGTCCATCCGCTTTGCGCAGCCGCGTTCAGCGACGCGAGACTCACCTGCTGCATCGCGCCCGTTTGCGGATCGATCAGCGTCATCTCCTTCGATCCCGTTGCCGCCTTGAGCTTGCCGTCGGGCGCGTCCTGATCCTCGAGCAAAGGTTGCAGCACCGGCGCGAGCGACTTGAGCAACTGCACCGAGAGCGCGCTCGTGAACGTGTAGCGCGCCGCATACGGCTCGTGCACCCACGCGGTCAGCGTGCCATAAAAGCGATTGCCGATCACGAACACGAACGTGGCGCTGCGGTTCACCTTGCGCGACTCGATCAGCCGCGCGCCCGGCGCATAGACATTGAAACGCTGATCGCCGGTGCCGGTCTTGCCGTAGACGTCCAGCTTCTTGCCGTCGGGGAAGGTCATGCCGTCGGCGAGACGCTTGGCCGTGCCGCCCTCCACCACCGACGTCAGCAGCTCGCGCACCACCTTCGAAATATCCGGCGAGATGAGCGGCTGCGGCGCGGTGGCGGCATGCACGAAGCGCGTCTCGTACGGCGTGCCGCGCGCGAAGTCGAGCGATTCGAAGCTGTGCGTCGGCAGCTTCTGGCCATCGCTCGACACGAGGCCGATCAGATACGCGAGCGCCGACGGCCGGTCGCCCGACGCGCCGATCGCCGCGCCATACGAAGGCGTGATGTTGTCGAACGGATAGCCGAGCGCGCGCCACGACTTGCCGATCGCGTCGTATGCGCGCAGTTCGATCATGTGGCGGATACGGCGATCCTGCGTCGCGTGATACTTCGTCTTGAACAGCCACTTATAGGTATAGAGACGCGTATCGCGGCTCGCCTGCTGAACCTGCGCGAGCGTCGCGTTGGGATGCGAGCGCAGATACAGCAGCAGCCACAGTTCGAGCGGATGAATGCCCGCGATATAGCCGCGATCGTTGAGGTTGAATTTGTCGATCGCGTACTTGTCGTAGTACTTCGCGAGCTCTTCGTCGTCGAGCCACTGGAACTTCGTGTTCTTCAGTTGCGCGCGCATCTGCGTATCGAACCACGCGAGCGAGCCGTCCGGATTCGCGCTGCGCAGCACGGTCGCGATCCGCGCCGGTCCCTTGCGCGTGTGTTGCAGCAGGCTCTGGATCGCTTCGTCGTTGCTCTTGCCTTGATAGCGCGCGTAGAAGCGCTTCATGTAGACCTGGCTTTCGCCGTCGGCAAACTGCGTGAGAAAGCGGTTGCGCACGGCCGGATCGTCGAGCCACGTGGCGGGCGGCCCGGACGTCTGGATCATCTCGTAGTGGACGATGTCGCGCATGAGCCGCACGAACACGAGATTCACCGAATGCTGGAACGCGCGGTGCAGAGTGAGAATCGACCCGTTGTCGCTCGACTCGAAGTTATTGAAGCTCTGCGCGCCGCCGCCCGTGTAGAAGGTTTCGCCCGGGCTCGCCGAGTATT
The DNA here is from genome assembly GCF_014171495.1 of Paraburkholderia tropica. Taxonomy (NCBI): domain Bacteria; kingdom Pseudomonadati; phylum Pseudomonadota; class Betaproteobacteria; order Burkholderiales; family Burkholderiaceae; genus Paraburkholderia; species Paraburkholderia tropica. The sequence goes on from NZ_CP049135.1 coordinate 1,140,433, forward strand.
TGCGCTCCACGGCCGCTTCGAGCATCGAGGGCAGCGAGCGGTCCGAGGTCTTCGACAGATAGTCGATCGCCCAGCGCGTGAGCGCATCGCTCGGGTCCACCTGCGGCAGTTCCGCGCGCAGCGTCTTCGCATCCTGGTCGGCGTATTTCGTGTGCAGCGCGCTCACGATCTGCAGATACGTGATGATGGTGCGCAGCTTCGCCGTCGAGCCCAGATTCAGGCGCGCGCCCGAATTGATATCGAAGGGCTGGTTCACGCTGTCGGTCTGCACGCGCACGAGATTTTCGCCGCCGCGCCGCTCGAACAACGTGAAGCTGTACGCGATCTTCGACGGATCGTCGGCAGGGCGCAGCATCTCGAAGCCCACGAGTCCCGCCGCGCGCGCGCCGTCCTTCGTCGCGGCATCGGCGAGCCGGTCGCTCACGGCCTGCTGCACGCCGTCGTCGAGCGTGGCGGTCGCGGTCAGGTCGAGGCGGTCGAGGTCGTAAAGCGTCTTCAGACCGAGCGCCTGCATCAGTTGCGTGCGCAACGTGAGCACCGCCTTGCGGTCCACGTACGACACGGCCGGGCGCGGCGCGGGCTTCGAGCGGTCGAGCGTCAGTTGCGTGGCGAGCGCGGCGTCGCGCAATTGCGGCGTGATCACGCCGCCGTTCGCAAGCAGGCGCAGATAGCTGTCGGTGAGCTTCGCGAGCGCTTCGTTGTTCTTTTGCAGGAAATACGAAGGCGCGCGCTGCGCGATCAGCAAGGACAGCACCTGGCGAAACGCGAGCGCCTGTTCGTCGAGCGTCGCGCTCGACACCGGCGCGCGCAACACGCGGTTCACGTCGCGGAAATCGCGCCCGTACCAGGCCGCGAGCCCGTCGCCAATCCCGTTGACTTCGCCGATGCCCGCCTTCGCCGACAGCGGCACGGAATTCAGGTAATGAACGAGAATCTGCTGACGCGCGGGCATGGTCTGCGGCCCGTCGAGATACGCGCGCACGGAGGCCGACGCGATCTGGCGCAGTTTCTCCGGCGGCGTGGACGTGCGCCCGCCGGTGGAATGGCGAAACTTCTCGATCTGCGTGGCGAGCGTGCTGCCGCCCGGCGTCTGCTGATGGCGGTTCACGAGGCGCGCGCCCTGATCGATCAGCGCGTGGCTGAAACGGCCCCAGTCGATGGCCGGATTGCGGTTCGGTTGATCGGCGGCGAGCAGGTATTTGTCTTCGATAAACAGCAGCGAGTCGCGCACGAGCGGCGGCACGGCGTCGAAACTTTCATAGGCGCGCTGCGGATAGCGGGTGTGGAACAGCGTCGCGCCATTCGCGTCGCGCAGCGCGATGCCGGCCTGGTCCTTCTCCTCGAACGGGATGAAGAGACCCTGATCGGCCAGCGAAATCATGCGTTCCGAATCACGGGCCTGCGAAGCAACCGCGAAGCCGCGCTGCGCAAGACGGTCGGTGAACATCGGCAGCTGGGCGTAGCCGAGCCGCGTGTCGTAAGGACCGTTCGTGGTGGGAAAGCGGATGCTGTGACTCGGCCCGTTTTCGACGGTGAAGCCGATGTCGCGTGTGAGTTCGGAGAGATAGCGCGCCTGCAATCGCGAGGTGTCGATTTCGATCTGTACGATGCGCGCGAGGATCACGATCGCCGCCAGCAGCGCGACGATGACACCCCACTTGATCCACCGCCAGACCGAGCCGGTACCGGTGGCACGAACAGGAAAACGGATCGACGGGCGGCTCATGGTTATTCTCCCTGACGTCGCGTCAGATCGCGGAGTGCACCTGTCGAATAGTCTATCTCGCCGCGATCAAACGTGTGCGTCTGTGTCGCGCGACGGGCGCGCAAGTCGCGTCTGTGCAACACACGTGCCCGCTTGTTCCGCGATGCGCCCGCTTTCCGTCACGCATCGCGCGTTTTTTCACGCGCTGCGTTGCCTTGCGCGCGGCGGCACGCGACGTGCTGCCGATATAATCTTTGGCTCTTTTTTCCGGCGCGCCGCCACGCGGCCCGCAAGGGCTTCCCCTCACTTCGCGCCGGTCGCCCACACGGTTAACTGGTTAACAGGAGCAATATGAAGCAGCTCGTCGTGCCCCTCGCCCTTTCGCTCACGCTTGGCGCCTGCGCCTGGTTCCAGAGCAATCCGGATTCCGGCCAGCCCGTTATCGATTCCACGACCAACCGCTCGGTGCGGGACGTGATCTCCTGCCTGACGGTGGAAGCGACGCGGCACGGATCGAGCTTCAACACGACGTCGCTGCCGCAAGGCGAAATGCTCGATTTCGGCGACTCGAACGTGATCAAGGTGCGCGCCGACAACGGCACGACCACCTATCGTTTCTACGCGGGCAAGCGCCACGCGAAGAATCTCTGGATTGAGGGCGCGAGCAAAACCTGCGCACCATGATTCCGGAATTGCGGTCCGCGCTGCGGAACACCAGGCGGGCATTCCGGCTGTCGATGCCGCCCGCATTAACACCTGCTTACTGGCGTAACCCGGTGTAGTACCGCGACACAATTGGGCGGGCGGTTTTAAGAATCGTTTAAGTCTTCGTCCGCATCATCGCGTCACCAGAAAGACAACGTAGCAGGAGGTGCCCGTGTACTGGACCAGTTCGAAGAATCAGGCAGCAAGCAACGAGCAACCGGCGAAGCCCGCGAAACGCACGATCCTGCGCCGCTTGCTGAGCCATCACGAGCTCGCCACGCTGCTGCTGCTGCTGCACGCGCCCATCGACGCGCACGCCAAGCCCGAGATCGCCATGCTCCAGGAAGCGGGTCTCGTGGAGCAGGTGCCCGGCGACGTCGACGTGGGCGCCACGAAGATCCGCCTGACGAACGAAGGCAATGCGGTCCTGCAAGGACTCGGCCTCGCGCGCTGAAGCGGCGCACAGATTCCGCGCCGGTCCCGCACAGCCGGACCGCGCAAACAAAAAGGCGGCACGCATGACGTGCCGCCTTTTTTTGCCCGCCGCGTTCGCGACGGCGCGTTCGCGAAGATCAGGCCGCCTCGCGCTCCAGCGGCGCGGCGTCGTCCTGCAGACGCAACAGGCGGTAACCGCTCTTGTAGACCGGCTGCAGCCGGTAGCCGTTGTGCTGTTCGATGTCGAGCAGCACGCGCAGCCGCGAAACGTGGCTGTCGATGGTGCGCGTGAGCGTCTGCAACTCGCGGCCCCAGACCATCGCGTAAATATGATCGCGCGACAGCACGCGCCCGACGTTCGCGAAGAACAGCGAAGCGAGCCGATACTGCGTGCCCGACAGCTCCACGCTCTTGCCGCGCACCGTGACCGCCTGACGGCGCATGTCGAAGCGATAGGCGCCGGCGTCGAGCGTCACGTTGTCGAAGCGATCGGGAAACGCGCGCCGCAGCAGCGCGTTCACGCGCGCGCGAAACACCGACGGACACACCGGCAGGCTCACGTAGTCGTCGGCGCCCACGGAAAAGGCGCGCAGCACGCTGTCGTCCGACGTGTCTTCGGACGCGAACAGCACCGGAATCTGATTGCCGTTGATCGCACGCACCGTTTTCAGCAGCTCCGCGCCCGAGAGCCGCGTGCCCTGCCAGTCGAGCACCAGCATGTCGACCGTGGAGGCGGCGAGCGCCTTGGCCAGCGAAATGCCGTCGCTGAACGGCATGCAGGCATGCCCGCATTGGCCGAGCACCCGCTCGATCTGCGCGCGTTGAACGGGGTCGCGCTGGAGAATCGCGATACGCATGAAGACACCTCTCTATGTCAGACAACCTGGCGGCAATTCTGTGGAGAATTGCAAAGGCCGCCCATCAGATCAGTCCGAATTGCGCAACAGTGCGCCGCATTCCTACGGCGACTCCACCAAACCTGACAGGAATCCTCCAGAAGCCGATGCCGGGCGCATCGTCGGCTTACTGTAAAATCGCGGATTGGTCAGCGTCGGCGCGTGCCCTACCCGGAACCGCGCGCCGTTCCCCGTGCCTACCAGGCCTCGATCCGCACCCGCGATCCGCGCCCGACCACCGCCGCCCGCCGCGCCACCCGCGCGCCTGCCGGTGAAGCCAATAGACGTGCCGTCCCACGGCTCATAACAACTTCTCGGTTTTCGGACATGCAAGCTACGGATCTGGGCGCTCAGGCGAGCGCACCGGCGCGCGCGCTCACGCGCAGCGACTACAAGACGCTCGGCCTCGCCGCCCTCGGCGGCGCGCTCGAGTTCTACGACTTCATCATCTTCGTGTTCTTCGCGCCGGCCATCGGCCAGCTGTTCTTTCCGGCGGCAATTCCCGACTGGCTGCGCCAGTTGCAGACCTTCGGCATCTTCGCGGCGGGCTATCTGGCGCGTCCGCTCGGCGGCATCGTCATGGCGCACTTCGGCGACCTGCTCGGCCGCAAGCGCATGTTCACGCTCTCCGTCCTGCTGATGGCGCTGCCCACGCTCGCGATGGGCTGCCTGCCGACCTACGCGACGATCGGCGTATTCGCACCCGTGTTGCTGCTCGCGCTGCGCGTGCTGCAGGGCGCGGCTGTCGGCGGCGAGGTGCCGGGCGCGTGGGTGTTCGTCTCCGAGCACGTGCCGCGCCGCCATATCGGCTACGCGTGCGGTACGCTCACGGCGGGTTTGACCTTCGGCATCCTGCTCGGCTCGCTGATCGCCGCGGCGGTGAATCACCATTTCGCGCCGTCGGAAATCTCGGCCTGGGCGTGGCGCGTGCCGTTCCTGATCGGCGGCGTGTTCGGGCTGTTCTCGGTGTATCTGCGCCAATGGCTGCACGAAACGCCCGTGTTCGCGGAAATGCAGGCGCGCAAGTCGCTCGCCGACGAAGTCCCGCTCAAGGCCGTGCTGCGCGACCACGGCCGCGCCGTGATCGTGTCGATGCTGCTCACGTGGATGCTGTCGGCCGCCATCGTCGTCGTGATCCTGATGACGCCGCCGCTGCTGCAGAAGCAGTTCCATCTCGACGCCACCACCTCGCTGCTCGCCAACTGCGTCGCCACGCTGTTCCTCACCGTCGGCTGCGTGAGCGCCGGGGCGCTCGCGGACCGCTTCGGCGCGCGCCGCGTGCTGTCGATCGGCGGCGTGGCGCTGGCCATCGCCTACTACACGCTGTTCCGCCAGCTCGCCGTGGACAGCTCGCTGCTGATGCCGCTCTACGCCGTGGCGGGCCTGCTCGTCGGGACGATCGGCGCGGTGCCGTTCGTGATGGTCAACGCCTTCCCGGCCGTGGTGCGCTTCTCGGGCATCTCGTTCTCGTACAACGTCGCCTACGCGGTGTTCGGCGGACTCACGCCGATCGTCGTCGCGCTGATGATGAAGTCGGAGCCGCTCGCGCCGCCGTACTACGTCGCGGCGATCTGCGTGCTGGGCGCGCTGACCACGCTGTTCTTCAAGGACCCGGCGCGCACTCGCTGATCGGTCCCCGAAAGGCTACGCCGTCGTCAAAAGCGCCACATCGTTCGCGATGTGGCGCTTTTTTATTGGCGCGCGCGCAGGCGCCGACTTCGCGGGCCTGGAACCTGCGCCCATCTTTCACCTCAACCCGAAACGTCGTCGGCCTCACGCGGCCTATGATGAGTCGCATGAACCCCTCCCATCCGCACTCCGCCCCGCCCGCGCGCTTCACGCCGGCGCTCGCCCGCATCGTCGCCACCGTGAGCGTGGGCTTCGTCGTGACGCAGCTCGACGTCACCATCGTCAATATCGCGCTCGCGCGCATCGCCACGGACCTGCACGCCAATGTCGCGCGGCTGCAATGGATCGTCGATGCCTACACGCTCGCCTTCGCCGTGCTGATGCTGTCCGGCGGCGTGCTCGGCGACCGCTACGGCGCGCGCCGTCTGTACGCGCTCGGGCTGGTGGTGTTCGCGCTCGCCTCGCTGGCCTGCGGACTCGCCGCCGATCCGGTCATGCTGATCGCCGCGCGCGCACTGCAAGGCGCGGGCGCGGCCGCGATGCTGCCGAATTCGCTCGCGCTGCTCAACGAGGCCTGCCGCCACGAACGCACGCTGCGGGCGCGCGCCGTGGGCTTCTGGACCGCCGCCGGGGCCATCTCGATCGCCGCCGGGCCGGTCGCGGGCGGCCTGCTGATCGCGGCGTTCGGCTGGCGCAGCATCTTCCTCGTGAATCTGCCGTTGTGCGCGGCCGGGCTCGCCGCCACGCTGCTGTGGATTCCCGCGCCGCGCAAGGCTTCCGCCGCTTCAGCATCTTCCGAAACAGGCACCGCCCAACCCGCCGCCGCGCGCAGCCTCGACTTGCGCGGCCAGTTGCTCGCCGTCGTCGCGCTCACGGCTTTCACGGGCGCGGTAATCGAATGGCGGCCGCTCGGCCTCGCGCACTGGGCGGTGTCGGGCGGCCTCGCGCTCGCGCTGATCGCCGGCGTGGCCTTCGTGATGCTCGAAGCGCGCATCGACTCGCCGATGCTGCCGCTCGGCATGCTGCGCAACCGTAATTTCAGCGCGTCGGTGCTGTTCGGCATCTGCGTGAACTTCACCTATTACGGCACGGTGTTCGTGCTCGCGCTGTTTCTCCAGCATGCGCGCGGTCAGACGCCGCTACAGGCCGGGCTCACGTTCATCCCGCTCACAGGTGGCTTTCTGCTCTCGAATATCGCGAGCGGCCACGTGGTCGCGCGCTTCGGCACGCGTGCGCCGATGATCGGCGGCGCCCTGCTCGCCGGACTCGGCTACGCGCTGCTGATGCCCGTCGACGCAAGCACGCCCTTGCTGGCGATGATGGCCGCCTTCCTGCTGATTCCCTCGGGCATGGGACTCGCCGTGCCGGCCATGACGACGACCGTGCTGTCCTCGGTCGAACCGGCGCGCGCGGGCACGGCGTCGGCGTTGCTGAACACGGCGCGCCAGGCGGGCGGCGCGGTGGGCGTGGCGGCGTTCGGCTCGCTTACGGGCAGCGGCGCGGCGACGGAAGTCGTCAGCGGTCTGCACGCGGACGCGGCGATCTCGGCGATCCTGCTGCTGATTGCGGCGGCGCTCGCGTGCTTCGTGCGGACGGACGCCGCCCACGCGCCGCCCGCCGCCGAGACGGCGCCGCGCATGAAGGCATCGCGCTAAACGAAAGAGAAGGACGTCAACGCGCGCCGCGAAGGCCAAAGCCCGGCGGCGCGCTTGAGACGACATCGAGCATGACGCTTGCGTGACACACCGCGTCGACGCAACATCGCCCGAACGTGCGGATAAGAAGAGGCGCGCTAGAGCGACGTCTCCTGAATCGCGCCCGAGGCGAGCGCGCGTTCGATGAGCCCTTCGGTCTGCGCTTTGCGGATAGCGTGCGCGATCAACTGCTCGGGCTCCTCGAGTTCGGCCTTGAGCGCGCCGAGCACGCCGGTCGCGTCGAGGATCACCAGCGTTTTGGCCGTATCGGCGGTGCTGATCAGCACGCGGCGCGTGCCGTCGTCGGCGAGGCTCGCGCAGAATTGCCCGGTCTTGCCGCCCACGTTGAAATCGAAATTCTGGATCAAAGCCGGCTCCTTGCGTTCAGGGGATCGGGGATGCGGCGCGGCGCTCAGCCTCGCAGGCCACCGCGCGGCGCGCGCATTCCATCGATGGAAGCACGTCCCGCGCCCGTTACCGTGAGCAGCAAAAATCCGCCGGCAATGGCGACGTTCTTCCAGAAATGCACGGCCGCTTCCTGCTGCTGTGCGGCATTGGTGACATTCCAGAAGTCATGCCCGAGCACGGCCGTGACGACAGCGTACACGGCCAGCAGGAACGCGATGGCGCGCATGCGCACGCCGAAGATCAGGGCGAGCGAGCCGAGCAGTTCGACCGCGATCACCACGGGCGCCGCGACCTGCACGTACGGCACGCCGCGCGAATGCAGATAGCCGATGAAGCCCGCGTAACCCAGCAGTTTCATGGCGCCGCCCCACAAAAACAGGATCGCGAGCAGGATGCGGGCGATGAAAATGATCAGGGAGTCGGCGGGTCGTGTCATGGAAGGCTCCGTTTCGCAATATGGCAGTGACACGTGTACTGTCATACAGTTCCCCGCATACGGGACAGACCCGATACGGCCGGAGCGCCGCAGCGCATCAATTACTTCGGAGTGCCATTCAATTGGCGTAAATCGCCTGACGCTCGCCGCGAATGGAATGCACGTATACCCGCAAGGCGCCGCCGCCGTTGCACCGATTGCAGCGCTACACTGGCACGCTCAATGCTTGTGGCGAATGCCGTGCCCCCGGTGCGCATCGAGCCAGCGCGCGACGCGCGCCTCGAAACCGCCGCGATGATGGCGCGACGCGGCCCACATGGCGGCGCAGATCAGCACCATCACGGCCGGACCCAGCAGATAAGCGACAACCGTTTCCCTCATGGCCTTCTCCCGCCATGTCAGCACGAAAAGTGAAATTGCATTCTAGGCGATCGCACGCGCAGCGATAAGTGGCTTGCGCGCACACCGCGCGCGCACAAACGCGCGGGATTCACATGATGCCCGCATCGCCGCGTCGACAAAAAAAGAATCGCACGCATGCAGCGCCGCCATTACGTCTGAAGTAATCGCGCGACGGCGCGATTTCGTTAGAATCGGCGCCATGAACACGCTCACGTCTGCATTCACGTCGGCGCTCGCCGTACCCGCTTCCGGCGATGCGCGCCGCGGTGTCGGCGAACTGTTGCGCGAATGGCGGCAGCGTCGCCGCATGAGTCAGTTGATGCTCGCCACCGAAGCGGAAATTTCCACGCGCCACCTGAGCTTCGTGGAGTCGGGGCGCGCCACGCCGAGCCGCGAAATGGTGATGCATCTCGCCGAGCGTCTCGACGTGCCGCTGCGCGAACGTAACGCGCTGCTCGTCGCGGCCGGCTACGCGCCGCTTTATCGCGAACGCGCGCTCGACGATCCGCAACTCGCGGCCGCGCGCGAGGCCGTCGAACTCGTGCTGCGTGCTCACGCGCCTTATCCGGCCCTCGCGGTCGATCGCCACTGGAATATCGTCGCCGCCAACGACGCGCTCGCGCCGCTGATCGGCGACGCGTCGCCCGCGTTGCTGGCCGCGCCCGTGAATGCGTTGCGCCTCTCGCTGCATCCCGACGGCATCGCCCCGCGCATCCTCAACTGGCACGCCTGGCGCGCGCATCTGCTCGCGCGCCTGCAACGGCAGATCGACGTCAGCGCGGACCCCACGCTCGCCGCGCTGCACGACGAACTCGCCGCCTATCCCGCGCCGCCGCACACGGGCCACGCGGCCGTCGAACCGGTCCAGCATCCCATCGCGATACCGCTGCGCGTGCAGACGGCGCTCGGCGAACTGGCGTTCTACAGCACCACGACCGTGTTCGGCACGCCCGTGGACATCACGCTTGCCGAACTGGCCATCGAGGCTTTCTTTCCCGCGGATGCCCGTACTGTCCACGCATTGCAGACACAGCGCGATTAACCCCACGGCTTTTCGGCCTCGTACCGATGGCGAAATGATCGTCATTGAGACCACCGTCACGATTGCAGTTGTCATATTTAAAATATCGATGCTTTACGCATCCCCGCGCTTTCCCCGCGCTTCGTTAATTCATTTTTCACGCCGATGTAAATAGCGCGTGACGCTGCGCCGCACGTCGTTCGGGACTTCATTAACATCGCCTTTCATACGCGCCGCACGACGAATCAACTTGTAAACACGGTTTTGACGGCCATCCACCGCCTTTCCTTTCGGCCAAAGCATTCAACACTTTCAATTCAATTCGCTATTCCTTTTAAAATATATCGAAACGATACATAACCTCATTGGCACAAATTGCACACGCACAAATATCGCATCGTGCACAATGCCATCACACACTTCTTTTGATTCAAGTCGCGTTGCATTCGCAACGCGTGCATATGGCTACAAGTGTCTATTAACATTTGATGTATTAGATCTACTTGTTAAGTTTCATATTCTCGAATAAGCCTGTCCCCACAGGGTTGTCTGGAGGTGTCATGAGCCATTTTCTGGATCGTCTGCGTTATTTCACCACCGCAAGACCGTCATTCGCAGACGGCCACGGCGCCGTCACAGACGAAGACCGGAAATGGGAGGACGCCTACCGCACGCGCTGGGCGCACGACAAGATCGTGCGCTCCACGCACGGCGTGAACTGCACCGGCTCGTGCTCGTGGAAGATCTACGTGAAAGGCGGCATCGTCGCGTGGGAAACGCAGCAGACCGACTACCCGCGCACGCGCCCCGACATGCCCAATCACGAACCGCGCGGCTGCTCGCGCGGCGCGTCGTATTCCTGGTATCTCTACAGCGCGAACCGTCTGAAGTACCCGCTCGTGCGCAGCGCGCTCGTCAAGCTGTGGCGCGAGAAACGCCGCACGCTCGGCCCCGTGGAAGCGTGGGCCGCCATCGTCGACGACGACACCGCGCGCAAGAGCTATCAATCGCGGCGCGGCCTCGGCGGTTTCGTGCGCGCCGACTGGAGCGAAGTCACCGAGATCGTGGCCGCCGCGAACGTGCATACGGTCAAGCGCCACGGCCCCGACCGCGTGATCGGCTTCTCGCCCATTCCGGCCATGTCGATGGTCTCGTACGCGGCCGGCTCGCGCTACCTTTCGCTGATCGGCGGCGTGTGTCTGTCGTTCTACGACTGGTATTGCGATCTGCCGCCCGCCTCGCCGCAAACCTGGGGCGAGCAGACCGACGTGCCCGAATCGGCAGACTGGTACAACTCCACCTTCATCATGATGTGGGGCTCGAACGTGCCGCAAACGCGCACGCCCGACGCGCACTTCATGGTGGAGGCGCGTTATCGCGGCGCGAAGATCGTGTCGATCTTTCCCGATTACGCGGAAGGCGCGAAGTTCGGCGACATCTGGCTGCATCCGAAGCAGGGCACCGACGCGGCGCTCGCGCTCGCGATGGGCCACGTGATCCTCAAGGAATATCACCTCGCGGGCAAAAGCGCGTATTTCTCCGATTACTGCCGCCGCTTCACCGACATGTCGTGTCTCGTCACGCTCGTCGAGCGCGACGGCCAGTACGTGCCCGACCGCTATCTGCGCGCCTCCGACTTCGCCGACGCGCTCGGCCAGTCCAACAATCCCGACTGGAAGACCGTGGTGATCGACGCCGCGAATGGCGAATTCGCCGTGCCGGCCGGATCGGCGGGCTTCCGCTGGGGCCAGCAGGTCGGCGGCGATCTGGGCAAATGGAATCTGCGCGAGGAGAACGCCGAAGGCGAACCGCTCACGCCCGCGCTTTCCCTCGTCGCCGGACACGACGACGTGGTGGACGTCGCATTCCCCTACTTCGGCAACGTCGCGCACGCGCACTTCGCGCATACGGAGCACCAGTCGATCCTCTCGCGCCGCATCGGCGTGCGCCGCGTGGCCACGCGCGAAGGCGAGCGGCTCGTCGCCACCGTCTACGATCTGTTCATCGCGAACTACGGGCTCGATCAGGGCCTCGGCGGCAAGGACGTCGCCCACAGCTACGACGACGACGTGCCCTACACGCCCGCGTGGCAGGAAGCGATCACGGGCGTGAAGCGCGCCGACGTGATCAACGTCGCGCGCCAGTTCGCCGAGAATGCCGACAAGACCGAGGGCAAGTCGATGGTCATCATCGGCGCGGGCATCAATCACTGGTTCCATATGGACATGGCGTACCGCGCGATCATCAACATGCTGGTGATGTGCGGTTGCGTGGGCAAATCGGGCGGCGGCTGGTCGCATTACGTGGGCCAGGAAAAGCTGCGTCCGCAAACCGGCTGGACCGCGCTCGCGTTCGCACTCGACTGGAGCCGTCCGCCACGCCAGATGAACGCCACTTCGTTCTTCTACGCGCACACCGACCAGTGGCGCTACGACCCGATGAATCCGACCGACCTGCTTTCGCCGCTCGCGGACAAATCGGCGTATCACGGCGCGCCCATCGACTACAACGTGCGCGCGGAACGCATGGGCTGGCTGCCGTCGGCGCCGCAACTGAAAAGTAATCCGCTCGAACTCGGGCGCTCGATCGGCGACGGCGCGCAAGCGGGCGCACGCGTTGCCGCGAGCCTCAAGGACGGCAGTCTCAAGCTCGCCTGCGAAGATCCCGACGATCCGGATGCGTTCCCGCGCAACCTGTTCGTGTGGCGCTCGAATCTGCTCGGCTCGTCGGGCAAGGGCCACGAGTATTTCCTCAAGCATCTGCTCGGCACGACCAACGGCGTGCAGGGCGAGGAAATGTCGAAGCAAGGCGCGCCGCATCCCGAGGAAATCGTCTGGCACGACGAAGCGCCGCGCGGCAAGCTCGATCTGCTCTGCACGCTCGACTTCCGCATGTCCACGACCTGCATGTACTCGGACATCGTGCTGCCCACGGCCACGTGGTACGAGAAGGACGACATGAACACGTCGGACATGCATCCGTTCATTCATCCGCTCTCGGCCGCCGTCGATCCTTCGTGGCAGGCGAAAAGCGACTGGGAAATCTTCAAGAGCATCGCGAAGCGCTTCTCCGAACTGAGCGTCGGGCATCTGGGCGTGGAGCGCGACGTGGTGCTTTCGCCGATCGCGCACGACGCGCCCGGCGAACTCGCGCAGCCGTTCGGCGTGGCCGACTGGAAGCGCGGCGAATGCGAGCCGATACCCGGCAAGACCATGCCGACCGTGGCCGTGGTCGAGCGCAATTATCCCGAGACGTATCACCGTTTCACGTCGCTCGGCCCGCTCATGGACACGCTCGGCAACGGCGGCAAGGGCATCAGCTGGAACACGCAGGACGAAGTGAAGGCGCTCGGCGATCTCAACTATCGCTACGCGAACGAGCCCGCATTCGGCGACGCCGCCGGCCGCCCGCGCATCGAATCCGCGATCGACGCCGCCGAAACCATTCTCTCGCTCGCGCCCGAAACCAACGGCGAAGTCTCGGTGAAAGCGTGGGACGCGCTCAGCAAGATCACCGGTATTCAGCACGCGCATTTGTCCGAAGCGCGCGCCGACGAAAAGATCCGCTTTCGCGATATTCAGGCGCAGCCGCGCAAGATCATTTCGTCGCCGACATGGAGCGGCATCGAATCGGAACATGTGTCGTATAACGCCGGTTATACGAACGTGCACGAGCTGATTCCCTGGCGCACGCTCAGCGGCCGGCAGCAGCTTTATCAGGACCACGAGTGGATGCGCGCCTTCGGCGAAGCGCTTTGCGTCTACAAGCCGCCCATCGACACGGGCAGCTACGAAAACATGGTGGGCTCGCGCTCGAACGGCAATCCCGAGATCGCGCTGAACTTCATCACGCCGCACCAGAAGTGGGGCATTCACAGCACGTACACCGACAATCTCCTGATGCTCACGCTCTCGCGCGGCGGCCCGATCGTGTGGATTTCCGAGCAGGACGCGCAGCAGATCGGCGTGGTCGATAACGACTGGATCGAGTGCTACAACTCGAACGGCGCCTTGTGCGCGCGCGCCGTGGTGAGTCAACGCATTCCGCGCGGCATGGTGATGATGTATCACGCGCAGGAAAAGATCGTGAATACGCCGGGCTCGGAAATCACCGGCACGCGCGGCGGTATTCACAACTCGGTCACGCGCATTTCGCTCAAGCCCACGCACATGATCGGCGGCTACGCGCAACTCGCTTACGGCTTCAATTACTACGGCACGGTCGGCTCCAATCGCGACGAGTTTCTCATCGTCCGCAAAATGAAGAACGTCGATTGGCTCGATGGCGAAGAAACGCCCGTGGGCGCATTGCCGCCCGTCGTTCGCGAAGGAGAAACGTCATGAAGGTGCGCGCGCAGATCGCCATGGTGCTGAACCTCGATAAATGCATCGGCTGCCATACGTGTTCGGTCACCTGCAAGAACGTCTGGACGAGCCGCGAAGGCATGGAATACGCGTGGTTCAACAATGTCGAAACGAAGCCGGGCATCGGCTATCCGAAGGATTGGGAAAATCAGGAGCGTTGGCGCGGCGGCTGGGTGCGTAAAGCCGACGGCAAGATCGAGCCGCGTCTGGGCAACAAGTGGCGTTTGCTCGCGCAGATTTTCGCCAATCCGCACCTGCCCGAAATCGACGATTACTACGAGCCGTTCACCTTCGATTACGCGCATTTGCAGGAAGCCGGCAATACGAAGGCGACGCCGGTCGCGCGCCCGCGTTCGCTGGTGAGCGGCGAGCGCATGGAGAAAATCGAATGGGGGCCGAACTGGGAAGAAATTCTCGGCGGCGAATTCGAAAAGCGCGCAAAGGATTACAACTTCGAGAACGTGCAGAAAGAGATTTACGGCCAGTTCGAAAATACTTTCATGATGTATTTGCCGCGCCTGTGCGAGCACTGCCTGAATCCGGCGTGCGTGGCGGCGTGTCCTTCGGGCTCGATCTACAAGCGCGAGGAAGACGGCATCGTGCTGATCGATCAGGACAAGTGCCGTGGCTGGCGCATGTGCGTATCGGGCTGCCCGTACAAGAAGATTTACTACAACTGGAAGAGCGGCAAGGCGGAGAAGTGCATCTTCTGCTATCCGCGCATCGAAGCGGGCCAGCCCACCGTGTGCTCGGAAACCTGCGTGGGCCGCATCCGCTATCTCGGCGTGATGCTCTATGACGCGGACCGCATTCAGGAAGCCGCCAGCGTCGCAAACGAAAAAGATCTGTATCAGGCGCAGCTCGATGTGTTTCTCGATCCGTTCGATCCGCAAGTGATCGCGCAAGCCGAGCGCGACGGCGTGCCCGCCGCGTGGATCGAGGGCGCGCAACGCTCACCGGTCTACAAGATGGCGATCGACTGGCGCATTGCGTTTCCGCTGCATCCCGAGTTCCGCACGCTGCCGATGGTCTGGTACGTGCCGCCGCTTTCGCCGATCAACGCCGCCGCCAATAGCGGCGATCTGGGCATGAACGGCTGGCTGCCCGACGTGCATTCGCTGCGCATTCCGCTGCGTTATCTGGCGAATCTGCTCACGGCTGGCGACGAACAGCCCGTGCAGGTCGCGCTCGAACGTCTGCTCGCTATGCGCGCGTTCATGCGCGCGCGTCACGTCGATCGCGTCGACGCCACGCAGGTGCTCACGCAAGCCGGGCTTTCGCTGCATCAGGTCGAAGAGATGTATCGCTATCTGGCGATTGCGAATTACGAGGACCGTTTCGTGATTCCGACCACGCACCGCGAATACGCGGAAAACGCCTTCGATCTGCATTCGTCGTGCGGCTTCACGTTCGGCAACGGCTGTTCCGATGGACGCAGCGACGCGAGCCTCTTCGCGCCGAAAAGCGGCCATCGCAACATTCCGATTCAGGAGATCTGAGATGTTCGCGCCCCGCCCCAACGGCCTCACATTCAGGCTGCTCGCCGCGTGTCTCGAGTATCCCGACGACACGCTGATTCACTCCGTCGGCGAAGCGCGCGCGTATCTGCAAGGCGAGCGCGCGCTGCGCGGCGAAACGCGCGAGCGTCTGCTGCGCTTCTTCGATTATCTCGGCTCGCGCGATCTGCTTGCGCTACAGGAAAACTACGTGGCGCTATTCGATCGCGGGCGCGCGACCTCGCTGCATCTGTTCGAGCACGTGCATGGCGAATCGCGCGATCGCGGCCAGGCGATGATCGATCTGAAGCAGACCTACGAGCGCCACGGCCTGCTGCTCGGTCCCGAGCAGTTGCCCGATTATCTGCCGGTGTTCCTCGAATATCTCTCGCTGCTCGAAGCGAACGAGGCGCGCTCGCTGCTCGGCGAAACCACGGCCATTCTGCAATCGATCACCGCGGAACTGAGCCGCCGCAACAGCCACTACGCGTATGTGACCGGCGCGGTGCTCGCGCTCGGGGGCGACAACGGCGCGGCACAGCCCGACGAAGCCCACGACGACGACGCCAACGCGCCGCACGACCGCGAAGGCTTGAGCGCGCTCGACGCCGCCTGGAGCGAGGAGCCGGTGCGCTTCATGGGCAACACGCAGCCGGGCGTCGCGCCGGTGCAGTTCCACGCACGGCGGCCGCCGCGTTGAGGCACGCCGCAAGAAAGCGGCGCAAATGAGCGGCGCAAGAAAGCGGCACAAGAGACAGCACTCAACCGCACGACACGTCTCACCTGGAAAGGATCAGTCATGGGCCAATATTTCCATCAGTTCCTGTTCGGCATCTACCCGTACATCTGCCTCGCGGTCCTGCTGTTCGGCTCGCTGGTGCGCTTCGACCGCGAGCAATACACGTGGAAAAGCGACTCGTCGCAACTCCTGCGACGCGGCACGCTGCGGCTTGGAAGCAACCTGTTTCACTGGGGCATTCTCGTCGTGGTGGCCGGTCATTTCGCGGGCTTTCTCGCGCCGCACTGGCTCGTCGCGCCGTTCATCTCCGCGTCGATGCACCAGTTGCTTGCGATGGTCGCGGGCGGCATCGCGGGCGCATTCGCCATCGTCGGGCTCACGCTGCTGATCGCGCGGCGTCTGGGCGACACGCGCATTCGCCGCAACAGCAAGGTGTGGGACATCGTCATCGTGCTGATGCTGTGGGTGCAGCTCGCGCTCGGGCTCATGACCGTCGTGCTGTCCGCACATCACATGGACGGCGCGATGTTCGAACAGCTCACCGATTACGTGAAAGGCGTGGTGACGTTCCAGGGCAATCTCGCGGCGCTGCTCGACGGCGTGCCGCTCGTCTATCAGATGCATATCGCGCTCGGCTTCACGATCTTCCTCGTCTCGCCGTTCACGCGGATGGTGCATATCTGGAGCGGGCTGGCCTCGGTGGCCTATCTGCTGCGTCCGTATCAACTCGTGCGCAAACGCTGAGCCGATACCCCGCGAACGCCAGGAGGCGAGACCATGAACGCCGATCCGCACACGCTCGACCACGCGCAGGCCGCGCGCGTGAATCACGTGGAAATCGCCGCCGCGGCGATCGAAGAGGAAAGCCGCCATCACGCCGACGACCCGGACCCGCCGCTGGCGGCGCGCCGCGCGCTGGTCGTGCGCGAACTGCTGCGCCAGCGCGCCGTCGAACTCGCGCTGATCGACGCCGACGCCGCCCTCGACGACACCACACTCGACACGCTGCTCGCACGCGAACTGCGCGTGCCCGAGCCGACGCCCGACGATTGCCGCCGCTATTACGCGCAGCACGCCGCGCAGTTCGTGCGCAACGAGATCGTCTACGCGAGCCATATTCTGTTCGCCGTGACGGAGCGCGTGCCGCTCGCGCTGCTGCGCCATCAGGCCGAAGACGCGCTCAACGCGTTGCTGCGCGAACCGCACGCGTTCGAGGCGCGCGCGGGCGAACTGTCGAACTGCCCGTCGGGTGCCGTGGGCGGCAGCCTCGGCCAGCTCACGCGCGGCGACACCGTGCCCGAATTCGAGCAGGCGCTGTTCAACAGTCCCGAACTCGGTTTGCTGCCGCGCCTCGTGCGCACGCGCTTCGGCTTCCACCTCGTGCGTATCGACCGGCGCGTGCCCGGCGAGCCGGTCGCATTCGAAACCGCCGCCGACGACATCGCACGCTTTCTCACCGAACGCGTGCGTCACAAGGCGATTCAGCAATACGTCTCGATCCTCGCATCGGCGGCGACGCTCGAACACGCCGCCGTCGAGGCGGCGACGAGTCCGCTCGTGCAGTAACCCGCCCATGCCCCACCCGCACCACGCGCGACCAGGAAAAACATCATGAATCTGCGCACCGAACCGCCCCCGACCGCCGCCACTCCCCCACGCGTGAGCGGGCAGGCATGGTCCGTTCTGTTCGCGAGCACGCTCGCCTTTCTGGTCTGCTTCGTCGTGTGGATGATGTTCGGCGTGCTCGGCGTGCCGCTGCGCGAAGAGCTCAAGCTCAACAGCACCGAGTTCGGCCTGCTCACGTCCACGCCCGTGCTGACCGGCGCGATCATGCGTCTGCCGCTGGGCGCGTGGACCGACCGCTACGGCGGGCGCATCGTCATGACGATCCTGCTCGTGGTCTGCGCGGTGCCGGTCTATATCGTCAGTTATGCGAGCCAGCTCTGGCAGTTTCTGTTCATCGGCCTCTTTCTCGGCTGCGTGGGCGCGTCGTTCGCGGTCGGCACGCCGTATGTCGCGCGCTTCTTCCCGCCCCAGAAACGCGGCTTCGCGATGGGCTTCTTCGGCGCGGGCACGGCGGGCGCGGCCGTCAACCTGTTCGTCACGCCCACCTTGCAGTCGCTGTACGGATGGCGCTTCGTGCCGCGCATCTACGCCGTCGCGCTGCTCGTGACCGCCGCGATCTTCTGGTTCGCCTCGGCGCGCGATCCGGGCGCGGGCAAGTCGAACGGCTCGCTGCTCGACTCGTTCAAGGTGCTCGCCGATCCGCGCGTCTGGCGCCTGTGCCAGTACTACTCGATCACGTTCGGCGGCTTCACCGCGCTCTCGCTGTGGATTCCGCAGTATCTGAAGGCCGAATACGGCATGTCGCTCGTGATGGCGTCGGCGTTCGCGGCGGGTTTCTCGCTGCCGGGCTCGGTGCTGCGCGCGGTCGGCGGCCTGCTTGCCGACAAACTCGGCGCGCACAACGTCACCTGGTGGGGCTTGTGGGTCGCGTGGATCTGTCTCTTCATCCTCTCGTACCCGGCCACCGACTTCGTGATCCACACCATCGACGGCACCGCCACGCTCCATATCAGCATGCCGCTCGCGGGTTTCGTGGCGCTCACCTTCGTGCTCGGCGCGGTGTTCGCGTTCGGCATGGCGTCCACCTTCAAATATGTCGCCGACGATTTTCCGTCCAACATGGGCGTCGTGACCGGCATCGTCGGACTGGCGGGCGGGCTGGGCGGCTTTCTGCTGCCGATCCTGTTCGGCGCGCTGCTCGACCTGCTCAAGATCCGCTCGAGCTGCTTCATGCTGCTTTACGGCGTCGTCTGGGTCTCGCTGATCCTGCTCTATGTTTCCGAGGTCAAGCGCACCCCGATTCTCGGCGACCGTGCCGTCTGAATCGGCACGGCATCCATAGCCGGCGTCAGATCGTCCGTTGCGCGCCGGCACGCATGCGCCGCCATGCGTTCAATTCCGCATTTCCATGCGATTTACATATTCGTGTAAACCAGCACTGTTACAAAGCGCGTCAACGCGACGCGCATGCCTGCGGCTTGTCACATCTTGACAAGCCTCGTTACACAGGGTCGAAACACTTGTTACAGATTTATCCTCATACGTATTAATCGCTGACTGCGCATTTCTTACCTGTCAACGCAAATCCTTTCAAACCGTTTATTCGGATGACAAGCGTCCGTCCGCGATTTACGATTCGTTGCGCATGCAGCGGTGCCTTCGAGGAATCCCTTATACCACTTGGGTTTACGAGAGATTTCAGACTGCTTCGCGTGCGCTCGGGGTTCCTGGAGGCCGTTGTTTCGGACACCAGAAAGACTTACCGAAAATATTTGTAACAGCCGAATTATTTTTTTGAACAGGGATTGATTTCTGAGATTAGTCCTCATACAATTCGCTTCAACGTGTTACGAGTTGTAACACGTTGTATCAAAGAGTCAGGGCCGACAAAGAGCGGGCCGACGACGACCAGAAAAGTTACAACGGCAGCAAATGCCGGGGGTTTAATCGGGGCTTCGGAAAAGAGAGAAATGGACCGTAGCAGCGAGACGCTGGAATCTATCCGCGAAATTAATTTGTCGTATCTGATGCTCGCACAGCGCATGCTGCGCGAGGACAAACCGGTCGGGATGTTCCGACTGGGTCTGTCGTCGGAACTGGCCGATCTGCTTTCCAATCTGTCTTTGGCACAGATCGTCAAGCTGGCTGCTTCCGACCAGCTTCTTTGCCTTTTCCGCTTCGATGACCATGCCATGTTGTCCGCTCTGACGCAGACTTCGCGGCATGCCAACGTAGCGGCGACTCATGCGGCTATCCTGCTTGCGGGACAGCCCGCCGGGCAATTCGCCTGAGGGGAACGGACATGACGAACCGCCGCAGCCTCACCGAAGATGCCCAGGAAGTGTTTCGCGCGATCGCGCTGATCGAACTGGGCGCGCGCATGCAGGTTCTGGAGAGCGAGCTGTCGCTCTCGCGGGACCGCATGATTCGCCTGTATCGTGAGATCCGCGGCGTATCGCCGCCCAAGGGTATGTTGCCGTTCTCGGCGGACTGGTACATGACGTGGCTGGCGAACATTCATGCTTCGCTGTTCTACAACACGTACCTGTTCCTCAAGAACGAAGCGCGTTGTTCGCATCTCGACGCGCTCACCAAAGGGTTCCGGCTGTATCTGGAACACTGCCGCCACAGCGAGACCGAGCCGGTGCTCGACCTCACGCGTGCGTGGACTCTGGTGCGTTTTTTCGATGCCGATATTCTGCAGATGACGCCTTGCTGCCGTTGTGGCGGTAAGTTCGTCGCGCACCGCCACGACTTGCAGCACAACGTCGTGTGTGGCGCATGCCAGCCGCCTTCGCGCGCTGGCAAGACGAAGAAGGCGGCTGCAGCGCGACGGGGCGCAGAGCAGACCGAGAGCGACCTTCCGGTGGAAACGCCGGATGGCATTGCCGAGGCTGCATAAGCGTAGGAGAGCCAAGATCCGGTCAACCGGACGCAGCAGCACGACTAGACGCGAAACCGTCCGGTGCCCCACGCGGCGCCGGACGGCGAAGCGCATTGCTTCGCCTCAATTCCCCTCAGTTCCCTTAATTCCCCACGAAGGTCTGCCAGACCAGCCACAGGTTCGCCGCCGTGATGATGGCAAACAGCAGCCACGCGATCATGCGCGTGGGCAGCCGGTTCACGAACACGCCCATCAGTGAACGATCGTTCGTCATGCGGATGAGCGGCCAGAGCGCGAACGGCAACTGCAGGCTCAGCACCACCTGGCTTGCGACCAGCAGCTTGCCCACCGCGCCGTTGCCCAGCAGCCACACGCCCGCGAATGCCGGAATCAGCGCGAGCACGCGCGTGATGAGCCGCCGCTGGTAGCACGGAATCTTCATCCGCAAAAAGCCTTCCATGATCACCTGGCCCGCCACGGTGCCGGTGAAGGTCGAGCTTTGCCCCGACGCCAGCAGCGTGATCGCGAACAGCACGGCCGCCGCGCCGCTGCCGACGATAGGCGCGAGCAGCTTGTAGGCGTCCTCGATTTCGGTGACCTGGTTGTGGCCCGTCGCGTGAAACGCCGCGGCCGCGAGAATCAGAATGGCCGCGTTGATCAGCAGCGCGAGCACCAGCGAGACGATGGTGTCGAGCCGCGACAGACCGATCGCCTGACCGATGCTCGCTTCGTCGCGCTTCACGGCGCGCGTCTGCACGATCGACGAATGCAGGTAAAGGTTATGCGGCATCACGGTCGCGCCCAGAATGCCGATCGCGAGATAGAGCGGCTCCTGGCTGGCGATCGCGTGCCACGACGGCACCGCGCCCGCGAACACCGACGGCCAGTGCGGCTTCACGAGCGCGAGTTCGATCACGTAACCGATGCCGATGGTGGCGATCAGCCCCGCCATGATCGCTTCGAGCGTGCGGAAGTTCTTGCCCTTCAGGCCGAGCACGATGACCGTGTCGAACGCGGTGAGCACCACGCCCCACATCAGCGAGCAGCCGAGCAGCAGATGGAACGCGAGCGCGCCGCCGAGCACTTCGGCGAGATCGCAGGCGATGATCGAGAGTTCGGCGAGCACCCACTGGCCGATCGCGACCGGTTTCGAATAACGCGTGCGCGAGAGTTCGGCGAGATCGCGGCCCGTGACGATGCCGAGCCGCATCGCGAGACATTGCAGCGCCATTGCGGCGATGCTCGACAGCACGACCACGAACAGCAGGTTGTAACCGTAGCGCGAACCGGCCTCGATGTCGGTGGCCCAGTTGCCCGGATCCATGTAACCGATCGAGATCAGCAGGCCTGGGCCCGCGAACTGGAGAAACTTTTTCCAGAACGGCGCAGCCGGCGATACCGCCACGCTGCCCTGCACTTCCGATGGGCAAAACGGCGCCGTCGCCGTTGTGGGTAATTTGAACTCCAACGGTGCGATCCTCGAGGGTGGATTTTTTCGCGGCCCGCAAAACGAGGGGCGCGCGATCGGTCCCTCAAGTGTACAGCGTCGGCTCCGGCAATTCGCGCGTGAGCGCGTGGCGCCCCACATCGCGCACGCGATAGTCGAGCGGATCGTGCAGCGTATGCACGCGCGCGTTGCGCCAGAAGCGATCGAATGCGAGCGCGGCGGCCGTGGCGCGCGCGCCGCAGGCGTCGAACAGTTGCTCGCCCGCATCGAGCGCGGCGCGATGCGCAACGATCTTCGCTTCGGAAACCGCGAGCGAGACTTCGGCGCGCGTGTCCGCGCCGAGCGCGTCGCCTTGCGCCCAGGCGGCGTCGAGCAGCGACGCCGCGCGGTCCGCGAGCAGCGACGCCGAGAGCGCCTGAATGCGCATCTCGCCGAAACGCTGCTGGAGATAGGGATCGTCGGCGGCGCGCTGCACGCCCGAATTCACCCACGGACGGCCGTTCGCGAGCACGTACTCGCGCGCCTCTTCGAGCGCGCCTTCCGCGATGCCGACGAACAGGTTCGTCAGCACGAGTTGCGAGACCAGCGTGCGCAGCGAGGCGCGCGGCGTGTCGGGACGCTTGAGCACTTCATGCGCGCGCACTTCGACCGCGTCGAACGACACCGTGCCGCTGTCGGTCTGACGCTGGCCGATCGGGTCCCAGTCGTCGTGCACGGTGATGCCCGCGCGCGTCGTCGGCACCACCGCGAACACGGGCTGGCCGGTCGCCGGATCGTGCGCGCTCACGGTCATCATCTGCGAACCGTAAGTGCCGGAGCAGAAGCCCTTTTTGCCGTGCAGACGCCAGCCGCCCTCGCCGTCCGCCTGCGCGACGAGCCGCGTGTCGAGCGGATTGACCGCGTTGCCCCACCACCAGCGATGCTCGACCGTGCCGCGCAGCCAGTCCGCGCGTTGCGCGGCGCTGCCCCACAGATCGACGCTCACGATCTGCAGAAACTGGAAGCCGAGCAGATGCGCGAGTGCGCTGTCCGCGCGCGCGAGCGTGCGAATCGTTCTGTAGATTTCAGGCCAGCGCGCGCCGTTTTGCGCGCGGGGTACGTCGTCAAACGCGTCGTCGAACGCGCCGCCAAACTCGCGCGGCACCGCGAGCGCGAGCAGACCGGCATCGGCGATCAACTGCTTTTCGGCGGCGGCGTGACCGCCCGCGAGGTCGCGGCGCGCCGCGCTTTCGCGCAGGGTTGCGGCGAGCGTCGCGAGCCGGGTCGAGAAAGACGTAGCGTGCTCCGCCGTGCGCGGCGGTCGTGGATCGTTCATGCCTGGGTTCCCGAATGAGTGACGCTCGCGAACGAGCTAACCGGCGGACGGCGCGCGTCCGCTCCAGCTTCAATCAAACGATGATAGTGGCAGGCGCCGGCACGGTCTACGAACCGTTTACGCAAATGAAATCGCGGCTGGCGATATGCACGTGCATACGGGCCAGCCGCGAAGCGCCTGCACCGAAGGTGCGGCAATTGGCGCGTCGCTTAACGCGCGGCGAGCGGCGCGGGCGGCGGCGCGGTGCCGTCGGGTTGCGCGGGCGTCTGCGGCTTCGCGTCGCCCCAGCCGCCGCCGAGCGCGCGGATCAGGTTGACGGCCGCGACCGCCTGCGAGCCCTGCAGATGGCTCGCCTGCAATTGCGACACCAGCACCGTGCGCTCGCTGTCGATCACGTTCAGATAGCTGACCTCGCCTTCCTCGTACTGCGTGCGCGAAAGATGCGCCGAGCGCTCGGAGGCGTTCACCGCCTCATCCTGCTGGCGAATCTGGTCGTCGAGCAGACGCAGATCAGAGAGATTGTCCTCGACCTCGCGGAACGCCACGAGCACCTGCTGGCGATACTGCGCGACGTCCTCGTCGTACTTGCCGCGCGCCTGGGCGAGATTGGCCTTGCGGCGGCCGCCGTCGAACAGCGGCACCGTGAGCGCCGTGCCCGCGAGCGGCCCGAGCAGGAACGCGCGGCTCGACCACATGAACAGATCGCCGAGCGAAGCGGATTCGTAGCCGAACGCGCCCGTGATATCGAGCTTCGGAAAGAACGCCGACTTCGCGAGCCCGACGCGCGCGTTCGCGGCGGCCATCGCGCGCTCGGCGGCGGCGATGTCCGGACGGCGTTCGAGCAGCGTCGACGGCAAGCCCGGCGGCACGCTCACGTTCACGCTTTGCAGCGGCGTTTCGGGGAACGTGAAATCGGCGGGCGCCTTGCCGAGCAGAATCGCGAGACTGTGCTCGGACGCCGCGCGCTGACGCGCCACGCCGACCGCATCCGCACGCGCGCTCGCGAGTTCGTTGCGCGCCTGCGCCACGTCGAGCTCGCTGATATCGCCTTCCTTGAAGCGGCGCTCGACGAGCTTGAGCGCGTCGGCGCGCAGCGTCACGGTGCGCCGATACAGATCGACGTCCGAATCGAACTGGCGCAGCTGGAAGTAGTTCTGCGCGACGTCGGCCTGCAACGCGAGTTGCACCGAGAGGAACAGCGCCTCGCTTTGCTGCGCGTCCGCGCGCGCCGCGTTCACGTTCGAGCTGACGCGGCCGAACAGATCGGCTTCGTAGCTCGCCGTGGCCTGCGCGCGCCAGAGCGTTTGCGTCGCCACCGGCGTGTTCTGCGGCAGATACTGCGAAGCGGGCGAAGCGCGCTCGTAAGTCGGACCGAAGCCCGCGTCGAACGACGGGAACCACGAAGCGCGCGCCGCCTGCGTCAGCGCACGCGCCTGCTGCACGCGCGCGGCCGCCGCCTTCAGGTCCTGATTCGCGGCCAGCGCCTGATCTTCGAGCTGGTCGAGCGTCGGGTCGCCGAACACTTTCCACCATTCGCCGCGATGCATGGCGTCGGCGGGCTGGGCCGCCGTCCACGAACCCACGTCGTGCGGATTCGCGGCTTGTGCGGCCTGTGTCTGTTGCGGCGCTTCCTTGTAGGCGTTCGGCACGCCCGAATCGGGCACCTTGTAGGTCGGCTCGACCGAGCACGCCGCGAGCCAGGCGAACAGCGCCACGCCCAGCGCGAGCCGCGTGCGGCGCCAGAACGCGCCCGCGTGCGCCGCATGTTCCTGCGAGAACGAATAGTTAGTCATCTTGATCATCCTTCTTTACGCGTCCACCGTATGCTTCGGCGCGTGCACATTGTCCTTCTGCGCGACGTGAATCTTGCCGCCCGCGAGCGTGCGCAGCACCACGTAGAACACCGGCGTGAGCAGCAGACCGAATGCGGTCACGCCCAGCATGCCGAAGAACACCGCGATCCCCATCGCGTGGCGCATTTCCGAACCCGCGCCGCTGGAGAGCACGAGCGGCACCACACCCATGATGAACGCGATCGACGTCATCAGAATCGGGCGCAGACGCAGACGGCTCGCTTCGATCGCCGCCGACAGCGGCGTGTGTCCGTCATGCTCCAGTTCGCGGGCGAATTCCACGATCAGAATCGCGTTCTTCGACGCCAGCCCCACCAGCACCATCAAGCCGATCTGCGTGAAGATGTTGTTGTCGCCCTGCGTGAGCCACACGCCGGTCAGCGCGCAGAGCACGCTCATCGGCACGATCAGGATCACCGCGAGCGGCAGCGTCAAACTCTCGTAGAGCGCGGCCAGCACGAGGAACACGAGCAGCACGCTGATCGGGAACACCCAGATGCCCGCGTTGCCGGCCAGCACCTGCTGATACGTGAGGTCGGTCCATTCGAACTTCACGCCGCGCGGCAGCACTTCGGCCGCGATGCGCTCGGCTGCCGCCTGCGCCTGCCCCGACGAGTAACCGGGCGCCGGTCCGCCGTTGATGTCGGCGGCGGTATAGCCGTTGTAACGCACCACCATTTCCGGACCATACGTCGGCGACACCGTGACGAGCGACGAGAGCGGCACCATGTCGCCCGCGGCGTTGCGCGTCTTCAGTTGCAGGATGTCGTCGGCCTTCTGGCGGAACGGCGCATCGGCTTGCACACGCACCTGATACACGCGTCCGAAGCGGTTGAAGTCGTTCACATACAGCGAGCCCAGATAGATCTGCATCGTGTCGAACACGTCCGTCACCGGCACGCCGAGCTGCTTCGCCTTCGTGCGGTCCAGATCGACGTTCAGTTGCGGCACGTTGATCTGATAGTTCGTGAAGGTCGGGCCGAGTTCGGGCGTCTGCGCCGCGCGCTTCACGAAGTCCTGCGTCGCGCGATTGAGCGCTTCGTAACCGAGCGCGCCGTGATCTTCCAGTTGCATCTTGAAGCCGCCGAGCGTACCGAGACCGAGCACCGGCGGCGGCGGGAACACGGCGATAAACGAGTCCTTGATGCTCGCGTACTGCTGGTTCAGCGCACCCGCGATCGCACCCGCGGCCAGCGCCTTGCCCTTGCGCTCCTTGAACGGCTTGAGCGTGACGAACACGATGCCCGCGCTCGAACTGTTCGTGAAGCCGTTCACCGAGAGACCCGGGAACGCCACCGCGCTTTCCACGCCAGGCTGCTTGAGCGCGATCGCGCTCATCTCGCGGATCACACTTTCCGTGCGGTCGAGCGATGCGCCGTTCGGCAGTTGCGCGAACGCGATCAGATACTCCTTGTCCTGCGCGGGCACGAAGCCGCCCGGCACGACGCGGCTCATCAGCACGGTCGCGCCGAGCAGCACCACATAGACCACGAGCATCGCGCCCTTGCGGCGCAGCACGCCGTTCACGCCGCGGCCATAGCTTTCCGAACCGCGATGGAACACCTTGTTGAAGCGCGTGAAGAAGCCGCCGAGCACACGGTTCATGCCGCGCGTGAGCCAGTCTTCCTTCGCATCGTGGCCGCGCAGCAGCAGCGCCGACAATGCAGGCGACAGCGTGAGCGAGTTGAACGCCGAGATCACCGTCGAAATGGCGATGGTCATCGCGAACTGCTTGTAGAACTGGCCCGTGAGACCGCTCATGAACGCGAGCGGCACAAACACCGCGACCAGCGTGAGCGCGATGGCGATAATCGGCCCGCTCACTTCCTGCATCGCCTTATAGGTGGCGTCGCGCGCGGATAATCCACTTGCGATGTTGCGCTCGACGTTCTCCACCACCACGATCGCATCGTCCACCACGATGCCGATCGCGAGCACCATCCCGAACAGCGACAGCGCGTTGATCGAGAAACCGAACGCCAGCAGGAGCGAGAACGTCCCCACGATCGACACCGGCACGGCGATCAGCGGAATGATCGACGCGCGCCACGTTTGCAGGAACACGATCACCACGATCACGACCAGCGCGATCGCTTCGAGCAGCGTGTGAATCACGGCTTCGATACTCGAACGCACGAACTGCGTCGGGTCATAGACGATCTTGTAGTCCACGCCCGCGGGCATGTCCTGCTTGAGATCCTTCATCGCCGCGCGCACCTGTTCGGAAATCGCGAGCGAATTCGCACCCGGCGCCTGGTTAATCGCGAGCGCGACGGCGGGCTTGTTGTCGAGCAGCGAACGCAGGCCGTATTCCGACGCCGCGAGTTCGATACGCGCGATGTCGCGCAGATACGTCACGCCGCCGTCGGGATTGGTCTTGACGATGATGTCGCCGAATTCGCTTTCCGTGCGCAGACGGCCGCGCGCGTTCACGTTCAGCTGCAACGGCGTGCCGGGCACGCTCGGCGACGCGCCGATCACGCCGGCCGCCACCTGCACGTTCTGCTCGCGAATCGCGTTGACCACGTCCTGCGCGGTGAGATTGCGCTGCGCCACTTTCTGCGGATCGAGCCAGACGCGCATGGCGTAATCGCCCGCGCCCCATAGCTGCACTTCGCCCACGCCCTGAATGTTCGAGAGGCGATCCTTGACGTTGAGCAGCGCGTAGTTGCGCAGGTACGTCATGTCGTACTGATTGTTCGGCGAGATCAGGTGCACCACCATCGTGAGCGTCGGCGAGCTCTTGATGGTCGTGATGCCCAGACGCTGCACGTCTTCGGGCAGACGCGGCAGCGCCTGATTCACGCGGTTCTGCACGAGCTGCGTGGCCTTGTCCGGATCGGTGCCGAGACGGAACGTGACCGTGAGCGTGAGATTGCCGTCGCTATTCGCTTGCGACTGCATGTACAGCATGTTCTCGACGCCGTTGATCTGCTCTTCGAGCGGTGCGGCCACGGCTTCGGCGATCACTTTCGGATTCGCGCCCGGATACTGCGCGTGCACGACGACCGAAGGCGGCACGACCTCGGGATATTCGGAGATCGGCAACTGGAACAGTGCGATCACCCCGGCCAGCAGGATCAGCACGGACAGTACGCCCGCGAAGATCGGCCGGTCGATGAAGAATTTCGATATGTTCATGGGTCGCTCTTAATTCATTCGTATCACTAACTAACTGCGAGGCTGACACACACGGCGACGCGCGCCGTGTGCGAGACGCTGCGCGTCAGGAAGTCTTCGCGTCCTTGCTGTCTTTCGCAGCCGGTTGCGTGGCGACGGCAGCCGCGTCGGCGTCGGGGTCGCCGTTCATCGGCACCATATGCGAGCGCACCGCCTCGCCCGGACGCACGCGCTGCGTGCCGTTCACCACCACATGCTCGCCCGCCTTCAGGCCATCGACGATCACGCGCAGATTGCCCTGCTGACCGGCGATCTGCACCGTGCGATAGGCGACCTTGCCCGCGCCGTCGACCACGTAGACGTACTTCTTGTCCTGGTCGGTGCCGATGGCGGCTTCGTCCACGAGCAGCGCCGGATGCGGCGCGGAGCCGCTCACCTTGATGCGCGCGTAGAGACCCGGCACCAGCGCGCCGTCGGCGTTGTCGAAACGCGCACGCACGCGAATCGTGCCCGACGAGGTATCGAGCCGGTTATCGACGGACTCGATCGTGCCCGAGCGCGAGTAGCCGGTTTCGTTCGCGAGACCCAGTTCGACCGGCACCTTCGAGCCATCCTTCATGCGGCTGATGTAGTCGAGATAGGTCTGTTCGTCGGCGTCGAATTCGGCGTAGATCGGCGACACGGACACCAGCGTCGTGAGCGGCGCGGCGCTTGCGCCCGCGCTCACCACGTTGCCGACCGTGATCTCCGCGCGCGACACGCGGCCCGCGACCGGCGCGACGATGCGCGTGTAGCCGAGATTGATCTGCGCGGCTTCGAGCCCGGCCTGCGCGGCCTTCAGGTTCGCGCTGGCTTCGCGCGCGGCGTTCTGCTTCTCGTCGTAATCGCGTTTGGCGATGGCGTTGTCGCCGATCAGGCGTTGCGCGCGCTCCCAGTCGCTCTGCGCGTAACCGGTGCGCGCCTGCGCGGCGGCGAGTTGCGCGGCGGCCTGATCGACGGCGGCCTGATACGGACGCGGATCGATCACGAACAGCGTGTCGCCCTTCTTCACGAGCGCGCCGTCACGGAAGTTCACCGAAACGATCGTGCCGGATACCTGCGGACGGATATCGACTTTTTCGACCGCGGCCAGGCGGCCGGAGTAAGACTGCCAGTCGGTGATCGTGCGCTGCGCGACGGCGGCGACATCGACTTCCGGCGCGGGCGGCGCTTCGGCCGCCACGGCCGGATGCGCGTCGAAGCGCATCGCGCCGAGCGTGCCGAGCCCCGCGACGACGAGCACGGCCACGACCGCTAGCGCGATGCGTGATGGGGATTGCGAAAAGAGTGACATTTGGCGGGCTCCAGATGGGTGTGTGGTTGTTGTTTATGGATTGCGCGGCGAACGCGGCGAGTCACGGCTTGCATCGCGGCTTGCATCGCGATTCGCGTCGGCCTCGAAGCAGCATTTGAAAAAGCGCACGGCTTCCGCGAGCGCTTCCTCGTGCGCGCCGATCTGCGCGTGCGAAACGCTCGGATAACGCACCACATGTGTGCGCACGCCGGAGTCGATCAGGCGGCTCGCGTACTTTTCCGCCTCGATATGCAGCACGTCGTTCTGCGCGGTGACGATCAGCGTGGGCGGCAAACCGCCGAGCCGCGACGATTCGAGCGGCGCCGCGTACGGATGCATGCGCTGCGTGGCGTCGGGCAGATAAGCGCGATAGCACTGCGCGCATTCGCTCGCGGTGATGTCGGAACCGAGGCGGCGCTCGTCGCCCAGACGCGTGAGGCTCGGGTCGAGCATCGGCGCGAACAAGGCCTGCGCCGCGAGCTTCACGTCGCCGCGATCGCGGCCGATAAACGCGAGCACGTTGGCGATCTGGCCGCCCGCGTCGTGACCGGCGGCGATCACGCGCTTCGTGCTGCCGCCGAATGCGCGGGCGCGCGTGAGCACCCACAGCGCCGCGCGATGGGCGTCTTCGGGCGCGGCCGGAAACGGGAATTCGGGCGCGAGCGAATAATCGACCGACACCACCAGCGCGGGTAAGCGTTCTGCGAAAAAGCGGCTTTGCACGTCGGCGTCGTCGAGCGTGCCGCGCACGAATCCGCCGCCGTGGAAATACAGCAGAACGGGCAGATTGTTCGCGCCCTGCGGACGATACAGACGCAGCACGATGTCCTTCACGTGGCCTTCGATCGTCACTTCGCTGACGTCGATCGCGGTCGTCCGGCCGCGCGCCTTGCCCGCAACGGGCGAGGCAGGCGCGACGCGCGCCGGCTGGGCGGGCTCGTTGGCCGCGTCGGGCGCATAAGGTGCATCGGCCGACGCGTTAGCAGCGTTAGCAACTTGAGCGGCGGCTGAAATCCACGGCGTCGAACGTTTAAAGGCATCCATGTCGAAACGGCGCAATGCGCGAGAGTAGATTCGAATGGAGCGAATTGTGGGTTCGGCAGACTTCTAAATAAATGCCTATAATCCGGCAACACAATTCGGCGCACCTGAACAATCTGTCTCCTCTTTACGCGCGAGTGTTTATTTCGAACACCGCGCGGCGTGCGTCCGATGACTTTCGGAGAATGGCAATGGACCGCCTTCAGGCCATGCAGGTGTTCACCCGCGTCGTCGACACGAACAGCTTTACGCGCGCAGCCGAAACGCTCGACATGCCGCGCGCCTCGGTCACGACGATCATTCAGAATCTCGAAGCGTTTCTCGGCGTGCGTCTCATGCATCGCACCACGCGCCGCCTTTCGCTCACGCCGGACGGCGCCGCGTATTACGAGCGCTGCGTGCGCATCCTCGCCGATGTCGAGGAAACCGAACAGACGTTCCAGGATCGCAATCGCAAGCCGCACGGCAAATTGCGCATCGACATGCCCGGCTCCATCGGGCGGCTGATCGTGATTCCGTCGCTGTGCGAATTCCACACGCGTTATCCGGACATCGATCTGCAGCTCGGCCTGAGCGATCGTCCCGTCGATCTGCTACAGGAAGGCGTCGATTGCGTGGTGCGCGTGGGCGCGTTGCAGGATTCGTCGCTGGTCGCGCGGCGCATCGGGCTGTTCGAAGGCGTGTCGTGCGCGGCGCCCTCGTACCTCGAAAGCCACGGCATGCCGCGAACGCTCGACGATCTGCAGGAGCATCGCGCCGTGAATTATTTTTCGAGCCGCACGGGGCGCGTGATCGACTGGGCCTTCCTCGTCGACAACAAGGAAGTCGAGGTCAAGCTCAAGAGCATGGTGTCGGTGAACGACGCCGATGCGTACGTGACCTGCGGCGTGGAAGGTTTCGGGCTGATTCAGGCGCCGCGCTACATGGTGCTGCCGCTGCTGAAATCGGGCCAGCTCGTGGAAGTGCTGCCCGATTTCAAACCGCTGCCGATGCCGATTTCGGCGGTGTATCCGCATAGCCGCCATCTGTCGCCGAAGGTGCGCGTGTTCGTCGACTGGATCGCCGAAGTGTTCGACCGCTGCCCGCTGCTGAGCGGCCGCGGCTCGCTCGACAAGGCCTGCACGCTGCGCACGCTCGAAGAGCGCGAGTCGGCGCCGAGCCTCGAAACGCCGGTCATTTCGGAGTGGGCTGCGTAATTTTTCGCGGATTCTCAGGCGCGATATTGCGCGATACCGTGCATATTCGCGCCCAGACGGGCGGGCTTCGAAAGCCCGCCCGTCTTGCTTTTGAGCGTTTGCATTGCCTACGCGTGCGACCGATTGTTCCGGAATCTCGACAATTCCTTTCGTTTTCAGACTGTTTATCGCCGACGCGCGGACACCTACATTTGCACCTGTCGCCGCACCGGTTGTTGTTTTCATCGATTTGCGGCGCCCTTAAAACAGGAGCAGATCATGAAACGCACTCTCGCAACCGCCCTCGGCGCAACGCTCGTTGTTTCGCTTGCCGCCAGCGCATCGGTGTTCGCGCAATCGGTGAACAACGGTCCCAAGACGCGTGAAGAAGTGAAGGCCGAAATCGTCGCCGCGTATCGCGACGGCACGTTGCCCGCGCTGAACAAGACGAGCTATCCGAATCAGAGTCTCGTGGGCCGCACGCAGGCAGAACGTCTCGCGATTCAGGAAGGCCGCGCGAACGACGCGCAACGCGTGGCGCGCGTGAGCGAATAACACGCGACGCGTCGACCTGCATCGCGAACTTCATCATTAATCAGGATGACTGATCATGAATACGACTACGCCTTCCGAGCTGGACACCTGGAACAACACCGCACCGGTGTGGACGCCGTTCCGTCATTGAAAGCGCAATAAAAAAAGCCCGATGGTTTGTCGACCATCGGGCTTTACCGTACGAGACTTACCACTGATACCCGGCGCCGAGTGTCACGCCCGTGTTGCCCTGGCTGCTCGAGCTCGCCGACGCCTTTGCGACCCAGCGGTTGTTGCGCGTCACGTAGGACACGCCGAGCGCCATGCCGGTCTGTCCGCCGATGCGCGAACCGGCGGCGGCCACCATCGTCCTGCCCGGCTCGGTCGGTTGCGGCAGACCGGCGACCGCCATCGCCGCCGCGGCCGCGCCGAATGCGTCCCGACGCACGTCGCTGATCTGGTTCTGCACGCCCGCGATGCGCTGATCGACGTAACCCTGGCCCTGCGCGGCCATCGCGTTGAGCTGGTTCATGTTGGCCGCGTCGGTGCCGGCCGTGCCGGGCGCGACGTTGGTGATCTGACGCTCGTTGCCCGCCGAGCCGACCGACACCGCGTTGTCGCGATCGGCCACCGAATCCGCGCCGAGCGCCACCGAATTCGCGCCAGTCGCCTGCGTGTTCGCGCCGAGCGCCACGGCGTTCGCGCCGCTCGCGACGGCGTTCGCACCGGCGGCCGTTGCGTGTGTGCCGCTGGCAATCGCGCCTTCCGTGTCGCGATTGCCCTGCGCCGCGACGAACGGATTGACCGCCGCATCCGCCGCCTGCTGGACCGATGCGATCGCGTCGTTCATCTGGCCGAGATTGACCGCGTCGGTGTCCGCCGTGCCGGCCGCGACGTTGTGCAGACTCACCGGTGTGCTGCCGTCGCCAAGCGTGACCGAGTCGTGCGCCGATGAGTCGTAGGCCACCGCATTCGCCACATCGCCCTTGATATCGCTGATGTCCTGCGCGTTCTGCGAAACGCGGCCGTCGAGATCGGTCAGCGCGCCGCCCACGTTGTTGTACGTGTTGCCGCCGATGGCGTAGTTCGGGCCGCTCATGGTGCCGTTCGCGTTCATCGTCGCACCGCCGCCCAGCGCGTTCGCCGTGGCGTTGCCGATGGCGAAGAGTTGCGAGCCGTTCACTGCGTCGACGCTGCTCGCATCGACATTGCCTGCCGCCACGCCCGTCAGCAGACGCACACCGTTCGTGCCGGCGAAATCGACCGAAATGCCGGGCACGTCCTTGCCGACCGTGATGGCGTGCGTGGTGGCATCCTGCTGCACGAGGCCGATGGTGCCGCTGCTCACCGCATCGGAGAGATCCGTCACGCGGCCGTCGAGATTCGTGAGCGCGCCGCCCACGTTGTGGAAGGTCGTGTTGCCGATTCGATACGTCGGCGTCGTGATCGAGCCGTCGGCAGACACGCTTGCGCCGCCGCCGAGTGCATTGACGAGCGCGCTCGATACGCCAAAGAGTTGCGAGCCGTTGATGGCGTCGAAACTCGATGCGTCGACTGCGCCATTCGCGACGTTATGGAGCGCGATCGGCGCGGTCGCACTCGTGCCGCCGAGCGTGACCGAATCGTGCGACGACGAGTCGTACATCACCGCGTCAGCGGTTTGGCCTTGCAGCGTGCTGAGCGCGTCCGTGTTCGCGGTCGTGCGGCCGTCGATATTCGTGAAGGCTTCGCCTGCGTTGTGGAACGTCGCGCCGCCGACGCTGTAGGTCGGCGTCGTGATCGAACCGTCGCTGTTCACCGTCGAGCCGCCGCCCAGACCGCTTGCCGTGCTGCTCGCGAGCTTGAAAAGCTGCGAGCCGTTCACCGCATCGTTACTCGCATCGCTCACTGCGCCTGCCGCCACGTTGTGCAGTGCGACCGGCGTGCTCGAATCTGCGCCGCCGAGCGTCACCGAATCGTGCGCCGTCGAGTCGTACATCACCGCGTCAGCGGTTTGGCCTTGCAGCGTGCTGAGCGCGTCCGTGTTCGCGGTCGTGCGGCCGTCGATATTCGTGAAGGCTTCGCCTGCGTTGTGGAACGTCGCGCCGCCGACGCTGTAGGTCGGCGTCGTGATCGAACCGTCGCTGTTCACCGTCGAGCCGCCGCCCAGACCGCTTGCCGTGCTGCTCGCGAGCTTGAAAAGCTGCGAGCCGTTCACCGCATCGTTGCTCGAATTGCTCACCGTGCCTGCCGCGACGTTGTGCAGTGCGACCGGAGTGCTCGAATCTGCGCCGCCGAGCGTCACCGAATCATGCGCCGTCGAGTCGTACATTACTGCATCAGCGGTGAGCGCTTGCAGCGTGCTGATTGCGCCGGTGTTCGTAGTGACCTGCGTGTTCGTCGCGTAGAGCTGCGAGCCGTTCACGGCGTCCGTGCTCGCTGCCGTCACACGACCGGCCGCGACGTTCGTCACCTGGCGCTCGGCACCCGCCGCGCCCACGCTCACCACGCCGGTCGGCGTTGCACCGGCATACGTGAACGTCTGACCACCGATCACGCCATTCGCCGTGCCGACAGCAGCCGCCGTGGTCGCGCCGTTACCCAGCGCCAGCGAGTTGGAAACCGACGCATTCGCACCGTTACCGATCGCGATCGCGTTCGCCGCGCTCGCCGTCGATGCTTCGCCCAATGCCGTCGAGCCGCTTCCGCCTGCGTAAGCGGCCGCGCCAATCGCCGTGGCATTCGAAGCCGCCGCGGTCGACGATCCGCCGAACGCCACGGCGCCCGTTGCCTTCGCGTACGTATTCGAGCCTACGGCGACGTTGTTGCCGTCGTCGCCTGCCGTACCGACATTCGCATTGTTGCCGAGCGCGACCGAGTTATAACCTTCAGCAAAAGCAGACTGCCCGATTGCGATATCGGATGAGTTCACATAGAGCGAGCCGGTATTCGTTTGCGCGCCATAGCCGATCGCAATCGAACGATAGCCTTGCGCCGATGCGCTCGCACCCAGTGCGATGTTGCCGCTTTGCTGGGTGATGGCCGGGCGGCTTGCCGCAGCGCCGTCACCAATCGCGATATCGTCGGCATACGAAGCGACGGCCGCCGGACCAATCGCCGTCGAGTTCGTGCCGTTCGCAACCGAATCGGCCAGCGCCGAGCCGGTGTGGAAATACTTGATGCCATCACCGCTCACGATCTTGTTCACCGTGTTCGAAATGGCCGTCACATTGCTGTTCGTGGAGTAAAGCTGCGAACCGTTCACCGCATCCGTGCTCGTGCCGGTCAGCGTGGCCGCCGCGACGTTGGTCAATTTCACGTTCGAGCCCACGCCGCCCAGCGTCACCAGGTCACGCGCCGTCGAGTCGTACATCACGGCGTTGTCGGTCAAGTCCTGCAACGCGGTAATGGCGCTTGCGTTCGCCGTCACCTGCGTATTCGTCGTGTTGAGTTGCGAGCCGTTGATCGCGTCGGTGCTCGTACCGCTCACCGCGCCGGCCGCCACGTGGACGATCTGCCGCGCCGCGGTCGCGGTGCCGACCGAGACCGCATTGGACCGGTCGGCGATCGAATTGGCGCCCAGCGCGACGGCATTGTCCGCCGTGACTGACGCGCCCTGGCCGAGCGCGGTGCCGCCGCCCAACACCGTCGAGCGCGCGCCCGCGCCGACGAGCGTCGCGCCCGAGTACAGCGAATACGTATTCGCGCCGAGCGCGGTGCTATTGCTGCCGAAGATGCTGGCGCCGTCACCGATCACGATCGATCCATCGCCCGTGATGGCCGGCGTGCCGCCGTCGTTTCTGAGCTTCGCGTTGCGGCCGATCACGATGATGCCCGCGCCCTTGTTCGCAATGCCTGCGTTCGCGCCGATCGCCATATTGCCGTCCGCCGTCGACGCGGCGCCGGTGTTGGCGTTGTAGCCCAGCGCGATGCTGTTCGCGCCTTGCGCGGCGGCGGCCTGACCAATCGCAATCGCGCCGCTCACGGTGCCTTTCGCACTCAGGCCCATCGCGATCGCATTGTCCGCCGACGCGCTCGCGGATGAGCCCAGCGCGAACGCATTCTTGCCGCTTGCCATGGCAAGATTGCCGATCGCCGTGGACGCGTCGCCGGACGCCGCCGAACCGGCGCCGATCGCGGCCGCATTCGCGCCGACGCCGCTCGCCTTCACGCCCAGCGCGACCGATCCCGCGCCGCTCACCGCGGCGCCCGAGCCGATTGCCACGGCGTTGTCGGCGGCGGCCGTCACGGTGCTGCCGAGCGCGACCGAGTTGTTGCCCATCGCCCGCGTCGCCGCGCCCACCGCCACCGCGCGCTCGCCCGTGGCCTTGGCGGCGGCGTCTTGATGGGCGTCCACCTTGTCGCCGCCCAGCGCGACCGATTGCACGCCGCTCGCCGTCGCGCCGCCGCCGAGCGCTGTCGCGCCGTTCGCGATCGCGTAGGTGTGATCGCCCAGCGCGAGCGCCGAGGCGCCGTTCGCCACCGACGACGTGCCGATGGCGATCGAATCGGTATCCGACGCACTGGCATTGCAGCCCATCGCCAGATAGTTGAGGCCGGAGCCGCCGATCGTCGTACCCGTGCAGATGTCCGCCGCTATGACGGTCGCGCCGTCCGTGTCCAGCACCGTGCCCGCGCGAACGCCGCCGCCCCACGCCGCCGCCACGGCAAGCGCGCCGCATGCGAGCCGGCTACGCGAACGCGCACCGCTTCCACCCTTCGCCCCGCGTGCGCGCGCGTTTTCCTGCACGGCGATCCAGCGTCCCGATGCGGCGTTCCAGATCGTGCGATAAATCTTGTTCATTCGTCATCCTGATCATTGCAAGCACTTTCGCGAAGCAAAAGATCACGAACAGGATGGCGTCTCCGGTGCGCTTCGCGATTCAGCGTTGCAGGGCGTCCGGATCGAACGCCCATGTCGCGCATCGCGCCGCTGCGACAGTGCGGCGGCACATCGCGCGTCCTGCCGTGAACAGGCGCGCGACATGCGACAAAATTTTGCAATTCATGCAAGTCAACCGAAAGGAAATCCTATAGCGACGTAGGACAACGCAAAATAGGACGATTCTTAAATCGACGACGCACGCGACAGCGCGCCTCATCCGCGCATCGACAAGAAAAACGGGCCGCGCTCCAGGAGCGGCGGCCCGTTCGGGGATTGCCGGATCGTCAGCTTGTCGGCTGACGACCGATCACGATTTAACGATTCACGAAGTCCGGCTCGAAGAACACCCAGCGCACCTGCGGGAAACGCGCCTGCAAATCCGCTTCGATCTCGTTGATCGCTTCGACCATCGTGCGGCTGTGTTCGTAGTCGATCATCTCGGCCTGCACGGCCACGACGATCTCCTTGCCCCATTGCAGGGTGATGACGTTCATGATGTGGCGAATCTCGGGCCGCGCGCGCAGAAACGTTTCGATGTCGCGCCGCATTTCCGGACTCGCCGACTCGCCCACGATCATCGACTTCACTTCGCGCGCGACGAGCCACGCGATCGTCATCAGCAGAAAGCCGATGCAGATCGAGCCGCACGCGTCCCACACGGGATTGCCGGTGATCACCGTCAGCAGCACCGCGACGAACGCAATCGCGAGACCCGCGAGCGCGGCGACGTCCTCGCCCGCCACGACCAGCAGGTCCGAATCGCGCGTTTCGCGGAACCATCGCCACAGCGGCTTGCCCGGATTGCCCGCGCGAATCTCGCGCATCGCGCCATACAGCGAGAGCGCCTCCAGCACGACCGACACGCCGAGCACCGCGAGCGCCACATACACGTATTGCAGCGGCTCGCGCGTGAACAGCCGGTGCACGCCCTCATACACGGAAAACGCGCCGCCCACGAAGAACAGCAGCAGCGCGACCAGCAGCGAATAGAAGTTGATCGCGCGGCCCGAGCCCATCGGATGCAGCGGCGAAGGTGGTTCGCGCGACTGGCGCAGGCCGAACAGCAGCAACAGCTGATTGCCGCAGTCGGCGGTCGAGTGAATCGCTTCGGCGAACATCGAGCCGGAGCCCGTGAACGCCGCCGCCGCGTA
Source organism: Paraburkholderia tropica (assembly GCF_014171495.1). Classification (NCBI taxonomy): domain Bacteria; kingdom Pseudomonadati; phylum Pseudomonadota; class Betaproteobacteria; order Burkholderiales; family Burkholderiaceae; genus Paraburkholderia; species Paraburkholderia tropica. The sequence goes on from NZ_CP049135.1 coordinate 1,178,646, forward strand.
CTTGCAGACGGCGATGCCCGCGTTCGCGGCGAGCGCGTAGAAAATGGCTTTCGGCGACTCCGCGCTCATACGACCTCGACGCGAGCAGGGCCTTCGTCCAGTTCGCCGATCACGCGGGCATCCGCGAAACCGTCCTGGTGGAACAGCGCGAGCACGTCGTCCACGCGCTCGGGCGCGCAGGCGACCAGCAGACCGCCCGAGGTTTGCGGATCGGTGAGCAGCGTGCGCGCGCTTTCCGGCAGGCTCGGCGCGAGCGTCACGCCCTCGCCGTACGACGCCCAGTTGCGGCCCGACGCGCCCGTGAAGACGCCCTGATCGACAAACGCCTCGACGCCCGGCAGCCACGGCAGATCGGCGTAACGCACGCGCGCCGTGAGACTCGCGCCGCGCGCGATTTCGAGCGTGTGGCCGAGCAAGCCGAAGCCGGTCACGTCGGTCATCGCGTGGACGTCGTCGAGTTCGGCGAGCGCCGCGCCCGGCCGGTTGAGCATCGTGGCGGCGGCGACCATCGCCTGATAACCGGCCGCGTCGAGCAGGTCCTTCTTGAGCGCCGCCGAGAGCACGCCCACGCCGAGCGGCTTGCCGAGCACGAGCACGTCGCCCGCGCGCGCCGAGGCGTTGCGCTTCACGCGCGACGGATGCACGACGCCGAGCGCCGCGAGCCCGTAAATCGGCTCGACGGAATCGATCGAATGCCCGCCCGCGACGGGAATGCCCGCCGCCGCGCAGACGTCCTCGCCGCCGCGCAGCACCTGCGCGATGACGTCGTGCGGCAACACGTTGATCGGCATGCCGACCAGCGCGAGCGCGAGGATCGGCTTGCCGCCCATCGCGTAGACGTCGGACAGCGCATTGGTCGCGGCGATGCGGCCGAAGTCGTACGGATCGTCGACGATCGGCATGAAGAAGTCGGTGGTCGCGACGATGGCCTGCTCGTCGTTGAGCTTGTAGACGGCGGCGTCGTCGGCCGTCTCGGTGCCGACGAGCAGATTGGGAAACGCAGCCGTGAGCGGCGTGCTGCGCGCGAGCAGCGCGGAGAGCACGCCCGGCGCGATCTTGCAGCCGCAGCCGCCGCCGTGCGAAAGGCTCGTGAGACGCGGCGCGGCGCTGCCCGATGAAGTGCGGACGGTGTCGTTCATGGCGGGGAGTCTTCCTGAATATGCTGACGAAACGTCCCTATTATGGGGCAATCGTCACGCCGGCGATGCTGGGCCGTCCGGGGCGGCGGCCGGATCGGTTCGCGGATCGGTTCGCGGATCGGCGGCCGCATCGGCTCGCGTATCGACGTGCGCTGGCGCATCGGTCGCGGCGCTCGCGGGTTCGCTCGCCGGTTCGCTCGCGCAGATCGCATCGATGAGCCAGTGCGGGTCGTCGTGCGGCAGATCGTGGCCCGCCCACGGATGCTCGAGATGGCGCGCGTCCCACGCCTGCGCGAGCCGCGCCGAACACACGGGATTCACCAGTCGATCCGCACGCGACGACGCCACCAGCACCTCGCAACGCGGCACGCCGTGCGCCGAAAACCGCGCGGCGGCCCACAGCTGGCGCAGCGCGTTCGCGCGGCTCACCGGCGCGCTCGCGCGGATCGCGCGCCAGGTGTCGAGGTCGGCGGCGAGCGTATCGCGGCGCGCGCACGTCGCGGCATGAATGCGCGTCTCGGCCACGCCGATGCGGTCGCGCCCGCGCCAGTGCTGCGCCGCGTGCAGCAGCGCGGGCCACGCGGCGGGCCGCAGTCGTTCGTCGAAGCGGCTAAACGGCCGCATGCTCGTGTTCACCAGCACGAGTCGCGCGATCTCGGCCGGATAGCGCAGCGCCCACGCCGTCGCGACCATGCCGCCGAGCGACATCGCCAGCACGCGGTACGGCGGCGCGCCGTCGCCCTGCCCGAGCGCGCGCTGAAGCTCGCGGCGCACGGCGTCGACGTATTCGCTCACTTCGAGCGGCGAGATCGCGTGATGACGCGTGCCGTTGCCGGGAAGATCGACGGGCAGCACGGCGCCGCAACGCGCTTCGAGCAGCGACGCGAACGCGCCCCAATGACGCGATTCGCGCGTAAGGCCGCGCAGCAAAATCCACGGCGACGGATTCGCGTTCGGGTTCGGGTCCGGATTCGGGTCCGGATTCGAGTGCGCGCTCATACGCCGGGCCGCTGATACCAGTGTCCGATCGCGCTTTGCAGCACCTGCTGCCGCGCGACGCCTTCGGGCAGCCAGCGCTCGCACGAATACGCGGCGCGCGTGAGGAAATCGAACAGATTGGCGTGACGCCGCAGCACGCGCGCGGTGCGATGCTGCATCACCGGATTGAAGATGCCCTGGCGCGAAAAAATCTGGCGCGGATTTTTCTTGATCCACAGCCACGAACCGAGTTCGAGCGTGAGCGGCAGAAACACATTCTCGGCGGGCGCGCGATCGTACGCGCAATCCCACAGATCGCCGTGCAGCAGATATTGATGGCTCTGCGGCTCGAACGTGTAACCGTGATGCGGATGCGCGCGCTCGAACAGGGTTTTCAGCACGTACATTTCAGGCAGATGACGCATGAGCTGGCGCGTGCGCGCGTACGGAAACCAGATGCTGTCGCTCCAGCCGTAACCCGAATGACAATCGAGCGCGAACGCGAGCGGCCGGTTCGTCAGTTCCTCGTCGACGACCTTGAGCAGCGCCGAGGCTTCGGTTTCCATCATCGCGCCGCGCCGTCCGCGATACCACGGCAGCCACGATCCCACGCGCTGGCCGCCGGCGAGAAAAGGCACGCGCTCGTCGGCGTCCTGCGGCGCGTTGCGCATCAGATCGACGCCGTTCGGATTGGCGCGCGTGGCGAGCCACATGCCGCCGGGGTTGACGATGGGCATCATCACGAGCCGCACCGATTCGAGCTGGCGCATCAGCAATTCGTCCCACGCGAGACGGCCCACGAGCGCGCGCATGTAATCGAGCACGAGCTGCGAGCCGATGCGCTCGAGCCCGTGAATGCCGCCGAAAAAACCGATCGCCGGCGCGTGCGGATCGCGCGAGCCCACGGCCGCCACGTAGAGCGAAAACGGCCGCCCGCGCACCTCGACCTCGCCCGCGCTGCGGATGTCGAACCAGGGCGAGCCCGCGTCGAGGAGCGTTTTCAGGTCCTCGTATTCGGCGAAGCTGTCAGGAAGGAAGCTCAGTGCCTGCATGGCGGCGCAAGTCGTCGCTCGTTCGGTTCAAGGGAAACAGCGCGGCATTCGAAAACCGGGGACAGCACATGCGTTTGCCAACAATATAGCCTTTTCATGCGGCAGATCGCGTGACATGTGCGAGACGTCACACAGATGTCATCACTTCGACTTGCTGGCTTCATTCGACGCGTTTTCAGTTGTGTAGTCGTCTAGACGTCGCGATGCCTTCACTCAACCGTCATAGTCGCTTCCTAGAATGTCCCCGACTCGAGCACGGGACGCGTACGTCTCCCACTCGTCGGATGAATCAGGCAGGACGCTGACATGAGCGCGCAAATGGACGCAATTCGAATCGAACGACTGTCGAAGACTTTTGGACCGCAGCGCAAGGCGCTCGACGAAATCAACCTGCGCGTGGGCACGGGAGAAATGGTCGCGCTGATCGGCGCGTCGGGATCGGGCAAATCGACTTTGCTGCGCCATATCGCGGGCTTCGTCGCCGCCGATGCGCAGCCTTCGCGCATCGAGATTCTCGGCCGCCCGATCCAGCAGGACGGACGCATCGTGCGCGAAGTGCGCCGCATTCGCCGCGACGTCGGCTTCGTGTTTCAGCAATTCAATCTCGTGCATCGTTTGACCGTCGAGACCAACGTGCTGATCGGCGCGCTCGCGCGCCTGCCGCTGTGGCGGCGTCTCACGGGCCGCTTTCCGCGCAGCGAACGCGAACTGTCGATTGCGGCGCTTGCGGAAGTGGGCATCGCCGATAAAGCGTACGAGCGTGCCGCGAATCTCTCGGGCGGCCAGCAGCAGCGCGCCGCGCTCGCGCGTGCGCTGGTGCAGCGCGCGCGCCTGATTCTCGCCGACGAGCCGATCGCCTCGCTCGACCCCGAATCGTCGCGCCGCGTGATGGACATGCTGCGCATGCTCAATCGCAATCACGGGCTTACGGTGGTGGTGTCGCTGCATCAGGTGGATATCGCCATGCAGTATTGCCCGCGCACGGTCGCGCTGCGCGACGGCCGCGTGGTCTACGACGGGCCGTCCGCCGCGCTCACGCCCGAGTTGCTGCAAAAGCTCTATGGCAGCGCCGCGCGCGAATTGCGCGACGCGGATGGCGCGCACGATCAGTCGCTGGAACAGCCGCTCGAACAATCACTGATGCAAGCGCACACGCAGCATTTCGGCGCGCAGCCGACGGCGGCCTAGCCTGCTTCACCGCATCGCACGCAAACGTTGTCTCTTCCCCAACGAACCGGACCGCCTCTCACATGAAACTGATCCGTGCCCTGCTTTCCTGCTGCGCCGCCGGCGCCGTGGCCTTCGCCGCGCTCGGCGCATCGGCCGCTCGCGCCGACGACCTGAGCTTCGGCATTATTTCGACCGATTCGTCAGCAGTCCTCAAGCAGCGCTGGCAACCGTTCATCGACGATCTGAATCGTCAGACGGGCCTGCACGTGAATGCGTTCTTCGCCACCGACTATTCGGGCATTATCGAAGCGATGCGCTTCAACAAGGTGCAGATCGGCTATTTCGGCAATGCCTCGGCGATGGAAGCCGTGGACCGCTCGAACGGCGAAGTGTTCGCGAAGGTGCTCTACGCGAACGGCGACACCGGCTACAAATCGGTGCTGATCACCAACGTGAACAGTCGCGTGAAGACGCTCGACGACGTATTCAAGAATCCTAAGGATCTCACGCTGGGCTGGGGCGATCCGAATTCCACGTCGGGCTCGCTGGTGCCGGGCTATTACCTGTTCGCGCAGCGCAATCTGCCCGTGAACGCGACCACGTTCAAGACCGTGCTGCCGTCGAGCCATGAAGCGAACCTGCTCGCCGTGGTGAACAACAAGGTCGATATCGCCACCAACAACACGATGGAACTGGCCACGCTGGCGCGCAAGCATCCGGATCGATTCAAGGAAGTACGCGTGCTGTGGACCTCGCCGCTGATTCCGTCCGATCCGCTCGTGATGCGCAAGGATTTGCCCGAAGCGACCAAACAGAAGCTGCGCGACTTCTTCTATCACTACGCGAAGACCGATCCGCGCGAGAAGAAAATCATGGCCGATATCACGGGCTACGCGGGCTTCGCGCCGTCGAGCGACGAGCAACTGCTGCCGATCCGCCAGATCGCGCTGTTCCAGCAGAAGCAGAAGATCGCCGCCGACACCCATCTCTCCGACGACGACCGCAAGAGCCAGATCGCGGCCATCGACGCGAAGATCGGCGCGCTCAACGCCCCGGCGAAACCGTGATGGGCGCGATGGACTTCGACGCCTCGCCGCTTGCTGCGCAGAACGCCCAGAACGCTGATACGAAAGCGCGCTTGCAAGCCGCCGCCAGCAAGCGCAGCTGGTCCTCGCTCGTGCTGTGGGCGCTGGTGCTGATGCTGCTCGGCGCGGCGTGGCGCGGCGCGGACATGCGCCCGCTCGACCTGCTCTCCGATTCGGCCAACATGGGCACCTTCGCGGAAGGCTTCTTTCCGCCCGACTTCCACGAGTGGCGCACCTACGTGCACGAGATGTGGGTGACCATCGCGGTCGCGCTCTGGGGCACGGCGCTCGCGATCGTCTGCGCGGTGCCGTGCGGGCTAATGTCGGCGCACAATCTCGCGCCGGCCTGGGTGCTGCATCCGGTGCGCCGGCTGATGGACGCATGCCGCGCCATCAACGAGATGGTGTTCGCGATGCTCTTCATCGTCGCGGTCGGGCTCGGGCCGTTCGCGGGCGTGCTCGCGCTGTGGGTGCACACGACCGGCGTGCTCGCGAAGCTGTTCGCGGAAGCCGTCGAAGCCATCGATCCGCGTCCCGCCGAAGGCGTGCGCGCGACCGGCGCCACGCCGCTCGACGAAATCATCTACGGCGTGCTGCCGCAAGTCATGCCGCTGTGGATCTCCTACGCGCTCTACCGTTTCGAGTCGAACGTGCGCTCGGCGATGGTGGTGGGGATGGTCGGCGCGGGCGGCATCGGCGTCGTGCTCTACGAGGAAATCCGCTCGTTCGACTATCAGCAGACTTCCGCGGTGCTGATCATGGTCGTGGCCGTGGTGACGATCATCGATCTGGTGTCGGCGCGGCTGCGCGCGCGGGTGATCTGAGCGGCGCGCTTCCGGGCGCTGAAATCCCTTCTCGCTTCTCGACGCGAGCCCCCGTTCCGCGGCTCGCGTCGCGCTTTCCGGCCCCTCGCCACACGCCACTTTCAATTCACTGGCATCGCCCGGCATTCACTGGAATAATGGGAGGCTTGCGGCGATTTGCATCGCTTTGTGGCAAATTGTGGCATTCGTCACAGCGTGTCGCACTTTGCCTCTCCGTGCGCTCCCTTCCAACGCCTCACCCGCGATCACTCTCGATGGCCAGTTTCGTCGTCCTGCTGGTTTTGCTCTCGGCGCTCATGCACGCGAGCTGGAATGCCTTCCTTCATCTCTCGAACGACCGCGTCTGGCTGCTCGGGATGTTCTCGGTGCCGTATGTGATCGTGAGCGCAATCGGGGTGTGCGTGCTGCCGCTGCCCGACGCCGCGAGCTGGCCCTATATTGCCGCGTCCGCCGTGCTCGAACTCGCGTACTGCTTCACGCTCGTGCGCGCGTATCGCAGCGGCGACTTCGGCCAGATTTACCCGATCGCGCGCGGACTCTCGCCCTTGCTGATTTCAGCGGGCGCGCTGGTGTTCGCGCACGAGGCACTGCACGCGGTGGCCGCGACGGGCGTGGTGCTGGTGTCGCTCGGCATCATGTCGCTGGCGTTCCGGCGCGGCATGCGCTTCTCGGGCGAAAGCGTGCCGTACGCACTGCTCACGGGCCTGTTCATCGCGGTCTATTCGATCGTCGACGGACTCGGCGCGCGCGCCGCCGGCAACGCGCTCAGCTACATCATGTGGGTGTATCTGCTCTGGAACGTGCCGCAATTTCTGATTGTCTGCAAACTGCGCGGCGGCGCGGCGCAGATGTTCACGTCGAAGGCCGCCGTCGCGCGCGGCATGCTCGCGGGCGTGCTCGCGCTCGTCGCGTACTGCTTCGTGATCGAAGCGTTCCGCTTCCTGCCGATCGCGATGGTCTCCGCGCTGCGCGAACTGTCGTCGATCTTCGCGGTGCTGATCGGCTGGCTCTTCATGAAGGAGCAGCTCACGGCGCGCCGCATGATCGCGTGCGCGCTCGTCACCTGCGGCGCGGTGCTGATCCGGCTCTGAACGCGCCTTCAACCCGCAAGGCGCCCGCGCGCCCGGCGCTCAGGCGAACGTCGGCAAGGTTGCGTCGATGGCTTCGGCGAGCGTGTCGAACGCGGGCGCGATGTCCTCGTCGGGCACGCACGCATAGCCGATCAGCAAGCCCGACGCCGCACGCTCGCGCGCCGAGTAATACCCCGACAAGGGCCGCACGACGATGTTGCGCGCGAGCGCGGCCTCGGCCACGGCGCGGTCGTCGCTGCCTTCGGGCAACTGCATGACGACGTGCAGCCCCGCATCGCCGCCCAACGCAGGCAGCGCGTCGCCGTAACGGCGCGTGGCGGCGTCGAGCAGCGCCTGGCGCCGCTGGCCGTAAAGCGCGCGCATCTTGCGGATATGCGAGGTGAAATGCCCCTCGGCGATGAACTCCGCCAGCACGGCCTGCTGCAGCAACTGCCCTTCGCGATACAGCTCCGCGCTCGCGGTGGCGAAGCTTTCGGCGAGCGGTTCGGGCGCGACCAGATAGCCGACGCGCAAGCCCGGAAACAGCGTCTTGCCGAAGCTGCCCACGTAGATCACCTGACCCGCCGTATCGAGCCCTTGCAGCGATGCGAGCGGCCGGCTGCCGTAGCGGAATTCGCTGTCGTAATCGTCCTCGATGATCCAGCATTGATGCTGGCGCGCGTACTCGAGCAACATGCGGCGGCGCGCGAGGCTCATTACCATGCCGAGCGGATATTGATGCGACGGCGTGACGAGGATGAGCTTCGGCGGCGGCGCGGCGAAATCGGCGGCGGACGGGTTGAGACCCTCGCTGTCGACGGCGACCGGACGCGCCTTCAGCCCCGAGACGTGCAGCACGCTGCGCACGCCCCAGTAACAGGGGTCTTCGGTCCAGATGGTGTCGCCGGGATCGGACAGCAGCCGCACCGCGAGGTCGATCGACTGGTGGATGCCGGTCGTGATGATGATCTGCTCGGGCGAGCAGCGCACCGAACGCGAGGTGCGCAGATAGTCGGCGAGCACGTGACGCAGCAGCGCGAGGCCGCCTCCCGGCGCGTAGGTCAGCAGATCGGGGCGCAGGCTGCGCCAGTATTTGTTGTGCAGACGCGTCCAGACGCGCGCGGGAAAGCGCGAGACGTCGGGGACGCCGGGCATGAACGCGCCGCCCTGGCGCTTCGAAACGCCCGCGCCCGCGATCAGGCGCGCGCCGCGCGTGGACAAGGCGCGCGCGGCGGGACGATGGAAAGGCGCGGTCGCGGGCAGGATGGGCGATGAGGTTTCGGGGGACGTTGCGGCGTGGGTTGCGACGTGGGTTGCGGCGTGGGTTGCGGCGTGGGTTGCGGAAATCGTCGCGGAGGCGAGCGGCGCGTGGCCCGAGCCAATCGAACCGCCTCGGCCTGCCGAACCTGCCGAACCTGCCGCACCCGCCGAACCTGCCGCACCCGCCGAACCTGCCGAACCCGCCGCGCCGCGATCCGCCAGCCGATCCGCCTCGCTCCCCGCTCCGGCCAACCCCGCCGCGCCCTGCACGCCGGGGCTGTTAGTTGCAATCCCGCCGCCGATCCGCGCGGCTCCTGACAGGGACGCATTTTTTCGCCCATCGACAGAGCCAATTTCCGCCGCGCCGACGATCTCGTCCGGGGACGTATCGGCGACGAAGGTGCCGCGTCCGGTCGCCGAGGTCACATAGCCTTCGAGCACCAATTGTTCGTAGACCTGCGTCACGGTATTGCGCGCGATCCCCAATTCCGCCGCCAGCAGCCGCGAGGACGGCACGCGCGCGCCCGCGGGCAGCTCGCGCGACAGGATCGCCTGCTGCAACAGCCGGTGCAACTGGCGATAGACGGGCTGTCCGCTGCCGCGCTCGATCCGCTGGGCCAGCCAGTCGGACAAGACACTCGCACGCATCGAAATTGGCTCCTATGAATTTATTTGAATGGCTCTGAAATTTAGAGCCAAACGTGAGTATAGTCGCGCCATGGACTGCTTGCCGGTCCACCAACCAATCCGAAAACCGAAGTTTGTGAAGGAGATGAACGTGAGCAAGAACGCCGATCTGCAGAGCCGCAAGGACGCCATCACGCCGCGCGGCGTGGGCGTCATGTGCAACTTCTACGCCGAGCGCGCTGAAAACGCGGAACTGTGGGACGTCGAAGGCCGCCGCGTCATCGACTTCGCCGCCGGCATCGCCGTGTGCAACACGGGCCACCGCCATCCGAAGATCGTCGCCGCCATCAAGGCGCAGCTCGACCGCTTCACGCACACCGCCTACCAGATCGTGCCGTACGAGTCGTACGTTTCGCTGGCCGAAAAGGTCGCCGCGCGCGCACCGGGCAGCTTCGCGAAGAAGGCCGCGTTCTTCACGACCGGCGCGGAAGCCGTCGAAAACGCCGTCAAGATCGCGCGCGCCTCGACCGGCCGTCCGGGCGTGATCGCCTTCGCGGGCGGTTTCCACGGCCGCACGATGATGGGCATGGCGCTCACCGGCAAGGTCGCGCCGTACAAGCTGAACTTCGGTCCGTTCCCGTCCGACGTCTACCACGCGCCGTACCCCAACGCGGTCCACGGCATCAGCACGGCCGACTCGCTCAAGCACATCGAGATGCTGTTCAAGGCCGACATCGATCCGAAGCGCGTCGCCGCGATCATCTTCGAACCGGTTCAGGGCGAAGGCGGCTTCTACCAGGCGCCGGCGGACTTCGTGCGCGGCCTGCGCAAGATCTGCGACACGCACGGCATCCTGCTGATCGCCGACGAAGTGCAAACGGGCTTCGCGCGCACCGGCAAGCTGTTCGCGATGGAACACTACGACGTCACGCCTGACCTCATGACGATCGCCAAGAGCCTGGCCGGCGGCATGCCGCTGTCGGGCGTGGTCGGCCGCGCGGAAGTCATGGACGCGGCAGCGCCCGGCGGCCTCGGCGGCACGTACGCGGGCAACCCGCTGGCCGTGGCGTCGGCGCACGCGGTGATCGAGATCATCGAAGAAGAAAAGCTCTGCGAGCGCGCCACGAAGCTCGGCGACAAGCTCAAGGCCAAGCTCAACGCGATGAAGGCGGAAGTGCCGCAAATCGCCGACGTGCGCGGCCCGGGCGCGATGAACGCCGTCGAATTCTGCAAGCCGGGCACGAGCGACGCCGACGCCGACTTCACGAAGCGCGTGCAGACCGCCGCGCTGAACCGCGGCCTGCTGCTGCTGGTTTGCGGCGTGTACTCGAACGTCGTGCGCTTCCTGTTCCCGCTGACGATCCAGGACAACGTGTTCGACGAAGCGCTCGCGATCCTCGAAGAGTCGATCAAGGAAGCCGTGGGCGTGCCGGCGTAAGCCCCGCACCTCGCACCTCGCGCCTCACATCGCAACACCGGCCCGCCGCGCGCGGGCCATCCCCTGACGGCACACCGGCGCTTGCCGCTGTGCCGTTCGTCGTTGTGCGCCGCGCGCATTCGTCGCGCGCGCGCCAGCCACGTCAAACCGAAACGAATCGAAGCCTGTCGGGAGTTCCAGAATGAACCTGAAAGACGCATCGCTGCTGAAGAATCTGGCCTATATCAACGGCGAATGGCAAGGCGCCGAAGACGGCGCCACGCTCGACGTGACCAACCCCGCCACCGGCGCGCTGATCGGCACGGTGCCGCGCATGGGCGCCGCCGAAACGCGCCGCGCGATCGCCGCCGCGAACGCCGCGTGGCCGAAGTGGCGCGCGAAGACCGCGAAGGAGCGCAGCGTCATCCTGCGCAAGTGGCATGACCTGATGATGGAAAACGCCGACGACCTCGCGCTGATCCTCACGACCGAACAAGGCAAGCCGCTCGCCGAAGCGAAGGGCGAAATCGGCTACGCCGCCTCGTTCCTCGAATGGTTCGCGGAAGAAGGCAAGCGCATTTACGGCGATACGATCCCGACCGTCGCCAACGACAAGCGCCTCGTCGTGACGAAGGAAGCGATCGGCGTCTGCGCCGCGATCACGCCGTGGAATTTCCCCGCCGCGATGATCACGCGCAAGGTCGGCCCCGCGCTCGCCGCCGGCTGCCCGATCGTCCTCAAGCCCGCCGAAGCGACGCCGTTCTCGGCGCTCGCGCTGGCCGTGCTGGCCGAACGCGCGGGCGTGCCCGCGGGCATCTTCAGCGTCGTCACGGGCGACCCGAAGGCCATCGGCGGCGAACTGACGAGCAATCCGACCGTGCGCAAGCTGTCGTTCACGGGCTCGACGCCGGTCGGCCGCCTGCTGATGAGCCAGTGCGCCTCGACGGTCAAGAAGGTCTCGCTCGAACTCGGCGGCAACGCGCCGTTCATCGTGTTCGACGATGCCGACATCGACGCCGCCGTCGCGGGCGCGATCGCCTCGAAGTACCGCAACAGCGGCCAGACCTGCGTCTGCACGAACCGCTTCTACGTGCACGACGCCGTGTACGACACGTTCGCCGCGAAGCTCAAGGACGCGGTCGAAAAGCTCAAGGTCGGCCTCGGCACCGAGAACGGCGTGACGCAAGGCCCGCTGATCAACGAAGCGGCCGTGCTGAAGGTGGAATCGCATATCGAGGACGCGCTCGGCAAGGGCGCGCAGGTGCTGACGGGCGGCAAGCGCCACGCGCTCGGCCACGGCTTCTTCGAGCCGACTATCCTGACGGGCGTCACGCCCGCGATGAAGGTCGCGCGCGACGAAACCTTCGGCCCGCTCGCGCCGCTGTTCCGCTTCTCGTCGGACGAGGAAGTGATCAAGATGGCGAACGACACCGAGTTCGGCCTCGCCGCCTACTTCTACAGCCGTGACATCGGCCGCGTCTGGCGCGTGGCCGAAGCGCTCGAATACGGCATGGTCGGCATCAACACCGGCCTGATCTCGAACGAAGTCGCACCGTTCGGCGGCGTGAAGCAATCGGGCCTCGGCCGCGAAGGCTCGCACTACGGCGTGGACGATTACGTCGTCATCAAGTATCTGTGCATGGCGGGCATGTAATCCGCCTGCGCGTCGCGTCGACACCGCTCGACGCGACGTGCTCGCCGATGTAAAAAACGCCGGCGCATCGCGATCACTCGCGGTGCGCCGGCGTTGTCTTTTGCGAAGCCGGACGATGCGCGCGCTTATTCGGACGCGCCCACCGGCGTCACCTGCGTCGCGTAAGCGGACACGAACACGGCGTGCACCATGTCGCCCACTTTCAGGCTCTTGAGATCGATATCCGACGGCGCTTCGAGCGTGACCGTCTGATACGCGCCGCGCAGCGTCACCTCACGCTTCTTCACATTGATGTGCTGCACCGTCGCCTGCACCTCGACCTGGCGCGCGGCGTCGTATCCCGACGAAGCGGGCAGATAGACGTTGGTATCCACGCGCTTGCGGATGCCCTTGTCGCTGCCGGTCACCTTATTCGCCGTCACGAGCAGCGCGTTCTTGTAGAGCACGTCGACGGTATCGCCCACGTTCAGTTGATCGAAATTGCCGACCTGCGGGCTGAGCGCGATATCCACGTCGTTGCCGCGCGGACCGCGCAGCGTGACCACGCGCGCGGCACGGTCGATCCCGACGATCTTCGCCTTCAGATGCACCGGCGGCACATTGGCGATGATCGCCTGCGCCGCGCCCGCCAGCGCCGTTTGTCCGCCCGCCTGATCGGGCTGCGCGGGTTGCTCGTTTTGCGCCCACGCCGCCTGGCCGGCGGCCACGCCCATCACCATTGCTGCTGCCAAAGTCGCTGCCTTCATCATCCGCGGTCTCCTTGAAAGACGGGGTTTGAATCACGATGCAACGGGAATGCGATCTATCCGCGACCAACTTACGACCGGCGATCTCGCGCCGATGTGGAGGCAATTTTACGCGCGGCTTTCTGAACGAGCGTCGTAACTGTCCGCGTCCGGTATCAGGGTATTCGTGTTGGATGCAGGACTACGACCGGCAAGCGCCAGGAATTGGACTTCGCGCAAATCAGCGGACAATCGGGACGAAAAAAAACCGCGAACCCGAAGGTTCGCGGTTTGGCGCACTTAGCGCGGTGCGGCTTGTTTTAAAACATCGCCGCGTGAAGCCGCCGGCTTAGATGCGCTCGATGGCGATGGCGATGCCCTGACCGACGCCGATACACATCGTGCACAGCGCGAAACGGCCGTTGGTGCGATGCAACTGATACATCGCCGTGGTCACAAGGCGCGCGCCGCTCATGCCGAGCGGGTGGCCCAGCGCGATTGCGCCGCCGTTCGGGTTGACGCGCGCGTCGTCGTCGGCCACGCCGAGCATGCGCAGCACGGCAAGACCTTGCGAAGCGAACGCTTCATTGAGCTCGATCACGTCGAACTGATCGATCGTCATGTTCAGACGCGCGAGCAGCTTTTGCGTGGCCGGTGCCGGGCCGATGCCCATTACGCGCGGCGCGACGCCCGCGGTGGCGATGCCGAGCACGCGTGCACGCGGCGTGAGGCCGAAGCGCCTGGCGTTTTCTTCGTTCGCGAGCAGCAGCGCGCAGGCGCCGTCGTTCACGCCCGAGGCGTTGCCGGCCGTGACCGAGCCGTCCTGGCCCACGACGCCCTTGAGCTTCGCGAGCGCTTCGAGCGTGGTTTCACGCGGATGCTCGTCGCGCGACACCACGAGCGGATCGCCCTTCTTCTGCGCGATCGAGACCGAGACGATTTCCTGCGCGAGCGTGCCGTCGGCGATGGCGCGCGCGGCCTTCAACTGGCTGCGCAGCGCGAAGGCGTCTTGATCGGCGCGGCTGATGTTGTAGTCGACCGCGACGTTTTCGGCCGTTTCCGGCATCGAGTCGACGCCGTATTGCTGCTTCATCAGCTTGTTGACGAAGCGCCAGCCGATGGTCGTGTCGTAGATGGCGGCGTCGCGCGCGAACGCGGTCGCGGCCTTGCCCATGACGAACGGCGCGCGGCTCATGCTTTCCACGCCGCCCGCGATCATCAGGCCCGCTTCGCCCGACTTGAGCGCGCGCGCGGCGATGCCGACGGCGTCCATGCCCGAGCCGCAGAGACGATTGACGGTCGAGCCCGGCACGGCCTGCGGCAGGCCCGCCAGCAGCGACGACATACGCGCGACGTTGCGGTTGTCCTCGCCGGCCTGGTTCGCGCAGCCGTAGATCACGTCGTCGATCGCGGCCCAGTCCACTTCCTTGTTGCGCTCCATGAGCGCCTTGAGGGGCACGGCGCCGAGGTCGTCGGCACGAACCGGGGAAAGCGCGCCCGCATAGCGGCCGATCGGCGTGCGAATCGCGTCGCAGATGAAAGCTTCCGTCATTGAAGTCTCCTGTCGATCCCGGCGCGAGCGTGGCGGCTCGACCCGAATCTCATGTCAAGCTGATTGAGATAGACGGACTGCGCGGGCGAAAAGGAGGGATCGAACGCGCACGTCCTCGTGCGTGATGTTCGATATGCGAACTCATGGTCGATAATCGAACATTTGGCGCCCATGATAGGCGTCGCGGCGCGCGGGTGTCAAGCGCGCATCCGGTCCATAAAGCGCAGACAAAACGGCAACGGCCGCACAGATCAAAGAACTGTGCGGCCGTTGCGGGAAGTGCCTGCGCGCCGGACGAGGCGCGCGCGATGACGCTTAGCGCGACATCATGTTCATGCTGACGTTATGCATGACCCAGATCGTGCCGAAGATCAGGAACGCAGCGGCCAGCACAGTATAGGCGAGCGACAACACGTTCCAGCCCTGCCCCGACAAGTTCAGATGCAGGAAGAACACGAGGTGGACGACGACCTGCACGAAGGCCAGCACGGCGATTGCGATCAGGGCGGTGCTGGCGTCCAGCGAACCGTGCAGCACGATGCCGAACGCGCCGGCGGTCAGCAGCACCGAGAGAATGAAGCCGGTTGCATAGCTGCTGAGGCTGCCATGGGCTTCTGCTTGAGGATGAGCCATTTAGAGCACGCTCCCGAGGTAGACAAAAGAAAACACGCAGATCCAGACCACGTCCAGAAAGTGCCAGAAGAGGCTGAGGCACGTGAGACGGCGGATCGCCTGATCGTCGAGTTGCGGACGGCGCATCACCTGCACCATCAGCACGACCATCCAGACGAGGCCGAAGAACACGTGCAGACCGTGCGTGCTCACCAGCGCGAAGAACGACGAGAGGAACGCGCTGCGTTGCGGACCCGCGCCTTCGGCGATCAGGTGCGAGAACTCGTTGAGTTCGAGCCCGAGGAACGCCAGGCCGAGCACGAAGGTCACCGCCAGCCAGCCGAGCACCGCGCCGCTCTTGCGGCGGTGCGCGGCGAGCATCGCGAAACCGTAGGTGATGCTCGACAGCAGCAGTGCCGCCGTTTCGACCGCGACATCGCCGATCTTGAACAGGTCCTTGCCCGTGGGGCCGCCCGCAAACTGATGGCCGAGCACGCCGAACGTGGCGAACAGCGACGCGAACAGAATGCAGTCGGTCATCAGGTACACCCAGAAGCCGAACACCGAGTTCGAAGGAGGATGATCGTCGTGATCGAGATCGGCGAGCGTTGCCGTATGAGTTTTCTGTAACATCGTTTAAGCCTCCAGCGCTTCCATTTCGCGCTCGGCGGCAACCGCCGCGCGATGGCGCTTCTCTTCGATCTCGCGGACCTTGGCGGCCGGAATGTAGTAGCCGTCGTGCTTGCCGAAGCTATGCACCGCAACCGTCACGACGATGGCGACGAGCGCGAGCACGGCGAGCCACGTGATGTGCCAGATGCCCGCGAAGCCCAGCACCAGGCTGAACATGCCGATCAGGAAACCCGACGCCGTGTTCGACGGCATATGGATGTCCTGGTACTTCGCCGCGAGACCGAGGCCACGACCCGTTTCCTTCATGTGCGTGAAGGCGTCGATGTCATGCACCTGCGGGATGACCGCGAAGTTGTAGACCGGCGGCGGCGACGAAATCGACCATTCGAGCGTGCGCGCGCCCCACGGATCGCCATCGACGTCCTGGCATTCTGCCTTGTTGCGGTTCACGAACGCCATCACCCATTGCAGCACCTGGAACACCACGCCCAGCGCGATGATCGCCACACCGACGGCCGCCACGATGAACAGCGGATGCCATGCCGGATTGTCGTAGTGGTTCAGACGGCGCGTGGCGCCCATGAAGCCGAGCACGTACAGCGGCACGAAGGCCACGTAGAAACCCACGAACCAGCACCAGAACGACGCCTTGCCGAGCTTCTCGTTGGGCTTGATGCCGAACACCTTCGGGAACCAGTAGTGCAGGCCCGCGAGGTAGCCGAACACCACGCCGCCGATGATGGCGTTGTGGAAGTGAGCCACGAGGAACAGCGAGTTGTGCAGCACGAAGTCCGCGCCCGGGATGGCCATCATCACGCCGGTCATGCCGCCGATCGAGAAGGTGACCATGAAGCCGATGGTCCACAGCACGGGTGCGGTGAATTCGATGCGGCCGCGATACATCGTGAACAGCCAGTTGAAGATCTTCACGCCCGTTGGGATCGCGATGATCATGGTCATGATGCCGAAGAACGCGTTGACGTCGGCGCCCGAGCCCATCGTGAAGAAGTGGTGCGCCCACACGAGGAACGCGAGAATCATGATGACGCACGAGGCGTAGACCATCGTCTTGTAGCCGAACAGCGGCTTCTTCGAGAACGTGGCCATGACTTCCGAATAGATACCGAACGCGGGCAGCACGAGGATGTACACCTCGGGGTGGCCCCATGCCCAGATCAGGTTCAGATACACCATCGGGTTGCCGCCGCCGTCATTCGTGAAGAAGTGCGTGCCGACGTAGCGGTCGAGGCCGAGCAGCGCGAGCGCGATCGTGAGGATCGGGAATGTTGCCATGATCAGCACGTTCGAGCACAGCGCGGTCCACGTGAACACCGGCATCTTCATCAGGCTCATGCCCGGCGCGCGCATCTTGATGATCGTGACGAAGAAGTTGATCGCCGTGATCAGCGTGCCGACGCCCGAGAGCTGCAACGCCCAGATGTAATAGTCGACCCCGACGCCTGGACTGTATTGCAACTCAGACAGCGGCGGATACGCGAGCCAGCCCACCTGTGCGAACTCGCCGATCACGAGCGACAGGTTCATGAGGATCGCGGCGATCGCCGTCATCCAGAACGACAGCGAGTTCAGGAACGGGAACGCCACGTCGCGCGCGCCGATCTGCAGCGGCACCACGATGTTGAACAGCCCGACCATGAGCGCCATCGCCATGAAGAAGATCATGATGACGCCGTGCGCCGTGAAGATCTGGTCGTAATGGTGCGGCGGCAGATAGCCCGGCGCATCGAACGCCAGCGCCTGCTGGATACGCATCATGACCGCGTCGGCGAAGCCGCGCACGAGCATGAGCACGGCGACGATCATGTACATCACGCCGATGCGCTTGTGGTCCACGCTCGTGAACCACTCGTTCCACAGATACTTCCACTTGCCCGTCACGGTGACGAGGCCGAACACCGCGAGCACGATCAGCGCCATGAACGCGGCCGCGCCCATGATGATCGGCTGATCGAATGGAATCGCCTCTAATGTAAGTTTGCCGAACATGCCTGCTTACCCCTTGGTCGCGCACGACGGGTCACTGAAATTCGTGACGTGGCCGTTGTTGTACTTCGCGATGATGTTGTTGAAGAGCTTCGGGTCGACCGTCGAGAAGTACGCCACCGGCGCCTTTTCCTGCGGCTGCGCGACGCTCGCGTACTGGTCCATCGTGAGGTCGGCGCGCGACGCCTTGACCTTCTGGACCCACGCGTCGAAGTCCTGCTGGCTCGTGGCGATCGTGCGGAACTTCATGTCGGAGAAGCCCCGGCCGCTATAGTTGGACGAGATACCCGCGTAGTCGCCCGCATGGTCGGCGATCAGGTGCAGGCGCGTTTGCATGCCCGCCATCGCGTAGACCTGGGTGCCCAGTTGCGGGATGAAG
The DNA here is from genome assembly GCF_014171495.1 of Paraburkholderia tropica. Classification (NCBI taxonomy): domain Bacteria; kingdom Pseudomonadati; phylum Pseudomonadota; class Betaproteobacteria; order Burkholderiales; family Burkholderiaceae; genus Paraburkholderia; species Paraburkholderia tropica. Next base: position 1,196,827 of record NZ_CP049135.1, read on the forward strand.
AACGAGTTCATCACCGAATCCGACGTGATGCGGAAGTTCACCGGCGTACCCACCGGCACGGCGAGCTGGTTGACCGACGCGATGCCGAGGTCCGGGTAGATGAACAGCCATTTCCAGTCGAGCGCGACGACTTCGACGTTGATGGGCTTCGTGTTCGACTCGAGCGGCTTGTAGGGGTCGAGCTCGTGCGTGGTCTTCCACGTGAGGATGGCGAGGAACAGGATGATGATGGCCGGAATGGTCCAGACCACCACTTCGATCGCGGTGGAGTGCGCCCACTTGGGTGCGTAGGTGGCGTCGCGGTTCGACGCTCGATAGCGCCAGGCGAAGTAGAGCGTCAGCAGGATGACGGGCACCACGACGAGCAGCATGGCCCATGTTGCCGTGGCGATGAGTTCTTTTTCGGCCACGCCCACGCTGCCCTTGGGATCGAGCAGAACCATGTTGCCGCTACATCCCGCGAGGGAGACGAGCAGCCCGCTGCCGAGGGGATTAACCACCTTTTGAAGGCCTTTCTCTTCATAATTGCCTGATTTTCCGTTGAACCACTTTCGACGCTTCACACATTCGCATCGCGATAAAACCGCTATGCAAAATGCACCCGTATCGTATTTGGCGAAATTCTACGGAAAGGAACTATTCGAAAATTTGATCCTCGCCAAGGTTTATCAAATGCGACAAATCTCGCCCGGCCAGGCGCGACGGAAAGACGCAAATATCTTTCAATTTGCTTTCTTGCCTTGAAGGCGGCGCGGGCGCGGGGCTGCGCCCGCCTGCCTGGGCGCAAAGACGGCGCTCGACGCCATCCAGGCAATCACCCGACGCGAGCCGGATGCCCACCCGGCGCGGCCTGAATGCGACCCATTCGGTTTCGCCCTGAATTCGGAAAAAACGCCCGATTACCGGCGTCGATTTAATTAGCCGAGTTAATCACGCCGGCAATGCATTTATCCGATAAAAACTTCGCAATATCGCGCGAAGAAAATATCGTCAATGTGCTTATTCGGCTCAAAAATTGAGCTAAATCAAATCTACGGATAAAATGCGTGGACGTGCCGCATGCTCGCGTCAAGCCGCCGCAGCTTTTCCCTATGTCTGTTGGCGAAACAATGCGCTTGCGCTATCGTGATGGGTTACCCACGCGCCGCCTCCCGCCCTTGATCCGACGCCACGACGCCATGACTTCCGCCACCAGCGCCTCGCCCGACCGTTCCGACGAGCAGCCGGACACGCCCGAAAAGCCGGGCGACTCCTACGTGCAGTCGTTCGCGCGCGGACTCTCCGTGATCCGGGCGTTCAACGCCGCGCACCCCGAGCAGACGCTCACCGACGTCGCCGCCGCCACCGGCCTCACGCGCGCGGGCGCGCGCCGCATCCTGCTCACGCTGCAGACGCTCGGCTACGTCGAGGCCGAAGGCCGGCTGTTCCGGCTCACGCCCAAGATTCTCGACCTCGGCTTCGCGTACCTCACGTCGATGCCGTTCTGGAATCTGGCCGAGCCGGTCATGGAAGAACTCTCGGCCACGGTCCACGAAAGTTGCTCGGCGGCCGTGCTCGACCGCACCGAAATCGTCTACGTGCTGCGCGTGCCCACGCACAAGATCATGACGATCAACCTCTCGATCGGCAGCCGCCTGCCCGCCTATTGCACGTCGATGGGCCGCGTGCTGCTGGCCGCGCTCGACGACGACGCGCTCGACGCCACGCTCGGCGCCTCGCCGCTCTATGCGCACACGCCGCGCACCGTCACCGACAAGGACGAGCTCAAGAAGATCATCGCGCAGGTGCGCGCGCAGGGCTGGGCGATCGTCGATCAGGAACTGGAAGGCGGGCTGATTTCGATTTCCGCGCCGATCCGCAACCGCCAGGGCCGCGTGATCGCCGCGATGAACATCAGTGGCAACGCCCAGCGCACGAGCGCGAAGCAGATGGTCAAGACCTTCCTCGATCCGCTTCAGCAAGCTGCGCAGCGCGTCTCCGGCATGGTTTCGCGGCGCACCTGAATCGCCACGGCGGCGCCGCTTCGACTTCAACGCGCTTCGGCGTCAAGCCACCTCGACCTCAACCCGCGCCGGCGAACGCCTGCACGAGCCAGTCGGCGAACGCGCGCACGCGCAGCGCCAGTTGCCGACTTTGCGGATACAGCACCGACACCGGCATCGGCGGCGGCGGCTGGTCCGCCAGCACGACGCACAGCTCGCCGTTGGCCAGTTGCTCGCGCACGCGATAGCGCGGCACCTGCACGAGCCCCAGTCCCGCGACCGCGCCCGCCGTGTACAACTCCGCGCCGTTCACCGCCACCGGTCCGGGCAGCGTGATGTTGCGCACGCCGTCGGGCAACGCGAATTCGAGCGGATGCGCGCGCCCCGAGGCCGGCGAGAGATAGTTGACGGCCTGATGGCCGTCGAGCAGCGCATCGATCGACGCCGGATCGCCGTGACGTTCCAGATACGCCGGACTCGCGCACGTTACCTGTTCGAGCAGCGCCACGCGCCGCGCGACCATCGACGAATCGGCCAGCTCGCCCGCACGCAGCACGCAGTCGATGCCCTCGCGCACCAGATCGACGAAATGATCGCCCGAGCCGATGAACAGCTCCACGCGCGGATAACGCGCGAGAAACTGCCCGAGACGCGGCATCACGAAGTAGCGCGCGAGCGTCTCCTGCATGTTCACGCGCAGACGGCCTTGCGGATCGGTCTCGCGGAACGCTTCCTCGGTTTCCTCGAGGTCGGCGAGCAGGCGCGTGCAGCGCTGATAGTAGGCGTCGCCGTCGTGCGTGGGCTTCACGTGGCGCGTGGTGCGTTCGAGCAGACGCACGCCGAGACGGGTCTCGAGGCGCTTGATCGAATTGGTGACGGTGGCGCGCGGCAGGTTCAGATCCTCGGCCGCCTGCGTGAAGCTGCGGCGGTCGACGATGCGCGTAAAGATCTGCATCTCCTGGAAACGGTCCAAGGGCGTTCTCGTTGGGGTTTGCGCATGATTCGCGGGGTCGCCTGCATCTTCTCATGCCATTCTGGAGCGGCCAAAAATAACGCGCACCGCAACGCACGCCGACGGCGGCCGTACACGGCCCGCACGATGCCACGCTAGTCCAGCGCCACCCGCTGCACGGCGCGCACGAAGGCGGCGCCCGCCTCGTCGAGACGACCCGAGTTGTCGATGCGCGTGAGCGACGCGCCTTCGGGCACGTCGAACGGCGCGCGCCGCGCCAACCGCGCGGCGACCTGCTCGGGCGTTTCCCGCGCGCGCGAGGCGAGACGCGCGGCGAGCACGTGCGGCGCGGCCTCCACATGCACGAGCGTCATGCGCGGATAACGCGCGAGCGCCTCGGCCACGTAGGCGCGCGAGCCGTTCAGGACCACCGTGCAGCCGAGCGCCAGCCACTGGTCGATTTCCACACCGATGCCGTAGCGCAGCGCATGGCTGCGCCATTGCAGCGCGAACAGGCCGAGCTTCGAACGCGACTCGAATTCGGCGTCGGTCAGCGCGATGTGATTTTCGGGCCCGCCGTCCTCGCGCGTGATGTAGCGATGCGCGAACACCACGCCTTCGCTCGCGAGACGCGCGCGCGCATAGCCGAGCAGCGTGTCCTTGCCCGCGCCCGACGGGCCCATCACATAGATCAGGCGTGTGGCCGCGAGTGGTGTCGTCGGAATGGTCATGCGCGTCCTCCCGGCGCGAAGGCCGCGCGCCGCCACAACGCGAACGGCGCGCCCGGACGCGGCTCCACATAAAGCGCCACGCCATGCACGGGCAGCGCGCCCGCGTCGCGCATCCGCGCGTTCCAGGCCTGCGTGAGTTGCGTGCGCGTGTCGCTGTCGTCGAGCGAATCGGGAAGCGAATCGGGAAGCGAATCGGAGAGCGTCATGTGAAAGCGGAATTCGTCGAACACATACGGATAGCCCCAGTGCTCGACGTACTCGCGCTGACGTTGCGTGAGCGGCGCGTCGAGCCGTTTCGCGAGTTCGGCGGCCGTCTGCGTGGCGCGTAACGGAGCGAGCGTGCGCAGCGCGTCGGCGGCGAGTTCGCGCAAGGCGTCCGCGCCGCGTTCGTCGGCGGCGCGCAGCGCGACGAAGCGGCCCAGCGTAGCCGCTTCCGCCGCCACCTCGAACGCCGCGCGCCGGGCGGCCCACGCCTGCACCGCGGCGCACAGCGCTTCGGGCGTCACGCCCGCGGCCAGACGAAACGGCGGCACCAGCGTGCCGTGCCAGCCGTAGCGGCGCGGCGCGGCAGTGAGCGCATCGAGCGGCCTCGCCAGTCCGTCGATCAGCGGCGGCGTCAGCGTCTCGCCGCTTTCCGGATCGCGTCCGAGCCACGCACAGCCCGCGCGCCACCAGGCCGATTCGCGCGGCGGCGCGTAATAGAGCGCGAAACGCGTGGACCCGGTCCAGCTTTCCTCCGCGAGCGTCGCGGCCCGCAACGCCTGGAGCGAACTCATAGGTCGTGCTCCACCATCAGTTGCACGCGATCGGCCGCGAAGTGCGTGATGCCGTATTTGATCGGCGTGCCGTCGAGATCGACGTCGACGTTTTCCACCCACAGCACCGGCTGCTGGCGATTGATGTTCAGCCGCCGCGCCACTTCCGGCTCGGGCAGCACGCTGCCGATACGGCTCCACTTGCGCAGATAGTCGGTCACGCCGAATTCGGCGAGCGCCTTCGAGGTGCTGTCCACGCGCTCCATGACGGCGGGCAGATCGGCGAAACGCGCGGCCGGATACCAGCTGCGCGCGTAGGTGAGCGGCACGCCGTCCGACTCGTGCAGCGTTTCCAGCCGATAGACCAGCGCGCCCGCACGCAGCCCGAGCGCCTTCGCCGCCGTGGGATCGGCTTTCACGCGCGACGAGGCGAGCAGCCGCCCCACCGCCGAATGCTGATGACGCTGCAAATTCTCCGTAAAGCGCGTGCGCTTGCCGATGCTGTAGTCGATCGCGCCGGGCTGCACGAAGGTGCCGCGCCCCTGCTCGACGCTCACGAGCCCGAGCGCCGCGAGACCCAGCATCGCGCGCCGCACCGTGTGGCGATTCACGTCGAAACGCCGCGCCAGTTCGCCTTCGCTCGGCAGGCGGCCGTCCTCTCCGAAACCCTTCGCCGCGATCTCCGCCGCGAGAATCTGCTCGATCTGCCGCCACACCGCCACGCCCGCGCCGCGTTCGAGCGTGCTGTGCGCCGCCTCGTCGTTCGATGTCATGGTGCTGTCATTCCTCTGGTTTCCAATACCGTTTTGCGCATTGTAGTGCGCAAGGCGTGATGGAAATATGAAAACGCCCCGTGCGCCGGATCGGGTCGACTGTACGACCAAACGTCTAGACGTTTAGATGAATAGATGCTCAAATGTCTAGCCTCGATCCGGCAAGAAAGTGGCGCCAGATTTCCCGCAGTCGCAGTGATTCGCGCAGTCATCCGTCGTGGTCTGAAATGATCCTCCCGTTCTCGACACAGGAACTCCGATGAACGCATCTTCCGCCCCGCCCTCCGCCGCCGGCTCCCCGCCCGGCGCGCCTGGATGGCGGTGCTCGCGCGCACCTCGCGCGCCGAGCTCGAAACGGCGCTCGCCCGCGCCCTCGGCGGCGCTCCGGCGCCTGCCTACGACTGGCTGCGGCCGCCCCAGACAGGTCTCGCGATGGTGCGTGGACGTGTCGGCGGCACCGGTAATGCCTTCAATCTCGGCGAGGCCACGGTTACGCGCGCCACGCTGCGGCTGCGGGCGGATGACGGTGAGGCGGCCACGGTCGGCGTCGCCTGCCATCTGGGCCGCGACAAGCGCCGCGCCGAACTGGCCGCGCTCGCCGACGCGCTCCTGCAACAGCCCGCTCGCCACGCGCAACTCCATGCCGAGTTGATCGCGCCGCTCGCGCAACGCCTCGCGGCGCAGCGCGCCGAGCGCCGCGACGAAGCGGCCAGCACCAAGGTCGAGTTCTTCACGATGGTTCGAGGCGACGCATGAACGACGCTCTGACACACACGCACTCCCACGCGATGCTGGAAGCGCTCGCGCCCGGTTTCGCCGATCCGGTCCACGACACGCAAACGGTGTTCCGCACGCTGCTCGACGCGCTCGCGCGTCCCGGCACGATTGGCGTGATCGACACGCCGCTGCCCGCCGCCGCTTCCGCCATGTCGACGCAATCGACGCAATCGCAGCCACAACAGCACGACCGCGCGGGCCTCGCCGCCTTCGCGGCTCTGCTCACGCTCGCCGATTACGCCACGCCGGTCTGGCTCGCGCAGCCGGACGCCGCGCTCGCCGCCGCGCTGCGCTTTCACGCCGACGCGCCGCTCGCCGACACGGCGCGCGAAGCCGCGTTCGCCTACGTGCACGACGCCGCCGCACTGCCGCCGCTCGACGCGTTCGCGAGCGGCACGCCCGAATCGCCGGAGCAGTCGGCCACCGTGTTCGTGCGCGTCGACTCGCTGACCGAAGGCGCGCCGCTCACGCTGCGCGGCCCCGGCATCGCATCGACGCACACCATCGCGCCCGCCGGACTGCCCGCGCGTTTCTGGCAGGAACGCGCCGCGCTCGCGTCGCGCTTTCCGTGCGGCATCGACTTCTATTTCGTCTGCGGCGACCGCCTCATGGGCCTGCCGCGCACGACCCGCGTGGAGGTGAACTGATGTACGTCGCCGTCAAAGGAGGAGAGCGCGCGATCGAAGCATCATGGCGTCTGCTCGACAAGGCACGCCGTGGCGACACGACCGTGCCCGAGTTGAGCGTCGCGCAGATCCGCGAACAGATGCGCCTCGCCGTGGCGCGCGTGATGGCCGAAGGCTCGGTCTACGACGAGGAACTCGCCGCGCTCGCGATCAAGCAGGCCGCGGGCGATCTCGTCGAAGCGATCTTCCTGCTGCGTGCGTATCGCACGACGCTGCCGCGTTTCGGCTATACGCTGCCGGTGGAAACGGAAAACATGGCGGTGGCGCGCCGCATTTCCGCGACCTTCAAGGACGTGCCCGGCGGCCAGGTGCTGGGCGCGACTTACGATTACACGCAGCGTCTGCTTGACTTCGCGCTGCTCGCGGAAGACGATAATAATACGGATACCGAATCAATCTCGCCAGCACAGCCACAGCAGGAATCGGAGCCGATGCCACGCGTCGTCACGCTGCTCGACAAGGAAGGGCTGATCGAACAGGAAACGGCCTCGCCCGACGCCGCCGAACCCGGCGATCTGTCGCGCGAACCGCTGTCGTTTCCCGCCGACCGCTCGGTGCGTCTGCAAAACCTCGCGCGCGGCGACGAAGGCTTTCTGCTCGCGATGGGCTACGCCACGCAGCGCGGCTACGCACATTCGCATCCGTTTGCGGGCGAGATCCGCTTCGGTTCGGTGGCCGTGGAAATGGTGCTCGACGAGTTGGGCGAAGCGGTCGAGATCGGCGAAATCGATTTGACCGAGTGCCAGATGATCAACCAGTTCGCAGGCAGCAAGGACGTGCCGCCCGCCTTCACGCAAGGTTACGGCCTCACGTTCGGCCACGCGGAACGCAAGGCGATGGCGATGGCGCTGGTCGATCGCGCGCTGCGTGCGGAAGAACTCGGCGAGACGCTCGCCTCGCCCACCCAGGACATCGAATTCATGCTCTCGCACAGCGACAACGTGGAGGCCTCGGGTTTCGTGCAGCATCTGAAACTGCCGCATTACGTGGATTTCCAGTCCGAACTCGAACTCGTGCGCCGCCTGCGCGCGCAGCACGAAGGAGAAGCCGCATGAACGCTCCCGATACGTTCGACACGGCGCTCGCCTCGCACGAAACCCAGGCCGCCGACGGCTACAACTTCGCCTATCTCGACGAGCAGACCAAGCGCATGATCCGCCGCGCGCTGCTCAAAGCGGTGGCGGTGCCCGGCTACCAGGTGCCGTTCGCCTCGCGCGAAATGCCGCTGCCGTATGGCTGGGGCACGGGCGGCATTCAGGTGACGGCGGCGATCATCGGCGCGAACGACACGCTCAAGGTCATCGACCAGGGTTCCGACGATACGACCAACGCCGTGAACATCCGCCGCTTTTTCGCGCGCACGACGGGCGTGGCCACCACGCGCCGCACGCGCGAAGCGACCATCGTGCAGACGCGCCACCGCATTCCCGAAACGCCGCTCAGCGAGAAGCAGATTCTCGTCTATCAGGTGCCGATGCCTGAGCCGCTGTACCGCCTGGAGCCGCGCGTGGCCGAGTGCAAGAAGCTGCACGCGCTCGCCGATTACGGACTCATCAGCGTGAAACTCTACGAGGACATCGTGCAGCACGGCAGCATCGCGACCACCTACGACTATCCCGTGATGGTGAACGGCCGCTATCTGACCTCGCCTTCGCCGATCCCGAAGTTCGACAATCCGAAGCTGCACATGAACGCCGCGCTGCAATTGTTCGGCGCGGGCCGCGAGCGCCGCATCTACGCGATTCCGCCTTATACGCCGGTGAAATCGCTCGACTTCGACGATCACCCGTTCGAGGTGCAGCGCTGGGAGCACGCGTGCGCGCTGTGCGGTTCGCGCGAGAGTTTCCTCGATGAAATGATCGTCGACGATGCGGGCAAGCGCATGTTCGTCTGCTCGGACAGCGATTATTGCCACGATCGGCGAGAACATCAGGATAGCGAATCAAATTCGCTGAACGAGCATTCGATTCAACCGGGAGAACACGCATGACGCCGCTTCTCAGCGCCCGCCGGCTCACGAAACAGTTCGGCGGCAAGAACGGCTGCCGCGACGTGAGCTTCGACCTGTATCCCGGCGAGGTGCTCTGCATCGTCGGCGAATCGGGCTCGGGAAAAACGACGCTGCTCAACACGCTCGCGCTGCGCACGGCCGCCGATTCCGGCGCGCTGAACTACCTGAACGTGAACGGCGAGACGCTCGATCTGCGCACGCTCTCCGAGCCGCGGCGCCGTCTGCTCGCGCGCACCGAATGGGGCTTCGTGCAGCAGAATCCGCGCGACGGACTGCGCGCGGGCGTTTCGGCGGGCGCCAATATCGGCGAGCCGCTGATGGCCGTGGGCGCGCGTCATTACGGACAGATCCGCCATACCGCGCAGCAATGGATGTCGCGCGTCGAACTCGACGCCACGCGCATCGACGAACTACCGTCGGCGTTTTCGGGCGGCATGCAGCAGCGTCTGCAGATCGCGCGCAATCTCGTTACCGGTCCGCGCCTCGTGTTCATGGACGAGCCCACCGCGGGCCTCGACGTCTCCGTGCAGGCGCGCCTGCTCGACCTGCTGCGCACGCTCACGACCACGCTGCATCTTTCGGTGCTGATCGTCACGCACGACATCGGCGTGGCGCGTTTGCTCGCGCATCGTCTGATGGTGATGCAAGGCGGCACGGTCGTGGAATCGGGCCTGACCGATCAGGTGCTCGACGACCCGCAGCATCCCTATACGCAGACGCTGGTGGCCTCGGTGCTGCCGGTCTAGGATGGTGAACACGATGACTCTCAATCCCTCATCCGCGCGCGCGTTCGCCGAGCGCCCCGCGCTCATGCTGCGCGCCGAAGACGTGCGCAAGACCTTCACGCTGCACGGCCAGGGCGGCATCGGCATCGAGGCGCTCGCGGGCGTGTCGCTCGATGTCGAACGCGGCGAATGCGTCGTGCTGGTCGGCCCCTCGGGCGCGGGCAAGAGCACCTTCTTGCGCTGCCTCTACGGCAACTATCTCGCAAGCGGCGGCACCATCGCGATCCGCGACGACGCGCTGCCGCAACAGCATCTGGCGATCACGGGCGCGGAACCGCACGACGTGCTGCGTCTGCGCCGCAACGTGGTGGGCTACGTCAGCCAGTTCCTGCGCGTGATTCCGCGTGTGAGCACGCTCGATATCGTGGCCGCGCCGCTGGTTGCACGCGGCGTCGACGAAGACGAAGCGCGCGAACAGGCCGCGCAGCTGCTCGCGCGCCTGAACGTGCCGCAGCGTTTGTGGCCGCTCGCGCCCGCCACGTTCTCGGGCGGCGAGCAGCAACGCGTGAATATCGCGCGCGGACTGATCGCGCAGCATCGCGTGCTGCTGCTCGACGAACCCACGGCGTCGCTCGATGCGGAAAACCGCGCCGTCGTCGCGCAACTGATCGTCGAGGCGCGCGAGCGCGGCGCGGCGATCGTCGGCGTGTTCCATGACGAGGACACGCGCGAGCGCGTCGCCACGCGCGTGCTGACGCTCGCCGCGCCGCGCGCGCCGATCGGCCTGCAAGCCGGGATGGAAGCCCGCGCCGTCGCCTGAAAAACGACGCGAAGAAACTGCACTGTGTCACGCGCCGCGCGCACACTGAAGCCTGTGCGCCGCACGCGTCCCACCCTGATGACGACCTGATTTCCGGAGCCCGACGATGTTGATCACCAACGCTCGCATCGTGACGCGAGACGACGTATTCACCGGCACGCTGCGCGTGGAAGACGGCATGATCCGCGAGCTGTCGCGCGGCACGACCGCCGCGCCCGAAGCCGAAGACTGGGAAGGCGATTTCCTGCTGCCCGGCCTCGTCGAACTGCATACCGACAACCTCGAAAAACACCTCGCGCCGCGTCCCGGCGTGCAGTGGAACATCGACGCCGCGTTCGTGATCCACGACGCGCAGATCGCCGCCGCGGGCATCACCACGGTGTTCGACGCGCTCGCCATCGGCACGCGTCTTTCCGTGGGCGTGCGCGGCCGCGACGTGCAGCTTGCGAGCGCCACCGCGCTGTCGCGCTTCACCGAACGCAAGCTGCTGCGCGCCGATCACTTCCTGCATCTGCGCTGCGAGATCGCCACCGAAGACGTGATCGAGCTGTTCGATACACTCAGCGCGCATCCGCTGCTGCGCCTCGCCTCGGTGATGGACCACACGCCCGGCCAGCGCCAATGGCACGACCGCGCGCAGTGGCGCCGCTTTCAGGAGCGCCACGGCAAATGGACCGACGAGCACGCCGACAACCTGCTCGCCGAAATGGCCACCGAGCAGGAGCGTTACGCCGATGCGCACCGCCGCGAGATCGTCGGGCGCTGCCGCGCGCGCAACATTCCGCTCGCGAGCCACGACGACACGCTGATCGAGCACGTCGAGCAGGCCGCGGAAGAAGGCATCGTGCTGGCCGAATTCCCGACCACGCGCCTCGCCGCCGAAGCCTCGAAGCAGCGCGGCATCGCCACCATCATGGGCGCGCCGAACGTGGTGCGCGGCGGTTCGCATTCGGGCAACGTCTCGGCGCTCGAACTGGCGCAGGCGGATCTGCTCGACATCCTCTCGTCGGACTACGTGCCGTCGAGCCTGCTGACCGCCGCGTTCGACCTCGTGACCAAGGCCGACTGGACGCTGCCGCGCGCCGTCGCCACGGTGTCGTGGGAGCCCGCGCGCAAGGCCGGTCTGCACGACCGCGGCGCGATCGAACCGGGCCTGCGCGCCGACTTCGTGCGCGTGACCATGCTCGATGCGCTGCCGGTGCCGCGCGCGACGTGGCGCGCGGGGCAGCGCGTGGTGTGAGCGCGTGGTGAGCACGCTTTAAGCATGCATTGAAGTAGAAGCCGCAAGATTGCTGCGTTGCAGTAACGGCGCGCCGAGGCTGTCGATCAAGCCAACGGCGCGCCGTCGTTTCGATTTCAACTTCCCTTCAGGTACCGCGCCTTGCGCCGTATCGGTGCTCGCGCAATCATCCGACTGTTGCGGCAGAGCATCGCAATCGCGCTCCCGCACGCGCGCCGCGGTCTTGCGCCGATACGCCGCGCGCCTTGTCCAGCAAGGCTTTGCGGCCAGCGTCATCGATTCGCCGGCGACCGTTAGAGCGTTGGCTCGCCCGCCATCCGGTATTTCACTAGCGACGCAGCAATTTTGACCGGGTAAGCTTTGCGGCGCCGCTCGCAACACGCTCAAACGTGAAGTGCGAGGCCACCACAGTTCCAGCGCGAGCCGCGCCGGAACACAGCACGGCGGCGGCACGACCGCACGCCGCGCGCCCTGAACCATACGAGGAGTACACATAGTGAAGAAACTGCTTGCCGCCCTGTCGGTTGCCCTGCTGGCCGTCTCGGCCGGTGCCGCCCAAGCCAAGGACTGGACCACCGTGCGCTTCGGCGTCGACGCGAGCTACGCGCCGTTCGAATCGAAAGCACCCGATGGCAAGCTGGTCGGCTTCGACATCGACCTCGGCAACGAAATCTGCAAGCGCATGAACGCGAAGTGCGTGTGGGTCGAGCAGGATTTCGACGGCATGATTCCGGGCCTGAAGGCGAAGAAGTTCGACGGCGTGCTCTCGTCGATGACCATCACCCCGCAGCGCCAGGAACAGATCGCGTTCTCGGCGAAGCTGTTCAACACGCCGACGCGCCTCGTCGCCAAGAAGGGCACGAGCTTCCAGCCGACGGCTGACTCGCTCAAGGGCAAGTCGGTGGGCGTCGAGCAAGGCACGATCCAGGAAACCTACGCCAAGGAAAACTGGGCGCCGAAGGGCGTGAACGTGGTGCCTTACCAGAACCAGGACCAGGTCTACGCCGACCTGATCTCGGGCCGTCTGGACGCCGCGCTGCAAGACGAAGTGCAAGCCGACCTCGGCTTCCTGAAGACCCCGCGCGGCGCGGGCTTCCAGTTCGCGGGCAAGGAAATCCCGACGGGCGCTGCCGCCATCGGCCTGCGCAAGGAAGACACCGACCTGAAGGCGAAGATCGACAAGGCCATCGCCGACATGATCAAGGACGGCACGTACAAGAAGATCGAAGCCAAGTACTTCGACTTCGACGTGTACGGCAACTAAGCATCGCCGTTCCCTTCTTGCGACCGCCGCCGTGCGGTCCGCAAGATGGAAAAAGCCCAGACCTCGGTCTGGGCTTTTTGCTTTGCGGCGCGCGCAGCGATGCGAAGATCCGGCAAAGGCCACGCATCGGCCAGTCCACACGCGACGCCGCACCCCGATTCAGCCCACCGCGCATATCGGCTAAGATCATGGGCACCGGTCCGCCCGCGGACCAAACCTACTGCCACTCCGAACGCGCCTCGCGCTCAACCGCGTCGCACGCACTCATCATGCAAACCCGCAACCATCCGCTGATCGCACCCGCGCTCGGTACCGCGCGACAGATCACGAGCTTCCACTACGGCCCGGCGGCTGATCCGTCCGCAGGCCAGACCGGCGCGCCGAAGGTCTACATCCAGTCGTCGCTGCACGCCGACGAACTGCCCGGCATGCTCGTCTCGTGGACGCTGCGCCGCAAGCTCGCCGCGCTCGAAGCCGCCGGACGCCTGCGCGGCGAGATCGTGATCGTGCCGGTGGCGAATCCTATCGGCCTGAACCAGCACTGGCTCGGCCATCTCGTGGGCCGCTTCGAATCGAACACCGCGCAGAACTTCAACCGCAATTTCCACGACCTCACGGCGCTCGTGCTGCCGCACATCGAGGCGCGTCTGGGCACGGACGCCGCCACGAACCTCAAGACCATCCGCCACGCGATGGGCGAGGCGCTCGCGGCGCAGCAGCCGAGGACCGAACTCGATTCGCAACGCCTCGCGCTGCAACGCCTGTCGTACGACGCCGACATCGTGCTGGACCTGCATTGCGACTGGGAAGCCGCGATGCACATCTACACGAACCCGGAGCTGTGGCCGGAAGTCGAGCCGCTCGCGCGCTATCTGGACGCCAAGGCGTCGCTGCTGGCGCTGAATTCGATCGGCAATCCGTTCGACGAGATTCACAGCTTTTGCTGGAGCGAGCTGCGCGAGCGCTTCGGCGAGCGTTTCCCGATTCCGCACGGCTCGATTTCGGTGACGGTGGAACTGCGCAGCCAGCGCGACGTCTCGCACGAGTTCGCCGAGCACGACGCCCAGGCGATCGTCGAGTATCTGACCGCGCGCGGCGTGATTGCCGGCGCGGCCGCCCCGCTGCCGCCGCTCGCGCATCCGGCCACGCCGCTCGCGGGTACGGAGCCGATCGTCGCGCCGGCAAGCGGCGTGATCGTGTTCCGCGCCGAATGCGGCGCATGGCTCGAAGCGGGCGCGCCGGTCGCCGATATCGTCGATCCGCTCACCGACGAGCTGGTCACGCTGCACACCAGCGTGAGCGGCGTGATGTACGCGCGTCACAGCGCGCGTTTTGCGACGGCCGGCATGGAAGTCGCGCGCATCGCCGGCGACACGCCGATCCGCACGGGCTCGCTGCTCTCGCTGTAACTCCCCTCGCCGTTTTGTCATGGCTCATCGCACCGATGAGCCATGACTGCACACGTCCATCTCCATTGCCGGGCAGATCGTTTTACGGATTATTTCGCAATCCCAACTTCATGAATTCGATAAAACACGCCACGCGCGACTCATTCCCTGCGTCGATAAATCGAATGGATTCGCCAATAAAACCACCATAAAAAGCGATCCATATACGAAATCCAATCGTTGAAAGCAGAAAATTTTATAACGCGCTAAATCGCGCTTTTTTTGCCCGGATTTTCTTTCCTATCGCCTCGCGAGCCGCGCCAGCGCTCGATTTGCGCCGTTTGCTCCCGTCGGCAAGCCCGCTGTCGCATTTACACCACAGAGTAGCGACATTCATGTGGCATTTCCTTACTGTCACAATCCTTTCGTCCTCGACCCTTAAATTGCAGCGCGTCGCACAGACCGGCCCAAAAGAGGCCGGCACATACTTTTCCTTCATCCGGAGCAACAGTTGAAAAAGAAAATTCTGACCACCGCTATCCTTGCAACCATCGCGGGCGCGGCCCACGCTCAAAGCAGCGTGACCCTGTATGGCCTGATCGACGCAGGCGTGAGCTACATCAATCACACGCAAAACGCGACGAAGGGCAGCTCGAAGGCATTCCAGTACGGTGACGGCGTGGCGCAAGGCAGCCGTTGGGGCCTGCGCGGCTCGGAAGACCTGGGCGGCGGCCTCAAGGCAATCTTCGTGCTCGAAAACGGCTTCAACAGCGGCAACGGCACGGCTGGCCAGGGTAGCTCGATGTTCGGCCGTCAAGCCTACGTCGGTCTGACGCAAAACAACATCGGCTCGCTGACGTTCGGTCGTCAATACTCGTTCAACACGGACATCCTCGGTTCGCTGTACTCGACCGGCGGCAACACGGTGTCGGGCAACTGGGCGTATCACGTCAACGACGTCGACCAACTCACGTCGAGCCGTATCAGCAACGCGGTCAAGTTCCAGAGCGTGAACTTCTCGGGCTTCACGTTCGGCGGCCTGTATGGCTTCTCGAACACGACGTCGTTCGCCGGCGCACCGTCGGGCAGCACGACGGCTTCGTCGCGCGCTTACAGCTTCGGCGCGAACTACGCGTACGGTCCGTTCAGCATCGGCGGCGCATACGCCGACATCACGTACCCGGCAGCCGCATCGCCGACGACGTTCTCGACCTCGCTCGCCAACGTCAGCACGGCCGTCAGCGCGATCCGCGACCTGCGCTCGTTCGGCTTCGGCGGCCGCTACGTGTTCGGCCCGGCAACGGCATGGCTGCTGTGGACGAACACGCGCTTCGAGCCGATCACGGGTTCGTCGACGCTGTACAACGCGTACGAAGCAGGCGTGAAGTACGCCTTCACGCCGGCCCTGACGGGCGCGGTCGGCTACACGTACTCGCGCGCTTCGGGTCTCTTCACGGCGCACTGGAACCAGGTCAACGGTTCGGTCGACTACGCGCTGAGCAAGCGCACGGACGTCTACGGCCTGGTCGCTTTCGAAGACGCGTCGGGCTCGTACAAGGGCACGCCGGTGCAGGCGCAGATCGGCGATTCGTCGTCGAGCATCTTCGCGCCGTCGGGCTCGGGTTCGCAGAACCAGCTCGCCGTTCGCGTCGGCATCCGCCACAAGTTCTAAGCACGCACGACGCCGCGCCCGCCTTGCGGGCGTGGTGCGCGCGCGAAAAAAGGGCGTCCCTCGGGACGCCCTTTCTCTTTTGTACAGCCGCTTCTCGCGCTCCGCACGCGGTCTGCGGCAGCACAGGACCTGCCGCCGCGCGCGCGCTTCTGGTACGCTGCGGCCTTTCCACTCGCAGCATTCGAATCGATGGAACTTCCTTTCAACGAAGCGGCCGTGACGGTCACTCGCACCTCGCTGTCCGCCGCCGGTCAGGTCATCGCGATGCGCGACATCGAAGACACCCGCATCGTCACCGTTGAGCGCAGCCGCGTGGTGCCCATTGTGATCTCGCTGATCGGCGTGGCCATCGCCGCGGCCGGCGGCGTCTGGGGCGCGGGCGCGGCGCTCGGCTGCGGCGTGATGCTGATCGTGGTCGGCTGGCTCGCGTGGATCTGGCAAGAAGTCTCGCACCGCCTGATCGTGGTGGTGGGCGGCGCGCCGCGCGAAGCCGTCACGAGCGGCGACCGCGCCTTCCTCGAACGCGTCGAACAGGCCGTGCGCGCCGCGAAGGCCGACGCCCCAGCAGCGCCCGCCGCACCCACTGCACCCGGCGCCACGCCGGCAGCCTGAGCGGCGGCGCCTGAGCAGTCACCCGATCCGCACACCGCGCGGCCCCTGGCAACAATAAGCGGCCCGCGCACCCAGCCAGCTTCTCCCGCCAGCTACCTGTTTTCCGGCCACGCCCGCGTCGTCACTCCAGATCGATCGGCCGCGTGTGCCAGATGTCGCGCGCATATTCGGCAATCGCCCGATCCGACGAAAACGTCCCCATGCCCGCGACATTCTCGATCGCGCTCGCGGTCCAGCCCGGCACGTCGACGAAACGGCGGTCGGCGGCCTCCTGCGCCTCGACGAACGCGGCATAGTCGGCCAGCACGAGGTAGTGATCGCCCCAATCCACGAGCGTGTGGAAGATATCCGTGTAGCGCGCCGGATCGCCGGGCGAGAAAAAGCCCGTGCGGATCTGGTCGAGCACGGTGCGCAGCTCGGCGTTTTCTTCGTAGACCTGACGGGAGCGATAACCCGAGCAGCGCAGCGCATCGACCTGATCGGACGTGTGCCCGAAGATGAAGATATTCTCCGGCCCCACCGCGTCGCGGATCTCGATGTTCGCGCCGTCGAGCGTGCCCATCGTCAGCGCGCCGTTGAGCGCGAGCTTCATGTTGCCGGTGCCGGACGCCTCGGTGCCCGCCGTCGAAATCTGCTCGGAGAGATCGGCGGCCGGAATCAGTACTTCGGCCACGCTCACGCCGTAGTTCGGCACGAACGTCACCTTGAGCCGGTCGCCCACCACGGGATCGTGATTGATCTTCTCGGCCACGTCGTTGATGAGGCGGATGATCATCTTCGCCATGCGATACGCCGACGCCGCCTTGCCCGCGAACACCACCACGCGCGGCACCCAGTCGCGCTCGGGCTCCGCGAGAATGCGGTTGTAGCGCGTGATCACATGCAGCACGTTCAGCAACTGCCGCTTGTATTCGTGGATGCGCTTGACCTGCATGTCGAACAGCGCATCGGGATTGAACGACAGCCCCGTGCGCGCCGTGAGCCGGCGGATCAGGCGCACCTTGTTCTCGCGCTTGGCCGCGCGAAACGCGGTTTCGAACGCCGCGTCGCCCGCGAGCTTGCGCAGCGCGCCCAACTCGAACAGATCGGTGCGCCAGCGCGTGCCGATGGTTTCGTCGACGAGTGCGGCCAGCGGCGGACTCGCCTGCGCGAGCCAGCGGCGTGGCGTGATGCCGTTCGTGACGTTGGTGAAGCGCTCGGGATAGAGCCGCGCGAAGTCGCCGAAAATATCGCGCGTCATCAGTTGCGAATGGAGCTTCGAGACGCCATTCACCTTGTGACTCGCGACGATCGCCAGATACGCCATGCGCACGCGCCGCTGGCCGTATTCGTCGACGAGCGAAATGCGGCGGATGAAGTCGAGATCGTGCGTGCCCTTCTCGCTCGCTTCGCGCAGAAACGCGGCGTTGATATCGAAAATGATTTCGAGGTGACGCGGCAGCAGGCGCGCCAATAGTTCGACGTCCCAGGTTTCCAGCGCTTCAGGCATCAGCGTGTGATTCGTGTACGAGAACACGCGCTTGATGTGCCCCATCGCCTCGTCCCACGGCATGTGATGGATATCGACGAGCAGGCGGATCAACTCGGGAATCGCCAGCACCGGATGCGTGTCGTTCAGATGGACCGCGACCTTGTCGGAGAAGCGCCCGAACGTGCTGTGCGTGCGCAGATAACGACGGATCAGATCCTGCATCGTCGCCGACACGAAGAAGTATTCCTGACGCAGACGCAGCTCGCGGCCCGCCATCGTCGAGTCGTCGGGATAGAGCAGACGCGATACGTTCTCCGAAATATTTCTCGCTTCCACCGCGCGCTGATAATCGCCCTTGTTGAACGCCGAAAGGTCGAGTTCCTCGTCGGCGCGCGCAGACCACAAGCGCAGCGTGTTGGTCGCGCTCGTGGCGTAGCCGGGAATCACGGTGTCGTAGGCCATCGCGTTGACGTGCTGCGTGTCAATCCACTCGACGTGGCCGTCGCGCTGCACGGTGCGCCCGCCGAAGTGCACGGGATACTGCACCTCGGGGCGCGGAAATTCCCACGGATTGCCCGAGCGCAGCCAGTAGTCGGGCGCTTCGACCTGCTCGCCGTTGATGATCTGCTGGCGAAACATGCCGTAGTCGTAGCGGATGCCGTAGCCGAAGCCCGGAATGCCGAGCGTCGCCATCGAGTCGAGGAAGCACGCCGCGAGACGGCCGAGACCGCCGTTGCCGAGCGCGGCGTCGGGTTCGAGGTCGATCACGGAATCGAGATCCACGCCGACGTCGGCGAGCGCCTCTTTCATCTGATCATGGATGCCCAGCGCGAGCAGCGCGTTCGAGAACGTGCGGCCGATCAGGAATTCCATCGACAGGTAATAGACGCGTTTGACGTCCTGGTCGTACTGGCGGCGCGTGGTGATCATCCAGCGCTCGACGAGGCGGTCGCGCACCGCGAGCGCGGCGGCGTGCAGCCAGTCCTGCGGCGCCGCCGTGACGGCGTCCTTGCCGACGCCGTACATCAGGCGATTGGAGATGGAACGGCGCAGCGCATCGGCGCTGCTCTTCAACTGGTCGAACTCAAGACCGACTGCTGTCATCGAATGCCTCCCGGAAAAGCGACGCGCCGCGTTGCATGTCGATGCGGCGGCGCGCGTTCGTTCAGGGGCTGCGCGCGAGCACCGTTCGGGTGCACGCCGGGTACGCGGACCGGTGCAGGGCGCGGCGCACGCGAGCCTGCGTGACTCGCCTCGCGCCGCATCCTCACCTTGGCCCGCGGGCGCAGATCAGTTTGCAGATTAGGACATTTTGAGATCGCGTGCGGCGGCGCGCCATCGCAAACGCGCCTGGTTCGCCTCGTTGCACGAGCGCTCACGGCACGCGAGACGGGCGACTCGGGCGGACGCGGCCAGTTTGGCTGTTAGTTGCGTTCCATAAGCCGGACGACGACATTCGAGGCGCAAAAATCCCGACGCCAAAAATGCACACCGCGCCGCCTTACAAGCACCTCACGCTTTGAAGCAGGCGCTGCACGAACGCGCCGCGTCTGTAACAATTGCACCAGCGCGCGTCGCGCGCGCCTGCCTTGCGCTTGCCCTTCGATTCGCCCGAGACCGCCGCCTTGTCCGATACCCACACCGCGCAGCCCGACACCACGCCGCGCGCCGACGAGCCCATGTCGGCGAAAAACCGCCGTGCGATGGCCGCAATCATGCTCGCCGTCGCGCTCGCGACGCTCGACACCGCGATCGCCAACACGGCGCTGCCCGCCATCGCCACCGATCTGCACGCGGCGCCCGCCGCTTCGGTCTGGATCATCAACGCGTATCAGCTCGCGATGGTCGCCACGCTGCTGCCGCTCGCGGCGCTCGGCGACATCCTCGGGCATCGGCGCATCTATATTGCGGGGCTGGCGATCTTCACGGTCGCGTCGCTCGCCTGCGCGGTCTCGCCCACGCTCGGTGCGCTCGCGGCGGCGCGCGTGCTGCAGGGCCTCGGCGCGAGCGCGATCATGAGCGTCAACACGGCGCTGATCCGCTTCCTCTATCCGACGCACCGGCTCGGACGCGGTCTCGGCATGAACGCGCTGATCGTCGGCGTGTCGTTCGCCGTGGGCCCGACCGTCGCGTCGCTGATTCTCTCGGCGGGCACGTGGCCGTGGCTGTTCGCGATCAACGTGCCGCTCGGCGCGCTCGCGCTCGTCTTCGCGATGCCCGCGCTGCCGCACACCGCGCGCGGCAAGCACAGCTTCGATCCGCTCGCGGCGCTGCTCAATCTCGTCACCTTCGCCGCGCTGATCTTCGCGCTCGGCGAGGCGGCGCAGCGCGCGCCGCTGCGCGAAGTCGGCATCGCCGCCGTGATCGCGCTGGTGTTCGGCCTGCTGCTGATCCGCCGCGAAGCCGGCCATCCCGCGCCGATGCTGCCCGTCGATCTGTTCAAGCGGCCCGTGTTCGCGCTGTCTTCGCTGACCGCGGTCTGCTCGTTCGCGGCGCAAGGCCTCGCGTTCGTTTCGCTGCCGTTCTATTTCGAAACCGTGCTGATGCGCAGCCAGGTCGAAACCGGCTTCCTGATGACGCCGTGGCCGGTCGTGGTGGCCGCCGCCGCGCCGATCGCCGGGCGGCTGTCGGACCGCTATCCGCCGGGCCTGCTCGGTGCGATCGGCCTGGCGATACTCGCGGCGGGCATGGCGTCGCTGGCGATGCTGCCCGTGCATCCGAGCGTGCCCGACATCGTGATCCGCATGGCGATCTGCGGCGCGGGCTTCGGTTTCTTCCAGTCGCCGAACCTGCGCGCCATCATGGCCGCCGCGCCGCCCGAGCGCAGCGGCGGCGCGAGCGGCACCATCGCCGTCTCGCGTCTGCTCGGGCAGACCACGGGCGCGGCGCTCGTGGCGCTGTGTTTCGGGATCGTGGGTTCGCGCGGCCCGACGCTCGCGCTCGGTCTGGGCGCGGCGTTCTCGGCGGCGGCGAGCATCGTGAGCGGCTTGCGCCTGTTCGCGCCGTCGCACCGCGCGGGGCATTAGCGCGGGGCCGGTGAAGCGCTGACGCGGCGCGCGCGTGGAAGGTTGCGCGACGGGTTGCGCGATGGGTTGCGCGATGGGTTGCGCGATGGATTGCGCAACTCGCGCCCGGCTGGATCAGCGCGTGAAGTACGCCTTCACGGCGTCGACGAAGGTGTCGATATCGGCGGCGCTCACGTCCAGATGCGTGACGAAGCGCGACGCGTAGAGCATCTGCGTGAGGATGCCGCGCTCCTTGAGCCACGCTTCGAGCGGCGCGCAGTCGGCCTGCGGAAACTGCGCGAACACCATGTTGGTGGCGTGCGACATCACCTTCACTTCATCGATCTGCGCGAGCCCGGCCGCGAGGCGCGCGGCGTTCGCGTGATCGTCGGCGAGACGCTCGACGTGATGATCGAGCGCGTAGAGACACGCCGCCGCCAGCACGCCCGACTGGCGCATGCCGCCGCCCAGCACTTTGCGCCAGCGATGCGCCGACTCGATCAGCGCGCGGCTGCCCACCAGCACCGAGCCGACCGGCGCGCCCAGCCCTTTCGAAAAGCAGATCGACACCGAGTCGAAGTCCGCCGTGAGCGCCTGCAACGGCTGATTCGAGCCGACCGCCGCGTTGAACACGCGCGCGCCGTCGAGGTGCGTCGCGAGTCCGCGGTCGTGCGCGAACTGCGTGGCCTCGGCGACATAGGCCGGCGGCAGAATCTTGCCGCCGATGGTGTTTTCGAGCGCCAGCAGACGCGTGCGCGCGAAGTGGTCGTCGATCGGCTTGATCGCGGCGGCGATGCGCTCGAGCGGCAGAGAGCCGTCCGCGGCGTTATCGAGCGGCTGCGGCTGGATGCTGCCGAGCACCGCCGCGCCGCCGCCTTCGTACTTATAGGTGTGCGCGAGCTGGCCGACGATGTATTCGTCGCCGCGTCCGCAATGCGCCATCAGCGCGGCGAGGTTGCTCTGCGTGCCGCTCGGGAAGAACAGGCCCGCTTCCTTGCCCGCCTGCTCTGCCACGCGCGCCTGGAGGCGCAGCACGGTGGGGTCGTCGCCCCAGACGTCGTCGCCGGTTTCGGCGCGGGTCATGGCGGCAAGCATGGCGGGGCCCGGGCGGGTGACGGTGTCGCTGCGCAGATCGATCATGCGATGAAGTCCTCGAAGTCCTCGTGGTGGCCGCGCTCAGGCCGCGCGGCGTGGAATCATCGAGTGTATTTTCAAACGGCGCGGCGAGGCAACCGCGCGAAAAATCGGCGGGGAACGCGGAGGGAAAAGCGGGGAGGAGAAAGCGCGGCGCCCGAGCGCCGCGCATCCGTTCGACGGGGAGAAGACGCGCCTAGCGCGAAAGCAGCGGCAACGGGTCGACGGGCTTGCCGTCGCTGCGCACTTCGAACTGCACGCCCGCGACGCCGTTGTTGTCGACGCCCATTTCGGCGATCGGCTGGCCTTGCGAGACGGCGTCGTCTTCCTTCACGAGCAGTTTGCCGTTATGGCCGTAGGCCGTGACGGTCTGATCGTTGTGCTTGATGATGACGAGCGGGCCATAGGCCTCGATGCCCGTGCCGGCGTAGACCACGCGCCCGGCCGCGGCGGCGCGGACCTGTGCGCCCGGCTGGCCGCCGATCACGATGCCGGTGGACTTGCCCGGCACGAAGCGCTGCAGGATCGGACCGCGCGCAGGCCACGCGAGCGTGAGCTGGGGCGCGACGGGCGCGGGCACGGCCACGCCGGCGGCGGCCGGCGCGGAGCTGGGCGCGCCGAACGCGGGCTGCTGGGGCACGGCGCCCGCATAGCTCGCGGGCGGCGCGACGCGCAACACCTGGCCGGGCAGCACCTGCGCATTCGGCGGCAACTGGTTCCAGCTCGCGAGGTCCTGCGGCCGCTGGCCGTAGGCGGCGGCGATGCGCGTGAGCGTATCGCCAGGATTGACGCGGTAATAACCGGCCGGGACGCCCGTGGTCGATGCGGTGGGCGCCGAACTCGGCTGGCCCTCCCACGGGGTGAGCGTACAGGCGCTGCAGACGAGCGTGAGCGCGGCCAGTGCCGCGTACGCGCCCGGGTTTCGCCGTTGTCGATTCATCTTGCTATACCTCGCTTGTTCCTCGCTACGTACGTCGGGGATACGTATATCTGGATGCGCGTGGGGCCGCCGGCGTTCGCCCGCGAGACCCTCCGCTGATTATGGCGAACGGCCCCCATTATATCTTTCCGGACGCGTGACCCCTTTCAAGGCGCACGCGCCCCGGTTTTCAACCAGCATACGACGCTTGTCAGAACTACCCTACAGTTTGCAAGGACAAACACGACTCCACTGTTCGCCCCCTCGCCTATACTGCCTCAAGCTGCTCATCAGATAATCAGACGAAAGAGACGATGCGCCTCTCGCCGCGGCCCCACGTCCCGTGAGGATTTCGAGCATGAACAAAGCCACTTTCCTGTCCGTCCAGCTCAATGTCGAAGACGTCGCGGCGTCTCCGGGGCTGGTCGAACTGCTCAACAACCATCTCGTTTTTGCCGCCGACGTCGCCGAAGCCGCCGACGAACTGGTCCAGCACGCCAGCGTCGCCGGTCTTTCCGGGGACGCCGAACCGACCGTGCAGATTCCGGCCGTGGTGATCGAGCGTCTGCGCGACGCGCTCGAAACCCTGAGCGGCTACGACGAAACCTGGCTGTTCGCGCTCGAACCCGGCCGTGCACTCTTCGACGACATCGCACGCCGCTCGCGCCTCCTGCACTGAGGCGCCGCAGGACCGCCCGGAGCGGACCGCGCCCGCCGGCGCGCGCCTGTCCCGTCTTGCCGACATGCCGCCTTGGCCGCCCCGCGCGCGCCGTGGACGAGCGGCGTGATCTTCTGGGGGAAACGCCGTGAAATCATTCCTGAACCGCCGTCGTGCCGCAGAACCGGGCGGCCCGTCGCATCTCGTCGCGGTCGCGCGCGACAGTTCTTCCGCCGACCTCGTCCACCCCGCCGGGAGCGTTGACACGCATCGCCCCGCCGGCGAACCCGGCCCGCATCACGAAGCCGAAACCGCTCATCAACAGAGCAACGACCATAGCAACGACCACGACCACGACGGCGCCGGCACGCTCGATTACCACGCCGACGCCGCAACGACCGCCCGCATGCCGATCCACTCGGGCGGCGCGCCGCGTCCGGTTTCGACGCTGCACGCGGTGCCCGCGATGCCCGCGCATCTGAGCGGCCGCCCGGTGCAGATCGCCGATGGCGCGTCGTTCGAAGCGCTCGTCGCGACCCACGCGATGACCACGTTCCGCTCGTTTCGCAGCTTCGATTACACGGTGACGCTGCTCTTTCATGGCGAGACGCTCGGCTATTTCGTGGCGCTGCATCAGGATGGCGCGCTCTGGCATGCGTTCCGGGCCGCTGACATCGATTCGGCCGGCGCGGTGTTTCATCATCTGCAGGAGCAAGCGACGCGCCTCGCCGATGGCGAAACGCGCATCGCCCAGCTCAGCGCGCAAAACGTGCTGCTGGCGAGGCAAATCGAGGATTCGGAAGCGCAGGCCGAACGGCTGCGCGTGGATCTGCAACGGCACGCCGAGCAGGAGCACCGCGTGAGCGCGCGCCAGCATCAGGTGCGCAAGGACGTGGCGCAGATGGAGGCGCAACGCATCGCCGCGCAGGCGCAACTGAACAAGGCGCACCGCACGATCCACCAGTTGAGCGTGACGAGCAGCGAAGGCGTGCCGCATCTGCACGGACGCTGAGGCGGCCCGACGCCGCCGGGCTTTTCACGTCGCGCGCAATCTGACGCGCCACGAAACGCGCCACTCAACGCGAGCGCCAAAAAGAAAAGCGCGGGCCGGTTCTCGACCGGGCCGCGCTGGACTGCTGCTACTGCGTACTGCACTTTCACTTCTACTGCTTGCTGCGGACTTCTGCTGCATACAGCGACTCCTGCTACTGCTCACTACGCACTGCAACTGCCAACTTCAACCTCTTTGCTGACTACGGACTTCAACATCTACTGCTTACTGCGTGCTTCTACTGCTTAAAGCGACCTCTACTGCTTACTTCGACTTCGACTGCGTACTGCAACCTCTACTGCGTGCTGCTACTTCAACTGCCTGCTGCAACCTCTACTGCGTACGGCTACTTCAACTGCCTGCTGCAACCTCTACTGCGTACGGCTACTTCAACTGCCTGCTGCAACCTCTACTGCGCACTGCAACTTCAACTGCCTACTACAACCTCTACTGCGTACTGCACCTCTGTGTGCTTACTTCGACCTGCAACTTCTACAGCAACTGCTCACTGCAAACTGCAACCTCTTGCTGCTTACATCGACCTGCAACTACGCACTGCTACTTCTATTGCCTGCTGCAACTACATACTGCAACTACGTACTGAGGTCCTGCACCTGCAACTTCTACATCCACAACAAACAACAACTGCTCTCTGCTCGCAACTCACAACAACTTCGACGGCTTCACTGCCTGGCTTCACTGCCTTGATGGTGAGACCGCGTCAGGCGATCTCACGGATACTTCACGCCCGAACTTAGTGGCCGAAATACACGGCTTGCGACGGGGCGACATGCGCGGGCTGCACCGGGGCGCCCGACTGCGACGTACCGACTGCCGGCGCGCCGTAACCGCTGGTTTCACCGTTCGCCAGCTTTTCCTGGTTCACGCGGGCCTGAGCGGCCTGGATGTTTTCGGGGTAATTCACATGATCGGCGGACGGGTTGTAACCGGCCTGCTCGAGTTCGACGAGCTCCGCGCGGACCTGTGCGCGGGTCAGACCTTGCTGGCTCGACTGGGCGAACGAGATCGCCGGGATGGCCAGTGCTGCTGCAACGACAACGGCGGGAATAAGCTTGTTCATGATCTAACCTCCATCTGTTTTTTTGCGCTTTGGGCTCTGTTTTCCTCAGCGCTTGATGAAAGTCTAGGCCTTTCTTTGATCTAGGGAAAACCCTAATAACAAAAAACACCGTTGCAAAATCGTTAACAAAAAAGGGGAACCCGGAAGGTTCCCCTTTTATTCAGACAAAAGCCCGCAAAAACTATCGGGCCGATAGCCCCTCAGTCCGCCGACGCAACGCCCGCTGACAGGCGCACGCAGCGGGCGATCAGGACCAGTCGGCGTGGAAGCTGCCCGGCTTGTCGATGCGCTCGAACGTGTGCGCGCCGAAGAAGTCGCGCTGCGCCTGCACCAGATTCGCGGGCACGCGCTCCGAGCGATACGCGTCGAAGTACGCGACCGCCGACGAGAACGCCGGCACCGGCACGCCGACCTTCACCGCTTCGACCACCACGTCGCGCAACGCGGCCTGATAGTTGGCGGCGATATCGCTGAAATAGGGATCGAGCAGCAGATTGTCGAGCTGCGCGTTCTTCGCGTAGGCGTCGGTGATCTTCTGCAGGAAGCGCGCGCGGATAATGCAGCCCGCACGGAAGATCTTGGCGATCGTGCCGTATTGCAGATCCCACTTGTACTCGTCCGAAGCGGCGCGCAGCTGCGCGAAACCCTGCGCGTACGAGATCACCTTCGAGAAATACAGCGCACGGCGCACCGACTCGATGAACGCCTTGCGGTCGCCCGCGAACGGCTTCGCGTCCGGGCCCGCGAGCACCTTGCTCGCCGCCACGCGCTGCGTCTTCAGCGACGAGAGCACGCGCGCGAACACGGCTTCCGTGATCAGCGGCAGCGGCGCGCCGAGGTCGAGCGCGTTCTGGCTCGTCCACTTGCCGGTGCCCTTTTGCGCCGCGCGATCGAGGATCACGTCGACGAGATACTGGCCGGTTTCGTCGTCCTTCTTCTGGAAGATCTTCGAGGTGATTTCGATCAGGTAGCTGTCCAGCTCGCCCGCGTTCCACTCCGTGTAGACCTCGCCCAGTTCCTCGTTCGAGAGGCCGAGCACCTGCTTGAGCACGGCGTAGCTTTCGGCGATCAACTGCATGTCGCCGTATTCGATGCCGTTATGGACCATCTTCACGTAGTGGCCCGCGCCGTCCGGACCCATGTAGGCCACGCACGGCTCGCCGTCCGCCGGCGCCTTCGCCGCGATTTCGGTGAGGATCGGTGCGACCAGATCGTAAGCGTCGCGCTGGCCGCCCGGCATGATCGACGGGCCCTTGAGCGCGCCTTCCTCGCCGCCCGACACGCCCGTGCCGATGAAATGCAGGCCCGCCTTCGCGAGTTCCTGGTTGCGGCGGATCGTGTCGGTGAAATGCGTGTTGCCGCCGTCGATCAGGATGTCGCCCTTCTCCAGCAGCGGCTTGAGTGCGGCGATGGTGGCGTCGGTCGGTTCGCCTGCCTTGACCATCAGCAGAATGCGGCGCGGCTTTTCGAGCGACGCCACGAACTCTTCGAGCGTGTAGGCCGGCACGAGTTTGCGCTCGGGGAATTCAGCGATCAGCTCATCGGTTTTCTCGCGGCTGCGGTTGAACACCGACACCGCATGGCCGCGGCTTTCGATGTTGAGCGCAAGATTGCGTCCCATCACGGCCAGACCCACCACGCCGATTGCCTGTTTGCTCATGTTGACTCTCCACTTCAATCAATTGGGGTGACGCACGCGCGGCATCGCGCAGCGCGTCGATCGTGCAAGCATAAGGGAAACGCCCGTGCGCTGCGCGATGGCGCGCACGGCATCCCGCCCGAGGGCCGCGATTATCGCCTACTCGCGGCCCGCCGCCGCCTGCCTGCGGAAAACGAGGCTGAAATTGTTCGCCGGCATCGCCACCACGGCCTCGCAGACGAGCCTTTCGGCGGCCGCGAGCGCCTCGACGGCCTCCATGTCGCGCACGCCCCAGGACGGGTCGCGCGCGCGCAGATCGGCGTCGAAGGCCGCGTTGCTCGGCGCCGTATGCGCGCCGCCGCGCCGGTACGGACCGTACAGCACCAGCGCGCCGCCGACCGCAAGCCGCGCGCCCGCGCCTTTCAGCAACGCAACAGCGGCCTCCCACGGCGCGATATGAATCATGTTGATGCAGACGATGGCATCGACCTCGCCGATCGGCCAGGGTTCGCGGCGCACGTCGAGATCGAGCGGCTCGCGCAGATTGGCGAGCCCGGTGTGTGCGCGCCACGCGGACACCGAAGCGCGGGCGCGCGGATCGGCGTCGCTCGGCTGCCAGTCGACGCCGGGCAGCGCCGACGCGAAATGCACCGCATGCTGGCCGGTGCCGCTCGCGATTTCAAGCACGGTGCCGCGCGCGGGCAAGGCGCTGCGCAGCACGTCGAGGATCGGCGCGGCGTTGCGCTCGGCGGCGGGCGCGTGCAGGCGCTCGGGGCGCGGCGTGGAAGCGGAGCTTGAAACGGAATCGGTCATCTGAAGCGGGAAAAAAGAGTGGCGCTGATTGCGGACGAACATGCAGGCGAATACGCGGGCGAACATGCAGACGAAAGTGGAGACGACACCGCAAGCGCTCAATAAAGCGTTTTCTTCATGCGCTCGGCGAGATCGGCCTCGTAACGCTCGACGTCGAATGACTCGCCGTATTGCTCGTCGTTTACGCGGCGCAACATGTCGCCCGCGCTCGGCAACTGCGAACGCTCGACGTGGCGCGACGCGTCCCAGAGATGCGAGCGCGCGATCGCCTTCGCGCAGTGGAAATAGGCGCTCTCGATGTCGATCAGCAACACCGAGCGCGGCGGCTTGCCGTCGACGGCGAAATGGTCGAGCAGCCCGGCCTCGACGCTCACGCGCGCGCGGCCGTTCACGCGCAGCATCTCGCCCACGCCCGGCACCATGAACAGCAGGCCGACCTGCGGCGCGGCCACCACGTTGCGCAGACTGTCGACGCGATTATTGCCGGGCCGGTCGGGCAGCGCGAGCGTGCGCTCGTCGAGCACGCGCACGAAGCCCGGCGCGTCGCCGCGCGGCGAGCAGTCGAGGCCGTCCGGGCCGCCCGTCGCGAGCACGACGAACGGCGACAGCTCGATGAAGCGGCGGTAATCCGCGTTCACGTGGTCGATTTCCTTGCGCAGCGCGCGCTCGTGCGGCGTGCCGTAGTGCGCTTCGAGTTCGTCGGTCGTGGTCAGCATCGGTCGGGGTCCTCTCGATTTCCTGGCGGCTTGCGGCGCAAGAACGCCAATGAGCGCCGATGAACGCCAATAAGCACCCGTGATCGGCGATGAAAAACGGCGCGATTCAGGCGCCGAGCCGCGCGGCGAGCGCGTCGAGCGTCGCGGCGCACGGCGCTTCGACTTTCAGCGCGAGCAGCGGGTCGGCGCGCGTCTTGCCGAGGTTGATGGCGGCCACGGGCTTGCCGCGCTGCTGCGCCCACGCGCAGAAGCGATAGCCCGAATACACCATCAGCGACGAACCGACCACGAGCACCGCGTCGGCCTCGTCGAGCGCCGCCGACGCCGCCGCCACGCGCTCGCGCGGCACGTTCTCGCCGAAAAACACCACCGACGGCTTGAGCATGCCGCCGCAAGCGTCGCATGCGGGAATGTCGAAGGCGTGTTCGCCATCGAAGTCGAGATGGGCGTCGCCGTCGGCGGCCGGTTCCGCGAACGCGCCCGCGAGCGCCGGATTGCGCGCCTCCAGTTGCGGCTGGATCGAGGCGCGCGAGTACTGCGCGCCGCAGGCGAGGCAATGCACGTGGCCGATGCTGCCGTGCAGCTCGATCACGCCATGACTGCCCGCGCGCTGATGCAGGCCGTCGACGTTCTGCGTGACGAGCGTGCCGACGCGCCGCGCCGTTTCGAGCCGCGCGAGCGCGCGATGCGCGCCGTTGGGCTGCGCGAGCCCGACGGTCGGCCAGCCCAGCATGCTGCGCGCCCAGTAGCGGCGGCGCGCGCTGTCCGAGCCGAGAAACTCCTGCAGCGTGATGGGCGGCGAACGCTTCCACGCGCCGTTTTCATCGCGATAGCCGGGGATGCCCGAATCCGTGCTGATGCCCGCGCCGGTCAGCACGAACAGGCGCGGATGGCGCTCGGCGAACGCCTGGAGCGCATCGAGCGCCGTGAGTGCATCAGCGGGCTTGACGGCAGAGGTGACGACAGAGGCGGCGGCGGGAAGATCGAGGGATTCGGACATGACGGCTCGGCGTAGTGTGGGGCGCGCCGCTCAGCGCGGCGGTTCGGCCTCGGCGGCCTCTGCCGCGTGGCGGGGCGCCTGGCGCGCTTCCCACGCCGCGAGCGCTTCGCGCCAGCGCTGCACCTCTTCGGCGTAGAGATCGAAGATGCAGGGACTGCAGCCGCTCTGGCAGCAGTCGCCGTCGTTGGGCCGCTCGGGCGGTTCCGGGCGCGGGTCGTCCTCGGGATGTAAAGGCAAAGACATGGGGCGAACGTCGTAATGATTCGGCGTCCAGTATACGGGAGCGCGCGTTTGCGCGTGCGGGCGCCCCACCGCCCGCACGCCTTGCGCGCCAACGGCTAAATCGGTCTACGTATCGCTACGCACACTCATCCTCGCCCAACGAACGGCATCTTCGTGGCCATGATCGTCATGAACTGGACGTTCGCGGCCAGCGGCAACTGCGCCATGTGCAGCACCGCATCGGCGACGAGTTCCACATCCATCAGCGGCTCCACGGCGATCTCGCCATTGGCCTGCGGCACGCCGCGCGCCATGCGCTCGGCCATCTCGGTGCCCGCATTGCCGATGTCGATCTGCCCACAGGCGATGTCGTAGCGCCGTCCGTCGAGCGACACCGACTTCGTCAGCCCGGTGATGGCGTGCTTGGTCGCCGTGTACGCAATGCTGAACGGACGCGGCGCGTGGGCCGAAATCGAACCGTTGTTGATGATGCGGCCGCCTTGCGGGTTCTGCCGCTTCATCAAGGCGAACGCCGCGCGCGTGCAGAGGAACACGCCGGTCAGGTTCGTATCGACCACGGCGCGCCAGTCTTCCACCGACAACTCGTCGATATCGACGGCCTTCGCGTTGCGTCCCGCGTTGTTGAACAGCAGATCGAGGCGGCCATAACGTTGGCGCACCGTGTCGAACAGCGCTTCGACCGCGGCCGCGTCGCTGACGTCGCACGGCACGGCCAGCGCTTCCTGGCCCGCCGCGCGCGCGTCGGCGGCGAGCGCGTCGAGCGGCTCGGCGCGGCGGCCCGTGAGCACGACCGCGTAGCCGTTCGCGAGCAGCTTGCGCGCGCACGCGCGGCCGATGCCGCTGCCCGCGCCCGTCACGATCGCCACCTTGCGAGCGGTGTTTTGTCCACGGTCCTGGGTGATTTCCTGCGTTGACTCTGTCATCGTTCCCGCCTCGTTTGCTTCGATGTTGTTGACCTTCAAGCCTGCGCGAAACCCGCGCGCAACACGTCGACGAACGCGTTGCCCGCCTGCGAATCCATGCCGCCGTCGCGCCACAGCGCGAACACGCCCACGCTCAATGCCGGTTCCACGCGACGGATCGCGACCGGTTCGCCCGCACTCTTCGCGGTGATTTCGTCGAGCAACACGCGCCCCACGCCGCGCGCCGCCAGCGAACGCGCCACATACCAGGTCTGCGCTTCGACCACCGCGAGCCGCCCTTCCACGCCCTGCGTTTCGAGCAGATGCCCGATGGTCTCGCCCAGCGGATCGACATTGCCGATGCTGATCCAGTCGCTCGCGACGACGTCCTGCAGCGCGAGCGGTGCATCGGCGGGCGTGGGTTCGTCGGGCGGCGCGACGCAGACCACGGCCGTGCGCCCGAGTTCGAGCGAGGCGATGCCGGGCCGCGCGGGCGGATTGATCGCCACGCCCACGTCGAGTTCGCGCGTGAGCAGCGCGTTGAACAGCTCGTTGGTGTGACGCGTCTGGATCTGCAGCGAGACTTCCGGATAGCTGGCGCGAAACGCCTGCACGGCCTGCGGAATCAGGCTCAAACCCAGACTCGGCAGACAGCCGATGCGCAGCAGCCCCTGCGGTTGCAGCGCGAGATTGCGCGCGAGGTCGCGGATGCTGTCGAGGCTCGTTTGCAGCTTCTGGGTTTCGGCGAACAGCAGTTCGGCTTCGCGTGTCGGCTGGAGCCGGCCGTGCGCGCGCGCGAACAGCTTGAGGCCCGCGCTGCGCTCGGCATGCGCGAGCACCTTGCTCACGGCGGGCTGCGACACGCACAGCAGCTCGGCGGCTTTCGACAGCGAGCCCGTGCGCATGATCGCGTGGAAGACTTCGATGTGGCGTAGACGCATGAGGCGCGGGCCGCACGGTCCGCGTGCGGCTGAACAAAAGCGCAAGGATAGCGCGTTCGCGCGTGCGGATCAGCGTGGATCAGCGCGCACACGCGAATGCGAGCGCCGACGACGTGCCCGTCGAGCGCCCGGCGTACTCCGCGTTCCGCACCGATCGACGCACCCTCACACGCGGAAATCGGCGGCCATGTCCTCGTCGCTGCGCGCGCGGATCTTGCCGCTGCGCGCAGCCTTCACAAACAGGTCGTAATCCTTCTCGACCTGATCGGCGTAGGCGAAGCCATAACCCACGAGCGCTTCGGCGAACTGATCGCTGCGTCCGATATACGAAGCGATCTCGATCGCCGCGTTGCCCGACTTCGCATGCGCGCGCGCCATCGCCCAGCCGCACAGGCGTCCGTAGCCCGCGAGCAGCGTGCTGTCGAGCAGTTCGAGATCGACGGAAAGCTTCATGTCGCGCAACTGGCGGAAGTAGAAGTGCCGCCCCGACGGCCCCGTCGACCAGCCGAGAAAGATATCGCTCGCGGCCTGCAGCAGGCGCTGCCCCTGCACGACGCGCGCGGCTTCGTGCTTGAACGGCGGCGACTTGAAAAACTGCGAGATCACTGAGCGGCGCGCCTCCTTGACCTGAAGGAACAGCGGCTTGCCGTGATGATCGACGAGCAGGATCACGAGGCAGCGCGTGCCCACGCTGCCCACGCCCACGACTTTGAAGACGAGATCCTGCAACGCGAAGTGTTCGAGCAGTTCGCGGCGGTCGGGCGCGAGCGTCTTCAGATAGGCTTCGTAAGTGGGCGTGATGAGTGTGCGCCAGTCGTCGAAGGTGAGCCAGTTGTCCTCGGCTTCGTAGAGCGAGTTCGGGCCGTGCACGTGAAAAAGCGCGGGCGGCGCGTCGCGCACGATCCAGTGGCCCGACGCGTCGTCGCGATGCGCGAGCTTTTCGAGCATGCTTTCGTGCGTGCGCCCGGCCGCCTTCTCCATGCCGCGCCGGATCAGACGGCGGCCCTCGGGCGTGAGCGCCGTCTCCACCATGCGGTCGAACGTGATCTTGTCGTACCAGAGTTCGAGTGCGCCGTAGTCGGCGTACTGGCGCATGCGGTCGCGATAGGTGTTCACCACCGTCATCACGAGATCCTCGGCCACGCCGCGCGAATAGCGCATGTGCCGCGCCGCCACCACGAAGCTCGCGACGAGGCGCTTGAGGTCCCACTCCCACGGGCCGGGCGCGACTTCGTCGAAGTCGTTGAGATCGAACACGAGTTGTCGCTCGGGCGTGGCGAAGCCGCCGAAGTTGAGCAGATGGCCGTCGCCGCAGATCTGCATGACCATGCCGGTGTTCGGCACGTGGGCGAGATCGTGCGCCTGGAGGATCGCGCTGCCGCGAAAGAACGTGAAGGGCGACACGATCATGCGGCCATAACGCAGCGGCACGAGGTTCGGCACGCGGCCCTCGCTGCTCGCTTCCAGCAGCTTGAGCGGATCGCGATGCAGCTCGCCGGTCTGCTTGTGGCTCGAACGCTTCGCCCGCTCGCGCGCGGCGCGCCCGGCCGCTTCGCGTTCTGCAACGGTCTTTCCATTCATGAACGGCTCCCGTTCCGGATGAGAGTGACGACCCGTGATGCGCGCCGCATCGGCGTGTCCGCAAAGGCGCGCCGCGCCAGCCGTATTTAAGCGTGCGGCCCCCTTTTGCGCAAGCGCGGCACGGTTGCCGCGGCCGCCCGTCCGCATCGCGCCAAAGCGCTGCGCAACGTGCGCGCAACGCGCGCGACGCTCGTGTACCGTGCGCATTGAGCTTTCGGGGACGGCGCGGCCTGCGCGCCGACGCGCCACGCCATCGTTGCATCACGAGGCCCGCATGAATATCGGTGTCTATGGAACGCTCGTCGCCGCGTCGCTCGTCCTGCTGCTCGGCAACCGGCTGCTGGCCGCGCTGCCGCTGCTGCGCAAATGGACGATTCCCGAGCCCGTCGCGGGCGGCCTCGTCGTCGCGCTCGTGTTGTTCGGATTGCATACGTTCGTGCACGTGGACGTACGCTTCGACGCCTCGCTGCAAGCGCCGCTGATGCTCGCGTTCTTCGCGACCATCGGACTGAACGCCAATCTCGCGAGCCTGAAATCCGGCGGCCCGATGCTGGTGCGCTTTCTCGCCGTGGTGATCGGCCTGCTGGTGTTGCAGAACGTCGTGGGCATCGGACTCGCGCTCGCGATGCGTGTCGATCCGTTGTTCGGGCTGCTCGGCGGCTCCGTCTCGCTCGCGGGCGGACACGGCACGGGCGCCGCGTGGGGCAAGGTCTTCACCGAGCATCACGGCCTGCAATCGGCGACCGAAGCGGCCATCGCGTGCGCGACGTTCGGCCTCGTGATGGGCGGCATACTCGGCGGCCCGGTCGCGCAGCACCTGCTCAAACGCATCGGCCACACGGACAACACGGCCGATGCCGACGCCCCCGCCGACGCGCCCTACGCCTTCGAGGAACCCAAAGCCGAACAGGCGACCACGCCCGCCGTCTTCATCGAAACGCTGACGTTGATCGCCATCAGCCTCGCCGCGGGCGACGTGATCGCCGGATGGATCGCAGGCACGCCGTTCGAATTGCCGGGTTTCGTCTGCACGCTGTTCATCGCGGTGCTGCTCGCCAACGCGCTCGCGTTCATGGGCCGCCCCGTCGCCGAACACGCGGTCGCGCTGATCGGCAACGTGAGCCTCGCGCTCTTTCTCGCGATGGCGCTCATGACGCTGCGCCTCTGGGATCTCGCCGCGCTCGCGTTGCCGGTGTTTTCGATCCTCGTCGCGCAGACCGTGATGATGGTGCTCTACGCGTTGTTCGTGACTTTCCCCGTGATGGGCCGCAACTACGACGCCGTCGTGCTCTCCGCCGGGCATTGCGGCTTCGGCCTCGGCGCGACGCCCACCGCCATCGCCAACATGCAGGCCGTGACCGCGCGCTTCGGCCACTCGCATCTGGCCTTCCTCGTCGTGCCGATGGTAGCCGCGTTCTTCATCGATATCGCCAACGCCATCGTCATCAAGCTGTTTCTCGCGTTGCCGTTTTTCGCGTGATCGCCGCGTGAAATTCGCGTGATTTTTGCGCGTACGAGACGGCGCGCGGCGGCGCGTTAGAATCGGCGGATGCGCGTTCGCGCGAGTCCTCATCGAGCACGATCATGTCCTTCTCCGCCTGGCTCTTTTTCCTGCCCGCCTGCTTCGCGCTGAACATGGCGCCAGGGCCGAACAACCTGCTGTCGATCAACGTGGCCGCGCGCCGCGGCTTCGCGCGCGCGTTCGTGGGCGGCCTTGGCCGGCTGCTGGCCTTCGCGGCGATGATCGCGCTCGCGGCCACCGGCCTCGCGGTCGTGCTGCGCGCCTCCGAAGCCGTATTCTTCGCGATCAAGCTCGCGGGCGCGGCCTATCTCGTGTGGCTCGCCGTGCAACTCTGGCGCAGCGACGACGCGCCCATCGGCATGAAGCTCGACAGCGACGCCACGCTCGCGCGGCTCGCCTGGCGCGAGTGTCTTGTGGCGGCGGGCAACCCGAAGGCGATTCTGGTTTTCACGGCCTTTCTGCCGCAATTCGTCGACGTGACGAAGCCGATGCTCGCGCAGTTCGGCGTGCTGGGCGCGAGCTTTCTCGTGCTCGAAACCGTGGCCATCGCGCTTTACTCGCTCGCCGGCATGTACCTCGCGCGCTGGCTCACGCGCAGCGTCGTGCGCCGCTGGTTCAACCGCACATGCGGCGCGTTTCTCGGTGCGATCGGCGTGAGTTTTCTGCTGGTCCGGCGCGGCTGAAAACGCGTCCGGCAAGGCGCTTTTCGCACCCGTCATCCATAACGTTTCGCTGATGATTTTGGCGAGAAACTTTAACTGTCGTTAATCGACGGCAGCCCCTATGCTCGAATCATCGTCCCTCGCGCGGGCGTGCATGCGTATTGAACGCACGGCACACGACGCTTGCGGCCATCGAGCGGACACGCGGTTTTCAACGTCATTGGGGAATAGATATGAAGATCTGCATCTTCGGTGCGGGGGCGATCGGCGGCATGATGGGCGTGCAGCTCGCACGCGCGGGCGCCGACGTGAGCTTCGTCGCGCGCGGCCCGCACCTGGCCGCCATGCGCGAGCGCGGCGCGCGCCTCTTGATGGACGGCGAGGAGTACGTCGCCAAAGTGCGCTGCACGAGCGATCCGCGCGAACTCGGCGTGCAGGACGTGGTGATCGTCACGCTCAAGGCGCATTCGGTGGCGGGCGTAATCGACTCGATGCAGCCGCTGCTCGGCAAGCACACGGCCATCGTCACGGGCACCAACGGCATTCCGTACTGGTACTTCTATCGTCACGGCGGCAAGTTCGAAGGCACGCGGCTCGAAAGCATCGATCCGGACGGCTCGCAATGGACGCGCCTCGGGCCCGAGCGCGCCATCGGCTGCGTGCTCTATCCGGCCGCCGAAATCGACGAGCCGGGTCTGATCCGCCATGTGTACGGCAAGAAGTTTCCGATCGGCGAACCGTCGGGCGAGCGCACGCCGCGCATCGTCCAGTTGCATGAAGCGATGACGGCGGCCGGCTTCGACGCGCCGATCCGCGACGATATCCGCGACGAAATCTGGCTCAAGCTGTGGGGCAATCTCTGCTTCAATCCGATCAGCGCGCTCACGCACGCGACGCTCGACGTCATCACGCAGGATCCGGCCACGCGCGCCGTCGCGCGCACGATGATGCTCGAAGGCCAGCGCATCGCGGAGCAATTCGGCGTGCACTTCCGCGTGGATCTGGAGCGGCGGATCAACGGCGCGGGCGCGGTGGGCGCGCACAAGACCTCGATGCTCGTCGATCTCGAACAGGGGCGGCCGCTGGAAATCGATCCGCTGCTGACCGTCGTGCAGGAGATGGGCCTGCTCGTGGGCGAGCCCACGCCCGCCATCGACACCGTGCTCGCACTCATCAAGCAGCGCGAACGCATGGCGAAGCTGGCGGCGTAGAAAACACCCTGTTTCAAGCGCTAAAACGAACGGACCGCATGAAGATGCGGTCCGTTTTTTGTTGCCGATGCGGGAAAGTGTGCGAAGGTGCGAAACTCAGACAGCGACGCAGACAGCGCCAGCGAGGATCACTCCACGCGCGCCTGCTCGCGCGAGGCGCGCAATGCGCTTTCGAACAGCGCGGCACCCCGCCGGGATTCGCTGGCGTCGTTGCTGCGCGCGCGAGCGGCGCGATTGTCGGCCAGCGCGTCGCTTGAATTCGACACGACATCCGATGCCGTCGTACGGCCATCGCTCACGAACTGCGACCACGCGGCCTGCGCGCACGGACGCAGCGAACGATTGCGCCGCCGCACGAGCATCGTGCTCACCTGCACGACC
Source organism: Paraburkholderia tropica (assembly GCF_014171495.1). NCBI lineage: Bacteria > Pseudomonadati > Pseudomonadota > Betaproteobacteria > Burkholderiales > Burkholderiaceae > Paraburkholderia > Paraburkholderia tropica. The sequence continues at coordinate 1,234,145 of NZ_CP049135.1, forward strand.
GGATGCAGCACGCGCGTGACGAGCGGTCCCGGCGGCGCGGGCCAGTGACACGCGGCGCTCGATGAAAGTCCCGCGGCATCGCCCGTTACGCGTCCATCGCGGCCATCGTCGCCGCACACCGGCAGCACGCCGATCCCCATGCCGAGCTGCGCCATGCGCGCCACGCCCGCCACATGCGCGAACTCCTGCAACGGACGGCCCTCGGGACGCAAACCTTCGAGCGCGCGCATAACGGCCGCGCGGCAGCCCGCATCGCGATTGAGCGTGACGAGCGGCTCGCGCGCGAGATCGTCCCAGCGCAACGCGCCCTGCAAGGCGAGCGGATGCTGCGCGGGCAGCACGGCGCACAGCGGCGTCGCGCTGAGCGGCTGCACGTCGAGATTGCCGCTTGCGAACGGCACGCAATCGGCGATCACGCCGAAATCGGCCTCGCCCTGCTCGACGGCCTGCAACACGGCAGCTTGCGGCAGGTCCTGCAATTGCAGCGTGAGCGCGGGAAAGGCCGCGGCGCAGCGCGCCATCGCGGCGGGCACCCAGCCCGAGGAAAGCACGGGATTGCTCGCGACGAGCACCACGCCGCTATGGGCCTGATGCGCGTCGCGGCCTTCGGAAAGCGCCATGTCGATCTCGTCGAGCAGACGCCCGATGCGCCGCTCGAACCCGCTGCCGGCGACCGTGAGTTCAACCTGACGCGTGGTGCGATCGAACAGCTTGAGATCGACCGCTTCTTCGAGCTCGCGCACGCAGCGGCTGACCGCCGACTGCGTGAGCCCGAATTCGCGCGCGGCGCGCGTGAAGCTGCGCGCGCGCGCCACGGCGACGAACACCTTGAGTTGCTGAAGCGATACGTTCATCGACATCGTGCCGCCCGTTCGTCATTCGCCGCTGCGGTTGGGCCAGCTTTGCAGCCCGGCGGGATTCGTCGCGAGCGTGGCGGAGTGCTCGTCGCTCTGCTCGATCAGACGATGGCGCATCGGCGCGAGGATGAACTTGGCGCTCACACCGGCCGCGATCGTGATGACCGCCGAGGCGATGAATACCGCGCTCCAGCCGCCCGTCGCCGAGAGCACCGAGGCCACCGGCACCAGCAGTGCGGCCGTGCCCTTCGCGGTGTAGAGCGTGCCCGCATTGGCCGCGGCGTACTTGCTGCCGAAGGTGTCGGCGCAGATCGCCGGGAAGATCGAGAAGATCTCGCCCCAGAACAGGAAGATGAGCGCGGCGAACGTCATGAACGCATACGGGTTCGTGCCGTACTGCATCATGCCGAGCAGCGCGAGCCCTTCGCCCGTGAAGATGATGAACATTGTGTTTTCGCGGCCGATCTTGTCGGAGATGAAGCCGCACAACGGACGCGTGAAGCCGTTGCAGATGTTATCGATCGACAGCGTGAGCGTGAGCAGCGGCAGCGTCGCGCCGAACACGGTCATCGGAATGCGCGCGAGGCCCCAGTCCTTCGCGATCGGTCCGATCTGCGCCGTGGCCATCAGGCCGCCCGCCGCCACCGCCACGAACGAGACGTAGATGAGCCAGAACACCGGCTGCCGGACCATCTGCCCCGGCGTGTAGTCGACACGCGTGACGAGACGTCGGCCCGCCGCGGCGCCGGCGCGCGTCACAGGCTTCACGAGCACGAGCGCGAGCAGCAGAATCGATACGCCCTGCAGGATGCCGAAGAAGAAGAACGTGTGCTCGTAGCCCGAGCGCGTGATCATGTTGGCGATCGGGATCACCGTCACCGCCGCGCCCGCGCCGAAGCCCGCCGCCGTCAGGCCCGCCGCGAGACCGCGGCGATCCGGGAACAGCTTGAGCGCGTTGCCGACGCAGGTGCCGTACACGCCGCCCGCGCCGATGCCCGCGATCACCGAGGAGACATACAGCATCGGCAGCGTGCTCGCGTACGAGTTGAGCACCCAGGCGAGGCCCGCGCAGACCGCGCCGACCATCACGACCGGACGCGGGCCGAACTTGTCGACCAGCCAGCCTTCGATCGGCACGAGCCAGGTTTCAGTCAGGATGAAAATGGAGAACGCCAGCTGAATGGACGCTTCCCCCCAGTGGTGACGCGCATTCATTGGCGCGACGAACAACGTCCACGCGTACTGCAGATTGGCGACGAGTGCCATGCATAGCATGCCCACCACCAGTTGAAACCAGCGGTTCGTCCAGAACGGACCGCCCTCGCTCCTCTGACTGATTGCATTCATCTCGCTTGTCTCCGCTATCCATTCATGGATGCCGGTACTTTCGCCGGCCTGCATAGATATTTACTTATCGTTTTAATTCTTCCCTGCTTACTTTCTGAATTCCATTCGAAACAGCACACGAAAAATCGAATGGAAATTCGTGAATTCCCTTTCATTCGACAATTCCATGAATTGCCTGAATACGCCGATACAGAAGCCACCGACTACGGGTTTTCCCGCTTTAAAAGGCACTTTTTCGCGTTTTTACGCGTTAACCCGCACACCGTTCCATTGGCATTCGGACTCCTTTCAACTCATGCTAGGGTGATTGTTCGATTAGTCACAATTAAAGTTTGTTATTATGTTGATTCACCATCCTTTATGGATCGGCCATGACCATGAGAAATGCCACGCTGCGCCAGCTCAAGGTGTTCGAAACCGTCGCACGCCACCTCAGTTTTTCGCGCGCCGCGGAAGAGCTGCATCTCACGCAGCCGGCCGTTTCCACGCAGGTCCGCCAGCTCGAAGAGCACGCGGGTCTGCCGCTCTTCGAGCAGCTCGGCAAGAAGATCTATCTCACGCCCGCGGGCACCGAGATGCTGCACTACAGCCGCGCGATCATTCAGCAGTTCCATGAAGTCGACGAGGCGATGAGCCAGTTGAAGGGCGTCTCCGGCGGCAAGCTCAACGTGGCCGTGATCAGCGCGGGCGACTACTTCTTTCCGCGTCTGCTCGCCGAATTCACGCGCCGCTACAAAGGCGTCACGCTCAATCTCTCGGTGCACAACCGCGAGCAATTGCTGCATCAGCTCTCGAGCAATCAGACCGATCTCGCGGTCATGGTGCGTCCGCCGCATACCACCGACGCCATCAACGAGCCCTTCGCGCCGCATCCCTATGTGATCGTCGCCGCGCCCTCGCACCCGCTCGCGCACAAGCGCAGCATCAAGCTCAGCACGCTCGCCAACGAGGCCTTCATCGTGCGCGAGCGCGGCTCGGATACATGGAATTCGATGGAAGAAGGCTTCGCGGGCAAGATCACCAACCTCAAGATCGCGATGGAAATCCAGAGCACGGAAACCATCAAGCAGGCCGTGATCGCCGGCATGGGGATCGCGTTTCTATCGGCGCATACGATCAGCCTCGAATTGCAGGTCGGCCACCTCGTCGTGCTCGACGTGGAGGGCTTTCCGGTCATGCTCAACTGGTATGTGGTGCATCGCAAGAACAAGCGTCTGCCGCCCGTCGCGCTGGCCTTCAAACGCTTCCTGATGGAAGAAGGCGCGCAACTTATCGAAAACATTACACGCGTCTCCGAATCGACTTTCCATAAGTAAGGAGAGATAGATCGGCGCGAATCTATTGATTGCGCTGAATGATTCGCGTGATCGAAGGCGTGAATGCGCAGAATGGCGATGAATGCACGCCACCTTCAACTCGCTTGAATCAATGCGGCCCCTGGCGTTGCCTGAGCGCGCGATGACGACTACGCCGCCGACGCGGCATATGCTGCGAAGCGTGCTGCGCGGCGCGCGCCCATTCGGGCGGCGTTGCATAGTCGGCGCTCCACGTATCGAAATACGCGGCGTCGCTCGCGTTGCTGTCGAAGGCGGCGACGAGCCATTCGTCGGGGACGCCTGCGAACCGCGCGTAATGTGTAGGTGGAGCGGGTGGCGCGAACAGCGCGTGTTGACGCGCGTGCGGTGAGCGCCGTCGCGCGCCGCCCATCAGACGCACGCCCAGCGCGGCGCATAACACGCACGCGCCCACGAGCACCGACGCGCCGAATTCCGCCGACGCGCCAATCCGCTCAATCGCGAAGCCATAGCCGAGCGCCGCACAGAGCACGATCGCCGCGGCGTGCAGAATCACGTCGCTGTTTCGAGCCGGCGCACGCGCACGCCAACGCCTGATCGCTTTACCCCGAGCGCTCAGCGACCAGGCACACGCGGCTGCGCCGAACAGCAGCGCGCCGAACGTCGCGCCCGCATAGAGCGTGACGCGTTCGACAACGTTTTGCGCGGGCCACAGCAGACAACTCGCGAACGCCGCGACCATCGCGCTCGCGCCGAGCAAGCATCCCGCCACGCCGGCCACGCGCGCGCGCTTCGTCAAATCGTGGCGCGCGCCGAGCCACAGTCCCGCCATCACGCCCGCCTCGACGACAGCCACCGCCGCCGCGCCATGCATGAGCGATGCCGCCAGCACACCGGGCGGAATCGTCAACAGCAGCGCGAACGCAATAGCGAAGGCCGCGTGACGCGCAGGTTTGCTGACTTCGTCTTGCGCACGACGGCATCGCGGCTTCGCGCGCGCAGGCTCGCGCCGCGCCCATGCGGGCGCGAGCGCGGCCAGTTGCGCCAGTGCACAGACGAGCCAGGCGAACAGCACGCCGCCGCCCAGCCACGCCATCTCGCCCGCCAGTTGCTCCGGCATGTCTCCTCCTCGCGCGTCGGCGGCGTGGCCGCACGCGTCGTCGCTATTACCACACCACAGCGGGTTTCTCGCGTTCGTTTGCGGATTGCGCCGCATCGGCCCGATCGCGCACGGGCACGCCCAGCGCGTTGACGAGCGCGCCAATCCCTTCGATCGTCACCTCGACCGTTGCGCCCTCACCGATCGAGCCCACGCCCAGCGACGTGCCGCACGCAATCACGTCGCCCGGTTCGAGCGTGAGATCCTGCGAAATCAGGCTCACTTGCTGCGCGGGCGAAAACACCATGTCGTCGAGCGGATAATTCTGCCGCTCCACGCCGTCTAGCCGCGTCACCACGCGCGCGCTGCGCCAGTCGAAACCCGACACGATCGCCGGCCCCAGACAACAGAACGTATCGAAACCCTTCGCGCGACACCATTGCGGGAAGTGCGGATTCTCGGCGAGCAGGCCCGCAGCGGTGACGTCGTTCACGATCGTGTAACCGAAGATCGACGCCTCGGCTTCTTCGAGACTCGCATCGCGACAACGCTTGCCGATCACGATGCCCAATTCGCCTTCGAACACGATCTTGCCCGCATAGTGAGCAGGACGGCGAATCGCATCGCCCGAACCGATCACCGAACTCGCCGGCTTGATCAGGAAAAGCGGATGCTCGGGCACCGGCTTTTCCAGCTTCAACGCGAGCGCGTGAAAGTTATTCCACAGTGCGACGACCTTGCCTGGCGCGCAAGGCGCGAGCGGCGTGAGCGCACGCAACGACAGCACCGCGCCCGTGGGCACCGGTTGATCGAGTCCTTCGTATTCGTGCAGATAACCGTTTTCGACGCGGCCAAACACGATACTGCCGTCGTTGGCCATCAAGCGCATCCATGTATCCATGCTTTGCTCCATCGTGTCATGTGTGCATGTGCACGCTTCGCCGCTCAGAGCGCGCCTGCCGCGCGCAGCGAGTGGATCTCGGTTTCGCTGTAGCCGAATTCCGCGAGCACTTCATCGGTGTGCTCGCCGAGCAGCGGCGAACGCGTCACGTTCGTCGGGCTGTCCGAGAGCTTGATCGGATTGCCGACCGTGAGATAGGTCCCGCGCACCGGATGCTCGACCTCGACGATCGTGCCGCTCGCGCGCAGCGATTCGTCGGCGGCGATTTCCTTCATCGAGAGAATCGGGCCGCACGGAATGTCGTGGCGATTGAGCGCGGCCATCGCTTCGAACTTGCTGCGATGCATGGTCCAGTGCTCGATCTCCGCGAAGATCTCCTTCAGATGCGGCAGGCGCGCATTCGGCGTGGCGTAGCGCGGATCGTCGATCCATTCCTCGCGGCCGATCAGCTTGCAGATGCGGTCCCACACCGGCGCCTGCGCGATGAAATAGATGTACGCGTTCGGATCGGTTTCCCAGCCCTTGCACTTCAGAATCCAGCCCGGCTGACCGCCGCCCGACGCGTTGCCCGCGCGCGGCACCGCATCGCCGAAACCGGCGTTCGGATATTGCGGATACTCCTTCATCACACCGGTGCGATCGAGGCGCTGCTGATCGCGCAGCTTCACGCGGCAGAGGTTGAGCACGCCGTCCTGCATCGCGGCGAGCACCTTCTGGCCGCGTCCGCTGTGCGTGCGCTGAAACAGCGCCGTGACGATGCCGAGCGCGAGATGCAGACCCGTACCGCTATCGCCGATCTGCGCGCCGGACACGACCGGCGGACCATCGTCGAAGCCCGTGGTCGAGGCCGCGCCGCCGACGCACTGCGCCACGTTCTCGTAGACCTTGCAGTCCTCGTACGGCCCCGCGCCGAAGCCCTTCACCGACGCGAGAATCATGCGCGGATTGAGCGACTGAATATGCTCCCAGCTAAAGCCCATGCGATCGAGCGCGCCGGGCGCGAAGTTCTCGACGAGCACGTCGCATTCGCGAATCAGCCGTTCGAGCACGCGCTTGCCTTCCGGGTTCTTCGTGTCGAGCGTGAGCGAGCGCTTGTTGCTGTTCAGCATCGTGAAATAGAGGCTGTCCGCGTCGGGGATATCGCGCAACTGTTCACGCGTGATGTCGCCGGCGCCAGCGCGCTCGATCTTGATCACGTCGGCGCCAAACCAGGCGAGCAGTTGCGTGCAGGTCGGGCCCGACTGCACATGCGTGAAGTCGAGAATGCGCACACCATCCAGTGCCTTGCCCATGTCATGTCTCCTTGTTTAATCGTGGCCGGGCGAGAGTTCGAAATCGTCAGGTTGCAAAGGCGCCGGGGCGGTCGCCGGATGTTGCGTTCATCGCTGGCTGATTGCGATGCGAGCTGCGTCCTTGAACAATACGGTATGTGATATATCACAACGAAGCAAGGGGGATTTATCCGGCACAGCGCGTCGAAAAGTGGGCGGAAAAGCTTGTGGAATAAGGCGTTGAGGGAATCGGCGCGCGTTTGCTGCAGCGCACGAACGGGAAAACCCCGAGCGAACGCGGGCAAATATTTCAGATCGCGTGTGGAAAATGGAGAGGCGTCCGAGTGCGTGGAACGCTTACTGCGCTTGGAGTTTGCCGATTGGGCAAGCGCGTTCGGGCGGCTCGCACCGCCCGCCGCCGGCCTTGATGCGCATAAAGTTTCCGCCAGCGCCGTCTCATCCGCTCCGAGCACAGAGCGCGTGAGCGCGCTGCGTGCAAATGAAAACGGGAGACCCGCAGGTCTCCCGTTTTTGTGTCCCGTCAGCGCATAACGCGCCCTGTCACGCGCTCAATCGAGAAAGTCGCAATGCTTTTCGACGTAAGCGGCGAGATCCAGCGAATGCTGGCGCGTGAGCCGTTCCGCCAGTTCGGTATCGCGCTGCTCCAGCGCTTCGATGATGCGCAGATGATCGACGATCGAGCGCGACGCGCGATCGCTCTGCGAGATGGTCATGCGACGGATCGCTCGCACATGCACGAAGATGTTCTTGATCGTATCGAGGATGATCTGCGACTTCGAAAGCTCGACGATCGCCTGGTGGAAGGCGATGTTGGCGTCCGAATATTCCGCAATGTGCTCGGCGGGCGTGCTGTCGCGGAAGCTGTCGAACATATGGCGCAGCTTCGCGATTTCCTCGTCGGTGGCGTGCAGCGTGGCGAGGCGCGCGGCCATGCTCTCGAGCGCGGCCCACATCTGGATCATCTCGACGATCTCGCGCTTGCTCTTGCGCACGATATAGATGCCGCGACGCGGCACCATACGCAGGAAGCCTTCCTGTTCGAGCAGCGTCATGGCTTCGCGCACGGGCGTGCGGCTGACGCCGAGCGTTTCGCTCAGCACGCGTTCGTCGAGGCGGATTTCCTCGCGCGTCTGATAGATATCGGCGTCGGCGATAGCCTGGCGCAGCATCGCATAAGCCTGATCGCGCAGGCTTAGCGTGGCGTTGATGGGCTGCAGCGCCAGCGTGAGCGGCGCGGCGTCCCGGGTGGCGACTGCTTCAGTGTGTTCTGACGACATTCATTGCCTCTTTACCGACCTGCGGACGAACCAGCGGGCGGACCGAACGTGCGGGCTGCGCGCGCGGCGCCTCGCCCAGACCGACGAAGCGGCCGTGCTGTGCGGCCTGCTCGATGGCCGATTGCGGCAGCCATTTCGCGATCATAACCGTAGCGGCGGCACCCAAGGCCACAACTGCCGTCGCAAAGAGTGCAAGAGAGACGAGATCCATTTGAAGCTCCGCAAGATTGAGTCATCGAATGACTGAATCATATGCTGCGTCGCGACAAAAAGCAATATTCTGTATGTGGTATATCAGAGAGGATCTGTTCTAATGTGACCTTTCTGCAACGGCGACGGTGGCACGTTGGCGAATCGTCCGCCCGGCAAGGCGGCCCATTCGCGCGGCGGGTCCCGATGGCCCCAATGGTCCCGCTAGTAGTCCCGGTAATTCCGGTAGTTCCGATGAGAAAACAACCCATCCTGGAGGAAATGCCCGTCAGCGGCAAGGGGGCAGATGAAACGGATCTCGCCTCCGCTCGCCGTTGTCTCCCTCGCCAGATCGGTCGAGCGTAAGCGAGCGCAAACAAGCGTATTCAGCGCAGTCAGCGCTCACGTCCGGCGCCTCGCCTCGCAGCGAATTCTGTTGACACCACACGGCTCGCCCCCGCACACTCGGTTCATGCACATGCGTCCCCTCACCCTCACGACCGCGATGAATCATCCGTGGCACACGCCGAATACTGGCGAGTCACGGGGAGTGTGTGCGAACGGGTAATACAGGCAGTCCGTCTTACGCAAATCACAAAGCCCCGCCGGCATCGACGGGGCTTCTTGTTTTGTGAGCATCGAACAAGCAGCAAGGGCAGAAGAAAGCGCCCCGTCGGTCGGCTCCCACTCTGGAGATGACGATGGATGAAGCTTCACAGCAGCCCGGCGTGTGCAGCGCCGTTCCCGCTTTTGGCGCGGATTTCGGTGCAGACTTTGCCGCACACGATGTCGCCTTGCCCGCGCTGTCGATTCACTTCGCCGTACCGCGTGCGACCACGCTCACCTGGCGCGTCAGCGCCGACGGCACGTTGCGCGTCTACGGCGCGCGCATCTGGCTCACGCGCGCACGCTCTCCCTACGATCATTGGCTGAATCCCGGCGACATGCTGCGCGTGCATCGCGGCGAACGTCTGTGGCTGAGCGCCGATGACATCAACGACACCGACCACACGCCCGACGCCGCCACGCGCCGCCCACTCGCGCGCGTGACGCTCACGAGCGCCTGGCGGCAACCGAGTTTTGCCAGCGTGGCCGTCGAACGTCTCGCGGCGTGGCTCGACTTGCGGGTCTTGCGGCTCTTGCGGCGCGCGCGTTAGCGGCGCGACGTGAAAGCCGGCAGGCGTGGCCGACAACATACAAGAGAAAAAGCAAAACGCCGGGCGTCCATGAAAACGGACGCCCGGCGCAGGTCTCGAAACGCGCTAAAAAGTGCTTGCCTCAGAACTTGTGCCGCAAGCCAAAGTTCACCATCGTCTGCGACGACGTGCCGTTGTAGCCATACGAGCCGATCGACGCTTCCGCCGGCATCGAGCCGCCCGAACCATCGCCCTGCTCGCCGCTCGCGTGCTGCCAGGCCGCGGTCATATAGAGATCGGTGCGCTTCGACAGGCTGTAATCCGCGCCGATCGACACCTGATGGTAGTTCGCGTTCGTGTCGCCGCTCGCGTGCGTATAGGTGTAGCCGAGCCCGAGCAGCAGCGCCGGGTTGAGCTGGTAATTCACGAAACCCTGGCCGGTGTTGTACTTCTCCGTGTCGCGAAACACCGAACTCGCATCCGACGCGTACTGCGCGTTGCTGTAGCCGAGCCCGAACGTGAAGAGACCCGCCGAATACTGCGCCGCCGCCCGCGCGATAGAAAGTGAGTGTGCGCTCACATACCCGGAATTGACCGGCCCGTCGAAGGTGCCGTCCGAGGTACTGGTCCAGCCGTCGGTGCGGATGCCCAGTCCGGCCTGGCTGTTGGCCGCGTAGAAGTAGCCGCCGGCGACGGCGATCGGGCCGTTGTTGTAGGCGACCGCCGCCGAATACGACTGCTCGGAACCGGTCGATCCGGCGATGCCGCCGAACGAATACATCGCGGCGGCCTGCAAGCCGTTCCACACCGGCGTGGTGTATTTGACGGCGTTGTTGACGCGGAAGCTGTTGTCGTAATTGTCGACGTCGCCGGGCGTGGCGAAGGCCGAGCCGAAGTAGTTGTCGGCCGTGATGCCCTGCACGAGGTCGATGAGCGGATCGTACTGACGCCCGAGCGTGAGCGAACCGTATTGCTCGGCGGTCAGGCCCACGTACGCCTGGCGTCCAAACATGCGGCCGCCCTGCCCCGACTGACCGGTCGACGGATTGAAGCCGTTTTCCAACTGGAAGATCGCCTTGAGGCCGCCGCCCAGATCTTCGGCGCCCTTCAGGCCCCAGCGCGAGCCCGACAGATTGCCGAAGCTGCTGTTGCCGAGCGACCAGAGACTGTTGCTGCCGTTGGCGTGGTTGACGTAGGTGATCGACGTGTCGATGGTGCCGTACAGCGTGACACTGGTCTGAGCCTGCGCGATGCCGGCTGCACCGAGCGCGGCGAGCGAAAGCGAAGTCAAGGCTAGTCTGTTCACGTCATTCTCCTCGCACGGTCAAATCGCAGTCATACGTCGCCCGAGGTATTCAGACTAACTCCACGGCGAGGGGAAGTAAAAGATTTAAAAAGCGTGTATCCAATTGGTCACAGCGGGGTCACAGCGGATTCAGAAAAGGTCGCGTGCTGCCGTAAATCATTCTGTCGCGCGATGAAACAATGGCGCGCCCCATTTTCGCCGATGCCTTGCGCAGCAGGGCTGCCGGCGTGTTCGTCCTGTCGGGTTAAACGAGGTTTTTTCCGCCGTGTTCCGCTTTGAATCGATGCTGTCGTCTCATGCCCCGCTTTTGCGAAATCCGCAATCCGGCGCGCCGGTCATTAACAAACGTTTAACGACCCATTTAACCGCCGAAGGCGCCGAAAACGCGGTTTCGGACGCCCGCCGATCAGCTGCCCGATCGTTCACTTTCCGGGATTCTTTATCCACTTAGTCAACCGTCAGGCCGCCCAGCGCGTTTTCTGGATTACCAGTCATTTACCGAACGTTTACGTTTTGGCTCGCCGTCCCGGCTCTGATTACTGCGCGACGCGATCGAGCGGCGCCGGCACCGGAAGAACGTGACGACCAGAACGCGATGCCGTCCCCGGGGACGCCGCCCACGGCGCATTGGCGCCATCGCAGACTCGCCAGACCGATCCATGCTTCAATCACCCCCCTCGCGCATCGCGCGCGCCGCCCTCGTGGCGATGCGCCGCCGCGCTCGCGCCCTGCGCCTGCAACGCTTCGTCGCGCCGGCGCTCGCGCTTGGCATCTGCGCGCTGCTGCTGGTCGTGTTCCAGCATCTGTCGCGATCCGTCGATTACCGCTCGGTGATCCGCCAGCTCTGGCAGTTGAGCGCATTCCAGTGGATCGGCGCGCTGGGCGCGACCGCGCTGAGCTTCATCGCGCTCGTCGGACGCGACGCCATCGGCCTGCGCTATCTCGGCATGAAGGTGCCGCGCGGCCCGCTCTGGGTCGGCGCGATCGCCGGCTCGGCGCTCGGCAACGTGACCGGCTTCGGCGCGCTCACGGGCGGCGCGGTGCGCTGCCGCGTCTACGGCGGCTCGGGCGTCACGCCGGCGCAGATCGGCCGCATGACCGTGTTCACGAGCGTCACGCTCGCGCTCGCCCTCGCGCTGATGGCCGCGCTCGGCATGGTCTGCGCGGCGCCGACGCTCTCCGGCCTGCTCCATCTCTCGCCCGACGCGCTGCGCGGCATCGGCGGCGCGGTCCTCGCGCTCGGCGCCGCGACGATCGCGGCCTGCCCCGCCACGGCGCGCGAAATCAATCCGCTCAAGCGTGACTGGGCGCGCTTCTCGGTGCCCGCGCGCCGCGACCTCGTCGCGCAACTGCTGCTCGCCGCGCTCGACGTGGTGGGCGCCGGTCTCGCGCTCTGGTCGGTGATGCCGCACGCGCACATCGATTTCGCCGATTTCCTGACCGTCTACACCGCCGCGATGCTGCTCGGCCTGATCGGCCATACGCCCGGCGGCATCGGCGTATTCGAGGCCGCGATGGTATTCGCGCTCGGTTCCAGCGTGCCCGGCTCGAAGGTCTTCGCCGCGCTGCTCGCCTACCGCGCGATCTATTTCGGCGCGCCGCTCGCGCTTTCGGCCGCGCTGCTCGCCGTGTTCGAAGGCCGCGCGCTCACGAACCCGCTCAGCACGACGATCGCGAAACGCGGCGCGGACGGCGTCTCGCAACTCGCCCCGCTGTTCCTCGCCATCGTCACCTTCGTCACGGGCAGCATGCTCGTGATCTCCGGCGCGACGCCCGCGTTCGCCAAGCGCATCGCGCTGCTGCAAACCGTGCTGCCGCTCTGGGTGCTCGAAAGCTCGCAGATGCTCGGCAGCCTGTTCGGCGTGCTGCTGCTGTTCGTCGCGCGCGGCCTGCTGCGCCGCCTCGACGCCGCGTGGTGGCTCGCGCTCATGCTGGCCGTCGCCAACCTCGCGCTTTCGCTGATGAAGGGCCTCGCGTTCGTCGAAGCGGGCGTGCTGTGCGTGCTGATCGCGCTGCTGCTCGCCACGCGCCGCCGCTTCAATCGCCATTCGTCGCTGTTCACCGAGCGCTTCACGCCCGCGTGGCTCGCCTCGGTCGGCTGCGTGATCGCGCTGGCCGTGTGGGTGCTGCTGTTCGCGTTCCGCGACGTCGATTATTCGCAGCATCTCTGGTGGCAATTCGCTTTCGACGAACGCGCGCCGCGTGCGCTGCGCGCCACGCTCGGCGCGGGCGTGTTCGCCGCCGCGCTGGCGTCGTGGCAATTGCTGCGTCCGGCGGCCGGGCGTTTCGTGATGCCCGCGAGCGAAGACCTGATCGAAGCCGCGCGCATCGTGCGCGCGCAGGAACGCAGCGACGCCGGCCTCGCGCTGATGGGCGACAAGAGCTTCCTGTTCTCGCAGTCGCGCAGCGCGTTCCTCATGTACGCCAAGCGCGGCCGCACGTGGGCCGCGCTGCACGATCCGGTCGGACCGCGCGACGAATGGCCCGCGCTGATCCGCGAATTCGTCTCGCTCGCGCACGCGCACGGCGGCCGCGCCGCGTTCTATCAGGTGCGCGCCGACGCCCTGCCGCTCTACCTCGACGCCGGCCTCACGCTGATGAAGCTCGGCGAGGAAGCGCGCGTGATGCTGCAGGAATTCGACCTCAAGGGCCCGCAGCGCGCGCATCTGCGCTACGCGCTCAAGCGCGGCGAGCGCGACGGCTTCACCTTCGATCACATCGATCCGTCGCAGATGCCCGACACGCTGCCGACGCTGCGCGCGATTTCCGACGCGTGGCTCGAAGACCGCGAAGCGCGTGAAAAGAGCTTCTCGGTGGCCGCATTCGACGACGATTACCTCGCCGCCCAGCACGTGCTGCTGGTGCGTCAGAACGGCGAGCCGCTCGCCTTCGTCACCTTCATGACGACCGACCTGAACACCGACGCGACGGTCGGCGTCATGCGCCATCTGCCGGGCGCGTCGCCCTACGCGATGGAATATCTCTTCACGCAGCTCGCGCTGCATCTCAAGGCCGCCGGGTTTCAGTCGCTCTCGCTCGGCATGGCGCCGCTTTCCGGCATGGGCCCGACGCCGCTCGCGTCGTCGTGGCATCGCCTTGCCGGGCTGATCTGGCGCTTCGGCGGCAAGTTCTACAACTTCCGTGGGCTGCGCGGCTTCAAGAACAAGTTCGCGCCGCGCTGGGAACCGCGCTATCTGGCCGCTTCGGGCTCGATCAGCGTGTTCATCACCCTTGCGGATCTATCGCTGCTGGCAGGAGGCTGGCGTTCATGATGCATTGTTTTTCCACGCTGCCGCGCACGCTTCGCGCGGCGGCGGGCGCCGTCCTGCTCGTCGCCGGCGCGTCGCATGGCGCGTTCGCTTCCACGGCTTCCACGCTTTCCACGTCGACGGCCAAAGCCGCCAATAGTGCTGAAAAAAGCGCTGAAAAAAACGCCATCGAACACGTCTCGGGCGGCCGCTACGGCGAAGTGGCGATGACCAGACCCGCTGGCGCGATTCGCGGCTTCGCGGTGCTGTTCTCGGCGGGCGAACACTGGAACGCCGCCGACCAGACGCGCGCCGACGCGCTCGCGCAGCACGGCGCGCTGGTCGTGGGCGTGGACACGGCGCGCTACGCGTCGAACCTCGGCGCCATCAAGAACGAGACCTGCCACAAGCTCTACAGCGATGCCGAAGCGCTGAGCCATCAGCTCGAACGCCAGCAGGGATCGAACGAGTATTTCGCGCCGATCGCGATCGGCAGCGGCACCGGCGCGCTCATCGCGCAACGCATGCTCTCGCAGTCGCCCGCGAACACGATGGCGGGCGCGGTGTCGCTCGATCCGTCGACGAAACCGCTCGACGCGCGCTTCGCGCCCTGCCCCGCCGATCCGACGCTTTCGCGCGGCAAGGGTCTGCCCGGCTTCTTCGAGCAAGGCGTGACCGCCTCGCAGGCGAACGGCGAGAAAGTTGCGCCCGCATCGAACGGCGCCGCGCCACGCGTGTTCGCCGCGAATCTTTCCGATGCCGACAAGCTCGCGACTTTGACCGCACCGCATCTGCGCGCGCAGACGGAAAGCGAAGAGGACGTCTCCGATCTGCCGCTGATCGAGCTGCCCGCCGCGCATCCGACCGACATGCTCGCGGTGGTGATTTCCGGCGACGGCGGCTGGCGCGATCTCGACAAGACCATCGCGGAAGCCCTGCAAAAGCAGGGTATTTCGGTGGTCGGCTGGGACGCGCTGCGTTATTTCTGGAGCGAGAAGCCGCCTGCGCAGACGAGCCACGATCTCGCACGCGTGCTCAACACCTACGCGTCGCGCTGGCACGCGAAGCACATCGCGCTCGTGGGCTACTCGTTCGGCGCGGATGTGATGCCGTTCGCCTACAACCGCCTGCCCGACGCGCTGCGCGCGAAGGTGTCGTACATGTCGCTGCTCGGCTTCGCGCCGGACGCCGATTTCCAGATCCGCGTGACGGGCTGGCTCGGCATGCCCGCGAGCGACAAGGCGCTCAAGGTGCGCCCGGAACTCGCGAAAGTGCCGCCGTCGATCGTGCAGTGCGTGTACGGCGAGGACGAAAAGGACACGCTGTGCCCGGCGCTCGCGAACACCGGCATCGATCTCGTGAGGACCAACGGCAGCCACCATTTCGACGGCGATTACAACGCGCTTGCGGCGAAGATCATCGAAGGGTGGAAGAAGGAAATTGCGGCGCGGGGTTAGACCGTGCGGGTCCACGCGTCCCTGGATTCGCGCATCGCTGCAAGGAAAAATGGCTGCCTTCCGGCAGCCATTTTTTTCGACTCAATCCTTGCGTCCCGCCAGATACTGCACGCCCTGCGGCCCATAGCGCTCGACATGCGGCTGCCCGGCGGCCAGATGAAACACGTCGCCGACACGATATAGCCGCTCCTCGCCATCCGCGCCGATCGTGATCTCGCCCATCACGATCAGCGCTTTCGCTTCGAACGGATGCGTATGCTCGTCCATCGCGCCATGCTCGCGCGTCACGAGCACGGGTTCGGGAAAGCCTTCTTCGGCCAGCGTGCGAACAAAGGTTTCGCGGTCCACGGCAGTCTCCTTCTCGATCGGCAACGCGCCGTGCATTTAGTGTGTCACGTCCGCGAGGCGCTTGCACGGGGTATCCGCGCCCGCATTCCACAGACAAATTCGCGGACAAAAAAAACGCCGGCACGAAGCCGGCGCAAAGAGAGACTGCTAAAACCTTTCGGTGTGAGGCGCGCGTCAGACCACCGCGGCGGCGACCTTCGCATCTTCCTCGTCGTCCGCCGACGAGCGGATCAGGTAGTCGAACGCGCCGAGCGAAGCCTTCGCGCCTTCACCCACGGCGATCACGATCTGCTTGAACGGGACCGTGGTGACGTCGCCCGCCGCGAACAGACCCGGCACCGACGTCTGACCCTTCGCATCCACTTCGATCTCGCCGTGCTTCGAGAGCGCCACCGTGCCCTTCAGGAACTCGGTGTTCGGCACCAGACCGATCTGCACGAACACGCCTTCGAGTTCGAGATGATGCTTCTCGCCCGTGGTGCGTTCGAGGAACGCAAGGCCCGTGACCTTCTGGCCGTCGCCGACGATTTCGGTCGTCTGCGCGTTCACGTGAACCGTGACGTTCGGCAGGCTGCGCAGCTTGCGTTGCAGCACTTCGTCCGCACGCAGTTGCGCGCCGAATTCGAGCAGCGTGACGTGGCTCACGATGCCGGCGAGGTCGATCGCCGCCTCGACGCCCGAGTTGCCGCCACCGATCACCGCCACGCGCTTGCCCTTGAACAGCGGACCGTCGCAGTGCGGGCAGTACGCCACGCCCTTGTTCTTGTACTCCTGCTCGCCCGGCACATCGACATTGCGCCAGCGCGCACCGGTCGCCAGCACCACGCTTTTCGCGCGCAGCGTCGCGCCGCTTTGCGTGCGCACTTCGAAACCCTTGCCGACCGGCACGATGGCTTCGGCGCGCTGCAGGTTCATGATGTCGACGTCATAGGCACGCACGTGCTGTTCGAGCGCCGCCGCGAACTTCGGTCCTTCCGTTTCCTTCACCGAGACGAAGTTTTCGATCGACATCGTGTCGAGCACCTGGCCGCCGAAACGTTCGGCCAGCACGCCCGTCTTGATACCCTTGCGCGCCGAGTAGATCGCGGCTGCCGCGCCGGCGGGGCCGCCGCCGACGATCAGCATGTCGAACACGTCCTTCTGATTCAGCTTTTCGGCGGCACGCGCCGAGGCGCCCGTATCGAGCTTCGCGAGGATTTCCTCGACGCCCATGCGGCCCTGGCCGAACACTTCGCCGTTCAGGTAGATGGTCGGCACGGCCATGATCTGGCGCTTCTCGACTTCGCCCTGGAACAGCGCGCCGTCGATCGTGACGATCTTCACATTCGGGTTGAGCGCCGCCATCGCGTTGATCGACTGCACGACTTCCGGGCAGTTCTGGCACGACAGCGACATATAGACTTCGAACGAGAACACGCCGTCGAGCGACTTGACCTGTTCGATCGTTTCGTCTTCGAGCTTGACCGGGTAGCCGCCCACCTGGAGCAGCGCCAGCACGAGCGACGTGAATTCATGGCCCATCGGAATGCCCGCGAACGTGACCTTCACGTCCGAATTGGCGCGCTTGATCTCGAACGAAGGGGTACGCGCGTCGCCGGCTGCGGCGCCACGGCGTTCTTCGAGCGCAATACGGTCCGAGAGCGGTGCGATGTCCTGCAGCAGTTGCTGCAGTTCTTGCGACTTCTCGCCGTCGTCCAGATACGCGACGATCTCGATCGACTGCGTGACTTTTTCGAGGTAGCTTTTCAGTTGGGTCTTGAGATTGGCGTCGAGCATGGCGTTTTCCGGCTAGAGAAGAAGCGGGGGAATTCTTAAGTATTGCCTGGCAAATTTCGCCGTCCTGCACAGGGGCGGATCAGGCGTCCGGGCCGCTGCCGCGAAGGCGCGGCCCGGAGATACAGCGGTACAGCTTCAGCGTCACGCGGTCATGACGATCGCGCGGGTGAAACGACGCTTAGATCTTGCCGACCAGGTCGAGCGACGGCTTGAGCGTTTCTGCGCCCGGCGTCCACTTGGCGGGGCAGACTTCACCCGGGTGCGATGCCACGTACTGAGCAGCTTGCACCTTGCGCAGCAGTTCCTTGGCGTCACGGCCGATGCCGTTGTCGTGGATTTCGCACAGCTTGATCTCGCCTTCCGGGTTGATCACGAACGTGCCGCGCAGTGCCAGACCTTCTTCTTCGATCATGACGTCGAAGTTACGCGTGATCGCGCCCGTCGGGTCGCCGACCAGCGGGTACTGGATCTTGGCGATGGTGTCCGACGTGTCGTGCCATGCCTTGTGCGTGAAGTGCGTGTCGGTCGACACACCGTAGATCTCAACGCCCAGCTTCTGGAATTCTGCGTACTGGTCGGCCAGATCGCCGAGTTCCGTCGGGCACACGAACGTGAAGTCAGCCGGGTAGAACACGACAACCGACCACTTGCCCTTCAGGTTTTCTTCAGAGACCGGAACGAACTTGCCGTTGTGGTATGCGGTTGCGTTGAACGGCTTGACCTGCGTGTTGATGAGAGACATGCGTTGTTTCCTCGCTCTGGGTTGGGAAAAGGTATGGACGAAGATTAAGGGATCTACGCCCATTTGAAAAATTGGTTGCTTTGATCGCGGGAATAAACCGTGCCTATCGGACCCCGGAAAAGCCCTATGAGAGCCGCCGATGCCCGCCAGCCGGGCGTCCGCGCCGCCCGGGGGCGGCCCGCGCAACCGTCGGGGCGGTGAGCATACAACGAAACTGCGACATCGCGCCTCACTTCACTGCCGCGTTTGCGCCCCACTTTGGTGCATCCGAGGGCGGCAGAACGGCCGTCATGCGGCTGTTCTCGCCAGTTTGCCTCTGGCTTGATGACAAATGAGGACCCGCGACGGGCGACTGGGCGTCAGCCGCAACCGCTGTGATCGCGCAAACCCGCGCCGGGTTCCGGGGAACTGACGCCAGTTATTGCGCGCGCTGTATTCAACAGATGCAGGCGCAACCGCTATTCCTCAAGGCCCGGCGCAGTCTGCCGCACAACACGCATGCGCCTTGCATCAAAGCGCGCCGCCGCGCGCCGTGGCCGCCCGCGCGGCCAGCCGTTCACGCAGATATTGCGTGAAGGCGCGGATCGTCACCGACGCCTCGCGGTGCTGCGGATAAAGCGCGTGCAGCGCGTTCGGCGGCGGCATGTAGTCTTCCAGCACTTCGACGAGCACGCCCGCGTCCACCGATCCCGCCACGATGAAGTCCGGCAGATAACAGATGCCGAGCCCCGCGATGGCCGCGTCGCGGATCACCTCGCCATTGTTGGCGCGCAGCGGCCCATGCACCTCGAACGGCGTACGCACGCCGCCGACCATGAATTCCCACGGCGCGCGCCCCTGCTGGCCGTAGGGCAGACAGTCGTGCTGCGCGAGATCCTCGGGCGTTTGCGGCGCGCGGCGTCGGCGGCGGTAGCCGGGGCTGCAACACGCGATCATGCGCACGTCGATGAGCTTTTGCGCCACCAGCGTGGAATCGGCGAGCCGCCCGATGCGCAGCGCCATGTCGAAGCCCTCGCCGATCACGTCCACGCTGCGGTCGCTCAGATCCATGTCGAAGCGCACGTCCGGATGCTCGCGCAGGAATTCCGCGACCAGCGGCGACAGATGCGCCATGCCGAACGACATCGGCGCACTGACCTTGAGCAGCCCGCGCGGCTCCGAGCGCCGCGCCGACATGGCCTGCTCGGCCTCGTTCACGTCGGCGAGGATGCGTTTCGCGCGCTCGTAGAAGTCCTGGCCGAGATCGGTGACCGCCAGCTTGCGCGTGTTGCGCACCAGCAGCCGCGCGCCCAGATCGGCCTCCAGCGCGGCCACGCGGCGGCTCACGAACTGCTTGGAAAGCCGCAGCCGGTGGGCCGCCGCCGTGAAATTGCCCGCATCCACGGTATTCACGAAGATCCGCATGTCGTCGAGTTGCATTGCGATTGTCCACTTCAATGTGACAGTGAGTACTATTTTACGGCGATTTACATCGCTTTGATTGACCTAAACTCTCTTCCATCGCAGCACAACATTCCGGGCCGAAACGGCCCCACCGAACTGGAGAGAGAACATGATCGAACTTCGCAAAGCAGACCAACGTGGCCGCGGTGAACATGGCTGGCTCAGCTCGCGTCACACCTTTTCGTTCGCCAATTACTACGACCCGAAGCAAACCGGTTTCTCGGACCTGCTGGTGATCAACGACGACCGCGTCGCTCCGGCGCGCGGCTTCGGCAAGCACCCGCACCGCGACATGGAAATCTTTTCGTACGTGCTGGAAGGCGCGCTCGAACATAAGGATTCGATGGGCACGGGCTCGGTGATCGTCCCCGGCGACGTGCAGCTGATGAGCGCCGGCACGGGCGTCGCGCACAGCGAGTTCAACCATTCGGCCGATCAGCCGGTGCACTTCCTGCAGATCTGGATTGCGCCGAACGAGAAGGGCCCGCAACCGCGCTATCAGCAGAAGAACATCGCCGATGAAGAAAAGCGCGGCAAGTTCCGCCTGATCCTCTCGCCGGACGGCGCCGACGATTCGCTGCTGCTGCGCCAGGACGCCCGCGTCTACGCCGGCCGGCTCGACGGCGCGGAGAGCGCGAAGGTCGAGATCGGCGCCGAACGCCACGCCTATGTCCACGTGGCGCGCGGCAGCGTGAAGCTCAACGGCGTGGAAATGGGCGAAGGCGACGGCGCGCGGATCCGCTCGGAACGCGAACTGACCTTCACCGACGGACACGATGCCGAAGTCCTGGTCTTCGATCTGCGTAATATCGAAGTGTCGGAACTCTGGTCGTAAGCACCGCACGCCATCGTCGTACTCAAGGCGCGCGGACCGGAGTCAGGCGGCCTGTGAACACAGGCCGCCGCCCGGCGAGTGCGCACAAGCAAGTCAATAACATTCACGCCTCAATCAAGTTCTTCGGAGAGAACACCATGCGACATAACCTGTTCGGACAAGGCAACGATGCCGTCCTGCTGGTCTCACGTATCCTGCTGGCCGCCCTGTTCGTGCTGTTCGGCTGGTCCAAGATCACCGGATTCTCCGGCACGGTCGACTATATGGCGCACGTGGGCGCGCCGGCGCCGATGCTCTCGGCGGTGATCGCCGTCGTCATGGAATTCGTGGTGGGCATTCTGATCGTCGTGGGCTTCTATACGCGTCCGCTCGCCGTGCTGCTCGCGCTCTACACCGTGGCGACCGCGATCATCGGCCATCACTTCTGGAACATGACGGGCGCCGACCAGATGGCCAACATGATCAACTTCTACAAGAACGTGAGCATCGCGGGCGGTCTGCTGGCCCTCGCCGTGGCCGGTCCGGGCAAGTTCTCGATCGATCGCCAGTAAGACGCCGGGGAGCCGCCCCGCGCGGCTTAAGGCAAGAAGGCAGAAAACAACGCGCTGCGACGCAAGACACTTGCGACGCAGCGCGTTTTTCATTGTGCGGCGCGCTTCGCGGAGCGTGCCCATCGGCCGGACGGCATAGGCTGTTTGACCGAATTGTCGAACGTACGCCGGCCATGCGAGGATGGCTCCGAACCCAACAGGACTCAGGAGCGCCCATGCAGGACAGGCCAACCTCGCAGAATCACGGCGTGAACCGGGAACGCGCGCGGCGCGTGCTGGCACGCGAGCGCGACGCGTTTGTCGCCGCGCGTCCGGCATCGCAGGCGTTGTCGGCGCAAGCGGCGCAGCATCTGCTGTTCGGCGTGCCGCTGCACTGGATGAACGACTGGTCCACGCCGTTCTCGCTCTACGTGGACGCCGCGCGCGGCGCGGCCTTCAGCGACGTGGACGGCCATCGCTATGTGGACTTCTGCCTCGGCGACACGGGCGCGATGTTCGGCCACGCGCCGCCCGCCGTGGCGCGCGCGCTCGCGCAGCAGGCCGAACGCGGCTTCACGACCATGCTGCCGGGCGCCGACGCGGTGGCCGTCGGCGCGGCGCTTGCCGAACGCTTCGGGCTGCCTTACTGGCAGTTCGCCATGACCGCGAGCGACGCCAACCGCTTCGCGCTGCGCTGGGCGCGCGCGGCCACGGGCCGCCAGGCCATCGTGGTGTTCAACGGCTGCTATCACGGCACCGTCGACGACGTCTTCGTCGACCTGATCGACGGCGCGCCCACCCAGCGCGCCAGCCTGCTCGGCCAGGTGCACGACCTGCTGCCGCATACGCGCGTGGTCGAATTCAACGACCTCGCGGCGCTCGAACAGGCGCTCGCGGGCAACGACGTCGCGTGCGTGCTCGCCGAACCGGCGATGACCAACGTCGGCATGGTGCTCCCCGAGCCTGGCTTCTGGCGCGAAGCGCAGGCGCTCATCCGGCGTCACGGCGCGCTGCTGCTGATCGACGAAACCCACACCATCAGCAGCGGCCCGCGCGGTTATGCACGCGAACACGGCATCGAGCCCGACCTGTTCGTGCTCGGCAAACCGGTGGGCGGCGGCGTGCCCTGCGCGGTGTACGGCTTCAGCGCCGATCTCGCAGGCCGCGCGCAAAAAGCCAAACTCGACGCGCCGCCGGGCCACTCGGGCATCGGCACGACGCTCACGGCCAACGCGCTCTCCATGAGCGCGATGCGCGCAACGCTCGACGAAGTGATGACCGAAGCCGCCTATGCGCTGATGTTCGCGCTCTCGGAACGGCTCGCTGCGGGACTCGCCGCGCTCATCGACAAACACGCGCTGCCGTGGTGCGTGACGCGCGTGGGCGCACGCAGCGAATTCCAGTTCTGCGCGACGCCGCCGCGCAATGGCAGCGAAGCGCGCGCCGCCATGGACGACGAACTCGAACACGTGATCCATCTCTATCTGCTCAATCGCGGCGTGCTGATTACGCCGTTCCACAACATGATGCTGGTGTGTCCGGAGACGACGGCAGCCGACGTCGATCGTCTGCTCGCGGCCTTCGACGCCTGCCTTGGGGAACTCTGCGCGGCGTAAGGCGGCCGCATGGGTGAGTTGCTATGCTTCGCCGGCTCGCGGCGGCGCGTTCCGGCTTGCGCGCTCGCCGCTTCACGTGCACCGTTTCACGCTCACCGTTGTCAACGATTTCAGACCGACTTTCTCATCACGCAATGCTCGACCCGCAAGACAATCTGTTCGCCTATCTCTCGTCGCTCCAGCAATCGGCGCTCGGCGCGCTCAAGCGTCTGCCGCTCAAGAGCCGCGCGGCGCAAGGCACGCTGATGGCATTGCGCGCCGTCTGCGGCGCGGGGCTCGCGTACGCCATCGGCCATGCGCTGCACACCGAACAGGCGTTTTGGGCCGCGATCACGGCCATCGCCGTCACCCAGCATGACTATGCGGACACGCTCGCGCAGTCGCGCGACCAGTTCATCGGCGCCATCGCGGGCGGCGTGGTGGGCTTCGCGGCGGCCACGCTCGGACCGGAAAACCTCACCGCGTATCTCGTGGCGGTGGCCGTGGTCATCATCGCGTGCTGGTGTCTGCGGGTGAGCACGGCGGCGCGCCTTGGCGCAATCACCACCACCATCGTGCTGCTGGTCCCCACGCACGGCCCCGTGTGGGACGTGGCGCTGTTCCGGGTCGCGGAAGTGGCCATCGGCATGGCCTGCGCGGTGCCGGTCTGCTGGGTGTTTTCGCTCGTGGAGCGCAAGTGGCTGCATGTTTGAAGGCATGCAAGGCAGACGAAGCCGAGGCGAAAAAGCGGGGCTCGGAGAAAGAATCCCCCCTCGCTCTCAACCCTCGCGAAATAATCCATCTCCGTTCGCTGCTCAATCCTCAGCCGATTAGCGGCGATAATCAGCAGCGTCGTGCCGATGGGCCTGCGCCGACGTCAACGCCCGTGCGGCCGCTGCGCGCGGTCGCTGTGCAATTGCCCCCGCAAACGCGAAATCGTGCGAAACTCCGGGCCGCGCCAATGCGGGCGCATGAGATTCGACACTGATTTCGTCACCTTTCGCGCCGCGTCGCCAACCGGCTGCGCGCGTCGCACGACCATCGCACATCCATGAACACCACGACCCGTCATCCCGCCCCGAACGCTTCGCCGCGCAAGACCATTTCTCTGCTGCAGATGCTCGCGCTGATCGCCTTTGGCGGCATCGCCGGCTCGCTTCTGGTCCGTCTGTTCGTCTAAGCGCGGCGCGCCGCACGGGACGCCCAGGAATCCGTTTTCGCTTATGTACAAGAAAGGCGTCGCCCTCGAAATCCAGTTCTCCCCCGACCGTCTGAACGACGGCGCCGGCGATCCCTACTGGATCGACTTCACGGCTGAAGAAGCCGCCGCATTGCTCGAGACCCTGCAAACCCGGCTCGCGAATCGCGAGAGCACGTCGGCGCCGCTCGTCGTCGCGCTCGACACGCCGCGTGTGGACGCGCAGGCCGAGGCCGCGCAAGACACGAACGCGCCCAAAGCCGCACAGGCGGCCGACGACGGCTTCAAGCAATGGGTCTGCGTGATCTGCGGCTGGGTCTACGACGAAGCGCTCGGCGCGCCCGACGACGGCCTCGCGCCCGGCACGCGCTGGGCCGACGTGCCCGACGACTGGCGCTGCCCGCTCTGCGACGTGGGCAAGGAAGACTTCGCGCTCATCGAGTTCTGACGCACGCGCCCCGCGCTCATCGGCGTGCGGGGTTTCGCAACGCGCTCAGGCGCGCGCGGGTCGGAACAAGCACGTGGACGCACGCAGCGCAGCGACGCGCGCTCACCCGCCCTCGCGCCCGTTCGGCTCGTAAAACAGCGCGAACAGCTCCGACTGCGAGCTGACGCCGAGCTTCGCGTAAATATGCTTCTTGTGCGCCCGCACGGTTTCGAAGGAGATTTCGAGCCGCTCCGCGATCGCGCGCGTCGAAAATCCCGACAGGCTCTGCCGCACCACTTCGACTTCGCGAGCGGTCAGCGGCGTGCGTCCGCTTTGTTGCGTGACCGCTTCGAAGCGGCGGGCGTAATCGAGTTCGAGCACCTCCGCCGCCGCGCGCTCCGCCACGGCGTCGGATTGCGGCGCGCCCGCGGCCTCGTCGGCGGCCACGCCCGGCTCGTACGCGAGGCGCTGGCGCATCAACGCAATCACCCACGGCGCGAACATCGCGAACTGCGCCACATCGCGTTCCGTGTAATGGTGCTTTGCACCCAGCGAAAAAATCAGCGTGCGCCGCGCATCGAGCGGCACGTTGAACTGCACTTCGTCGCCGATGATGTTGCTCTTGAAATAGCGCTGGTAGTAATCCGTCATGCGGAAATTGTCCGGCGCGACTTCGGCGAGCGTGATCAGCCCCGCGCGCGGCCTTTCGCATGCGTTGATATAGAACGGATCGAGCTGGTACATCCCCTCCAGATACGCGCGGAACAAGAGATCCACGGTGCCGTCGGGCATCGGCGACTCGGCGCAGACGAGCGGCGCGCGATCGCGCACGAAGACGAGCGCCACCCAGTTGTCGAAGGCGACGAAGCGCTCGATCACGCGAGTCGCGCGGGTCCAGAAATCGGGGCCGTCGAGGGCGTCGATCAGCGTCGCGATGTGATGATGGAACGCGCGGTCCTGCCAGTCGGGTTCCATGAGTCCTCCGATCAGGGTACCCCTGCTGGGTAATTCCTGGACAAAAATAACGTGGTGATAATAGCCGCTCCTGATGTTCGCGCGGCCATTTTATAAGCTCAATGCCTCGCGAGCCCGTTGTCAGAGGCAAATTTGGAGACAGACATGCAACTCGAACTCGCGCAGATTCCCCTCGTGGACGGCGCCGTCGCGCCCAACCTCGAACGCACGCTGGACGCCATCGGCAAGCGCCGCGCGGGTACCGACCTCATGGTGTTCCCCGAAGCCACGCTCACCGGTTTTCCCACGCGCGAGAACGTGCGCGACATCGCCGAGACGCTGTCCGGCCCGTCGCTGACCCGCGTGCGCGACGCCGCGCGCGACGCCAATGTGGCCGTCGCCGTGGGCCTCGCCGAACGTGACGGCGAGCGCTTCTACAACACCACCGTCCTGATCGACGAGCGCGGCGAGATCGCCCTGCAATACCGCAAGACGCATCTGTGGGCCACCGACGTGGGCGTGTTCACGCCCGGCGACCGCTACGAAGTCTGCGAATTCAGGGGCATGACCGTCGGCCTGCTGATCTGCTACGACATCGAGTTTCCCGAGACCGCGCGCGCGGTCGGCACGCTCGGCGCCGAAATGCTGGTCGTCACCAACGGCAACATGGATCCGTTCGGGCCCGTGCACCGCCGCGCGATCGTGGCGCGCGCGATGGAAAACCAGATGTTCGCGGCGCTCGTGAACCGTATCGGCGACGGCGACGACAACCTCACATTCCCCGGCGAGTCGGCGCTCATCAGCCCGTTCGGCGACGTGCTGGCCGAACTCAAGCACGAAGACGCCGTGCTGCCGGTCACGGTCGATCGCGCGCTGCTCGCACAAAGCCGCGAGCACTACAGCTATCTGCACGACGCGCGCATCGCGCTCAATCTCGTCGACGAAAACGACGCGCAGGGCCGCCGCTCGCTCAATATCCGCGCGCGGACGCGGTAAAAAACCGCTGAAAACCGTTTTCCGGCACGGCTGCGTAATTCTCACGCGCGCCGCGCCGACCACCAAAAATAAAGCAACGACGCGTGGCCCGAACACCGGCCATCGCAACGTCAGGCGCGCGACACGCACTGATTCGCACCCCGAATCAATGCGTGCGACGTCAAGCCGGACGCTTCACTCACGCATGCGCAGAGATCGGCTGGACTTCACTCGCAGATCCTTGCAACCCACCCGCAGCATTTCGGAGACACCTGCATCATGAAGCCATCCTCGCCACCCGCCCAAAGCGCACACAGCGCAAGAGAGCCGCACCTCAAGCGCACGCTCGGCCTGCCGTCGGTGCTGCTGTTCGGCCTCGCCTACATGGCGCCGCTGATCGTCTACGGCACCTACGGCGTGCTCGCCGGCGCAAGCCAGGACACGGCCGCGCTCGCGTACCTGATCGCGCTCGTCGCGATCGTGTTTACGGCGCTCAGCTACGGCAAGCTCGCCCGTCTGTTCCCGGTCGCGGGCTCCGCCTACACGTACACGCGCAAGAGCTTCAACGCGCATCTGGGCTTCATGATCGGCTGGGCCACGCTGCTCGACTACTTCTTCCTGCCGATGGTGATCTGGCTGATCGGCGCGGCCTATCTGGGCGCGGCGTTCCCGAGCATTCCGGCGTGGGTGTGGATCGTCGCGTTCATCGTGCTGACGAGCGGCCTGAACGTGCTCGGCATCGAACTGGCCGCGCGCTTCAACATCGTGCTGATGGTCGTGCAGCTCGGCATCGCCGCCGTGTTCGTCGTGCTGTGCTGCCACTACGCAGCCGCCGCCGCGGGTCCGGGCGGACTGCTGACCGCGCAGCCGTTCTTCCAGCCGCACGTGCCGCTTTCGGCGACGATGGCCGGCGCCGCGATCGCCGCGTATTCGTACCTCGGCTTCGACGCCGTCTCGACGCTCACCGAAGAAACCATCGAGCCCGAGAAGACCATTCCGCGCGCCATCGTGCTGATCGCGCTGGTGGGCGGCGCGATCTTCGTGATCGCCGCGTACACGCTGCAGCTCGCGCATCCGGGCGCCGTGTTCAAGGACCCGGACTCGGCCGCGTTCGAAATCGCGCGCAAGGTCGGCGGCGACATCTTCGTGACGATCTTCCTCGCGGGCCTGATCCTCGCGCAGTTCGCCTCGGGCATCTCGGCGCAGGCGAGCGTCGGCCGCCTGCTCTATGCGATGGGCCGCGACGAAGTGCTGCCGAAGTCGATCTTCGGCTACATTCACCCGCGTTTCCGCACGCCCGCCATCAACATCGCGATCGCCGGCATCGTCGGCCTGATCGCGCTGAAGCTGGACGTGGCCACGTCGACGTCGTTCATCAACTTCGGCGCGTTCCTCGCGTTCACGTCGGTGAACCTCTGCGTGATCCGCCAGTACTTCAGCGGCGCGGCCGGCACGCGCGGCTTCGGCGTGCTCGGCGGCCTGGTGTTCCCGCTGATCGGCGCGGTCACCGACCTCTGGCTGCTCTGCAGCCTGGAAAAAACCGCGATCGTGCTCGGCGTGATCTGGTTCGTGCTCGGCCTCGCCTACCTCGGCTGGATCACGCGCTGCTTCCGCCGCGCGCCGCCGGAAATGGCGGTTTAAGCGTCGAAACAAGCCTCGAAATACAGCGCGTTCCCCACGCGCTGAAGTAAAAAACGGCGAGCCGCCCGCAGGGGCGCTCGCCGTTTTTCGTTGCATGCGCAACGAATGACACTCGATCAGCTCACTGATCGGTCAAGCCCGCCATCCGCGCGGCGGCCATCACCTCGCGCTTCGTATCGAGAATGTGCCGCTCGATCAGCTCGACCACGTCGTCGACGGCGCGCCGTTTGCAGGCATCGACGATCTCGTAGTGATCGCGCTGCACGTCGCCCTTTTCCGTATCGAGCGACATACGCAGATGCGGATAGCGATTCGTCGTCGACAAACAGTATTCCTCGATCATCTTGCGCAGCCGCGCGTTGTTCGCCGGCGCGCACAACGCGAGGTGGAACTGGCGGTTGTACTCGGCCCAGTCGGCGGGCGAGGTGGAGGCGTCGTAGGCGGCGAGGATGCGCTTCATCACGTCGATGTCGGCGGCCACCATGTTCGGCACCGCCAGCTTCGCCGCGTACGTCTCCAGCGCGGCGCGAATGTCGAGCAGCTCGCAGATCTCGCGCGTCGACATCGCCATCACCACCGCGCCGCGGTTGAGCTGGTAGCTCACGAGCCCTTCGGCCTCGAGCTGGCGCAGCGCCTCGCGCACCGGAATGCGGCTCGCGCCGAAGCGCTCCGCGAGGCTTTCCTGGCGCAGTTGCGCACCCGGCGGCAGCACGCCGCGCAGGATCTCATCGCGCAACTGGTCGCGGATGGTTTGAGGCAGCGATCGCTGGTCTTCCTTGCCCTGCACTGTCGTCATGTGTTCGTGTGCGTTTGCGCCGGCCGAACGAAGGCCGACGAAAAAAAGTTGTCGTCGTTTTTTTTGCCTGCCAGAATTGGATACAATCCAAGCAAATATGGATACTTGATGAGGCGGAATGTATCCGCCAAGTGTATCCGTCAATCCATCGATTTGCCGTTGCCGCGTCCTTGTCCGGAGACCCTGTGGGATGTTGTAAGCATCTGAAAAACAAACAATTTTAGCGTATCCGCCGAACCGCCCCGAAGCCGTTGCGAGCGCAACGGATTGCGGACGGCTCGGGCGCTGACCGATTCACCCCTATGCAGAACGGCACGCCGCGCATTCCCGTGCGCGGCGCGGGCCCGCCTGCGCCCATGAAAACGTAGAACGCTGAGGAGAGAACCAGGATGACACGCCACACCACCCCGAGCCTGCGCCTGCGCGCACCCGTCATGATCGCCGCGCTCGCGGGCCTCTGGAGCGCCGGCGCGCTCGCCCAGGCCACCGACGTCAAGATCGGCTTCGCCGCCCCGCTGACCGGCGGCCAGGCCCACTACGGCGCCGACTTCAAGAGCGGCGTGCAGATGGCGATCGAGGACGAAAACGCCACCAACCCGACCATCGGCGGCAAACCGGTGCATTTCGTGATCGACGCCTACGACGATCAGGCCGACCCGCGCACGGGCACGACGGTCGCGCAGAAGCTCGTCGACGACGGCGTGTCCGCCGTCATCGGCCACTTCAATTCGGGCACCAGCATCCCGGCCGCGCCGATCTACGCGAAGGCCGGCATCCCCGAAATCGCCACGGCGACGGCGCCCGCCTACACGCGTCAGGGCCTGCCGACGACCTTTCGTCTCGTGACGTCCGACGCGCAGCAGGGCAGCGTGCTGGGCGCCTACGTCGTGAAGGATCTGAAGTTCAAGCGCTTCGCCGTGGTGGACGACCGCACGGCCTACGGCCAGGGCGTGGCCGAGGAATTCGCGAAAGCCGTGAAGGCGGCGGGCGGCACCGTGGTCGCGCAGGAGTTCACCAACGACAAGGCCGTCGACTTCCGCTCGATCCTCACGCACATCAAGTCGGCCGACGTCGACGCGATCTTCTACGGCGGCGCCGACACCCAGGCCGCGCCGATGCTCAAGCAGATGAAGTCGCTCGCCATGAAGGCCACGCTGATCGGGCCCGACATGGTCCATTCGGCCGAGCTGATCAAGATCGCCGGTCCGGCGGCCGAAGGCGCGCTGGCCTCGTCGGGCGGCAGCCCGCTCGAACAGATGCCGGGCGGCAAGGACTATGTCGAGCGCTACACGAAGCGCTTCAACAAGCCGGTCGAGCTGTACTCGCCGTACGCCTACGACGGCACGCGCGCCGTGATCGCCGCGATGAAGAAGGCCAACTCGACCGATCCGCACGTGTTCCTCGCCGCGCTCAAGGCGACCAGCATGAAGGGCGTGACGACCAACGAACTCGCCTACGACCAGTACGGCGACCTGAAGTACGGCGGCGTGACCGTCTACAAGGTCGTGAACGGTCAGTGGCAACCGCTCACCACGGTCGGCACGAAGTAACGCATCGTTCCGCGCGACCTCGCGCCGCTCCTCGGGGCGGCCCGGCGTCGCACGGTCCAGGGGAACAGCCGGCGGTACCCGGCTGCGGCGCGCCAGCGGCGGATCACACTTCTCCGTCTGCCGGGACGCGCGCCGGGTTGACACGGGCTTTCGCCACGCGCGGAAGCCCGTTTTTTTGGCCATTTTTTTCGCCACGCGCTTGCCGTCCGGATGGCGCAGAATGGCAGAGTGAGTAGGTGCTCACTTTCGGTTTGTGCGTGATTTTGTCTCGGTCGAGGCGGGCGCCAGCGCGCGTTTTCGCCCGTTTTCGGCCTTGCCGATCGCGCCCCCGATACGACCGTTCGGTCGTAGAAACCCGAACCGAACTACAATTGCCGTCCGACGTCTGCCGTCTCGCTTCCCTCGAATATGTCCCGTTTTTCCCGAGTTGCCCCGTTTCTGCTGATTCCGCTAGCCGCCGCGCTGGGCGCGTGCTCGTCCGCGAAGCCTAAATTCCAGGACGACCAGCTGTGGAGCAGCGCCCCCAGCCCGTTCTCGCGCAACTTCGCCTACGGCAGCGCCGACGCCTGCGAGGCGTCGCGCCGCGCCCTGCTGAGCCAGGGCTACATGACGACGATGGCCAAGAGCGACACTGTCGACGCGACCAAGAATTTCCAGCCGACGAGCGACCAGCACATCGTCGTGGAAGTGCACGTGGTCTGCACCTCCGGCGACGCCAGCAATTCGAGCATGGTCTACGTGAACGCCGTGCAGAACGGCTATGCGCTGAAGAAGAGCGATACGTCGGCGAGCGTCGGGCTGTCGATTCTGGGGTCGGTTTCGCTGCCGATCCGCTCGAACAGCGACGAGATGGTCAAGATTTCGAGCGAAACCATCCAGTCGGGCACGTTCTACACGCGCTTCTTCGATCTGGTCAGCCATTACCTGAGCACGGTCGCGAAGAGCGAGCCGATTCCGGCCAGCGGCGCGATCCAGGTCACGCCGCTGCCGCCCGAGATCCTGCCGACCACCGCGACGGCGGCGACGAGCGAAACCGCTCCGGCCGGTTCCGCCGCGCCCGCGGCAGCCGTCGCGGCGGCGGCGACCGGTGCGGCGGCGCTGCACAGCGCCGCGCTGCCCGCGACGCCGGTGCTGGGCCCGAAGGCCGCAGTGGCCGGCGCGACGGCCAACGCCGCGGCGAATGCGGCGGCGGCGGCCGGTGTCGTCACGAATACCGCGCCTGTGCCGGGCGCCACGGCTGCCACGACGGCGGCGGCGCAAACGCTGCTGGCGCCGGTGGCGCCTGCGGCTGCGTCGGCGGCAACAGCGGCTGCAAGCGCGACGGCATCGACGGCCAAGGTCGCGAGCGGCGCGTCGGCGGCCAGCGGGGCTGCAACGGCTGCGGCAGCGGCCGCTTCCGCCGCGAGCGCGCCGGCTGCGCCCACGGCGGCATCGTCGCCGAACAACAACGGCAGCTCGAACCATTCGTCGCTGGACGCCACGACGGCGTCGCAGAACGGCGCGATCGACGCCATCGCCGCGTTCGCCACGGCGGGCAACGGCGCGCAAGGCGCATCGGGCGCATCCGGCGTCGCCGTCAGCTCCGCGCCCTGAGCGCGGTTCACAAGACCGGCGGCGCGCAACGCCCGCCGGTTTCCGCATCGGGCCGACCGCGCGCCTAGCGCAGCCCGGCCATCATCGCCCCCATTCCCACCAGCAGGCCGCCCATCAGCCGGTTCACCGCGCGGAGTCGGCGCGGCCGTTGCAGCACGTTTCGCAGACGGTGCGAAAACAGCGCCATCGACGCCACGCCGCCCGCGAACAGCAGCGCGAATGTCGCGGCCAGCACCAGATACTGGCGATTGGCGCTCCACGCCGCATCGGCGCTGATGAACTGCGGAAAAAACGACGGAAAGAACAGCAAGGTCTTCGGATTGAGCCCCGACGTCGCAAACCCGCGCCAGAACAGATCGCGATGTGAAACGAGCGCCGGCTCCGCCGTCTGCGCTTGATCCAGCGCCTGCGGCTGCGCACCGCCGAGCGAGCGGCTGCGCCACTGCTTGCAGCCCAGCCAGACGAGATACGCCGCGCCGACCCAGCGCAGCACCGTAAGTGAATGCTCACTGATGAGCAGCAGCGAATTCAGGCAGAACGCCGTCAGCACGAGTTGCAGCAGCACGGCGAGCGTGCCGCCCCAGACGCAGGGCAGCGCGCGTCGCCATCCCGCGTGAATGGCCTGGCTCATCGTGAGCACGTTGACGGGGCCGGGCGTGTAGACGAGGACGAGGGCGGCGGCCAGAAACGATAGATACAGCTGAAGCGACATGTTGCGAAATTCGACGGCGAAAAGGGGTGAGCGACGGGGGCGGCGCGCGGATAAGCGCAACGCCCGGGCAACAAAAAACCGCGCAGATCGTGCGCGGTTTTTATTAGCCTTCTTGCCCGATCGGACGTCGCTGCTGCGCGATAAACGCACGTAACGTCCGGTTGGCCGCCGCAGGATGCAACGGAGAATCGGCCCTGACGGTCCACCGTAGCTTGTGGCTGCGGCGGCGCGCCTCGACGCGGGGAGGTGGCCGCGTGAGTCGTGCCGGTCAAGAAGGCATGGGTAAATTATCCCGCCGAAGCCGCAGGATAGGCTTCCTGTTTTCCGGCAAATACCGCCTGCGACCGGAATCTCCTTCCGCTAAAATCGAATTTCCCTGTACAAGATTCTTTTCCGCCATGATCGCTCGCGAACGCCCGCCCAAAACGCTCGACAACCAGGATCTGAAGATCCTGCGCGCGCTCCAGCAGAACGCGCGCCTCTCGAACGCCGAACTCGCCGAACAGGTCGGCATGTCGACCACGGCGTGCTGGAACCGCACGCGCCAGCTGGAAACCGACGGCTATATCGACGGTTACGTGGCGCTCGTGAACCAGCGCAAGCTCGGTTTCGCCGATATCGTGATTCTCGAAGTCACGCTCGACCGCCACGAAGACGACGCGCTCGCGCGCTTCGGCGCGGAGCTGGCCGCACTGCCCGAAGTGCTGGAGGCGTATCTGGTGTCGGGCGAATACGACTACTGGATCAAGGTGGCCGTGGACGGCACGGCGGGCTACGAGCGCTTCCTGCGCGAAAAGCTCTATCGCATTTCGAGCATCCGTCACAGCCGCTCGATGTTCGCGCTGCGCTGCATGAAAGACGTGGCGTCGATGCAGGTGTGATCCGCGCCTTCGCCAATTAGTTCGGCATCCGTATCAATTGGCGAAATTCACGCGGACCGATCGCGTGAATCCGGCGAACGTGCGCCGCTCGCGCGCAGAATCATCCGCACGACTTCATCCGTGGTCGCGTCGAAACTCGCGGCGCTCAGCGCGCGCTTGCCCGAGAGCGCGCGAATCTGCGCTTCGAAATCCGCGTAATGCTGCGTGGTCGCCCAGATCATGTAGAGCAGCGTGCGCGGCTCCACCGGCGCGAGCACGCCTTCCGCGATCCAGCGCTCGATCAGCGTCACGCGCGACTCCATCCACGGCTTCACGCGCTTGAGCAGAATGTCCTGCATATGCGTCGCGCCGCTGATGATCTCGTTCGCCCACACCTTCGAGCCGAGCGGCCTGCGCCGCGACAGCGCCATCTTCGCGCGCACGTAGCCGCCGATGGCTTCGACAGGGTCGTCGCTCGCGTCGAAGGTGTCGGCGGCGGCGTTCCATTCCTCGAACACGTCGTCGAGCACGCGCCAGTAGAGCGCGAGCTTGGTCGGGAAGTAGTAATGCAGATTCGCCTTCGGCAGGCCGGCGCGCTCGGCGATCTGCGCCGTGCTCGCGCCCTCGAAACCGCGCTCGGCGAACACGGCTTCCGCGCAGGCGAGCAGGTGCGTTTCGTTCGATGCGCGAATCGATGCCTTGCGTCGCGGCTTGTGCGCTGCATCAGCGTCGGCGCCTGCCTGACGCATCGCGAGATTCGCGGCTGGCGTGGTCGTGTCGTCGTCGCGCATGGTGATCGGTCCGGTCGAGTGAGAAAGGCATCGCCTCGCAGCAGCAGGCGCTCAAAGGCCCACTGCCGCGTGATACTGCACGATGCCGGCTTCATTGTAGTCAGCGCGCGTGAACGACGCGTAGCACTGCATCGCGTCCACCGCGCGCACCCAGGATAAACACTCACATGCCGCTCGCTTTCGCCTGCGCAAATGCATGCGTTTTCGCGCACTGCAACATGGATGGCACGCTTTTCGCTCGCAACACCGCATTGAATTCGCAAAGTTTATCGTCTACAACCTGTCCAATCGGACAGGATTCGGCAAGCGAGGAATCGCCGGGTCGAATGGACGTCGCGCGCATGCACCGCCGTTGCGCAACGCGCCCCAGACGATGGCACGAATGCACGACCGGCGCGCACGCATCGCGCGATTCGCATGACGAAAGCGATGCAAACGACGCGAGCGCGCCGCACCGCCCCACGATAAGGAGAGCCCCGCATGAACACCGTAAGCGACGCCGCGCTGACCACCGCCATTCACGTGAACGGCCAGCGCCTCTGGGACAGCCTGATGGAGATGGCGAAGATCGGCGCGACCGCGAAGGGCGGGGTGTGCCGCCTCGCGCTCACCGACCTCGACAAGCAGGGCCGCGATCTGATCGTGAAGTGGGCGAAGGAAGCGGGCTGCACGATCAGCGTCGACCGCATGGGCAACGTCTTCATGCGCCGCGCGGGCCGCAACAACGATCTGCCGCCCGTGATGACCGGCTCGCACGCCGACTCGCAGCCGACCGGCGGCCGCTTCGACGGCATCTACGGCGTGCTCGGCGGACTCGAAGTGATTCGCGCGCTCAACGACCACGGCATCGAGACCGAGCATCCGATCGAAACGGTGATCTGGACCAACGAGGAAGGCTCGCGCTTCGCGCCTGCGATGGTGGCCTCGGGCGTGTTCGCGGGCGTGTTCACGCTCGACTACGGCCTCTCGCGCAAGGATGTCGACGGCAAGACGATCGGCGAGGAACTCGCGCGCATCGGTTACGCGGGCGATCTGCCGGTGGGCGGACGCAAGATTCACGCGGCGTTCGAATTGCACATTGAACAAGGGCCGATTCTCGAAGCGGAGAAGAAAACCATCGGCGTGGTGACCGACGCGCAAGGTCAGCGCTGGTACGAAGTCGTGCTCACGGGCCAGGAAGCGCACGCCGGCCCCACGCCGATGCCGCGCCGCCGCGATGCGTTGCTCGGCGCGTCGCGCGTGGTGCAGCTCGTCAATGAAATTGGCCTGCGTCATGCGCCGCTCGCGTGCGCGACGGTCGGCATGATGCAGGTGCATCCGAACTCGCGCAACGTGATTCCGGGCCGCGTGTTCTTCACGATCGACTTCCGTCACCCCGAAGACGCCGTGCTCGCGAAGATGGACGCCGAGCTGCGCGAAGGCATCGCGAAGATCGCGGAACAAGGCAAGCTCGAAGCCGAGGTCGAGCAGATTTTCTACTACGCGCCGGTGCCCTTCGACGCGGCCTGCGTGAAGTCGGTGCGCGCGGCGGCCGAGCGTTTCGGCTATTCGAATCGCGACATCGTCTCGGGCGCGGGCCACGACGCGTGCTATCTCGCGACCGTCGCGCCCACGTCGATGGTGTTCGTGCCGTGCATCGACGGCATCAGCCATAACGAAATCGAGGACGCGACGCCCGAGTGGATCGAGGCCGGCGCGAACGTGTTGCTGCACGCGATGCTCGAACGCGCGAACGAGCCGGGCTAGCGGCTCGCGCTTGAACATCGCTTGATCGTCGCTTGTTCATAGCTTGATCGTCGACTGAATGCCAGCGGCCACAGAGCCGCACAGTGATTCCGCTTTGTCCCCACGTACCGGCCGCGCTGCCTCGCGCACGCGGCCGGCGGACCCGTGTTTTGCCTCGCAAGGAGCATCCGGATGTCCCACTCCACGAAGAACAACGTGCGTGCCACGCCCGGCATCGCCGCAGGACGACTCAGCGCAGCGGAACTCGGCTGCCAGTTCGCCGATGTCGCGCCGCCGCTGTCCGCCAATGCGGCCATCGTCGCCGCCGACCGCTGCCACTACTGCTACGACGCGCCCTGCGTCACGGCCTGCCCCACCGGCATCGACATTCCCAGCTTTATCCGCAAGATCGGCAACGGCAATCTCAAGGGCGCCGCGCGCGACATCCTGAGCGCCAATCCGCTCGGCGGTATGTGTTCGCGCGTCTGCCCGACCGAGATTCTGTGCGAAGGCGCGTGCGTGCGAAATCATCAGGACGGCGAACCCGTCAGCATCGGCGCGCTGCAACGCCACGCCACCGACTTCCAGATGGCGCGCGAACGCGAAGGCGCACCGCCGCTCTTCAAGCGCACGACCGAAACGGGCCGCAAGGTGGCCGTGATCGGCGCGGGTCCGGCGGGGCTTGCGTGCGCCCATACGCTCGCGCTCGCGGGTCACACGGTGAGCGTGTTCGATGCGCGCGAGAAGCCTGGCGGCCTCAACGAATACGGCATCGCCGCCTATAAGACCGTCGACGATTTCGCGCAGCGTGAAGTCGAGTGGCTGCTCTCGATCGGCGGCATCGAGTTGAAGCAAGGGCAGCGTCTGGGCCGCGAGATCGCGCTCGATACGCTGCGCGCGGACTTCGACGCCGTGTTCGTCGGCATCGGGCTGGGCGGCACGCAGGCGCTGAAGATCGAAGGCGAAGGGCTCGACGGCGTGCGCGACGCAGTGGATTTCATCGCCGATCTGCGCGAGTCGCGCGATCTCGCGGCGCTGCCCGTGGGCCGCCGCGTCGTGGTGATCGGCGGCGGCAACACGGCCATCGACGCCGCCGTGCAAAGCCGCAAGCTCGGCGCGGAACACGTCACGCTCGCGTACCGGCGCGGTGCCGCGCAGATGAGCGCGACATGGGCCGAACAGGAATTCGCGCGGACCCAGGGCGTGAGCATCGTCGAGTGGATGAAGCCGTTGCGCATCGTAGGCGCGGGCCGCGTGGAGGCGATCGAGTTCGAACGCAGCGCGCTCGATGCGAACGGCGCGCTGCACGGCACCGGCGAGATCGAACGCATCGAGGCGGATGCGGTGCTCAAGGCGATCGGCCAGACGCTGTTGCCGGAAGGACTCGACGCGCTCGCGTTGAACGACGCCGGCACGCGCATCGCCGTGGACGCCGATGGCGCGACCTCGCTCGCGGGCGTGTGGGCAGGCGGCGACTGCGCCGGACACGGCGCGACCGACCTCACCGTGCAGGCCGTGCAGGACGGCAAGCTCGCGGCGCGCGCCATCGACCGCTGGCTCGCCGCGCAAAGCGAGCAGGCGGCCTGAGCGCAGCGCTGACGCACCACGCACGTACACGAGACAAACCATCGACAAGGAGCCTCATCATGGCCGATCTGCGCTGCACGATTGCCGGTATCGAATCGCCGAATCCGTTCTGGCTCGCCTCCGCGCCGCCCACCGACAAAGCCTATAACGTCAACCGCGCCTTCGAGGCGGGCTGGGGCGGTGTGGTCTGGAAAACGCTCGGCCTCGACCCGCACGTGGTCAACGTCAGCTCGCGTTACGGCGCGACCACCTGGCGCGGCCAGCGCATCGCGGGCCTGAACAATATCGAGCTGATCACCGACCGTCCGCTCGAAGTCAACCTCAAGGAAATCGCCCAGGTGAAGCGCGACTGGCCCGACCGCGCGCTGATCGTTTCGCTGATGGTGCCGTGCACGGAGGCGGACTGGAAATGGATTCTGCCGCTCGTCGAGGACACCGGCGCGGACGCGGTCGAACTGAACTTCGGCTGCCCGCACGGCATGAGCGAGCGCGGCATGGGCGCGGCCGTGGGCCAGGTGCCCGAGTACATCGAAATGGTCACGCGCTGGGTGAAGGAAGGCACGCGCCTGCCCTGCCTCGTCAAGCTCACGCCCAACGTCACGGACATTCGCCACGGCGCGCGCGCCGCGCACAAGGGCGGCGCCGACGGCGTCTCGCTCATCAACACAATCAACTCGATCGTGGGCGTGGATCTCGACGCGATGGCGCCGCTGCCGACCGTCGACGGCAAAGGCACGCACGGCGGCTACTGCGGCCCCGCCGCGAAGCCGATCGCTCTGCACATGGTCGCCGACATCGCGCGCGATCCGCAAACCCAAGGCTTGCCGATCTCGGGCATCGGCGGCATTTCCGACTGGCGCGACGCCGCCGAATTCATCGTGCTCGGCGCGGGCAGCGTGCAGGTCTGCACCGCCGCGATGCATTACGGATTCCGAATCGTTTCCGACATGATCGACGGCCTCTCGAACTGGATGGACGACAAGGGCTACGCGAATCTCGACGCGATCCGCGGCCGCGCCGTGCAGAACGTGACCGACTGGCAATACCTGAACCTGAACTACGACATCAAGGCGCGCATCGATCAGGACCGCTGCATCCAGTGCGGCCTGTGCCATATCGCCTGCGAGGACACCTCGCATCAGGCCATCACCGCGACGAAGAACGGCGAGCGTCACTTCGAGGTGGTCGATGCGAATTGCGTCGGGTGCAATTTATGCATGCATGTTTGCCCGGTCGACGCATGCATCACGATGGAGCGTGTCGATTCGGGCCGCTATGCGAACTGGACGACGCATCCGAACAACCCCGCGCGCGTGGCCGATCCGAAAGCCGCCTGAAACATTGGCCTGACATGCGCGCGTCGACTTGAACAAAAAAGCCAACCACAAACCGAACGACAAGCCACGGAGAATCCGCATCATGAGCCAGTCAGCAGCCAGCAGCGGCAGCGACGCAAGCGCGCGGCGCAGCGCCAGCGAGCTCTATAACGACGACCTCGCGCCCACGGGCGCCGCGCAGCGCACCTGGCGCTGGTATCACTTCGCGGCGCTGTGGGTGGGCATGGTGATGAACATCGCCTCGTACATGCTCGCGGCCGGGCTCACCGAGCAGGGCATGTCGCCGTGGCAGGCGGTCGTCACCGTGCTGCTCGGCAACGTGATCGTGCTGGTGCCGATGCTGCTGATCGGCCACGCGGGCGCAAAATACGGCATCCCCTACGCCGTGCTCGTGCGCTCCTCGTTCGGCACCCAGGGCGCGAAACTGCCCGCGATGCTGCGCGCGATCGTGGCGTGCGGCTGGTACGGCATCCAGTCGTGGCTCGGCGGCAGCGCCATCTACACGCTCGCGAACATCCTCTTTCACAACGCGCTGGTCGGCGACGCGCTGCCCTTTCTCGGCATCTCCATCGGCCAGGGTGCGTGCTTCCTGATCTTCTGGGCGCTACAGCTTTACTTCATCCTGCACGGCACTGAATCGATCCGCTGGCTCGAAAGCTGGTCCGCGCCCATCAAGGTCGTGATGTGCGTGGCGCTCGTCTGGTGGGCCTGCTCGAAGGCGGGCGGCGTGGGCTCGATGCTCTCGCAGCCCTCGCAATTCGCGCCGGGCGGCAAGAAGGCGGGCCTCTTCTGGATCACGTTCTGGCCGAGCCTCACGGCGATGGTGGGCTTCTGGGCCACGCTCGCGCTGAACATTCCGGACTTCACGCGCTTCGCGAAAACGCAGAAGGATCAGCTCGTCGGCCAGGCGATCGGTCTGCCGATTCCGATGGCGCTGCTCTCCGTGGTCTCGGTCGTGGTGACGTCGGCGACCGTCGTCATCTACGGCAAGGCGATCTGGGACCCGATCGACCTCACGAGCCGCATGGAAGGCATCGGCGTGGGCATCGCGCTCGTCATCCTCACGCTCGACACCATGTGCTGCAATCTCGCCGCGAATCTCGTCGGTCCCGCCTACGATTTTTCGAGCCTCTGGCCCAAGGGCATTTCGTACAAGGCGGGCGGCCTGATCACGGCCACGCTCGCCATCGTGATGATGCCGTGGAAGATTCTCGCCACCACGCAGGGCTATATCTTCACCTGGCTCGTCGGCTATTCGGCGTTGCTTGGGCCCGTCGCGGGCATTCTGATGGTCGACTACTTCCTGATTCGCGGCACGCGTCTCGACCCCGATCAGCTCTTCGAGGAAAACGGCGAATACGCCTACACCAACGGCTGGAATCTCGCCGCCGTGATCGCGCTGCTCGCGGGCGTGCTGCCGAATCTGCCGGGCTTTCTGAACATTGCGTTCCCGAGCGCGTTCCCCTCGGTGCCGGACGCGTTCAAGGCGCTCTATACGTATGCGTGGTTCGTGGGTCTCGCCATCGCGGCACTGGTCTACGGCGTGCTGATGAAGCTCGGCAAGAGCCGGAGGCCGAGTATTGCGAGCGCATAAAACCCCTGTATTTACAGGCTCAAACCGAAGGAGACATAGCATCATGGCGATCCTGATTCGAGGCGGCACCGTCGTCGACGCGGACAAGACCTGGCGCGCGGACGTGCTCTGCGAAAACGGCACGATCCAGGCGATCGGCGAAAACCTCGACGCGCCCGCGGGCGCCACCGTCGTGGATGCGGGCGGCCAGTACGTGATGCCCGGCGGCATCGATCCGCACACGCACATGGAGCTGCCGTTCATGGGCACCAAGGCGCACGACGACTTCTACACCGGCACGGCGGCAGGACTCGCGGGCGGCACCACGTCGATCATCGACTTCGTGATTCCGAACCCGAAGCAGCCGCTCATGGAAGCGTTCCGCGAGTGGCGCGGCTGGGCCGAAAAGGCCGCCGCCGACTACGGCTTTCACGTGGCCGTGACGTGGTGGGACGAGAGCGTGCACCGCGACATGGGCCTGCTCGTCAACGATCACGGCGTGTCGAGTTTCAAGCACTTCATGGCGTACAAGAACGCCATCATGGCCGACGACGAGATCCTCGTGAACAGCTTCGCGCGCTCGCTCGAACTGGGCGCCCTGCCGACCGTGCACGCGGAAAACGGCGAGCTGGTGTTCCAGCTTCAGCGCCAGTTGCTCGCGCGCGGCTTCACAGGACCGGAGGCGCATCCGCTCTCGCGTCCGCCCGAGGTCGAAGGCGAAGCCGCGAACCGCGCGATCCGCATCGCGCAGGTGCTCGGCGTGCCGGTGTACATCGTGCACGTCTCGGCGAAAGAGGCGCTCGACGCCATCACGCGTGCGCGCGCCGAAGGTCAGCGCGTGTTCGGCGAAGTGCTCGCGGGCCATCTGGTGATCGACGAGGCCGTGTATCGCGATCCCGACTGGACCCGCGCCGCCGCGCACGTGATGAGCCCGCCGTTTCGCAGCAAGGAGCATCGCGACGCGCTCTGGCGCGGTCTGCAAGGCGGCGTGCTGCAGACCACGGCCACCGACCACTGCGTCTTCTGCGCCTCGCAGAAAGCGATGGGCCGCGACGATTTCACCCGCATTCCCAACGGTTGCGGCGGCGTGGAAGACCGCATGGCGATACTCTGGGATCAGGGCGTGAACACGGGCCGCCTCACGCCAAACGAATTCGTGCGCGTCACGTCGACGAACGCCGCGCAGATCTTCAATCTCTATCCGCGCAAGGGCGCGGTGGCCGTGGGCGCCGACGCCGATCTCGTGGTCTGGGACCCGGAAGCCACGCGCACGATCTCGGTGAAGACGCATCATCAGAACGTCGATTTCAACGTGTTCGAAGGCATGACGGTGCGCGGCGTGCCCACGCACACGCTGTCGCAAGGCGAACTGGTGTGGGCGAACGGCGATTTGCGCGCGAAGCGCGGCGCGGGGCGTTATCTGAAGCGGCCGGCGAATCCGGGCTATTTACAGGCGTCGCGGCTCGCGAAGCAGTTGAAGGAAACCGAGCCCGTGCATCGCGAAGGCGACAAGGTGAAGTGAGCGTACCGTGTCGATGAAGATGGCGAAGCGCGTGTGCTTCGCCATCTTCATCGAAGAAATCGAACTCAAATTCAGATTCAAGCCGCCAGCTTGCCGACCGATCCATTCGCGGGCGGCAAAGCCACGCCCGCGCGCGCGTAGCGGATCGCGTCCATCAGCGCTTCGTGCTCGCCCACGTGGTTCGCGAGCAGCAGAATCAGTTGCGCATTGACCGACTGGCTCTGCGCTTCGTCCAGATCGCGATGCATGTCGATCAGCGCTTCGTAGAAGTCGTCGGGACGCGCGAGATTGGGTTGCGTGTTCAGCATCGTTGTCTCCATCTTTGATAGTGTGAGGCGCGCGGTCGGATCAGGTCATGCCGTGCCCGCCACGCACAACGCCCGCTTGAGCGCGCGCTCGACGCGCGGCGCGTCGGCCTGACGCCAGCGTGCGCACACGTGCTGGTCCGGGCGGATCAGATAGCACGCGCCGTCGCGCGCGTCGTAACGCTGCGCCGCGTGGCCGTTCGTATCGCGCAGCACCGCGGTGCCCGAAGGCAGTCCGGCGGGCGCCGCGCCTTCGCCTTCGAGCACCGCCACGAAATGTATCGGCACCGGGCCGCCCGCGAGCGCGTCCAGCGCCGCGCGCGTGCCGCTCGCGAGCGCGGCGCCCGCGCGGCAGAACACAAGCGCCGTGAAGCGGTTGCCGAGTTGCGCGAGCAGCCATTGCTCGCGGCCTTGCGCGTCGGCGAGCGGCGCGTCGGCGCACGAAGCGCCCGGCACCATCTGCCCCGCGAATACGTCTTCGTCGGCGGTATTGAGCGCGGATTCGTGCAGCACCGCGGGCACCGAAAGCCGTCCGCTGTTCACCAGTTGGCGCGCGAACGCATGCTCGCGCGCCAGGGTGAGCACGGCGTCGCGGAACACGCGGCTCACCGCGCTCTTTGGCGTGATGAAATCGGTCGAACGCGTGGAATTGCGCAGGTTTTCGTCGGCGGCGAATTCGCGCTCGCTCGCGTAGGTGTCGAGCAGCGCGTCGGGCGCGCGCCCTTCCAGCACCATCGCCAGTTTCCAGGCGAGGTTCTCGCCGTCCTGGAAGCCGCTGTTCGCGCCGCGCGCGCCGAACGGCGAAACGAGGTGCGCCGAGTCGCCCGCGAACAGCACGTTGCCGTGCCGGAAACTGTCCATGCGCAGACACGAAAACGTGTAGATGCTGACCCACTCCAGTTCGAATTTCACGTCCGGGCCGAGCAGCGCGCGCACGCGCGGAATCACGCGTTCGGGCGTTTTTTCGAGCACCGGATCGGCGTCCCAGCCCAGTTGAAAGTCGATGCGCCAGACGTTGTCGGGCTGGCGATGCAGCAGCACCGACTGGTTCGGATGGAACGGCGGATCGAACCAGAACCAGCGCTCGGTGGGGAAGTCGGCTTCCATCTTCACGTCGGCGATCAGGAAGCGATCCTTGAAGGTGCGGCCGTGGCTGTCGAGGCCCATGAGCTTGCGCACGGGACTGCGCGAGCCGTCGGCGGCCACCACGTAGCGCGCGCGCAGTGCATACGGGCCGTCGGGCGTCTCGATCTCCAGCGTGACGTGCGGCTCGGCTGCATTGTCATCGTTACGCTGGGCGATGCCCGTGACCTTGCTCTTCCAGCGAATCTCCAGATTCGGCAACGCCTGCGCGCGTTCGAGCAAAAAGCCTTCCACGTAATACTGCTGCAGATTCACGAAAGCCGGACGATGATGGCCGCTCTCCGGCAGCAGGTTGAACGTATAAACGAGTTCGTCCTTGCGGAACACCTTGCCCACGTTCCAGCCCACGCCCTTCTCGACCATGCGCTCGCCGCAGCCGAGCCGGTCGAAGATATCGAGCGAGCGCTTCGAAAAGCAGATCGCGCGCGAACCCGTGGACAGCGTGCAGTCGTCGTCGACGAGCACCACGGGCAGGTTCTGCTGCGCGAGGTCGATGGCCGTCGCGAGTCCGACCGGACCCGCGCCCACCACGACGACCGGATGCACGCATGCATCCGCATGCTCGCCCTGCTCGTTCTGCTCGCGACAACGCGTGTAGTCGAAAGTCAGCGTCTGATAATCGATCATTGTTTTGTCTCCACCATGCCTTTAGCGGCATTCAGCGCGCGCGTGCCTGCATGCATGCACCCGGCGACGCGCGCGCCCTGCTCATCGCCCGCTCAATCCTGCAACGCGTCCCACATTTCCTTGTCGCGCTGCGCGGTCCAGATGCGCGGATGCGTGATGCCGCTCGCTTCGTCGTACGCGCGCGAGACGTCGAACGGCAGGCAGTGTTCGTAGATGAAGACGTGGCCGAACTTCGGGTCCATCGCCTCGCGCGTGAGCGCCATCGACTGCTTGAGATCGAGCTGGCGTTCGACCGCCTTGCGGCCCTGCGCGAGCAGCGTGGAAACGAAATCCTTCGTGTAATCGAGGCCCTTGTTCACGTCGGCGGGATTGAGCAGCGCGGGGCCGCGGCCCGGCACGAGCTTTTGCGCGCCCAGCGCGCGCAGCGCTTCGAGCGTGGCGGGCCAGTCGGCGAGTTGCGCATCGCCGCAATAACAGGCCGCGTCGTATTCCACGAGATCGCCGGAGAACAGCACCTTTTGCTGCGGCAGCCAGACCACGGTGTCGCCCTTCGTGTGGCCCGAACCCAGATGCGCGATCTTCACTTCGAGCTTGCCGAGGAACAGCGTGATTTCCTTCTCGAACACGAGCGTGGGCCACGTGAGGCCCGGCACGGTTTCGACGCCCGCGAACAGACGCGGAAAGCGCTCGATCTCCGACTTCATGTCCTGTTCGCCGCGCTCGACGATCATCTCGTACGTGCCGCGGCTCGCGATGATCTGCTGCGCGCCTTCCTTGAAATACGCCG
This sequence comes from Paraburkholderia tropica, assembly GCF_014171495.1. Classification (NCBI taxonomy): domain Bacteria; kingdom Pseudomonadati; phylum Pseudomonadota; class Betaproteobacteria; order Burkholderiales; family Burkholderiaceae; genus Paraburkholderia; species Paraburkholderia tropica. Next base: position 1,278,921 of record NZ_CP049135.1, read on the forward strand.
ACGCGCCCAGCACGCGCACCGCGTGATAGTGCGAGAGCACGACATATTTGATGGGCTTGTCGGTGACGCTGCGGATCTTCGCGATGAGGTCCTGCGCCATGGCGGGCGTGGCCGTGGTATCGACGATCAGCACGCCGTCGTCGCCGATGATCACGCCCGAATTCGGGTCGCCTTCGGTGGTGTAGGCGTATGCGTTTTCAGAGAGCTGCGTGAACGTGACCTGCTTCTCTTCGAGGTCGGCCTGGGATGCGAACGCCTTTGCCATCGTGAGTCTCCGTTTGTAGGGGCGGGGGGTGTCGCCCTGTCTCGTTTGATTGATCCGCTGTTCTGCCGGGGTGAGGCCATGATCGTCCAGCGATTTTTATTTGTCAATAGCGAATACTATCGCTATTTGCTAATTTCTGGATCGCGCCGACAGTCGCGCTTTGCGCCGCTTCGCCCGCGCAGGCGATCGGCGGGAAATCGCGCGCGCTTCGGTTAACATGGACCCTTTTTCAGCCCGGGACAACGCGTGAAGACCCCTCGCAACGCCGACACGGAAGGCGCGAAAACGCAGCGCGGCATTCAGAGCGTGGAAGTGGGCGCGCGCCTGCTGCGCATGCTCGCCGACGCGCGCGTGCCGCTCGCGCCCAGCGATCTCGCGGCCGGCGCGGACATTCCGTCGAGCCAGGCGCACGCCTATCTGGTGAGCCTCACGCGCCTCGGCCTGATCAAGCGCGACGCGCTCTCGGGCCGCTACGAAGCCGGTCCGCTCGCGCTGCGCCTCGGCCTGCTGCATCTCGCGCAGCAGCCCGCGCTGCGTGAAGCCGTGCGGCACGCGGCGGCGCTCGCGCAGGCGCACAACTGCAGCGTGGCGATCTGCATCGCCGGACCTCAGGGACCGACCATCGTGCGCTACGAGCATGCGAGCCTGCCGCTGCACGTGAATCTGCACGTGGGCACGGTGATGTCGCTGCCGGCCACGTCCACGGGCCGCGTGTTCTGCGCGTATCTCGACGACGCCGCATTGCACGCGATGTGGGCCAACCAGACGTCGCAGCCGGTCTGGCGCGGCACCTCGAATGCGCCCGACGCCGCGCCGCGCGAGGACGCGGCCTTCGCCGCCGCGCTCGACACGATCCGCGCGCGCGGCTTCGAACTGGGCATCGACGCCCCGAGCCCCGGCGTGAGCAGCGTCTGCGTGCCGGTGCTCGACGCCGCGGGCACGCTGCGTCTCACGCTCACGGCGATCGGCGCGAGCGGCGCGCTCGACGTGCGGCCCGACGGCGCACTCGTGCGCGCGCTGCGCGAGGCCGGCGGCGCCATTGCGCGCGCCGCGTTTTCATCGACATCGAATTGACCATGCCGAAGTCCGACCCTACGCCGCCCGTCCAGACCGACACCGCCGACAAACCGCAACGCGGCATCCAGGCGCTCGACGCCACCGGCGAGCTGCTGGCCGCGCTCGTCGCGGCGGGCGAACCGCTCGCGCTGCGCGACCTCGCGGCGGCGGCGGGCATGCCGAGCGCGAAGGCCTTTCCGCACCTCGTGAGCCTGCTGAAAACCGGTCTGCTCGAACGCGACGAAGCGGGCCGCTACGGCGCGGGGCCGCTGAGCCTCGAACTGGGCCTGCTGGGTCTCGCGCGCCTTTCGCCGGTGCGCGAAGCCGACGCCGAACTCGTCGGCCTCGCCGCCGCGACCGGCATGAGCGTCGCGCTCGCGGTGCAAGGCCCGCTCGGCCCGACCGTCGTGCGGCTCGAAGAATCCACGCGGCCGTTGCACGTGAGCCTGCGGCCCGGCACCGTCATGTCGATCGTCAACACGGCGATCGGCCGCGTGTTCGCCGCCTGGTTCGACGACGACGTGCGCGCCGCGCTGCTCGCGCAGGACGGCCTGCGCCTCGCGGGCGCGACGCCGTCCGCGAACACGGCCAATGCGGCGAACGCGAACGCCGCCTACGTCGAACGCCTCGCCGCGATCCGCGCGCAAGGGCTCGACACCGCGCTCGACAAGCCGATTCCCGGCATCAGCACCGTGGCCGCGCCGGTCTTCGATCACACCGGCAGCGTCTGCCTCGTACTCGCGCTGATGGGGCCGTCGGGCCACCTCGATACCGGCCGCGACGGCGCCTGCGCGTCCCTGCTGATGGCGGCTGCCGAGCGCCTCTCGCGGCGCTTCGGCTACGTGGCGGGCGCGGCGGCCGCGCCGCTATAATCGGCTTCCATCAGACGATTCACGCGCAACGCCTGGCGCCGCCACGCGCCCCGATCCGGTGTGTCGACGCGCCAATCCGCGCAAATCCGTGCCGATACGCGTCGACAGATATCGGCAGGCACGGCGGCCCCATCACAAGGACAGCCCCATGAGCACCGCCTCCACCGGTTCCGCCACCGCGCTGCGCCAGGTCGCCGACCTGCCCTGCCCGCGCGGCCTGCCGCTGATCGGCAACCTGCTGCAACTCGAACCCACGCGGCTGCACCAGATCCTCGAACGCTGGGCCGAAGAACTCGGCACGCCGTATCGCTTTCAGGTCAGCAGCATCCCCATCACGATCTGGACCGACACCGAACTGATCCAGTCGATCATGCGCGAGCGCCCGCACCGCTATCGCCGCTATTCGCCGATCGAAAGCGTGTTCGACGAAATGGGCGCGAACGGGCTCTTTTCCTCCGAAGGCGTGCAGTGGGAATCGCATCGGCGGCTCGTGATGCAGGCGCTTTCGATCCCCAACATCAAGGCGTTCTATCCGACGCTCGCGGAGATCACGCAGCGTCTGCGCACGCGCTGGCTGCGCGCGGCCGAGCGCGGCGAGACCGTCGAGATGACCGACGACCTCAAGCGCTACACGGTGGACGTGACGAGCGCGCTCGCGTTCGGCGAAGACCCGCGCACGCTCGATCAGGATCACGGCGTGATTCAGGAGCATCTCGAACGCATCCTGCCCGCCGTGATGGGCCGCATCAACGCGCTGTTTCCATACTGGCGCGTGTTCAAGCTGCCCGCCGACCGCAAGCTCGATCACTCGCTCGCGGAAGTACACCGCTACATCGACTCGATGATGGCGCGCGCTCGCACGCGCATGCGCGACGAGCCGTCCGAACTGCCGCGCAACCTGCTCGAAGCGATGCTCGTGCAGCAACAACACGACGGCGAGCCGATTTCCGATGCGCAGATTCGCGCCAACGTGCTCACGCTGCTGCTCGCGGGCGAGGACACGACCGCCGATTCGATCGCGTGGACGCTGCCCTATCTGGCCGCCGACGCCGCGTTGCAGACGCATCTGGGCGAGGAAGCGCATCGCGTACTCGGCGACGCGCCCGTGTGCCCCGACTACGCCACGCTCAAGGACCTCGACATCTTCGAAGCGATCGCCATCGAAGCGACGCGTCTGCGGCCGGTCGCCGCCGTGCATTCGTTCGAACCGCTCGAAGACGTGGTGGTCGACAACGTCGCGCTGCCCAAAGGCACGCGCATGTTCTTCGTCGCGCGGCCCGCGATGATCGACGAGAAAAATTTCGTCGATCCGCAGCGCTACGATCCGTGGCGCTGGATGCGCAAGGGCGAGCACGACGCGCCGCGCGAAGGCGCGCATGGCGCACATGACGTGCGTGCGTATCTGCAATTCGGCGCGGGTCCGCGCGTGTGCCCCGGACGCCATCTCGCGACGGTGGAAATGCGCCTCGCGCTCTCGATGCTGATGAACGAATTCGAAATCGAGCTGGCCATCGATCCAGAGCAGATCAAAGAGGTGTCGGCGTTCACGATGGTGCCGGACACGATGCCGGTGAAGCTGCGCAAGCGCGTGCGCTAGCACTTCAGCGCGCGTTACGCCTTCACTTCGCCCGCGCTGTCCGAGTCGCTGCGCGCCTGCGCGTCGCGCATCTTGGCGAGCGTCGTCGGTCCGAGCCCGAGCGAGACGCCCAGCGCGAGCGCGTCGATCACCGTGAGATGCGCGATGCGCGGCACGCCCGGCGCGTGCGGCTCGTCGGCGGCCGGCACGCGCAGCAGCAGCGGAATGTCGACCACCCACGCGAGCCGCGAACCCGCGTTCGTCAGCGCGATGGTGGTCGCGCCGCGCTCCTTGGCGATCTGAATGCTCTCGTTCACTTCCACGCTGCGGCCCGACTGCGAGATCGCGAAAGCGACGTCGCCGGGTTCGAGCAAACCGGCATAAAGGCGCTGCAAATGCGCGTCGGTGAACGCGCTCGCGGCCACGTCCAGACGCAGGAAACGCAGCGCCGCGTCGTTCGCGACCAGCCCCGAACCCGCGCCCACGCCGAAGAAATACACCCGCCGCGCGCTGCCGAGCGCCGCCACCGCCGCCTCGAACACGGCCGGATCGAGCGAGGCGCGCGCGTGCATCACGCCCTGCACCACGGCGTCGGCGACCTTGTCGAGCAACGAGCCGATTGGCGCGGGCTCGCCGTTCGCCGCGTCGTCGGCGGCGGAAAACGGCACGCCGCCCGCCGCGCTCTGCGCGAGCCGCATCTTGAAGTCGCGCAGCCCGTGCGCGCCCACCGCGCGGCAAAAACGCGTGACCGAAGGCTCGGAGACGTCCGCGCGCAACGCGAGTTCGGTGATGCTCGCGCGCATCGCGAAGTCGATGTCGGCGAGCACCATCTCCGCGACCTTGCGTTCGGCGGGCCGCAGCGACTCCGCCACGTTGCGGATGTGATGGATCAGGTTGGAGACCGGCAAGCTATGTTCCGTGGGTTGAACCGTGGAAGATGCGAGACGCCCGACGCCCGGGTTCAATGCTTCAATCGAGACGCTTGCCGCTTTCGGTGTCGAACAGATGCAGATGCGCGAGAGGCAGACCGAGCGTCATGCGCTGGCCCGGTTCGATGCCGGGACGCGCGCGGGTCGTGACGCACCATGACTGGCCGCCTATTTTCCCGTACAAGTGCGTTTCCGCGCCAGTCGGCTCGATCACCTCGACGCTGAACGGCACCTCGCCCGCGTTGGCCTCCACATGCTCGGGGCGAATCCCCAGCGTCACGCGCGCGCCCGCCTGCGCGCGGCCTTCGGGCAGCGCGATGCGCACGCCGTCGTCGAGCACGAGCGCCGTGCCGCGCGCGTCGTTCATCACGCTGCCCGCCACGAAGTTCATCGACGGCGAACCGAGAAAGCTCGCCACGAACAGATTGCCGGGCTTGTCGTAAAGATCGAGCGGGCGGCCGATCTGCTCGATACGCCCCGAGTTCATCACGACGATGCGGTCGGCCATCGTCATCGCTTCGATCTGGTCGTGCGTGACGTAGACGACCGTGTTGCGCAGCCGCTGATGCAGCGCCTTGATTTCGGTGCGCATCTGCACGCGCAGCTTGGCGTCGAGATTCGAGAGCGGTTCGTCGAACAGGAACAGCGACGGCTCGCGCACCACGGCGCGGCCCATCGCCACGCGCTGGCGCTGACCGCCCGACAACGCGCGCGGCAGGCGGTCGAGATAGTTCGAGAGATTGAGCATCTTCGCGGCGGCTTCGATGCGCGGCTTGAAGCCGTCCTCGCGTTCCTTGCGGATGCGCGGGCCGAACGCGATGTTGTCGTACACCGAAAGATGCGGATAGAGCGCGTAGCTCTGGAACACCATCGAGATGTTGCGCTGCTGCGGCGGCAGCGCGTTCGCGCGCGTGCCGCCGATCGTGAGGTCGCCGCCCGAAATATCTTCGAGACCCGCGATCATGCGCATCAAGGTGGTCTTGCCGCAGCCCGACGGTCCGACCAGCACGACGAACTCGCCGTCCTCGATGTCGAGGTCGACGCCGTGCACGACCTGCGTGTCGCCGTAGCGCTTGTAGATGCCGTTCAGTTGTACCGCTGCCATGCTGTCCTCGTGTGCTGTCGTGTGCTGTTATCGCTGCTTGCGTGTGTTTTCCTGCTTGTTTTAGCGGCTTTTCTGCGGCTCAGAACGGATCGAGCGTCAGCTCGTTCGCCATCAGCCGGTTGCCCGCCATGAGGCCCGCATCCACCGGCAAGGCCACGCCGGTAATCACGCGCGCTTGCGGCGACGCCAGAAAATGCACGGCGTCGGCGATATCGGCGGGTTCGGCCACATCGCCGAGCGGATACCACTTGCTCAGTTGTTCGAAGATGGCCGGATGCTGCTCCACGCGCGCGCGCCACGCGGGCGTCTTCACGGTGCCCGGACACACGATGTTGGCGCGGATGCCGTGCGGCCCCAACTCCATCGCGAGCGCCTTCGTGTAGCTCACGAGGCCCGCCTTCGCGGCGCTGTACGCGGGATGCCCGAGCGCGCTCAGTCCGTTCACGGAGCCGATCAGCACCAGCACGCCGCGCTTGCGTTCGATCATCGCGGTGCGCACGGTTTCGATCGTGTTGTAGGTGCCGTTGAGATTGAGGTCGACGTCGCGCCGCCAGCTCGCCGCATCGGTATGCGCGAGCGTCGTGCCGAGCGCGCCGCCCGCATTGGCGACCGCCACGTCGACCGGACCGCGCGCCGCCACGCCGCGCGCCACGGCGTCGGCCATCGCGAGCGGATCGCTCACGTCGGCGGCCAGCGCCTCCAGCCGTTGCGCGCCGAATTCGTCGGCGAGTTGCTGCACGCCCGCCGCGTCGCGGTCGAGCGCGAGCACGGTGTCGCCGTCGTCGAGAAATCGCTTGCACAGCGCACGGCCGATGCCGCCGCTCGCGCCCGTCACCAGCACTACCCGGCTCATGTTCGAACTCTCCGCGTATCGACTGAAAAAGCCCGCCGGCGTGCGCGCCAGCGGGCCTGTAAATTTCCAACAGACGCACGTTAAATATCGTTTGGCATGCGATCCGTTGCGGGTTTACACGCAGGCGTCCCACATAGTGCACTGCATGATTTCCCCCATGTTTTACGGCATGTTAGGCAAATTCAGGAGCAGAAAACAATATCGCGTTTCCCAGGTGACAACGTTTTTTTCATCCTGTAGGATTTTTTCAAACAAGGCAACTGGCACAAAAAACAGGCAGCAAAAAAACGCGCCCATCCAGGCGGCGGCAGTCGGTGCAATAAAACAGGAAGACCACATAGGAGAGTCAGAATGTCGTTTCAGCAACGTGCAACCCTCACGCTCGGCAAGCTGGCCGCCGCGCTCGCGTTCGCCGGCATCGCCGTCGCGGCGCACGCCGACACGGTGCGCGTGACCGTCGCGCACTACAGCGACGCCACCGCGCCGTACTTCGAGAAAATGGCCAAGCAGTTCGAGGCCGCCAATCCCGGCACGACCATCAAGATCGAAGACGTGAACTGGGACTCGCTGCAACAGAAACTTCAGACCGACATTTCCGGCGGCGCCAACGCCGACCTCGCGATCATCGGCACGCGCTGGCTACTCGACTTCGTGAAGGACGACATCGCCGAGCCGCTCGATCCGTACATGGACGCGAACTTCAAGGGCCGCTTCATCGGTCCGTTCCTCGCGCCGGGCGAGATCAACGGCAAGATCTACGGCCTGCCGATCGCGGCCTCGGCGCGCGCGCTCTACTACAACAAGGACATGCTCGCGTCGGTCGGCTATCCGAACGGCCCGAAGACCTGGAACGACGTAATCGACGCCTCGAAGAAGCTCAAGGCGAAGGGCATCGCGGGCTTCGGTCTGCAAGGCAAGGAAATCGAAACCGACGTGTACTTCTACTACGCGCTGTGGACGCACGGCGGCGACGTGGTGGGCAAGGACAACAAGGCCGCGTTCAATTCGGCCGCCGGCGTGAAGGCCGCCACGCTCTACAAGACCATGATCGACGAAGGTCTGACCGAGCCGGGCGTTACGGGATACAGCCGCGAAGACGTGCAGAACCTCTTCAAGCAGGGCCGCGTGGCGATGATGATCTCCGCGCCGTTCCTCGCCAAGCAGCTGAAGAAGGAAGCGCCGAACATCAAGTACGGCATCGACCCGATTCCGGTCGCGACCGCGCCGGCCACCTACGCGGTCACCGACTCGATCATGATGTTCAAGAACTCGAAGGTGAAGAAGAGCGCCTGGAAGTTCCTCGACTTCCTGTTCACGAAGCAGCCGCGCGTGGAGTTCACGAGCACCGAAGGCTTCCTGCCGACGACCAAGGCCGAAGCAAGCGACCCGGCGTTCCAGGATCCGGACACGAAGGCCTTCGTCGCGTTGCTGCCGCACGCGAAGTTCGCGCCCACCGTGACGGGCTGGGAAGACACCGCCAAGGCCGTGACCAACGCGATGCAGTCGATCTATCTCGGCAAGGCCAAGCCCGCCGACGCGCTGAACCAGGCCGCGACCGAAGCGAACAAGTCGCTCGGCAAGTAAGCGGGCGTTACGTCAGCAGGCGGCACGCCGCGGCGTGCGCTTGCGGCACGAACCGGCCCGAACCGGCACGAACCGGCCCGAACCGGCGCGACGCGTAGCCCGCAGCACCGCTACGCGTCGCGCCGCTTGCGTCATCCTGCTTCACGCTGTTTCATCGACCGACCGGACGCCTCACGACATGACCACGGGTCCCCTGAAGCCGACACCGCCAGCCGCTCCGGCGGACGGCGCTGCCCCCGACCCCACACGCGCACGCCAAAGCCCCAGCATGAACCGCGCCGCCCGCAACGTTTCCGCGCCCCGCGCGCCCTGGCTGCTGATCGTGCCGAGCCTCGCGCTCGCGCTGTTCATCATCAGCTATCCGATCTTCAATATCGTCTGGCAGTCGCTGCACGACGTGTCGCGCTTCGGCCAGATCCGCGACTTCAGCGGCTTGCAGAACTTCCTCAACGTGTTCGGCGACCCCGTGTTCCTGACCGCGCTGAAAAACACCATCATCTGGACCTTCTGCGTCGTGGTGGGCACGGTGGCGATCTCCGTGCCGGTCGCGCTCGTGCTGAATCAGGACTTCTACGGGCGCGGCATCGCGCGCACGATCGTCATGCTGCCGTGGTCGGTGTCGCTCACCATGACCGCCGTGGTGTGGCGCTGGGCCTTCAACGACGACTACGGCATGGTCAACGTCACGCTGCAAAAGCTCGGCCTGATCGCCGGGCCGATTCACTGGCTCGCCACGCCCGAGTACGCGTTTCCGGTGGAAATCGCCGTCGGCATTCTGGTGTCGATTCCGTTCACCACCACGATCTTTCTCGGCGGCTTGTCCTCGGTGCCGGGCGACATCTACGAAGCCGCGCGCATCGACGGCGCGAGCGCCTGGCAGCAGTTCCGCCTGCTCACGCTGCCGCTGCTCAAGCCCTTCATCAACATGGCGATCCTGCTCAACGTGATCTACGTGTTCAATTCGTTTCCGATCATCTGGGTGATGACGCAAGGCGGTCCCGACGACAGCACGCACATCCTCGTCACCTATCTCTACGAACTCGGCTTCCGGCTCGGGCGTCCGGGCGAAGCGGCGGCGGTGTCGCTCATCATGCTCGTGATCCTGTTCGCGTTTTCGGTGGCGTATCTGCGCGTGCAGGCCAAACGCGGCGGCGCGCAAGGAGACCTCGCATGAACCGCAAGCTCAAACGCTCGCTCTGGTGCTGGCTCGCGCTTTCGCCGCTGGTGGTCGCCGTGCTGTTCCCGTTCGCGGTGATGTTCTTTACGTCGTTCAAGCCCGCCAACGAAGTGTTCGTCTACCCGGCGCGCTGGCTGCCGCAGCATTGGCGCTGGGAAAATTACGTCGATATGTGGCAGGCCGCGAACTTCGGCGTCGCGCTGCGCAACAGCATCGTGATCTCGTTCCTCTCCACGGCGCTCGCGCTCGCGGTGAGCCTGCCCGCCGCCTACGCGCTCGCGCGCTTTCCGTTTCGCGGACGCGGCGCGTATCGCCAGTTCCTGCTGGTCACGCAGATGCTCTCGCCGATCCTGCTGGTGGTGGGCCTGTTCCGCCTCGCCGCAATGATTCCGTACGGCGACGGCAATCTCGTCGATTCGAAGCTCGGCGTGATCGTCTCGTATGCGGCGTTCAATATCGCCTTCGCGGTGTGGATGCTGTCGTCGTATTTCCAGACCGTGCCGCGCGATCTCGAAGAATCGGCGTGGCTCGAAGGATCGAGCCGCACGGGCGCGGTGTTCCGCGTGTTCCTGCCGCTCGCGATTCCGGCGGTGGTGGTCACGGCGATCTTCACGTTCATCAGCGCGTGGAACGAGTTCGCCGTGGTCTACACGCTGATCCGCTCGCCCGAGAACAAGACGCTGACCGTGCAGGTCACCGACATGGTCGCGGGCAAGTACACGGTCGAATGGGAACTGGTGATGGCCGCCACGCTCGCGGCGACGCTACCGGTGTCGGTGGTGTTCGCGTGGCTTCAGCGTTATATGGTGAAGGGGCTCGCGCTCGGCGCGGTCAAATAGGCTGGCAGGGCGTCGTTCGCCGCGCTCGCTCAACAAAACACCATGGGCCGATCTCGCGATCGGCCCGTTTTTTTTTGCGCGACGAAGGTGCAACGCAAGCGCCCTCAAGCGTCCGGCGCGCCCTTCTTCAGACACGCGATACGGTACACGCCGTCTTCGGCTTCCACGCCGTGCGTATCGTGCGCGAAGCCCGGAAACCGCCGGTCGAACGCTTCGAGCGCCTTCAGATAGCCGAGGAACGGCCCATCGGCGTCGCCGGCATTTTCGCCGGGCATCAGCAGCGGAATGCCGGGCGGATACGGCACCACGCCGGTCGCCACCGTGCGTCCTTCCATGCGCGCGAGTTCGAGCGTTTCGATGTCGTTGTGGACGAGCCGCTCGTACGCTTCGGCGGGACTGCAATCGGGATGCGGCAGCGTGGAAAACGCCTGCGCGAGCAGCTCGGTCGTGCGCAGATCGCGCATCGCCGCGAACATGCGGTCGCACAGTTCGCGCAGCCCGATGCCCGCATAGCGCTGCGGATGCTGTTCGACGAGTTCGGGCAGCACGTGTTCGAGCGGCGCGTTCGCGTCGTAGTCGCGCTTGAAGTCGAGCAGCGTGTTCACAAGCGTGCCCCACTTGCCTTTGGTCACGCCGATCGAAAACAGGAACAGGATCGTGAAGTCCGCGGTCTTTTCGACCACCACGCCCTGGCGATCCAGATACGCCGTCACCACGCTGGCCGGAATGCCCACCGGCAACAGCCCGCCGTGCGGCGCCACGCCCGGCGTCACGATCGACACCTTGATCGGATCGAGCATGCAGTAGCCGTCCTCGATGCGGCCGAAACCGTGCCAGTCGTCCTCCGGATGCAGCACCCAGCACGACGGGTCCTGCAACAGCAGCGCTTCGGGCGCGTCGTGAAAGGCGTAGCGGCGCGCGCTCTGCCGGTCCACCACGGAGCCGGGCTGCCAGACGTGGAAGAACCAGTCGTCGCGATCGTCGAAACCGGCGGCGAGACGCGCGAGCATCTGACGAAAGCCGATCGCCTCGCGCATCGCGTCGGTCGTCAGCGCGATGCCGCCGGGGCCGTCCATCATCGCGGCGCTCACGTCGTTCGACGCGATGATCGCGTATTGCGGCGAGGTCGACGCGTGCATCATGAACGATTCGTTGAAGCGCGCGTGGCCAATCGCGCTGCGCCCGTTGCGCACGTGAATGAACGAGGCCTGCGAGAGCGCGGCGAGCAGCTTGTGCGTCGATTGCGTGGCGAACACGGTCGGGCGGCTCGCGTCGTGCTCGGCGGGGTCGCCGTGCATCGCGTAGCGCTCGCGATAAAGCGGATTGAAACGCGCGTAGCCGTACCACGCTTCGTCGAAATGCAGGCGGTCCACGCTCTCGCCGAGCAGCGCTTCCACGCGCGCGACGTTGTAGCAGAGGCCGTCGTAAGTCGAGTTGGTGATGAGCGCGTGCACCGGCTTCGGCTTCACCTCGGGGCGCCCCTTCACCAGCGGATTCTGCTCGATGGCGAGCCGTATCGCCGCTTTCGTGAGCCGCTCGGGCATGATCGGCCCGATGATGCCGTAACGGTTGCGCGACGGCACGAGATACGTGGGAATCGCGCCCGCGAGCGTCATCGCGTGCTCGACGGACTTGTGGCAGTTGCGGTCGCACAGCGCGACTTCGTTGCGCGTCACGCTCGCCATCACGATCACGCGGTTCGAGGTCGACGAGCCGTTGGTCACGTGATAGCTGCGATGCGCGCCGAACACGCGCGCGGCGTACTTCTCGCTCGCGCCGATCGGCCCGCTGTGATCGAGCAGCGAACCCAGTTCGCCCACCGAGATCGACAGGTCGGAGCGAAACAACTGCTCGCCGAAGAACTCGAAGAACGCGCGCCCGACCGTCGACTTGAGGAAGGCCGTGCCGCCCGTGTGGCCGGGCGTGTGCCACGAATATTCATAGACGCGCGAGAAGCGCGCGAGCGCGCCGAACATCGGCGGCAGCACGGTTTCGCGGTAACGCTCGATGGCCGCGACGACGCGCCCGCCGATGAACGACGTGGTGTCCTCGAGCATCCAGATGAAGTCGTCGGCCTGGCGCATCGCTTCGACGGGCACGCCGGCCGCGCTCGTGCGATCCGCGAGCAGGAACACGGGCAGCGTCGCGTTGCGCGCGCGCAGCGCGTCGAGCACCGTGCGCGCGGCGGCGTGCGCGCTGGCGTGCGAACCGGCGTCGGCGTCGCCGGCGGCCGTGCCGAGTTCCCAGTCGAGCAGCAGACACTGCACGCCCGGATCGGCGCCGATCACGGCGACGGCGTCGTCGGCGCTCGCGGCCGTCACCACGTCGACGAGACGCTCGCGCAGTTCCTCGATCAGCGCGCGCGCGGCGCGGCCGTTGGCCGTGGCGGCCTCGATCTGCGGATGGACGAAGAGCGCGCGCATGCCGAGGCGGCGCGACGCGTGTAGCGGGGTCACAGTGCTCATGAAGCATTCTCCGAGTTCGTGGAAGGCGTGGCGGGCGTGGCGGACGGCGTCGGCGACGCGGCTGGCGCAACCGTCGCCACCGGCGCGCTCGCGACGCCCGGCAGCGGCACGCGCGGCCGCAGCGTGAGGCCGCGATCGCGGCCCACCGACATCCAGAAGGTCGCGACGAGCGCCACCACGGCGACGCCGAACGACATGTAACGCACCCAGCCGGGCACGCGCCCGCCGGGATGCAGATGCTTTTCAGTGATCTCGCGCTGGCGATTCAGCGACAACTCGTAGAACACCACCGTCGCGATCACGAAGATCAGCGACCAGCGCGTCTGCTGGCCGTCCGAGCCGACCATCGCCCAGAGCGCGTAGACCGCGCCGATCAGCCCGACGACCGTGTAGAACGAGAACTGATGCGGCGACATCTTCCCGTAGCCGAGCACCTTGATCGCGATGCACGAATAGATGTACGGCAGCAGCGTCATGATCACGGCGATCGACGCGATCTTGCCGAACTGCTCGCTCGCGTTCGGCGACATGGTCGCGAGCACCTGCACGGTCATGATCGTCGCGACGATGGCGAGCCCCGCCGAGGGCACGTTCTTCGCATTCACGCGGGCGAAGACGTTGCCGAACAGACCGTCGTCGGCGGCCGCTTTCGCGGTCTGGCCGACCAGCAGCGTCCAGCCGCCGAGCGAGCCGAGGCAGCCGAGCGCCGCGCACAGCGCGACCGCGTTCGCCGCCGTGCTGCCGAGCGCGACGCGTGCGGCGTCCGCGAACGGCGCGTTCGAGGCGATCAGCGCCTTGTTCGGGATCATCCCCATGATGACGGTCGAGCTGAGCACGTAGCACACGGCCGCGATCACCACGCCGCCCACGGTCGCGATCGGCACGTTGCGCTGCGGATTGGCCACCACGGCCGTGGACACCGAGGCGCTTTCCACGCCGATGAACGCCCACAGCGTGAAGTTCAGCGTCGAGCCGATCGCGCTGAACGCGTTGCCGCCGCTCACGTTCCAGCCCGACATGTAGACCGCGCCGCTGAACCAGAACCAGCCGAACACCGCCATGCCGACGATCGGAATCAGCGCGACGATCGTCGTGACCGACTGCACGCGCGCGACCACCTGCGGCCCGAGAATGTTCGCGTAGGTCAGCAGCCAGATCACGAAGATCTGCGCGGCGGCGAACGTGAGCGGGTCGCGCAGCGAAGGAAAAAAGTGCGTGAGATAGCCGAGGCCCGCGACCGCGAGCCCGGTGTTGCCGAGCACGTTGGCGAGCCAGTAGATCAGGTTGGTCTGGTAGCCGACGTAGTTGCCGAACGATTTGCGCGCGTAGGCATAGGGGCCGCCCGCGAGCGGCTCGATGGCGGCCAGTTTGGCGAACACGAGCCCGAGCGACACCGCGCCCACCACCGTGATCAGCCAGCCGAAAATGGAAATGCCGCCCGTGGCGGCGAGATTGGCGGGCAGCATGAAGACGCCCGAGCCCATCATGTTGCCGGCCACCATGAGCGTGGCGGCCACGACGCCGATCTTCGGCGCCCCCTTGCCCTCCGCATCGCGCTCATTGCCGCTCGCGGCGCCGCCCTGTGTGAGGGCGGTGCCGGAAGGTGTCGCATCAGACATGCGCTCTCCCGAACAGGTGTGATGCAGCCGTGTGGGCTGCGATGACAACCTGGCGAGACGCGTCGGCGCGACGCCTCGCCGCCTGTGCGAAACCGCCGGATTACGGCTTCGAACAGGTAGGAAGAATAGTCTGACGAAGAAGGAAAACAGAGCGATTCAGGTCAGGAATCGCGTGCATTACGCGACTTCCTGCCTTAAATCAATTCATCCCAATTTTGTCCGGCGTAGCGCGGAACGCCGCGAGCGACGGCGAACGCACGGCGCGTTCTAGCGTGCGTTCACGGTGCGCGGGGCCGCGTGACTACTTGCCGAGTTCGTGCCCGATCACGCCGCCCGCGACCGCACCGCCGACCGTGCCGACGGCACTGCCGTTCGTCGCCTTGTTGCCGACATAGCCGCCCGCGGCCGCGCCGCCGAGCGTGCAGGCGCTGCTGCCGAGCGCCATGAGAACGAGGAGCGCGAGCGCCGCGCCGCTGCGAGAAAGCCGCTTCATCGTCATCTCCTGATCGATGCTGACGGCTATCGGTCAGCAAACCGCGTGCCGCATTCGCAGGCTGAATCGTCCCGGAGCGCGACCGTCAGCCGTGATGCAGATGCAGCAGGATCAGCGTGAGCGTGACGAGCGAGCCGAGCGTCGAATGCAGGATCGTGCGCCCGGTCACGTGCGCCTCGCGCTTGTAATACTCCGCGAGCATGAACGGACCCGTGCCGGTCGGCAGCGCGGCGAGCAGCACGGCCGTCTCCACCAGTTGCGGCGAAAGGCCGAACACGCGGTCGGCGAGCAGCCACGTGAGCGCGGGCTGCGCCACCAGCTTCGAGAGCGTGAGCCACCACGACGACTCCTTCGGCGCATCGCTTTTCGCGCGGCGCTCGGCAAGGAACAGGCCGAGGCTCACCAGCGCGCACGGGCTCGCCGCGCCGCCGAGCAGCTTGAGGAAGGTTTCGGCGCTCGCGGGCATCGTCACGTGCAGGCCGGACATCAGCGCGCCCAGCGCGGGCGCGACCAGCAGCGGATTGCGCATGAGCGAGCGCACCACCTTGATCAGCAGACGGTGCGGACGGCGCTCGCTTTGCAGCCCCGTTTCGATCAGCACGATGGCGATGGCGAACAGCACGCACACCACGAGGATCGTCGCGATGGTAGTGGGCGTGAGGCTCGACGGCCCGAACGCGATCATGCAGAGCGGAAAGCCCACGTAACCGGTGTTCGGATAGGCGGCGGCGAGGCCGTCGATACTCGCGTCGGCGAGCGGGCGGCCGAGGAACAGGCGCACCGCGACCACGCCCGCGAACACCGCGAGGCCCGCGATGCCGAACGCGGCCACGAACCCCGGCTGGAAGAGTTCATGCCAGGTGGCGTGCGCGAGGATGTCGAACAGCAGCGCGGGCAGCGCAAGCCAGACGACGAAGCGGTTCAGTTCGGAGGCGGCGGCGGGGCCGAGCACGCCGAAGCGGCGGCAGGCGAAGCCCGCGAAGATGAGGCCAAAGACGGGCAGCAGGATGGAAACAGCGGAGAGCATCGGAGTTCGCTAAATGGAGCGGCAAAAAGCATCGCGCGCGGACCGGGCCGCGCGCACGACGGGGTGAAACGGAAAAAGAAGCGGCGAGACGGGTTCAGTGCATCGGCAAATCCGTCTCAGTCCATGGCCGCGTGGTTCGCCTCGGCGGCGCCCGCGGCGTGCGAGGAAGGCCGGATGAACACCAGCAGCGGAATCACCAGCAGCGTGGCGACGAACATCATCTTGAAGTCGTTCAGATACGCAATCATGGTCGCCTGCTGCGTGATCGACTGGTTCAGCACCGCGAGATCGTAGCGCGATCCGGCTTCGAGCATCGGCTGCACCGCGGGGTTGAACGGCGTGATGTTGGCGGCGAGATCCGAATGCGCGACCTGCGTGCCGCGCGTGACGAAAGTCTGCACGATCGAGATGCCGATACTGCTGCCGATGTTGCGCATCAGGCTGTACGTGGCCGTGCCGTCGGCGCGCAGTTGCGGCGTGAGCGTGGAGAACGTGAGCGCCGACAGCGGCACGAACACGAAGCCGAGACCGAAGCCCTGCACCACGCCGGGCCAGACGATATCGGACGCGGACAGCACGATGGTGTACTGCATCATCTGCCAGAGCGCATACGCCGACACCACGAAGCCGAACAGCAGCATCGCGCGCGCGTCGACGTGCTTGAGCATGCGCCCCGCGATCAGCATGGCGATCATCGTGCCCGCGCCGCTCGGTGCGGTGACGAGGCCGGTGGTGGCGACCGGATAGCCCATCAGGTTCTGCAGCATCGGCGGCAGCAGCGCGCGCGTGGCGTAGAGCACCGCGCCGATCACGAAAATGAAGAACGTGCCGGTGGCGAAATTGCGGTCCTTGAGCAACTGGTAGCGGAAGAACGTCGTCGGCCCGGACGACGCCGTATGCACGATGAAGAACGCGAACGCCAGCACCGCGAGCAGCGCCTCGATGCGGATCTCCAGCGAGCCGAACCAGTCGAGTTGCTCGCCGCGGTCGAGCATCGCCTGCAATGCGCCGATGGCGAGCGCGAGCGTGGCGAAGCCGAACAGATCGAAGCGCGATTCGCGCAGCGGCTCGCGCGCGGGCAGGAAGGTCGAGACGCCGAACAGCGCGAACGCGCCGATCGGCACGTTGATGAAGAACACCCAGCGCCAGTTGTAGCTGTCCGTGAGCCAGCCGCCGAGCGTGGGCCCGAGCACCGGCCCGACCATCACGCCCATGCCCCACACGGCCATGGCCTGGCCCTGGCGCTCGCGCGGATTGATGTCGAGAAGAATCGACTGCGAAAGCGGCACGAGCGACGCGCCGAAAATGCCCTGCAACAGGCGCGAAAGCACGATTTCGCCGAGCGTTTCCGAGAACCCGCACAGCGCCGACGCCAGCGTGAAGCCCGCGATCGCCACGCCCAGCAGCTTCTTCACGCCGTACCGGTCGGCGAGCCAGCCCGTGAGCGGCGTGGCGATGGCCGCCGCCACGATGTACGACGTGAGCACCCACGTGATCTCGTCCTGCGAGGCCGAGAGCGTGCCCTGCATATGTGGCAGCGCGACGTTGGCGATCGTGCTGTCGAGCGTCTGCATCAGCGTCGCCAGCATGATCGAGAGCGTGATCATGCCGCGATTCAATGGCGCTTCCGTATGGGGCGCGTCCTTGCGCGGCGCGTCGTCGTGCGGCGGCGCCGGACGCGACGCGGCGGCGCCGTCCTGCGTAACAGCGGTCATCGTGAGCCGTTCGGGTGCGTGGGTGAGCGGGTACGTAAGCGGTCGGGTCAGGTCGAACAGAAATAATAAGCCTGCTTATTATACGAATCCGAAACGCCGGCGCAATCGGGAACAATAGTGACGGGCGCGGATAAAGAGGGTCGATGCACGTCGTGGGCGGCGTGGGTGCGCCTCGCCCGCGCCGGCCGCCGCGCGCGGGGCTGCCCACGGCGCGCCCGTATAATCGCGCCATGACTACCGACACTACCGACCTCGAAAAACGCTTTGGCTTCTTGATCGTCGATGTGGGCCGGCTGTACGGCAAACGTTACGACGAGCTGGCGAAGTCGTCGCTCGATCTCACGCGCGCGCAGTGCCGCATGATCGCGTACCTCGCGCACTATGGCGCGATGAATCAGGCGAGTCTGGCGGAGCAGCTGGAAGTGGCGCCCATTTCGGCGGGCCGATTGCTGGAACGCATGGAAGAAGCGGGCTGGGTCGTGCGCACGCCCAATCCCGACGATCGCCGCGAATTGCTCGCGAGCCTCACGCCCAAAGCGGAAGGCGTGCTGTCCGCCGCGCGCCGCGTGGGCGACGAAGTGCAGGACGAAGCCCTGGCGGGCTTCACACCCGAAGAAGCGGAGCAGTTCAGCAACATGCTCCAGCGCGTGCGGGGCAATCTGAGCGCATTGGTCGAGCGCTAGACGCTCCCGACAGGTCTCACAACCCTCAGCGCCCCGCGATTTTGCGCTGCCGCCACAGGCACAGCAGATCGCACGCGAGATGCGCGGCGGCGAGCGCCGTGATCTCGCTCTGATCGTAGGCGGGCGCGACCTCCACTACATCCGCGCCCACGAGATTCAGCGCCTCCAGGCCGCGCACGATCGCCAGCGCCTGCGCCGACGACAGCCCGCCCGCCACCGGCGTGCCCGTGCCCGGCGCGAACGCCGGATCGAGACAATCGATATCGAAGGTCAGATACGCGGGCCGCTCGCCCACGATCTCCAGAATGCGTTCGCGCGCCGCGCGCGGACCGTGCTCGTGCACCCACGCGGCGTCGAGCACGTTGATGCCGAGAAAGTCGTCGTTCCACGTGCGAATGCCCACTTGCACCGAAGTCTGCGGATCGATCAGCCCTTCTTTCACGGCCTTGTAGAACATCGTGCCGTGATTGAGGCTGTCGGGCGCGTCGTCGGGCCAGGTGTCGCAATGCGCGTCGAAGTGAATCAGCGACAGCGGCTTGCCGTACTTTTCCGCATGCGCGATCAGCAGCGGATACGTGATGAAGTGATCGCCGCCGAACGTGAGCATCTTCGCGCCCGAGCGCAGGATCGCGCGCGCATGCTCGACGATGGCGGGTTTGATGGTCAGCGGATTGTGCGCGTCGAACCAGCAGTCGCCGTAATCGGTCACGGCCAGCGTCTCGAACGGATCGAAACCCCACGGATACGGATGCAGTTCCGCCAGTTGCACGCTCGCCGCGCGCACCGCCGCCGGACCGAGCCGCGCGCCCGAGCGGAACGTCGTGGCCAGATCGAGCGGCACGCCGCTGATCGCCACGTCCACGCCGTCGAGATCGCGCGTGTACTTGCGGCGCATGAACGACAGCACGCCCGCATAGGTGTTTTCGATCGAAGAACCGTGCAGCGAGTCGCGGCGAATGGCGCCGTCACCGTGGAGCGTGGCCGTCATGCAATGCCCTTGTCGTGGAGCCGAGAATGAAGAACGCGGCGGCGCGCGCCGCCGCGCTCACGCTTGACGCAGACGCTTAACGCAGTCGCACGAGCGTGGACTTCAGCTCGGTGTACTTCTCCAGCGCATGCAGCGACTTGTCGCGTCCGTTGCCCGACTCCTTGAAGCCGCCGAACGGGAAGTTCATGTCGCCGCCTTCGTCATAGCAGTTCACCCACACCGTACCCGCGCGCAGGCGTCGTGCGATCTCGTGCGCGTTCGTGAGATTCGCAGTCCACACGGCGGCCGCGAGGCCGTAGTCGCTGTCGTTGGCGATACGCACGGCTTCGTCGATCGTACTGAACGTAATCACCGACAACACCGGCCCGAAGATTTCCTCACGCGCGATACGCGCGTCGTGATGCGTGTCGAACACGGTCGGCTCCACATAGAAGCCGCCGCTCGACTCGTTCACGCGCTCGCCGCCGTAGAGCAGCTTCGAGTCCTTGCGGCCCGCTTCGATATAGCTCAGCACGCGATCGAGCTGAATCTTGTCGACGATCGCGCCCATCGACACGTCCGGGTCGAGAGGATTGCCAGGCTTGTACGACTTCGCCGCTTCCACGAGCTTCGCGAGGAACACGTCCTTGATATCGCGATGCACGAGCAGACGCGAACCCGCCGTACACATCTCGCCCATGTTGTAGAAGATCGCGCCCGCCGCCGCGTTGGCCGCGCGGTCGAGATCGGGGCAATCGGGCAGCACGATGTTCGGCGACTTGCCGCCCAGTTCGAGCCACACGCGCTTGAGATTCGACTGGCCCGCGTACTGCATGATCTGCTTGCCGACGTTGGTGGAACCGGTGAACGCAATGCAGTCCACGTCGCGATGCAGGCCGAGCAGCTTGCCCGGTTCGCCGCCGCCCGGCAGCACGTTGAACACGCCCGCCGGGATGCCCGCTTCGTGCGCGAGTTGCGCCACGCGAATGGCCGTGAGCGGCGATTTTTCCGAAGGCTTGAGCACCACGCTGTTGCCCGCCGCGAGCGCCGGGCCGAATTTCCACGACGCCATCAGGATCGGGAAATTCCACGGCACCACGGCCGCCACCACGCCGATCGGCTCGCGCGTGACGAGGCCGACGAGATGATGATCGGCGGGCACGACTTCGCCGCCCACCTTGTCGATGGCTTCGGCGAACCACTCCACGCAATAGGCGGCGCCCGGCACGTCCACCGTGGTGGTGTCGCCGATCGGCTTGCCCGCGTCGAGCGTTTCGAGCAGCGCGAGTTCGTCCTGGTGCTCGCGCATCAGCGCCGCCCAGCGCTGCAGCACGGCCTTGCGCGCGCGCGGATTGAGCCCGGCCCACACGCCTTCGTCGAAAGCGCGGCGCGCGGCCGCCACCGCCGCGTCGACATCGGCGGCGCCGCAGTCGGCCACGCTCGCGAGCACGCGGCCGTCGATCGGGCTCACGCAGTCGAAGCTGCGTCCCGAGTACGCGTCGCGATACGCGCCGTCGATAAATGCCCGGCCTTCGATCGACAGCGTCGCGGCCTTGTCCTGCCAGTAAGCGAGAGTTTTCTTTTCCATCAGGATGCCTCAATAAATGACGATTCGCCCGGCATGCCACGCATCGTGTGACGCGTGCGGCAGCGGGCGCATCGGTTTCGCGCGATCAGAACGTGGGCGGCGAATTCGCCGACACCACTTCGCAGACGTCGGTCGCGCTGGGATTGCGAAATCGGTGCGGAAGGCGGCTTTCGAAGTAATAACTGTCGCCGGGGTCGAGCAGCCACGTCGTGCCGTCGACGGTCAGTTCGATCTGGCCGTTGACCACGACGCCGCCCTCGTGCCCGGCGTGAACCAGCATTTCAGGTCCGGTATCCGCGAGCGGTTGATACACCTCGCGCAGAATGCCCATGTTGCGGTCCTTCACGTTCGCGCCCGCCAGATAGAACTCGATGGACGCGTTGCCGAGATTGGGCATCTCGTCGCGCCGCGACACCACGCTCGCGCCCTCGTTCAGATCGAAGGTGAAGAACTCCGCGAGGCTCATCGGAATGCATTCGAGCAGCTTCTTGAGCGATCCGACTGAGGGACTGACACGACTTTGCTCGATCAGCGAAATCGCGCCGTTCGTCACACCCGCGCGTTTGGCGAGTTCGCGCTGCGACAACCCATAGCGCTTGCGCACATAACGCAGGCGCGTGGCGACTTCGGTGGAAACGGATGCGGACTCGGTCACGTCGAAAACCGGTTTGGGTCAGAGAACGCGCATGAGACACGGCAGCGCGGCGCGATAAACGTGTTGAATATTCTAATCAGTTTGCTTTTTTTTGCGTCAGTACAAACCCCTGTAAGTAATTCGAAATATAACGACAGTGCGGCATATTTCGCACTCCGCTGTGTTTACGGGCGTCTTGGGGAAAGTGCTGACATAAAAAACGTAAAAAAATAATTGACGGCCTTTTTGGCTCGTATATGCTGAAACACAGGTCGATCGAACGATGATTCACGCATCACATCGCACCGCAACACGCGAACAATGCGCATTACATCGAACGGCACCTATGTTCCGGTTCACGAAGCGCATTTTGCATACCGCGCGGTGCGAACCAGACAACTGACCAACAAACCCCAGTCGAGTGTAATTGTGAGAGTCCGTGGCCCTCTGGTGAGATGGGATCGAAGTCATGCGAGGTGTCTTCGCAGTGACTGCGCCGCCATCGCCGACGGCTGTAGCGGCAGGCTTGCCTCTCGCCTGCTTCTCTCCGTCTTCACAATCCTTTCCCGCCGGTCCGTCCGGCGCCATAACGCCGTTTCCGCACGCGCCTTTATCGCCGTCCACACGGACGAGGTCGCGTCGCTGCTGCCCTAGCGCCTCTCCTTCCTGCGCCGTTCGTTTTCATCGCCGTGTTGTGCATGCGAGGACGTCTGTCGTGCATGCGCGGTGTGCCTGCGCACGTCTGAATACCGTCGCGCCGCATAACGGCAGAAAACGAACCGCCTACATGATCTCCACGCGCAGCGCGATGCGTTAGCGTCGCTCAATTCTGCGCGAACCCGTTTGCAGCCGTGCATGCCGTGCGGTTGCAAGGTCATGTTACGCCTGTTGCGCCTGTGCATTACGTTTGCAAACGCGCATCAGGAAGAAGAAGTGAACCATTAGTCATGCGAACCAAACCTTTGATTGGCGTTACCGCCGATCGCACGATGATGGGACCGCACGCGTCGCACGTGGCCGGCGAGAAGTACATCGCCGCTGCCGTGGATGGCGCCGGGGCGCTCGCGTTCGTGCTGCCCGCGCTCGGCGAGCGTCAGGCGGCGGCGGACATTCTGGATGCCGTGGACGGACTGCTCTTCACGGGCAGTTACTCGAACGTCGAGCCGCATCGCTACGGCGGCCCGGCGAGCGCCGCGGGCACGCTGCACGATCCGGCGCGCGACGCTACCACCTTGCCGCTGCTGCGCGCCGCCATCGAGGCGGGCGTGCCGGTGCTGGCGATCTGCCGCGGCTTCCAGGAGATGAACGTGGTGTTCGGCGGCACGCTGCATCAGGAAGTGCATGCCGTCGACGGACTGCACGACCATCGCGAGAACAAGGCCGATCCGCTCGATACGCAATATGGTCCGGCGCACACGATCGCGCTCGTCGAAGGCGGGCTGCTGCGCGAGATCGCAGGCGGCGCGCACGAGGCCAGCGTGAATTCGCTGCACGGGCAAGGTATCGACACGCTCGGCCACGGACTCGTTGCTAACGCAACGGCCCCCGACGGTCTCATCGAAGCGATCAGTGTGGCGAACGCGCGCGCCTTCGCGCTCGGCGTGCAGTGGCACCCCGAGTGGCAGCACGCGCAGAACGCCTTGTCCAGCGCCATCTTCCGCGCCTTCGGCGAGGCTTGCCGCGCACGCATGCTGGCCCGAATACCGGGCGGCGCCGCGCATCAGCCCGCACGCGCCCACGCCGCGCACGTCTGAGCCCGGCCCTGAACAGAACAGAGAGAACGAACATGCACGACATCGACGAATTCCTGAAGAAACATCACATCACCGAAATCGAAGCGATCATCCCCGACATGGCGGGTATCGCGCGCGGCAAGATCATTCCGCGCAGCAAGTTCGAATCCGGCGAATCCATGCGCCTGCCGCAAGCCGTGATGATCCAGACCGTGACCGGCGACTATCCGGAAGACGGCACGCTCACCGGCGTCACCGACCCCGACATGGTCTGCGTGCCCGACGCCTCGACCATCCGCATCATTCCGTGGGCCGTCGATCCCACCGCGCAGGTCATTCACGATTGCGTGCATTTCGACGGCTCGCCCGTCGAAATCTCGCCGCGCCGCGTGCTGCGCCGCGTGCTCGAACTCTATGACGCGAAGGGCTGGAAGCCCATCATCGCGCCGGAACTGGAGTTCTATCTCGTCGACATGAACAAGGACCCGGACATGCCGCTCACGCCGCCGATCGGCCGCACGGGCCGTCCGGAAACGGGCCGCCAGGCGTATTCGATCGAAGCCGTGAACGAATTCGATCCGCTGTTCGAAGACATCTACGAGTACTGCGACGTGCAGGATCTCGAAGTCGATACGCTGATTCACGAAGTCGGCGCGGCGCAGATGGAAATCAACTTCATGCACGGCGAGCCGCTCGGTCTCGCGGACCGCGTGTTCCTCTTCAAGCGCACCGTGCGCGAAGCCGCGCTGCGTCACCATATGTACGCCACCTTCATGGCGAAGCCGATGGAGAACGAGCCGGGTTCGGCCATGCACATCCATCAGAGCCTCGTGTCGGCGGAAAGCGGCCAGAACCTGTTCACGGGCGCGGACGGCAAGCCCACCGACATGTTCCATGCGTACATCGCGGGCCTGCAGAAGTACACGCCGGCGCTGATGCCGATCTTCGCGCCGTACATCAATTCGTATCGCCGGCTGTCGCGCTTCATGGCCGCGCCGATCAACGTGGCATGGGGCTACGACAACCGCACCGTGGGCTTCCGCGTGCCGTATTCGTCGCCGGCCGCGCGCCGCGTGGAGAATCGCATTCCGGGCGTCGATACGAATCCGTACCTCGCCATCGCCGCGACGCTCGCGGCCGGTTATCTGGGCATGACGCAGCACCTCAAGCCCACCGAGCCGCTCGTGAGCGACGGCTACTCGCTGCCCTACCAGTTGCCGCGCAATCTGGAAGAAGGCCTCACGCTGATGGGCGCGAGCGAGCCGCTGATGGGCATCCTCGGCGAGAAGTTCGTGCGCGCGTATCTCGCGCTCAAGGAAACCGAATACGAAGCGTATTTCCGCGTGATCAGTTCGTGGGAACGCAAGCACCTGCTGCTGCACGTGTAACGAGAAAGGAGACATTGCAATGAGCTATCGAATCGACGCCCCCGCCAGCGCGCTCCAGGAAGCGCCGACGACGCTGCGCGCACAAGCCGCGCAAGGCGCACGCACGACCGCTGAATATCGCGCGCTGGACGCCGCGCATCACATCCATCCGTTTTCGGACATGGGCTCGCTGAACAAGGCCGGCAGCCGCGTGATCGTGAAGGCCAAGGGCGTGTATCTGTGGGACTCGGACGGCAACCAGATCATCGACGGCATGGCCGGTCTGTGGTGCGTGAACGTAGGCTATGGCCGCAAGGAACTCGCGGACGCCGCCTACGAGCAGATGCTGCAACTGCCGTTCTACAACACGTTCTTCAAGACCACGCATCCGCCGGTGATCGAACTCTCGGCGCTGCTCGCCGAGGTCTCGCCGGAACCGTTCAACCACTTCTTCTATTGCAACAGCGGCTCGGAAGGCAACGACACCGTGCTGCGCATCGTGCATCAGTACTGGCTCACGCAGGGCAAGCCGTCGAAGAAGGTCGTGATCTCGCGCCGCAACGCGTATCACGGTTCGACCATCGCGGGCGGCACGCTCGGCGGCATGGGCTATATGCACGAGCAGATGCCTTCGAAGGTCGAAAACATCGTCCATATCGATCAACCGTATTTCTACGGCGAAGCCGAGGGCAACATGACGCCCGAGGAATTCGGCCTCGCGCGCGCCCAGCAGCTCGAAGCGAAGATTCTCGAAGTAGGCGCGGAGAACGTGGCCGCCTTCATCGGCGAGCCGTTCCAGGGCGCGGGCGGCGTGATCTTCCCGGCGTCGACCTACTGGCCGGAAATCCAGCGCATCTGCCGCAAGTACGACATTCTGCTGTGCGCCGACGAAGTGATCGGCGGTTTCGGCCGCACGGGCGAATGGTTCGCGCATCAGCACTTCGGTTTCGAGCCGGACCTCATCACGATGGCCAAGGGCCTCACGAGCGGTTATGTGCCGATGGGCGCGGTGGGCCTTCACGACCGCGTGGCCAAGGCGCTGATCGAGAACGGCGACTTCAATCACGGCCTCACGTACTCGGGTCATCCGGTGGCCGCCGCCGTGGCCGTCGCGAACCTGAAGCTGCTGCGCGACGAGAAGATCGTCGAGCGCGTGAAGACCGATACGGGTCCGTACTTCCAGCAGCAGTTGCGCGAGACCTTCGCGAATCATCCGATCGTCGGCGACATTTCGGGCGCGGGTCTGGTGGCCGGTCTGCAACTCGCCGAAGACCCGAAGACGCGCAAGCGCTTCGCGAACGGCGGCGACGTGGGCACGATCTGCCGCGACTTCTGCTTCAACGGCAACCTCATCATGCGCGCCACCGGCGACCGCATGCTGCTCTCGCCGCCGCTCGTCATCACGCGCGGCGAGATCGACGAAATCGTGTCGAAGGCGAAGAAGGCCGTCGACGCCACCGCGCAGCAACTGGGATTTTCGTAACGCAGTCACCACCGGGCCGGCGGCGCACAACGGGGTGCGGGCGCCGCCCGCCAACCTTCATCACCTGGGGAAATCAACATGAGTGTCAGACATCTTCGTCATGCCGTCGCACTGGCCGCGCTCGCCGTCTGCGCGGGTCTCACGGCAACTTCGAGCCAGCCGGCTCGCGCCGCGGACGACACACTGAACGTCTACAACTGGTCCGACTACATCGCGAAAGACACGATCCCGAACTTCGAAAAGCAGACGGGCATTCACGTCAAGTACGACAACTACGATAGCGACGACACCTTGCAGGCCAAGCTGCTCGCGGGCAGCTCGGGTTACGACATCGTCGTGCCCACGTCGAACTACATGGCCAAGCAGATTCAGGCCGGCGTGTACCAGAAGCTCGACAAGTCGAAGCTCCCCAATCTCTCGAACCTCGATCCGGTGCTCATGCACATGATCGCGGACGCCGATCCGGGCAATCAGTACGGCGTGCCCTGGGCCTACGGCACCGACGGCATCGGCTACAACCAGGAAGCCGTCGAGAAGGCGCTCGGCACGAGCGCGCCCGTCGACAGCTGGTCGCTGATTTTCGATCCGGCCAATCTGTCGAAGCTCAAGGGCTGCGGCGTGTCGTTCCTCGACCAGGCCGCCGACGTGTTCGCCGCCACGCTGCAATACATGGGCAAGAATCCGAACAGCACGAATCCGGCCGACTATCAGGCCGCTTTCGAAACGCTGAAGAAAGTCCGCCCGTACATCACGCAGTTCAATTCGTCGGGCTACATCAACGACCTCGTGAACAACGACATCTGCGTGGCCTTCGCCTGGTCGGGCGACGTGGGCATCGCGCATCGCCGCGCCGAGGAAGCCAAGCGTTCGTATCACATCAAGTTCGGCAACCCGAAGGAAGGCGGCCTGCTGTGGTTCGACGTGATGGTGATCCCGAAGGATGCACCGCACCCCGAAGCCGCGCTCAAGTGGATCAACTACATCCAGGATCCGAAGGTCAACGCGGCGATCACCAACGAAGTGTTCTATCCGACCGCCAACAAGGCCGCGCGCCAGTTCGTGACGCCTTCGGTGGCGCAGGACCCGACCGTGTATCCGGGCGACGAAGTCCTCAAGAAGATGACGCTGATGAAGCCGATGCCGGCCGAAATCCTGCGCCTCGAAAACCGCCTGTGGTCGCAGTTGAAGACGGGCCACTAAGCGCATAACAGGAGAAGGAAGGAGACACCGCGCGGTAGAGGGATCGCTCGACCCCTCGCCGCCACCAGGCAAGTCCGCTGTTCGAAGTCCGGCTGTGCGCGTCGCCCCCTTTCCCCGGCAACGCGCCAGCCTCCACCGAGCTCCGTTCGCAGTACTGACGTCCGCGAGTCGCCTTGTGCGCCCCGTGCGGGGCGACTCGCGCCCGCGATTTGCAGAACCGCCGCGAGGCAGCAGGCAAACAGGCAAACCGCGCGACGACGCGCAGTGCCGCGATCAGAAAGGAAACCGTTACATCATGAATTCGACGTCCAAAGTCCACGCCTCCGAAGCCGCGCAACCGGGCGCGCAGGCCACCTCCCGCGACGCTTTCGTGCGTATCGAAAACGTCGTCAAGAAGTTCGGCGACAGCGTCGCCGTGAACAACGTCAGCCTGAACATCGCGAAGAATGAACTGTTCGCGCTGCTCGGCAGTTCGGGCTGCGGCAAGTCCACGCTGCTGCGCATGCTCGCCGGGCTGGAAACGGCCACCTCGGGCAAGATCTTCGTCGATGGCGAGGACCTCGCGGCGCTGCCGCCCTATCGCCGTCCGGTCAACATGATGTTCCAGTCGTATGCGCTCTTTCCGCATATGAGCGTGGAATCGAATGTTGCGTTCGGCCTCAAGCAGGAAGGGGTGCCGAAGAACGAAATCCGGGAACGCGTGGCCGACGCGCTCAATCTCGTGCAGATGAGCCGCTACGCGAAGCGCAAGCCGCATCAGCTCTCGGGCGGCCAGCAGCAGCGCGTCGCGCTCGCGCGTTCGCTCGTCAAGCGCCCCAAGCTGCTGCTGCTCGACGAACCGATGTCGGCGCTCGATAAAAAGATCCGCCAGAAGACCCAGCTCGAACTCGTGAACATCATCGAGAAGGTCGACGTCACCTGCGTGATGGTCACGCACGATCAGGAAGAAGCGATGACGATGGCCAATCGTCTCGCGGTCATGAGCGAAGGCCGCATCGTGCAGATCGGCTCGCCCAACGAAGTCTACGAATTCCCCAACAGCCGCTTCTCGGCCGAGTTCATCGGCTCGACCAATCTGTTCGAAGGCAAGGTGGTCGAAGACGAGCCCGATCACATCTACGTCGAAAGCGAAGACCTCGAAACGCGCATGTACGTGAGCCACGGCGTGACCGGCCCGCTCGGCATGCCGGTCGGCATTTCGGTGCGCCCCGAGCGCGTGCGCGTAACGCGCGAGAAGCCGGGCACGCAGACGAACTGGGCGCGCGGCGTCGTGACGGACGTGGCCTACATGGGCAGCTATTCGCTCTATCACGTGCGCCTGCCCGGCGGCAAGGTGGTGGTGTCGAACCTGTCCAGCTCGCATCTGATGAACGAAGGCGCGCCGGCCTGGAACGACGACGTGTATGTGTCGTGGTCGCCCGCCAGCGGCGTCGTGCTCACGCAATAACGGAGATGCCGACATGAGTACGTCCCTGCCCTCCACGCCCTCCGTGCCGTCGCGCAGCAACGCGCCGCGCGGCATGCTCGCGCGCGTGTTCTCGCGCGTCGTGCCCTCGGGCCGCACCACGGTGATCGGCGTGCCGTTCCTGTGGCTCGCGCTGTTCTTCGCGCTGCCCTTCGTGCTGGTGCTCAAGATCAGCTTCGCCGACCAGGTCATGGGCATTCCGCCCTACTCGAACCTCGTCGAGATGAAAGACGGCATGGTGCATCTGGCCTTGCAGCTTTCGCACTATGCGTTCCTGCTGCAGGACAGCCTGTATATCGCCACCTACATCAGTTCGCTGAAGATGGCGGCGGTCTCGACGATCTTCTGCCTGTTGATCGGCTATCCGATCGCCTACTACATCGCCCGCTCGAATCCGGCCACGCGCAACGTGCTGATGATGGCCGTGATGCTGCCGTTCTGGACCTCGTTCCTGATTCGCGTCTACGCGTGGATCGGCATTCTCAAGGACGACGGCCTGCTCAATCACGCGCTGATCGCCATCGGCCTGATTCACTCGCCGCTGCGGCTCTATCACAGCGACGCGGGCGTCTATATCGGCATGGTCTATTCGTATCTGCCGTTCATGGTGATGCCGCTCTACGCGCACCTCGTGAAGATGGACCTCACGCTGCTCGAAGCTGCGTACGACCTCGGCGCGAAGCCGTGGGTCGCGTTCACGCGGATCACGTTGCCGCTCTCGAAGAACGGGATCATCGCGGGCAGCCTGCTCGTGTTCATTCCGGCGGTCGGCGAATACGTGATTCCCGAACTGCTCGGCGGCGCCGACACGCTGATGATCGGCCGCGTCATGTGGGACGAGTTCTTCAACAACATGGACTGGCCGATGGCATCCGCCGTCACGGTCGCGATGGTGCTGCTGCTGCTCGTGCCGATGGCCGTGTTCCAGTACTACCAGGTCAAGGAACTGGAGGAAGGCAAATGATCAAGCCCAATCGCACGCTCTCGACCAGCGTTCTCACTGTCGGCTTTCTGTTCCTCTATATCCCGATCATCAGCCTCGTCGTGTACTCGTTCAACGAGTCGAAGCTCGTGACGGTGTGGTCCGGCTTCTCGCTCAAGTGGTACGCGGCGCTGCTGCAGGACGACGAGTTGCTGAGCGCCGCCTGGCTTTCGCTGAAGATCGGCCTGATGACGGCGTTCGCCTCGGTGGTGATCGGCACGTGGGCAGGCTTCGTGCTCGCGCGCATGGGCCGCTTCCGCGGCTTCACGCTCTACACCGGCATGATCAACGCGCCGCTCGTGATTCCCGAAGTGATCCAGGGCATCTCGCTGCTGCTGCTGTTCGTGGCGCTCCAGCAGATGATCGGCTGGCCCGCCGGGCGCGGCATCCTCACGATCTGGATCGGCCACGTGATGCTCTGCGTGTCGTACGTCGCGATCATCGTGCAGTCGCGCGTGAAGGAGATGAACAAGTCGCTCGAAGAGGCCGCGCTCGATCTCGGCGCCACGCCGCTGAAGGTGTTCTTCGTCGTCACGCTGCCGCTGATCTCGCAGGCGCTGCTCTCCGGCTGGCTGCTCTCGTTCACGCTCTCGATCGACGACCTCGTGCTCTCCGCGTTCCTCTCCGGTCCCGGCTCGACCACGCTGCCGCTCGTCGTGTTCTCGCGCGTGCGTCTCGGCCTGAATCCGGAAATGAACGCGCTCGCCACGCTCTTCATCACGGCCGTGACGATCGGCGTGATCGCGGTGAATCAGTTGATGAGCGCACGCGAGAAGAAGCGTCTGCGCGATCTGCAGATGGCCTTCACGCAGCCCGATCCCGCCGAAACCGCCAGCGCCGCTTCACCGGCCGGCGCGGTCGGCGCACCGATCGGACGGCGCGCGGCCTGAACCGTTTTTTGAAGCAAGTCGTAAAAGCCGCCCGTAGAGAACCTCGCGCGGAACCTGAGAGTTCGACAACAAGACGGCGCGCCTCGCGCGCGCCGCGTGCAACGGCCCGCCGCAAAAAAAGCAAGAACGCCTCGAAGTGTTTGCAATAACGACCCAATAAGGAGAATTGTCGATGAAGAAGAAGTTAATCTGTCTGCTGGTGGCCGGGGCACTGCCGGGGCTCGCTTTCGCGGACTCGACCAGCGATCAGATCAAGGCCCTCCAGGCACAGTTGAATGCCCTGCAAAAAGAGGTGAAATCGCTCAAGAGCGAAATCGCCAGTTCGAAGAGCACGGCGAAGGCGTCGTCGAAGACGGCCACGGCTTCCGCGGGCGGCGCGGCAGCGGGCACGGCAGGCGCCACGGCCAGCACGGCGGAAGCCGCGCCGGTCGACATCAGCTCGCCCGACTACGGCAAGGCGCCCGCTCACCTGACCAACGACGACGTCGACTCGATGAAGCAGCAGATCGCGAGCCAGCAGTTGAAGGTCGATTCGCTCAGCGACGCGGCCAGCACCGGACCGATCGCGGGCCTCTCGATCACCGGCTATATCGACCCGTCGTACATCTACAACCGCGCGCCGGGCACTTCGTCGTTCCTGTTCGCGAATCACGAAAGCTCGTACAACTACTTCAACAGTACGTTCGGCGATCTCTACCTCGACATCAAGAAGACCTTCGGTGTCGGCCCGATGGCGCCGTCCGCCGAAATCACGCTCATGCCGAACCGCGGCAACGGCATCACGCTGCTCGCGAACGAACACGGCGACATCGGCAACAACATCCTGAACACGGCCGTGGTGACGGTGCCGATCACGGCCACGCAGACCTTCGTCGCCGGTCTGATGCCGAGCTTCGGCGGCTACGAGGTGCAGCAGTCGAACCAGATGCTGACCCTCACGCACAACCTGCTGTACGACTTCTCGGATCCGGGCAGCTACGTGGGCGTGGGCTGGAACTACACGCCGGACGGCAGCCAGTGGGCCTTCAAGTTCATCCTCGGCAACGAGCAGTACCGCACCTACGGCGCGGTCACGCAGACGGGCACGAACGCGCTGGGCGACCCGATCACGACGAGCAACAAGATCCCGACCTTCACGGCGCGCGCGGACTACACGATGTCGAGCGCGCTCGATATCGGCGGTTCGTTCAACATTGGCCGCCAGACGCTGTCGAGCGCGACCAATGCGGACGGTCAGGTGGTCTACGGTCCGGGCGGCCAGGCGTCGAGCTCGGGCGGCTACTTCTTCTTCGGCGAAGTCGACGCGACCTACTCGCTCGCGGACATCCAGTACAACGCCGAAGTCGATTACGGCCAGCAGCAGCGCGCCGCGTTCAACGGCGGCAACGCGCAGTGGTACGGCCTCTCGCTGCTCGCGCACCGCAAGTTCAACGCGCCGGTCGTGGGCCGCATGGGCGTGACCGCGCGTTACGACCTGCTCGTCGACAGCAAGAACGGCGGCGGCGGCGGCGGCGTGGCGCTCAACGGCAATGGCATGGACCCGTACAACGGCTTCGGCATCGGCGCGGACTGCCTCGCGAACTCGCAGGCGGGCGGCGGTTACGGCTTCGAGTGCAAGGGCGCGGTACGCCAGGACGTCGCGCTCGACCTGCTGTTCTACCCGACGCAGCAGATCACCGTGAAGGTCGAATATCGCCACGACTGGGCCTCGCAGAAGGTGTTCCTGCGCAACGACGGCTCGTACAGCAAGAGCAACGACTTGCTGGGCGCGCAGTTCATCTACGCGTTCTGACGCGTATGCGGCGGGCAGCGGGCCTCGCGCCTGCGCCCGCCGTTTTTTTCGCACGCATTTCCTATGCTCAAATTCGCCAATCAGTCTCATGCGCCGTCGTGGTATGCGGCCACCGCCAACGACGCCACCGGCCATCCGTCCTTGCAAGGCACGCTCGACGCCGATGTCTGCGTGATCGGCGCGGGCCTCACGGGCGTCTCCACGGCGCTCAATCTCGCGGAACGCGGCTATCGCGTCGCGCTGCTCGAAGCCTCGAAAGTCGGATGGGCCGCGAGCGGGCGCAACGGCGGCCAGTTGATCGGCGGCTTCGCCTGCGGCATCGACACGTTCGCGCAGTTCATGAACGAAGGCGAAGTCAAACAGATGTGGGACATGGGCCTCGAAACGCTCGACATCGTGAAGTCGCGCGTGGCGAAGCACAACATCGACTGCGCGCTTACGGAAGGGTATTTCACCGCCGCGAACAAGGCGCGCGACGTCGACGAACTCAAGCGCTGGCGCGACGACGCCGCGCGACGCTTCGGCTACGACCGCTTCCGTTACGTGGAGGCCGACGGCGTGGGCCGTTTCGTGCAATCGGGCCGCTATCCGGGCGGCCTTTACGATCCGGACAGCGGCCATCTGCATCCGCTCAACTACACGCTCGGCCTCGCGCGCGCGGCTCGCGAAGCGGGCGTGCAGATCTTCGAAGACAGCGCCGTCATGCGCATTCGCGACGAAGCGGGCGCGCACGTGATCGAGACCGCACAAGGCCAGGTGCGCGCGAAGTTCGTCGTGCTCGCCTGCAATACGTATCTGGGCGCGCTGGCGCCGGCGCTCGCGCGCAAGATCATGCCGGTCGGCACCTACGTGATCGCCACGGAACCGCTCGGCGAGGCGCGCATGCGATCGCTGATGCCCGCGCAGGCCGCCGTGTGCGACAGCCGCTTCGTGCTCGACTACTTCCGCCCCGCGCCCGACACGCGGCTGCTGTGGGGCGGCAAGGTGAGCTATTCGACCTTCGCGCCGCCGAATCTCGGCGAAGCGATGCGCCGCGACATGCTCAAGACCTTCCCGCAACTCGCCGATGTGAAGGTCGATTACGCGTGGGGCGGCTACGTCGACATCACCATGAATCGCGCGCCGCATTTTGGCCGCGTCTCGCCCACGGTATATTTCGCGCAGGGGTTTTCCGGGCACGGCGTGAACACCACGGGTCTCGCGGGTCAGCTGATCGCCGAGGCGATTCACGGCCAGGCCGCGCGCTTCGATCTGTTCGGCAAGATCCGTCACCGCGACTTTCCTGGCGGCGCCGCCCTGCGGACCCCGGCCCTCGTGCTCGCGATGGCCTGGTATCGAATGAAGGACCTGCTTTGATGGATCTGAACCGATGAAACTCGACCTCGACGCCCAGGCGGACGTGCTCGCCCGCCACTCGTACTACGAAGCCTCCGTCACGCGCCCCGCCGCCGACGACCCGGTGCTCGAAGGCGCGCTCGACGCCGACGTCTGCGTGATCGGCGCGGGCTTCGCGGGCCTCTCGGTCGCGCTCGAATGCCGCACGCGCGGCCTCTCCGTCGTGGTGCTCGACGCGCATCGTCCCGGCTGGGGCGCATCGGGCCGCAACGGCGGGCAGACGCTCGTCGGCTTCGCGAAGGACGAAGTGCTCGAACAGCAACTCGGTCCGCAAGGCATGCGCGCCGCGTGGGCGCTCTCGATCCAGGGCGTGGAACTCGTGAAGGAGCGCATCGCGCGCTACGGCATCGACTGCGATTTCACCTCGGGCTACGTGACGGTCGCGACCAAACCGAAGCGCGTGCCGAGCCTGCGTTCGTGGATGGACGCGGCGCGTGCGCGCTGGGGCTACGACAAGCTCGAATGGCTCGACACCGACGCCACGCGCGCGCGCGTGAATTCGCAGCGCTATCTCGCGGGCGTCTACGATCCGCTTTCAGGGCATCTGCATCCGCTCAAATACTGCCTCGGTCTCGCCGATGCCGCGCGCAAGGAAGGCGCGCAACTGTACGCGCATTCGCGCGTCACCTCGGTCGTGCGCGGTGCGCGGCCCGTGGTGAAGACCGCGCGCGGCGAAGTGCGCTGCCGCTTCGTGGTGTCGTGCTGCAACGCCGCACCGGGCGGCGTGCTGCCCGCGCCCGTGGAAGCGCGCATCGCGCCGATCGCCTCGTACATCATCGCGACCGCGCCGCTTGGGCGCGCGCGCGCCGACGCGCTGATTCCGGGCCGCGCCGCCATTTGCGACAACAACTTCTTCCTCGACTACTTCCGTCTCTCCGCCGACGACCGCCTGCTGTTCGGCGGCCGCGCGGATTCGACCGGCGCCGCGCCCGCGCAGCTCACCGAAGCGATGAAGGCGCGCATGACCGGCGTGTTCCCGCAGCTCGAAGGCGTGCAGGTGGAGTATGCGTGGGGCGGTTTCGTCGACGTCACGCGCAACCGCGCGCCCGACTTCGGCGCTGTCGATCCGAACTGGTTCTACGTGCAGGGCTTTTCGGGGCACGGCGTGGCGCTCACGGGCATCGCCGGACGCGTGGTTTCGCAGGCCATCGCGGGCGAGCGCGCCGCGTTCGATCTGTTCGCGCAGCTGCGCCACGCGCGTTTTCCGCTTGGCCCCGCGTGGCGTCGTCCCGCGCTCGAAATCGGCATGTTCTATCACCGCATCATGGAGATGTTTTGAGCGTGTCCCGCCTCGCGGCTCACAGCATTGCGCGCACCACGCGCGCGAGCGTGGCCATCAGCGCATCCGAATCCTCCGGCGTGGCTTCCGCGTAACCGAGCAAAAAGCCGTTATAGGGCACGGTATCGGGCGCTTCGAGCCGATACGCGCTCAGCGGCGACAGCGCGAGTCCATGCTCGCGCGCGGCTTCGCTCACGGCCACATCGTCGAGCGGCGCATCGAGACGCACGCTCAGATGCATGCCGCCCGCGTCCGCCGAGACCGTCATGAGTCCGCCGAGATGCTTGTCGATGGCGGCGACGAGGCCGTCGCGGCGCGCGAGATACAGCTTGCGCATGCGCCGCAGATGGCGCGCGTAACGGCCGCTCTCGATGAAATCGGCGAGCGCGCGCTGGTCGGCCACGCGGCCCTGGCGCACCAGCGTGCGATGCGCCATGTCCACCTGCTCCACCACCTGGCGCGGCACGATCATGAAGCCCATGCGCAGCGCCGGAAACAGCGTCTTGCTGAAGGTGCCGAGATAGATCACGGGCGTGTCGTCGGCGAGGCCCTGGATCGAGGGCAGCGGCGGGCCGTCGTGGCGCAGCTCGCTGTCGTAGTCGTCTTCGATGATCCACGCGCCGCACGCCCGCGCGCGCTCGATCAGCGCGAGCCGCCGCTCGAGGCTCAGCACGCAGCCGAGCGGATATTGATGCGACGGCGTCAGATAGATCAGGCGCGGCGGCGCCTCGCGCCAGTGCTCCTCGCGCGCGGCCATGCCCGCCGCGTCCACGGGAATCGGCACGAGTTCGAGACTGGCCGCCTGCATCGCGACGCGCGCGCCCAGATAACCGGGATTCTCGATCCACACGCGCTCGCCCGCATCCGCGAAAAAACGCGCGCAGAGATCGAGGCTTTCCTGCGTGCCTTCGGTGATGAATACCTGATCGGGCTGACAACGCACGCCGCGCGACACGCGCACGTATTGCGCGATGGCCTGGCGCAGCGCCGGAATGCCCGCGCTCGCGCCATAGCTGAGATCTTCCGGGCTCAACTCGCGCTGCGCGCGTTCGAGCGTGCTGCGCCATTGCGCGAGCGGAAACGCGTCGAGCGCGGGCACGCCCGGACGCAGCGCCGTCACGCCCGCGCGATACGCGTGGCGCGGCGGCAATTGCCGCACGCGGCGCGACAGCGTGCGAGGCGCATTCTCCGCCGATTCCGCCGCGACTGCCGCGCGCCCCGATGTGTGCGCGGCCACCGACTTCACGTCGTTCACCACGGAGCCGTGCCGCGTCGCCGTGATGAAACCCTCCTCCAGCAAACGCTCGTACGCGTAGAGCACCGAATTGCGCGCGATGCTCATCTCCTCGGCCAGCGCGCGGCTCGACGCGAGACGCGTGCCGCGCACGATATCGCCGTCGAGAATCGCGCGGCGCAGGCTCTCGTACAGCAGATCCTGCTGTGTGAGCCGGCGCTGCACGCTGGTGCGCGCCTTGCGCTCGTAGGCCGCCATCATCAGCGCGTAGTCCAATTGCGTGGCTCCATCATTTGTCAGTTTCGTGGGACTAACAATGGTGCCACAGATCGCTTACGCTGACACTTCCCCTCGCACACGACACCACCAGGAGAACGAGATTGAGCGAAGCGATTCATGTGCGCCCCGTGACGCCCGACGACTACGCGGCATGGCGTCCGCTGTGGGACGGCTATAACCACTTCTACGAGCGTTCGGGCCCGACGGCGCTGCCCGAGTCGATCACGCGTACCACGTGGACGCGCTTCTTCGACGGCTACGAACCCATGCACGCGTTCATCGCGCTCAAGGGCGAGCGCGTGGTCGGTCTCGTGCATTTCATCTATCACCGCAGCACCACGCTCGACGGTCCGATCTGCTATTTGCAGGATCTGTTCACGGCGGCGGACGTGCGCGGCCAGGGCGTAGGACGCGCGCTGATCGAAGCGGTGTACGCGCATGCGAAGGCCGCGAACTCGTCGCGCGTCTACTGGCATACGCACGAGACGAATCACACCGCCATGCGCCTTTACGACGACGTCGCGGTGAAGCCCGGCTTCGTCATGTATCGCAAAGACGTTTGACGCGCGGCGCGGCGCGAAGCATCATGCGCCGCGCTCAGTCGAGATCGCCGAGCAGCGACTCGCGCACCGCGCCTTCGATGGTCTGCACCGGCACGCGATAGTTCGGATGATCGCAGCCGATTGTGAGCGCCGCGCCTTCTCGCAGGCGCGTTTTCATCGCCGGCGTCAGTTCGAAGCGCACGAAATGCACGGCCGAGGTTTTCTCTTCGTTGTCGCGTTCGAGGTCTTCATCGGCGATGGCGAACACGGGCGCTTCGCCCGCTACCTGCACGAACACGCGGTCCTCGATGCCGATCAACCGCGCCAGCGCCGCGCGGCGCTCGGTTTCGTTCTCGTATTCGATTTGCAGCGTGGCCTTGAAGTTGCTGCCGTCCGGCACGAGCGGCGCGTAGGCGTCGAGTTCGCCCTGAATGCCCGCCTCGTCGAAAATACGCTCGATATGCAGCATTTCCTGAATCTGATAGCGGATCGTCGCGTCGTCCTCGAACAGAAACGTGAGGTGATTGCCGAGCGCCACGGCGCGGCGCTTCTTGTGCTCGATGATGCGGCTGCGCATCTCGATGCGCTGTTTCGCATACGCTTCCAGCGTGAGCAGCGAATCTCTGGCGATGGTCATCGGAATCTCTCGTGGCTTGATTGCATCGTTATCCTGATCAAATGCCGTACGCGCGGCGCAGCAGCGTCAGCGGATGCGCGAGCGGCGGTCCGCCCTGCGCGTCGCGCAACTGCATCTCTTCGATCCCCTGCGCGATGTGATGGCCCGCGAGCGCGCAATCGGAGGCAATGAAATCCGGCTCGCCCTGCGCCATCTGCCTGAATACCGGCGTGCCGATCTTCATCGCCATCGCATGGAATTCCTTCTTCACGCCGAAGGTGCCCGCGTGGCCCGAACAGCGCTCGACCACGTTGACCTTCGTGTCCGGCACAAGCGACAGCAGATCGGCGGTCTTGCGGCCGATGTTCTGCACGCGCGCGTGACACGGCACGTGATACGCCACCGTGCCGAGCGGCGCGCGAAAATCGGTTCTGAGCAGGCCGTCGCGATTGCGCGCCACGAAGTATTCGAACGGATCCCAGAACGCGTCGCTCACGGCGCGCGTGTCGGCGTCGTCGGGGAACATGAGCGGCAGTTCGTGCTTGTACATCAGCACGCAGCTCGGCACCGCGCCCAATAACGCGTAACCGTCGCGCGCGTACTGCGCGAGGATCGGCGTGTTGACGTCGTGCTTCTTCGCCACACCGGCCAGATTGCCCTGTTCGAGCAGCGGCATGCCGCAACACGATTCGCTTTTCACGAGCACGTAGGGAATCGCGTTGTGATCGAGCACCGCGAGCAGATCGTGGCCGATGCCCGGCTCGTTGAAATTCACGTAGCAGGTCGCGTAGATCGCGACCTTGCCCGGCGTGCGCTCGCCGTCGCGCACCTCGCTCGCCGACGCCTTGCGCGCCGCACCGCGAAACTTGCGCGTGGCGAACGACGGCAGCCACGCATGCCGATCCACGCCGAGCGTGTCCTCCAGCGCCGCGCGCATCGGCTTCGTGCCGTTCACCGCATTCACGGTCTGCGTGACGACCGGAATGCCCGCGAGATGACCGAGCGCGTCGGTGTTCGAGAGCACGCGGTCGCGCAGCATCACCTCGCCGTTGCGATAGTCGATCGCCTTCGCGCGCAGCATCAGATGCGGAAAATCGACGTTCCACGGATGCGGCGGCACATAGGGACACTTCGTCATGTAGCAGAGATCGCACAGATAGCACTGGTCGACGACCTTCGGGAACGCGGCCTTGTCGACGTCGTGCGCCTCGCCGCTATCGGTTTCGTCGACGAGATCGAACAGCGCCGGAAACGCGCCGCACAACGACACGCAGCGGCGGCAGCCTGCGCAGATGTCGAAGACGCGCGCCAGTTCGTCGTCGAGCTGGGCGCGGTCGTAGAACGCGTCGGCGCGCCAGTCGAGCGGATGCCGCGTCGGGGCTTCGAGACTGCCTTCCTTGTGGGGCATGACGTCTCCTTGTTTTCGTTTTTCTATGTCGATACGGCGCGCGCGCACGAACGCACGCGACGCGGCGCCGGCCGCGTGCGCGTGGCGGCGGCAAAGCGCCTGCGTGGGCGCGCGGGTCGCGCCGTGAATCGTCGGGACCGGATCGGCCGGAATTACCTGGCCGGCGCTAATCGGCCAAACCTAAACGGCCAAATCCAATCGGCCAACCCTAATCGGCCAGCGATTCCAGCGCTTTCGTATAACGATTCGCGTGGCTGCGCTCCGCCTTGGCGAGCGTCTCGAACCAGTTGGCGATTTCGTCGAAGCCCTCGTCGCGCGCGGCCTTGGCCATGCCCGGATACATGTCGGTGTATTCGTGCGTTTCGCCCGCGATCGCCGCCTGGAGATTCAGCCGCGAACTGCCGAACGGCAGGCCCGTGGCCGGATCGCCGACGGTTTCCAGATATTCGAGGTGGCCGTGCGCGTGGCCGGTTTCGCCTTCGGCCGTCGAGCGAAACAGCGCGGCGACGTCGTTCTGGCCTTCCACGTCGGCTTTCGCCGCGAAATAGAGGTAACGCCGGTTCGCCTGGGATTCGCCGGCGAACGCGTCCTTGAGATTTTGCTCGGTCTTCGAGCCTTTGAGCTGTGCCATCTGTGCCTCCATCCATCGTCTGATTGTGGGAACTATGGGGACGCGGCGCTGCGCATCTTCGTGCGGTGCAGCAGACATGAATGCGGACGACGCCGCTCTATCAATCTAGGAAATGCCCTTTGCAGTCCCAATTGCGAATTTCAATCTCGCCGATAGCCGGAACGCAAATCGCCGCGCGACGGCGCGCCACCGGCAGCGACGCCCGGCCCAATCCGGACACTGCACAGGCGCGACGATTTGACGTCCCACTATGTGAAGAATCGCCTTGCACAAGCGCGTACACATCCTATGCTGAATGTCTGCCCCCGAGTCTCAACGAGTGTCACGACAGTTTCCGCGCCGATGGCGCGTCTTTGCGGAGATCACATGCGACTGACGATCCTGATTAACGGTCCCGATCCGACCGTCAACCACGACTACGCCGTGCTCTGGCTCGATACCGACCAGCAACGCTGGTCGCGCGAGTCGCACGACGGCATCGAGCTTCCCGCCTGGGGCGAGATACGCGATGCGAACGGCGTGACGGCGCTCTGCGCGCCGCGCGAGAACGAACCGCTTTGCACCCTGCGCGGCCTGCATGTGAACCGCCGCCAGGAAATCAGCTCGGCGCACGGCGACGCCACCTGGGCCTGCGAAACCTCGCACGCGCAGATGGAAGGCCAGTGGCGCCTGCAAGCGGTGGATCGCCAGGCGATCCACGCCGAAAACGCGCTGTTCGCAGGCTGATCCCTTCGCGCCGCGCGGCGCGGTCGTTCCCTTTAGCGTCTTTGCTACATGCCTTGCGGCGCCGCTTCCAGCGGCGCCGTTTTACTTTGTGCGCGCTGTCTGCCCATATGGCCGCTCGCGAACGCGGCCGCTATACTTTCGGGCCCTTTATGCATAGTGCGCAGGGCACGCCCGAAGCGTCGCTGGCGTTTGAATTTGCGCTTCGCGTTTCACGTCGCCCCGCGTGATCCGATCGTCTCCCGTCTTCCCGTATTCCCGCCGATGAAGAAGCTGTTTGCCTGTCTCGTCATGGCCGTGTCGAGTTTCTCGAGCCATGCGTTCGCCGCGCCCGCCTGCACCGATTTCGTCCCCGACGGCCAGTTCCCCAAGCTCACCAATCCGCGCATGGCGCCGAAGACGCGCATGCTCTGTTATTCCGATTTCGTGGTGCTGCATTCGGGCGTCACGCACGGCCCGCTCTGGTCGGCGGAACACCTCACGCGCGATCACCTCGAAGACGCGAAGGAGATGACGCGCACCAATCGCTTCTTCGAAGACGACCGCCTGCCGGCCGGCGAAGGCGCGACACTCGCCGACTACAAGCGCAGCGGCTTCGACCGCGGTCACATGAGCCCGGCGGGCAATCGCTGGAATCCGCAGGCGATGGCCGAATCGTTCTCGCTCGCGAACATCGTGCCGCAGAACCGCGAGAACAATCAGCGGCTGTGGTCGCATATCGAAACGGCCGTGCGCAAGCTCGCATCGAAATATGGCGACGCCTACGTCGTGACCGGGCCGCTGTTCACGGGCGCGCAGTTGCAGACGATCGGCGCGTCGCGCGTGCTGGTGCCCACGCAGATCTTCAAGGTGGTGTACGTGCCGTCGCAGCAGCTCGCGTTCGCGATCGTCGCCGACAACACGACCGTCGATCGTTACGACGTGCGTTCGGTGCGCGATCTGGAAACGCAAAGCGGCATCGCGTTTCCGGGCATTCCGGCGAACGTCGCCGCGCAGTCGAAGGTGACGTTCAACGGGCGCGCGTTCGCCGTGAAGAAGTGGGGATGGTGAGGACGTGAAGGGACGAAGCGCGGGCGGATCACAGATCCAGCCGCGACACCTTCGACCCTTCGAGCGACACGCCGGCCATCAATCCCGCATTGGTCAGCACGAAGGCCTCGATGGGATTGACGGCCGTGGTGGTATCGAGCGTGCCGTTCGCGCCCATCTTGACGAGCGCGACGGTCGCGTCCGCGCCCGCGGCCCAGCCGCTGCTGCGCTTGAAGCGATCGAGCGCGCCGCGGGTCATGAACGCGTAGACAATCGTGCGTGACTGAGCGCCGATCTGCACGCCGAACGAGCCCGAGGTCGTGCTGAAATAGCCGATCGTGCGTGCGCTCACGCGCAATGCGCCGCGCCCGTACTGGCCGCCCACGCCGAAGCTCGCGCCCACCACGTCGGGGAACACGAGCACGCCGCTCGCCTTGTCGATCAATTCGCGCGAGCCTTTCACGGTGCGATAGAGCCTGGCGAGCGCGGCGTCGACATCGGCGTCGATTGCGCGGCGCGCGCGGATGTTGTCCGCAGCGATGTCGCCCGGCGAAGCGGACGGGGTCGTGCACGCGCCCAGCGCGAGCGTGGTCAACGCGGCGGCGGTTGCTGCGCCGCTCGCGAGAAATTGCCTTCTGTCCATGAGGTGTCCAATCTGTGCGGCGGGATGGCGAATCGATCGCCGTGTGTCAGGGCGTGACGCGCGGCAAACGGGTTTGCGGATCGACCGCCTTGCCGTCCTCGCGCACTTCGAAAAGCACGCCGCCCTTGTTCGCGCCATCGGCGGCGCTGGTGGCGAGCGTCTGGCCCTGCTTCACGGCGTCGCCTTCCTTGACGAGCACTTTGCCGTTGCGCCCGTAAGCGGTAATGAGATGCGCGTCGTGCTTGACGATCACGAGCTTGCCGTAGGCCTTCATGCCGCTGCCC
This sequence comes from Paraburkholderia tropica, assembly GCF_014171495.1. Taxonomy (NCBI): domain Bacteria; kingdom Pseudomonadati; phylum Pseudomonadota; class Betaproteobacteria; order Burkholderiales; family Burkholderiaceae; genus Paraburkholderia; species Paraburkholderia tropica. The sequence continues at coordinate 1,321,343 of NZ_CP049135.1, forward strand.
GCGTAGACCACGCGCCCGGCGGCGGCAGCCTTGACCGGTTGCCCCGGCTCGCCCGCGATGGCGATGGCCTTCGACTTGCCGATCGTCGTCGGAGTGACGGTGCCGTTCATCGGCCAGACAAGGCGGCTGCCGGCGCGTGCGGTGGTCGTCGCGGCGGAGGTGGATTTCGTCGCGCTGCTTGAGGCTGAAGAAGCGGCTGCGGCTGTGGAAGCGGAAGCCGGTGTGGTCGTGGAAGCCGCAGACTTCGCCTCGGCGACAGCCGATGCGGCGGCAGGCGGCGTCACCCGCAGCAGTTGCCCCGTCTGCACCTGGCCCGACGCGGGCAGCTTGTTCCACGCGGCGATATCGGTGGCGCGCTGCTTCTGGGTCGCCGCGATGTGATACAGCGTGTCGCCCGCCTTGACGCGATAGAAGCCCGCAGGCGCGGCTGCGGATGTGGCGGCCGTCGGTGTCGCGGAGGTCGTCACGAGCGGCATGGCGACCGGCGACGCTACGGCGGCGCCGGTTTCGTGCCTTTCGGCCGCCGCAGTGGCGTCATCGTCGCCTTCGCGCGAGAGCGACTGCCACGGCGTGAACGTGCAGGCGGCGAGCAGCGAGACCATGCCGGCGGCCACCGCCACACCGGCGATGTCGCTCGCCTTGTCTAGAATTCCCATGACGCTCTCCCTGTTCAAGCTGCACGATTCGTCCGCGCCGCGCGGCGCAGGTGCGTCATGATCTTCGCTTTACTGGAAAGTGCTGCGGATTCGCGCGAGAATTCTGACGTTAATCAACGTCATGACCGGGCATCACGCAATATTTGACAATCAATTAACGCTTTCGCGCACAAATCGCGCAATGGATTGATGCCGTTGCACAGCGGTTTGATCGCGTCGCGGGCGGCTTCTTATAATGCGGGCCCGCGCTTTACGCTCAAGGAGATTTCGATGGGGTTCGACGCATACGCAAACGACGACGACGTGCTCAACGTGCAGGGCGACGCCCTCACCGTCACGAACGGCACCACGCGCGTGACGCTGGCCGGCACGCTCGAACTGACGCGCGACAAGCGCGGCCTCGCCGCCGCGCTCGCGCTCAAGGCCGCGCTCGACAGCGTGGTCGCCGCACTGCAGACCGACCCGCATCTGCCCGCACAGGTGAAGGACGAGCCGGACGCGAAGCCCGGCGTCGTCGACAATCCGTTTCGTTGAGCGTTGAGCGTTGAGCGTTGATCGTTGAGCGTTGAGCGCTGAACGTCGGTCGCGGATCGTGAACGCGCGCGCCGCGCGCGTCAGAACGGCTTGCCTTCGCTCGTTTGCCACGCGGGCATGAGCGTGTTCGACGGCAGCGTTTCATCGAGCAATTTCTTCGCGCTCGCGATGCCCGCGATCGGCAGCCCGGTCGGATCGATGGCGCCGATCTGCGCGAGCACCGAAGCCTGATCCCAATAGATGTGCTCGTTATAGAGCTTCGCGCCGCGAAAGCAGATCACGGCCAGCATCGGCACTTCGAAATACTTGCCGGTGGGCGCGAGGCCCGGCAGCAGCCAGTCGATCTCGCGGTCGTGCGTGCAGCAGAAGATGAACTCATCCACCACGCGGTCCGAGCCGATGGTGCGCGAGATCGGAATCAGGCGCGTGTCGGCGGGATTCGAATGCACGAAATGGTGCGTGTAGAAGCGCTTGAGTTCGTCGTGGCCCACGCCGCCCGTCATCGTCGGAATGTGGTTGACGTAGGGCTGCGCGACCATCGTCGGCATCACGTCGTGCGGATTGCGCGTGACGAACTCGTGATAGCAGTGCTCTTCCCAGAGCGCATTGAAATCGTAGATCGGACCGAGCACGCGGCGCAGCATCGCGAGCGTGCGCGAGTAGGCCATCATCGCGGCGGGCCTGTCGTATTGCGGACGCGCCGCCGATGCGAACGCATGATCGCAACCCGGATACGTGTACAGCTCGACGCCCGGCTTGCCCGCCAGCGCCTGCGCGATGCGCTCGCGCGCCGCGGCGTCGCACCATTTATCTTCGGCGGGGAAGTGCAGCATCAGCGGACAGCGGATCGCATCGGCTTCGTTCAGCACGTTCTCAAGGCCCACGGCGTAGTAGCCGATCGCGCAATCGATGTCGGTGCGCGCCGCCGCGAGATACGCGAGCCGCCCGCCCAGACACCAGCCGACCGCGCCCACCTTGCCGCGCTGCGAGGGATGCGCGCGCAGCGCCGCGAGCGTCTGCGCGATGTCGTCGATGGCGAGATCGACGTCGAAGCGGTCGTAGAGATCGAGCGCTTTCGCCATGTCGGCGCCCTCGTAACCCAGATCGACGTCCGGCTCCAGACGCCAGAACAGGTCAGGCACCATCACCACGTAGCCTTCCTCGGCATAACGCTCGGCCAGCGCGCGCATCGATGCGTTCACGCCGAAGATCTCCTGCAGCAGCACGAGGCCCGGCCCGCTGCCTTCGGGCGGCAGCGTCGTCCAGGCGCGGAACGTGCCGCCGTCGCGCGAAGTCACCTGAGTCCATTGTCCGTTCATGGGTGCGTCTCCTTGTGTTCGTTTTTGCGTTCGATTGTGGGTTCGCTTGTGCGTTCGATTGTGCGTTCGTTTATGTGCCGACGTGCGCGTCACGCGGGAATTGACCTGCGGCGCTCAGGCCGGCGCGAAGCCGCCTTGCGGCGCGAGCGCGGGCAGCGGCGCCTCGCCGCGTATCCAGGCGTAGTTCGCGAGTTCGGCCATTTCGCGGTCGCCGCGGCTGTCGCCGTAGGCATACAGCGTGGCGGGCGCGTGCTCGCCCCACCAGCCGCGCAGCCGCGCGACTTTCTCCGGGCCCCAGCAGTTCTTGCCCGCGAGCTGTCCAGTGTAGACGCCCTCGCGCCAGGCCAGTTCGCTCGCCAGCACGGTGTCGATGCCGACGCCCGGCGCCCACTTGCGCAGATAGATCGACGGCGACGCGCTCACGAGCACGACTTCGTGGCCGAGCGCCTGATGTTCGCGGATGCGCGCGAGCATCTCGGGGCGCAGCAGATCGGGCAGGCGCGTCTCGACGAAACGTTGCGCGGCGGCTTCGAGCGTCTCGCGCCGCACGTTGCCGAGCGCGGCGCGCAGAAAGCGCGCCTTGGTGCGGCCACGGTCGGACCAGCCGGGCGCGATGCCCGCGAGCCACGGCAGGCAGCGCAGCGCGGCGAGGGCGAAGCGCGCGGGCCCGGCGGCGTCGAGCATGAAGGCGCGGAAACTATCGGACGTGGTGATGGTGCCGTCGAAATCGAAGGCGGCAACGACGCGGTCGGTCATGAAGCTCAAGGGGGAGCGCGGAAATCCGCGAGGTCGATAGGCCGGGCTTGCCGGTCGAAAGCAACGAAAGCCGCGTCATTGTCGATGCAAACGGCGCGGCGCTGCAATGGCGCGGATGTTCTGGCCGCATGCTTTCGTCAATGTTGATCTTGTCGATCAATATTGATTCTACGGACGCACGCGGCGATCAGTGTGCCTGCTGCTCCAGCCGCACCGCATCGACGATCTCAATTTCACCGTAGCGCAGTTGCACGAGTCCGTCGCGTTCGAACTGGCGCAGGATCTGGTTCACGGTCTGGCGCGAGAGCGCGAGCATCAGCGCGAGGTCTTCCTGCGGCACGTTCACCACGCGCCGCGCCGACTGCGTGCCGCCGTCATCGGCCGCCAGCACCAGCAGGCGGCGCGCGACGCGCGCGGCGGCGGGCAGCAGCGCGCTTTCCTCGATGGCGTCGAAAGCGAAGCGCAGCTTCTGCGCGAGCAGCAAGCCGAAGGCGTGCCAGTAGGCGGGCGTAGCCGCGAGCAGCGCGGCGAGCGGCGCGCTCGGCACATGAAAGAGCGTCGAGTCGCGTTCGGCGTAGGCATCGTGCGTGCGCACGCCCGCATCGAACAGCGCGATCTCGCCGAACCAGTGCGCCGGGCCGACCACGGAGAGCAGCGCCTCGCGTCCGGTCACGCTGGCCGCGCCGACGCGCATCGCGCCGTCGAGCACGCAATAGAGGCCGTCGGCGGCGTCGCCGCGCAGGAACAGGCGCTCGCCCGCGCGCAGCACGCGCACGCGGCCCGCCGCCCGCAACGCTGAACGCAGCGGCGCGGGCGCGGCAGCGAACCAGGCGCTGCGTTCGAGCGCGACGCTCACGGCGGCGGCATCGTCGGCGTAAACGACGTTAGCTGAGGAAGCGGGCGAGGCGGGACGGGTCGAAGTCATCGGATCGGGTCGGTGCCGGCGCACGGGATCATGGCGCGGTGCAGCGGTAACACGCGCGGTAAAAAGCGCGGCAATTGTCGGCTAGCCGAAGGTTCGGGGCCGCGCGCCCGACGATCATAATGATTTTGGAGACAGAGGGGCATCCATGAGAAACCTGACTGAGCAGCTCACCCAATACGCCGGCTATCATCGCGACGCCCGCAATATCGCCACGCATTTCGTCGGCATTCCGATGATCGTGCTGGCGCTCGCCGTGCTGCTCTCGCGCCCGGCGTTCGCCGTCGCCGCGTGGCCGCTCGCCGTCGTGCCGCTCTCGCCCGCGTGGCTGCTGTTCGGCGGCGCGACGCTCTATTACCTCGTGCTCGACGTGCCGCTCGGCGCGATGATGGCCGTGTTTTCGGCGTTCTGTCTCGGCGTGGGCGCGTGGCTCGCGCGCGAATCCACGGCCGTGTGGCTCGCGGCAGGCGTCGGGCTGTTCGTGGTGGGCTGGATCTTTCAGTTCGTCGGCCACGTGGCGTGGGAGCATCGCAAGCCCGCCTTCGTCGACGATGTGATCGGCCTGATCGTCGGGCCGCTGTTCGTGCTCGCGGAGGCGCTGTTCGCGCTCGGCTGGCGCCCCGCGTTGCGCGAGGCGATCGAAGCGAAAGTGGGCCCGACGCGTATCAATCCGCCGCGCGCGCAGCACGCGCAGTGACCGCCCGCAATGAGCCTGGTCAGCGCGCGCCGCTTCTTCACCGCTTCTTCACCGCTTCTTCACCCAATCAGCGTGACACGTGCACGAGACGCGCGCCGTGCAGCGCCGTCAACGCGACCGCCAGCCAGATCGGCACATAAGTCGCGAGCTGACGCGCGCCCAGATGCTCGCCGAGCAGCGTCACCGACACCACCACGAGCAGCACCGGCTCCACATAACCGAGGATGCCGAACAGCGCCATCGGCAGCAGCCGGCTCGACTTCAGAAAGGTCGCGAGCGCGACCGTGCTGATCACGCCCAGCCCCGGCAGCAGCACCCACGCGAGCAGCGCATGCTGGCCGAGCAGCGCGAGCGAGCCGCCCGCATGCACTTCGATGAAGGCCACGGGCAGCAGCAACACCATCTCGATGGCGAACATCGCCAGCGAATCCGCGTGGATCTTGCGGCGCAGCACGAAATACGGCGGATAACCGAGCGCCGTGATCAGCGTCGGCCACGAAAACGCGTGCGTCGCCCAGAGTTCGTGCGCCACGCCCACGGCTGCGCAGGCCACCGCGATCCATTGCAGCGGCTCAAGGCGCTCGTGATAGTAATAGCGTCCGACCAGCACCATCACCAGCGGCAGCATGAAATAGCCGAGCGACACTTCGAGCATGCGGCCATGCAGCGGCGCCCACAGAAACACCCATAACTGCACGCCGAGCAGGGCCGCGCCCGCCACCAGCATCAGCGCGATGCGCGGATCGCGGATCGCGCGCGCAAGCAGGTCGCGCATGTGCGGCAGACGCTTGCGCAGCACCACCAGCGCGAGCGCGCCCGGCACGGTCCAGATCACGCGCCACGCGAAGATGTCGAGGCCGCCGAGCGGCGCGAGCAGCAAGGTGTACGCCGACATCAGCGCGAACAGCGCCGAAGCGGTCACGGAAAGCGTGATGCCGCGCCCGGGTTCGTAGCTTATCGACATGTCGAGCGGCGCGAAAAAGCGGAATCGGCAAGCACGGCGGCCGGCGAGGCGAGGGCGGCGGCGCGTCGGTGCGACGCGGCGGACGCCGGAAAAAGCGTAGTCATTTGAATGTTGTATTGATTTAGCAGCGGCCGGATGCGGCGCTCGCGCCGGTCGGCCAGCCGGCATTCTAGTCTCCCGCCAGCCGCGCCGTAACGGCGGGCACGGCCGATGCTGACTCTGCCGAGGCAGCGAAACCGCCAATTTAGTCCGTGAATTGCACGCGATGATGGACTAGAACGTAAGTCTCGCTTCGGAACCGCCCACCGGCCGCCGCGCATCGAGGCCACGCCGTCGCCGCGCCCCCGCCACCCGCCGTCCAACGCAACTGGAGCCCGCATGTCACTTCCTGCGTCCCGCCCCACGCCGCAGCCAGGCCCGCCTTCCACCTTCGCCGCCGACGTCCGCGCGGGTCTCACGCACGCGCCGCAGAAGGAATTGCCGTCGATGTATCTGTATGACGAAGTCGGTTCGGCGCTGTTCGAGGTCATCACGGTCTTGCCCGAATACGGCGTCACGCGCGCCGAGGAGCGCCTGCTCACGCGCTACGCCAACGAGATCGTCGACGCGCTGCCCGCCGACGTCAAGGTCGCCGAACTCGGCAGCGGCAGCGGCCGCAAGACGCGCCGCATTCTCGAAGCGCTGTGCCGCAAGCGTCCCACCGCGTATTGTCCGATCGAAATTTCGCGCACCGCGCTGCAACTGTGCCGCCGCGAACTGGCCGACATCGAGCGCATTTCGATCGTCGGCTACGAGCGCGACTATCTGGCCGGTCTCGCCGAAGTCAGCCGCCAGCGCAAGGACGGCGAGCGCCTGTTCGTGCTGTTTCTCGGCAGCACCATCGGCAATTTCGCGCGCCTCGCGGCGACGCGTTTTCTGCGCGACATCCGCGCGATGCTGCGTCCCGGCGATACGCTGCTGCTCGGCACCGACCTCGTGAAGCCCGTCGATACGCTGATCGCCGCCTACGACGACTCGATCGGCGCGACGGCCGCGTTCAACCTGAACCTGCTCTCGCGCATCAATCGCGAACTCGACGGCGACTTCGACCTGCACGACTTCGAGCACGTCGCGCGCTTCAATCCCGACGTGCGCAGCGTGGAAATGCACCTGCGCGCGAAGCGTCACGTCGAGGCGCACGTGGGCGCGGCGCGTCTGAGCATCGAACTGGAGCCGGGCGAGACCATCTGGACCGAAAGCAGCCACAAGTATCACGCCGACGAAATCCCCGCGATCGCCGCCGATGCGGGCTTCGACTGCGCGCATCAGTGGGTCGAGAAGGAGTGGGGCTTCGCGGAAAGCCTGCTCGCGGTGCGCTGACCCGCGCGTCGTTTTCCCGAGCCGGAATAAAAACGGGGCGCTTTCACAAGCGCCCCGTTTTTTCATCGCCGGATCTCAGTGCTGTTCGAAGCGCTCGTAACGCTTCTCGGTGCGGCGCTCCTCGCTTTCCACGGCACTCACGCGCGCGGCGGGCGGCCCGTGACGCAGCCACGACAGCATGCGGTCCACCTGATTCGCCGTGCCCTGAATCACGGCCTCGACCGAGCCGTCCTCAAGATTGGCGACGTAGCCGCGAATACGCAGCGCGTGCGCCTGACGCACCGTCGCGTGACGAAAACCCACGCCCTGCACCGTTCCGCGCACGCGCACGTAATACGTTTCCAGGCGCGCATCCAGATCCGGTTCGCTCATCGTTCGATCTCCTCTAGCCGTGCTTGCAACTTACGGTCGGCATTGTAGACGCGATTGCCTTGAACCTGCGCGCGCACGCGCCGCCGCCGCGCCACGTACAATCCGTGCCACTGCGGCGGCCTGCATCACGGCGCGCCGCTCATCGAACCCGAAAGCGAAATCCAGAATGACCGACACTTCCCGCGCTAACAAGGACCTCGTGCTGATCACCGGCGCGTCCGGCTTCGTCGGCTCGGCCGTCGCCCGCATCGCGCTGGAAAAAGGCTTCGCCGTGCGCCTGCTGGTGCGCGCGACGAGTCCGCGCAAGAACCTCGAATCGCTCGACGTCGAGATCGTCACCGGCGACATGCGCGACGAAGCCTCGATGCGCCGCGCGCTCGACGGCGTGCGCTACCTGTTCCACGTCGCCGCCGACTATCGCCTCTGGGCACCGGATCCGCTCGAAATCGAGCGCGCCAATCTCGAAGGCGCCGAAGCCACCATGCGCGCCGCGCTCGCGGCGGGCGTCGAGCGCATCGTCTACACGAGCAGCGTGGCCACGCTCAAGGTCACGAGTTCCGGCAATTCCGCCGACGAAACCTCGCCGCTGAAGGCCGATCAGGCGATCGGCGTGTACAAGCGCAGCAAGGTGATCGCCGAGCGCGCGGTCGAACGCATGATCGAGCAGGACGGCCTGCCCGCCGTGATCGTCAATCCGTCGACGCCGATCGGTCCGCGCGACGTGAAGCCGACGCCCACGGGCCGCATCATCGTCGAGGCGGCGACGGGCAAGATGCCCGCATTCGTCGACACGGGCCTGAATCTCGTGCACGTCGACGACGTCGCGAACGGTCACTTTCTCGCGCTGGAGCGCGGCCGGATCGGCGAGCGCTACATCCTCGGCGGCGAGAACCTGCCGCTGCAACAGATGCTCGCCGACATCGCCGGCATGGTGGGCCGCAAGCCGCCGACGATCGCGCTGCCGCGCTGGCCGCTCTATCCGCTCGCGATGGGCGCGGAAGCCGTGGCGCGCATCACGAAGCGCGAGCCGTTCGTGACCGTCGATGCGCTGAAGATGTCGAAAAACAAGATGTATTTCACGTCGGCGAAGGCGGAGCGCGAGCTGGGCTATCAGGCGCGGCCGTATCGCGAAGGCCTCAAGGACGCGCTCGCGTGGTTCCGCGAAGCCGGTTATCTGAACGCGAAATAAGCGACGCCCGGCCCCCGTCCGGTTCGACCCAAACGCCCGATCTGCGGGCTTCTGGCGGCCATCCGCGCACTTTGTTACAACTTTTGTTGCGTCATGCTTACAACGGCGAACGGGCAATGCGCGTGCGCTATGGGTAAAATCGCGGGTCTTACCAGAGAAGCCTCGCATGAATCTTCAAGACCAGATCGGCGCGCTCGAAGTGGGCGTCGATCAGCTCATCCAGGCCGTCCGCACCGCGCCCGCGCTGCATATCGTCGATACCCCGGCCGCCGGCCCGGCGCTCGCGCCGACCGACACGCCCGTGTTCGAAGCCCCGCCGAAGCTCGAAGTGCCGCCTTCGCCGTTCGAAGACGCCGGGTCTGTCGCGTCCGTCGATACGCCGGAGCAGCCGTCCGCGCGCGCGGAGACGGTAGAAGCGCCGCAGGCTGAACCGCAAGCCGCCGAATCCGCTGAAGCTGAAACCGCAGCCGTTGAGGTCGCTGACGCTGCCGACTCCGCGAACGCGCAAGCCGAAGCCGTGGAAACCTCGGAAGCCTCGGAAACCGCAGCCGCCGCCCCGTTGCTCGAAGTCGGCCGCCCGTCGCAGAACGAGATCACGATGACGATCGGCGGTCAGACCGTGTCGCTGCATCCGATACAGGTCGGCCAGTTGATCGAGGAACTCGCGAACGCTCGCGCCTCGATGCAGCCCGAGCCGCCGCCCGGCATTCCGCCCGGCTGGCGCTTCGCCTCGACGAAGAATCCGACGATGGCCGTGCAGAAGCAGTCGAACGGCGACCGTCTGCTGGTGCTGCGCCATAACGGCCACGGCTGGGTGCCGTTCACGTTCTCGCCCGACATGGTCGTGCAGATGTACATGATGCTGACGCAGCGCTAAGCCGCGCCGCATCGCCGAAGCGCGAACCGCATCGGCATAAAAAAAGCCGCCGCGTGAAAACGCGGCGGCTTTTTTACTGGCGCGCGGCTCAAGGCACGCGCGCCGGCGAATCTCAGCGCCCTTGCACCGGCGCCTGCACGCGCGCCTTCCACTGGCCGCCCTTGCCGCGCCAGAAGCGCCACGCCGAAGCGAAGGTCGCGCCCACGTAGAACAGCGCGACGAGCGGCAGGAACGGCGCCCACAGCGGCGAGCGGCGATAGTAGGCAAGCATCGGCGCGTAGGCGCAGCACATCAGCGCCCAGGCGAGCCACGCGGGCCAGCCCTGCGCGCCCAGCGCGAGCGCGACCACCGGCGGCGCGAGATAGATCACCGCCATGCCCAGCAGCGTGCCCGCGAGCTGCCACGCCGAGTAATGCAGCTGCGTGAACGCGGTGCGCGCGATCATGTTCCAGATGTCCTTCCACGAATCGTACGGGCGCAGCGACACGCTCTTCGCCGCCACGTCCAGACGAATCGGATGATGCCCCTCGCCGCGATGCTTGATGCGCGCCGCGAGGCTGCAATCGTCGATGAGTTCGGCGCGGATCGACTCGATGCCGCCCGCTTCCTCCAGCGCCGTGCGGCGCACCAGCATGCAGCCGCCCGCCGCCGCCGCCGTCTTGTTGCGCGGATTGTTGACCCACGCGAACGGATAGAGCTTGGCGAAGAAAAACACGAAGGCGGGAATCAGCGCCTTTTCCCAGAACGAGTCGCAGCGCAGACGCACCATCAGCGAAACCAGGTCGCGCTTCTCGGCCTGCGCGCGCACCACGAGTTGCGCGAGCGCGTCGGGCGGATGGCCGATGTCGGCGTCGGTGAGCAGCAGGTAGTCGGCGTCCAGACCGAGCGTGCGCACGGCTTCGATGCCCTGCGACTGCGCCCAGACCTTCCCCGACCAGCCCGCAGGCAGCGGCTTCGCGGTGATGACGGTGAGCTTTTCCGGGCAGTGCAGCGCGAGCGCGGCGGCGCGCGCGGCTTCGGCGGTGCCGTCGGTGCTGTGATCGTCGATCACGATCACGTGGAAGTCGCCGCCATAGTTTTGCTGGAGCAGCGAGGCGACGGCTTCGCCGATCGCGTCGGCTTCGTTGCGCGCGGGCACCACGGCGCACGCCGACGGCCAGCCCGCCGCGGGCTCGACGACCGGCAGCGGCTCGGCCGGACGCGAGCGCCAGAAGCCGCCGCGCCCGAACAGCAGCACGAGCCAGATCACCAGCGACAGGCAGGACACGGCAAAGAGAATCGTTGTCATCATGCGTTATTACTCTCGATCGAAGGCGCGCGCACGCCAACCCGGCGCGACAGCCACATGGCCGCCGTGCGCATCAGCACCACGGCCCAGTCGGATGCGCGCAGCGCGGGCCGCACGCGGAAAATATCGTAATCGGCGCGCTCGATGAGTTCGAGCACGCGCAGGCCGCCGTGCACCACGCTGCACAGTTCCAGCCCGAAGCGCCCCGGCACGCGCAGCGCGAGCGGCGCGCCGCTGAGCATCAGCGCGCGCGCTTCGTTCACCTCATGGCGCATCAGCGCGCGCCACGCGTCGTCCACGACGCCCGCGGCGATCTGCGCCTCGGTGACGTTGAAACGCTCGCGCTCGGCTTGCGGCAGGTACACGCGGCCGCGCTGCCAGTCGGCGGGCACGTCCTGCAAGAACGTGATGAGTTGCAACGCCGTGCAAATCGAATCGGAGTCGGCGAGATTCGCGGGCGAGGCCTCGTCGATCAGTTGCAGCATCAGGTGCCCGACCGGATTCGCCGAGCGGTGGCAGAAGTCGAGCAGCGTGAGGCGGTCGGCGTAACGCGTGGTGTCGATGTCCTGATCGAACGCCGACACGAGATCGTAGAACGGCTGCAGCGGCAGACGGCAGCGGCGCACCACGTCGGCAAGCCGCGCGAACAGCATCGGATGCACGGGCGCCGGGCGGCCTTCGGCGACGGCGTCGAGCCCGTCGCGGAAGTCGGCGAGCCGCGAATGGCGCTCCTCCGGAAGCCAGTCGCCTTCGTCGGCGATGTCGTCGAGCGCGCGCGCGACATGGTAGATCACGCCGACAGGCGCGCGCAGCGCCTTCGGCAGCAACAGCTTCGCTACCGGAAATTCGTCGTAGTGGTCGGGTTCCATGGCGTCCATTGGGGTCGGTCCCGCCCGGCATCGCGATTACGCGCGGACGGCGGGGAGCGATAGTTTAAGGGTTCCGGCGTCATGTTGCACCGCGCCACGGTCGGCCGTCGGACAAACCGGCCGCGCGTCGGCGCAGCGGCCGGCCAGCCGCCTCCAAGCCCTTCATTTTCCTTACTAAAAGCCGCTGAAGCCCGCCAGCCGGGCCTTGTCACGGTGCCGCCACGCACCTGACACTTCGCTGACATCGCATCGTCACGGGCCAAAACAGCCGCGAGAAAAGAGGCCAAAATGGGGCCCTAATCGATTATCGTCGCGTGCGCGCAGCACCTTCTCGTTCGCCAACCAGCAAACACAAGGCGATGGGGTTAAAATGCGCGTCTGGTTTTTCCGCCATCCCCTGGCGGATCAAGCATTTACTAGCTTCTTATTAATAATGATGGTCGCGGCGAGCGGGGCTGACACGTCCCTTTCGGTAACCGCGGCAGTCGGAGTTCGCCACCTTATGCGAGTGATCCTTGCCCAACCCCGCGGCTTTTGTGCGGGGGTTGTCCGTGCGATCGAAATTGTCGATCGCGCACTGCAGAAGCACGGCGCGCCCGTCTACGTGCGCCATGAAATCGTCCACAACCGGCACGTGGTCGAGAACCTGCGCAACAAGGGCGCGCGTTTCGTGGAAGAGCTCGACGAAGTGCCCGAGGGCGCAGTCGCCATTTTCAGCGCCCACGGCGTTGCCAAGACGGTCGAACGCGCCGCCGAAGAACGTGACCTCGACGTGCTGGACGCAACCTGTCCGCTCGTCACCAAGGTCCACGTGCAAGGCCGTCAGTACGTGGCCGCCGGCCGCACGCTGATCCTGATCGGCCACGCCGGTCACCCGGAAGTGGAAGGCACGATCGGCCAGATTCCCGGCACCGTGCTGCTGGTGCAAAGCGAAGCCGATGTCGCGAAGCTCGAACTGCCGCTCGACGCGCCGCTCGCGTACGTGACGCAAACCACGCTGTCGGTGGACGACACGCGCGGCATCATCGACGCGCTGCTCAAGCGGTTCTCCGACATCGTCGGTCCGGACACGCGTGACATCTGCTACGCCACGCAGAACCGTCAGGCCGCCGTGCGCGATCTGTCTTCGCAGGTCGATGTGCTGCTCGTCGTGGGCGCGACCAACAGCTCGAACTCGAATCGTCTGCGCGAAATCGGCAGCGAGTCGGGTCTGCCGAGCTACCTCGTCGCGGACGGCTCGGAAGTGAAAGCCGAGTGGTTCGAAGGCGCACATACGGTCGGTATCACGGCCGGTGCGTCGGCGCCCGAAGAAATGGTGGAAAACGTGATCGACGCGCTGCGCGCGTTGGGGCCTGTCGAGGTGTCGACGATGGCGGGCCGTGAGGAAAAAGTCGAATTCAAGCTGCCGTCGAAGCTGCTGCAACCGCTCGTCGCGCGCGAAGTTTAAGGAGGACGTCTTGTCTATTCCGCTGCTACAAAAAGTCCGCGTTGGCGCCTACATTTTCCGCCAACATTTCGGCGGCAACAAACGCTATCCGCTCGCGCTGATGCTCGAGCCGCTGTTCCGCTGCAACCTGGCCTGTAACGGCTGCGGCAAGATCGACTATCCGGATCCCATCCTGAACCAGCGTCTGTCGCTGGAAGAGTGCCTCGGCGCCGTGGACGAATGCGGTGCGCCGGTCGTGTCGATCGCAGGCGGCGAGCCGCTGCTGCACAAGGAAATGCCCCAGATCGTCAAGGGCATCATGGCGCGCAAGAAGTTCGTGTACCTGTGCACGAACGCGCTGCTCATGGAAAAGAAGATGGACGACTACGAGCCGAGCCCGTACTTCGTCTGGTCGGTTCACCTCGACGGCGACCGTGAAGCGCACGACCATTCGGTCTCGCAGGAAGGCGTCTACGACAAGGCCGTCGCGGCCATCAAGGAAGCCAAGCGCCGCGGCTTCCGCGTGAACATCAACTGCACGCTGTTCAACGACGCGCAGCCGGACCGCGTGGCGAAGTTCTTCGACACGGCTCACGCCATCGGCGTCGACGGCATCACGGTGTCGCCGGGCTACGCGTATGAGCGCGCGCCGGACCAGCAGCACTTCCTGAACCGCGACAAGACCAAGAACCTGTTCCGCGAAATTTTCAAGCGCGGCAACAACGGCAAGAAGTGGTCGTTCAGCCAGTCGAGCCTGTTCCTCGACTTCCTGGCCGGCAACCAGACCTACGAATGCACGCCGTGGGGCAACCCGGCGCGCACGGTGTTCGGCTGGCAAAAGCCGTGCTATCTGGTCGGCGAAGGTTATGTGAAGACCTTCAAGGAACTGATGGAAACGACCGAGTGGGACAAGTACGGTACGGGCAAGTACGAGAAGTGCGCGGACTGCATGGTCCACTGCGGCTTCGAAGCGACCGCGGTGATGGACACGGTCGCGCATCCGCTGAAGGCGCTGAAGGTCGCGTTGAGCGGCCCGAAGACCGAAGGCGCGTTCGTGAAGGACATCCCGCTGGACACGCAACGTCCGGCTGAATACGTGTTCTCGCGTCACGTCGAGATCAAGCTCGACGAGATCAAGAACTCGGCCAAGACGAAGAAGCCGGTGACGGTCGCGGCAGGCTAAGCCATCGCCATCGCGATACGTTCAGCGTGATCGCACCGCGAGGCGCGAGGCTGAATCGAAAAAGGCGCAACGGTGCAGACCGTTGCGCCTTTTTCTTTTGGCGAAGGCGAAGCCGAACGTCGCGCCTTCAGTTTTTCGCCGACTGGATCATCTTCCAGCCGTTGCCCGCCGGGTCGCGGAATCCCGCATCGATGTTGCCGTAACGCTCGGTCGGCTCCTGCGTGAACTCGACGCCGCGCGCCGACCATTGCGTGTAAAGCGCCCGGCAGTCGGCCACGGCGAGCACGAGCGGCGGCATCGCGCCTTTGGCCACCATCGCGCGCAGCGTCTGCGCCGTGGCTTCGTCGTGCACGGGCGGACCGGGCGTGAAGAGGCCGAGCTGAAACGACGGCTGTTCCGGATGCTGGACCGTGAGCCAGCGATACGCGCCGTTGCGCACGTCCGTGTGCACGCGAAAGCCGAGTTTGTCGACGTAGAACGCGAGCGCCGCGTCCTGATCGTCCACGTAGATGCCCACCACATTGACGCCCTGCTGGGCGCCGTGTTCGTTACCCTGATTCATCCTGTCTCCCTGGCCTTCGGCCGCGTGCTGGTTGATGGCCGCACTGTAGCCTTCGCCGCGCGGCGGCGCTTCTCCAAAACTGCCATCGTCAGATCGGGGCGCTGCGCGGCCTTCAGCACGCAGGCGGGCACGCTGCCCGGTTCGGCCACGCTCGCGCGCGCCGCCACGCGCATGGCGCTCGGGCTCGTCCCGGTGATGTCGCGAAAGATGCGCCCGAAGGTGCCGAGGCTTTCCCAGCCCGTGGCGAAGGCGATATCGGTGATCGCGAGGTCGGTGTCGCGCAGGAGCGTGGTGGCCTGCTCGATGCGCCGGGAGAGCAGGTAGCGATGCGGCGGCAGGCCGAACGCGCGCTTGAACGAGCGCGCGAAATGCGCCTCGGAGACGCCGCTCACCGCCGCCAGCCGCCTGACGGGCCACGCTTCGTGCGAGGCGGCGTCCATGCGATCCTTGGCGCGCAACAGGCGGCGCAACAGCGCGGGATCTTCAAGCGCGTCGGCGGGCGTCGCCGATGGCGCGGCATCGAACTCTTCGCGGGCGGACATGATCGGCGGCGATCCTCGGGACACGTCCAACGGACGAGATGCGCGTAGTGTAGGCCGCTTTGCGCCGCCCATGAAAAAAGCGCGAAGGCTTTCGCCCTCGCGCTTTTTTATCGACAGCGGCCGCGGCTTGTTTCAGCGGCTTGTGCCCGCTTATGGCCCGCGCCTCAGCAGCATTTCCCCGCGCCCGAACCGTAACGCGCATTCTGGCGCTCGCGGAAAAACTCCTCGTAAGTCATCACCGGACGATCGGGATGCGTCGCGCGCATGTGCGCGACGTAACCGTCGTAGTCCGGCAGACCGACCATCAGACGCATCGCCTGGCCCAGATAGCGGCCCGCGGTCTGCACGTTGTCGCGAAGTTCCGAGAACATGATGCGCTCCGTTCAGTGCGTCAGTATCAATGCACGCGAT
Source organism: Paraburkholderia tropica (assembly GCF_014171495.1). Lineage (NCBI taxonomy): Bacteria > Pseudomonadati > Pseudomonadota > Betaproteobacteria > Burkholderiales > Burkholderiaceae > Paraburkholderia > Paraburkholderia tropica. Next base: position 1,337,269 of record NZ_CP049135.1, read on the forward strand.
GCGCCGCGACGGCCGCGCCGTTCGCCGGCATCGCCTCGTACGGCGTTTCCTGCACGGTCGGACGGTCGATGCGGCGCGCGCGCGCGATCGCGATCAGGCCGTACACCACGATGCTCACCACCACGAAGATGAACAGGCCCGAGAGCGCGGCATCGACGTAATCGTTGAAGATCATGCGCTGCATCTGCTCGACCGACTTCGCGGGCGCGACGATCTTGCCCGCGTCGAGCGCCGCCGACAGCTTCTGCGCGTGCGCGACGAAGCTGACCTTCGGGTTGCTGTCGAAAATCTTCTGCAGACCCGCCGTGAGCGTGCAAATGAGCAGCCACAGCGTCGGCAGCGCCGTCACCCATGCGAACTTCTCGCGCTTCATCTTGAACAGCACGACGGTCGCGAGCATCAGTGCGATGCCGGCGAGCATCTGGTTCGAGATGCCGAACAGCGGCCACAGCGTGTTGATGCCGCCGAGCGGATCGACCACGCCTTGATACAGGAAGTAGCCCCACGCGGCGACGCACAGCGCCGTGGCGATCAGGTTCGCGGGCAACGATTCCGTGCGCTTCAAAGCCGGATGGAACGTGCCCAGCAGGTCTTGCAGCATGAAGCGGCCCGCGCGCGTGCCCGCGTCGACGGCGGTCAGTATGAAGAGCGCCTCGAACAGAATCGCGAAGTGATACCAGAACGCCATCATCGCCTGGCCGCCCACGACCTGGTGCAGGATCTGCGCCATGCCGACCGCCAGCGTCGGTGCGCCGCCGGCGCGCGCGACGATGGTCGTTTCGCCCACGGCCTGCGCCGTTTGCGTGAGCATGTCCGGCGTGAGCACGAAGCCCCAGTGGCCGACCGTCTGCGCCACCGCGTCCGGCGTCGTGCCGAGCACGGCGAGCGGCGCGTTCATCGCGAAGTACACGCCCGGCTCGATCACCGAAGCGGCCACCAGCGCCATGATCGCCACGAACGATTCCATCAGCATCGCGCCGTAACCGATGAAGCGCGCGTTGGTTTCGTTATCGAGCAGCTTGGGCGTGGTGCCCGACGAGATCAGCGCGTGGAAGCCCGAGACCGAACCGCACGCGATCGTGATGAAGAGGAACGGGAACAGGTTGCCCGACCACACCGGACCGGTGCCGTCGATGAACTTCGTGAACGCGGGCATCTTCAGTTCCGGCGCGACGATCAGAATGCCGATCGCGAGCGCGAGAATCGTGCCGATCTTCAGGAACGTCGAGAGATAGTCGCGCGGCGCGAGCAGCAGCCACACCGGCAGCACCGACGCCACGAAGCCGTAACCGATCAGGATCCACGTGAGCTGCGTGCCCGTGAACGTGAACCACGCGGCGAGCGTCGGCGAATCGTGCACGTGCTGGCCGAACGCGATCGACGCCATCAGCAGAATGAAGCCGATGATCGAGATCTCGCCGATCTTGCCCGGACGGATGTAACGCACGTACAGGCCCATGAAGATCGCGATGGGAATCGTCGCGGCCACGGTGAACGTGCCCCACGGCGAGTTCGTCAGCGCCTTCACCACGATCAGCGCGAGCACCGCGAGAATGATGATCATGATGAGGAAGGTGCCGAACAGCGCGATCACGCCGGGCACCGGGCCGAGTTCCATCTTCACGAGGTCGCCGAGCGAGCGGCCGTCGCGGCGCGTGGAGAGGAACAGCACCACGAAATCCTGCACCGCGCCCGCGAACACCACGCCCGCGAGAATCCACAGCATGCCGGGCATGTAGCCCATCTGCGCGGCCAGCACCGGGCCGACCAGCGGACCCGCGCCCGCGATCGCCGCGAAGTGGTGGCCGAACAGCACGTATTTGTTGGTGGGCACGTAATCGAGCCCGTCGTTGTGGCGCACGGCCGGCGTCATGCGCAGGCCGTCGAGTTGCAGCACCTGGGTCGCGATGAAGCGGCTGTAGAAGCGGTACGCGATCAGATAAACGCACACGGCGCAGATCACGATCCACAGTGCGCTGATTCGCTCGCCGTGCGCGAGCGCGATCGTGCCGAACGCGAACGCGCCAAGTAGCGCGACGATCGTCCACACGACAAAACTGGATGTCCGACTCATGCGGTGTCTCCTGTCTTATTTATAGATTCGTTGGGTAGTCTTTGCGCGCGCCCGACATCGGGAGCGACGCGCGACGCGCCGGGCTTCGATTCATACTAGTCGAAGGCGGCGCGGCAGGTGGCGCAGTTGCGCCACGCTATGGGCGTGTAGTATTCGCTTTCGCCTTGTGCGCCACAAGCGGACAACTACGTAAGGGAACTACGTGAAATTACGTAGGCCGAACCGCGCATCGAGCCGCTCACCATGACTCTCAAGACCCGAATTTTTCTGCTCGCCGTGGTGCCGTTTCTCGCGGCCATCGCAGGGATCGGGATCGGCGTGCGCCAGCAGGCCACCGCGCTCGCGCAGACCCAGCACGCGACCATGCAGGCCGCGTACCTGTCGAGCAAGGAAATCGAACTGCGCCATTACGTTGAGCTCGCCACCAGTGCGATCGCGCCGCTGTATGCGCCGGATTCGGATTCGGCCGCGGATTCAGCCCCGGATTTCACCGCCACGCCCGCCAGCGAGGCCGCGCGCCAACGTGCCGCACTCGCCGTACTGCAAAAAATGGACTTCGGCCCCGACGGCTATTTCTTCGTCTACGACCTGCACGGGCGCTCGCTCATGCATCCGCGCGAGCCCGGTCTCGTCGGCCAGGACCTGTGGAATCTGCGCGATCCGCAAGGCTCGCTGACGATCCAGCAACTCGTGGCCGCCGCGCAGCATGGCGGCGGCTATGTGCGCTACATGTGGCATCGACCGTCGACGGGCAAGCTCGCGCCCAAGCTCGGCTATGTCGTGCCGCTGCCGCGCTGGGGCTGGATGATCGGCACCGGCATCTATCTCGACGACGTCGATTCCACGCTCGCGCATATCGACGAACGCGCCTCCGCGAATATCGAGCGCACGCTGCAATGGCTCGGCGTGATCGCGCTCGCGGGCGTGGGCGTGATCGCGCTCGGCGCGCTCGTGCTCAACGTGAGCGAATACCGCAGCACCGACGCCAAGCTCAAGCGCCTCGCGCAGCAAGTGGTGGAATCGCAGGAACAGGAGCGCGCGCGGCTCTCGCGCGAGCTGCACGACGGCATCAGCCAGATGCTGGTGTCGGCGAAACTGCTGCTCGAATCGGCGCTCGCGCGCTTCGAGCGCGGCGAAACGCGCGTGGCCGCCGCCGAAGCTTCGCTCGCCACCGGCCTCACGCGCCTGTCGGACACGCTGCGCGAAGTGCGGCGCATCTCGCACGCGCTGCGTCCGGCGATGCTCGACGATCTCGGCCTCGCCGCCGCGCTCGAACAGCTCACGCGCGAACTCGCCGAGGAGACGGAAATCGAGATCGGCTTCACGCTCTCGGGCGATTGCCCGCCGCGCACGCGCACCCGCACGCCGACGAGCGCCGCGCCCTTGCCCGACGCCGTCAACACCGTGCTGTTCCGCATCGCCCAGGAAGCGCTCACCAACATCGTCAAGCACGCGCAGGCGCGGCGCGCGGCGCTCACGCTGGCGGTCACGCCGCAAGCGGTATCGCTCTCGATCGCCGACAATGGCCGCGGTTTCGACGTCGCGCACGCGCTGGCCGATCCGCGCGCGGGCATGGGTCTGCGCAATATGCGCGAGCGTCTGGAGCCGCTGGGCGGCACCCTCACGGTCAGCTCGAAGCCCGGCCACACGGTCGTCAGCGCGTGGGTGCCGATCCACGCGGCCCACGTCGCCGACACAACGAACGAAGTCAGACACACATGAACGACCCCAGCAAACCGGCGCGCCTCGTGCTCGTCGACGATCACCCGCTCGTGCGCGACGGCCTGCGCGCGCGTCTCGAAGCCGTGCCGGGCCTCGAAGTCGCGGGCGAGGCGGGCAACGCCGACGAAGCGATCGACCTCGCCGCCACGCTCGAACCCGATCTCGCCCTGATGGACGTGGGCATGGCCGGCATGAACGGCATCGCGCTCGCGGGCATCTTTCACGAACGCTTTCCGGCGATCCGCGTGCTGATGCTGTCGATGCACGACAACGTCGAATATGTGACGGAAGCCGTGCGCGCGGGCGCGAGCGGCTACGTGCTCAAGGATTCGCCGGCCACGGAAATCGTGCGCGCGATCGAGGCCGTGCTCGCGGGACAGACGTATTTCAGCGCGGGGCTGGGCGCGCGCATGATCCAGGCGTCGCTGAAGGAAACGCCCATCGAGCGCCTCACGCCGCGCGAACGCGACATCCTCGACGCGCTCGCCGAAGGCCTCTCCAGCAAGCAGATCGCGCAGCGCGAAGGGTTGTCGGTGCGCACGGTCGAGACGCACCGGCTCAATCTGAAACGCAAGCTCGATATCGAAGGGCAGGCGGAACTGATCAAGTTCGCGGTGGAGAATCGCAGGAAGTAGGGGACGCGCGGCGCCACCGGATCGCGGCGCACAAAAGCAGAACGGCGCGCCTCTTGCGAGAACGCGCCGTTCTTTTATGCGAAGCTGCGAAGCGTGGGCCTCGCTCGCGCGGACTTAGCTGCGCGCGTTGTGATCGATCAAGAACTTGATGAGCCCGTCGATGCCGCCTTTGGCGATCTGGTCGGCGAATTGCGTCTGATAGACCTGGATGAGCCACGCACCCATCATGTTGATGTCGTAGATCTTCCAGCCGCCGGCCGTGCGTTCGAGGCGATAGTCGATGGCGTCGTCGCCGCCGTTGCTGAGCACGTGCGATTGCACGACGGTGTCTTTCGCGCTCCCGGCCGTGTTCGACGGCACGAACTTGAAGTTCACCTGGGTGTCGCGCAGCTGCGCGAGCGACGAGGCGTAGGTCTTCACGAGCAGGAGTTGAAATTGCTCATAGAGCTTCTGCTGTTGTTCGGGCGTGGCCGTGGTCCAGGCCTTGCCGATCGCGATACGCGTGGTGCGCTGGAAGTCGGTGGCCGGCACGAAATGGGTCTCGACCACTTGCGTGATCTGTTTCATGTCGCCGCCGCGCGCTTGCGGATCGGCCTGCATGGCCTTCACGGTGCCTTCCACGGCCGCTTTGACGACGGCGTCCGGGGAGGACTGCGCGAAGGCGGCGCCCGACACGCCCGACAGGAAGGCAGCGGTGAGTAATGCGGTCAGATAACGTTTCATACGCGTTTTTGGAACAGTAAATATCAGGCGCCGACGAAGCGGACCACTACACCGGCCTGCTCGATGGCACGTCTGGGGCTCGATCCCGCCCCGGCCGGACCAGTATAACGGCTTTGACGTTCGCGCTCGTGTGCGCGAGGCGCGCCGAGTTGGGCGAGGCCGGTATACTTGAGCGCTTCGTTCAAGAATATTAATCGCCGAGGCTCCCCTCGCCTTTATGCTGAAGCCATTCATCATTCACCTCGTCGCCTGGTCGGTTCGCCGCGCGGCGTGGGTCATCGCACTTGCGATCGTACTGGCCGTGCTGAGCGGCACGTACGTCGCGAAGCATTTCAAGATCAACACGGACGTCAGCGGCCTCGTCGAGAACACCGCCGAGTGGGCCGCGCTCAGCGACGCCAAGGACAAGGCCTTCCCGCAACGCAGCAGCTCGCTGCTCGTGGTGGTGGAAGCGCCCGCGCCCGAACTCGCCGACGCCGCCGCCGACAAGCTCGCCGACGCGCTCAAGCAGGACTCGCGCGAATTCAGCGCGGTCTCGCAGCCCGCGGGCGGCCCGTTCTTCGAGCACAACGGGCTGCTGTTCCCGTCCACGCCCACGGTGCTGTCCACCACGGGCCAGCTCGTCCAGGCGCGTCCGCTGATCAACCAGCTGGCGAAGGACCCGAGCCTCGCGGGCCTCGCGGGCACGCTGATCACCACGCTGCAACTGCCGCTCACGATCGGTCAGGTGAAACTGCCGCAGATGGCGGGCCTGCTCGGCAGCGCCGCCGACACCGTCGACCAGGTGCTGGCGGGCAAGCCCGCCGCGTTCTCGTGGCGCGCGCTCGTCGACAAGGACGCCGCCGCGAAGCCCGCGTTTTCGTTCGTGACGGTGCAGCCGGTGCTGAATTTCGCCGCGCTCAAGGCGGGCGCGAGCGCCTCGCAGGCGATCCGCGACACGGCCGCCTCGCTGCATCTGGACACCGAATACGGCGCGCGCGTGCGTCTGACCGGCGAACAGCCGCTCGCCGACGACGAATTCGCCTCGGTGCAGGACGGCGCCGCGCTCAACGGCGCGATCACGGCAATCGTCGTGCTCGTGATCCTGTGGCTCGCGCTGCGCTCGGGCCGTCTGATCGGCGCGGTGCTCGTCACGCTGGTGGTCGGGCTCGTCGTCACGGCGGCGCTCGGACTCCTGATGATCGGCTCGCTCAACATGCTGTCGGTCGCGTTCATGGTGCTGTTCGTGGGGCTGGGCGTCGACTTCGGCGTGCAGTTCGGCGTGAAGTATCGAGAGGAACGCTTCCAGGACGACCGGCTCGACGCCGCGCTGCTCAAGACCGCGCGTCTGATCGGCGTGCCGCTCACGCTGGCCGCCATCGCCGTCGCCGAAAGTTTCTTTTCGTTCCTGCCGACCGCCTACAAAGGCCTCTCCGAACTTGGCCAGATCGCGGGCGTCGGCATGTTCGTCGCGTACTTCGCGAACATGACGCTGCTGCCCGCGCTCATCAGCGTGTTCAAGCCCAAGGGCGAGCGCGCCTCGCCGGGCTTCGCGTTCCTCGCGCCGGTCGACACCTGGCTTGCCGAGCATCGCAAGCCCGTGCTGATCGGCACGCTGATCGTCGTGCTGGGCGCGTCGCCGCTGCTGTTCCATCTGCGTTTCGACTTCAATCCGCTGCATCTGAAAGATCCGCACACGGAGTCGATGGCCACGCTGATTGCGCTGAAGAATTCGCCGGTCATTTCGATCAACGACGTGAGCGTGCTCGCGCCCTCGCTCGCCGACGCGGACAACATCGCCGCGAAGCTCTCGAAGCTGCCGGAAGTGGGCCGCGCGACCACGCTGAGCTCGCTGATCCCCGACGACCAGCAACAGAAGATGATGCTGATTTCGAGCGCCGCGCAACAGCTCATGCCCGCGCTGACGCAGCAGCCGTCGTCGCCGGTGACGGACGCGGTGCGCGTCGACACGCTCAAGCGCGCCGCCAACCAGCTCGCGCTCGCGGCGGGCGATCACCCGGGCCCGGGCGCCGCCGAAGCCAAGCATCTCTCGGACGGCCTGACGAAGCTCGCCAACGCCGACGCCGCCACGCGCGACCGCGCCGAAAAGGCCTTCAGCCAGCCGCTCAAGCTCGCGTTCGCGCAGCTCGAACGCCTGCTGCAGCCGTCGGAAATCACGCGCGAAAATCTGCCGAAGGCGATGGTGCAGGACTGGGTGTCGCCGGTCACGGGCGAGGCGATCGTCGATATCGCGCCGCGCGTGCCCGCGGGCGTCGATCCGAACGACGACGCCATGCTCGCGCGCTTCTCGCACGCCGTGAAGGCGGCGGAGCCGAACGCCATCGGCGGCCCGATCTCGATCCTGCACTCGGCGAACGTGATCATTCTCGCGTTCCTGCAGGCGGCGGCGTGGTCGGTGCTGCTCATCACCGCGCTGCTGTGGATCACGCTGCGCCACTTCGGCGACGTGCTGCGCACGCTGATTCCGCTGCTGGTATCGGCGCTCGTGACGCTTGAGTTGTGCGTTGTGCTCGGTATCCAACTCAATTTCGCCAATATCATCGCGCTTCCCCTGATGCTTGGCGTCGGCGTCGCGTTCAAAATCTACTTTGTGATGGCCTGGCGCGCGGGTCAAACCGGCCTGCTGCATTCGAGCCTCACGCACGCGGTGCTGTTCTCGGCCGCAACCACGGCCACGGCGTTCGGCAGCCTGTGGCTTTCGCATCATCCGGGCACCTCGAGCATGGGCAAACTGCTCGCGTTGTCCTTGTTCTGTACGCTGATCGGCGCCGTGGTGTTCCAGCCGGTGCTGATGGGCAAGCCGCGCGCGAAGCGCGCACGATCGCATACGCAGGGGATCGATCAATGAAGAAAAAACAAGCCGCGCTCACCATGGCGGCGGCGAGCCTGACGCTCCTCGTGACGTCGGGCTGCGCCACAGGTCCCGACCGCAAGCCGGGTGATCCGTTCGAACCGGCCAATCGCGCGATCTTTACGTTCAACGACGCGCTCGATACGCACATTGCCCAACCGATTGCGAAGGGGTATCAGAAAGTCACGCCGCAGCCGATCCGGCAGGCGATCACGAACTTCTTTTCCAACCTCGGCGACGTCAGCAATTTCGCCAACGACCTGCTGCAACTGAAGATCACCGACGCCACCGAAGACCTCATGCGTCTCGCGATGAACTCGACCTTCGGTCTGGGCGGCCTGATCGATTTCGCCACGCCCGCGGGCCTGCCGAAGCACCATCAGGACTTTGGTCTGACGATGGGCCATTACGGCGTGCCGGCCGGTCCGTATCTGGTGCTGCCGGTGTTCGGGCCGAGCTCTGTGCGCGACGGCATCGGCATGGGCGTGGATGTGAAGTTCAACATCCTCAACTACATCGAACCCGCGGTGCGCAATCCGATGTACATCGCGCAATTCGTGAGCGCGCGCGCCGATCTGCTGGGCGCCACCGACCTGCTACAACAGGCGGCGCTCGACAAGTATTCGTTCGTGCGCGACGCGTACCGCCAGCAGCGTCAGTCGCTGATTCGCGGCTCGCAGAGCAACAATGCGCCGCTGCCGGATTACGGCGATCCTGGCGCCTCGGATGACAACGGCGGCGCGGGCAAGTCGGGGAACGGGCTGCCGAATTACGACGATCCGGGCGAGTCGGGTGGTGCGGGTGGTGCGGGTGGTGCGGGTGGTGCGGGTGGTGCGGCGGCTCCGGCGGCTCCGGCCAAGGGCGGCGCGTCGGACAACGGTTTGCCGAACTACGAAGATCCGGGCGAGGGCAGCGCGAACGGCGCGGCAGCGGCCGGCGCGGGCGCCGGTGCGGCTGCGGCAGCCGGGACGGCGGGGGTGGCTGCTGCGGCGGCGGCGCAGGCGGCTTCGGGTGCCCCGGCGCCTGTGGCGGCTTCGGCACCGGCTGCGGCTTCGGCCACGGCGGCGCCCGCGAAAGCGGCTTCGGCGCCTTGAAGATGCGCTGATTCCGCGATCAATTCGCGATGATTCGTGCCGCTCGAAACTCGGGCGGCGCGAGACGCAAAAAACCCGGCCGGAGCTTTCGCCCCGCCGGGTTTTTCTTTGCCTCGCGACTGCGCTGACGCGCTCAGTGCACCGCTTCGTCTTCGTTCAGCGCTTCGCGCTCGGCTTCCTTCGCCGCCGCGGCCGCCGTGGCGTCCACCGCCGTGTGCACCGTCTGGCGATAGCGCTCATAGGCCTCTTCGGCGTAACGGATCCGGTCGCGGCCGTGCGGCGCGGGCTTGCCTTCGGCGTCCATGTTCACGAACACCATCCGCTCGATCGTCAGGATGCTCTTGCGCGTGACCTTGTTGCGCACTTCGCAGCGCAGCGTGATCGACGTGCGGCCGAAATCGGTGGCCGTCATGCCCAGTTCGATGATGTCGCCCTGACGCGCCGAACTCACGAAATTCACCTCCGAGATGAACTTCGTCACGACGCGCTGGTTATCGAGCTGGCAAATCGCGTAAATCGCGGCTTCTTCGTCGATCCAGCGCAGCAGGCTGCCGCCGAACAGCGTGCCGTTGGGGTTCAGATCTTCCGGCTTGACCCACTTGCGAGTATGGAAATTCATATTGGTAACTCCCTATGCGTGATCCGTCCCCAGATCGAAACCAGCGGACCTAGGGTTAACGCTCAGATGGTATCAGAGATAGGGGTTTTCCCTAGGCATTTCAATATTCCGCGCCGGCAACAGTGCGGCGCGAAATCGTGAATAAAGGGAAGCGGGGGAGACCGGAAGGGAATCGGTGGGGAGTCGGCGTGGAATCAGCGCGGAAAAAAAGCGCCCGATGCCGTGAGCACGCGCCGCGCCGCCGTGAGCGCCTTGCGCGCCGCACCGGCGTCGGCGGCCACGCGCAGCAGGCCACCCAGTTGTAGCGGATCGCGCGCGAGTTCGCGCAGGATCGGCAGAACGGCCGTGGAGCCGTCGTCGCGCAGTCCGGCCATCGCGGCCTTGGGCAAGCTGCGCCATGCCGGATCGACCACCGCGCGGCACACCGCGAACGGCAGGCCGCGCGCGGCCGCGGCCGCCGCCGCGAGATGCGATTCCATATCGACGGCCAGCGCGCCGTTCGACTGATGCAGCGCCGCCTTGTCCGCCGCGCCCGTGAGCGGCGCGGCCACCGCGGCTTCAATGCCCCGGCGCGTCTGCGCGGCCAGCGGCGAGGCCATCAGCGCCGCCGCCATGCGCGCGCTCCAGGCCGCGTCGCACGCGATGCGGCCAAACGGACCGTCGACGGCTTCGGCGATCACGATCGTCCCCGGTTCGAGATCCGGGCCGAGACCGCCCGCCGTGCCGAAGCTGATCACGCCCGCCGCGCCGCGTTCCAGCGCGGCGTCGAGCGCGCGTTGCAGCAGATCGGCGCGCGCCGCGTAGACGGCCTCGATGCCGTCGCCGCCCTTGCCCGCGGCGATGCTCGCCTCGAACGCCATGCCGGTCACGGCGATCACGGGCAGCGCGCCGCCCGCACGCGGATTCAATGCCGCCGCCATCGTCACAGACCGACCGTGACGCGCGTCGCGCCGTCGCGTTTGAGGTTGCGGTAGCGCGCGAGCGCCCACAGCGGGAAGAACTTGCGATAGCCGTGGTAGCGCAGATAGAACACGCGCGGGAAGCCGGTCGCGGTGAAGCGCGTTTCGTCCCAGAGGCCGTGGTCCTGCTGCGTCTGCCGCAGCCACGCGATGCCGCGCGCGACCGACGGATGATTCACTTCGCCCGCCGCCATCAGGCCGAGCAGCGCCCAGGCCGTCTGCGACGCCGTGCTCGTCGCGCGCTCGTAGCCGCGGTATTCGAGCTTGTAGCTGGTGCCGTCCTCGCCCCAGCCGCCGTCCTCGTTCTGGATCGAGATCAGCCACTGAGCCGCGCGTTTCATGCGCGGATCGGCGTGTTCGAGACCGGCCGCGTTCAGCGCGCACAGCGCCGTCCACGTGCCGTAGATGTAGTTCATGCCCCAGCGGCCGTACCAGCTGCCATCCGCTTCCTGCTCGTCGAGGATGTAGTTGTACGCGCGGCGCGCCGGCTCGCTCGCCACCGGCATTTCGCCCATCTGCGCGAGCATCGACAGACAGCGGCCCGAGACGTCGGCGGTCGGCGGATCGAGCAGCGCGCCGTGGTCCGAGAACGGGATGTTGTTCAGATATTCGTGCGTGTTTTCCGGCTCGAACGCGCCCCAGCCGCCGTTGCTGCTCTGCATGCCGACCACCCACTCGCGCGCGCGCGACATCACCTCGGCGTAGGACTGGGTCTTGTCGAGCTTGTCGACGCGATCCATCGCGGCCACGACCACAGCCGTGTCGTCGACGTCGGGGTAGTGCGGATTCGCGTACTGGAACGCCCAGCCGCCCGGACGCACGTCGGGACGACGCGAGATCCAGTCGCCGCGCACGTCGAGAATCTGCAGCGGACGCAGCCATTCAAGGCCGCGCCGTGCGCCTTCTTCGGCACGCGCGTCGCCGGTTTCGAGCAGCGCGTGCGCTGCCAGCGAGGTGTCCCACACGGGCGACAGACACGGCTGCACGTAGGCTTCGTCGGTATGCACCGTGACAAGCTTTTCGACCGACTGGCGGGCAATCGCGCGATGCGGATGATCGGCCGGATAGCCAAGCACGTCGTACATCATGACGGCGTTGGCCATCGCCGGGAAGATCGCGCCGAGGCCGTCTTCGCCGTTCAGGCGTTCGTCGACGAAGGCCACCGCCGCGTCGATCGCGCGCTGGCGCAGATACGTCGGGAACAGCGGATCGGTCACGCGCAGCACGCCGTCCACGGCGCGGAAGAAGCCGAACCAGCCCTTGCTCTGATGCGGCGCGCGCTCGTTCAGACCGGTGGTGACGGGCGCGCTCAGGAACAGTTCGTCGATGCGCACGCCGCGCGGATTCTTCGCGACCGGACGCTTCGCGCCGAGCACGAGCAGCGGCACGATCACCGTGCGCGCCCAGTACGAGACCTTCGAGAGATGGAACGGGAACCACTTCGGCAACAGCGTGATTTCCACCGGCATCATCGGCACGGCGTACCACGTGACCACGCCGAACAGCGCGAGCAGGATGCGCGTGAACACGTTGGCTTTTTCCGCGCCGCCGGCCGCGAGAATCGCGTCGCGCGCGCGCACCATGTGCTCGGCGTCTTCGGCGTCGCCGATCATCTTGAGTGCGAAATACGCCTTGATGGTCGCGCTCACGTCCATGTCGCCGTCGGTGAACAGCGGCCAGCCGCCGCCCGGCAGCTGGATGCGGCGCAGGTAGCGCGCGATCTTCTGTTCGAGCTCGAGGTTCGCTTCCTCGCCCAGGTAGTGGACGAGCAGCACGTATTCGGCGGGAATCGTGGCGTCGGCTTCGAGTTCGTAGACCCAGTGGCCGTCGGCGCGCTGATCGGCGAGGATCGCATCGGTCGCGCGCGCAACGGCGGCGTCGAGGGTTCCGGCCGGCAGCGCGGCGGCGCCGTCGTCGAGCGCGGGCGCGAGCGTGGGCGCCAGCGCGGCGGCGCTCAGGACGCGCGCCGTCTCGTCGGTCGGCATGGCTTGGGATAAGTCGTTCATCGGCACTTCCTAAGGTTCAGACAGGAGCCCGTCCGCGGCCTTGCGGCCGGAGCGGATCGCTCCTTCGATCGTTGCGGGGAGGCCGGTAGCCGTCCAGTCGCCCGCGAGCATCAAATTGGTCCAGCGCGTGCGCGCCGCCGGGCGGCGCAGTTCCTCGTCGGGCACGGCGGCGAAGGTCGCGCGCGCGTCGCCGGCGATCTGCCACGCGGGCAGCGGCGTCACGGGCAGCGACGCCGCGTTCGCGACATCGGTCCAGACGCGCTGCGCGATCACGTCGGGCGCGAGCAGGGCCAGCGAGCCCGCGTCGTGGATCGTCGCCGAAATCCGGCCCGCGCCGGCGAACAGCCAGTCGGCCGTGCCGTTCACGAGCGCCATCGGCGTGGCGAGGCCGGGCGGTGCGTCGGCGGCGAAATGCACGTCGATAATCGACGTGAAACGCTGCGGCGTCTGCAACGCGGGCACCAGCGCGGCGGCCGCGTCGGGCGGCACCGCCAGCACCACGGCTTCGTCCGTGCCCAGCAGCACGCGGCCGCTGTCGAAATCGAGCGCGACGACGCGGCGCGCCGCGTCGTCGTAAGCGATCGCTCTCAAGGGCGATTCGAGCCGGATCGCCGCGCCGCCATGCTGGAGCATGCGCAACGCCGGATCGACGAAAGCGCTCGACAGGCCGTGGCGCGCCACCAGCGGACGCAGCGATTCGCCGCCCGCCGCCAGCGCCTCGCGCAGCATCGCCGAAGCGAGTTCGGCGCTCGCTTCGCGCGGCTCGACGTTGAGCCCCGCGAGCAGCAGCGGGCGCACCAGGCGGTCCCACAACACGCCATCGCAGCGCATGGTCTGCTCGACCGTGCGGCCAGGTCTCGCGAACAGCAGCGGCAGCAGCACGAGATAGTCCGAGACCCGGGTGCCCGGCACGCGCGCCTGGGCGTCGCCGATCCAGAACGGCACCCGCGAGCGCGAAAAGCGCACGCTCCAACGCGAGCGCGCCGCGAGGTCCATGAACGCGAATCCGGGTTCGGCCGGTCCCGTCAGTTCGTCGGCGGCGCCGATCGCGCGCACGTAGTCGAGCGTGTGCGCGTGAGCGGCCAGCACCAGATGGTTGCCGCTGTCGAGCGTGGCCGCCAGCGTGCGGTCATAGTACGAACGGCATCGTCCACCTGCCTGCGCGCCCGCTTCGTGCAGGGCGACCTGCACGCCCCGGCGCTGCAGCCGCACGGCCGTCGCGAGGCCCGCCAGCCCCGCGCCGATCACGTGGACGAGCCGCGGCATCAGAACAGCGCGTAGCGCGCCACGATCCACATGAGCCGCGCGCGCGGTTTGGCCACCTTGGTGCGCGGCAGGTCGAAGCCGCGCTCGATGGTGCGTTCGAGCAGCACGCGGTAGACGCCCGACATGATGCGCGGCGCCTTGACCTGGACGCGCGGCGTGCGGTCCATGATCGCGTCGGCGGCGGCGAAATGGCCGAACGCGCGCTCCACCAGCGTCGCGCAGACGCGCGGCAAGCGGGGATCGGCGGCGATCTGGTGCGGACCCGTGGCCGCGATGCCTTCGCGCGCGAGCAGTTCGCGCGGCAGATAGCAGCGGTTGATGTCCGCGTCCTCGTCGATGTCGCGCAGGATGTTGGTCAACTGGAGCGCACGGCCGAGGTGATGCGAGAGCAGCCGGCCCGGCTCCTCTTCCATCCCGAAAATTCTCACCGACAGGCGGCCCGCCGCGCTCGCGACGCGGTCGCAATAGAGGTCGAGCGTGTCGTCGTCGGGGGCGCAGATGTCCTCGGCGGCGTCCATGGCCATGCCGTCGATCATCGCGTGGAAGTCCTCGCGCTGCAGCCCGAACGTGTGGATATGGCGCGTGAGCGCGGCCAGCGAGGCGCGCGGCGTGCCGGCGTAGCACGCATCGATGTCGGCGCGCCATTGGTCGAGCCCCGCCGCACGCTCGGCGCGCGGCAGGTCGCTGTCCGCGATGTCGTCGACAGCGCGGCAAAAGGCGTAGACCTGATACATGGCGTCGCGCTGCGCGGCAGGCAGGATGCGCATCGCCAGATAAAACGAGCTGCCCGACGATGCGGCGGCGGCGTCGGTTTGATGTGTATCGTCCACGACGAGGTTGGAAACAGCCAAGACGATCTCCGCTGGGGTCGCCCTCGACGGGGCGTTTCAGATATTCGGGCCCGCATGGAGCGGGTCGCCCGCGCGCGCGGACACGCGCGAGGCACCGGCTCTCTCGAACGCCATTCAGGGTCCAAGGCCGGAAACGGGCCAAAGTATATCAACCTTTGCGGGCCGCCGCAGTCGGGAACCTCGCCGCAATCAGGGGCAAATCGGTCAGCAGCGGCGCGCGGCGCCGGACTGAAGCGCCAACGCGCGTCTCGCGCGGGTTTTTCGCGGACCTATCGTCGGCCTATGACGGACAACGTCGCGCAGATTCCCGCCATCGTCCGCCATGTTCGAGGAACGCGCCCCAGAAGGCGCGATCCCGGTCGAGGAGCTAAGACAGCTCGTGCAGCAGCACCACCGAACGATTGCGGCCCTGGCGCTTGGCGCTGTAGAGCGCGGCGTCGGCCTCGTTGATCATGACCTCGTAGTCGCTCGAGCCGGGCCGCGCCGCGGCGGCGCCCACGCTCGCCGTGACCGGCACGACCACGCCCTGCACGTCCACGGGCGTGTCGCCGATCGTGTGGCGGATCTTCTCGGCTACGTGCAGCGCGTCGTCGAGCGGCGTGCACGGCAGCAGCAGCGCGAATTCCTCGCCGCCGAAGCGGCCGAACACGTCCTGCTTGCGCACCACGTCGGCCACGCGCTGCGCCATCGAGCGCAGCACCGTGTCGCCGGCGACGTGGCCGAATTCGTCGTTGATCTTCTTGAAGTGGTCGAGATCGAACAGCAGCACCGAGAGGTCGCCGCCATAACGCTGCCAGCGCGAGAATTCCTCCATCAGGCGCGACTCGAAGAAGCGCCGGTTCGCGATGCCCGTGAGGCCGTCGCGGTCGGCGTATTCGCGCAGCTTGGCCACGGCGTCCTCGCGCTCGCGCTGCATCACGCTCACGTGCGTGACGTCGGACACCGTGACGCACACGGCGATCACCTCGCGCTCGCGCATCAGCGGCATGAAGGTGCAGTCCTGCTGCATGTAGTCCACGCCGCCCGTGATCGGCCGGTCGTGATCGAAGCGGAACAGGTAGGGCCGCTGCTCCCACGAGCTGAAGGCGAAGCTGCCGAGCTGGAACACGCTTTCGACCTTGCGCGCGAGCCACGCGCGCGGCAGGTCGGGAAAGCGCTCGAAAATCGGGCGGCCGATCACGTCTTCGGCGGACACGCCGCTGTGGTCCTGCATGAAGCGGTTCCACATCAGCACGTTCATGTCGCGGTCGAGCACGAACAGGCCGAAGCCCACGCGTTCGACCACGAGGTCGGACAGCGAGGGCGTCGACAACGGCAATTCAGGGGTAGTCATAGGCTGTGCAACAGCGCGTCGATGGCCCGGCTTACGTGATGGATCGACTCTTCGGCCATCAGCATGACGAGATGCGCGCGAAAACGCTGGTCTTCCAGCGCGAAGTTGACTTCGACGAGCAGCGCGAGATCCCACGCGAGCAGGCCGGGCTGGAACACTTCGTCGAGCGTGACGGCGTCGCCGAGCAGGCCCGGCTGCGAAAACACCGGCAGACGCCCGAGCTGGTCGAGCATCGACGAGACACACGCGCCGGTCAGCACGTTCGCCACGTCGAAGATCAGTTCCTGCTCGGTGAGCGCGTCCCAGGTCGACTCCGCGAACGGGCCGCCGATCAGCGCGCCGAGTTCCGCAATCTCGCCGCTGCGGCAGATCACCAGCGCCTCGCCCTTGATCTCGGAGCGAAAACCCTGGCGCACGGCCGTCACCGGACCGTCGATGCCGGTCATCTCGCGCAAGGCGTCCGCGGCCTCGCTGACCGCCACCACGCGCACGCGCGGCACCGACAATTCGATGAAAGCATTCAGGAGCCCCGACAAACGCGTGGCTGCCTGGCCCATCCCCAGATTGGCGATCTCCTGAAGCGCGTCGCGCTGCAGTTCCGTGAACACTCGATCAGGCATACAACCCGTACTCCTTCAGGATGGGTAGCAGCGCTTCCTGGGTGACCGGCTTCGGCACGAATGCCATCGCGCCCAGCGCGAGCGCGCGCTCCTGGGCGCGCGGCTGGACGTCGGCGGATACGACGATCACGAACGTATTCAGATCCTCGTGCTGCATGGCTTCGAGAACCTGAAAACCCGTCATGCCGGGCATCGTCAGATCGAGAAACATGACCGGAGCACGCCCGGCGCGATAGAGCGCCAGCGCTTCATGTCCGTTCGACGCGTACGAGATGTCGACGTCCCAGTCCTCGGGAAGCGCCTTCGTGAGCACCTTGCGGGCTAACAGCGAATCATCGGCGATCACGATGGGCAAGGACATGGATATGCTGAGTGAATGTGCGTTGGACGGAATGCGTTAAGACGTATTAACGGCCGCGTGCGCACTATCTTTAGGGCGGACGCGTATTTTATGCGCGATGCGTGAATTACCGCATATGACAGCGCGACGGGAAGCGTGGCTGGCGCGGCAAATCTGATCGACCCGGTGAGAGCGGCGCCCCGAATTCCGCCGCATTACTCGTCCCCGCTGCTTTAGCTGAGGGGGCCGACTTACAGAATGGATACGAGAAAAACAGCGCGCTGCCCGTGCTCATTTTTCATACGTATTTATCGTGCCCCGAATTCTCGAAGCAAATGAAATGAAATGCAACTCGTCGATAATCGTTACGCGATCAAATTTGACTTTCTTTTCGGGTTTTTCGGAAAATAAATAATCAAACCAACGAATCAGCGCCGATAATTATCCTTTTGTGTACGTTTGCGCTACGCGGATTTTCGCGCAATCGCGCGTCTGTCCGAAAAAATCGTTCTTTTTTGCGACGTTAAGTCTGGCGGCGCGTGAAATTGACTTTTTCCCGGTGCGCGCGCCGCGCACAGGGCCGCGAACGGACCGCGCGAGCGTGCAATCGGGCACGCCGGCGCGGCGGTTGGAACGCTGCGGTCGTTTATGATGTCAGAAGCTCCGCCGCAGCTTCCATCCCCTTAATCCGTACGATGATTTCCGACCGGCCCGCCGGGCCAGACGATCGCTCGCCCGCTTCGCCGCGCACCGATGAAGCGCCGTTTCCGGCCGCGCCCAGCCACGACTTCACGGTCCGCCGCCGCACGCTGATTGCGCTGCTCGTGGCGGCCATCGTGCTGCCTTGCGTCTACGTGGCCACGATGGCGTGGAACGACCTGCGCACGCGCGAAGCCGACGCCACCGACGTCACGCTGCGCACCGTGCGCGTGGCCGAGGAGCACGCGCTCAAGGTGTTCGACATGAACGACGCGCTCGACACGCGCATCGTGGACGGCGTGCAGGATCTCGACGACGAAGGCATCCGCCTGAACGAAGCGCAGATTCACGAGAAGCTCGACGCGATCGGCGGCGGCTATCCGCAGGTGGCGGCCGTGTCGATCTTCGGCCGCGACGGCGACCTGCTCGCGAGCAGCCGCTACTCGCCGCCGCCGCCCGTCTCGATCCTCACGCGCGACGACTTCGTGGGCATCCGCGCGGGCCGCATGATCGATCACGTCTCGCGCGTGATGCAAGGCCAGGTGAGCGGCGAAATCGTGTTCAACACGGGCGTGGCGCGCCACGACGCGCAAGGCCAGTTCGACGGTCTCGTTTCGGTCGCGCTGCGGCCCGCCTACTTCGGCACCTTCTATCGCGAACTGCTGGGCGCGGACTCGCCGATGGCGCTCGGCCTCGTGCGCAGCGACGGCGCGATTCTCGCGTTCGAGCCGCCGCCGCCCGCGGCTCAGGCGCGCGCCGGCGGTCCGGGCATTACGGCGGGCTCGCCGTTCGCCTCGGCACTCGCCGGCGGCAAGGACGCGGGCGTCGTGCACATGCGCTCGCAACTGCTCGACGACAAGGTGATCCTCGCGTATCGACGTGTCGGCGCCTATCCGGTTTATGTCACCTGCGCGTACCGCAGCTCGGCGATCTGGGCCGCGTGGTACCGGCACCTGAGCGTGCTGATCATCTCGATGTTCACGCCGTCGATCGCGCTCTGGTGCGTGATCTGGCTGTCGCTGCGCCGCCTCGCCGCCGAAGAGGAAGCGTGGGAGCGCTGGCAGGCCGAAGCGTCGATGCGGCGCTCGATCGAATCGGCCTACCGGCAGTCGCGCAAGATGGAAGCGCTCGGCAATCTCGTCGGCAGCGTCGCGCACGACTTCAACAATCTGCTGATGATCGTCTCCGCCAACGTGCAGATCGCGCGGCGGCGCGGCGCGGCCGCGTTCGAACGCGAACTCTCGGCGATCGAGCGCGCGCTCAAGAGCGGCCAGTCGCTCACGCGCCAGTTGCTCGGCGTGGCGCGCAAGCAGCCGCTGCGCAACGAGACGATCCACGCCGGACGCTGGCTGCCCGCGAGCCGCGAACTGCTGCGCGCGTCGCTGGGCGCGAAGGTCTCGCTCGTCGTCGATGTCGACGAAAGCGTGTGGCCCGTGAACGTCGACGTCGCCGAATTCGAACTCGCGCTCATCAATCTCGCCGTCAACGCGCGCGACGCCATGCCTAACGGCGGCCGCTTCACGGTGCGCGCACGCAATATCGCGTTCCGGCCCGGCGAGGGCTTTCCGCTCGACGGCGAATTCGTGCACGTTTCGCTGGAGGATTCGGGCGTCGGCATGTCGCCCGACGTGCTCGCGCGCGCGTTCGAGCCGCTCTATACGACCAAGCCGAAGGGCATGGGCACGGGGCTCGGGCTGCCGCAGGTGTTCGCGTTCTGCGAGCGCTCGGGCGGACTGGCCGCGATCGACAGCGCGATCGGCGCGGGCACGTCGGTGCATCTGTATCTGCCGCGCGCCGCGGCCGCGCCAGCGGTCGCGCACGAACCGGCGCCGCGCGAGGACAGCGTCGCGCCGCCGCACGGCCTGCGCGTGCTGCTGGTCGAAGACAACGACGAAGTCGCGGCGGGCACCGAAGCGCTGCTGCAGATGATGGGCCATCACGTCACCTGCGCGAACGACGCGGCGAGCGCGCTCGCGCTCGTCAAGGCCGGCCACGTTGCAGCGGCGAACGACGACGACGCGACGCCCTTCGCGCATTTCGATCTTGTGCTCTCGGACATCCACATGCCCGGCGAGATGAACGGCATCGATCTGGCCGAGGCGCTGCAGAACTGCGAGCCGACGCTGCCCGTGATTCTCGTCACCGGTTACGCGGAGGAACTGGAGCGCGCGCGTCACGTGGACGTGCGCGTGCTCTCGAAGCCGTTCGACATTGCCCTGCTGGAGAAATTGCTCGAGGCGATCCAGCGCGACCTGCAGACGCGCGCGCGCCGGGAACGGGACGCCACGCTGTAGGTCGAAAAGTCTGGATCGGAAAGCCTGGCGCGAGATGCCCGCGGCACGAAGATTGCGGGACGCTCGACCAGGCGGCGGCGGGCGCGCCGCGAGCCGGATTGACCACTTCATGTCGCCATGATGCGTGGATCTCGGGAACGCGCGCCCACCGCCATGTCAGACTTAGCCACCGCTTTTGCCACCATTGCCCGACGGGCGAGGAGTGAGCCATGAGACAGACCGTGACGGGTCTCTTCGAGACCCTGGATGCAGCGCGACACGCGCAGGAAGCGCTGCTGCAGCGCGGCTTCGCGCTGAACGACATCGAATTGCCGGTGCACGAAGCCGGCGTGCTGGCCGGCATCGAACGGCTGGTGTCGAGTTTCTTTTCGACGACCGGCGACGTGCGCGCGAACGCGGGCGCCGTGCCGGAACCGGCGCCGCACGCGCCCGGCGCCGCTGACGCGGCGAGTGCGCCGGCCGGCAACGTGCTGATCGGCGTTCGCGTGAGCGACGAAGCGCGCGCCGATCTCGCCCGCGAAACGCTGCGCGAAGAACACGCGCTCGAAGTGGCGATTCGCGGCGGCAGCTGGGCGTGGGCGGCGGCCAGCGACACCGATCCTGTCACGCGCGAGCATTCGGCGCTCGACGAACTCGGTATCGCCGGGCTCGCCGATGCGATGCGCCGACGCGTCGCGCCGGAAGGCTCGGCGGATCAGCCGGTCTCCGCCGAAGCGCAAGCGGGCGCTGTCGATCCCGCGCGTCCCGCCAGCGAAGCCGAAGCCACCGTGCTCACGGCGGCAAGCGCGCCCGGCGCCGGGGCTGTGATGGGCACGCAAGCGAGCGTGCCACCTGCCACGCACGCTCCGCACGTGGACGTGCCGTCCGCGCCCCAAGCGACGGAAACGGCCAGCGGTGCGCAGCGCATCCCCGATGAATTCATCGAGTACGAAGAGGATTCGCACGACCACCGCGCGTCCGACGCCCCCGACCGCCCGGTGACCGGATCGCGGCCGACGCTGCATTGACCTGAAAGTTGACGAAAAAAAGCGCGGCCCGAGCCGCGCTTTTTTTGTATCCCTGGATCGAAACCGGGTTCAGCGACCGAGCTGACGCTTGACCCAGTCGGCGTAGCGATCGACGAACGCCTGCAGGAACTTTCGCGTATCGTCGTTCACAATCTCGCCATTTTCGTTGATCCTGCTGGCATCGTGCTTGATGAACATCTCGGGTTGACCGAGCGTCGCCACGTCGAGATAGGCGAGCACGTTGCGCAGATGCGCCTGCGACAGCGCCGTGCCGATCGCGCCCGGCGAGGTGCCGAGCACCGCGCCCGGCTTGCCCGTCCATGAATTCTTGCCCCACGGCCGCGAACCCCAGTCGATCGCGTTCTTCAGCACGCCGGGAATCGAGCGGTTGTATTCGGGTGTGACGAACAGCAGCGCGTCAGCGGCCTCGATCTTCTGCTTGAACTGCCGCGCGACCTCGGGGAAATCGGCGTCGTAGTCCTGGCTGTAGAGCGGCAGCCCGCCGATGTCGAGAAACTCGAACGAGAAGTCGGACGGCGCGAGCGAGGCGACCGCGTGCGCGAGTTGCCGATTGAAGGATTCCTTGCGCAGACTGCCGACCACGACCGCTACTTGATAAGCCATTTCCTTCTCCTCGAAAGCGCGCGAAGCGCGTTGGAACGAAACGACATCATAGGCGCGAGCGCTTTCGCACGTCGCTAAGATGGGCCGGCGCGGCGCGCCTGTGGATAAGCAGGGGCGGCGCGGATTTATCCACAGATTTCGTTCATAACCTTGTGGACAACTCCGCACCAGGCCCGGTGGCATCGGGCCTCGGTCGGAATCGCGCCGAAGACGTTATCCGACCATTCACCTGCCTCAGTTCAGCAGGCTCCAGAGCAGCAGTGTGAGCACGAGGCCGACGACCGATACGATGGTTTGCAGGATCGACCAGACGAACACGGTCTGCTTGAGTTTCAGGCCGAAGTACTCGCGCACCATCCAGAAGCCCGCGTCGTTCACGTGGCAGAAGAACACCGAGCCCGCGCCGATGGCGAGTGCCATCAACGAATTGTGCGTGGCGCTCAGTCCGGTAACGACCGGCGCGACGATGCCGGCCGTCGCGGTGGTCGCGACGGTGGCCGAACCCGTGGCCTGGCGCAGCGCGACGGCGATCAGCCACGCGAGCAGCAGCAGCGGCAGGTGCGCGCCGACGGCGATCTTGCTGATGGTCGTGCTGATGCCCGCGAGCACGAGCGTCTGCTTGAGACCGCCGCCTGCGCCGATCGTCAGCAGCAGACCCGCGATCGGCGGCAGGCTTTTGCGCAGGATGTTACCGACGCGCTCGCGCGCCATGCCGCGCGACCAGCCGAGCACGACGATCGCGAACAACACGGTGAGTCCCAGCGCGATCAGCGGCTCACCCAGAAAATTCAGCGTCGTGAATGCGAGCGTGTCCGGCGTGAGCGCGAGTTTCGCGATCGTGCGGCAAAGCATCAGCACGGCGGGCAGCAGAATGGTCAGCAGCGAAACGGCGAAACCGGGCGCGGCCAGTTGCGTGTCGTGACTCGTGAACAGCTTGCCGAGATCCTCGGGCTCGTCCACGTGCATGCGACGCGACAGCCACGAACCGTAAAGCGGCCCCGCGAGGATCACCGCCGGCAGCGCGACGAGCACGCCGAATCCGAGCGTGATGCCGAGATCGGCATGCAATGCGCTCACGGCGATCAGCGGACCGGGATGCGGCGGCAGCAGCGCGTGCAGCGTGGTCATACCGGCGAGCGCGGGAATTGCGATGCGCAGGATCGGCTGCTTCGAGCGGCGCGCCATCACGAAGATGATCGGCACCATCATCACCAGCCCCACCTCGAAGAACAGCGGCAAGCCGATGATCACGGCGACGAGCGCCATCATCCACGGCAATGTGCGCGGCGTGGAGTGATCGAGCAGGGTGGTCACGAGCCGGTCGGCCGCGCCGGACTCGGCCATCAGCGCGCCGAGCATGGCCCCGAGCGCGATGATGATGCCGACGTCGCCGAGCAGGGCGCCCGCGCCTTTGCTGAACGCGCTGGCGACGCCTTCAAGCGGCACGCCGGCGGCGAAGCCCGCCGCGAAAGTACCGACGAGGATCGAGAGAAACGGCGCGAGCTTGAGCACGCTGATCAGGATGACGATCAGCGCGAGGCCCAGCAGGCAGGAGAGGATGAGGCGCGTGTCGTGGAACGACCACGCGGATAGAGTTGCAAGCGATTCCACTGAAGTCTCGTTATTGGCGGTTGGCGGGTGAGAGCCTGATGGTTTTTTTCTGCGTCGGCGCCGGGGAAAGGCGAGCGGGGGAGGGCTTGCCTGCACTGGCGACGACCATCGTTTGGGGCGTCGGCGCGGCCGCTATCTGGCCTGGTCGGCGCTCGATGTTTTCGAACGTCTTCGGTGTCGATCAGATGCGCAGTCTGATCCGATGCGGTGTCTGCCGCGTGTCAGGCAAACAGCGCCGCGACATTCTCCGGCGGTCGACCGATCACCGCACGGCCATCGCGGACGACGATCGGGCGTTGCAGCAGGATCGGGTGGCTCGCGATTGCTTCGTAGAGCTGAGCATCCGTAACCGTGGCGGCGCCGAGGCCGAGTTCCGCGTATTCGGTCTCGCCGGTACGGATCATGTCGCGCAGCGCGCCGCCGAGCATCGCGTGCAGGGCCTTGATCTGCTCGACCGTCGGCGGCGTCTTCAGATACTCAATCACGTCGACGGGTTCGTTTCCCGTGTTGTAGGTACTGGTGACCAGCTCACAGGTGGCGCGTGACTTCGAGCATCGAGGGTTGTGGTAGATCGTGATCATCTGTTCGGTTGCTGTTGTGATTGGTTATCGGTGGCGGTCGTAGTCGCTATTGCGCTCGCGCGCGGTGCGCTGCTGGCTGATGCGCGAGCAAGTGGCGGCGCGTGCGTCAGGCCGGCATCGATCGATGTCGGCGGTGCCTGATTCGATCACGGCACTCTTGCGCCTTTGCCTGCGGCGTACGGTCGCGCTGATTTTAACGGGCAATGGCGAAGAGAGCAGGGCGGGGCTGCAAGGGCTCCGCATGGACGACCATGAGGTGACGGAGTTTTATGCGCATAAAGATGGGCGGCTTGGGGAGTTCTGATGAGGGGGAGGTGCGAGAGTCTTACAGTTGATCGAGCCTTTATGCGCATAAATCCGTCCGTGTTTGCTCTGTTTGATACGCGCGGCTGAATGAACGTTTCGGCTGCACCTAAACGATTGCCTTGCGGTGCGTGGAGTTCACAAAGCTGGTCCCGCACTCGCTTGCTCACTTCATGTGTGAGCCAGCCTTCAGACGAGACCGGCTTCGCCTTGCGAACGCCGCGTTTCGCTTCTCGATCGCCCGGCCTGGTCATCATCGCTCATTGGACCGACATCACAGATCTGTCGGTGGCTCCGAGGCCACGCTCGTGCGCATGAACTTTATGCGCATAAACCTTGGCCAAACGGCTAACGTTCGCAGTAAAAATCGAAAATCACAAACTCAATCATTGAATCGCAACTCAATCCAGGTAAAATTCAAAACAATTAGCAAAAGGAGAAAACCAATTGGCAGCAGAGATAATCGCAGTCACGCAGCAAAAGGGCGGGGTCGGCAAGAGCACGATCGCGATGCATCTCGGCGCAGCATTCCACGAAAGAGGTAAGCGCGTGCTCGTGGTCGATGCCGACGGCCAAAACACGCTCGTCCATTGGGCCAGTGCGTCTTCCGATGGAGAAGCCGGCATTCCGTTCCCGGTCGTCAACCTCTCCGAAGCCGGTGGACAGATCCATCGTGAGATCAAGAAGTTCATCGGTGACTACGACATCATCGTGGTCGACTGCCCGCCGTCGATCACGGAAAAGGTCTCGGGCGTCGTTCTGCTCGCTGCCACCGTCGCTGTTATTCCCACTTCGTCGTCCCCCGCGGATTACTGGTCGAGCGTCGGCCTCGTCAAACTGATCCAGCAGGCTCAGGTGATGAACGAGGATCTCAAGGCCGTTTTCCTGCTGAACAAAACAGAAGAGAAGCGCATGCTCACGCGCGAGTTGAAGCGCGCGCTGGAAGAACTGGGCTTCCCCTTGCTCAAAACCCAGATCCCGACCCGCGAAGCCTATAAGCAGGCCATGGCCCTCGGCCAGACGGTGCTGCAAATGAGCGACCGCGGTGCGCGACTCGCTGCGACGGAGGTGCGTGCTTGCGCCGACGAAATCGCAGAGATGCTCCCCTGACTTTATGCGCATAAAGGACCCTGAATGAAGCCCTCACAATTTGCCAAAGGTTTTCAGGCCCGGCCTGACACCACGAGCAGCGAGAAGCGCACGGCGCTTGACCGACTCAACGCCATCGACGGCCTCGTCCAGGACAAGCCCAAAGCCCGCGAAACGGCCGGCCGCTCGAGCCAGCCGGAACCCATCGCCGTCACTACCGACGACGCGACCTCACCGGTTGAAAACGAGTCGGCGGAATACCGCGCGTGGCGTCTGGAGCAGGGCTATCGCCCCGGCCAGATCATCGAACTGCCGCTTAAGGCCATCAAGGCGAGTCCGTTCAACCCGCGCCACTTCTATCTGAAGACGTCGATTGCAGAACTCGCGGTCAATCTCGCGAAGCAAGGGCAGCAGCAGGCGATCCACGTGATTCCGGATTACGCCGCGCCGGGCAGCTATTACGTGAGCGACGGCGGACGTCGCGTGCGTGCGCTCAAGGAAGCCAACAAGGAAGTCGTCAAGGCGATCGTCGTCGATCTGCCGATTGGACTGGAGAGCTACAAGCTCGGCTACGACCTCAACGTCCAGCGCGACTCGCAGACGGTGTTCGACAACGCCGTCGTCTGGAAGCGTTTTATCGACGACAAGCATTTCCAGAGCCAGCGCGAACTCGCCGATCACCTCGGCCTCGACGAATCGACGGTCGCGGTCGCCTTGTCCATCGGCAAGTTGCCCGAGTCGGTCATGCACGAGATGGTGGCGCGCCCCGACCGCTTCGGTTCGAACATGGCGTATCAGGTGGGCCGCTATCACGGTGCGCGCGGCACGGACGCCACGCTGCGGCTGATCAACCGGATTCTGGCCGACGACCTCAGCACGCGACAAGTCGCGGATATCGTCAAGGGCCGCGCGACGCCGCAAGAAAGTCCAAAGCCGGCCGGCCGTCAGCGCTACGCGCAACGGCTCGAGATCAAACTCGATGGCATGGCCGTCGGCGATCTGAAGTCGTACGGCGACGATCGACTCGAACTGCGCCTCAAGGGGCTCTCGAAAGATCGGCGCGATGCGATCCTTCACCAGATCGAAGAAATGCTGAAAGTCTGATCGAGCCTGATTGCAGCGATAAAGAAAAACGGTCTTCACGTGTCGAACGTGAAGACCGTTTTTTATGGCTCAACGAATCGTGAAGCGCTGCGTGCCGGATTGTGCGCGCAGCGTCACTTCGCTTCTCAGGCCGCGCGTGCCTGGTTCAGCGTGAACGCGAGCAGATCGCCATCGGTCGGTTCGCCCCATGTCTTGCGGGCGAGCCAATCGAAGAATGCCGTGTCGGCCAGTTTCGAGTCGAGGCCACGCCGACGCCAATCGTCGCGCAGGTGAGCGCCCAGACCCGGCAATTCGTCGTTCTCGAACGAGTTGCGTGCGAGTTCGCGTTCGAGGTCGCCCTGCTCGTCGTAGAGGGCACGAGCTTCTTTGCGCCGATACGCGGCGTACTCGTCCATCAGACGCGCCTTGGGATCGTCGGCCGTCACGCCGCCGGTTGCCAGGCGGCCCGCGGCTGCGGGCTTTTCCGCTGCGGTTTCGACTGGCGGCGCGTAGCCCTTCTTCAGCGCATCCTTGAACAGCGCGGCGGCACTGCGCACCGGCGGCAGCGTCGTGCTGCGCATGCGCTGCTCGGTGAGCTGAAGCGCCGCACGAATACGGTTTTCCTCACTGTCCGCGTAAAGCGACTGCGCTTCCTTGAGCGGAATGCCGATCTTGACCATGCGATCGACCAGCGTGCTGTCGAACACGTTCGGGTGCTCATCGAGCGCCAGCATCGGCTGCTTGCGCTCGGTCACGCGGAACTGGATCTCGGCGACACGCCGACCTTCGCGATGCTCAATCAGCTCGACGAAGATGTTGGTCACGGCGTTCACTTCCGCGATCGCCGGGCGCAGGTAATCGCGCTTGAAATACTTGTATTCGCGTTTCGCTTCGTCGCCGGCTTCGGTATCGGGCGTGCCCGAGAGAATCGGCCGCCACCATTCCCACGTCTCGCGCATGGTGAGATGGCTCGGATTCGTGAGATAGCGGACACAGATCTCGTAGAGCGCGAGGCCGGCGCTGCTGCGCAGCTGGCTCTGGAATTGCAGGCTCAGGCGGGCGTACTGGACCGGGTCCAGCAGCTTCTTCTTGATCTTGGGCGCGAACGAGAATTCCACCCAGACGCGGCGCGTGGCCGGATCTTCGAGAATTTCCGCATCGGCGATCAGCGTGGAGATACCCCATTTGCGGCCAGGCTTCTGGCTTGAGGTGCCCTGGCTCCATTCGACCTGCACCGACACCATGCGCCGCAGATGCTCTTTCACGAGCGCGGTATCGTTCGAGTCGAACGCCGAGTTCGCGACGATGTCGGAAAGCAGCGCGCGATAGGTATCGCCCCCTTCATCCGCCTGCTGCGCGACGGCGAGCAGCACGTTGAAGAGTTTGCGGGTCAGCAGAGTGATCTTGCCGCTCTTCGGCTGAATCGCGATTGCCTCGACGGCCTTGCGCAATTCGGCCGAGCTCGGGCTCACCACATCGGTTTTTTTCACGCGCTTCGTGGCCATGCGTCGGGTCGAGGTGAGAATTTCGCGAAAGGATACCGTCTGGGGTGAAACCCGTCTATAGGGCGACTCTCACCATTGCCGGTGAAGACGTCGTTCACGGGACGGCTCACCGCGACAGGCTCCCGAAGACGCTCACCTTTACGTCGAAACCCGATCCGCCGCATGCGCGCAGGGCTGCGGCCTGGCACGAAAGCGCGCGAAGAAGCCGCGCAAGAGCGGTGTCGGACGGTTCCCGAAAAAGCTCACCTCAAATTTTCCTGGCGCAAACACAACATTTCGCGCTTTTTCGGGTGAGCGCAAACGACTGAATAAAGGATCCCGCAATGCGGTGTAAATCGCTCGCTTGTGGCGGTCTTTTCCGTGCGGATGCCTCCTGAATCGTCCTCTATCGGTCGATTTCACCAACGATCAGCACGCACGCAGTCGCCGAAGCCCTCGCCTGCGCTGCTTTAGCTCCCGAAAATAC
Source organism: Paraburkholderia tropica (assembly GCF_014171495.1). NCBI lineage: Bacteria > Pseudomonadati > Pseudomonadota > Betaproteobacteria > Burkholderiales > Burkholderiaceae > Paraburkholderia > Paraburkholderia tropica. The sequence goes on from NZ_CP049135.1 coordinate 1,365,624, forward strand.
TCACCCTTGGATGAACACGGTGCAAGGCCAGGCACCCGTTTCATCACTTCAGTGAGCCAGCCAGCCCGCAAAACGTCTCCCGAATTATCTCACCTTGGCGCTCAGCAGTCCCGCAGGGTTCCAGAATCCCGAACTGCCGGCTCACCGTCTGCGGCACTCCTGAAAAAGCTCACCAATCAACAGCATTCGGGAAAAAACCAATGGATTCGGGGGCTTATCCACAGGAACGCACGCACGCTCCCTCGCCAGACTCCCCCGAAAAAGCTCACCTGATTACGGGAGCAGGGCGTGAATCAGCGCAGAAAAGTGCGCGTCGGATGCTCCTGAAAAAACTCACCTTTCGCATCCCGCGACGCCATCGCGCGGCATTCGATCGCCTGAATTATCAGCCGTCTAGCGGTAGTGAATGCCAACTTGCTCCCGAAAAAGCTCACCTGAAGGCGAAAAAAGGCGCTGAATTGCCTCCCGAAAAGCCTCACGCAGCGGTAAAACGGTGCTCCCGATACAAATGGCTGAGCGGCACAGTCTCCACCTCCTGTAAAACCTCACCTTAACGAGCTGACTACCGTTTGAAGCGCCAAAGGCTGCGTCCGGATCGTCCTCCCAAATCATTATTGCCGTCCCGTAAAGGCTCACCTTCAGGTCATCGCCCACCCGAATTCAGCCCGATTCGGCCAAAATGCCCGTTCAGCTCCCGAAAAGCTTCACCTTTGCCTGCCGTTTTTTCCCGATCTCTCTCACCACAAGGTTTTGGGCGGCCAAATTGGGCGAAAAAATCGCATCAATCGCCGGTCCTGAATCCGCTCACCGTTGCATTTCACGTAACAGCACATCCTGGCCCCGCGAGCACTGACTTCAGGCCGACTGGCCTCCCGAAATCGCTCACCCTTGCCGTAGAGTCAAGAATCGGCCGTTCCCCGAATCCGCTCACGTCCTTTCCCGCAGGTCCTCACCGGCTTCCCCGAACCCCATCACCCGCGTGTCCCGTAGAGCCTCACCAGGTTTCCCGTAAAGTTTCACCTGATCGGGCTAGAAGCCTTGTCTGATAAGGGTTTGCCGTGGCGTTAACGTTTTTAACGGGTATCAAGGGTGTTTACTTTTATAGCTCTCAAGACAAACTTCCTTTCGCGTTCTCGAAAGATATCCCCAATCCCCTCGAAGAAGGCCCTGAGGTCACGATCGACCAGGACCGGAGAGACCTTCGTGAAACACTCGCCAAAATCCTGTCGCTATTGGAAAATCAAACGTTTACAATGGCTTATAAAATAAAGCTCGATTTGTTTCACGAAATCGGCAGCGATTGACACCTGTGGCGCGTTTTCTTCGGGCTTTTTTGCCCAGATTCGGATTGATCTCAGCAGCGCCCAATAAAACGTATCGAATACTACGTAATTTGTTATTATTCGATCCGATACTGCTTGCCGAGACCCTCATGATCCGAGACGAAGAACGCGCGGCCATCCGCGAAGAACTCGAACGCCTGCGTGAAGACGGCGCCCGCCGCCAGGATTTATCGCTTCATGCCTGCAAGCGGCTGTTCTTCGATTTGGGTATTCGACCCTCGATGGCCAATGTTCGCGATCTCACGCAGACCGGCAGCGCCAGCGACATCCCCAAAGATATCGAATTGTTCTGGCAGCGCATCCGTACGGCGTCGAAAGTCCGCGTCGGCGGTGGCGCGATTCCGCCTGCACTGGAAGAACGCGCCGGCGAATTGCTCGGCGCCTTGTTCGAGGAAGCACGCACGCTCGCGCGCCAGACCTTGCAGGCCGAGCGCGACGAAATCGAAGTGGGTCGTCAGGACGCCGATCAGGCGTTGCGCGATGCCGAAGCCCGTCGCCTGGCCGCGGACGAATTACTTCAGCGCAGCGAAACTCGCACCGAAGCCGCGTGGGCCCGCGTGCGCGAGCTCGAAAATCAGCTCGCGGCCTCGTCAGCGCATGGCGCTTCGCATGAGGACAATTTGCAGGCGACGGTGCGTCGCCTCGAAGCGGACAACGACTCGCTGCAAAAACGGCTCGAAGCCGAGCAGACGACCAATGCCGGTTTGCGCGACCGGATCGACGGTCTGCACGAAGAAATGCGCCGCAGCACCGAGCACTACGCGCAGCAGATCAAGGACGCGCTCGCCGAAGCCGAGCGTCGCGTAAAACCGATGCTGGTGGAACTCGATGCGCTGCGTACGATGTCGTCGACATGGCAGTCGGCCCAGCGCGAAGCCAGCAAGAAAGAATTCGAGTTCATCCAGCAACTGGCCACGGCGAAGGCCCGCGCGGACCGGCTCGACGTGGTGTTGCGCGAACGTTCGGACGAAGTGGATGCGCTGACGAGCCAGCTTGCGCAACTGCGCTCGCAGCAAGGTGTCGATGGTTCGGTGGCGCAGGTGTTGTGTGCGCTGGCCACGTCCGGCCGGCTGGGCGAGGAAGAATTGGCGGCGCTCGGCACGCGGGTGGACGGCCATGTCGCCCTCCCCTCTCGTTGCCCGGGTTGCGAAGAGGGCGAGCCGGAGCTGTCCCAGGTCGATGGCCGCTTTGAATTGTCGTGCCCCGAGTGCGATTACACGTCGGGTCTCGGGGCATCACGCCTGGAAGCCGTCGCGCGATTTTCCGCAGGCAAGCGTGATCCCCACGCCAGCCACGATCTCACGCGGTGAGCTTTTACAGGATCCGCCGCGCGAGTCGGGTGTGAGTCTTTACGGGAGCCGCGAAGCCGCGGCCCATTGAAATAGCGGCACTTTCAGGCGTCGCCCGACGCGCTGGCTTTCTGCTCTGGATGCGCCGTTTCATTGTCTGCCGAAGCGATGGCCTGTGCCGTCGCCGCGCGCTCGGCCCACACGCGCCAGGCGCGATGCAGGCGTCCCGACGAAATCGGCTGCATGAAGCCGAGCCATTGCCCTACCTGATCCGGATCGACGCCGCGTTCGAACAGATCCGCCGCAAAACTGTTGCGCAGGGTCTGCGGACTCGCGCGCTCGGCGCGCGTGCTGGCGATGCCGGCCGCTTCCATTTGCGCGTCGATCGCACGCAACACCGTGGCCTTGTGCATCGGCCGCCCATTCGGCGAGCCGGGAAAGACCAGTTTGCCAGGCAGTTGCGCGAGCCGCCGTGCCTCGAGCCACGCGCCCATCACGTCGACCGCGAACGGCGCGAGCCGCGTGCTGTGCGTGAGCGCCGGATTGTCAGCTTCGATCGTGAGCCATTCCGAACCGATCGAGGTTGCGTCGAGCGTGAGCGAAATCGCGTCGCCGGTTTTCAGGCCGCCGCCCAGAAACACGGCGACGAGTGCGCGGTCGCGCCGTTCGCGCCAGCGCTTGGCCGCCGAGTGCTCCGTAAGCGGGGCGAACAACTGGCCGATGACGGCAGCACGTTCCGCCGCGGTCAAAAAACCCGTGGGGTCGTTTTCACGCGCGTTGCGCCAGGCGGCTTCACCGTCCTGGGCGATGAAGCGTGCCGGATTGGCCGATGCCAGTTCGATCTGGCGAACATGATCGAGCACGCGCTCGATGAGCCGAAGGTAGCGCAGACGCTGCGGCTTTTTCACGTCGAGCCCGGCGACGAATTCGGAGATCGTGCCGGTCTCGACCGACAGAATGGTTTGGCGCTTGAGCGTGAGCCATTCGAGAAAGCGCCCCCATTGCACACGATAGATATCGGCGGATGAGCGGCGAAGATCTTGCGAAACTAACCAGGCGTCGAACGCCGCGACAGGATCGTTCTGCCAGTCGGCGCGTCGCTGGTCGAAGAGGTCGCGGGGTTGAGAAGTCATCGCTGTCATTCCGTTAGTTGCATTACTGCTGCGATTGTAGCGAAGTTGAGAAAAGGTGTGCCGAAGACGGTGCGTGCGCGGTAACGTGCGGCGGCATTGGGAGCCGACGCGATCCGAAAACCGCGATCAGCCGCCCCAGGCGCGCGTGCGCCGGACCGCTTCGCGGCGACGGTTTTCGCGCTGAGTTTGCTCGGCCGTTTGCGCGGCCTGTTCGTAAGCGGACACGGCGAAGGCGAACACCGCCGGAAGTGCATTGGAATGACCGAAGTCGACAGTGTCGTCGGTTTCGGGATAGGCGAAGTCGCCGGGACGCTGGAACAGCCCGAGCATGATCGCGTCGTGACGGCTGGCGAAACCGAGGTCCGCGAGCGCCTCCGCCTCGATCGCGTGCAGCAGGCGCCAGGTAAGCGGCACCTGCTGGCCGATGTAGCGTTGCGCGATGTTGCGCACGATGTGCTCCAGGTCGCGCGCGGCCGACTGAAAGCGTAAGGCGGCGAGTGCCTGGTCGTTCGGGGTGGGCGAAAGGTCCATGACGGCTCCGGTCATTCTTTTACTGTATAAATATACAGTACCGAAGCCGATCTTGCAGCCTGTCCGTATGGCCAGGTGCCGGAATCGGGCCGGAACGATCCGGCCCGCCGGCCTAGCCGTGAATCACCACCAGCAGCGCACGCGCCTCGCCTTTCCCCACGTTGTGGATCGCGTGGGGCTGATCGGCGATGTAGCGCGCCGTGTCGGCCGCTTTCAGATGTCGGCGCTCGCCCGCCGATTCCACGTCGATACTGCCCTGCAGCACAGTGAGATGCTCGCGCGTGCCAGGCTCGTGCGCGTTCGACACGAGCGAGCCGCCCGGCTTGAGCGTCAGCTCGTACCACTCGAAATGTCCCGCCAGCTCGATCGGGCCCCAGACACGCAGCTGATAACCCGCGTCGTGACCGAGCAGCGTCGGGATGTCGTGCGGACCGGCCACGCTGATCGCATCCGGCGCCTTGGGCGCGGCGAACAGCGAGTCAAGCTTCACGCCGAGCGCGTTAGTCAGACGCCAGGCCACGGCGATGGTCGGGTTCGCCTTGTCGCGCTCGATTTCCGATAGCATGGATTTCGACACGCCCGCCGCGCGTGAGAGTTCGTCCAGTGTCATCTTGCGCTCCGCGCGCAGCCGCTGGATCTGCTCGCCGACGCGCGGCGGCGCGGCCGGCGAGCTCACGGGAAGCGGCGCATCCACCGCGGACGTCGCTGTTTTGGAGCGGGATTTGCGCGTGCCGGTGCCGCCGGCTTTCGCGCCGGTGTCGGCGCCACTGCTTGCCATACGCTGCCTCATCGATTAGAGTTGTTCGGTATATCGAACTTGAGTTCGAAAAAACGAAAATATTCGCTCAGAGCTGACGGCGACTATAACAGCCGCGGCTCCCCCTGTCTGGAGCACGATGCCATGGCCACACCCTATCTCGACCACCTGCGCGCGACGCTCGACCAGATCCGCGCCGATGGCTTCTACAAAAGCGAGCGCGTGATCGCCACGCCGCAATCGTCGGCGATCGGACTGGCCGACGGCAGCGAGGTGCTGAACTTCTGCGCCAACAATTATCTGGGCCTCGCGAACGACCCGCGTCTGATCGCGGCCGCGAAGGACGGACTCGATCGCGACGGTTTCGGCATGGCGTCGGTGCGCTTCATCTGCGGCACGCAAACGGTGCACAAGCAGCTCGAAAGCGCGCTCGCCGCATTCCTGCAAACCGACGACTGCATTCTCTATTCGAGCTGTTTCGACGCCAACGGCGGCCTGTTCGAAACGCTGCTCGGCGATGAAGACGCGATCATCAGCGACGAACTCAATCACGCGAGCATCATCGACGGCGTGCGGCTGTCGAAGGCGCGCCGCTATCGCTACAAGAACAACGATCTCGCCGATCTCGAAGCGAAGCTGCGCGAGGCGGACGAAGCGGGCGCGCGCTACAAGCTGATCGCGACCGACGGCGTGTTCTCGATGGACGGCATCATCGCGAACCTCAAGGGCATCTGCGATCTCGCCGATCGCTACCAGGCGCTCGTGATGGTCGACGACTCGCACGCCGTGGGCTTCATCGGCGAACACGGCCGCGGCACGCCCGAACATTGTGGTGTCGCGCAACGCGTGGACATCATCACCGGCACGCTGGGCAAGGCGCTCGGCGGCGCATCGGGCGGCTATGTGGCGGCGAAGCAACCCGTGATCGATCTGCTGCGCCAGCGCTCGCGTCCGTATCTGTTTTCGAACACGCTCACGCCGAGCATCGCTGCGGCTTCGCTCGCCGTGCTCGATCTGATCGCGAGCGACGAGGGCGCGCAACTGCGCCGCCGCGTGCAGGAAAACGGCGCGCATTTCCGCCGTGAAATGAGTGCACTCGGCTTCACGCTCGTGCCGGGCGAACATCCGATCATTCCCGTGATGCTCGGCGATGCGCAGGTCGCGTCGAAGATGGCCGACGCGCTATTGCAAGAAGGCGTCTACGTGATCGGCTTTTCGTATCCGGTGGTGCCGAAGGGACGCGCGCGCATTCGCACGCAGATGAGCGCGGCGCATACGCCCGAACAGATTCAGCGCGCCGTCGGCGCATTTGCACGCGTAGGCAAGCAGCTTGGCGTGATTCAGAAGGAAAACGAACCATCATGAAAGCGCTTGCCAAACTCGAACGCGCGCCCGGCCTCACGCTCACACGTGTGAAAAAACCCGAAGTCGGCCACAACGACGTGATGATCAAGATTCGCAAGACGGCGATCTGCGGCACTGACATTCATATCTGGAAGTGGGACGACTGGGCGCAGAAAACCATTCCGGTGCCGATGCACGTGGGTCACGAATACGTCGGCGAAATTGTCGAAATGGGCCAGGAAGTACGTGGCTTTGCGATTGGCGACCGCGTCTCGGGCGAAGGCCACATCACCTGCGGATTCTGTCGCAACTGTCGCGCGGGGCGTCGCCATCTGTGCCGCAACACCACGGGCGTGGGCGTGAACCGCGAGGGCGCGTTCGCCGAATATCTGGTGATTCCGGCCTTCAACGCGTTCAAGATTCCGCCTGAAATTTCCGACGATCTCGCCGCGATCTTCGATCCGTTCGGCAATGCCACGCACACGGCGTTGTCGTTCAATCTGGTCGGCGAGGATGTGCTGATCACGGGCGCGGGGCCGATCGGCATCATGGCCGTGGCGATTGCGAAGCACGTGGGCGCGCGCAATGTCGTGATCACCGACGTCAACGACTACCGGCTCGAACTCGCGCGCAAGATGGGCGCGACGCGCGCGGTGAACGTGTCGCGCGAATCGCTGCGCGACGTGATGGCCGACCTGCACATGACCGAGGGCTTCGACGTGGGCCTCGAAATGTCGGGCGTACCGAGCGCCTTCACGGCGCTGCTCGAAGCGATGAACCACGGCGGCAAGGTCGCGCTGCTCGGCATTCCGCCCGCGCAGACCGCGATCGACTGGAATCAGGTCATTTTCAAAGGCCTTGAAATCAAGGGTATTTATGGCCGCGAGATGTTCGAGACCTGGTACAAGATGGTCGCGATGCTGCAGAGCGGTCTGGATCTGTCGCCGATCATCACGCACCGCTTCAGCGTGGACGACTACGAGAAAGGCTTTGCCGCCATGCTCTCGGGCGAAAGCGGCAAAGTGATCCTCGACTGGTCGCAGGCCGCAGCCTGAGCCACTGCGATTATTGCGAGGCGGGTTCGGCGGCTTGCGCCTGCTGTTCGAATTCCGCCTCGATACGCACGTCGACGTCGTCGCCCACTGCCGGATACCACGTCGACAAACCGAACTTCGCGCGGCTGAACGCGCCGTGTGCGGAGAAGCCGATCGTCGGCTGCTTCGTGAGCGGATTTGGTGCGTAGCCGTTGAACACCACGTCGAGCGTGACCGGTTGCGTCACGCCGCGTATCGTCAGATTCCCCGTGAGTTTGCCCGCAGGCTTGCCGTTCACGTCGGCGCCGCGCACGAAGCGCGTGCTCGCGAAGCGGATCTGCGGATGTTGCGCCGCGTCGAGCATCTGCGAGCCGGTGACCATGCGGTCGAGCACCGGCACGTTGGTGTCGAGACTCGCGGCGTCGATCGAGACATGCACCGCAGCATCGTCGAGCCCGTTCGCGCGCCAGTCGAGCGTCGCGCTCGCGCGGTCGAAGCGCATCACGAAACGCGTGTAGTGCAGATGATCGACGTCGAACACGACGCTCCAGTGATGCGCGTCGAGCGTGTAGGCGCCCGCCGGCACGGCGGTTTCGCTCGCGCTCACGCTGTGCGTCACCACGCGCAGCGGCGTGCAGGCGAGCAGCGCGCATGTGGCGGCGGACGCGGCGGCGAACGCAACAATCGAACGTCGATTCATGATGTCTCCAGTGGCTGGCGATTCGCGTGACAGTGCGCGTGCAATGCGCGTTACTTCAATACGCGTTCTTTCACTACGTTTGGCGGCGCGAGAAGCTTCCGTCGGTCCACCATTTTTCCATATTGCGCGGCCGCGTGTGAAAACCTGCTTGACGCGGGAGAATGATCGTTCTACTCTACGCGTCATGGAGAACGGTCGTTCTCCGGAAATCGCGGATATTCCCGCTGTTAGCCAGAAGCAGCCACGCCATGAACACCACCACCGATCACGCCCCCAGCACCGACGTCCGCGAGCGCCTGCTCGAAGCCGCCGAGGCGTTGATCTACGCGGGCGGCATCCACGCCACGGGCGTCGATGCGATCGTGCGTGCGGCGGGCGCTGCGCGCAAGAGTTTCTACACCTATTTCGATTCGAAGGACGCGCTCGTGGCCGCCGCGCTCGAACGCCGCGACGAGCGCTGGATGCGCTGGTTCATCGACGGCACGCTCAAGCGCGGACGCACGCCGCGTACGCGGCTGCTGGCCATGTTCGACGTACTGCGCGAATGGTTCGCGTCGGAAGATTTCCACGGCTGCGCGTTTCTGAACGCTGCGGGTGAGATCGCTTCGCCGGACGATCCGATCCGGCGCGTCTCGCGCGAGCACAAAGCGCGCCTGCTCGCTTTCGTGCGCGAACAGAGCGATGAATGGGCCGCCGCCGCGGGCGCGGACCGTCGCGTGGCGGCGCGGCTCGCGCGTCAATGGCTGATCCTGATCGACGGCGCGATCGGCGTGGCGCTCGTCAGCGGCGAAGCCGACGCGGCGCTCGACGCCCGCGCCGCCGCCCAGGTGATGCTCGACGCGCTCGCGCCGTAAGCCGACGCCGCTTTCCACCGGCCCATCCCACAAGTTTTCGCGGACGCCAACCCGGCGCGCCGCCCGTTCCCAGGAGTCCGAACATGAGTGATCCCGTCCAGAGCACCGCCGAAGTCCGTCCGCCGCTGCCGCCGTTCACGCGCGAAACCGCCATCCAGAAGGTGCGCGGCGCGGAAGACGGCTGGAATTCGCGCGATCCGCAGCGCGTTTCGCTGGCCTATACGCCGCAAAGCGTGTGGCGCAATCGCGCGGAATTCGTCACGGGGCGCGAGGCCATCGTCGGTTTTCTCGCGCGCAAGTGGGCGCGCGAGCTCGACTATCGGCTCATCAAGGAACTGTGGGCGTACACCGAGAATCGCATCGCGGTGCGTTTCGCCTACGAATGGCACGACGATTCGGGCAACTGGTTCCGCTCGTACGGCAACGAGAACTGGGAGTTCGACGAGCACGGCCTGATGGCGCGCCGCTTCGCGTGCATCAACGATCTGCCGATCCGCGAGGCCGACCGTCTCTATCACTGGCCGCTCGGCCGCCGTCCCGACGATCATCCGGGCCTGAGCGAACTCGGGCTCTGAGCCGCGCGTTATCCGCTGTTCCTTGCGTTCTTCTTCGCGTTCATCGGCGCGACTCATCGGGCTGGCATGATGGGTCGCGCCGCCGCGTGTCGTCGGCGAACAGGCGACACGGCAGGCCGGCAGCAAGACGCGATCCGAGCGTGTGCTCGACAGAGTCGATAGGCGTGCGCAGCGCCTTGCGGTACAGTTTGCCGTCGCCATCGAAGAACAAGACAGCGAGTGCGCGGACCATGCGATCCGCCGCGAGCGAGGACGGAGAATCCATGCGGTTTGGGCAAGCGCGCAATGGCATCACAGGGACGAGCGGCATCACAGCAACCGATACGCGCAAGCGCACCAGGCCGCTTCGACGGCAGGTCGCGGCATGGCTGCTGTTCGCATTCGGCGCCGTGTTCGGCACACTTGGCACATTCGGCGCGGCAAGCAGCGCGCACGCGGCCGACTGGTGCGGCGCGGGGCTCTGGGTCGACGCCATGGTCGGCTCGTATCACATCCATCCCGACAAAGACTTCGAGCAGTTCAATCCGGGTCTCGGCATCGAATGCTGGCCGAGCGATACCTGGGCGCTCACAGCGGGCGGTTTCCGCAACTCGCTGCGTCGGCCGTCGTGGTACGGCGGCGCGGTCTGGGCGCCCGAATTCCTGCATTGGGGCTTCGTGCGGCTCGCGGCGATGGGCGGCATCATCTCCGGCTACAACTACGGCAACTGGGGGCTCGGACGTAATCACACAGTCGGTCCGGTCGTCGCGCCGATCGTGATGGTCGCGTACAAGCGCGTGGGCGTGAACTTCATCGTCATTCCGCCGATTCCTTCCGACGACCTGCCGTTTACGGTCGGGTTTCAGTTGCGGTTCAAGTTCTAGTGCGCGTGTCGCGATTCGTGAAAGCCGCGATGAAGCCGCGATGCCGGACGGACCGGTGAATCTGCGTCGCGGGTGATCCATTCGGTCGGTGTACGCTCACCGACCGCCGTCCGTTTCGCCGCCATGCAAGACCAAGGTGAGCGTATTCAGGAGCGACAGCGCGGAATATACGGCGTCGCGACGCGAATACTACTGGGGTTTGAAAGACACGCGCTTGCGCGAGCCGCGCCAGTATTTCGCGCTCATGCAGGCCGTCCAGTAAAGCTCGATCGCGTCGTCGGGGGCGAGTGGCAGATTGCGCAGCAAGTCGAGAATCTGCGCCAGCGTGATTTCGTCGCCGTCGCCGAGTTCAACGAGCCAGCGCAGTTCCGAACTCGCGGCGCTCCAGTAGCAGACGCCGCATTCGCCGAGGCCGCCGTCGCCCTGCAACACGAGGTTGTGCGTCGCGCTTTCTTCGGGCGTGACGTTCAGCGGTGGCTTCGGCAGGTCGAGATCGCCGCTTCCGTCGTAGGCGTCGCTCTGTTCGAATGTCCAGTAGATGATCCGCGCCGATTCGATATCGTTGGCGATGCCCGCGCGGGTGACGTGGCCGTAGATATAGGCGTCGGCGACCTGGCCGGACATCGTGCAGCCGAACTCGCCGACGGTCACGATGTCGATCGGCGCGTCGGCGGCTGGCGGAAGCGGGCCCTTGTCGAGGCCGCCATGGCCGCGCACATAAACTCGATGAATCGTCATGATCCGTCTCCAAAGGCGGTAAAAAAGCCCTGCTACGCGCCACGTACGCAGGGCAAAGGACGCGTTCCGCAGCAGGCGTCGGGCGTTGCCGGCCGCGGAACGAGGGAAGTCAGCGATTCTGGAAGCTTTGCAGCACGGTGAGCAGGCTCGTCAGGTTGTCGGCGATGCCGGCCTGCGAGACCTTTTCGGTGGCGGCCGCGCCGGCCATCGTGTTCATGCTGTAGATCTGCATCACGCCTTGATTCGCAGCGGCCTGCGCGAGCGTGTTCTGTTGCTGCTGCGCCGACACCGCGTTCTCGAACAGAATGCCGGTCGAGTGCGCCATGGTCTGGTAAATCGAGCCCATCGCCATGGCGGGCGCTTCGCCGAGCACCTTCACGTTCGATTGCGTAACGGCGTCGGTGATCTGGTTATTCACGGAAGTCGGAAAGGTCATTTGAGTTCTCCTTTGAGACAGCGGCCGCGCGCGCTCTGCACGCGCTCAGCGCGCGATCAGCGGTTCTGGAAGGCCTGCATCGTGGCGAGCAGGCTGGTCAGGTTGTCGGAAACGCCGCCCTGGCTCACCTTTTCGGTGCTGGCGGCGTCGGCCATCGTGTCGACGCTGTAGATCTGCATGACGCCCATGTTCGCGCCGGCTTGCGCGAGCGTGTTTTGCTGCTGCTGCGCCGAGACCGTGTTCTCGTACAGAATGCCGGTCGAGTGCGCGAGGCTCTGGAACAGCGAGCCGAGCGCGAGCGCGGGTGCCTGCGCGAGCACGTTGACGTTCGCCTGCGTGACGGCGTCGGTGATCTGCGAGTTGACGGCGGTGGTGTAGGCCATGGTTCAGCTCCGGTGTCGAGGCAGTCGATCAGCGGCGGAACGATTGCAACACGGTGAGCAGGCTCGTCAGGTTGTCGGCGACGCCGCCCTGGGCGACTTTCTCCGTGCCCGCGGCGCCGGCCATCGTATCCATGCTGTAGATCTGCATGACGCCCATGTTCGAGGCGGCCTGCGTGAGCGTGTTCTGTTGCTGCTGCGCCGAGACCGAGTTCTCGAACAGGATGCCCGTCGAGTGCGCCATCGTCTGGTACAGCGAGCCGATGGCCATCGCCGGCGATTCGCCGAGCACCTTGACGTTCGATTGCGTGACGGCGTCCGTGATCTGGTCGTTGACAGAGGTCGGGAAAGACATGGTGTTGCTCCTTGAGGTTGAAGTGTGGATGCACGGCGCCGACGGGCGGCAGCGTTGCGCGTCGCGCCGTGCTACTGCATGGACGAGCCGCCGGACGGCTCGTGAACACCGCTTGCCTGCTCGGTCTGGGTGTTTTGCGTCGCTGCGCCAGCGTTCGTCGTGCTGCCTGCAGCGGGATTGCCCGCGTGGTTCGGCACGGCGGGAGCGTTCGCGCCGCCGTTGTCGAGACCGCCGTTGTTGCCGGGCGCGGCCTTCGCCGCTTCCTGCGCGTTGATTCGCTGGATCAGGTCCTGCAACTGCGTGACGAGCGGCCCGAATTGCTGGTTGAAGCACTGCTCGACTTCCTGTTTCGCGAGGCCGGCCAGATGCGCGGCGATCTGCGTGAGCGCAAGCTGGTTGCCGGGCTGCAATTGCGCGAGTTCGGGATTGAGCGCCGCGGGCCGCAGATCGGAGAGCGTCTTGCAGTGCTCGAGCAGCGCGAGAATCGCCTGTTCCTCTCTGTCCTGGACTTCGAGCGCCTGAGCGGAGCTGGTCTGGATCGTCTCGAGGAGGGTGCGCATGCCGGACGCCGCCTGCGCCTGTCCCTGACCGATGGCGGCCTGCACCTGACGACGCGCCTGCTCGACGGCGTCGAGCGACTGCGTCGCGGACGGCGTCGCTGCCTGGCCCTGGAAGCCTTGCTGGAGCCGCAGCAAGGTGGCTTCTTCCTGGGCTTCGAGCGAGCGGTTCAGATACTGCTCGGCGATCTGGCGCAGCGCGGGGTTGAGCGCGGCATCAGCCATGACTCGCGTCCTGCGCGTGGCCGCCGACGAACGGCTCGAGCGCGTTGCGCACCGACAGCAGCGCGTGCAGCACGCCGAGGTATTTGTTGTCGTCGTGACCGGCCGAAGCGTTGAGGATCGCTTCGCCCCATTGGGCCAGATGGCTGCCGAGCAGTTTCGTGGCGACGTCGTGGATCTGGTTCAGGTCGTTCTGCATGATGAATTCTCCGGGAGTGAACGTGACGGGACAGACGCGAAACGCGCACGCCTGTCGTGGTCAGGACGCTGCGTGCGCGCCGGTTGTGAACGCTCAGCTTGCGAGTGGCGTCAGAAACAGCGTCTGTTCGGCCTGACGTCGCTTGAGCAGGCCCGTCAGTTCCCGGCCGCCGGCGCGGTCCCAGCGTGGGAACTGGTTGGCGGCGGCCGTGAAGTCGCCGCGGTTCAGGCAGCGCAGCAGCGTCGACTGGCGAAGATTGCCGAGCCCGAGGTTGTAGCTGAAGCTCACGAGCGCAGAAAACTGGTTCGCGTTGAGCGGCACGTCTACGAGATTGCCGACGCCGCTCTCGAAGCGCGCGAGGTCGTCGCCGAGCAACTGGTTGGCGTGCGCCTGCGTGATGACGAGCCCCGGCGTGACATCGGCGCCCGTGTGTCCGTATCCGATCGTCAGCACGCCTACCACGTCGGCGTAAGCGATCAGGCGCAATCCTTCGTAATGCTTGATGAGTGCGAGACCGGCGGAATTGGCTTTCATGAGGGTTCCTCGCTGAATGTGTCGATGGCGGGATCAGGCTGGATCAAGCGGGATCGGGCGCGGGAGCGTCGACGTTGGCGTCTGCACGAGCGCGACGCTCGTCGGGATCGTCGTCGAGCCATTGCTGAAGACAGGCTTGATAGGCGGGGCCCGCGTCGCTGAACCATTGCATCAGCGCTTCGTTTTGCGTGTCCCATTGCCGGCGCGCCGCCTGCTGGGCTTCGCCGGCGATCAGCGCGGCGTCGGCCTGGCCGCGTGCATCGAGCCATTGCGGCAACAGCGCGAAGCCTTGCTCGCGCCACTGCGCCGCCGCGAGCAGTTGTGCGTCGAGCCATTGCTTGCCGAGTTGATGGGTGGTGTGCGCGACCTGCCGTCCGAATTCGACGAGCCCGGCCGTGTCGTAGCGCTGATGCCAGGCGCGCGGCCCTTCCCACGCGTTGTCCTCGATGCGCTCGCCGACGGCCTCGCGCCAGTCGAGCACGGCCTTGAGCCATGGCTTCCATTGCGCGGCCGACGGCGGCGGGGCCGCGAATGTCGGTGCGGGCGCCCAGCGCAGAAACGCCTGCAGAAACGGCTCGGCAAGGGTGCCTGCGATCGGCCCGAACAGCGTGGCCGCGAGCGGCCCGGACGCGGGAGCCGCAGCCCCGTTCGTGGCGCAAGCGCCGGTGGCGTCGGCGCGCCTGCGATGTGAAGTCGAAGGGTTCATCGTTCATCCTTTGCTTTGCGCGCGCTGAGAAGGCGTTGCACCATCGCCTCGATGGCGGACATCTGCGGAGCCGATTTGATAAAGAAGTCCGGGTGCGCGGGATCGTCGCTGGTGTAACCCCAGAAGTCCCAGCAGCCCTTCGGATTGCGCCGGTTGTCGGTGCGGATCTGCGGATAGAGCACGATGATGCGATTGCTGTCTGCGATCTGGTTGTAGCCGGTCGTCGTGAAGAAGCGATCGCCGAGACGGCTGTCCTCCTGCGTGCAGCCGTGAAAGACCACGTGCACGCGGCATGTCTGCGTGAGGCAGTCGGCGGGGATGTAGACGTGGCCCACATCGGCGAGTCCCGTGCGCCCGCCCTGGAAAAACTCGGTCTGATCGAAGTCGAGCAGCTCGCCGTTCAGCTTGGTGGCCGGTCGCGCGAGTTCGCCATATAGCTGGCGCAGGATGTCGTGCGACTGCACGAAGTTGCAGTTGTTGAGGTTGGGCGGCGCGTTGGCCGCGCAGGGCAGATCGTTGCGGTTCGCGGTGATGAGCGCGTGCCCGGCGTTGATGGTGTCGACATAGGCGATCTGCGCATCGGGGACGTCAGCGCTACGGTAGAAGGCGCGCGTCTGCGCGACGACCTTCGGCAGGACGATCTTGTCCGAGGCGCCCGTGAAGATATACAGGCGCTGGCGCTTGAGGTTCGCGACGTCGTCGATCAGGCCGTCGGCGGCGAAGCGCTGGGCGGCCTTGAATGCCGCGGCGCCGGACGGCGCGGCGCCCGGCGGCGTCATGCAGAGCGTGCTTGCGGTGATCAGAAAGCGGTCGCGGCCGCCGTTCGGATTGAGCCCCGCGCAGTAAAACGGGCCGCCCGCGACAATGCCGGCGCCCGCCACGCTCTGGGAATAGGCGACGCTGAATTGCGCCGCCATGAACGCGCCGGACGACAAGCCCGAGACCGTGACCTGACTTGCATCGGCAGCGAGGGCGGGCAACGGCGGCGCGTCCGCGGCTCGCGCGCTGCCGGCGGCCAGCAGGCCGAGTGCGGCGAATGTGGCGAGCGTGAAGCGTGTGAAGCGTGAGAATCGGGCGGCGGCGAGGCGTCGCGACAAGCAAATCAGGGAGTCCACGGGACGTTCTCCTGTTGGGTGGGGGAAAAGCGGTGATCCGGCTTCGGGTCCTGCCGAGTCTTCCGATGCTGCTGCTGCAACTCGTTGATGCCCGACCAGCCGATGAACAGCAAATCCATTTCCGTCGCGCTGAAGGTGTAGGGCAGGCTGGCGAGCACGCCCATCGCGAGACCTTTGGCGAGCGCGACGCCGGGCGAGTCCGAGTCGACTCTCGACTGCGTGAGCGTCGTGCTGAGCGTGGTGACGACGAACAGCAACAGCGCCACGATCAGCAGGAAATGCGCTTTCTGCTCGAACGGCAGCGTTTTGGCCATGTCGAGCAACATGCTGTCCCACAGCTTGTCGACGGATACCGTGACGAGCGCGGACAGCAGATGAATCGGACTGCGGCTCAGCGAAGGCAGTCCGCCCGCGCGGGGCCCTTCTTGACGCGATGCCGGTGCGGGCGGAGACATGTCGGTCGATCCGTGAAAACGGCTAACGGGTTGCGGAAGAAGCTCGCGCGGGAAGCCACCATGAAGCGCGGTTTTGGAGCGCGATTTTCAAGCGACCCACGCAGGCATCGAATCAAAATAATTCGGATGCCAAAATATAGTCGATGGAGCGACGAGGCATCGATCGTGCTCACCCAAACCGCGCGAGCACGATCGATGCGATGGCGCTAACGCACGCGGCCGCTTACAGTCCGCCCCAGACCAGCCCGCCGCGTGGTTGTCCGGCCTGCTGCACGAGCTGCGCGAGATTGCGCGCGATGGTGTCCGCATACGCGTCGATGGCGTCCTGCACGCTGCGGCTTTGCGCGCCGGTCGGAATTTCCGCCGTCAGCGAAATCGGTGCGTCCGGCAATTTGCTCGCGTAGAAGATGCGGTAGTCGCCTTCGGGTTTCATGCTGAAGCGGAACAACGCGCCGTGCTCGGTTTGCGCGGCGGGCGGCATGCTGCAAATGTCGCGCCGCGCGTTCGCGTAGAACGAGTTGTCGGCGGGCACGACGATGGTCTTGTGCGCCGACGGCAGCATCAGGCGCTGGACGGCCCACATCTGCCAGCCGGAGGGCAGGCTGCTCGCTTCGTCGCCGTCGTTCAGACCGATCGCGAGGATGTCGCGCTCGGCGGGCGGTCTGCCGATGATGCTGTCCGCGAAGATGGGCGCTTCGATCGGCATGTTGCTCATGCAGCCGCCATCCGTGTAGAGGAAGTCGCGCAGCGACGGCGACGGCCCGAGCGGTGTCGGCGCGAACAGCAGCGGAAAGGCGCCGCTCGCCTGCGCGGCCGCGAGCAGGCAGACGCCTTCGTGACGCACGAACGCCTTATGGACGGGATTGCGATCGGTCGACCACGTTCCCGGCGGCAACAGCGTCGACACATAGTTCAGCGAGCCGAAGGTCTCGGCGAGCGCCTCGCTGTCGACCTGCGCCGGATAGAGCCGTGTGAGCGTGACGCTCAGATGCTTCCAGCCGGCGTCGATGCCCGCGTCGCGCAGCAGGGTGACGATGCGGTGATGCGTGCCGACAAGATAGCAGCCGAAGCGCCGCAGATCGCGCAGGCCGGTGGCGAGCGCGGCGCGCAGCGCGGCGATGTGCGGGCCGCCCGGGTCGACGTCGTAGTCCCAGAAGCAGCCCATGCCGCGCCCATGCAGCTCGTTCAGGTAATAGCGTTCGCCGTCGAGCGCGAGGTAGCTGTCGCCTTCGTCGTCGAGGTCGATTTGCTCGACGATGCGGCGCATCAGTTGCAGCAGCGCGGTTTCGGCCCAGATCATCAGCACCGAGGGAATCGCCGAGCCGTCGAGCTTGTCGGCCGCGTAGTCGACGACGGTCGACGCGCGGCTCAGGGCGATGCGCTTTTCGCTGCGATTCGCGAACGATTTGGTCGCGAAGGGCAGCGCTTCGCTGATGGTCGGCGAAAGACGTGCGATCGCTTCGGGCGTGCCGCCGAGCGCGAGGATGAAGCCGGTCAGCGCGCCCGCGCTCGCGCCCGCCACGTGGGGCACGGCGCGCAGATCGATCTGGCGGTCGCGATGCAGTTTCTGGAGCGCCTTGGGGTAGACCACGCCTTTGGCGCCGCCGCCGCCGAGCACGAGCGAATGTAGGTCGAGCATGTCGTTCTCCTGTTGATGGAATGGGTCGGCTAGCCGCCCTTGCGGTCCAGCAGCGACTGATACTTGTTGATGCTCTGGTCGATCTTTTCGAGCGCGAAATGCGCGGATTCGCCTTCGATGGCGCCTGCGGCCGCCGCGACGGCCGCCGCCGTGCCGACCAGCAGATCGGTGATCAGCACGCCGAGCGCATCCTCGGCCGCGCCCTTAATGTCTTCCTGGAGCAGCTTCTCGGTCATGTTCTTGAGCAGCACGCTCTTGCTGGCGAGCGCGAGCTTGCTCGCACCGTCGAAGTAGTTCGCGGCCGACTGCGCGACGAGTCCGCTCGCCTGGCTGATCATCATGTTCGGACCGGCGGCGATCTGGCTGCTCGCGTAGGCGGTCGTCTCGGCGTTGGTCAACTGGACCGCCTGCACGATCTGACTGTTGAGCGCGTCGGTGGCGGGCGCAGCGGCCGCGCCGCCTTGCATCTGCGCGGTGAAGCCCGCAAGCGGACTCGCGGGCGGGCTCGCCGGGGTGGGCGGGGTGGCCGGTGCCGTGGACGGGCCGGCGGTCGCCGCGCCGCCGTTTGCCGTGCCGGTGGCGCTTTGACTCGCGGCGGTCGCGCCGGCGTTGTCCGCGCCTGACGTCGCGCCAGCCTCAGGTGATGAGGCCGACGATGAGGGCGACGCCGCAGCGGGCGGCGGTGTGGGCGGTGCGGCGCTGGCGGCGTTCGCGGCGGACTTGCCGCCAAAGAGGTCCTTGAGGCTCATGGTTCAGGTCTCCGCACGCGCGTCAGCTCTTGTCGCCGACGGCGAGAATCATCGTCACGGCCTTGGAAATCACGGCGCTGGAAATCTGGTTCAGCGCCTGCTGGCTGTGCACGGCGTTCTGCAACGACAGGCCCGCCGAATGACTGGCGAACTGATAGAGCGAAGCGAGCGCCTGGGCCGGGGCTTCGGCCACGACCTTGACGTTGGTTTGGGTGACGGCGTCGGTGATCTGGCCGTTGACGGCGGTGTTGTCTGCCATGACGACTCCTTAAGTACGGCATGGGGGTGGCGGAAAGCGCGAGGCGACTGGCATCGCGCTGCGTGGTTTGCCTGAATACGGACGCATCGCCGGCGTGCTTGTGAAGGCTGCGAAGCCGGCCGGCGACGCGCATGCGCGTCGCGCCTAGTCGAGCTTCTGGCGCAGCTTTTTGCGCAGCAGTTCGACGCGCTTGCGTGCGAGCGCCTCGCTGATGCCGAGCGTGTCGGCGATTTGCGGATACGGCAGTTCATCCTCGAATTTCAGGGCGAACAGCGTGCGTTGCGCGGGCGCGAGTTCGGCGACGGCCGCCTCCATGCGCGCGAGTTGCTGCTTGAGCGCGAGTTGCTGATCGATGGGCAGCGCGCGATCGGCGACGGCAATGCACTGCTCGTCTTCCCATTCGGCGCCGTGCTCGATCACGCGATCCTCGCGGCCGCGTCGGCGCGCATGATCGAGAAAGGCATGGTTGAGCGCGAGAAAGAAAAAGCCCGCGAGGTTCTTCACGCGATCCGGGGAGCGCTGCATGTAGAGATGGACTTTCAGCGCGGTGTCGGAGAGCAGATCGTCGGCGCGCGAGGGATCGCCCTTGCATAGCAGACGCGCGCGTCGGCGCAACTTGCCTTGCACATCTCTCCAGGTGCAATCGAATTGCTCGCGGTAGGCCGTGGTCTCGTCGCCGCCACAAGTTGTGATGTTCATTCTGCGTCCTCCGTGGATGGAATCAGCAGGATCCGGCCAATCGTGTGAAGAAAGCAGTCGCGTACGTAACAACGCGCGCGATGCCCATGCAGCGTGCTTCATCCGGCCGTGGCGATATGGCGAAGGCGCTCCGGATTTTCGATGCACAGCATGTGTGCCTGCGGTCGGATCAGCCCTTCGCGCTGCCAGCGTTGCAGCAGCGAATTCAGGCGCGGCCGGCTCACGTTGAGCATCGCGGCCATGATGCTTTGATTGCCAGGCAGACGGACTTCGTGTCGCTCGCCGTCGCCCATGCGCGTGAGCAGATGGCGCGCGAGCCGCGCTTCGAGCCGGTACAGGCAGGCCGATTCCACGAAGTCGCTCAGTTGCTCGAGGCGATTGCAGAGCAGTTGCTGGACGCGCAGCATGAAGAGCGGATTGGCCTGCAACACGGCGAAATGCGCTTCGTGCAGCAGCGAGATCTCGCAGTCGGGACTCAGTTGCGCATTGAAGCTGCGGCGACGCGGATGCAGCAGCGCACTCTCGCCGACAAGCCCGCCCGCGAGCGTGTAGTCGAGGATGATTTCGCGCCCGCCCGGCTCGTGCAGCGTGTGATAGATGTGTCCGCGATGCACGAAGGCGACGAAATTCTCCGTATCGCCCTTGAAGAACAACAGCCGGCTGCGTTGAGCGGGCCAGGGCGTGAGGCGTTCGTCGATATGCTGCACGAGTGATTCGGGCAGCCCCTGTAGCAACGCGAATGAGCGAACCCCGTAATGGTCTTTGGCGGCTGGCATGACGTCCTTGCCTTTCTTGATGTGGTGTGGCGACTCACTGGCGGAAACGTCCTGCCATGCCGGATGTGAAGCGCAGGCCCCTTTACCCTGTCAATGTTGATAGCTGCGCTCGCCCGCGCCGCGCCTGCGCGCGACACGTGTCGCACGTGCGGAACGTGTGCGATGAGCGGATGATGCGGAGCGCATTGCATCGCGCATAGGCCGACCGCCGCGAGGCGAGCGTCATGCGGGATGCGTAATATGCCTTGTTTCAGGGCAGGATTCGAGAAATCGCCCGCCGCGCGAGAGAAAGGGCGGCGAAAGAATCGGTCGAATGCGGTAGCGAAGTTTGCGATCGCGAAAGGAAGCGCGATGCGTCGGCTTACCGAAACGCGAGACCGGGTATCGAATCGATTGACTTCAAATTAATTTGCATTCCAGATTAAATTGCCGGGCGATATCTGGGTGAAGAATCACAACGCATTTGCCGGCCGTCGTCGCGACGGAAAATCGCGCGCATTGCGCATTCAAACAATGCGCATCGCCAATTCGTCGCTCGCCGATTTCGAGTCGCGCAGCGTCCCGCAAACTCTCACCTTCGATCGCCTGGTCGCGCCTCCTGACATTTCTGCCAGGTTCGCGTCAGGGGCGGGCCACGTCTGCGCCATAAGATACGGGCTCCGCGCGCGGGCAACGCGCCTGCATTCGACGCGCGCGGAACGAACCTGAGGTGAATAATGAAGAAGTGGATCAGCATTCTGATCGCCGCGAGCGCATTCGGCGCGGCGGCGCCCACCATGGCCGCGGACGATCCCGCGACCGTCTGGCTGCCCGCCACGGCAGCCGCGCGATTCCAGAGCGCGAGCGCGATCGTCGAAGGCGCGAGCGGCGCGAACGTGAAGTCGACGCTTTACGTCTTCATGGACCCGAACTGTATTTTCTGTCACCTGGTGTGGAAGGCGCTGCAACCGTATGAAGCGGCGGGCCTGCAGGTGCACTGGATTCCGATGGGCTTCCTCAAGCCCGATTCGCCGGGCAAGGCGGCTGCGCTATTGCAGGCGAAAGACCGCGCGGCGCTCCTGAAGGTGCTGGAAACGCGCTACAACGAGAAGGACGAATCGGGCGGCATCGCGCCGCTCGCCACCATTCCCGCCGCGGCGAAAGCGCAACTCGACAGCAATATGCAGTTGTTCCAGGACCTCGGTTTTCAGGGCACGCCGTCGATCATCTACCAAGGTTCGGGCGGCCGCTGGGCCGACTATGACGGCGTGCCGAAGCTGAGCGCGCTGCCGGGCCTGCTCAATCTGCCCGAGCAGCCGATCACGGATCCGGAGTTGCAGAAGTATCGGTGAGACGTTCCAGGAGATGCGCGTCGAGGGTGAGACGCGGCGCGCATCGCCGCTTCACCGCACGCAGGCAAAAAGCGCTGAAGGTGAGGAATTCCAGGCGATCAACCATCAAGGTGAGTCGCCTGGTACGCCGATCTATCACCCGAAGCAGTCGGAATCACCTGGAATGACCCGAAACGGTCGGCCACGCGCTTCAAAAACGCAAAAGGTGAGGAATTCCAGGAGTCAGAGGCCGTATTTTCCGGTGAGCGCGCGATGCAACCCGCGCTTCACCCCGTCCACTCTCCCGAAAACCCTCACCTTGATCGCGACGCACGCGCGAACTAGAACTTGTAGTCCGGATTCTTCGGATCGAACGCTTCGGCATCGAAACTTTTCGGCGTGATGCTGTCGATCACGATCTTCTCGAAGATCTGCCCGTCGTCGCCGTACGCTTCCACGGTGCGGAAATACGGATGACGCAGATCGAGCCCGAGCGTCTGCTTCTTCGCGTAGAACTGCGGCTTGCCGCTCGGCGACGTGTAGGTGAGCGCGACCACGCGCACGCCGTTCATCGTCTTCACCTCGACTTCGGGCTTGTACGGCGCGCCCACTTCCACATACTTCTTCGCGTCGGTCATGAACTGGCTGACGATGAACTCGGTCCCGAGATCGGTGATCTTGTGATTCGACTGCGAGCGCGCGAGCGTGCCGTCGAGCGCGGTCCACATCGGCATCACGCCGAGCAGGCCGCCCAGGTGGCCGTACATTTCATCGGACTTCTTCGAAGCGTCGTAGATCACTTCCTCGCCCGAATGCTCGCCGTCGGGCAGCCACTTCGCGTAGATCCGCAGCGGGTCGTGATCGAGTTTCACGAGCATGTGCGCGGGCTTGCTCGGCCACTTGCCGTTCAGGCGCTCCCAGCGCGACAGCGTGAACTCGTACGACGGATAACCCGACGGCCCGAGCTTGATGACCGTGGGCACCACGAGGGGATCGAGCGCCTGGAACAGCGCGGTGAGCTGCGCGTCGTCCATCTTCACGAGCGCGCCGCTCTTTTGCGCCTTCTGCAGCCAGCGCACCTGCTGATCGACGGAAAGCTTGCTCACTTCGGCTGCCGACGGCGCGGCGCCTTGCGGTGCGGCGGCGCCGATCTGTTCGCTGGCGGCGTTGTCGTCCTGCGCGAACGCGCCGGCGCACGCGAGCGCGAGCGCCGCGCACGCGATCGCCCTGAATGCGCGGCGAGGTTGGCGAGGCAGCGAAGCAAGCGTTGAAGCGGTGTTCATGATGCGTCTCCCTGTTTATGTTGGCCTGCTCGATAAAAGCCGGTGTAGCCCGCGCGATCTACGCCGCGCGTTGCCGGGCGATTTCCTCGTCGCGCAGCGCGCGGCGCAGGATCTTGCCGACGTTGGTTTGCGGCAGCGCCTCGCGAAACTCCACGAGGCGCGGCACCTTGTAACCGGTGAGCTGACGGCGGCAATGCGCGATCACCGCCTCGGCCGTGAGCGAGGGATCGCGCGCGACCACGAACACCTTCACGCGCTCGCCCTGCACGGAATCGGGCACGCCGATGGCGGCCACTTCGCGCACGTCCGGATGCATCGCCACCACGTCCTCGATCTCGCTCGGATACACGTTGAAACCCGACACGATGATCATGTCCTTCTTGCGGTCGATGAGCTTGATGAAGCCCTGCGCGTCCATCACGCCGATATCGCCGGTCGCGAGCCAGCCGTCGGCGTCTAGCACCTGCGCGGTTTCGTCGGGACGATTCCAGTAGCCGAGCATCACCTGCGGGCCTTTCACGCACAGTTCGCCGGGTTCGCCGATGTTGGCCCACGTGCCGTCCTCGCGGCGAAAACGGACTTGCGTCGACGGCACGGGCAAGCCGATCGAGCCTTCGAAATCGCGCATGTTCTGTAGATCGACGGGATTGGTCGCGACGATCGGCGAGCACTCCGTGAGTCCGTAGCCTTCGACGATCGGCTGCCCGGTCACGGTCTTGAAGCGGTCGGCGACGGCCTTCTGCGTGGCCATGCCGCCCGCCATCGCGAGCTTGAGCGCGGAGAAGTCGCGCCGACGGAATGCCTCGCTGTCGAGCAGCGCGTTGTAGAGCGTGTTGATCGCCGTGATGCCGGTGAAGGTTTCGCGGCGCAGGATCATCATCATGCGCTTCGTGTCGCGCGGATTCGCGATCAGGATATTGCGTCCGCCGAGCCCGAGAAAGATCAGCGCATTCACCGTGAGCGAATAGATGTGATAGAGCGGCAACGGCGTGAGCACCGTTTCGACTTCGCCCGAGAGTTGCGACGCCGACCACGCCTTCGCTTGCAGCACGTTGGCGAGAATGTTGCGATGCGTGAGCATCGCGCCTTTCGCCACGCCGGTCGTGCCGCCGGTGTATTGCAGAAAGGCGAGGTCGCCGCTCGTGCGCAGCGCGTTCGCGAGCGTGCGCCGCGCGCCGATGTCGAGCGCCGCGCGCAGACGCACCGCGTTCGGCAGCGTGTAGTTCGGCACCATCTTCTTCACGCGGCGCAGCACGAAATTGAGCAGACGACCCTTGAGATTGAGGCCGTCCGCGAGCAGATCGCCGAGACCCGTCACCGCGATGTGCTCGATGCGCGTGCCGGGCAGCGCTTCTTCGAGCGTCTTCGCGAAGTTCTCGAACACCACGATCGCGCGCGCGCCGCTGTCCTTCAACTGATGCGCGAGTTCGCGCGGCGTATAGAGCGGATTGACGTTGACGACCACCGCGCCCGCCTTGAGCGCGCCGAACAGCGCGACGGGATACTGAAACGTATTCGGCAGCATGATGGCGACGCGCTCGCCCGGCGCGATGCCCACGCCTTGCAGCCACGCCGCGAACGCTTCGGCCTTGCGTGCGAGCGCGCCATAAGTCAGCGACGCGCCCACGCTCACATAGGCCACGCGTTCGCTGAACTGCGAGACGCACTCGTCGAAATACTGCGAAATTGTTTCGTATTGCGTAACGTCGATCTCGGGCGGAACGCCGGCGGGATAGGACGCGTACCAGATGCCGTCGGTGTCGGGCGCGGCATGCTGCGCGCCGCGAGCCGTCGTCTGCGCTTGCAGTTGGGCTGCCATGGTCGTCTCCAGTCTGTCTTTGTTTTGGGCGCCGCGCGCGTGCTGATCGACACGGCCGCCCTTACGATAACAACGACGCCTCGCAAAACGCTTGCATCAGTACCGAGCAGTCACTCTAGCGGCGCGTGGCCGCGCGCCGTTCAGATCGCCGGACGTCCGTGCATGGGCGCGTCGAGCGGCAACTCGCGTTCGTCACGCTGATCGACGGCGATCGCGCGTTCGGCGCTCGCGTGCGCCGTGCCCGCGATCGCGCTGCGCAGCCAGTCGTACGTGGTCGACGGCGCCGTCACGGGCAACATGTGGCCGCCGTTCACGACCTTGAGCGACACGCGCGGCGACGCAAGGCGCAGCGCCTCGCCGTGACGCGTCCAGTCGAGCACGATGTCGTCGCGGCCGAACAGCACGTCGACGGGCACGCCCAGCTGCGCATAACGCTGCGTCATCCGGTCGAGATCGTCGGCGTCCTCGATGGCGACGAGATCGCGCGAACCGTTCACGAAGCCCTGCGGACGCAGGCTCAGCAGCGCGCCGCCGCGCGTGCGGAAGTCGCGCGGCACAGCTTCGGGCGCGAACACCGCGCGCAACGTGCTCGCGCTCGTGGCGAGGCCGAACGGCGTCGCGAACGTGCGCGACACGAAGCGGCGCACGGCATTCGAGCGCAGCACGAGCGGACGAAACGCCTTCGGCACCTCGGTCTGCACGTGCGTGAGCGGCGCGATCAGCGCGAGACGCGCCACTGCTTCCGGATGATCGAGCGCGACGGACAACGCGAGCGCGCCGCCGAGCGAATGCCCCACGAGCACGGTCTGTTCGAGCCCCAGCGCGGCGATGAAGTGCGCGACGCTATCGGCCTGCGCGCGAATATTCGCCGGGCCGTTCGGCGCGCGCGTCGAGTAGCCGGAGCCGGGGCGATCGAGCAGGATCACGCGATGGTCGCGCGCGAGCGCTTCCAGCGGCAGATACGCGAAGTTGCGCAACTGGCCGCACAGACCGTGCACGAACACGACGGGCTGACCGTCTGGGTTGCCGAATTCGACGTAATGCAGGCGCTCGCCGTCGATCTCGATGTGACGGCCGTCCATCGGCACGGCGGTTTCGATGCGGCGCGTGGTGCGCCGCGTATAGAGCGCGAGCGCGGCGCACGCGGCCACGATCACGGCGATTCCGGTTGCAAGGGGCAGGGCGATGGCGTTCACCGGCGGACCTCTCCGAAGGGGTGTGTCTCGATGTTGTCATGACCGCGCGTTGCTGCGTGGCGATGCGCGCGGTAACGACGCTGCTCAGGTTCTCTCAGGCAACACGCTCGCGCGGGCGTCGCTCGTCTGCGAAGCCTCCACGGCCTGCACCGGCGGCGACGCCTCGTTGCGCGCCCACGCGATGAAGCGATGCACGCGCGCGGCGATCAGCGGCGCGTCGCGCACCACGGTCCAGTGCGGCGCGTCGATGAGCTCGCGCCGGTAACGCCCGAGCCATTGCGCGACGTGCTCGGACATCGCGGGCGTCACATAGCGGTCGAAGCGCGGCACGATGAACTGCACGGGCACCTGCGTGCGCCGCTCGCGCGGCCGCCGCGCGCACGTGATGAAATTCGCGCGATACAGCTGGAGACCGTTCAGGCAGTTGCGCAGTTGCTGCGGATCGCGTTCGGCGCGTACGCCTTCGGTCTTGCGCAGCCACCACGGCCAGAGCGCCGCGCCGCCGAGCCGCCAGACGAGCTGCGGCACCAGCGGCAGATGAAAGAACGCGATATACCAGGACTTGAGCGTCTGGCGGAAATTCGTCGGCGCGCGAAAGACGTGATCGAGGCACGGCCCCGAAATCGACGTATAGGACGCGAGGCGCGCCGCGTTGGCCGGATCGGTGACAGCTTCCCAGCACTGAATCGAGCCCCAGTCGTGCGCAACGAGATGAAACGGCCGCGCGCCGCACGTCGCCTCGGCGACCGTCATCAGATCGTGCGCGAGCCGTTCGAGCCGATAACCTGCGCGATTCGACGGCGCGCTCGACGCGCCCATGCCGCGCACGTCGTACGCGATCACGCGATAGCGCGCGTCCAGTTCGCGCCGCAACGCGTCCCACACGCGCGCCGAATCGGGATAGCCGTGCACGAGCACGAGCGGCGGCGCGTCGCGCGGGCCGCTCGCATAGACCGCGAGCCGTACGTCGCCGGCATCGACTTCGAAGGTTTCGATCGCGGCCATGATGCGTCAGGCCGCGCGCGGCGAGCCCGCCGGATGCAGCGGCACACGGCGCGGCGCGGCCTGCGAGGCGTACTGCGCGTTGGTGGCGTCGATCTGCGAGATCAGGCCGTCGATGCGTTCGAGATGCTGGCGGTTGTTGTGATCCCACGGATGAAAACCGGGCTTGAAGAAGCGCAGCCATTCCATCGCGATGCTCGGGAACACGCCGTGGCGCGGACCGTAGAGAAACTTGAACAGCTTCCACCAGCCGCTGAATTTGCCGATGCGGCGCTTGTGGCGGCGCATCAGCGCGAGGTGATAGTCGAACACGATGAGCCAGAACAGCACGGTGGTCGCGAGCATCGTGCCGGTGCGCATCAGATAGCGCTTCGGGCCCGGCTTGATGACCGTATTCCACACGTCGTACGAGACCGACTTGTGCTCGGTTTCCTCGAGCGCGTGCCAGAGCCACATCTGCTTGTAGCCTTCGACCGAGCCTTCGATGCGCGAACCGGTCTCGGCGAGCAGCAGATCCGCGAGCATGGCCGTGTAGTGTTCGAGCGCGACCGTCTGCGCGAGTTGCAGCGAAGGCGGCAACACCTTGCGCCCGAAGTTGAGGATCGCCCACAGCCGCTTGTCGAGCTTGTGCGCGGGCAGTCCCGCCGCTTGCAGCAGGTCGTTGTACTCGACGTGCTCGCGCGTGTGCATGGCTTCCTGGCCGATGAAACCCATCACCTGCTTCTTGAGGTCGGGGTCGTCGATCTGGTCGCGATAGTGGCGCACGGAGTCCATGAAAAAGCGCTCGCCCGCGGGAAAAAGCAGCGACAGCGCGTTGAAGAAGTGGGTGACCGGCACGCCTTCGACGTGCCAGTCGCAAGCCCGTTCGGGCGGTAGCGCGAAGCGGATATCGCGTCGGACCGGCATGATCATGCTGTTTCTCCCTGATTATTGCCTGCGTTGTTGTTTCTTGCTCCGCCGTTGAGCGCGGCTTCGCGCGCGGCGCGTCGGGCGCGGCGGTTCGCCTTGGCGGCTTCGCGGCGCGCGCTCATCACGACGAGCGCCTGGTACGCGGACGGCAGCACGCGCGCGAGCCAGTCGGCGGCGCGCGCGTCGCGCCCGATCAGCACGCGGCGCGCGTTGCGGCGCACGCCGGTGAGGATCGTGCGCGCGGCGTCGTCCGCGGTGGTGATGAAGAACTTCTCGAATTCGTCCTTGCCCTGCTGCTCGCTCGCGACCATGAAGCCGACCATGTTCGACGCGACGCGGCTCGCCTGGGCGATGTTGGTGCGGATGCCGCCCGGATGCACGCAGGTGGCCGAGACGCCGCACTTCATCATGTCGAGTTCCTGGCGCAGCGATTCGGTGAAGCCGCGCACCGCGAACTTGGTGGCGTTGTAGCCGCTCATGCCCGGTTGCGCGAACAGGCCGAACACGCTCGACGTATTGACGATATGGCCGTCGCCCGACGCTTTCAGATACGGCAGAAACGCCTTCGTGCCGTGCACGACGCCCCAGAAGTTGATGTTCACGATCCATTCGAGATCGTCGTAAGACATGCCGTCGATGGTGCTGGAGAGCGCCACGCCCGCGTTGTTGAACACGAGGTTCACGCGGCCGTGCGCGGCGGCGGTTTCGTCGGCCCACGCGAACATCGCGTCGCGCTTGCCCACGTCGAGCACGCGCGTCGTCACACGCACGCTCGGCGCGAGCGCGCGCACGATGCGCTCGGTTTCGGCGAGGCCCACGGCGTTCTTGTCGGCGAGCGCGAGATGGCAGCCCGCGCCCGCGAGCTGCACCGCGAGCGAGCGGCCCATGCCCGAGCCTGCGCCCGTGATGGCGGCGACCTTGTTGTCGAAGTGTTTCATGTCAGTGCTCCCTCTCCCTGTTGGGCCGCTCAGGCGGCCTCGGTCGTGTGTGTCGTGTGCGCCGCGACGCTCAACAGTAGTTCGGCATCCTGATGATGTGTTTTGCGGAACACCTGATATTCGCCGATCGAAAAGCTCGCGGTGGCTTGGCGAAAGCGCCAGGTGAAGCCCGGCCAGAGCGTGGTGTTCTTGCCGTTGCGCGGATCGAGATACCAGCTCTTGCAGCCGCCCACCGACCAGATCGCGCGATCGAGCTTCTGCTGGATGCGCTCGTTGAAGCGCGCTTCGACGCTCGGACGAACCTCGATCGAATCGGCGCGGTCCTTCTTCATGGCGTCGAGCGCGCCGAGCACGTATTCGATCTGCGACTCGATCATAAACACCATCGAGTTGTGGCCGAGCCCCGTGTTCGGGCCGACCAGCATGAAGAAGTTCGGATAGCCGGGCAGCGCGGTGCCCAGATACGCATGCGCGCCGTTGCGCCACGTATCGACGATATCCACGCCGTCGCGGCCGATGATCGCGCCGCGCGGAAACGGATCGGCGACCTGAAAACCGGTGCCGTAGATGATGCAGTCGACTTCGCGATGCCGGCCGTCGGCGGTGATGACGCCGGTGGCGTCGATGCGCGCGATGTCGTTCGTCACCACGTCGACGTTCTCGCGCGTGAGCGCCGGATAGTAGTCGTTCGAGATCAGCACGCGCTTGCAGCCGATCGTGTAGTCGGGCGTGACGGCCGCACGCAACGCCGGGTCCTTCACGTGATGGCGGATGTGGCGCAGCGCGATCTTCTGCACGTTCTTCATCAGCGAGGGATGAATCGCGAAGCCGAGCACGCGCGATTCGAGCAGCCAGTACAGGCCCGTGCGCATGATCTTCTGCGTGAACGGCAGCGTGCGGAACATCCACTGCTCGAACGGCGAGAGCGCGCGGTCGGGTTTGGGCATGATCCACGGCGGCGTGCGCTGGAACAGGTCGAGCTTCGCCACTTTCGGCGCGATCTGCGGCACGAACTGGATCGCGCTCGCGCCCGTGCCGATCACGGCCACGCGCTTGCCTTCGAGCGCATAGCCGTGGTCCCAGTGCTGCGAGTGGAAGGCCTTGCCCGCGAAGCTTTCCACGCCGGGAATCGCGGGCAGCGCGGCGCGCGAGAGACCGCCCATCGCCGAAATCAGCACGCGCGCGCTGATGCGGCGGCCGTTCGCGAAGGCAAGGCGCCA
Organism: Paraburkholderia tropica; assembly: GCF_014171495.1. Classification (NCBI taxonomy): domain Bacteria; kingdom Pseudomonadati; phylum Pseudomonadota; class Betaproteobacteria; order Burkholderiales; family Burkholderiaceae; genus Paraburkholderia; species Paraburkholderia tropica. The sequence goes on from NZ_CP049135.1 coordinate 1,395,543, forward strand.
GCAATGCGCGGCGTCGTCCCATTGCGCGCTCTGGAGCTCGTGGTCGAAGTTGAGCCACGGCGAGAGACGGAACTTGTCGACGCAGCGGTTCAGATACGCGCGAATCTCGGGCTGGGGCGCGAACATGCGCGTCCAGCGCGGGTTCGGCGCGAACGAAAACGAGTAGACGTGCGATTGCACGTCGCACGCGCAGCCGGGGTAATGGTTGTCGCGCCAGGTGCCGCCCACGGAGCCGGCCTTCTCGAATACGGCGAAATCGGTGTGGCCGCGCTGCAGCAGACGGATCGCCATGCCCAGCCCCGCGAAACCGGTGCCGATGATGGCGACGCCAAGCGGCTCGCCCAAAGACCGGGTGGATGCGTTCATCCGGAGCGTCTCCCTATGGTTCATTTTTAACTGTTACATTGGATGATGTAAACATAGTGCGCGCGGCGAGATCGCGCAAGGGGCTAGAGGGAGCATTCGGGACACAACGCGCGGCGGCTGCGAATACGCGAAAACGCCTGCCTGGCATGGGTTTCAGGCGGATTTGGCGCGACTCGGACGGACGTGGGAGCGGGAAAAAACGGAGAGGAAAAAACGGGGCCGAAAACGCGGGAGCGTGTTTGGGGCGTTTTCAGGCGTCGCGCGCAAGGCACGCGCAAGGCACGCGAAAGCCGCGCAAAAGCCGAAACGCGCGCCGTGGCGGCGCGCGTCAGAAGCCGGATCGGCGTGAGATCAGCGCTTCTTCAGCGCGGACTTGAGCGAAGGTTTCTTTGCCGTGCGCGAGGCGCTTTTGCGCGCGGCCGGCGGCGCATCGGCGCCGCTATCCGCATCGGGATCGGCGCTCGCGCGCTGGCCGAGTTTGGCGTCGAGGATGGTGGCCACGCGGCCGCCCAGATACTCGCTCGACTGCGCTTCGAGCGCGCGCAGGATCTCGTTCTCAACGAACACCGAGGAGAGCGGACGCAGCCGCCAGATCGCCTCGACGAGTCCCGGCATGTCGGTCGCGGGCGGCAGAGCGCCGGCGTCGTAGCGGTCGAGATGGCGCACGACCATTTCCACCAGCACGCGCGCGATGGCGTCGAAATGCGGACGCGCCTTCTCCAGCACGTCGAGCAGGTCGCGCGCGGGAATGCCTTCGCGCACGGTGGCCGCGGCCGCGTCGAGCATGGCCGGATTGCGCGCGACGAACGACAGGCCCTTGCGTTCCAGCAGGCCGAATTCGGCGAGCCGCGTGAGGCTGCTGGGCGCCTGCGGGCCGAACAGCTTGATCAGTTCGGGCAGCGAATAGGTTTTGGGCCGCGCATGCGACCACGGACCGCCGATCGCGTTTTCGAGGCCGAGGATCGAGCGCAGATCGCCGCCGTCGTCGATGGCCTTGATGAGGTCCTGGATATTCGAGAGCGTGTAGCCGCGCGCGAGCAGGTGATTGATGAGCTTGAGCCGCGCCACGTGCGAGTCGTTGTAAATGCCCACGCGGCCGCGCTTGTCGGGCGGCATGAGCAGATCGCGGTCCTGATAGGCGCGCACGTTGCGCACCGTGGTGCCGGTCACGCGCGCGAGTTCGTCGACGGTGTACTCGCTGTCGTCGGGGCGCTCGGGCGCGGAATCGGGAACGGGAGTCGTGGGCGTTTTCGGCATGCGCCGATTTTAGCGCGAGCCGCCGTGCTCGCGCGAGCCGATGTCCGCCGAAATCGTCCCGCTATCCGCCTTATATTGCTGCAAGTGTGCGCATGCACGCGCAACGCGGCGTGCATGCGTAAGCGCCGGTCAGAACTTGTAAGAGACCGCGAGGAACGAAATGATCGGGTCGGCCTTGAGTTCGGCGCGGCTCACGCCGAGTTCGGTGCCGTCGGCGGCCTTGATGATCACGGATGACGTGGTCTTCAGCGGAATATACGTCAACGACGCCACCAGCCCGAGATGCTGCGTGATCTGATATTCCGCGCCGATATTGAACACCGGCTGCCACGACGACGACGCCTTCGCGCTGATCTGCGTCTGCCCCGTCTTGCCCGCGCCCGCCGCGAGCACCGAGCCCAGATTGTCCTGGGTCGCCTTCACGAAGTTCGGGTTGAGCTGGATGTCCGAGAACCAGTTGTACGACACGCCGATCCCCACGAACGGCCGGAACTTGGCATCGGCGTCGCGGAAGTAGTACTGGAAGATCACCGCCGGGCTCCACTGCCGCACGCTCTGGACGATCGGATTGGTGGCCGGATCGTCGAGATTCTGGCTGCCGAGCGCGCCCGCCGGTCCCGGCGGCTTGATCGTGCCGTGGCCGTAGAGCTTGAACTTGGGCGGCACGCCCGCCACCGTCGAGATCGCGATGTGATCGGTCAGGAAGTGGCTGAAAACGAGGCCGAGCGTGTTCGCGTTGTTCGTCGACAGACTCGTGCCCGGCGAGGTGAACGAGTCCGGCAGACGCAGCGGCGTGTTGATCGGCGTCGGCGCGACCGTGGTGGTGAGCGGCGTGCTCGATTGCTGGGGCGCGACGTGAAACCAGCCGAGTACGGCCACGTTGTCGCCCGCATGCTGGGCATGCGCAGCCGTGGACAAGCCGGCGGCCACCGCCGCCAGCGCAAGACGTCTCATCATTGTTGTTCCTCCCTGTTTCTCTCAGGTTCGGGCAAACCTGCCTGCGCGCGGCGGCCGTCTCATGAACGGCCGGTCCTGCGCGTGCCTTGCGGCCCGTGTGCGCGTTGCCGGCGGCGCGGCGCACACGGAGAGCGGTTGCCTCATGGGCACGGCATCGTCATGTGTCGATCGATGCGCGTGGCGGGCGTGCGGATTACTGCACGAACGCGCCCGCGGTGAAGTACGGCGACGAAGCATTCGTCAGGTCGAGGAAGCCGAACACGCCGCCCGTGAAAATCATCTTGCCGGTCGGCGTGGTGCCGGTCGACGCATTCACGTGCGTGGTGGTCACGAGACCCGGCACGCTCTCGGTGAAGTTCAGATCGAGCGCGGTGGCCAGCGCCGCCTGCGACGCGTTGAACGGATCGAGCAGCGTGCCCTGCGTGCCCGACAGCGCCAGCGTGCGGTAATCGAACTGGCTGTCCACGCCGATGTACTCGCCGTCCTGCGAACCCTGCGCGACGGCCGTCTGCGGCGCGAGCACCGAGATGCCCGACTCGTCGTCGGCGACCGGACCGGTGGCGCCGCTCTGCGGATCGACGCCGACCTGCGGATACGCCACGCCCGTGCGCACGAGCACCGGCACGAGCTGATTGCGCAGCTTGCCGACGATCATGAAGCCCTTCGCCGCGTTCTTGCCGGTGACGAGCGTGGGCTTGACCTGCCCCTGGAAGTTGTCGGTTTCGAACGCGCCGCTGCCGTCGCTCGACTGCACGAAATTCGTGCCGGGCTGCTGGCAGGTGCCGGCGTTCACGCCGCTGTTGTCGCACTCCTGCCACGTGCCGTCGGCGTTGATGGTGATCTTCGCGTCGACGGCGGCCGGCAGGAAGTTCTGCGACGGCACCTGGTGATAGCCGAGCTGGTTATACGTGCCCGCGACGTTGGCGATATTGGTTTCGAGCGTCGAAAAACCGATGAACGGGTAGTACGGGAACTTCGTGTCCGGCACCACGCCGATGCCGCCCGAGCCCGCGAACTGGATTTCCGCGCCGGGAATCGTGCCGCCCGCGACGCCGAAGCCGATGAACACGCGCGCCGGACGGCTCGCATCGAGGCTCGCGCCGTTGAGCTGGAACGCGCACTGATTGAGCTTCGCCGTGGGCAGCGCGGTTTCCTGGGTAATCGTGCCCGAGACCACCTGGCCCTTGCGCGTGGGCGTGACCGTGCCGGTGGTGGCCGGAATCGGCGATTCGACATAGGTGATCTGCCAGGTCTTCTTCGTGGTGTCGAGCTGGAGCTTGACCAGTTCGCCGTCGCCGCCGCCGCCCGTGTAGACCGTGTTGTAGTCGAGCGAGGTCGGGCACAGGGCGGTTTCGACCAGCGGCGGGCTGCCGCTGCCCCCGCCGCCGCAGGCGCTCAGCGTGAGCAGCAGCGGCGCGCCGAGCGCCGAGAGCTTCGCGAGGTGCTTTACGGAATGCTTCAATGTCATACCGCGTCTCCGGAATATTCTTGTTGGCGGGGCGCAGGCTCCCTGTCCTTGCGCCCCTTTTCGAGCTTGCTTGCTGCTATTTCGGCATCCTGAGCGATGGCTCGAGGAGGCGCGCCGGCGGTTTTACTGCGGCTGGATCAGTGCGCCCACACCGAAGTACGGCGAGTTGGACGTCTGACTGTTCGCGGATGTCGAGGTCACGCCGCCGTTCTCCTCGCCGTTCAGGAAGATCCCGTACAGGCCGCCCACGGCGATCACGTTGCCCGCATTGCCGTTGTTGTCGGTCGCGCCGATCAGGCCCGGATGCGTTTGCGTGTAATCGAGCGTGAAAGTGCTCTGCGTCGTCATCGTCGAGGGCTTGAGGAAGCCGGCGGTTTGGCCGTTGATCAGCGTGGCCGTGTAGGCGAAGTTCGAATCGGCGCCGATGTAGCTGCCGTCGAACGAACCGGACGTGAGCGACGTGGCGGGCGCCATCATCGCGATGCCGGATTCGTCGTCGATGGCGATCGTCAGCAGGTTCTCGTTCACGTAGCCCGTGCGCACGACGACCGGCACGATCTTGCCGTTGAGCTTGCCGAGAATCAGGTGGCTCGCGCCGCCGGTCGCCAGCCCCGAGAACTGCGGCGTGATGATGTGCGGCGCGTTGCTGCTCGTGAAATAGCTGCCGTTGGGATCGGTGGCCCATTGCGACGAGGACGTATCGCATTGCGTGTTGGTCGCGCCGCTCGTCACGCTGCAATTGCCGCTCGCGTCGTAGGTCTCCTGCGCCGTGGTCGCGGCCGCCGCGAAGCTCTGCGTCGGCACGATGTGATACAGCAGCGCGTTCCAGTTGCCCTGCAGATCCGCGATGTTCGTGCTGACCGACGAGAAGGCGAGAAACGGATAGAAGTCGAAGGTGCGCGACTGGACATTCGGGAACAGCAGCGCGGCCAGGCTGTCGCCTTGGAGGTTGACCGTCGCGCCGGGAATGCCGCCGCCCGCCACGCCGTAGCCCACGTAGATCGTGGGCGGATTGTCCGCGTTATAGGCCGTGGTGTAGCTGTTGCCGTTGAGCGTGCCGGTGCCCGCCTGGAGCTGGAACGCGCAGGCGATCTGCGCGGCCGTGGGCAGCGCGCCGCTCGGCGGATGCTGGACCGCGCCGGTGACCGTGAGGCCCGCGCGCGTGGCCGACACCGAACTCGATTGCGCCGGTATCGGCGAAGCAAGATAGGTCAGCGTGTAGGTCATCTTCGTCGGATCGATGTTCAGGCTCACGACCTCGCCGCTGCCCGCGCCGCCGAGATAGGTGTTCTTCGCGATGTCGGCATCGGCGGGGCAGAGCGCCGTGGCGGCCGGCTGGCTCGTGGGCGCGCCCTGGTTCGTGCAGGTCGAGCCCGAACATTGCGCCGGCGTGATCGGCGCGGGGTCGCTGGCGTTGCCTCCACCACAAGCGACGAGTAACGGCGTTGCGGCTGCGGCCAGCGCGACGCAGCGGACAATGCTCTCCAACATGTGTCTGCCTCCCTGTCTCGTAATAATTTGTGCGGTGAAGATTGGATCATTACATTGACCGCTGTCAATTGAACGAATCACTCTAAAAGCCGCCATCAGGGCGCTTCCGCTTGCTCCGTCGCGGCCGGGGCGGATGCAACGCGGGTTTGTCCTGATGTGTGATTGAGACGCGCCGGCGTCGCTGAGCAAAGCGTATTCCCGGAGAAAACGCGGCCCGGAGGCGCGATCTGGCCGGGGGCACGGTGCACGAAACGGTGTGGGAAAGCGGATCGCTTACGGTTGGATGTTCGCGCAATGATTCGATATGCCAGGCATATGCCTGGCAATCGGCGACGCGTTCTGAAGCGGAGCCACGCTTATCCGCGAATCCGAAGGTGAGGGGATACGGGAAACGTTTGCGCTCGACCGGATGCCAACGGTGAGGACATTCGGGAGCCAGACCTGGGGAGTGCCAGGAAACGTGAAGGCGAGTGTGTCGCCGCACTCACCGATCCACCCAACTGCACGATCGAACCGCCCGCGAACCGTAAAGGTGAGTGTTTGCGGGAGCCATTATTCACGGGATCGACACCCAATCGCGTTTTGTGGCTTGATGTCGTCAAGTTGCTTCGCGGATTTTTTAACATCAAGTGTCTGGAAGAAAATCCAAAGGTGAGCGTTTTCAGGAGCACAGGCGCGCGGCGCGCACACGCTTCGTTGCCGGCCTTTCAGGGAGCGCGAGGCCCGACGCGGTATAGTCGACGACGATGCGCGCCGGCCAGGCGGCAACTCGAATCCACCGGCCGGCGCGGCGCTACGGGAGCCGTCTCATGGTTTTTTTCGATCGACTGTGGCCGCGCAAGCCCGCGCGGCCCGACCCGCAAACCGAACAGACACGCGCGCTGGCGGACCGGCTGACCGAGCTGAGCCCGCCGCTGAAGCTCGCGCGCGACTGGCGCGCGCGGCTCACGCCCGCGCTCGCCCAATCGCTGAGCTATGTGAGCGATGTGGTGCGGACCTTGCCGCCCGCGCACGAGGCGAGCGCCGCGAACTGGCTCGCCGATCCCTATATCCACGCGTTTTTCGCCGCGCCCGACGAGATCGCGCATGTGCTCAGCCGCTCGGCCGAACTGCATGCGTGGTTCGAGAGCCATCCGCTCGCGAACGAAACCTACGCGGTGCTCGGCATGGCGATGAGCGAGCGGCGCTCGTTCGGCGTCGCGCAACATGGCGATCAGGTGCATGCGGACGTCGCGCAGACGACCTTGAGCTTCGACGACCATCAGGTGCGCGTGTGCGGCGAGACCGAAGCCGATCTGCGCGCGCTGATCGTGCAGCGCGTGGTCGAGCAGATCGCGCTTGAAGGGCTGGCGCAGATCAGCGCCGACGAAACGCGCCGCGACGCGCTCGAGCAGGAGCGCGCGCTACTGCGCACGCGACTGCAATTGCTCACGCGTCACGGCGCGGGCACGCACCGGATGGTCGGCGAGCGGGCGGTGGCGGACGCAGCGGAGCTTGCGCGGCTGGAGGCGCTGATCGCCGCGAACGAGCAGGCGCTGGCGGCGCTGGGACTCAAAACCGACGCGCTGGAGCACGAACTGAGCGTGATCTGCGAGGTGCTCGCGCATCCGGCGCAGCACGCGAACGTCGAGATGCGGCAACTGCGGTTGAGCCCGATGAACGTGCTGATCGAACCGGGCATGGCCGAGACGGGCGGCGTCAGCGGTGCGCCGATCGTCGTGCCGCTCGCGCATATTCCGGCGAGCCCGGCGGGGGTGCGTGCGTTCTCGCTGGTGCGTTTCGCGCGCAAGGATCTGCAGCCGCTGCCGCGCGTGCTCGACGAGGACAGCCGCTTCGTGATTTGAACGCCGTACGCGAAAGGTGAGGCTTTTCGGGAGTGCGGGGAATCGTTACGCACTCCAACGTGGATGACGTCAGGTGATGCTGAGCGTGAAGGTGATGCTCACCTTGTCTCGCGCGCGTCGGCAAGACATGACGCGTTGAGCGCGTAAAACAAGGCAGAAAATTTCCTGGGAGTCCCAGGTCACGCGATTCGAAGCGAAGCGTTCTGTTGATCCGACGCGCGCACGCATGCCGATCGATCAAGGTGAGGATTTACGGGGGGCACGCGCCGCGTCGAGATTCAGGTGTGCCTGGTGAGGTCGGTGAACCGCTTGTTCATCACCGTACATGCGAGCGGATTCGCCGGTCGCTTCCGCGTGCAGAAGGCGCGGAAACCCGCGTTTTCCAGCGTATTTCGCGAGTTTTTCCTGGTAGTCCCAGGTTAAGCGATGCGAATTTTCCCGATTGCGATCGATGCGCTTAGCGATCCGGATCACGATGTCGATCGCGTGCGAATCCGAACGAACGCCGTTGAGGTGAGCCTTTTCAGGACCCACATTCCTGGTCGTATTTCAGCAGCGACCAAAAAGAAAAAGCCATGAAAACAGGGCTTTTTTTACGAATCGGCCTGACAGTTCAGGTCCGGCGCGGACACTAAAGGTGAGCCTTTTCAGGACCCGTCCGCCGCCCACACCGACACGCCCGCCTCGTCGATATCGAAACGCAGCGTCTGCGCCTGGGGCGCATGTGGCGCATCGTCGGCGGCGATGTCGAACGTTTCGCCGCCCAGTTCGACTGTCACATAGCGATCCCCGTGACGCAGCGACGTCCCCGCGAGCCGTCCTTCGTAACGGCCATCGGACGCGGCGCGCAGCGCACGCGACGACACGCGCCACATCGCGCGCGCGCCCACCTCAAGCGGCGCGCCTGCGCCGTCCGCGAAACGCAGCCGCAGCCCGGACGCCGTTTCGATCTCGCCCACCGCGCGCACGATCCCCTCGCCGATGTTGTGCAGTCCGAGCAGTTCAGCCACGCGCACGCTCGCGGGCTGCGCGAACACCGCGTCCACGGCGCCTGCCTGGAGCGCGCGGCCGTGTTCGATCACGAGGACTTCGTCGGCGAGCAGCGCGGCTTCGTCGGGATCGTGCGTGACGATCACCGTGACCGCGCCGATCTCGCGTTGCAGCGCGCGCAGCGACTGTTGCAGGCGGCGGCGGCGCGGCGTGTCGAGCGCCGCGAACGGCTCGTCGAACAGCAGCAACTGACTGTGCCGCGTGAGCGCGCGCGCGAGCGCGACGCGCTGACGCTGGCCAAAGGAAAGCTGACGCGGCAGTCGCTGCGTGAGCGCGTCGAGGCCCAGATGCGCGAGCCAGTAACGCGCGCTGGCGGCGTCGGCGTCGACGGGAAACGCGAGTTGCTGCGCCACCGTCATGTGCGGAAAGAGGCCGTAGTCTTGCGGCATGTAGCCGATCTGACGACGCTCCGGCGGCAGCGCGCCGAGGTCGGTCGCACCAAGCGTGACCGACCCGGCGTCGTTCGGCTCCAGCCCCGCGACGATGCGCAGCGCGAGCGACTTGCCCGAGCCCGACGGTCCGATGATCGCGAGCCGCCGCGTGCGCGGCTGCCAGGCGACGTCGAGCGTGAACGCGCCCAGCTTGCGTCGCGCGGTGAACGCGAGCCGCAGGCCGGCGTGTTCGGGCGCGGCGGCGGGCGTGATGGCGGTGAGTTCGTCGCCGTTGTCGGTGCTCACCGGCAGCGTGGCGCGCGCGCCGCGCGTGTAGACCGACAGCATCGCGCAGACGATCGCGATGCCGAGCGTGGGCAGCAGCAGCGGCATCATCGCGGGCAGGCCCTGACCGCCGAACACCACATAGGTATAGACGGGCAGCGAATACGGGTGATACGCGACCATCACGGTCGCGCCGAATTCGCCGAACGCGCGCAGCCACGCGAGCGCGAGCCCCGCGCGGATGGCGGGCCACGCAATCGGCAGCGTGACGCGGAAGAAACGGCTGGCGGCGTGATGGCCGAGCGTGGCCGCGACGTCGTCGAAAACGGGATCGACGGCCGCGAACGCGGAGCGCGCGGCGACGATCAGAAAGGGCGCGGCCACGAAGGTTTCCGCGAGCACGATGCCCGTGAACGAATCGGTGAGCGTACCGTTGAACAACTGGCCGATGCCGCTATACGGGCCGATCAGGAACAGCAGCAGCACGCCGCTCGTGAGCGGCGGCAACGCGAGCGGCAACTGCACGACGAAGCCGAGCAGCGCCACGCCGCGCGCATGCGAACGCGCGAGCCAGTAACCGAGCGGCACGCCGCCCACGAGAATCACGAGCGACGCGACGCTCGCACTCGCGGCCGAGACGGCGACCGCCGACCAGGTCTGATGCCAGTCGACGCCGGCCCAGTCGGCCTGGCCGATCTGCGGAATGCTGGCGAGAAACGGCGCGCACAGATACACCGCGAGCAGCGCGCCGAGCCACCAGAGCGGCCTCGCGGCGCGCTGCACGGGTTGGGTCATGACGGCGCGATCACTGCTGCGCGGCGTCGATCACGGCTTGCACCGACGGCGGAATTGCCTGGCCGTTGCCGTTCACGCCGGGCTTCGTCACGTCGACGCCGTGTTCGGCGAGCAGCTTGCGGCCTTCCGCCGACAGCAGGAAGTTGACGAAGCGCGCGGCCCCCGCGTTGTTCGGGGCGTCGTTGAGGATCGTGAGCGTGTAGTTCGCCTTGATCTTCAGTTCGGGCGCCGGGTGGATCGACGGAATCTTCAGGTCGGACGTTTCGGTGGAGTAGAAGAAGCCCGCGTCGAGCTGACCCGATTGCAGACGGCCCACGAGCGTTTCTTCCGGCAGCACCTGCGCGGGATTTTCGGGCGCGCCCAGCGTCTTCTCGACGAGGTCCGGCTGGTTATACGCCTGCGCGGCCTTCGTCATGAGTTCGACGGTGAAGGCGCCCTTCGGGTCGAGCTTCGGATCGGTGCGTCCCAGACGAATGCCGTCCTGTTGCAGCACGTCGCTCCACTTCTTCGTCTTGAAGTCGTTGGCGAAACGGCTCTTGGGGTTATAGCCGATCAGCAGCGGCGATTCCGCGAAATTCACGTACCACGAAACGTGATTGCCATTCGCTTCGCCCATCAGGCTCGCGTTGACCTTGGGGCTCGCGCTGATGAACACGTCGCCGCGACGCAGCTTGCCTTTGATCTCATTGGCGATCTTGTTCGAACCGGCGGCGTAGCCCTTGAAATGCAGGCCGGTTTCCTTTTCGAACGCGGGACCGACGCTTTTCTCCATCAGGTTCACGAGCGAGCCTGCATAGAGCACGTTCACGTCGTTGTCATCGGCGGCGAATGCGCTCGAACTTGCGGCGAGCACGCCCGACATCATCACGACCGATGCGATCAGCTTGCGGATCATCTGTTCTACCCCGTTCCGTTATAAAGGCCACTATATTACGACAGGCGTGCTGCGTTTATATACCTGGCCGAACGGCCAATTTTTAGTATTGGCCCTGTGCGGGAGGCATCGGGACGACTACACTGGGCTCCTTTATTTCCCCCTTTGCATCGCCTGCGCGGTTGGCCCCGGCCGTCACCGCGCCGCGTATCTTCATGGAGACCAACATGCGTACGAGCGCCCGTAATCACTTCACCGGTCAGATCGCCGCCGTCAAGCCCGGCGCCGTCAACGACGAGATCACGCTGCGCGCCGACGGCGGCCTGGAGATCGTCGCGATCATCACGCACGGCAGCGCGGCGTCGCTGGGTCTCGCGGCGGGCAAGGGCGCGTTCGCGCTCGTGAAGGCCTCGTCGGTGATCGTCATGGTCGACGGCGATGCGAGCAAGGTGTCCACGCGCAACGTGATCGCGGGCAGCGTGGCGTCGGTCACGAAGGGCGCGGTGAACGCCGAAGTCGTGATCGCGGCGCCGGGCGGTGCGCAGATCGCGGCCATCGTCACGAACGAGAGCGTTGACCGCCTCGGTCTCGCGGCGGGCAAGGCGGCGTCGGCGCTGTTCAAGGCGTCGAGCGTGATCGTCGGCGTGGACGACTGAACGCAGCGGTTTCACCGCAGCATGACGCAGCGCGAAACGGGCAATCCGGCGCACCGCCAATCCGCGGATCAGCCCGTGAATCAACCCGCGGTTCAAGCCGCGAGCGCAGCCCCGGATGTCGAGCGCCTGGCCGCCGCGTGCCGCGACCGCTTGACGGGCATGCCCGGCGGCGCGCCCACGGCGGACGCATGGCTGTTCGCGCGACTCGTGGCGGCGCGCGCCGTGCGCGGCGAATGCGCGCTGCTCGGTTTATCGGCGTCCGAACTCGCCGAGCTCGCGAGGCGGCATTTCGTGGCGGGATCGCTCGACAGCGCGCCTGATGCGCCGCTGTCGAATGTTGCGAACCTCGCGATCGTCACGATGACCGACGACACGCATGCGTCGTTCGTCGCCGCGATGCGCGACTTTCTGCTCGGCCTGGCCGCGCCCGATGTCGACGGCGAGGACGCACGCTGCCTCGCCGCGATACTCGCGCATGCGTGTCTGCGTCCCGACCATCTGTGGCGCGATCTCGGCCTGAGCGGACGCGACGACGTCACGCAGATGCTCACGCGTTTTTTCCCCGCGATGGTCGCGCGCAATACCGAAGGCCTGCGCTGGAAAAAGCTGCTGGCGCGCGAACTCGCGCTGGCCACCGGCGGCGTGCCGGGACCCGCGCCGGGCTGTCCCGGCTGCGAGGACTTCGGCTTCTGCTTCGGCCACGCGCGTTAGCCAATCGGCCAGGCTCGCGCGCGAGGCCATCGTGTATGCTTGCGCGCATGACCAGACCCGCAAAAGACCGCGTGCAGACGGGCGCTTTGCCCCTTGCCAACCCGAATGTGAATGCGAACGTAACAGCGACCGTGAAGACGAGCGAAACAGCGAAATCGAAGCCGCAAACCGCAGCCGAAACGCCCGAAGCCGCGAGCGGCGTGCGCCGCGAACCGCGCGTGCGTTTTCGTATGCGCGTGATGCAGGACGACACCATCGCGCTGGGACCGGGCAAGGTGCAATTGCTCGAAGCGGTGCGCGAGCACGGCTCGATTTCGGCGGCGGCGCGCAGCCTGAACATGTCGTACCGGCGCGCGTGGCTGCTCATGGACGAACTCAATCGCGCGCTCGAATCGCCGGCCACGGTGTCGGAGCACGGCGGCCAGAGCGGCGGCGGCAGCATGCTCACGCCCGTCGGCGAGGAAATCATCCGTCTCTATCGCGGCATCGAGGAGCGCGCGGCCGCAGCCTGTGCGCCCGAAATCGCCGCGCTCAGGAAGCTCGTGAAGGGCTGAGCGCGCCGTCACGGCGCGTCAGCGGGACGCTTTCAACCGTGCCGCAGACAGAAGCGCGAAAGCGGCACTGCGGTGAGCGTGGGCACCGTGTTCGTATGCAGGCGTGTCATCAGTTCGACGAAACTCGCGAGACTCGCCGTGCGCAGCGGGTGATAGCTCACCTGATGCCGTTCGCACACGCGCTTGAGCGTGTTCATCGAATCGTGGTCGATGCAGTCGACGGGAAACACCGCGAGATCCGCGCCCGTGAGCGCCGCCGCGAGCAAACCCTTGCGGTCTTCGATGCCGCCGTCGTGCACCGTCAATTCGCCGCCCGCCGCGGCCACCCAGCGCCGTAGCGCGTGATTCGATCCCGGCCGTCCGCCCACATAGACGATGCGCCGGTTCTTGAGCGCGTCGCGCGGCAGGGCGCGGGTTGCGACTGCGTCGTCGTCGGGTTGCGCGGCGTCTTCGAGCGCCTGCGCTTCCGCGCGCAACGTGTCGATCAGTGCGAGCGCGTCGTCCAGTTGCGTGCGTAGCGCGTGCAGCGCGATTTCGTCGGCGTTCGCGCGCTGTTCGGCGGCTTCGCGACGGCTTGTTTCGAGCGCAAGGCGGGCGTCGCGCGCGGCCAGCGCGTCCTGCAACGCGGCGTGTTTTGCGTGCAGCGCGGACGCATCGCGGTCCATGCGCTGGGCGGCCGCGCGCGAGGTCTGCTCGGCGAGCGCATCGCGTGCGGCGTCGCGCTCGCGGCTCATGTCGTGCAGACGCGCCTGCTGGCGTTCGATCTTCGCGTGCAGTTCGGCGTTGTCCTCTTCGAGCGCGACGAGGCGGCGCAGATCCGCGCGATTCGCCGCGCCGACCAGATGCGACAGCATGTGCAGTTCGCCGAACGCGGCCTGACGCACTTCCATCGTCGTGGCCGGATGGCTCATCAGCGCCCAGTAGGCGGGCGGAATGTCGCCGTTGGCGCGCGCCTCGTTCCAGAGCGCGAGCACCGCATCGGCGTCGCGCGCGCTGGCAAAGCGCCGCAGCGCGCCGGCATAGCGCGTGTCGAGCGCCTTTTGCAGCGCCTTGCCGCCCGCGCCGCCCTGGATCGCCAGTTCGACGGCCGTGTGATGAATCTCCAGATCGCTCGCGTGGCGCGCGTCGAGCGGCGCGAACTTCGGCACGAGCTTGCGCAGTTCATGCGTCGACAGACAGGTGCCGATGATCGAGCAGTGCAGATGCGCGTCGAGTTCGGCGAGACGCGTGCGGCGGCGCGAACGGTCGAGTTCGTCCTGCGACGGGCCGCAGCAGTCGGCGGACGGGGCGAAGGCGCGCAGATGCGGCGCGTCGTCCGGCGTCGCGGTGCCCGGCGTGCGGGCGAGGCGAAACGGCGGTGCGTGCATGGTGACCTCTGTCCGGTTAGGAGCGCGCGAGGGCGCAGCGCGTGGCGCGGCGTCCGGGTTCGCGCAGGGTACGTTCAGGGTGACGTCGACGTGACTTCAGGTTCACTTCAGACGCTGCCGCGCACCGTCAGCGCAATATATCACGGAATATAGCGGGGTCCGTCCAGTCATCGGGACGGCGCGCAGCCTGCTTGTCCGCATCCCTTGCGTGTTGCAGCAGCGGTTTTCGGCGATCGTCAGGCCGCGTCGCGGTGTTCGGTCGCGGCGTCGGCGCGGGTGTCAGGATTGGCGAGTGTCTGCATGCGTCGCGTCGCGGTGGTCGCGGACGTCGGACGTATGACCCGATGCGCGGGCGTCGCGCTGGCCGAGCCGTTCGCGGACTGCGCATGGCGCGCCATGACGTGCTCGACGCACAGCGCCACGAGGGCCGTATCGGTATGCTCCAGTTCGGCGGCCGTCGCGCGCATCGCCTCGGTGTCGAGGCAGAAGGCGTCGGAGAACATGGCGTCGCGGGTTTTGTCGAGACGGCGCGCGTCGCGGATCGCGCGTTTCAGTTCGCGCTGACGCGTGAAGCCGGCGAGTTCGGCGCGCCGCGCCAGCGAGGTCAGCAGCGGTTGCAGCGAGGTCGCGGCGTCGGCGCTTGCGGACGGCGCGTCGGCGTCCGGCGCGAGCGAGCGGTTGAAGCGCTCGACGCTCTCGCGCAGACGCCGGAACGCGTCGATCACGTCGCGCATGCGCTCGGCGCGCTCGTGGCCCGAAGCGGGGCGCAGCGCCGTGATCGTCGCGGCCATGCTCGCCGTTACGCGCGGCGGCGCGGAGCGCGCAACTGCATTCATCATCCGTGGCCGACTGCTCACTTACCCACCTCGTGTCATCTGCGGAAATCGTCGCCGTGCGGATCCCGGCAAGGATCGCTGGCGCAGTCGTTATATTCTAATGTATATATCGATGCCGATAATGGCCTGCGTGCATGAATCCGACGCGCTTCGGTGACGTCGCGCCCAATCGACTAAAATCAGCCGCTTTGTATGAAGCCCCGGTGAAGCCCCGATGACCCGGTAACGTCACCGCGCCGCCGTGGCCCTCGCCGCGCCCTTTCGCCTTCCGCCGTACATGAACACACCTTCTCCCGCTCCCGGCGACGCGCCGCAGAGCATCGCGCGCAATCGCGGTTTCCAGCGTTTCTGGGGCGCCCGCGTGCTCGCCTCGATGTCGTTTCAGATGCTGGCCGTCGCGATGGGCTGGCATATCTACGCGCTCACCAAAAGCGCGTTCGCGCTCGGCCTGCTCGGTCTCGCGCAATTTTTGCCGATGTTTCTGCTGACGCTCGTCGTCGGCCATGTCGCCGATCGCTACGACCGCCGGCGCATCGCCGCCGTCTGCCAGAGCATCGAATGCGTGGCCGCGTTGACGTTCGCGCTCGGCACCTTCGGCGGCTGGCTCAGCGCGCCGATGATCTACGTGCTGGCGGCCTGCGTGGGCGCGGCGCGCGCGTTCGAGTCGCCGGCGATCTCGTCGCTGCTGCCGGGCGTGGTGCCGCGTGCGCAACTGCCGAACGCCACCGCGTGGTCGACCTCGGCGACGCAGACCGCGCAGATCGTCGGTCCGGCGCTGGGCGGCCTGCTGTACGGACTCGGCGCGGGGCCGGCGTTCCTGGCCTGCGCGGTGTCGTTCGCGATCGCGGCGACGCTTTCGGCGACGATTCCGCTCAAGGCGCGGCCGCCGTCGCGCGCGCCCGTCACGCTCGAATCGGTGTTCTCGGGCATCGCGTTCATCCGCTCGCAGCCGGTGATTCTGGGCGCGCTGTCGCTCGATCTGTTCGCCGTGCTGTTCGGCGGAGCAACCGCACTGCTGCCGGTGTTCGCGCGCGACATCCTGCACGCGGGGCCGCTCGAACTGGGGCTGCTGCGCTCGGCGACCGCGGCGGGCGCGCTTGCCGGGACGATCTGGCTCGCGCACTTTCCGCTGCGCCGACGCCCGGGGCTGTCGATGTTCGGCGGCGTGATCCTGTTCGGCTGCGCGACGATCGTGTTCGGGCTGTCGCATAACGTCGTCGTCTCGCTGATCGCGCTGGCGGTGCTGGGCGCATCGGACGTGGTGAGCGTGGTCGTGCGCACGTCGCTCGTCCAGTTGCGCACGCCCGATGAAAAGCTCGGCCGCGTGAGCGCGGTGAATTCGCTGTTCATCGGCACGTCGAACCAGCTCGGCGAATTCGAGTCTGGCCTGACCGCCGGATGGTGGGGCGCGCAACCGGCGGTGCTGGTGGGTGGCGTCGCGACCATCGGCGTCGCGCTGCTGTGGATGAAGCTGTTTCCGGGATTGCGCGACACGCGCTCGCTCGAACGCGAGGATGCGCACGCGACGGCGAGCGCGGCGGGTTGAGCGGGAGAGGGTGCGACTAGCGGCGGCGACTAGCGGCGGCGATCGACGCAACTAACTGCGGCGTACGTCGCCGCTCGGTCTTGCGCTGAAGTGCTGAAGAAAAGCCCGCGCGCCGCCGCCGGCCTGGCGCGTCATCCTGTCTCATTTCACGTCGATCTGGCCTCGTTGCTGCCTCTTTGAAGCCAGTTTCGACGCCTTTCGGTCCCTTTTCGCCCCTATTCTGCTCGCCGATACCAGGCAAACGCGTCAATTCCCGGTATCCTTTCGCCGAAGCGTCGCGTTCGCGTCGCCGCGTCCAGTTCTGTCCAGCCACACCCAGGTCACACCCGTCACCCGCATGTCCCAGTCATCCCGTCAGCCATCGCCAATGTCCGCTTCCCGGAGCACGCCATGCGCGTAGGCCGTCCGGTCAAGGCGCTGCCGCAACCGCTCTGCGACTACTGCGGCGCGAAGGCAGTACTCGCGCGTTTCGGCGACGAAGCCTACCCGTACCGAGACGATCACGGCACGCTCTGGGTCTGTGCCGCCTGCGAAGCGTGGATCGGCGTACCCGCGCGCAGCACGCGCAACGTGCCGCTCGGCCGCCTCGCCAACGGCGCGCTGCGCGACGCCAAGAGCCGCCTGCACGACGCGCTCGAACCGCTCGTCGCGGCCAAGGTGCGGCGCGACAAGGTCAATATTTTCGAGGCGCGCGGCCGCGCGCTGCGCTGGCTCGCCGATGAACTGGGCTTCGACCTGCCCAATCCGTCGATCCATCATCTGACACTCGATCAGTGCGAAGCGGCAATCCGCCACGTCGAGGCCTTCATGGCCGCGCGCCGCGCCAGCGACGACGAGCGCTGACGCGTCGGCGAACGCACGCAACCATCCACCGCTCGCCGGATTCCGCCGATTCCGCAGTTTCCGCCCGCATCCGCGTATCGCCGCGAATATCCGCAAATCGACGCGCATTCGCGCCCGTTCACGACCTCGCGGACACCTTTAGTTACATCCTCGTCGCAAAACGGCGCTCAACCTTGGCCGCCACGTGCCGTTATTGCACCTGAACTGATTCTTTCCTGTGCCATGGCCAAGACGATCCCCTTTCCGGCGCAACACATCCAGGCCACGCGCGCACGGCGCCACAAGGCCAAAGCCGAGTTGCTGCCGATGCCGCGTGCAAGCGCGGATGAACTGGCGCTCCAGGTGCATCTGGCGCTGGCCGCGTTGCGCGCGGGCGGCTCACAGCATGACGCCCAGGCGCTCCTGCACGCGCATGTGCTGGCGCAATCGATCGCGGATGCCGGTTACGGCGATCTGACGCCCGAGCAGGTCCGTCCCGCCGACGAAGCGATCATCGCGTGCTTCTCGCGCGGCGGCGCGCAAGGCGAGTGGCGTCTCGACGAGGCGCAGTTCGAAGCCGTGCGCCCTGTCATCAATGTCTACGACGTGCAACTGCAAAGTGCGCCGATGTGGGTGCTGACCGACGCGAGCGAGCGGCTCGAGCGCATGCGCGCGGGCGAAGCCGCGCAGGCACGCAAGCGTGCGTAACGTGCGCGTGACGTGTCCGGTGGGCATGTCGATTGCGGGTGACAACGCGGAAGTCGACGCTCGCACGTCCAGGCGGCGTACGAAGCGGACCGGCCCGGCAGATGTACCAGACAGCACGAAGCAAAATGTAAGCAAAGCAGCCACAGCGCGCAGTGATGACGCAGACGCGACGCGATGATTCGGCCCCCGGCCGACCGTGCCACGCAACGGGTTCACGGTGCGCAGTGAAGCATTCAGCCCGATCGCGCCCAATGCGCCGTCCGGCGGCGCTGTGGCGGCATTGGCACGGGATTTGACGCGCGGCGCGAATCGTGTTGACTTCCGACAGCGTGCGTGACTAAAATTCGCCCGTCTTAACAAAAGGGGCTGACGCCTTGGACAGTAGCAGTAGTCGATCTTCGAACAGTTTCGCTGCCTGACCGGCAGGACGTCCGCGCTCCCTTTTCTCTCAGCCGCCGTCTTGCCAGCCAGGCAGATGGTGCGCGTCCAGCAGTACATTCTCGTGCACTCTTTTTAGCGTCGACCAGGCGCCGCAGCGTCGTATGCGCAGCGCGCCAGGCCGATATCGCGCCGTGAGCCCTGTTCGCTCGCGGCACGGTCCGTTCGTCACGCCGATCATCCGCCTTGCGGAATTCGCGCGACGCACGGATCGCCACATGCGCCGCCTGGGACCGGTTTCCAGCGCGCCGCCGTGACGATAAGGAGTTCCGATGTCCGACAGTGACAGTTATCCGTTATGCCGCTTCCTTTTTTCGTTCCCTGAGGAAAGCGCGCAGACGTGAGCCGCTGACGCGCGTACGCCGCGCGCAGCCGGGTCTGCTGGCTTTCCTCGCAACCGCGTTCGCTCCCTGAGCGACGTGAGGAGATCCAGCATGAACTTCGGCCTTCTTCTGCCGTACCTGCCGCAAACGCAGCACACCCTTCATCCCGACCACCTCGGCGCCCGCGAGCGCACGAGCGACACGCCGCCGTGCCCGCCGTCGCGCCTTGCCGCGCGCTGGCGCGATTTGCGCGCCCGCGTGTTCCGCGCGTCGGGGCGAGGTTGACCGGGGCTGAACGCAGTAAGACAAGAAAGAACGGCCCCCGCCCGAACGCGTCGCCGCCCGAATGGCGGCGCGCTCGACGCGCGAGCCGCGCATCATCCAGATCGCCGGTGCAACAAGACATGAATCAGATCAACCGCTCCATGCGAACGACCCGCCGCGCCGCGCGTGCAGGCGGCGTCGCGCATGCCATCGCCCTGGGAGGCCGCTAATGGAGTTCAGATTCAACCTGAACCGTACGGCCAACGCTTCGGCGTGGCGCGTGCTGCCCAACCGCTGGGACTTTGTAGCGTTCCCGCTCATCATCTGCCTGATCGCCATGGCGGCCGTGGGCTTCCACGAAACGATGGCGCCTATCGCCACGCTCAAGGCGCAGCCGATTTCGCTCGATCCGTCGAACCTGCCGGAGTACGCGATGCGCACGACGCTGCGCATGCTGGCGGCGATGGTCGCCTCGCTGATCTTCACGCTGGTGTACGGCACGCTCGCGGCCAAGAGCCGTCGCGCGAGTCTCGTGCTGGTGCCGATCCTCGACATCCTGCAGTCGGTGCCGGTGCTGGGCTACATTTCGTTCACGGTCACATTCTTCCTCGCGCTGTTTCCCTCGCGCGTGTTGGGCGCTGAACTCGCGGCCATCTTCGCGATCTTCACGAGCCAGGCGTGGAACATGACCTTCAGCTTCTATCAGTCGCTGCGCACGGTGCCGCGCGATCTCGACGAAGTCTCGAAGGGCTTCCACCTGACTGGCTGGCAGCGCTTCTGGAAACTGGAAGTGCCGTTCTCGATGCCGGGCCTCATCTGGAACATGATGATGTCGATGTCGGGCGGCTGGTTCTTCGTGGTGGCCTCCGAAGCAATCACGGTGGGCAATAACACAATCACGCTGCCGGGTATCGGCGCGTATCTGGCGCAGGCGATTTCCGAAAAGAATCTGCACGCCATCGGCTGGGTGATCCTGACGATGACGGTCGTGATTCTCGCCTACGACCAGTTGCTGTTCCGTCCGCTCGTGGCATGGGCCGACAAGTTCCGCATGGAAAACACGAGTTCCGGCGACGCACCCGAATCCTGGCTGCTCGACCTGATCCGCCGCACGCATCTGATTCACCGCCTGCTGGTGCCGATGGGCTTCCTGCTCGCGACGTTCGCACGTATTCCGTTCCGCGTGCAATTGCCGAAGGCGATGCCTGCCGTGAACCTCACGCTCAGCAAGCGCTCGCGTTTCGGCGACGCGATCTGGGCCGTGTTCGTGATCGCGCTCACGCTGTTCGTGGTCTGGCGCGTGGTGGCCTACGTGCGCACAGGCGTCTCGCTCGACGAAGTGGGTCACGTGTTCGTGCTCGGCCTCATCACGCTGCTGCGCGTGATCGTGCTGATCGCGATTGCCTCGGTGATCTGGGTGCCGCTCGGCGTGCTGATCGGCCTGCGTCCGGCGCTTGCCGAAAAGGTCCAGCCGCTCGCACAGTTCCTCGCGGCATTCCCGGCGAACCTGCTGTTCCCGGTGTTCGTGATTGTGATCGTGCGCTTCCATCTGAACGCGGACATCTGGCTGTCGCCGCTGATCGTGCTCGGCACGCAGTGGTACATCCTGTTCAACGTGATTGCGGGCGCAAGCGCCTATCCGAACGACTACAAGGAAGCGGCCAAAAACTTCCGCATTCGCGGCTGGCAGTGGTGGCGTCAGGCGATCCTGCCGGGCATTTTTCCCTACTACATCACGGGTGCGATCACGGCCTCGGGCGGCGCGTGGAACGCGAGCATCGTCGCCGAATACGTGCAGTGGGGCGATACGAAGCTCGAGGCGCACGGCCTTGGCGCGTACATCGCGCAAACGACTGCCGCCGGTGATTTCCCGAAGATCATTCTGGGCATCGCGATGATGTCCCTGTTCGTGACGCTGTTCAACCGCGTGCTCTGGCGTCCGCTGTACACCCACGCCGAGTCCAGGCTGCGGCTCGATTGAGATGGAGTAATACATCATGCTGAATCCGAAAATCGTCTCATCCGACCTGCTGCCCGCACGGCCCACGCTCGGCGACGAAGTGCTGTCGGTCAAGCACATGTCGCGCGGTTTCGCGAAAAAGGACGACGAGCGCCTCGTGCTCGACGACGTCAACCTCTCGCTGCGCGAAGGTGAAATCGTTGGGCTGCTCGGCCGCTCCGGCTCGGGTAAATCGACGCTCCTGCGCATCATCTCGGGCCTCATCGAACCGAGCGCGGGCGAGGTGAACTGGCTCGGCAAGCCGCTCGACGGCCCGGCGAAAGGCGTCTCGATGGTGTTCCAGACCTTCGCGCTGTTTCCGTGGCTCACGGTGCTGCAGAACGTGGAAGCGGGCCTCGAAGCGCAGGGCGTGCCCGCGCGCGAGCGCCGCGAACGCGCGCTGGCCGCGATCGACCTGATCGGTCTCGACGGCTTTGAAAACGCCTACCCGCGCGAACTTTCGGGCGGCATGCGCCAGCGCGTGGGTTTCGCGCGCGCGCTCGTGGTCGACCCGGCGCTGCTGCTGATGGACGAGCCGTTTTCCGCGCTCGACGTGCTCACGGCCGAAACGCTGCGTACCGACCTGCTCGACCTCTGGACGCAGGGCCGCATGCCGATCAAGTCGATGCTGATCGTCACGCACAACATCGAGGAAGCGGTGTTCATGTGCGACCGCATTCTCGTGCTCTCGTCGAACCCGGGGCGCCTGGTGGCCGACATCAAGGTGCCGTTCAAGCACCCGCGCAATCGTCTGGACCCGGCGTTCCGCAAGCTCGTGGACGAGATCTACGCGAAGATGACCGCGCGCGACGCCGCCGAAACGACCACGCGCCGTCTCGAAGTGGGCAGCCGCCTGCCCGACGTCTCGACCAACCTGATGGCCGGCCTGATCGAAACGCTGGCGGCCGCGCCGTACCACGGCCGCGCGGACATGCCGGAAATCGCGCGCTCGCTGCATCTGGAAGTGGACGACCTGTTTCCGATTGCGGAAATGATGCAACTGCTCGGCTTTGCCGACGTGCGCGACGGCGACCTGCTGCTCACGCCGCCCGCGCGCGTATTCGCCGAGATGGGCACGCAGGCGCGCAAGCTGATGTTCGCCGATCATTTGCTGCGCAACGTGCCGCTCGCGGCGCGGATCAAGAAGGTGCTCAACGAACGCCCGGGCCACCGCGCGCCGCGCGTGCGCTTCGAGCAGGAACTGGAAGATTTCCTCTCGGATACGGCGGCCGAAGGAACGCTCGATACCGTGATCGACTGGGGCCGCTACGGCGAGATTTTTTCGTATAACGACCAGTCGGAAATTTTCAGTCTCGAGGACGTGGAAGCTTAAGGTTCGCAAGGGACGCAGCGCACGCGGCGCTCCTCCTGAAAAAAACGCTGTGGATGACGGCTCAATTGTGCCGTTGACCGCAGCGTTTTTTTTTGTGCCATCGACAACTTCGCAGTACGAACCTCAAAGAAGTGACGATTCTCCGCTGCTAGTATTTTTTCGACGCGAGCGGTGCACGACGTACGTCACCTCGCACGCGAGATGCGCCTCGATTTGAAATCGAATGAGCATCGAATCGGTTGCATTTTTTGCGGTCATCGGAAGGGAGAACACGATTATGTCGATGGATCGAAGGACACTCTCCGCGGAAGCGGTCACGGCGGCGTTCAACCAGATCTGCGCGCATCTCGACGAAGACGCGGGCGAGCTCGACGCGGCCACGCGCAAGCGCCTGGAACGCATCGCGAAGGAAAGCATGGAAGCGCATCCGGCGCTTGCGTGGCAAACGCTGGGCATGCTCGCCGCCGAGCGCTGGGACAGCGAGGCGCTCGAAGTGGCGTACGCGAACGCGTTGCGCTGCGAACGCGGGGTGCAGGCCGGCATCAACTGTGCGGTGGCGCTCGCGGCCTGCAATCGTTTCGGCGAAGCCGCGGAAGTGGCCGAGCGTGCGTGGCAGGCGCAGCCGTCCAGCCTGCTTGCGCTGCGCGGCGCAATCGACATGGCGTGGCAGGCGGGGCGCTGGGCGCGTGCGCTGGAACTCATGCAGGCACTCAGTCCGCGCTCGAATGCCACGGATCGCGAAACCGAGGCGTATCGGCGCAAGGCGGTGGCGATTCTGGAACGCCACGCGGTGCCGCTGTCGGCGGTCGAGGCGTTGCACGACGCGCTCTATGGTTTTCTCGCCACGCGCCGCGTGCGCGCGCTTGCAGCGTGTGAATTCGTCGACGACGGTCCGGGGGAGGAGACCGTGTATGTAACCGTTCAGATTGCGCGAGAGCACGACGAGGTCGCGCAGCTGGATGAGGCGTTGGCGGAGGCGCTGTCCGATGCCGTGGAGGCTTATCCGCTCGCCGCCTTCGCGATCGATCTTGCAGAGAGGGAGACGGCCTGATGTCGGCGCAGGCGTGCATCGATACAGCCGGGCGTATGTTGCTCGAACCGGCGCGCGAGGCCGACAGGCGTCGCGCGGTCCCGTCGTGCGCGAACGCCACGATCAATCGGCGCGCGCTGCGAATCGACAACGCAGGAAGCGCAAAGGTGAGCTTCTTCGGGAGAGAGCGAATCGCGCGTGTTTTGCGCGCGATTCGCAAGATGCGATCACGCGCAAAGCCCCGCCGTTGCGTGAAATCCCATCACGCTTCGCGCGCCGCACAGCGAGTGTGCGTGCACGAAGGTGAGCTTTTACGGGATCACGACGGTTTGCGGCGCGGTGTCGTGCGCGAGTCGTCGTCGCGTTCGTCGTTGCCGAATACATGGCCTTCCACATCGCTGTCGTGCGGCACACCGATCACAAAGTTGCGCTGCGGGTTCGCCAGTTCGATGCCGCGCTCCGTGAAAAGCGCGAGCACGCGTCGGTTGAATTCGCGTTGGACACCCCAGCGCGAAGAGTCCTTGCACTGGATCTGGCCCACGAGCGTGACGCTGGCGCCGTCGACCTGATCCACGCCCCAGTAGGCGAAGTCGCTGAGTATGCCGTTTTTGAAGGCGTCGTCGGCGCGGATGGAAGCGCCGATATCCTTGAGCGTGTCGATCGCGCGTTGCAGGTCGTTGCCGTGCGCGATCACCACCTTGACCGCGGCGTTGCCGATGCCGCGATTCGTGTTGTTCACGGTCGTCACCGAGCTGAAGGGCACGGTGTAGAGCGAGCCGTCGCCGCCGCGCAGACGCACCGTACGGATCGAGAGGAACTCCACCGTGCCCGAGACGCCCGCCACGGTCACCCAGTCGCCGACCTGCATCGCGTTTTCGGTGAGCAGGAAGATGCCGGTGATGAAGTCCTGCACGAGCTTCTGCGAGCCGAAGCCGAGCGCCACGCCGAAGATGCTCGCGCCCGCGATCAGCGGTGCGGTGTTCACGCCGAGCTGCGAGAGCGCGGTGAGGCCCACGATCACAAAGATCGCGACGAACAGCGTGGTGCGGAACATCGGCAGCAGCGTGCGCAGACGTGCGGCGCGTACGTAGTCGCCGGCGTCGGTCCAGGCGTTGAGGCGGCGTTCGGCTGCGCCGTTCGCGACTTCCCAGATCACGATGGCCACGGCCACGGCCACGGCGATCGTGAGCAGCGCGGAGCCGAGCAGGTGCCCGATCGGCGCGTTCATGAGCAGGCGTGCCGGGCGCAGGCCCCATACGTGCAGCAGCACGTCGATCGTCACGATCCATAGCGCGGCGATCACCACGCGGCGCAAGGCGGGGTAGTAGCGGTAGGCGCGGCGCTGCGAGATGGTCATGTCGGCGCGGTTGCCGAGCGGATCGAACACGCGTCCGAGCGCGCCGAGCGCGACGATGGCGGCCACGCGCGCAGCCAGCAGCACGGCGAGCGAGAGGCCGCCCGCGCGCATGAGTTCGCGGTAGCCGCCGCGCAGGTCGAGCGCCCACACGAACCAGAGCGCCATGACCACGAAGATCGCGGCCACGGCCCAGATGTCGGCGAACCAGTGCGCGAGCCAGGCCAGCGAGCCGCGCTGCGCGGCCACGTTGCGCAGCCAGGCGGCCACGGGCTTGCGGCATTGCAGGATCATGACGGCGAGCGCGAGGTGGCCGACCAGTGTGACGATCTTCACGAGCGCGAGGTGCGCGTCCTCGGTCATGCCGAGCGGCACTGCGCCCGCGAGCGCGCCGCCCACGCCGCCGATCGCGACGATGCGCACGACCCAGCGCTGCGTGAACGCGGCCCAGGTCGAGCTCATGCGCGTGAGGCGCAGCGCGTCCGAGTCGGGCGCAAACAGCAGGGCGCCCAGGGCGATCACGACGCGGCAAATCACCCACGTGTCGACGAGCTCGCCCACGGCGGCGGCGGGTGCGGCGTCGTCGGCGCCAAAGAGCGAGAGCACGCCCGCTGCGATCAGGCCGAAGCCCATCACGGGCACGAGGTCGAGCAGCGTCACGAGCAGTGCGGCGGGCAGGCGTTGCAGCAGGCGCCAGTGATGGGCGCCGCGGCTGCGATGGCGCGCTTCGCGTGCGCGCGAGAGCGGGTCCTCGTCGGGCGCGGCATCGTCGGCTGCGGCGGCATTCACGGTCTCGCGTGCTGCGGCGTTGGCGGCCGGGTTCGCGTTGGGGCCGGCGTTCGGATCGGCGTCAGCCGCTTTTGTGGCTTTTGCTGTGGTCGTGACGTTTGCGGCTTTCGCGTCCGCAGCGTCTGCCGTGCCCGTAGCAGGCGCGTCGGCGGCTTCCATGCCGGCGGCGACGCGCAGGGCGTCGTCATCGTCGCCGGGTTGCGCGGCGGCTTTGAGCGCGGTGGCCGTGCCGGTCGCTTCGGGTGTCTGAGGTTGCGCTTGCGGCGGCTGGGCGGGCGCGGCAGCGTCGCTGGCGTCGTCGAGCGTGGCGGCCGCGTGGGCCACGATCGAGCGATGTGGCTTGGCGAGCGCGCGGCGCAGCAGCGCTTCAATCGCCAGCGCGGGCACGAGCGTGAGCAGCAGCACGCGCAGCAGTCCGAGCAGCATCGCGTGACCTTCAGGTGTGCTCAGGCGCTCGCGCCACCAGCCGCGCGCGGAGCCGGTGTCGAACAGCGCCGTGCGCGCGTGCACGAGCCGATCGCCGATGAGGCGCGCGCTGTGCGCGGCGTGATCGGCGAGTTGCAGGACAAGGCCGTTCGAGCGCAGCGCGTCGGTGAGCGGCGCGGAAGCCGAGGTGGCCGCCGATGCAGTCGCGGGCGCGCTCGCGGGCGTTGCGCTCGACGCGGGCGTGGCCAGCGCGCCGGCGGCGGCGATGGCGCGCAGCGTGTCTTCGATGTGGCTGCGCTGCACCGGATCGTCGAGGACCTGCAGCGCGGCGTGCGCCTGCGCAGGCGTGAGCACGACCGGTGCGGCGGGATTGGCGGGCGTCGCGGCCGGGGCCGGTGCAGCGGCAGCAGCCGACGCGCACGGTGTCCACGCGAGCGCCGTTATCCAGACAAACGCGGCGAGCAGGGCGGCGCAGCGCGGCAGGCGCAGCGTTCGTAACACGGAAGAAAGGAGCATCCTGGGCATAGGCAAATACGGAGTCGGGCGTCGGTGACGGTCGATGAGCGTCAAGGATTGGCGGCGATGGCCGGATGTCGGACAGCGTGCCGGTTGGCCGGTTCAGGTAACGTCGCTGCCGGCGTCGGGCGCCGCCTCCGGCTTACGATGCGCGCGGCAAGGTTTCGTCGGAACATTCGACGCCGCGCCGCAAATCTCGTGCCCCGCAGCGTGAAAACGGGGGTGAAAACGGGTAGGAAATCAGGGCCTGAAATCGGGCGCTAACGCGGAGCGAAACATGGGCACAACAAGGGACGCAGCCAGGCGAGCACACCATCGAAGCGATCAGCGCGGCGCGAGGCCCCAAAGTATGCGCCGGATGGCGATTGTGTGTCGCCAGGCTAACACTGGCGCAGTCGCGACGGCAATGGGTAAGTCCGTGCGTCAAGGAGGAGAAAGAGAAAGCGCGGCGACCTTAGCCCGCCTCGCTCTCGCGCCAATGCGCGAGAATGCGCGCCTTGGCATCGAGCAACGTGGCAACGTGCGTGTCGAGCTGCTGGCGGATGCGCTCGGTCGGCCCGCCAATCGAGAGTCCGTAACAGTCACCGCCGAAGTCGAGCGCTACGGCCACGGCAGACAACTCGGGCGCGCTCTCGCCGATATTCGCGTACCAGCCGCGCGCTTTCGCGGCGGCGGCCTGTTCGACGAGCGTCGGCAGATCGGTGGCCGTCGCTTCCGTATAGCGCTCGAAATCGAGCTTCGCGCCGAGCGCGGCCTGCGCGTCGGGCGCGAGTTCGCCGAAGATCGCCTTGCCGATGGAGTTCGCGTGCAGCGGCCGCAGCGCGCCGGGCTGGCACGCGTAGCGCACGGACTTTTCCGATTCGACCACGTCGAGGTACACGACCGCCGCGCCGTGAATCTTGCCGAGCACGATGGTCTCCCCGCTGGCGTCGCGCAACGCGACGAGCGTCGGATGCAGCATTTCCACGACCGGATCGACGGCGTCGATCGCGCTGGCGAGCAGATGCAGACGCCGCGTCGGATAGTAGCCGCCGCGCTTGCGCACCTCGTAGAGATAGCCGCGGCTCACGAGGGTGCGCGCGAGCGCAAGACAACTCGACGACGGCACGTTGAGCAGCCGCGCCATTTCGACGAGCGGCAGCGGCCGCTGTTCGGCGGCGAAAAGCTCGAACAGGTCGAGCGTGCGGGCAACGAGTTTGACGTCCATAAATACGCGATGAAAGCGAGGCGGCGCGCGCCTGCGTGTGTGGCCGCGCCCCAAACCACGCGGCGCAACTCAGTACGACTTCGGCAACCCGAGCACCTTCTCCGCGATGAAGCAGAGAATCATCTGCGGACTGACGGGCGCGAGCCTCGGAATCATACACTCACGCAGATAGCGCTCGACGTGATACTCCTTCGCGTAGCCCATGCCGCCGAGCGTGGCGATGGCGGTCTGGCACGCCTGGAACGCGGCTTCGGCGGCGAGGTACTTGGCCGAGTTCGCTTCGGCGCCGCAGGGCTGGCCCGCATCGTAGAGCGTGGCGGCTTTCATCACCATCAGATCGGCGGCTTCGAGCGACATCCACGCCTGCGCGAGCGGATGCTGGATCGCCTGGTTCTGGCCGATCGGCCGGCCGAACACCACGCGCTCCTTCGCATACTGCGTGGCGCGCGCGAGCGCCGCGCGGCCGAGTCCGACCGCCTCCGACGCAATCAGGATGCGCTCCGGATTGAGCCCGTGCAGCAAATAGTGGAAGCCCTTGCCTTCCTCGCCGATGCGGTCCTTCACCGGCACGCGCAGATTGTCGATGAACAGCATGTTCGAATCGACCGCCTTGCGGCCCATTTTCTCGATCTCGCGCACTTCCACGCGCGCGCGGTCGAGGTCGGTGTAGAAAAGGCTCAGCCCGTCGGTGGGTTTGGCCACGCGATCGAGCGGCGTGGTGCGCGCGATGATCAGCATCTTGTTGGCGACCTGCGCCGTCGAAATCCAGATCTTGCGGCCGGACAGCACGTAATGATCGCCGTCGCGCACGGCCTGGGTCTTGAGATGCGTGGTGTCGAGACCGGCGTCTGGTTCGGTCACGGCGAAGCAGGCCTTGTCGCGGCCCTCGATCAGCGGCGGCAGGAAGCGCCGCTTCTGTTCGTCGTTGCCGAACACCTGCACGGGATTGAGCCCGAAGATGTTCATATGCACCGCCGACGCGCCCGACAATCCCGCGCCCGAGCCGCTGATCGTGCGCATCATCAGCGCGGCTTCGGTCATGCCGAGTCCCGAGCCGCCGTGCTCCGGCGACATGGCGATGCCGAGCCAGCCCGCGTCGGCGAGCGCGCCGTGAAAGTCGTGCGGAAAACCGCCTTCGCGGTCGCGTTCGAGCCAGTAGCAGTCGTCGAAACGCGCGCAGATTTTTTCGATCGCGGCAACGATCGCTTGCTGGTCATCGGTCAGATTGAATTGCATGGCGGACATCCTCGTAAAACGAAAAAACGAAATCGACGGCGTTCAGAGCGGAAACACGCCGAACAGCACTGCGGTGAACACCATCAGCACGGTGGCGGCGAACAGAAACGGAATCGTGAACTTCTGGTGTTCGGCCAGTTCCACGCCGGTCATGCCGACGATCAGGAACGTCGCGGGCGTGAGCGGGCTCACGGGAAAACCGGTGGTCATCTGCCCGAGCAGCGCGGCCTGCGCCATCTGCACGGGCGGCACGCCGAGCATCTGGCCGCTCTGCGCCAGAACAGGCAGGATGCCGAAATAAAACGAATCGGGATCGAACAGCAGGCTCAGCGGCATCGACACGAGCCCGAGCACGAACGGCATATGGCGCGCATGTTCGGCGGGCACGTGGCGCACGACCACCTCGGCCATCGCGTTGAGCATGCCGGTGCCGGACATGATGCCCGTGAACGCGCCCGCCGCGAGCAGCACGCTCGCCATCATCAGCGCGGCTTTGGCGTGCGCGTCGACGCGTTTGCGCTGCATGGCGACGTCCGGATAGTTGATGACGAGCGCGAGCACGGTGCCGATCATGAACATCACCATCGGATCGACGATGCCCGAGACCAGCGTGCCGAGCACGACGAAGGTGAGCGCGAGATTGATCCAGAAGCGTTGCGGGCGGCGCAGCGCGGCTTCTTCCGGCGTGAGCGCGCGCGGCGTGGCGGCGATCGAGGCGGCGTGGGCGCGCGTGAGGCCGAGGCGCTTTTCCTCGCGCTTGCCGAGCCAGTACGCGGTGCCGAACACGAACAGGAGGCCGACGATCTGCACCGGTATCATCGGATAGAAGATGACGGTGCCCGGAATGTGCAGCGCGGCGCTCGCGCGCAGCATCGGCCCGACCCACGGCAGGAAGTTGACGCCCGCCGCCATCGACGCCACGCAGGCGAGAATGCGGCGATCGAGGCCGAGGCGCGTGTAGAGCGGCAGCATCGCGGGCAGCGTGACGAGAAATGTCACCGCGCCCG
The DNA here is from genome assembly GCF_014171495.1 of Paraburkholderia tropica. Taxonomy (NCBI): domain Bacteria; kingdom Pseudomonadati; phylum Pseudomonadota; class Betaproteobacteria; order Burkholderiales; family Burkholderiaceae; genus Paraburkholderia; species Paraburkholderia tropica. The sequence continues at coordinate 1,425,423 of NZ_CP049135.1, forward strand.
AGCCGTCGAGATGGATCAGCAGCGCGAGCAGCGCCGAACCCATGACGATGCGGGTTGGATGGCAGCCGACGATGCGCAGCACGCCGTTGATGATCGGGTCGAGCATGCCCGCATCGGTCAGGATTCCGAAGAAAAGAATCGCAAAAACAAACATGCCGGCCACCGGGCCGATAGTCTGCACGCCGTGCACGATGAATTTCGCCGTCGAGAGGCCGAAACCGGCGGCGAGCGCGGCGACGATCGGCACCGCGATCAGCGCCACGAGCGGCGAGAGCCGCTTCGTGATGATCAGCGTGAACAGCGCGACGATGGCAAGCGTTCCGATTAGCGCGAGCACGACGGGTCCTCCGCTGCGCCGAACACCTGCGCCGTGTGTTCGCCGAGCGCGGGCGGCGCGCTGCGATAGGTGGCGGGCGTGCGGCCGAGCTTGATCGGCGAGGCGATGCCGCTATACGTTCGGCCAGGGTTGTGCTCCGCCGCGATCTCCACTCGCATCGCGCGATGCGCCGTGTGCGGATGCGCGAGCGCCGCGCCGAGTCCGAGCACGGGCGCGCAAGGCACGCCCTGGCGGATCAGCGTGTCGGCAAGTTGCGCGCCGTCCCAGGCGGCGAAGTGCGCTTCGAGCGCCTCGCGCAATTCGCGGCGATGCTGGCTGCGCAGCTTGTTGTCGGCGTAGCGCGTGTCGTCGGCGAGTTCGGGCGCGGCGATCACGCGGCACAGCGTGGCGAACTGCGCGTTGTTGCCGACCGCGAGAAAGATATCGGTGCTGCCCGTATGGAACATGTCGTAGGGCGTGATGTTCGGATGCGCGTTGCCGCTGCGCTGCGGCTCCTTGCCCGAATAGAAGTAGTTGGTCGAATGCGGATGCAGGATCGAGAGCGCGCAATCGAACAAGGTCGATTCGACGAACTGGCCGCGTCCGCTCGTATCGCGCTCGCGCAGCGCGAGCATGATGCCGAGCGCGGCGTTCAGTCCCGTCACGAGATCGACAACCGGCACGCCCACGCGCAGCGGCGCGCCGCCCGTTTCGCCGTTCACGCTCATCAGACCGGTCAGCGCCTGGATCGCGGCGTCGTAGCCGGGCAGCGCGCCGAGCGGGCCGTCCGCGCCGAAGCCCGAGATGCGGCAATGCACGAGGCGCGGAAAGCGCGGCGCGAGCGTGGCCTCGTAGGCGAGACCCCAGCGTTCGAGCGTGCCGATCTTGAAGTTTTCGACCAGCACGTCGGCGCTGTCGAGCAGCGCGAGCAGACGTTCCCGATCCGCGGGCTGCGAGAGATCGAGCACCGCGCCGAGCTTGTTGCGGTTCACGCCCTGAAAATAGGCGGCCGTGTCGCCGTCGAAGGGCGGCCCCCAGGTGCGCGTTTCGTCGCCGTTCGGCGGCTCGATCTTGATGACCTCCGCGCCGTGATCGGCGAGGATCTGCGTGCAATACGGACCGCCCAGCACGCGCGACAGATCGACTACGCGCAGGCCATGCAGGGAACCGGGAATGAACGACACGGCGCTTGTCTCCTTCATAGGGACTGCTGATCGATGGCGGGCTGCGCGCTTACGGGCTTAAATCGCAACTAACAGCCAATCGAAAGACGCATCCACGAAGTGGATGTCTCGCGGAACTCACAAAGACCGATAAGTCCCCAGCTTGTGGCCACGAACCGCAGATCATAAATTCATGTGCATGAATCAATATTCACACACATGAATTTACAGGTCAAGGCAAGACGCCCTCGGTGAGCCCAGGACTGTCCCTGGTGCGGGGTTTTGATCAGTGGCGCGCGCGACAGCGCCGATGCTACCGTTAGCCCGTCTGTCCCCAAGCTGTCCTCCAGCGAATGCGCCAGTCGATTCGCCGGGCAGCCAACTCACACACGGGCCGCGCGGCGGCCACGGAGCGCGTGCCTATGAACAGCGTCAGCGTCGCCGGAGTGCGGAAGGGCCACTTGAGCCGCGCGCAGTTGATCGTCGCAGCCACGCTCGGCAATGCGCTCGAATTCTTCGACTTCACCGTCTACAGTTTCTTCGCGCTGACCATCGGCAAGCTGTTCTTCCCGACGATGTCGAGCTATGGCCAGTTGCTGGCGTCGGTGGCGACCTTCGGCGTGGGCTTCGTGATGCGGCCGCTCGGCGGCGTCGTGATCGGCGCGTATGCCGACCGCGCGGGCCGCAAACCGGCGATGACGCTCACGATCTTCCTGATGGCGCTCGGCTGCACGCTGATCGGTCTCGCGCCCACTTACGCGCAGATCGGGCTCGCCGCGCCCGTCATCATCGTGTTCGCGCGGCTGTTGCAGGGTTTTTCGGCGGGCGGCGAGGTGGGTGCGTCCACCACCTTGCTGATCGAAGCGGGCACGCCCGCGAATCGCGGCCTGCTCGGCAGCATGCAGTTCGCGAGCCAGGGCGTGGGCGTGTCGCTCGGCGCGCTCACCGCCGCCGTGCTGACGACGTGTCTCACACCCGCCGCGCTGATGTCATGGGGATGGCGCGTGCCGTTTCTGCTCGGCATCGCGATCGCGCCGATCGGCATGTGGATACGCCGCCGCATCGATGAACAGGCGGCGCCGCGTGCGCATCACGATGCCAACGCGCAGATGAAAAGCGCGCAGACGAAAAACGCCGCGCGTGCGCCCGTGCTCGCCGTGCTGCGCGATCACGGTGCGCGTGCGGCGCTCGGCACGCTGCTGACGATCGGCTCGACGGTGACGGCCTACGTCGTCACGTTCTACATGCCGACCTACGCGATTCACGAACTGAAGGTGCCCGCGCCGACGGCGCTGCTGGCGGGCCTCGTGTCGGGCGTGGTGACGTTTCTGGTCGGGCCGCTGGCGGGCTGGCTCTCCGACCGATTGAGCCGCCGCGCGCTGATCTTCTGGCCGCGCGTGGCGGTGGTCGTGCTGATCTATCCCGCGTTTCTGTGGCTGTCGAGCGCGCCCGATGCCGCGCGTCTGCTGATCACGGTGGGCGGATTGAGCGTGCTGCTCGCGTTGCAGGCCGCGCCGTCGATCACCATGCTGCCCGAGATGTTCCCGCGCGCCGTGCGGGCGACGGGCATGGCGATCGTCTACAGCATTGGCGTGGCGATCTTCGGCGGCTTCGCGCAGGCGATCGCCACGTGGCTCATCAAGGCGACGGGCAATCTGCTCGCGCCCGCGTGGTACGTGATGGCGTGCGTGGCGATTTCGTGCCTCGCGTTGCCGTTCATTCGCGACCTCACGGGCAAGCCGCTGGAAGATTGAACGAACGCATCGCGGACCTCGCGCGGATCAGCGCCAATCAGCGCGACGCGTTGGCCTGGCGCGCCGCTTCGAGATTCGCGTCGAGCTGCCGCGCGAGCCCGTAGAGCATGCCGAGCGACGGCGCGGCGATCCCCGTGCGCCGCGCGAGTTCGTCGGGCGCGCCGAGCAGCGCTTCCACTTCGAACGAGCGGCCCGCTTCGACGTCTTGCAGCATCGACGTCTTGAACGCGCCGAGCTTGCGCGTGATCGCGTTGCGCTCCTCGATCGTCATCGCCAGATGAATGCCGAGCACCTCGCCGATGCCGCGCGCTTCGGCCATCACGGCGGCGACGAGCGCCAGCGTGCGCGGATCGTCGAGGATCACGTCGGCGGTCGAACGCGTGAGCGCGCTGATGGGGTTCATCGTCATGTTGCCCCAGAGCTTGGCCCAGATATCGTGCTGGATGTGCTCGCTGGCCTGCACGTCGAAGCCCGCCTGCGCGAGCAGCGCGCGCGCTTCGTCCGCGCGCGCCGCCATCTGCGGCGACGCCGCGCCGAGGATCAGCCCGTTGCCGTTGCCCTTGCGGATCACGCCCGGCCCCGCAATCGCAGACGACAGATGCACGACGCAGCCCGACGTTTGCGCGGGCGGCAGCGCCGCCGACACCACGCCGTCCGGATCGACCGACTCGAGCCGCCCGTTCGCGTACTCGCCGCCGAACGCGTGCAGAAACCACCACGGCACGCCGTTCATCGCCGAGACAATATGCGTGCGCGGCCCTACGAGCGGCGCGAGCGTGGCGGCCGCCTGCACCAGCGCCTGACCCTTGAGGCAGACGAACACGATGTCCTGCACGCCGAGATCGGCGGCGTTGTCAGCGGTATTCACGTGGGCCGTGTAGCGCGTGGCGTCGTCCGGGCCTTCGACGATGGTGAGACCGTCGCGGCGCATGGCCTGCAGATGCGCGCCGCGCGCGAGTACGTTGATCTGCACGTCGCGATGCGCGCGCCACAGACGGGCGGCGATCAGGCCGCCGATCGCGCCTGCGCCGACCACGGCGATCGAGCGCGGACTGGACTGCAAAAGACTCACGGCTTACTCCTTGTACGAGGGATCGATGCGCTCCACGCGGCGGATCAGTGCCGCGAGCACGTTCTCGCCCGCGCCATGCTCGGGCGAGAACTGCAACGCGTCGCGCGTGGCGCGCGCGGTGATGGCGGGATCGATCGGAATGGCCTGGCCGCGCATCGAATCGGTGGCGAGCTGAATTTCGCAGGCGCGATTGAGCGTCCAGAGTAGCGCGAAAGCGTGCGCGAGATTCACGCCGTGCGCAAGCAGCCCGTGATTGCGCAGGATGAGCAGACGGCGATCGCCCATCGACTTCAGCAGACGCGGTTTTTCGTCGTCGTGCACGGTGATGCCTTCGAAGTCGTGGTACGCGACCATGTCGTGCAACTGCGCCGAATAGAAGTTCGTGGGCGCGAGCCCGCCTTCCATGCACGCGACGGCGAGCCCCGCCGTGGTGTGCGTGTGCATGACGCAATGCGCGTCGGCCACGTTCGCGTGGATCGCGCTATGAATGACGAAGCCGGCGGGATTGATCGGATAGTCGCTCGGGCTCAGGATCCGGCCGCCGAGATCGATCTTGACGAGATTCGACGCCTTGATTTCGTCATACGTGAGCCCGAACGGATTGATGAGGAAATGCGGCTGCGAGCCGGGCACGCGCAGCGTGATGTGATTGAAGATCAACTCGGTCCAGCCGAGTTGATGAAACACGCGATACGTGGCCGCGAGCTTCACGCGGGCGGCCCACTCCTGCGGCTCGCACCAGGCGGGACGCGCGGATGCTTCGGGGACTGCGCTCATGGTGTCTCCGTCTCCTCGTCGATAGGCTGATGCTACGCGCAAATAAATGCGTGTGCAAGCATCAAATACTGCGAGAACGACCGTGTTTTAAAGGCTTTATGAAATGGTATGCTAGCGACGAAGACGCCTTCAGGTTGCGTTGATGAGGTGTCGAGAACCTTTGCGCGAGACGGACATGACGGGCAAACACCCAATCGAAGAGTTGTTCACTTACCGGCTGCACGTGTTGAAGAAGCAAACCGACCGCACGATGAACGAGGCGTTTGCGTCGGCGCTCGCGCTGTCGCTCACGGAGGCGCGGCTGCTGATCAGCGTCGGCGCGTTCGGGCCGATTTCGGTGTCGGATCTCGGGCGCGCGTCGAATCTCGACCGCAGCCAGGCGAGCCGCGCCACCGACGTGCTGGAGCGTCGCGGCCTGCTCGAAAAAACCACCAATGCCGCCGATGCGCGCGGCGTGCTCATCAAACTCACGGCGCAGGGGCGCAATACGTATCGGCGCGCGTCGGCCATCTCGAAGTCGGGCAACGAAGCGATTCTCGGCGTGCTCAGCGCGCATGAGCGCGAAGTGCTGCACGCGGCGCTGGCGAAGCTGGTCGAACAGGGCGGCGCGCAAGATTGAGCCTGAATTCAGGCCTGATTTGCTAACGTTCAGCTTTGCGGCTGGCGGAACCGGCTAGCCAGTTCGCTTGCGCTGCGGGCGAGCAGGCTCACGTCGCTGCCGACCGCGACGAAGGTCGCGCCCGCTTCCAGATACTCGCGCGCGATGGCGTGATCGGCGGCCAGCACGCCCGCCGCCTTGCCACGCGCCCGCACGGCGCGCAGGCCTTCCACGATCGCCGCGCGCACCGCCGGCGCGCCCGGTTGGCCGAGCAAGCCCATCGACGCGCTCAAATCCGCCGGACCGAAGAACACGCCGTCCACGCCTTCGACGGCGGCGATGTCGTCGAGTTGCGCAAGCGCGTGGGCCGTTTCCACCTGCACGAGCACGCACAATTGCTCGGCCGCGCCACGCAGATAATCGGCCGCGCCGTTCCAGCGCGAGGCGCGCGCGAGCGCGCTGCCGACGCCGCGCACACCATGCGGCGGATAGCGCGTGGCGGCGACGGCGGCGCGTGCTTCGTCGGCGTTCTCGATCATCGGTACGAGCAGCGTTTGCGCGCCGATATCGAGTAACTGCTTGATGAGCGCGTTGTCGTTGCGAACCGGACGCACGATCGGATGCGTGGCGTAAGGCGCGACGGCCTGCAATTGCGCAAGCGTGCTGCGCAGATCGTTGGGCGCGTGCTCGCCGTCGATCAACAGCCAGTCGAAGCCGGTGGTCGCGAGCAGTTCGGTCACGTAGGCATCGGCGAGCGCGGCCCACAGGCCGATTTGCGGGCGGTTCTCAGTCAGCGCCTGTTTGAACGGATTGACGATAACGGGCATAAATCAGTTCGATATCCTGATGATTGTGAGGCGGTGCATTCAGACGAAATGAAAACCGATGCCGCCCAGCGGACCATAATCGGCATGAAACGTATCGCCCGCGCGTGCCGCAATCGGCGCGGTAAACGAGCCGCTGAGAATCACATCGCCCGCTTCGAGCCGCTCGTCGTGGCGCGCAATCCGGTTCGCGAGCCACGCCACACCCGTTGCCGGATGATTGAGCACGGCGGCGGCGAGTCCGCTTTCCTCGACCGCGCCGTTCTTGTAGAGCAGCGCGCCGACCCAGCGCAGATCCACGTCGAGCGGCTTCACGGGGCGGCCGCCGAGCACCACGCCCGCGTTCGCGGCGAAATCGGAAATGGTGTCGAAGACCTTGCGCGGCGCCTTGGTTTCGCGGTCGAACTGCTCGATGCGCGCGTCGATGATTTCGATGGCGGGCGTGACGTAAGCCGTGGCGTCGAGCACGTCGAACAGCGTGACGTCCGGGCCTTGCAGCGGACGGCTCAGCACGAACGCGAGTTCCACCTCCACGCGTGGCGCGATAAAGCGATCTGCGCGAATATCGGCGCCTTGCGCGATGAACATGCTGTCGAGCAGCGGCGCGTAATCGGGTTCGTCGATCTGCGAGGCACGCTGCATCGCGCGCGATGTGAGGCCGATCTTGCGACCTTTGATGACGTGTCCCGCCGCGAGTTTGAGCTTGACCCACTCGCGCTGGATCGCATAACCGTCGTCGATCGTCATCTCGGGATGCACGCGTGAAAAGTGGCGTAGCGGCGTGCGCGTGCGTTCGGCTTCGTCGAGTTGCGCGGCCAGTTCGCGAATGCGTTGCGGATCGAGCATGATGATGTCCTGTGCGAGCGCGCGCTCACGTCTTGAGCCGCGCGTGCAGATTGTTGTGCTTCCACGCGCCTTCCTCGCTGAACTCGACGATCTCCAGCGAAAGCGCGAGCCCGTGCGCCTCGAAGGCCTCGGCGAAATGCTGCTTGATCGCGGCGAACAGCGCGTCGCCGGTTGCGCGGCGCACGTCGGCGCTGCGCCCGGCGGCGATCTTCAGGCAGCCGTGCAGAAAGGCGTGATGCGGATCGCCATCGGCGATGAAATACTGTTCGCAACGCAGTGCGCGCGTGCGAATGCCGCCGCGCGGATAAACGCGCGCGCCGTGGGCGTCGCGCTGCGCGTCGAGCACCTGCGCGAGCGTGGCGCAGAGGGTGCCGATGCTCGCGGCATCGGCGAGATTGGCGCTGTATTCAAGCGTGAGATGGGGCACGGTGCGTGTCTCCGGAGATCGAACGCAGCATCAGGCGGGCAACGGCGTGACTGGCAACACGGCGTTAATCTGGCCGGTGCCCGAGCTGCCGAAATACGGCGTGACGATTTCCGCGCGGCCTTCGTAGCGGTCCCAGCCCAGCGCGCCGAGCAGCATGGCCGTGTCGTGCATGCCGCCTTCGCCCCAGCACGTTTCGTTGTACATCGGCAGCATGCCGCAGAACGTTTTCCAGTCGCCGCGTTCCCAGAGCGACACCACATGACGGTCGGTCTGTTCGAGAAACGGGTCCCAGACCTTGTGCATGAATGGCTCGGCGCTGCCGTTGTTCGCGAAGTGATGGCTCAGCGAACCGCTCGCGAGTATCGCGACCGTGCCGTCGTAGCGTTCCTCGATCGCTTTGCGCACCGCGAGGCCGAAACGCGCGCTGCTGGCGAGATCATGCCAGTTGCACCAGCCCGCGATCGACACCGTTTTAAAGTGCTGATCGGCGTTCATATAGCGCATCGGCACGAGCGTGCCGTATTCGAGTCCGAGCGTGGTGTCGCTATGCGCGCGCGTTTTCACGCCCATTTCGTTGGCCACGTCGGCGATCAGATGGCCGAGCGCGGCATTGCCCGCATACGCGTACTGCAGATTCTTGATGAAATGCGGTAGCTCGTTGCTGGTGTAATTGCCCTCGAAATGCGGCGCACAATTGATGTGATATTCGCTGTTCACCAGCCAGTGCACGTCGAACACCACGATCGTATCGACACCGAGTTCGCGGCAACGGCGGCCAATTTCCTTGTGTCCGTCGATGGCGGCCTGGCGGCAGCCCTTGTGTGGGCCATCGAGTTCGGAAAGATACATCGACGGCACGTGGGTAATCTTTGCGGCCAACGCGAGTTTGCCCATCGCGGTCTCCTTGTTGTGACTCGCTCAAACACCCCGATTCAAACGCCCCAACGCGGAATGTGATGCGCGCCCATCGACACGCACACGTTCTTCGGCTCGAGGAACACGTCGTAGCTCCACGTGCCGCCTTCGCGGCCCACGCCCGAGGCCTTCGTGCCGCCGAACGGCTGGCGCAGATCGCGCACGTTCTGGCTGTTCACGAAGCACATGCCGGCTTCGATCGCGGCGGCCACGCGCAAGGCGCGGCCCGTGTTTTCCGTCCACACATAGCTCGACAGACCATAGGCGATGTCGTTGGAAAGACGGATGGCGTCCGCTTCGTCGTCGAAGGGAATCAGGCACGCGACCGGCCCGAAGATTTCTTCCTGCGCGATCCGCATGCGGTTATCGACATCGACGAACACGGTCGGACGCACGAAATTGCCTTGTTTCAGGGTCTCCGGCAGATCGGGCGCGTCGAGGCCGCCGCAGGCGAGCGTCGCGCCTTCCTTCGGTCCGAGTTCGATATAGCTGCGCACTTTCGCGAGATGGCCGGGGCTGATCATCGGACCGACCAGCGTGTTTTCGTCGAGCGGATCGCCGACCGTGATGCGTTTCGCGCGCTCGATAAAGCGCTCGGCAAATTGGGCGTAAATCGAGCGCTGCACCAGAATGCGCGAGCCCGCCGTGCAGCGTTCGCCGTTGTTCGAGAAGATCATGAACACGGCGGCGTCGAGCGCGCGCTCGAAGTCGGCGTCGTCGAAAATTACGAACGGCGACTTGCCGCCCAGTTCCATCGAGAACTTCTTGAGGCCCGCGCTCTTCACGATGCGATTGCCGGTGGCCGTCGATCCCGTGAACGAGACAGCGCGCACGTCGGCATGCGCGACGAGCGGTTCGCCGGTTTCCTGGCCATAGCCGTGCACGACATTCAGAACGCCTGCGGGAATGCCCGCTTCCAGCGCAAGCTGGCCGAGCATCGACGCCGTGAGCGGCGACAGTTCGCTCATCTTGAGCACCGCCGTGTTGCCGAACGCGAGGCACGGCGCGACTTTCCAGGTGGCCGTCATGAACGGCACGTTCCAGGGGGAAATCAGCGCGCACACGCCGACCGGATGAAACAGCGTGTAGTTCAGGTGCGTGTTCGTCGGATAAGTGTGACCGTCGACGGCCGTGCACATCTCCGCGAAATACGTGAAGTTGTCGGCGGCGCGCGGCACGAGTTGCTTGCCGGTTTGCGAAATCGTCTGGCCGGTGTCTTTCGTTTCGGTCTGCGCGATTTCCGGCACGTTCTTCGCGATCAGTTCGCCGAGCTTGCGCACGCGTTTCGCGCGTTCGCTCGCGGGCTGCGCGGCCCACGCGGGAAAGGCGTTTTTCGCGGCGCGCACGGCGAGATCGACTTCCTCTGCGCCGCCGCGCGCGACTTCGGCGAGCACGTCCTGATTCGCGGGATTCACGGTCTCGAAGTAGTCGCGGCCCGGGTGGGCGCGGCCGTCGATCAGATGGTCGATGCGCATGGCGTGCTTATTCCGTGGTGGAGGCGCGGCCGAATTCGGCATCGGACGCGATTGTGTTGATCAGGCGGCCGAGACCGTCGATTTCGCAGATGACTTCATCGCCCGTATTCACGTTGAAGACGCCTTCGGGCGTGCCGGTGAGAATGACGTCGCCGGGCGCGAGCGTCATGAAGCTGCTCAGATATTCGATCAGTTCCGCAATGCCCGTGACGAAATCGCGCGTGTTGCCGCGCTGTTTCAGTTCGCCGTTCACGTAGGTGCGCAATTCGAGCGCGTTGACGTCGGCGATATCGGCGGCATCGACGAACCACGGGCCGAGCACGGTGCCGCCGTCGCGATTCTTCACGCGCAGATTCGGTCGATAGTAGTTCTCCAGATAGTCGCGGATTGCGTAGTCGTTCGCGATCGTGTAGCCGGCGACATACTGCATGGCACTTTCGCGCTTGACGTGTTGCGCCGTGCGGCCGATCACGACTGCAAGCTCGCACTCGTAGTGCATGAACGTGACGTCGTCGGGGCGACGCGTGACGCCGCGATGACCGATCACGCTGCCCGGTCCCTTGAGAAAGACGAGCGGCTCTTCCTGCTGCGTGAATTGCAGTTCTTTCGCGTGCTCGGCGTAATTGAGGCCGAGCGCGAAGATCGTGCCCGCTTCGAACGGCGCGAGCCAGACCACGTCGCGCTCGTCGCGCACGCGGCCGTCGGCGAGACGCAAGCGCGGGCCGTGCTCGGTGACGATGGGCGTGGCTTCGTGAATCGCGCCTGCGTAGGCGACGCGGGCGCGCATCATGCTGCGTCTCCTTCAGCGACGAAGTCGATGTTCAGCGCGGGAAAGCCGCCGATGGTGAGCGCGGCGCGCTGGCCCGCGTGCGCGATGGGCGCACCGTGCGGTACGCCGAGCGTGATGACGTCGCCGGGCGCGAGCGTCATGAAATCGGTGACGTCGGCGAGCAGTTGCGCGACGCCGCGCACGTTCGTGGAAGTCGAGGCGCTGAAGCGCGGTTCGCCGGAAAGCTCGACGTGAATCGCCAAATCATCAGGATCGCTAACATATCGACGAGCGAGAACCGCCGGGCCGATCACGCAGAAGTTATCGCGCGCGCGAAAGCGCACGGAAGGACGATAGACGCTCGCGTGCGGCACGCTCAGATCGGCGACCAGCGTATAGCCCGCGATGTAATCGAACGCTTCGCGCGCCTGAATGCGCGCAGCCGTGCGGCCCATCACGATGCCCAGCGATGCGCCCACCTGCACGCCGTTCGCGTCCGGCACGCTCACGCGTGCGCCGTGGCCCGCGAGCGTGTTGCGCGGTTTGAGGTAAAGAATGGGCGCGCGCGGCGGCGCTTTGTACGGTGGCGCATGCACGGCGTCGCCGAGCGCGTCCAGCGCGTGACGGTCGTTGAGCAGCGTACCGTAGACCGCGCCCGAGACCGGCGCGCGACAACGGACGCCACGGACGCCACGAACGCCATCGGCGAGCAGCGCGTGAACGGCTTCGGCGCTCACGTCGCGCGGCAGCGCTTCGCCTTCGAGATGCAGCAGATGATCGGCAACGGCAAACATGGCGTGTCGTGCTTTCCCGAAAATGCTAATATGTGAGTGAGTTTGCGCTGGCGAGCATCGAGCGTCAACCGTCGACGAGGATTTTGCGGGTTTCCCCCAGGCCTCGTTGGTTGCTGCAACCGACTTTCCGACTTTTCGATTCCGCGCCTTCAACGAAGCCACCATGTCCGATTCCTCACGCCTGTCCACGCGCGTCGCGCATCGCAATCTGCCCATGCTGCTGCTGCGTGCGCGCGAAAAGATGATGGAGCGCTTTCGTCCGCTGATCACCGCGCACGGACTCACCGAGCAGCAGTGGCGCGTGATTCGCGCGCTCAACGAAAGCGGGCCGCTGGAGCCGCGGCAGATTTCCGATATCTGCACGATTTCGAGCCCGAGCATGGCGGGCGTGCTCGCGCGCATGGAGGCGCTCGGCCTCGTGACGAAGGAACGTTTCGCCGACGATCAGCGGCGCGTGCTCGTTACGCTCACGAAAAAGAGCCAACAGCTCGTGAAGGCGATTTCGAAGGAACTGGAGGCGCGCTACGCGGCGCTTGAAGCGGAGGTGGGGCCGGAAGTGGTCGAGCGCGTCTATCGCGCCATCGACGATCTGCTGGCCGGGCTCGAATGAACCCGGCGCGGGGGAGGATCTGAACGGCCGGGGTTCAGACGAGCGTTTCGAAAGCGTCGTCGAGTTCGGCGGCGTCGGTCGGACGCACGACGCGCGCGACTTCCGCGCCGTTGCGCAGGAAGATGAGCGTGGGCCAGAGCTTCACGCGAAACGAGCGGCCGAGCGCGCGGCCCGGGCCGTCTTCGACCTGGATGCGCTGCACGGCGGGGTGCTTCGCGAACGCGTCGCCGATCAAGGGCTGCGCGCCCTGGCAATAGCCGCACCAGTCGGTGCCGAATTCGAGTACGGCGGGGCCGCTCAGCGCGTCGATCTCGTTGCGTGCGGGGGCTTTCGTGGCATAGCTCATCGCGTCTCCAGGGGCGTGTCCGTGCATCGTCATACGATACCGCAACCGGGCCGCGCGCGCTGGCGTGCATCGGCCGCGCGGCGTCAGCTCAGTTCGGCGCGCGTGGCGAACGTGGCGCTCGATTCGATGCGCTCGGTCAGCCAGCCGTCGCTGCCTTGCGTGGCGACGAGCGTGTCGATGTCCGCGAGCAGCACGTCGAGTTGGTCGCCGAGCCGTTCGCGCGAGAGACTCGACATCGACAAGGGCCGCGCCTTCAATTGCTCCGCGCTGACGCGCCGATATTCGATGACCGAGATCCGCTCGATGGCGTTGAACGCCGAGCGCGCGAGCACGTCGGTATGGCTTTCGTAATCGGCGGAACGGCGCATTTCGCGCGCGGCGTCGGCGTTCGCGTAGCGGTCGAGCAGGTCGCGGTATTGCGCGGCCCAGGGGCGCTGCGGATCGTCGAGATGCGTGGTGTTGAACAGCGCGACCGCGCCGCGCGTGTCCAGCAAGGCGTCGAGCCGCGCGAGCGTATCGACGCGATCCATCCAGTGAAACGCGCGGCCGATCACCGCGAGATGAAAGCGGCCGAGGTCCGGCGAGAGGTCGTACGAACTGCCCTGGCGATAGTCGATATTGGGCGCGATGCCCGCGCCGAGTTGCGCGGCGACTTCGAGCATGGCCGGTTCCGGATCGATGGCCACGGCGCTCGCCACCCAGCTTGCGAAGGCGAGCGAAAGCTGGCCGGGGGGGCCGCAGCCAAGATCGAGCAGGCGCTGCGAGCCGTCGAGGCCGGCGCGTTGCGCGACGCGGCGAATCAGCGCGGGCGAGTACGCGGGGCGGCCGATCAGATAATGCGGCGCGGCGTTGCGGAAGCGGTCGGGCACGAAGGGCGTGATCTGGTTCATGGCGCGGACGGGCAGGGCGGTGGGAAGAGTCCGCCCAGTCTGCGGATGCGCGGCGGCGGCGTCAAGCAGGGTCCAGGCAGGGTTCAAGCCAGGTGAATCAGCGAAAGGTGAGCCTTTCCGGGAGTGAGCATGGAGCGCAGAAAACGCGCACCGTTCGATTGGCGGCGCGCAACGCCGGTTGTCGTCGAGGAGAAGCTTTATGCCTTAAAACAAGGGATAAAACGCGTTTCCAACGCCAGGCGGAAAACGGACGCGGCACGTTTCGTGCGACAGACTTCACGGCGTTTCGGGCGATCGCAGGCGTTAAGGTGAGCGTTTGCGGGAGCACGCCGATACCGCGCGGCGAGCGGGCAAGACGCGCATCCTGCACCGTGGCTGCGCACACCGGATCGATCTATCGACGCCTGCTTTTAAGGGCTATTCGCGCCCACGCGCCACGACGGCGTCAAATCATCCTGCCGACTTGCGCGCCGTGCGTCGCCCAAAGGTGAGAAGATTCGGGAGCCGCCTGCGCGACGCCCGGGCGGTCACGGGGTGCCCATTGGACGGCTGCACGCGATGGGTATATAACTGCATTAAGCCATTCTTTCGATTTCGTTTCAGCAAGAGGAACCTGTTCATCATGACGAGCGACGACACGCAAAAGCATGACGCTCAAACGCCCTCCGGGGCCACGCCGCAACCCGATCTGGAACATCTGAACGCGGCGTTCTCGCACGTCGACGAAGGCGTGCGGAGCGGCAATATCGCGGCAGGCGCGGCCAAGGGCCTCGTGTACAGCCTGATCGAAACGCTGGGCGCGCTGGTGGGCGACCCGGATCTGCCCGAACATGCCCGCTCGGGCTATGTCGGCCTGCTCGAAGCGGCGCGCGAATTGCGCGTGAAAATCGAGCGCTGACGCAGGCGGCACTCGCGCAATTTCGCGCTTGCGTCGCTTGCGTCAAGCATCACTCGGCGAGCAGCGCCGCGGCCAGTTCGCCTGGCGCGTCGCCGATCTTCAACTCCGGCGTGCCGTGCCAGTCGGCGCAACGCTGTAGCGCACGGCGCAAGTCGGTCACGAGACGGCCGCTCGTGCGCACGCCCGGTTCCAGATGCAGCGACTTCACCTCGAATATGCCTTGCGTGCGATGCGCCTTCGCATCGACGCGTCCGACAAGCTTGCCGCGATTTAATATCGGTAGTACGAAATAACCGTACTTGCGCTTGTGCGCGGGCACGTAGCATTCGATCGCGTAATCGAAGTCGAACAGCGCTACCGCGCGCTTGCGGTCCCACACCACGGGATCGAAGGGCGAGAGCAGCGTGGTGACCGTCGAGGCGAGCGCGCCATTTGCGGCGTCGCCGGCGAACGTCGCGTAATCGCGGTGCACGAACGCGTCGTGCTTCCAGCCTTCCACGCGCACGGGCACGAGTTCGCCCGCGTCGGCGAGCGCGTGCAGCGCTTCGGTGTACGGGCGACGTGGCAGGCGGTAATAGTCGGCGGCCCAGTCGGCGCGGATCGCGCCCAGCGCCTTGCAGGTGCGCAGCAGCAGCGCGCGTTCGGCGTCGGCGCGCGAGGGCAGGTCGCGCGCGTCGCGCCAATGCGGCAGCACGCGCTCGGTCAGGTCGTAGACGCGCTGGAAATTGCGCCGCTCGGCCACCATCAGCGCGCCGATGGCGAACAGCACTTCGAGGTGGCGCTTCTCCGGTTTCCAGTCCCACCAGCCGTCGCTTTTTTCGCCCGCCGCGCGCGCGAAATCGGCGGACCGCACCGGGCCGCTCGCGCGGATGCGTTCGAGCAGCGCGTCGATCTCGCGCCGATGCTTCGCGTGCCATTCGCCCGCGTATTTCCAGCCCATATCCGACGGGTCGAGCATGCGATGACGCAGCAGCCCGTAGTCTTCGATCGGCACGAAACAGGCCTCGTGCGCCCAGTATTCGAACAGCCGCCCTTCGGCGAGATGCGCGTCGAGCCAGCGCGGATCGTACGCGCCCACGCGGCTGAACAGCACGAAATACGGACTGCGCGCGACCACGTGGATCGTGTCGATCTGCAATTGCGCCATGCGGCGGATCGCGTCGAGCACGTCGTCTTTGGTGGCTTTGCGGCGCGGCGGCGCGAGCAGACCCTGCGCCGCGAGATGCAACGTGCGCACGGCGGCGAGCGGCAGCGTCAGGCCGCCGCTCGCGACGGGCGCATCGGGCGCGTTTGCAGTATCGCAGCCGTCTTCGTCACGCATGCAGGCCCGCCATCGCCGCCACGGGCGTGACGCTCGCGTTCGGCGCGGGCGCGGCGCCCAGCATCTGGTGGATCTGCGCGACCACGGCCGCGCCTTCGCCCACGGCGGCCGCGACGCGCTTGGTCGAGCCCGCGCGCGCGTCGCCGATCGCGTAGACGCCTTCGACCGAGGTCGCGAGGCTGCACGATTCGTCGCCCGCGCCGGTCAGCACGAAGCCGTTGGCATCGAGCGCCACGCCGCAATCCTGCAGCCAGTTCGTGTTCGGATCGGCGCCCGTGAAGAGGAACAGATGGCGCGCGTCGAAGTGGTCGACGCCCGCAGGACACGGCGACTTCAGGCGGATCGCGGCGAGCCCGGCTTCGTCCTCGTCGAGCGCACCGATCTCGCTGAGCGGATGCACGTTCACGTTCGGCAGCGAGGCGATGCGGTCGATCAGATAGCGCGACATCGTCGATTCGAAACCGGCCTTGCGGATCAGCACGTCGATCTGGCGCGCGTGCGTGGAGAGATAGACGATCGCCTGGCCCGCCGAATTGCCGCCGCCGACCAGCACGACGTTTTCGTGCTTGCAGAGCTTCGCTTCGACCGGCGAGGCCCAGTAGTAAACGCCGCGTCCCGTGTAGCGGTCGAGCCCGGCGATGGTCGGGCGGCGGTAGATCGCGCCGCTCGCGATCACCACGCTGCGCGCGCGCACGTCGCCGCTGCAGGTTTCGAGGCGGCGCGGTTGCTCGTCGCAATGGAGTTTTTTCACGTTGACCGGAATTGCCACGTGCGCGCCGAACTTCTGCGCCTGCACGAACGCGCGGCCCGCGAGCGCCTGACCCGAAATGCCGGTCGGAAAGCCCAGATAGTTTTCGATGCGCGAACTCGCGCCCGCCTGGCCGCCCGGCGCGCGCGAATCGAGCACGATCACCGAAAGCCCTTCGGACGCGGCGTACACCGCCGTCGCCAGTC
This sequence comes from Paraburkholderia tropica, assembly GCF_014171495.1. Classification (NCBI taxonomy): domain Bacteria; kingdom Pseudomonadati; phylum Pseudomonadota; class Betaproteobacteria; order Burkholderiales; family Burkholderiaceae; genus Paraburkholderia; species Paraburkholderia tropica. The sequence continues at coordinate 1,442,172 of NZ_CP049135.1, forward strand.
CCGCCGGACCCGCGCCGACCACGGCCACGTCGTAGACGCGTTCGCCGTTCAGTTCGGGCAGCAGGCCGAGGCAGGTCGCGAGTTCGGGCGCGGACGGATGGCGCAGCACCGAGCCGTCGGGGCAGATCACGAGCGGCAGGTCTTCGCAGCGCGCCGCGAAACGCTCGATCACGCAGATCATGCTGCTTTCGTCGCGCTCGTCGAGCACCGAATACGGATGGCCGTTGCGCGAGAGGAAGCCTTGCAGCGAGAGCATCGCGGGGTCGTCGTGCTTGCCGACGAGGATCGGGCCGCCCGCGCCCTTTTCGATCAGCGAAACGCGGCGCAGGATCAGCGCGCGTACGATGCGCTCGCCCAGTTCGGCTTCGGCGACGATGGCCGCGCGCAGGCGTTCGGGCGGAATCAGGACCGCATCGACGGGTTCGAGCGCGATGCCGTCGACCAGCGCCGGGCCGCCCGAAAGCTGCCCGACTTCGGCGAGAAAATGGCCGCGTCCGTGCTCGACGATCAGCCGTTCGCGGCCCAGGCCGTCGCGCTGGAACACCTTCACCGAACCCGAGAGCAGCACGAACATGCCGGGGCCGGTGTCGCCGGTGTGGAACAGCAGCTCGCCCGCTTCCCAATGCCGTTGCTCGCCGAAACGCGAGAGGCGCGCGATTTCGTCTTCGGTCAGCTCGGGGAACATCTGGTGCCGCCGCGTGGCGAGCGTCGAGAACGGCGCCTCGGCGGGTTGCGGCTGGGTGTCGGACAGCGTGGAATGCGAGGCGGATTCAGGCGTGGACGGCGCAGCCTCGTAGCGAGGCGGCTCGGTGGCAAGTGAGCCCATCAGGCGTTTCTCCTCGTGCGCGCGATGCGGCGGCGCCGCGCGCGAAACGGACACGATGCAGACAGAAAGCGAACCGGATGCGCGCGGGAAAGAACGCAGGAATCGCGTGAATCGCGTGAATCAGATCGCTTTCGGCGTGATGCTGACCGGAACCTCGGGATGCGGCGCCATGGGCAGCGATTCGAGCGTGCGGCCTGCGTCGCGCCAGGCGTCGAGGCCGCCGAGCAGCGGCACTACGTCGACGAAACCGGCCTCGACGAGCTTCTTCGCCATCCAGGCCGCGGAAATTTCATTGGGGCATGAGCAGTAGATCACGAGCTTCTGCTCGCGCGGATACCGGCTCAGAATCTCTTCGAGCTGACGCTCGTCGGCGAACAGCGCGCCCGGAATGATGAACGGATCGAGCTTGCGCTTTTCCTCCGAGCGAATGTCGAACACCACGGGCGGCGGCTTGTTCGCCATCGCGCGATAGAGGTCGTCCACGGTGATGCGCGCGTTCGCGAGCTTCTTGATGAGCTGGCGGCGGCGCGTCCAGCGGTACATCGCGTAGAGCAGCAGCAGGACCAGCACGACGACCGCCGCGAAACGGCCGAGGCGGCTCGCGCCGGCGAGCATCATGTCGATCTGCGGTGCGAACAGCACGCCGATCAGCAGACCGGTGCCCGACCAGAGCGCGGCGCCAATGCCGTCGAAACCCAGAAACTGTCGATACGGCGTGCCCATCGCGCCGGCCAGCGGCACCGAGACGAGCGACAGTCCCGGCACGAACTTGGCGATGGCGAGCACGCGCACGCCCCAGCGGCCAAAGAAGCGTTCGGTCTTTTTTACGCAGGTGTCGCGCGAGAGCGAGAGCTTGCAGAGCGTCTTGAGCGTGTTGCCGCCGTAGAGACGGCCGGCGAGGAACCAGACGCTGTCGCCGATCAGCATGGCGACGATCGACAGGCCGAGCACCGGCGCGACCTGCTGGCCGACCGAGCCGGGATGCATGGCGGCCATCGCGCCGAACAGGACGAGCGCGGGCATGGCGGGCACGGGCAAGCCGAGCGAGCCGGCGAGCACGTTCAGAAACACGAGCGCAGGCCCGTACTGCGCGATCAGGTCATGTAGCATCGGCTTACTTCCGTCGCCTGAATGCCGCGCCGGTGGGGCCGGAGCGGCGCAATGGGAAGGGTAACGTAACGATTATGGACGCATTTCGAAGGCGTGCAAGCGAGCGCCAAAGCATACGCCGAATGCGGTTCGGGTGCGTTTAACCGGCGGCGCGCCGAATGCTGCGTTGTACGCGCGAGACGATGCATCAAACATCGGCTTAAACATCGACTTAACTGTCGATCAAACGTCGGCCCGCCAAACGAAAACGCGCGACGGAAACCCGACGCGCGTCGTGCCCACGACGCCGCGCGAACGCGCCGGTGGGCGAGGGCGAAACGCCCGTGATAGACCGACTTTCCGGCTTACCGGTTATGCGATTCCCCGGGTATCTCGGCGCCTTGCGCGCGGATGGCCGCAATCAGCTCCGCGGGCGTGATCTCGTAACGCACTTCGCGGTGGATACCTGCCTTGCGCTCGTCGACTTCGATCAGCAAAAGACTCTTGCCGTCGGCCGCCGATTCGAGGCGCAGCGAACGCAGCTCGCGTCCGGTGGCTTCGTCATGCTCGGTGAGCAGGGTCATGGTTCCAGAAGACCCGGTCATGCGCATTGATGTTGTCCTCGTGCGTTGGGTGGTCGAACTGTGGTCGAAGCGGGGTCGAGCCAGTTACGTGGTACGCGGGCGACGTGCGATACGTGGCCAGTTCATTGTACGGTCTCGGTCGCACGGCGTCTCGACCGAGTGAGCGCGGGCGCACACAAGCGCGCTCGCCTCCCTGCCGTCTGGTGAGTGTAACGCGACTGCGCGGGTTTTCACGCATTTTTGCGCGTCTTGCAACGGTGGATGCGGCACGTATTGCGGCGCACGGCATTGTCATGGTTATGACGCAATGCGGCTCTACCGGCTCGCGAGCGTCCCCGCCATGCGGGCAAGAAAAAACGGCTCGCCCGGTAGAGGCCGGGCGAGCCGTTGAAACGCCGTTGTTACTCGGATCAGACACCCACTGGGTGAGCGCTGACGAGTTCAGTGTGAGGCGTGGCGCATGCGCTGTCGAGATGGGACTAATGCCGATCTATCTGAACAATCTGCGTTTGCCTGTTGCGTGATCGATCCGCGAGCGCGTATGCGAATTACGGTACGCGCGCGTTGCGCGAGATCGGCGACAGGCGGCGCCCGCTCCGCGCTCACACCTCGACGGCTTCGTCCTCCAGCGTGCGGGCGTGGACCGGCCGCTGCGCGTTGTTGCGCGCCGCCGCGGTGGTCAAGGTCGACTGGCTGCCCGCGACCGTGAAGAGGCGCACGGCTTCGTCGAGCACGTCGGCCTGTTCGGCGAGGCGCTGCGCCGTAGCGGCGGCCTGCTCGACGAGCGCGGCGTTCTGCTGCGTCGCGCTGTCCAGATGCGCGACCGCCTGGTTGACCTGGCGGATGCCCTCGGCCTGCTCGCCGCTCGCGTTCGCGACTTCGACGATGATCGATTGCACGCGGCTCACGGCTTCGTCGATGGCGCGCATCTGCGAAGTCGTGTGGCCGACCAGCTCGGTGCCGCGCGCGATCTCGTGGACGCTCGCATCGACGACCTGCTTGATTTCCTTCGCCGATGCCGCGCAACGCTGGGCGAGCATGCGCACCTCGCCCGCGACGACGGCGAACGAGCGGCCCGCCTCGCCCGCGCGCGCCGCCTCGACGGCCGCGTTGAGCGCGAGGATGTTGGTCTGGAACGCGATGCCGTCGATCACGCCGGTGATGTCGGCGATACGCTTCGAGGCGTCGGTGATGCCCGACATCGTGCGTTCCATGCGGCCCGCGATCGAACCGCCTTCGGCGGCCGCTTCCTGCGCTTCGCGCGCGAGATCGAGCGCGCGCGTGCTGGCTTCCGCGTTGGCCTGCACGGTGGTCGTCAACTGATCCATCGTGGCGGCGGTTTCTTCGAGCGAGGCGGCCTGCAATTCGGTGCGGCGCGAGAGGTCGAGATTGCCGGTCGAGATTTCGTGCGCGGCGTCGAGCATGCCGTCGATCTGCGAGCGCACGTCGCAGACGATGGCCGTGAGATTGGCCTGAAGCTGGTTGAGCGCCTGCAGCACGTCGCCGAGATCGTCCTTCGATGCGATCGCGAGCGTGGCGGTGAGGTCGCCCGCGGCCATGCGCGTTGAGGCCGCCGACATCTGCGCGAGCGGCTCGCCGAGATGACGCGTCGAGAGACGCCAGGCCGCGACGCTGCACACGGCGGCCGGGCCGAATGCGCACCAGAACGGCGTGGGCGGCAGACCTTGATACGCCGCGAAACCCGCGGCGGCGAGCGCGGCGGGCACGAGCGCGTAACCGATGGCGATGCGCGTGGCGATCGGCAGACGCATCACCGACTTCACCGCGCCGATGAAGCCGGTGCGCGCGAGCTCGCCGTGCAGCAGACGCACGCCGCGCAGACGGCCCTCGCGCATCTGCGCATAGAGCGCTTCGGCGTCGCGCACTTCGTCGCGCGTGGGCTTCACGCGCACGCTCAGATAGCCGACCACGGTGCCTTGCTCGGACACGGGCGTCACGTTCGCGCGCACCCAGTAGTGGTCGCCGGACTTGCGGCGGTTCTTGACGAGCGCGGTCCAGGGCCGGCCGGCTTTAACGGTCTCCCACAGGTCGGCGAACGCCTCGGCCGGCATGTCGGGATGGCGGATGATGTTGTGCGGCTTGCCGATCAGCTCATCTTTCGTAAAACCCGAAACGGCAACGAAAGCGGGATTGCAATACTGGATGCGGCCTTTGAGGTCGGTGGCCGAGACAAGCATCTGCGAAGCAGGATAGTCGAACTCCTGCTGCGTGACGGGTTGATTGTTGCGCATGGGATTCCTTCCAGGGGGGTCTACGCTGACCCAACAACATGCCGGGAATAACGGCATTTCCCTTCATTTCTTTAGGGCTTTTGGCGAGGGGATTGGCTGTGCGAGTCATGGCGCATCGACGTCGGCGTGGCGCACGGCGAAAACGGTCGCGTGTCGGACGCGCAGGCGCGCCAGAAATTCGCTGTGCGTTCAATGACCTGCCGAATGTGTCGGCGAGATATGCACAGGGTTGCTCACGGTTTCTGTGGATAAATCCATGGGGCGGCAGAGTGTGTTGACAGATTCGGTGCTAATCGCGAGTGTCCCGCGTGGAATCCGATTCGCATCAGCCAGTTAGCGTCGATGTCCCGAAGTTACGCACAGGGCTTTGAACAATTTCTGTGGATAAGGTTGGGCGGGGAGCGGGCGGTCAATCCTTCGCGGGGGCGCAACGAAGTCAGTCGAAATGGAAATGCGGAAAAATTAAACAGTTCGTATCGCTAATCAAATTTGACGCGAAAGAAAAGCCGCTTTATCGCGGTTTTCAATTCTAAAAAAATAAAGAGGAATGCAAAAGAATTGGATGAACGTTGCGCGTCGAATTAAAACCCGCTCACTAGAATAAATCAGACAAATACGCGCCAGCAAACAGAAAATTACACAAGCCAATCCAAAAAATTACATTTCCATTATTTTTTTTGGCTGAATCGGCAAAAACCCCACACGGTGTAGCTGAAACGCATCAATCATTTGAAATAAACAGAAATATCTGGAATGATACTGATTCTCATTCGCCCGCACGGATCCAGGCCGTTTCGGGCTTGTTAAATCCAACCTAGCCAGCCTGTCGCCGAGCCTTCGTCTGCATGAAGGGGCGGCCAGCCAGCCACCTGAATCCACGTCGATCGCGCCTCCTTCGCGCGTTCCATCGACTGGCTTTTCGCCGCACAGGGACCCCCATGTTGAACAGGACGCCGCTCGCGAGTGCGCTCGCGCTGGCTTTTGCCGTACCTATCGCTTCGCCCGCGTTCGCGCAGAGCGCGCCCGTCGCCGCTTCGGCGGTGAGCGCCGCCGCGCCCGCCGGCAAGAACGCCGGCTCGAACGCCACGACGAACGCCACGACGAACGCCACGACGAACGCCACGACGAACGCCACGACGAACGCCACGACGAACGCCACGACGGACGGCGCCACGCTGCCCGCCGTGTCGGTGTCCGCCGACGCGCCCTCGCAGGACTTTCAGGCCGAAAAATCGTCGGTCGGCGCGAAGACGCCCACGGCGCTGCGCGACATTCCGCAGTCGGTCACGGTGATCAACAAGGCGCTGCTGCAGTCGCAAGGCGCGACCTCGTTCCAGGACGCGCTGCGTAACGCGCCCGGCATCACCATCGGCGGCGCGGAAGGCGGCCAGATCGGCAACAACATCAACCTGCGCGGTTTCACGGCCCAGAACGACATCTATCTCGACGGCTTTCGCGACCGCAACCAGTACTATCGCGACACCTTCGACCTCGAATCGATCGACGTGCTGTACGGCCCCTCGTCGATGCTGTTCGGGCGCGGCTCCACGGGCGGCGTGATCAATCAGGTGAGCAAGCAGGCCGGTCTCAAGCCGATCACCGAAGTTTCGACGACGGTCGGCACCAGCGACCGCTATCGCGCGACCGTCGACGTCGATCGTCCGCTCGGCGACCACGCGGCGTTCCGCCTGAACGCGTTCGGCCAGTCGCTCGGCTCCACGCGCGACCAGATGAAGAACAAGGACTACGGCTTCGCGCCGACGCTGCGTTTCGGCATCGGCACGCCCACGGAAGTCACGCTTTCCGCGCTCATCCAGCACAACTACGATCAGCCCGATTACGGCGTGCAGTCGATCAACGGTCATCCGTTCTCGCCGTCGAAGGGCACGTACTACGGTCTCACCGACGACCGCACGATTCAGGACGTGCAGACCGTGTCCGCGCGCGTCGATCACAAGTTCAACGATCAGTTCAAGATCAGCAACCAGACGCAGTTCTCGCACTCGCTCACCGATGCGCGCGAGACCGCGGCGGGCGCGGTGCTGACCGGGCCGCTCGCGTCGAGCACGGCGCTCAAGAACGGCAACTACACGACGCTGCCGCTGTCCGATCTCTACGTGAAGCTCGCGAGCCACGACCGCGTGATCGAGAATCACTCGATCTACAACGATACGATGGCCACGTACAAGTTCAACACGGGGCCGCTGCGGCACGAGATGCTCGCGGGCATCGAGATCGGCCACGACAGTTATACGAATCAGGCCTATACGCGCAACAACCTGCCGATTCTGTCGCTGCTCGATCCGGTCTATGTGCCGACGCCTTCGAACGTCACGCAGACGGTCGGCAATCACGCGGAGTCGGGCGCGACCACGTTCGCGGCGTATTTCAACGAAACGATGTCGATCGGCGAGCACTGGAAACTGATTGGCGGCGTGCGTTGGGATCGCTTCCAGGCGCACATCGCGAATACGATCAGCGCGCCGAGTTATGCGGATCAGACCAACACGTTCACGAGCGTGCGCGCGGGCGCGATCTATCAGCCGACCGACTGGCAGTCGTATTACTTCTCGTACGGCACCTCGTTCGATCCGTCGCTCGAGGCGCTGACGGTCACGAACAACACGCAGAATCTCGCGCCGGAGCACACCAAATCGTATGAAGTGGGCGGCAAGTGGGACTTGCTCGGCGGCAATCTTTCGGTGACCTCGGCGTTCTTCCAGCAGGAAATGGATAACGCGCGCACGCAGACGTCGACGGGCGAATACACGCTCGAAGGCGATATTCGCGTGCGCGGTTTCCAGGCGGGCGCGACCGGCCATATCACCGACAAGTGGCAGGTGTTCGCGGGCTACACCTATATGGACGGCGTCGTGCTGCAGGCCGCCGACGGCACGCAGGGCCACACGCCCGCGAACACGCCGCGCAACACCTTCACGCTGTGGACCACGTATGCGCTCACGCCGCATTGGGAAGTGGGCGGCGGTCCGACCTATATGTCCTCGCGTTATGCGGCCAACACGAATTACGTCGAAGTGGGCGGCTACACGCGCTGGGACGCGATGGCCGGATACCATGCGAAGAAGTGGGACGTGCGTCTGAACGTGCTGAACATCACCAACAAGTTCTACTACGACGCGCTGATCCAGTCGGATGGCGGACGCTCGGTGCCGGGCGTCGGCCGCACGGTGCTCGCGACGTTCGACTACCGGCTCTGATCGCTTCGGCGAGCAGCGTCGCCGCGCAGTCGTGTGAACGGAAAAGCGTGCGCGCGCATCGATCGTCGTTGCTTCGGCGACGTTTCGATGCCGCTTCGACTACGTTTGGATGCACGCGCGCGCGGCAACGCGCATGTCACGCAAAGCCCGCATCATCATGCGGGCTTTGGCGCGTCCGGCGCGCATGCAGTGCGAAGAGTCCGAAGTGAGCCTGGCCCGAAGTTCAGAATAGCGCCTGAAACAAGGCCTGAAATACCGCGTAACATGCGCGCCGTGCTGTCAACCTGTAAGCCAGCGAAGAAGGAAGCGATAATGCTGATTCACATCCCCAACGTACTGACACACGAGCAGGTCCGCGCGCTGCGCGCACGGCTCGACAACGCGGGCGATGCCTGGGTCGACGGCCGTGCAACGGCCGGCTGGCAGGGCGCGCCCGTCAAGCGCAATCAGCAGATCGCGGAACACACGCCGATCGCGCGCGAACTCGGCGACGTCGTGCTGGCGGCCATCGAGCGCAATCCGCTCTTCATCAGCGCCGCGTTGCCCAATCAGGTGTATCCGCCGCTCTTCAATCGCTATGAAGGCGGCATGACGTTCGGCTCGCATGTCGACGGTGCGGTGCGCGTGCTGCCCAACGGCCTGAAGCTGCGCACCGACGTCTCGGCCACGCTGTTTCTCTCGGCGCCCGAGGAGTACGACGGCGGCGAGCTCGTGATCGAAGACACCTATGGCGTGCAGGAAGTGAAGCTGGCCGCGGGCGACATGATCGTCTATCCGGCCACGAGTCTGCATCAGGTGAAGCCCGTCACGCGCGGCGTGCGCATGGGCAGCTTCTTCTGGGTGCAGAGCCTCGTGCGCGACGACACGAAACGCGCGCTGCTCTTCGACATGGATACGGCCATCCAACGTTTGAACGCGAGCGACGCCGACGCCCAGGCGCGGCGCAGTCTCGTGGGTTGCTACCACAATCTTTTGCGTATCTGGAGTGAGACGTGAGTTCTACCGAATCGGCAGTATTGATCGACGATAGCCAACGCGCCGAACGTGCGAAACGTTCGCGCCGCGCCACTTTCATCAAGTGGCTGCGCAAGGTGCACGGCTGGGTGGGTTTGTGGGGCGCGGCGCTCGGCTTGCTGTTCGGCGTGACGGGCTTCGTGCTCAATCACCGCATGGAGCCGCTGCGCATTTCGCCGGGCGCGCCGCAGGTTTCGTCGATGCAGCTTCCCGTGCCCGATCCCGCGCCGGAAACGCCGCGCGAAATGGCGAAGTGGCTCAAGTCGCAGCCCGATCTGAAGCTGCCGCAGCGCATGGGCCGCGTGCAGAAGGAACCCGAGCACAAGGTGGCCTGGGGCGATCGCGAGACCGTGCAGCCCGAGCACTGGCAGATGATGTTCACGGCGCCGCACGAAACCGTGGCCGTCGAATACTGGGTGGGCAACGATGTCGTCACGCTCAAGCGCACCGACAATTCGCTGATGGCGACCATCACGAATCTGCACAAGGGCGTGGGCATGAGCGTCGGTTGGGTGCTGTTCATCGACACCTTCGCGGGCGCGCTCATTCTGCTGTCGCTCACGGGCGTGCTGTTGTGGACCGAGCTGAACAAGCGCAAGACCATCGGCGCGCTGCTGCTGATCGGCTCGATCGTCGTGGGCGTGTGCGTGGGCCTCGGTTGATCCTGCCGGGTTGTTCTGCCCGTTTGATCCTGGCTAGCCCAGATGCCGCGCGAGATAGTCGACGAACGCGCGTACTTTCGGCGGTAAAAACCGGTTCGGCGGATAGAGCAGCCAGACCGGGCCCGAGTAGGCACGCGCTTCGAAGGTCCACTGCGGCAGCACTTGTACAAGGCCGCCGGCGCGCAATGCGTCGGCGGCGGTGAATTCGGGCAGGCAGGCGATGCCCCAGTCGTCGAGCGCCGCTTCGAGCCGCGCGCCCGCGTGGTTCGCCACATAGCGGCCCTTCACCTCGACGGTCTGCGTGTGCGTGCCTTGACGCAAGCGCCAGCGATGATCGTCGGAGGTTTCTCCCAGCCACAGGCAGTCGTGCTGCGCCAGATCGCGCGGCGTCTTCGGCGTGCCGCGCGCATTCAGATACGCGGGCGACGCGCACAGCAGCCAGCGCACCTCGCCGAGCTGACGCGCGGCGAGCCCCGGCGGCGGCGTGCGCGTCGGGCGGATCACGAGATCGAGGCCGTCGCGCAGCGGATCGACTTCGTGATCGGCGAACACGAGCTGCACGTCCACGTCGGCGTAGTCGCGCAAAAAGCCCGGAATCAGCGGATGAATCACGGTTTTCGCGTAGGCCGTGGGCGCGCTGACGCTCACGCGTCCCTGCGGTTTCGCCGCGAGCTGGCCCGCCGCGTCGACGGCGCCCGCAGCCGCACTCACCATGTCGCGGCAGTGCCGATACACCTCCTCGCCCGATTCGGTCACGCGCACCTGGCGCGTCGAGCGTTCCAGCAGGCGTGCGCCAAGCGCCTCTTCGAGACGCTTGATCTGGCGGCTGACCGTCGACGGCGTGCTGCCCAGCTGGCGCGCGGCCAGCGAAAAATTGCCCGCTTCGACCACGCGCGCGAAGGCGGCGAGATCGGGCAGCAGCGCGAAAAGCGTGGTCGGATTCATCGGGATGGACGATGCAATTTGTGCGTTTGCGACATAAAAGCTGTGCGCGACGACCCGATTATCGCGACGAATGCAAGGATGGACAATAGGCGCTCTCCGCAGATTTCCGCTGCGAACGCCCGCCAGAGAGGTCCACGCCATGTCCGCCGCCCGTCACCCATCGATGCATCTCGCCGACTGGCTCCTGCTCGCCGTCGCCTTCGTCTGGGGCACGAGTTACGGCGTGGTGAAGGACGCGCTCGTGTTCTATCCGGTGCTGGGCCTGCTGGCGCTGCGCTTCGGCCTGACCTTCGTGCTCCTCTCGCCCGCGCTGCGGACGCTGCGCACGGCGTCGCGCCGCGCGCTCGGCGGCGTGCTGTGCGCGGGCATGCTGCTGCTGGGGATTTTTCTGTGCGAGACCTTCGGCGTGATGCTGACGCGCGCCTCGAATGCGGCGTTTCTCATCAGCCTGTGCGTGGTGCTCACGCCGCTCGCGGAATGGGCGATGTTGCGCCGGCGGCCGTCGCGCGCCGAATGGGCGGCGGTGGCGGTCTCGCTCGCGGGCGCGTGGCTGCTGGCGGGCGGCGACTACCGGCCCAACGCCGGCGATGCGCTGATCCTGCTGGCGGCGCTCCTGCGCGCGATCTCCGTCTGCGTCACGCGGCGCGTGATGCGCGACGCCGCCATTGCGCCGCTCGCCGTGACGGCGGTGCAGGCGGGTTGCGTGGCGGCGGGCAGCGCGGTGCTCGCGCTGGTGTTCGCGCACGGCCAGTGGCAGCCGCTGCCGACGTTCTCCGCGCATCTGCCGTTCTGGAGCAGCGTGGCGTGGCTCGTCGGCGCGTGCACGCTGTTCGCGTTCTTCATCCAGAACTACGCCGTGCGCCGCAGCAGCCCGACGCGCGTGGCCTTGCTGATGGGCAGCGAACCGGCGTTCGGCGCGCTGTTCGCCTGCGTGTGGCTCGGCGAGCGCCTGAGCGTGGCCGCGTGGACGGGCGGCGCGTTGATCGTCGCGGCCTCGCTGTTCGCGGTGGTGCCGTGGCGGCGTGCCGCAGCGAAGGCTGTGAGCGAAGCGCTCAACGCATGAACGCTCGGTTCAGTCCTTCACGCCGCGCTTGCGCAACAGATACGTATCCATGATCCAGCCGTTCGCCTCGCGCGCCTCGCCGCGCACGCGCACGATTTCGTCCTTCACGTCGTCGAGCTTGCCCGCGACGAGAATTTCGTCGGGCGTGCCCACATACGCGCCCCAGTAAATGTCGAGCTCCTCGCCATCGAGCTGCGTATAGGCGTTCTGTGCGTCGAGCATCACGACGGCGCTGTCGGCGTCGCGCGGAAAACCGTTTTCGACGAGCCGCCGCCCCGTGGTGATGCTCACCGGCTTGCCGATGAAATTGAGCGGCACGCGATGCTTCGCGGCCAGCGCCTGCACGCTGCTGATGCCCGGAATCACCTCGAACTCGAACGCGAGCCGCCCTTCGCCGAGGATCGCATCGAGAATGCGGATCGTGCTGTCGTAGAGCGCGGGATCGCCCCAGACGAGGAACGCGCCGCATTGGCCGTCGGCGAGTTCATGCTCGATCAGCCCTTCGAATACGCGCTGCTTGTCGCGATTGAGTTCGTCGACAGCCGCCTTGTATTCGACGCCGTCGCGCCGCCGCTCGGGACTCGTCGCCTCGACGATGCGGTAATCGGGGTTCTCGATGAAGCGCGCGCAGATCTCCTTGCGCAGCGCCACGAGCTTGTCTTTCGCGGGGCCTTTGTCCATCACGAAGAACACGTCGGCGGCGTTGAGCGCCTTGACGGCCTGCATGGTCAGATAGTCGGGATCGCCCGCGCCGATGCCGATGATGAGGATCTTTTTCACGTCGATAGTCCGGTGAGTGCGTCGTCCAGGCGGGCCTCAAAAGGGCCGCAGAAGCGCTGCCAAGGGCCGCGCCGGGCGAGCGGAAGGCCGGAAATGATAGCGCGAGTTGGCGCGCGCGCCCATTTCGCGGGCTGTGTGTACACGGTCATTTTCTTCAATACGCGCGCTCGCGCGCTGCGTACGCTCGACGCTGAATCATCGCCGTCTGGCGTATCGAGGAGAATCGTGAGCACTGTCATGTCCATGGCCGCCTTCGCGCTGGCCACTTCCATCACCCCCGGACCCGTGAACATCGTCGCGCTCGGCGCGGGCGCGCGCTATGGCTTGCGCGCGAGCCTGCGCCACGTGACGGGCGCGACCGTGGGCTTCGCGCTGCTGTTGCTGCTGATCGGCCTCGGCCTGCACGAACTGCTCGCGCAATGGCCGTTTCTCACGCGCGCGATCGAATGGGCGGGCGTGGCGTTTCTGCTTTACGTGGCGTGGCGGCTCGCCATCGACGACGGCCATATCGACGCCTCGCGCGAATCACGCGGCCCCTCGCTGATGACGGGCGCGGCGATGCAATGGCTCAATCCGAAGGCGTGGCTCGCGTCGGTGGCGGGCATGGGCGCGTATGCGGCCTCGGGCGAGAAGGCACTGGTCTGGCAGTTCGCCGCGATCTATTTCGTGGTCTGCTACGCGTCGATTGCGTGCTGGGCGTGGGCGGGCGCGTCGCTGCGTCAGGCGCTGCGCGAGCCGTCGCGCGTGCGCTTCGTGAACCGGCTGATGGCCGCGCTGCTGGCGGCGAGCGCACTGTGGCTGCTGCTGGGCTGATTGCGTCGAAGCTTCAGCCGCGATACTGACCCGGTGTGGCCGCGACGAACTGCCGGAACGCGCGTTGCAGATGCGCCTGATCGGCGAAACCCGCTTCGGCGGCGACGTCGGCGATAGCGTGACCGCGCCGCAATTGCGCGCGGCTGAACTCGATGCGCCGGTTCACGACATACGCGTGCGGCGTCATGCCGTACTGCTCGCGAAACGCACGGATCAGATGCGACGGCGACAGGTCGGCGGCCGCGCAGATCTCGTCGAGCTTGAGCGCGCGCGTGTAATTGCCGTCGATGAATTCGGCGGCGCGCGCAAGACGTGGATTCGGTTCGCGCGCGGCGAGCGGCGCGGATTCGAGCGCTGGTTGGCGTGCCGGTTGGAGCGCATCGTGCAGTGCCGTGAAATACGCTCTCACGGCGTATTCCTTGCGCGCGTTATCTTCATGCGGATCGACGAGCATGTCGTAGAGCGCGTTGAGCCCCGCAAACAAGGCGGGATCGCGCGTGAGCGTCTGCTCGAAGGGACGCAGGCCGTCCTGCGCGCCGCAGCCGAGTTCGCGTTGCAGCTTCGCGAGCCAGTCCACGTCGACGTAAAACATGCGATAGGCCCACGCTTCATCGGCGGCCGGATTGCACGCGTGCACGACGTTCGCGTTGATGATGACGACCGACCCCGCGCCGATATGCTGCAACGTATTGCCGTTCAGATAGGTGCTGTGCCCGCCCGTGACCGCGCCGATCGAAAACGTGCTGTGCGCGTGACGGCCATAGCTGACCTTGCGGCCATCGGCGATGGCGCGCACTTCGATGAAAGGCAGGGCGTCGTCGCGCCAGAAGCTCGGCGTGCCTGCAGCGATGGCGGACGTGGACGGCATGAATGGGCTCGCGGAAACGAAACAGCGTGAAGCTCGATGGTAGCGCAAACGCGGTGGCAGTCACGCGCGGCGCGGCAAGCATCATAAACAATTAGAGTCCGTGCGCTAACGCACTAATTAAGTACGTTCATCATTTCGTCATACGGATGCGCCGATAATTCGCGTTGAATAAATTGGCCTGCCTTGTCACGAGTCGCGTAACGATAGCGCGACCGGCACGGCGCGGCTCGGGGATTTCAACATGACCATTCGTCACCGCATCACGCTTCTCATCGTGCTGATGTTCGTCGCGTTGTCCGCCATCGGCGGCTACGCGGTCTATCAGACGCGCCGCAGCGCCACCGACGTCCACCAGGTCACGCAGGGCGTCGTGCCGAGCGCACTCGCTTCCTCGGACCTCGTCTCGCTCGTCAAGGACGTGCAGCTCGCGACGATGACGCTCGTCTACGCGCCCGACGCGACCACCGCGCAACTCGCTCAGGACGATCTCAAGAAGAAGGAAGCCGACTTGCGCGCCGCGCTCGACGTGCAGCGCAAGGCCGCCGCGAGCCACGCGCAGGACGGCCTCGTCGCGCAGGCGCAGGAAAGCATCACGAACTATTTCAACGCCATCGCCGACACCGCGAAGATGAAGGCCGCGGGCAAGAACGAACTGGCGCAGGCCTATCTGTTCGCGAACGTGGCGCAGTATCGCGACGAACTCGAAGGCATCGTCACCACGATGCGCGTCGAGAAGAACCGCCAGAAGGACGACGCGATCAGCGCGCTCAACGGCATGCTCGACACGACCACCAGCGCGATCGCCGGCGTGACGGGCGGCGCGGTGCTGCTGCTCACCGTGATCGGCCTGCTGCTGTATCGCCAGATCACGCGCCCGCTTTCGCGCATGCAGCAGGAAATGAGCGAGATCGCGTCGAGCCAGGACTTCACGCGCCGCGTGCCGGTGGGCCGTCTCGACGAGATCGGCCATTCGATCGTCGCGTTCAACGGCATGATCGAGAAGATCCAGCACAGCTCGGCGCAGCTCAAGCGCAAGACCGCCGACATTCAGGCGATGCTGCAGAACATGCAGCAGGGCATTCTCACGGTGGTCGAAGGCGCGACCATCCACAACGAGTATTCGGCCTATCTGGAAGCGATTTTCGAAACGAACGAGATCGCGGGCCGCTCGCTGATGGACCTCGTGTTCTCGAACACGGAACTCGACGCCGATACGCTCTCGCAGATCGACGCCGCCGTGCACGCGTGCCTCGGCGAAGACGACGTGAATTTCGCGTTCAACCAGCATCTGCTCGTGAACGAAATCACGCGCACGATGCCCGATGGCCGCACCAAGGTGCTCGATCTGTCGTGGTCGGCGATTACCGACGAGAACGACATCGTCGTGCGTTTGATGCTCTGCGTGCGCGACGTGACCGAGCTGCGCGAACTCGCGGCGGAAGCGGGCGAGCAGAAGCGCCGTCTGCAGATGATCGGCGAAATTCTCGCGGTCAGCGAAGAGAAGTTCCATCGCTTCGTGGAGAGCTCGAAGACCTTCATCCACGAAAACGAACGCATCATTCGCCAGCACGATTGCGCGGACATGGACGCCGTCGCGGCGCTGTTCCGCAACATGCACACGGTGAAGGGCAACGCGCGCACGTACAGCCTCCAGCATCTCACGGGCGTGGTGCACGAAGTCGAGCAGCGTTACGACGCGCTGCGCCGCGAAGATCCGGATCACGTGTGGGATCAGCAGGCGCTGATCGCCGACCTGCATCGCGTGCGCGAAGCGGTCGATCACTATGCGTCGATCAACACCGAAAGTCTCGGTCGCGGCGGCCGCACGCAGGACGGCAGCATCGCGATCGGCCGCGAGCAGATCGACGCGAGCCTGCGTCTGATCGACAACACCCGCGACGACGATCTTGCCTCGCTGCGCGCGATGCGCGCCGAGCTGCGCCGCGTGCTGGGCGCGTTCGGCACCGAGAGCGTGCACGACGCGCTCGCGGGCGTGCTCGATTCGCTGCCGTCGCTGGCGCAGGAGCTGGGCAAGGTCGCGCCGGTCGTGCGCATCGACGATCACGGCTGGCGTCTGCGCAGCGAAGCGGCGGGCACGGTCCGTGACGTCTTCACGCATCTGCTGCGCAACTCGCTCGATCACGGCATTGAAATGCCGACGCAGCGCCGCGCGCAAGGCAAGGACGACGCGGGCCGGATTCAGGTCGACGTCAACGTGATCGACGGCGCGCTGCGCCTCGCGCTCGCCGACGACGGACGCGGCCTCGCGCTCGAACGCATTCGCGGCATCGCCGTCGAGCGCGGCTGGCTCGCCGAAGACGAGATGGCGAGCGACGACGCCATCGCGGCCTTCATCTTCCGTGCGGGTTTTTCGACGGCGCAACAGGTGACCGAAGTGTCGGGGCGCGGCGTGGGCATGGACGCGGTGCGCGACTTCCTCGAACGCGAGGGCGGCCGCATCGAACTGCGCTTCACGGACAACCGGGAAGGCGCCGATTACCGGCACTTCGAAACGATCGTGTATCTGCCGCGCGCGTGCGCCGTCGAAGGCGAACCGGCGCGCGCCACGCAGCAGGAAGAGGAAGCGCTGAGCTAGGCGCGGTTCGGAGGTGGCTGTGGTGTTTCCGTATTTGACAGGCGCGCTGGCGGGCGCCGTGATCGTGGCGATTGGCGCGGTTGTGCTGCATCTGCGCGCGCGTGCGCGTACGAACGCGGCGCTGCAATCGCAACGCGCGCAGCACGATGAACAGCTCGCCCAGGCGAGTGCGCAAGCCGACGACGCGCAATCGCGCGCCGCCGAAGAACATGACGCGCTGGCGGCGCAGATCGAGACGCTGCGCGCCGAACTCGCGCAGCGCAAGTCGGTGGCCGACGCGATGGAAGCGGCGCTGGCCGCCGAGCGTTCGCGTGGCGCCGACGCCTTGCAGCGCGTCGAGCGCATCGCTGCCGAAGCGGCGCGTCTCAGGCAGATGTCGATGACCTTCGAGCGCTGGCACGAGCAGATGATCTCGCTGATGGCGCAGAACCACGACATGCACCAGAAGAACCAGGAGCTGTCGTCGATCGTGAGCCACGTGCTGATCGTCTCGCTGAATGCGTCGATCGAAGCGGCGCGCGCGGGCCCGGCGGGCCGGGGCTTTTCGATCGTCGCGGGCGAAGTGCGTACGCTCGCCACGCGTTCGCAGGAGTTGTCGAAGAGCTATCGCGACAGCCTGCATCGCAACGATCTGATCACCGCCGCGACGTTCCAGGACGTGCAGGCGGGCGGCAAGATGATCGCGGCCTCGCTCGCGAGTGTGGATTCGCTGACGCAGCAACTGTATGCGCAACTCGGCGAATCGCGCGCCGATACGCACACGCAGTCGCACACGCAGGCGCACGCATGATCGGCACGAACGCGCAGGACAGTTTCGAGCGCATTTTCTTCGCGGCGGCGCGCTCGCGGCTCGTGACCGATGCGCAGCACGCGTGCGAGTTCTCGCCCGCCTCGAACGAGGTGGCGCAAGGCGAACACGTGATCGTGCTGACGATCTCGTCGATGCAGTTTCGCGTGCTGCTATTGATTCATCTTAAGGATGACGAAGCCACGCGCGCGTACTACACGGGCGAAACGGAAGCCGGTGCGGGACGGCCGCTCATCGAGACCTTCACGGAGTTCGGCAATCTCTGCTGCGGGTCGATGAACCAGCAGCTCGTCGAGCATTTTCCGGACCTCGGCATGTCCACGCCGTATGCGCTGTCGGGTCAGTGTTTGCCGTATCTGCGCGAGCTGAAGCCCGATAGCGTGAAGTCCTGGGCGCTGACGATCGACGGTTCGGTGCGCCTCGGCGCGACGCTGTGCATCTGCACGCGCGCGCCGCTCGATTTCGTGGCCGCCGACATGGCGGACGCGAGCGAAAGCGCAGGCGAACTCGAATTCTTCTGACGCGCCGCGCGCGCGTCGGCATGTAGTGTCGTGCAATGTCGTGCAGTTTCGTATCGCAGGGAAGTCGGAAAGAGACGTATGAACACGAACAAGCCGGTGAGCAAGGTGTTGCTGCTCGAAAGCGATTCCGCCCGCGCGCTCGCGCTGGCGCAACCCGATGCCGGGCAACGCCTGATGGGCGTGCCGGTGCGCCGCGACGCGCTCGCGGCCGCGCTGCACACGCATTACGACCTCGGCGGCGTGCTGCTCGGCGAGGACTTTGGCGGTTCGCCCGACGCGGCGGCGGCGGTGGCCGTGGCGCTCGAAGTCGCGCGCCCGGAGTTGCCGATCGTGCTGCGCCGGACCACCGACGGCGAATTGCCCGAAGCGCTGCGGCGCGTGCCGCGTGCGAGCTGGAACGAGCGCGAGCCGCAGTCGTTGCAGGCGGCGCTCGACGCGCATGTGTTTTCGCAGGATTACCCGGACCCGCTCGTGGACGGTATCGCCGACATGACGCTCGGCCGTCTGCGCGGGCTGTTTCCGGACCTCGAAGTGAACTGGGACACGCCGAGCATCGTGCGCGACCGCATTATCTTCGGCGAGGTGCTTACGCTGATCCCGATCGAGACCGCGTGGTGCCGCGGCTGGCTGCTGATGCAGACCGAGGAGACGCCGCTCATCGACATGCTGCCGCCGCGCGAAGGGCGCGGCGCGCGCGAGGAAGCGAGCGATTTCCGCGATCTGAACGGCGTGCTCGGCGAACTCACGAATCTCGTATGGGGTGCGTTTCGCAACCGCTATCTCGGGAACGCGCGCAATGCGGGCGCGGGCGATAAAGCGGTCGATAAAGCGGGCGACGGCGACTGGGTCCGCGCGCAGGTGCAGGTGCCGCTGCTCATCAATCATCGGCGGCGCTATCTGTCGTTCGGCTCGGACAATCCGCAGCTATGCATCAAGTACCGGCTCACGTGCCCGAAGACGGGCCGCGAGGCGGTGATCGATCAGCGTTTCGTGTTCAGCCTCGGCTGGTCGCGCGAAGGTTTCGACGAGACGGCCGCACTGGCCGCGGCCGCCGCCGGGCCGGAACCGGTGAGCGGCGAACTCGAACTGTTTTGACGTCAAGATGCGCCGTGCACGGCGCAAAGGAAAGAGACAACATGGCTAAGATTCTGGTGGTGGACGATTCGAGCACGGTGCGTGACGAAGTCGCGGGCTTTCTGCGCAAGAACGGCCTCGACGTCGACACGGCGGTGGACGGCAAGGACGGCCTCGCGAAGCTGAAGGCGAATCCGGGCGTGAAGCTCGTCGTGAGCGACGTGAACATGCCGAACATGGACGGCCTCACGATGGTCGAGAAGATCCGCAGCGAACTCGCGAACACGGCCGTCAACGTGGTGATGCTCACGACGGAAAGCAGCCCGGCGATGAAGGAGCGTGGCAAGGCGGCCGGCGTGCGCGGCTGGATCGTCAAGCCGTTCAAGGGCGAGGCGGTGCTGGAGACGTTCAGGAAGATGGCGGGCTGAGCGCTCGTTTAGCGCTTGGTTCGCGCTCGGTTAGCGTCTCGCGAAAATGAAAAAAGGCCTGCGTTTGCAGGCCTTTTCTATCGATGCCGCGTGAAGCGGCGCGGCGTGTCGAACGCGCTTCGAATCGTTACGCGGCGAGCGCCGCCGCGCCCGCCTTCGCGGGCATCAGCAGCACCGGAATCGATTTCGACGTGGGCGTGCCCGCGCCGTCGGCGATCGATTCCAGCGGCACGAGCGGATTTGTTTCCGGATAGTACGCGCCGAGGCAGCCGCGCGGAATGTCGTACTCCACGAGCATGAAGTCGGTGACGTGACGCTCGATGCCGTCGTCCCAGACGCTCGTGATATCCACGAACTGACCCGGCTCGAAGCCGAGCATCGTCATGTCTTCGCGGTTCGCGAACAGCACGCGGCGCAGGCCGTACACGCCGCGATAACGGTCGTCGAGACCGTAGATCGTGGTGTTGTACTGATCGTGCGAGCGCGTGGTCATCAGCGTCATGAGCTTCTGGCCGTGTTCGGCGCGCGCGCGATGGATCGGCGTGTCGAGCGCGATCGCGTGCACCACGAACTGCGCCTTGCCGCTCGGCGTCTTCCAGACGCGGTCGCGCGACGCGACGCCGAGGTGGAAGCCGCCCGGATGCTTGAGGCGCTCGTTGTAGTTCTGGAAGCCGTCGAACACCTGCTCGATGCCGTCGCGGATCTTCGCATAGTCGCTCGCCTGATCGAGCCAGTCCACTTTCTCGCTGCCGAGCGTGGCGTGCGCCATGCGCGCGACGATCGCGATTTCCGACAGCAGATTGTTCGACGCCGGACGGTTCATGCCGTACGAGATGTGCACCATGCTCATCGAGTCCTCGACGGAGACGCCTTGCGGCACGCCGTTCTGCAGGTCGATTTCGGTACGGCCGAGCGTCGGCAGGATCAGCGCGTCCTCGCCGTGCACAAGATGGCTGCGGTTGAGCTTGGTCGTCACGTGCACGGTGAGCGCGCACGAACGCATGGCGTCGAAGGTGCGCGGCGTGTCGGGCGTGGCGATCGCGAAGTTGCCGCCCAGACCGATGAACACCTTCACGTGGCCTTCGAGCATCGCGTGAATGGTTTCGACCACGTCGTAGCCGTGCTCGCGCGGCGGCTCGAAATCGTAGGCCTTGCCCAGACGGTCGAGGAACGCCTGGGTCGGCTTTTCCTCGATGCCGACCGTGCGGTCGCCCTGCACGTTCGAGTGGCCGCGCACCGGGCACAGGCCCGCGCCGCGGCGGCCGATATTGCCGCGCATCATCATCAGATTCGAGAGCAGCTGAATCGTCGCCACCGAATTCTTGTGCTGCGTGATGCCCATGCCCCACGTCGAAATGACGGCCTTGCCCTTCACGTAGATGTCGGCGAGCTTGAGCACTTCGTCGAGCGGCACGCCCGCTTCGGCGACGATCGTGTCCCACGATTCCGCGCGCAGATCGGCGGCGAAGCTGTCGAAGCCGACCGTATGTTCGGCGATGAAGGCGACGTCGAGAATGCGTTCCGTGCCTTGCGCCGCGGCTTGATCGTCGAGTTCGATCACGCGCTTGGCCATGCCCTTGATCAGCGCGAAGTCGCCGCCGATACGCGGACGGATGAACACCGAGCTGATCTCCACGCCCTTGGGCGAGAGCATGTCGAGCGTGTGCTGCGGGCTCGCGAAGCGCTCCAGCCCGCGTTCCTTGAGCGGATTGATCGAGACGATGGTCGCGCCGCGCTTGGCGCATTCGCGCAGTTCGCCCAGCATGCGCGGGTGATTCGTCGCGGGATTCTGGCCGAAGATCAGCAGCGTGTCGGCGTGCTCGAAGTCGTCGAGCGTGACCGTGCCCTTGCCGATGCCGACCGTGCCCGGCAGGCCGCGGCTGGTGGCCTCGTGGCACATGTTCGAGCAGTCGGGGAAGTTGTTGGTGCCGTACATGCGCACGAACAGCTGATACAGGAACGCGGCTTCGTTGCTCGCGCGGCCCGAGGTGTAGAACGCGGCGCGGTCCGGGTTGTCGAGCGCGTTGAGATGCTTCGCGATCAACCTGAACGCGTCGTCCCATTCGATCGGCACGTAACGGTCGCGCTGCGCGTCGTAGACCATCGGATCGGTCAGACGGCCATGCTGCTCCAGCTCGTAGTCCGATTGCGCCATCAGTTCGGTGACGGTGTGCTGCTCGAAGAAGGCCGGCGTCACGCGCTTGCTGGTGGCTTCGGCGGCCACGGCCTTCACGCCGTTCTCGCAGAATTCGAAGGTCGACGCGTGCTCGCGGTCCGGCCACGCGCAGCCCGGGCAGTCGAAGCCGTCCGGCTGGTTCTGCTTGAGCAGCGTGCGGTAGTTGCCGCCCGACACCTTCTCCTTGATCAGGTTGATCGCGACCTGCTTGAGTGCGCCCCAGCCTGCGGCGGGGTGGTGATACGGTTCGATGCGACCTTGCGGCTTCTTCATGCTTCGGCTTCGGATTCGTGAGGGCGGTTCGCCCGATGAGGCGAGACTACTGTGTTCCTGTGCTCCCGGTGATCACAGAAATCCGGAAAGCCGAGGGATACAGTTGCGACGATTTGCCATAGACTGGTGGGGTTTGTGTTGCCCGTCCTTTCCCTTGCCTTTCGTTTGCCCTGGTTTGCCTCTGCCATGCCCGCGCCGCCTTCCTCGCCGTCTTCCTCGATTACCCGCTACGAACAGCTCGCCGACGACATCGAGGCCGCCGTGCGGCGCGGCGTGTTCGGGCCGGGCGAGCGCGTGCCGTCGGTGCGGCGCGCGAGCCAGCAGCACGGCGTCAGCATCAAGACGGTGCTGCACGCCTATGCGCTGCTGGAAAGCCGGGGCGTGATCGAGTCGCGGCCGCAGTCGGGCTTTTTCGTGCGCGCGCGGCCGCTGGCGCGCGGGACGGGCGAGGCCGGGCGGGAGAACGGCGGCGAAGCGGGCCATGAAGGCGGCGGCGCGGCGCACGACGGCCGCGCGCGCCGTCCGGGCGGCGCGTCCCGACACGCTGCCGCGGCGGCCGCGACGCCCGCTTTGCCGCCGGCCTCGGCGCCCGCGCCCGTGGACGTGAGCCGCCTCGTGCTCTCCACCCTGCGCACCATCGGCGCGCAGGACGCGGTGCCGCTCGGCTCGCCGTATCCGGACCCGGCGCTGTATCCCTGGCGACGCATCAATCAGTACGCGAACGCTATCGCGCGGCGTCACGCGAGCTGGAACCTGATCGACGACCTGCCGCCCGGCAATCCCGAGCTGATCCGCCAGATCGCGCGCCGCTACGCGGAGAACGGCGCGACCATCGACCCGGACGAGATCGTCATTACCGTGGGCGCGACCGAGGCCATCAACCTGAGCCTGCAGGCCGTGGCGCGTCCGGGCGACACGGTAGCCGTCGAATCGCCCACCTACTACGCGATGCTGCACGCGATCGAGCGTCTGGGCATGCGCGCCATCGAAGTGAGCACGCACCCGGACACCGGCATCGACCTCGACGCGCTCGAACGCGTGCTCGCGCGCCAGAAGGTCGCGGCCTGCATGGTGATGCCGAACTTCCAGAATCCGCTGGGCTTTCGCATGCCGGACGCCAGCAAGGCGCGGCTCGTGGAGATCGCGCAGGCGCACGATCTGCCCGTGATCGAGAACGACGTCTATCAGGAGCTGTATTACGGCGATACGCGGCCATCGTCGCTCAAGCAGTTCGACACGCGCGGGCTGGTGCTGCACTGCGCGTCGTTCTCGAAGAGTCTCTCGGCCTCGTACCGCATCGGCTGGGCGATGCCGGGCCGCTATCGCGCGCAGGTCGAAAAGCTCAAGTTCCTCAACACGCTCACCACGCCGTCGGTGCCGCAGGTGGCGCTCGCCGACTATCTGCGCCATGATGGCTACGACCGTCATCTGCGTCGTCTGCGGCGCTTCTACCGGCAGCAGGCACGGCTCATGAAGGCGATGGTCGAACGTTTCTTTCCGGCGGGCACGCGCACGTCCGATCCGCAGGGCGGCTACGTGCTGTGGGTCGAACTGCCGCCGCGCGTGGATTCGATGCGGCTCTATCAGGCCGCGCTCGCGCAGGGCATCACCATCGGGCCGGGATATATGTTTTCGATGCGCAACGACTTTCACCACTACATTCGCCTGAACTATAGCTATCCGTGGACCGCGCAGACCGAGGCGGCGCTGAAGACGCTCGGCGAGCTGGCCGCGAAGATGGCCTGAGGAGACGCACGATGCACGACGAAGACAAGGACGACGACCTGCATAACGGCAACGGCAGCCACGGCGTGCCCGGCGACGAAGACGGCGCGGACGGCGACGTCGATCCCGCGCTGGTCGCGATCCTCGAACAGCTCTGGCGCGCGCATCGCGAGACGCCCGGACGCGAGTGGTCGCTCGCCAAGCTCTCGAAGCAGGCGGGCGTGCCGATGAGCGGTTTGCGCCGCCACTTGACCGGACTCGTCGACAGCGGCCTCGTGGTGACCACGCTCGCCGAGGACGGCACGGGCCGGGCGAGCCTTTCGGAAGACGGCTGCGCGTTCTGTCTGGAGGTGTTCGGCGACGCGGACGGCGCGGAGGGGACGAACTGAGCCTGGGAGACGAACGCGCCGCGTACGCCGCGTATGCCGCGTACGCCGGGCCGGTCAAGCGCGTTTGCGCGCGGCGCATTACACTCGCTCGAACTTCATCGTCATCGCCATGGACTATATCGACACCTTGCGGATCTTCCGTTCCGTGGTCGAGGCGCGCAGCTTCACGCGCGCCGCGGACATGCACGGCCTCGCCACGCCGGTCGTCTCGCGCGCGATCGCGCGGCTGGAAAAGCGGCTCGGCAGCCGCCTGTTTCACCGCACCACGCGCGCGGTGTCGCTGACCGAGGCCGCCGAGCGCTTCTACGACGGCTGCTGCCGCGTGCTCGACGACCTCGACGCGCTGGAGGCGGGCGCCACCGAGCAGACGCGCGAAGCCAACGGCGTGCTGCGTCTCGTCGCGCACACCACGGCCACGGTGAACCGGCTCGTGCCGCTCATTTCGAGCTTCAAGCGCGCGCATCCCAAAGTCACGCTCGACGTGATGCTGACCGAGCGCCAGGTCGATCTGGTCGCGGACGGCTACGACCTCGGCCTCGTGCTGCCGTTCATGCTCAACAACGACACCACGGTGACGAAGCTGCTCGAACGCATTCCGCTCGCGCTCGTCACCTCGCCCGCGTATCTCGCGGCCACGTCCACGCCGCGCCATCCCGCCGATCTCGCGCAGCACGTCTTCGTGCCGATGCCGCCGTCGCTGCGCAAGCCCTCGCTCACGTTTCGCGGCCCCGAAGGCGAGGACGACGTGACCGTGCAACTGAAGTACGAGATCGCGTCGAACAATCCCGAGTTCAATCGCGCGATGGTGCTGGAAGGCTTCGGCATCGGCATTCTGCCGGTCGCGCTGGTGCAGGCGGATCTGGCGGCGGGCCGCCTCGTCACGCTGCTCGACGACTTCCCGATCAGCGACATGCAGATCGAGATCCGTCTCGCGTACACCTCGCGCACGCTGCTGCCCGCCAAGGTGCGCGCTTTCATCGATCACGCGACGGAGTTTTTCGGCGGTGTCACGCACGCCCAGCCGCATACTCAGGCGCTCGCCGATGCGCAGGCACAGCAAGTCGGTTGAGAATTCAGCGTGCGCTTCATAGCCGCTTCATAGCGCGTTGCGCAGCGATTGTTGCCGCCGCGGTCGTAAATTGATGCCGCGCGCGGCAGTTGTGGCGGCCCGCCAGGCCGTCTAATCTGTGCGTATGCACACATCCGACCGTTCTTCGCCGGCGCAGTCGTTTTCCGCCCTCGCCCTGGAGCACGACGACTGCTTCGCAGTGCGTCAGGCGGCGCGCCATCTTTCGCAGCTTTACGAGCGGCATCTGAGCGCGGCGGGGCTCACGCCCACGCAGTTCAGCCTGCTCGGCGCGCTCGGCGCGCTCGGCGCGACGGACCCGGCGGACCCGGCGCAAGACCAACCCTCGCTGACGATGGCGCAACTCGCCCGCACGATGGTGATGGAACGCACGACGCTGGTGCGCGCGCTGCGGCCCTTGCTGCGCAGCGGTCTGGTCGCCGATCTGGCGGTGGCAAAACATACGGCAACGGACGGCGAGCAGGCGCCGCAAGGCGCGGATTGCCGTCGCCGCCAGGTTGCGCTCACGGCGGCGGGGCGCGCGCGGCTGGACGAAGCGGGCGTGCATTGGCGCGCCGCGCAGGACGAATTCGAGCGCCGTTTCGGCGCGCAGCGCGCCGCGTGGCTCAGGCGCGAATTGCTGCGCATCACGCGGGCGGTGTGAGTTGATACGCATCGGTTTCATCACGCTGCGGCATTTTTTTATTCTCATTAGTGCATATACACAGGTGAACGTCATGTCGAGTCCTTCCACTCCTGCCACGGGCGTCGCGCCGCGCGAACGGGCGCGTCTGCCCTGGATGCGCCTCGCAGTCGGCGCCGTGGCGCTCGTGCTCGCGGCGGCGCTGGGCTACTGGTTCCTCGTGCTGCGCTTTGTGCAATCCACCGACGACGCCTACGTGGGCGGCAACGTCACGGTGATGGCGCCGCGCGTGAGCGGCTTTGTCGCCGAGATCGACGTGCAGGACAACCAGCGCGTGAAGGCCGGCCAGGTGCTGATCCGGCTCGACGCGCGCGACTACGACGCGAAGCTCGCGCAGGCCGACGCCGAACTCGCGAGCGCACGCGCCGCCGTGGCGGAGCTCGATGCGCGCCGCACGCTGCAAGCCGCCGTCATCAATCAGAGCCAGGCCGAGGCGCGCGCCTCGAACGCGGAACTCACGCGCAGCGCGCAGGACCAGACGCGTTACCGCGCGCTCGTGAAGGACGACGCGGTGTCGAATCAACTCGTCGAACGCGCCGACGCCGACGCCGCGAAAGCCCAGGCCTCGGTCGCGAAAAGCGGTGCGGCGGTGCTGGCCGCGCAACGTCAGCTCGACGTGCTGGCCGCGCAGATCGTCGACGCGCAGGCGCGCGTGGCAACCGCCGAAGCGAGCCGCCGTCTCGCGGCGCTCAACGTCGATTACACGACGATCCGCGCACCGGTGGACGGTTTCATCGGCAATCGCACGGCGCGGGTGGGCATGCTCGCGAACGTGGGCGCGCCGCTGCTGACCGTGGTGCCCGCGTCGGACCTCTGGGTGGACGCGAATTTCAAGGAGGATCAGCTCCGCAAGATGCACGCGGGCGATGCCGCCGACGTCGAACTCGACGCCGCGAGCGGCACGCTGCATGGCCGCGTCGAAAGTCTTGCGCCGGCCACGGGCGCGACCTTCAGCGTGCTGCCGGCCGAGAACGCGACCGGCAACTTCACGAAGATCGTGCAGCGCGTGCCGGTGCGCATTCGCGTGCAGGTGCCGCCGGGCATGGAGGGCGTGCTGCGTCCGGGCCTCTCGGCGACGGTGAAGGTGCATCTGGACAGCGGCGCGCAGCACGCCGCCGCGCAATGAACGCCACGGACCCGACATGAACGCCCCGACCACCGAACTCGAAGTGCGCCCCACAGCGGCCGCAAGCGAGACTCTGAACGCAGCCGCGCCGCGCCCGCTTCAGCCGCACGAACAGCCGATGGCGCAGCGCGCTTTCGCGTTCGCGCTGATGTGCATCGGCTTCTTCATGGCGACGCTCGATATCCAGATCGTCGCTTCGTCGCTGCGCGATATCGGCGGCGGACTGTCCGCGAGCCAGGACGAACTCTCGTGGGTGCAGACCGCGTATCTGATCGCCGAAATCATGGTGATTCCGATGTCGGGCTGGCTCTCGAAAGTGTTCTCGACGCGCTGGCTGTTCGTCGGCTCGGCGGTGGGGTTCACGATCACGAGCATGCTGTGCGGCCTCGCGTGGGACATCAACTCGATGATCATCTTCCGCGCGCTGCAAGGCGCGCTCGGCGCCGCGATGATTCCCACCGTGTTCACCACGGCATTCGTGCTGTTTCCCGGCAAACAGCGCATCGTGGCCTCGACGACCATCGGCGCGCTGGCCTCGCTCGCGCCCACGCTCGGCCCCGTGATCGGCGGCTGGATCACCGACCAGTGGTCGTGGCACTGGCTGTTCTATCTGAACCTCGTGCCCGGCATCGCCGTGGCCGCACTGGTGCCGAAGTACGTGCATATCGACGAACCGGATCTCTCGCTGATCAAGCGCGGCGATTATCTCGGCATCGTGCTGATGAGCGCGTTTCTCGGCTGCCTCGAATACGTGCTCGAAGAAGGGCCGCGCAAGAACTGGTTCGGCGACGACGCGATCGTGTTCTGCGCGTGGATCGCGGCCATCGGCGGCTTTCTGTTCATCGTGCATGCGCTCACCGCGAAAGAGCCGATCGTCGATCTGCGCGCGCTCTCGGTGCGCAACTTCGGCATCGGCAGCGTGCTGTCGTTCGTGACCGGCATCGGCATCTTCGTGGCCGTGTTTCTCACGCCGCTGTTTCTCGCGGAAGTGCGCGGATTCAGCTCGTTGCAGATCGGTTTGTCGCTGCTTTCGGTGGGCGCGTTCCAGTTGATCGCGCTCGGCTTCTACGCGTTCGCCACGCGCTATTTCAGCATGCGTGCGCTGCTGCTGTTCGGGCTCGTGTGCTTCGGGCTCGGCTGTTATCTCTACGTGCCGCTCACGCACGATTGGGGCTGGCAGCAATTCCTGCTGCCGCAGGCGCTGCGCGGCATCGGCCAGCAATTCGCGGTGCCGCCCATCGTGACGATGTCGCTCGGCTCGCTGCCGCCTTCGCGGCTGAAATCGGCGAGCGGGTTGTTCAATCTGATGCGCAATCTGGGCGGCGCGATCGGCATTGCAGTGAGCGCGACGATGCTCAACGATCGCCTGAATTTTCACTATCTGCGTCTGAACGAGAGCGTGACGCACGGCGTGCCGCAAGTCGAACTCCTGCTCGCCGGACGCACCGCGTACTGGTCGACGATGGCGGGCAACACGCTCGACGCCGCGCAAACGGGACTCGCGCAACTGCACGCGCTGGTGCTGCGCGAAGCGCTCGTCATGACGTTCTCCGATACGTTCTTCGTGCTGTCGCTGTGCTTCGTGGTGGCGATTGCCTGCGTGGCGTTTTCGCGGCCGATCACGACCGCCGCGCCGCCGCCGGACGCGCATTGAGTCCGCAATCAAGTCCGCAATCAAGTCCGCAATCAAGTCCGCAATCAAGTCCGCAATCAAGTTCGCACCGAAGTTTGCATTGAATCTCCGAGGTTCACCATGTCACGTTCGACGCTTTCTCCTCTGAAGCCGATCCGTCTTGCGCGGTCGACGCTTTCGGCACTCGCGCTCGCCGCGCTCGCGGCCTGCGCCGTGCAGCCCGCGCAACACGCCGATCTGCCCGCGACGGTGCACGACACCGCGCCCGCCGCGTGGCGCATCGACGCCCCGCAGGACGCCATCGACGCCCGCGCCTGGTGGGCGCAATTCGACGACCCGACGCTCGACGCGCTGCTCGCCACGGTGCTGGGCGGCAATCTCGACTTGCAGGCCGCCGCCGAGCGCGTGAAGCAGGCGCAATCGATCACGACGCAAAAGCACGCGGCGCTGCTGCCGCAACTCGACTTCACGGCGCAGGGTGCGTATGCGCGGCAGAACACGCCGCCGCCGCTCGGTTATGTGAAGCAGGCGGGCGCGGGCCTCGCGCTGAGCTGGTCGCCCGATGTGTTCGGCGGCGAGCGGCTCGATCTGCTGGCGGCGCAGGCGAATCTCGTCGGTCAGCAACACGCGCTCGACGCCGTGCGTCTCGCGCTGGCGGCGGATACGGCGTCCGCGTATGTCGATCTGCGCTGGGCGCAGGCGGAACTGAAGATTCTTCAGGACAACGTCGGGATACGTCAGCGCACCTTGCAGCTCACGCAGGATCGCCTGAAATACGGGCTGTCCACGCAACTCGACGTCACGCGTGCGCAAACGCAGTTGAGCGAACTGCAGGCGCGGATTCCGCGCGCGCAGGCGAGCATCGATCATCAACTGAATCTGCTTGCGGTGTACACGGGCCGCACGCCGGAAGCCGTCGCGCAACTCGCGCTCGCGACGCCCGCGCCGATTCCGGCCGCGCCCGCGAGCGTGCCGCAACTGCTGCCTTCCGAAGCGCTGCTGCGTCGCCCCGACGTGCAGGCCGCTTACGCGACGGTCGAGCAGCGCGCGGCGGAAGTGGGCGTGGCGCGCGCGGAGCGGTATCCGAAGTTCTCGCTCAATCTCGCGGATGGCGTGCTCGCGGCTTCGTATCTCGGGCTGCCGACGCTCACCGACAACCTCTTCAGCGCGGCGCTGAGCGCGACGAGCCCGATCTTCAACGCGGGCCGCATCAGCGCCGATATCGCGCAGAGCGAAAGCCGCATGCGCGAATCGCAGCTGAATTTGCAGCAGACGATGTTGCAGGCGTTGCGCGAAGTGGAGGACAGCCGCACCGACCTCGTGAGCACGGCCGCGCAGACGCAGCAGTTGCACGACGCCGTGACGGCTTCGGCGCAATCGCTCAAGCTCGCGAATCAGCTTTACAAAGGCGGCGCGACGGATTTTCTCGATGTGCTGAGCGCGCAGCAAACCTGGCTCGCCGATGCCGATCTGCTCAACGACGCGCAGCGCGAGCGCGCGCTCGCGGCGGTCGCGTTGTACCGCTCGCTCGGCGGCGGCTGGAGCGAAAGCGGCGAGGTGGTCGCATCGTCGCCGGTCGCGGCGCGCGGCGGCTGAGTCGCTGGATGAGTCGTTGGCTCAGTCGGCGTCCGCGCGTTCAGGCTTCGGCGCGCGCGGCGGCGCGCCATTGCGCGGGCGTCATGCCCACGTGGCGCTTGAAACCGCGCTGGAACGCGGCATCGGATTGATAGCCGACGAATTCGCCGATCTCCGCCACCGGCTGATTGCCCTGCGCGAGCAGACGGCCCGCGAGCGTCATGCGGATGTCGGTGAGCACGTCGGCGGCCGAGCGTCCGATCGCTTCATCGAAATGACGCGCGAAGGTCGCGCGCGACATGTGGCAGAGCGCGGCGAGATCGGGCAGCGTCCACGGGCGGCCCGGCGTCTCGAACATGGCGTCGATCGCCGGTTGCAGACGCGGTTGCCGGGCCAGCGCGAGCAGGCCGCGCGGCGGCGCGTCGGTGCCGCTCGCGTAGCGCAGCGTGAGCGCGAACAGCGCGCCCGAGAGATGGTTGACGAGCGAATCGCTGCCCGGCCCCGCTTCGAGCGCCTCGTCGCGCAGCAGCGCGATCAGGCGCACGAGCCGCTCGGGCGCATGGCCGCCCGCGGGCGCGCTGTGCACGACGAGGCGGCCCGGCAGGTTCTCGCGCAGCAGCCGTTGCGGCACGGCGGGCAGCAGGAAGCGGCCGCAGAGCACGTCGGTGCGGTGCGCGTCGGTCTGGTTGGTCGCCACTTCGAGGCCGTTTTCCACACGTTTTTCGACCGCCGAGGGCGCTTCGCCGCTGCCGTCGTGCAGCACGTGCGCGCCGCCCGCCGGGAACAGCACGATGTCGCCCGCATGCAGCGCGGTGGGCGTGCCGTGCGCGTCCTCGACGATGGCCGAGCCCGCGATCAGCACGTGATAGCGGATCTCGCGCGGGCCCGCACCGGGCTCGTCGATACGCCACGGCGCGCCGAAGTGGCAGCGCACGTCGAGTCGGCCCGCGACGGGCATGAGCGAGAGCAAGCGGCTGAGGATGTCCATGAGCGGCGGTATGGGTGGAAGGGCGGTGAGACGATCGAGCATGAATTCGCGTCATTCTGGCATTAAAAGCGTCGGCGTGCGCACCTAGACTGGCGTCATGCCATCGACGATGGCGGTGCAGCAGAAACGCGATGCCGTCGCACTTCCGCGCGGCGCGCTTGATCCACGAATGCAGCGAATTCAACGAACCAGGAGTCGATCATGTCCCGTCTTTCCTCCATCAAGCCCGAAGAAGCCACCGGCGTCGCCGCCGACGTTTTCGCGAAGATCCGCAAGGCCGTCGGCAAGGTGCCGAACGCCTACGCGACCATCGGCACGCACAGCCCGGAAGCGCTTGCCTCGATACTCGGCGTGGAAGCCGTGCTCGCGGGCGGCGCGTTGTCGAAGCCCGATATCGAAGCCGTGAAACTCGCCGTGAGCGAAGTGGCGGGCTGCGATTACTGTCTCGCCGCGCACACGCTGGCGGGCAAGTTCGCGGGCCTCGCGCCGGAGACGATGAAGCAGATCCGCGCGGGCGACGCCAGCGGCGACGCGAAGCGCGACGCGCTCGTCCACTTCGTGCGTCTGCTCGTGCAAACGCGCGGCACGGTCGCGGAAGCCGAGGTGCAGGCGATTCGCGCCGCGGGCTATACCGAGCGCCAGATCGTGGAGATTGCGCTGGCGATTGCGTCGATCACGTTCACGAACCTCGTGAACCGCATCAACGATACGACGCTCGATTTTCCGGCCGTCGCGTAAGCGGGTTCACGCGCCTTTCGCCGCGAGGCGAGGGCGTCGAACCCGGCGACAGGCCACGTGCGCCGCCGACATAAAACGTGCCACGAATCATGAGTATCGATTCGAGGAAACGCCTTGGATGTGTGCATATGCATACATAGAATGAAACGGTGCATGCAGCGATTGTGAGTGTCCATGCTGTTCCATCGAATGACTCTGGAGAGAACACGATGAGCCTGTCGAATTCCACCCCGAATTCCCCCCTCAATACGGGCGCGAACGCCGCGCGCGAGATCGTGCTGTGCCATCCCGTGCGCACGGCGATCGGCGCGTACAACGGCGCGCTCAAGGGCGTGCCCGCCACCGAACTGGGCGCGATCGCGGTGCGCGAAACGCTCGCGCGCGCGAAGCTCGATCCCGCGCTGCTGTGCTCGGTCGTGCTCGGCAACGTGATCCAGGCGGGCAACAAGATGAATCCCGCGCGCCAGGCGGAACTGGGCGGCGGCGTGCCCGTGCAGGTGCCCGCGCTCACCGTGAACCGCGTGTGCGGCTCGGGCGCGCAGGCGGTGGCGAGCGCCGCGCAGGAAGTGCTGCTCGGTCTCGCCGATGTCGCGCTCGCGGGCGGCATGGAGAACATGGACCGCGCGCCCTATCTGCTCGACGGCGGACGTTGGGGCTATCGCATGGGCAACGCGCAGATCCACGACAGCATGCTGCGCGACGGTCTTGTCGATGCGTTTTCGGGCGAGCATTCGGGCTGGCACACCGAAGACCTCGTGACGCAGGCGCAACTCACGCGCGACGAGCAGGACCGCTGGGCCGCGCGTTCGCAGCAGCGTTTCGCGGCGGCGCAGGCGGCGGGGCGTCTCAAGGAGGAGATCGTCGCCGTGGAATTGAAGGGCAAGAAAGGCGTGGAGCGTTTCGACACCGACGAAGCGCCGCGCCCCGACACCACCTTCGAGGTGCTTGCGAAGCTCAAGCCCGCGTTCCGCCCCGACGGCACGATCACGGCGGGCAACGCGCCGGGACTGAACAGCGCGGCGTCGGCGATGCTGGTGGCCGAGCGCGGTTTCGCCGAGGCGCACGGTCTCGCGCCGATGGTGCGGCTCGTGGCGTGGGGCGTGGCGGCGGTCGAGCCGGGTCTGTTCGGCCTCGGCCCGGTGCCCGCCGTGCAGCTCGCGCTGCGGCGTGCGGGCTGGTCGCTCGGCGACGTCGAGCGCTTCGAGATCAACGAGGCCTTCGCGGCGGTGCCGCTCGCGGTCATCAAGCAACTGGGCATTCCCGACGACATCGTCAACGTGGAAGGCGGGGCGATTGCGCACGGTCATCCGATCGGCGCGACGGGTGCGATTCTGACCACGCGTCTGGCCTGGTCGATGCAGCGCGACGGCGTGCGCCGGGGCGTCGTGACGCTGTGCATCGGCGGCGGCCAGGGTATCGCGCTCGCGCTCGAGAAAGTATGATGGCCGGGCGCGCGCATCGGCGTGATCGACGTGATCGACGTGATCGACGAAACGGCGCGCGCGCTCCAGATCCACGAAATTCACGAGATTCACGTGATGGCGAACGAAGCACGAGAAGGTGACCGGCAATGACGAAGCGAGTGACGCGCGAGGAATGCAACTGTTTTGCACTGCGGCAGGCGGCGCGCTTCGTCACGCAGCTCTATGAGCGCCATCTCGCGCAGGCGGGCGTGACGGCCGCGCAGTTCACCATTCTCTCGCGCCTCGCGGGCCGCCCCGACGCCACCGCCGCCGAACTTTCCGACGACCTCGTGATGGACCGCACCACGCTCGTGCGCGCGCTCAAGCCGCTGCAGCGCGACGGCCTCGTGCTCACGGCCGCCGCCGAGCACGATACGCGCACGCTCGTCTACCGGCTCTCCGCGAGCGGCTTGCGCCGCTACGACAAGGCGCACGCGCTCTGGCAGGACGCCCAGGCGGAATTCGAAAAGCATATGAAGCGCGATCGCGCGAAGGCGCTGCGCGCCGAACTGTTCGCGCTCACCAAAGCGGCGGCGTGATGCGTTGTGCGTAGGCGCGCGCTTACGTAGCTTTCAGCGCGCGGGCAGCCTCGCAACCACTCGCCAGCACGGGCATCCCCGAGTATCCCCCTGCGTCCCGATCCGGCGCGAAAATGGCATGATGGGGCTTCCAGAGATCGACGCATCGCCGCCGGGTTCTCATGAGACGCCACCGTCCACCTTTGCCGCATTTCATGCGTGACCCGTCGCATCCGGCGTGGCGCGACATCGCGCTCTCCACGCTGCCGGTCGCGCTATTCTGCATCGTCGTGATCGGCCTGGTCGTGTGGCTCGTCGATCCGGCGCCGCCGCGCGCCATCACCCTCAGCGCCGGTCCGCGCGACAGCTCGTTCATGCAGATGGCCGAGGCGTATCGCACGGTCCTCGCGCGCAACGGCGTGAAGCTGAAGATCCTCGAATCGGACGGCTCGGTGCAGAATCTCCAGCGTCTGCTCGATCCCAAATCGAAAGTCGATCTCGCGTTCGTGCAGGGCGGCGTGGCCGACGGCCAGGACACGCGCTCGCTGATGTCGCTTGGCAGCGTGGCATATCTGCCGATCGTGGTGTTCTATCGCGGCTCCGGACTCACGCAGCTTTCCGATCTCGACGGCAAGCGCATCGCCATCGGCCGCGTGGGGAGCGGCACGCGCGAACTGTCGCTCAAGCTGCTCGATGCGAACGGCATGGACCCGGGCGGCGACGCCACCTTCCTGCCGCTCGACGGCATGGAGGCGGCCACGGCGCTGGTCTCGAACCGCGTCGACGCCGCCATGCTGAGCGGCGATTCCACCACGCGCACGCTGATGCTGCGCCTGCTGAACATTCCCGGCATTTCGGTGATGAGCTTCGAGGAATCGTCGGCATATACGCGGCTTTTTCCGTATCTGGAGGCCATCGACCTGCCGACCGGCGTGCTCGATCTGCGCCGCCGCGTGCCGCCGCAGACCGTGCATCTGATCGGGCCGACCGTGGAGATCGTCGCGCGCGACACGCTGCATCCGGCCATCTCCGATCTGCTGATCGAGGCCGCGAGCGAAGTGAACGGCGTGCCGGGGCTGCTGCAGCGCTCCGGCGAATTTCCGAGCCCGGTGGCGCACGATTTCCGCATCAGCGAAGACGCCACGCGTTACTACAAGTCGGGCAAGAGTTTTCTCTATCGCAACCTGCCGTTCTGGCTCGCGAGCGTGACCGATCGGCTGCTCGTGCTGCTGTTGCCGCTCGCGGTGCTGGTGTTTCCGGCGCTGCGTGCGATTCCGGCGCTGTACCGCTGGCGCGTGCGTTCGCGCATCTATCGCTATTACGGCGCGCTGATCGCCATCGAGCGCGACGCGCTCAAGCACACCAACGAAGAGGAACGCCATGCGCTGATCGACGAACTCGACGAGATCGAACGTTCGCTCAATACGCTGCGCATGCCGCTTGCGTATGCGGATGCGTTCTACGTGCTGCGCGAGCACATCGGCTTCGTGCGCATGCATCTCGCGCCGACCGAGCGCCGCACGGCCAACGCGGAGCACTGATCCGGCGAGGCGCGCTTCGATGTCCTGCGCATTGTTGCGTTCCGCGCATTTGCGCGCTTCATTGATGCGTCTCCTGAAACGCTGCGCTTTCGCGGCTGCGCGGTTGACACCGCGGCTGCGCGGCTCGTATTTTGGCGGGTACGTTTTGCGCGCAGGGATATGCACAAGTGCGCTATATAACAGTACGTCGCGTGCTTCATGTTCTTGACGCACTTCGCACGCGTCGCACTTTGCAGAGCGCATCAGAACACACACCATCGCGCCCATCAGCAATCAGGAGGACCGTTACGTGAACTCGTCCGGTGTACGCCAGCGTGCTGCCTGGCTCCTGTGCGCCGCGCTCGCGGCCGCACCGCTCTTCATTGGCCCGTCCGGGCCGCGTTCCGCGCTCGCGCAAAATGCCGCGCACCTGTCGAGCCAGCAACTCGATTCGCTCACGGCGCCCATCGCGCTTTATCCGGACGCGCTGCTCGCGCAGGTGCTGATGGCCGCCACGTTTGCGCAGGACGTGCAGGCGGCGGCCGCGTGGTCGAAGGCCAACCCGAAACTGCAGGGCGACGACGCCGTGAAAGCCGTGGCCTCGCAGCCGTGGGACCCGAGCGTGCAGTCGCTGGTCGCGTTTCCGCAGGTGCTGGCGACGATGGAGTCGAAGCCCGACTGGGTCGCGCAGATCGGCAATGCGTTTCTCGCGCAGCCCAATGATGTGATGGATTCGGTGCAGCGTCTGCGCACGCAGGCGCAGAAGGCGGGCAACCTCAAATCGAACGAGCAGCAGAAGGTGGTCGTGCAGCAGGCGCCGAGCAGCAGCACGCAGACGATCATCATCGAGCCGGCGAATCCTCAGGTGGTCTACGTGCCGACCTATAACCCCACGGTGGTGTACGGCGCGTGGCCGTATCCGGCGTATCCGCCCGTCTACATGCCGCCGCCTCCGGGTTACGCGCTCGCCACCGGTTTCGTGAGCGGGCTCGCGTTCGGCGCGGGCGTGGCGGTGGCGAATTCGTTGTGGGGCGGCTTCGGCTGGGGCACCCACGACGTGAATATCAACGTCAATCGCTACAACAACATTAACGTCAATAACCGCATCAACGCCAACACCAGCACGGCGAACTGGAATCGCAACACCAACGTCGAGCGCCGCAACCAGAATTTCAACAACGCGAATATGAATGGCCAGCGCAATAATTTCCGCGGCTACGACCAGTCGCGTTCGCAGGCCATGCAGACCTTGCAGAACCGCACCGGGCAGAACATGGGCGGCAATGCGAGCGAGCGTTTGCACGACATTCAGCAGGGCGGCAACCGGCCTGGCGCGAACGGCGCGAACCGGCCGGGCGGGAACGGGCCGAACGGCGGGGCCAACGCGCTGAACAATCGCGACAATCGCGACAATCGCAGCAATCGCGGCGAGGGTGCGCAAGGCGGACGCATCGGTGGCCAGGGCGGCACGCAGAACAACGCCGCCAATCGGGCGCAGAACGCGAATCGTCAGAACGAGATCGGCAATCGCGCGCAAAACGCGAATCGCGACAACGCGTTGCGCGGCGCGGGCGACGGCGGCGCGGCGCGCGCCGATTCGCAGCGCGGTCAGCAAAGCCGCCAGGCGCTGCAGAACCGCGGCGGCGGGGGCTTCGGAGGCGCTCAGGCGGGCGGCGGCGCGCGTCCCTCGTTCGGCGGCGGCGGCGGTGGTGGCGGCCGGGTCGGCGCAGGCGGTGGCGGCCAACGCCACTTTGGCCGCAACCGTTGAACCCCGACAGGAGACTCGCGATGATCCGCAATCAAGCACGCCGTTTGCCGCAAGGCGCGCCGCGCCGCGCGCAGCCCCGCTCCTGCGGGTGGATACGCGCCGGGGTGTCGGCTGCCGCCGCGCTCGCGTTCGCGCTGGGCGCCGCACCCGCTGCATTCGCGCAGGCCGTCTATCCCACACCCGACGCTGCGGCCGAGGCGTTCACGAACGCGCTCGCCACCAACGACCACGACGCGATGAAGCACGTGCTCGGCAGCGACTTCCAGCAGTTCATTCCCACGCAGAACATTGGCCGCGAGGACATCGACGACTTCCTCGGCGCCTGGTCCAAGGGCCACGAGATCGTGCCCGACTCGCCGCCGGTTGCGGGCAAGGCCAGCGCGCATCTGGCCGTGGGCGACAGCGGCTGGACCTTGCCGATCCCGATCGTGCAGGGCGCGGGCGGCTGGCGCTTCGATCCGCGCGAAGGCGCGAGTGAAGTGCTCACTCGCCGCATCGGCCGCAACGAGCGCTCGGCGATGCTCACGGCGCTCGCCTACGTCGACGCCCAGAACGACTACAAAGGTCTCACGCAGCACTACGCGCAGCGCTTCGTGAGCACGCCCGGCACGCACGACGGCCTTTACTGGCCGGCCGGTCCCGGCGATACCGAAAGCCCGCTCGGCCCGCTTGCCGAAACCATGCCGCACAACGCGAAGATCACGCCGCAGGAGGGCTATCACGGCTATCACTTCCGCATCCTCACGGCGCAGGGCGCGCATGCGAGCGGCGGCGCGCGCAATTACGTGGAGAACGGCGAACTGACGGGCGGCTTCGCGCTGGTGGCGTGGCCCGCGCAGTACGGCAAGACCGGGGTAATGAGCTTTATCGTCGATCAGGACGGCAAGCTGTATCAGAAGAATCTTGGGCCGAATGGGGCGCGCGTGGCGGCGTCGCTGAAGGCTTTCGATCCCGATCCGTCGTGGCAGCCCGCGACGCCTTGAGCGGCTGAGCGGGCGGGCGGCGAGGGCGCGCGTGTCGGCCTTCAACGCCCGGTCACGATAAATCGGGCAGAATCGTTGCCGAGCGGGGTGCGGCGCGCGAGCGTCGCCCTGCTTGCGCCTGCGGACAGGACAGGCGTGGCGCCCGTCAGACGTCGGGCACGCGGATTGCTGTACCACTGCGCAAATTCTTATTCGTGTGGAGATAACGACATGCAACGACGCAACTTCATGCTTTCGGCGGCCGCGGCGCTCGCCACCGGCGGTTTCGCGCTCGCGGGCTGTACGACTACGGGTACGAACAACTCGAACGCGGCGACTGATATGTCGAAGCGCCAGTCGATCGACGCGAGCGTCGACAACGCCATGACCAAGCTGTACTCGACGGTACCGGGCTCGCGCGAACTGATCGCCAAGTCGCGCGGCGTGCTGGTGTTCCCGTCGGTGCTGCAGGCCGGCTTCATCGTCGGCGCGCAGTACGGCGAAGGCGCGCTGCGCGTGGGCGGCTCGACCTCGGGCTACTACAGCACGGTGTCGGGCTCGTTCGGCCTGCAGGCGGGTGCGCAGTCGAAGGCCATCATCTTTGCGTTCATGACGCAGGAGTCGCTCGAGAAATTCCGCGCAACCGACGGCTGGGCCGCAGGCGCCGACGCCTCGGTCGCGCTCGTGACGATCGGCGCGAACGGCGCGGTCGACACCAACACGGCGACCCATCCGGTCGAAGTGTTCGTGATGACCAACGCCGGTCTGATGGCCGACGTCTCGCTCGCGGGCACCAAGGTCTCGCGTCTGAAGATCTGAGCTGACCCAGGCGATCCATGACCGCGCCGGCCGCCGGGCCGGTGTCACTCGATGTAGAAAGGGCAAGACGAAACGTCTTGCCCTTTCTTTTTTACACGCCCGATTCTGTCGATATTTCCCCTCTCTACGACGCCGGCAGAGGAACACGCTGCGATGACGTACAAAGTTAGCGTAATATATCAGCGGACATAACGGGCGGAACGTCGCGGACGCGTCATGAAAAAAGATGCGCGGCGCCCACCGGATCGGGAGACAGGCGATGTTCATCCGGCAACTCAACTACCTGGTGACGCTGGCCCGCGAGCAGCACTTCGCGCGCGCCGCCGAGCTATGCAACGTCACGCAGCCGGCGCTGTCGTCGGCGATACGCAGCCTCGAAAACGAACTCGGGCTCGTGATCGTACGCCGCGGGCGCCGCTTTCTCGGCCTCACCGAGGAGGGCGAACGCGTGCTCGGCTGGGCGCGCCAAACCATCGCCGCGCTCGATCACATGCGCCAGGACGTGTCCGCGTCGAACCTGCTGACCGGCACGGTCAGAATCGGCGTGATTCCCACGACGATGCCGGTCGTGAGCATGCTCATCTCAACGTGCCGCGCGGCGCATCCCAAGCTGAGTTTCGCGGTGCGCTCGCTGAGTTCGGACGCCATCTTGCGCCAGCTCGACGACTACGAACTCGACATCGGCTTCACCTATCTCGACGATCACACCCAGGCCGGTTTCGAAGTGCATTCGCTGTATCGCGAACGCTACGTGCTGGTTTCGCCGTCCGGCGCGGGCGAGAGCTCGTGCTCGGGCGCGCGTCGCTGGGACGCGCTCGGCGATCTGCAATTCGGTCTTCTGGATTCCTCAATGCAGAACCGGCAGGTGATCAACGCTGCGTTTCGCCGCGCGGGCGTTCAACCGAAAGTCGTGCTCGAAGCCGATTCGCTGCTCACGCTGATGTCGAATGTGCAGCACGCCGGTTTGCACACGGTGCTGCCGCATAGCGTGCTGAGCGTGATGGACAGCACGCGGCGCGATGCCGTGACGCCGCTCGAACCCGAACTCACGCGCGAGATCGGTCTGATCGCGCGCGATCTGCCGTCGCGTCCGCCACTCGTTGCGGCCTTGTGGAAGGCCGCGAAACACCTCGACATGCAAACGCGTTTCGACGCTTTCATAGCGCGGCCACACGCACCGCGAGAAGCGTTGCCCGCCGTTTGATAAGTCGCGTTTATCAGTTCATACGTCGAAAGAATTGGATCGCCATCGAGCTTCTCGTCGACACTCTGTCCGTCGATCGATCGCATGCAGCGCGGTCGTACAACCGGCGGCGCCCAGAGCCGCCGGATTCCCGTCCATTAGAGTGGAGACAACATCGTGGCTAAAATTGTTTGTGTGCTTTATGACGATCCGGTCAACGGTATGCCGAAGCAGTACGCGCGCGACACGATTCCCGAAATCACGCGTTATCCCGACGGACAAACCACGCCGACGCCGCGCGCCATCGACGTCACGCCGGGTCATTTGCTCGGTTGCGTATCGGGTGAACTGGGCCTGCGAAAATATCTGGAATCGAAGGATCATCAACTCGTGGTGACATCGAGCAAGGACGGCGCGGACAGCGTGCTCGACCGCGAACTGCACGACGCCGAGATCGTGATCTCGCAACCGTTCTGGCCCGCGTACATGACGGCCGAGCGCATCGCGAAGGCGCCGAAACTCAAGATGATCGTGACCGCGGGCATCGGCTCCGATCACACCGATCTGCAGGCCGCGATGGATCGCGGCATCACGGTGGCGGAAGTCACGTACTGCAACAGCAATAGCGTCGCCGAGCATGTGGTGATGACGACGCTGGCGCTCGTGCGCAATTACATGCCCTCGCATAACTGGGCCAATAGCGGCGGCTGGAATATTGCC
This sequence comes from Paraburkholderia tropica, assembly GCF_014171495.1. NCBI lineage: Bacteria > Pseudomonadati > Pseudomonadota > Betaproteobacteria > Burkholderiales > Burkholderiaceae > Paraburkholderia > Paraburkholderia tropica. The sequence continues at coordinate 1,483,058 of NZ_CP049135.1, forward strand.
GATTGCGTCGAGCGCTCGTACGACATCGAGGGCATGCACGTGGGCACGGTGGCGGCGGGCCGCATCGGTTTGCGCGTGCTGCGTCTGCTCAAGCCGTTCGACATGAAGCTGCATTATCTCGATCGCCACCGTTTGCCGGAGTCGGTGGAAAAGGAACTGAATCTCACGCATCACACGAGCCTCGAAAGCCTGACGCGCGTGTGCGATGTTGTCACGCTGAATTGCCCGCTACATCCCGAAACCGAACACATGATCAATGCGCAAACGCTCAAAAATTTCAAGCGCGGCGCGTATCTGATCAACACGGCGCGCGGCAAGCTCTGCGATCGCGACGCGATTGTCGATGCGCTGAAAAGCGGTCAACTCGCGGGCTATGGCGGCGACGTCTGGTTCCCGCAGCCCGCGCCCGCGGATCATCCGTGGCGCAGCATGCCGCATCAGGGCATGACGCCTCACATCTCCGGCACGAGCCTGTCCGCGCAGGCGCGTTATGCGGCGGGCACGCGCGAAATCCTCGAATGCTATTTCGAGGGCCGTCCGATTCGCGACGAGTATCTGATCGTGCAAGGCGGCAAACTCGCCGGCGTGGGCGCGCATTCATACAGCGCGGGCAACGCGACGAAGGGTTCGGAAGAAGCCGCCCGCTTCAAGGCGGCCTGATCGCTTATGACGACTCCGTCCGCCGCTTCCGCAAGCGCTAACGAAGCCTCGACGTGGCGCACCCAGGCCGGCGGTATTCTGCTCGCCGGCCTGGGCGCGTTCGTTGGATTGGCTCTCGTGGGCGTAATGGCGCAAGAGACCTCGGAACCGTGGATTCTCGGTTCATTCGGGGCCACCTGCGTGTTGCTGTTCGGTTTTCCGGCCAGCCCGTTTTCGCAACCGAGAAACATCATCGGCGGCCATGTGCTGACCTCGCTAACGGGACTCGTCTGCTTGCATCTGTTCGGTCCCGGCTATATGCCGATGGCGATTGCGGCCGCATCCGCACTGATGCTGATGATGCTGACGCGCACGGTGCATCCGCCTGCGGGCAGCAATCCGGTGATTATCTTCGCCGCGCAGCCAGGCTGGTCTTTCCTGGTACTCCCAACCATGTTGGGCGCCGTCGCGCTGGTGCTGATCGGCTGGATTTACTGGTCGGTCGTCAAGCGGGGAGCGTGGCCGCATCGGCCGAAATGATTGGCGAAGGGGATCGTGCGGGTTGGTATGCAGACGCGCCGGGTCAGCGAATCGAATTCCGGCGCGTCTGCATTTCATTTTGCGTTATTGGCTGCGCCGGTTCGCAATGGCAATCTCTTCCGTCACGGCGAGAAACTTCGCCATATCGCCGGGCGCGTGACAATGCAACGGCGAGATGCGAACCGCACCGTCGAGATTGAACGATTTCAGCATGCGCCCGGAATACAGGCTGGTCGCGATCCGTTCATAGACGATCACACCGCGTTCTTCATAAGCGCGCACGGCGGCGGTCGGATCGAGATGATCGAAGCCGATGCCGGCGATCAGATCTCGGCGCGTAAGGTCGTCGTGATCCCAGAATACGTGCACGCCTTCGATTGCCCGCAGTCCGCGCTGACCGTCTACGCCGTCGAGCAATAGCGCAAGCAAGGCTCGCTCGTGCATTTCGATACGTTGCATGCCGTGCACGAACAATTCTCGCCGGTCGTCGGCGTCGCTGAATTGTGCGCCGATCCACGTCACGTAATCGACGATGGCGCTCACCACCGCGAATTGCGCGGGCGCGGGGCTGCCGAGTTCCCAGACACCTTTTTCCTTCGCGGCGAGCCGATGATGCGGAAGCGCCGCGAGCCGTTCGGAAAGCCACGTCACGCCCGAACCCCGGCAGCCGAAAAACTTGTACGGCGCGAAGTTGATACCGTCGACCGGCGTCTTTTGCAGATCGATTGCGGCGTGCGGCGCATGCTGAACCGCGTCGACGATGATGAAGATATCCGGCTTGCGCGCGCGCGCCCGTTCGACGATCTCGGCAATATCGAGCTTGGCACCCGAAATGTTCGACGCGTACATCACGCTCAATAACGCCGTGTCGTCGTCGATGAGCGCGACGATGGCATCGACATCGATACCGCCGGTTTCCACGTTGCTCGGCGCGACGCGCAGCGTTTTACCGGTGCGCTCGCAATACATCGTCATGGCATCGAACGACGACGGATGTTCGAGTATGGTCGTGACCGCGTTCGTGCCGGGCACGTTCTCCATGACCGCGCGCACCATCTCGAACATCGCCGCGGACGCGGTCAGCGAAAGATACACACTGCCGTTGCGCGCGTTGAGCATACGGCGAACGTCGTCTTCGCCGCGTGCCTGAATGTCCTGCAAAACGAGCGCGCGTTCGTGAATGCGCTCGGGACAATCGGGCAGCGCATCGACTTGCGCGAACGCTTCAAGCGCCGATTTCAATCTGAAAGAGCCGCCGGCATTATCGAAAAAGAGGCGCGCTTTGCCGTCGATATCGTGATCGACATAATGAAAGCGGCCCTTGATGGCCTCCATGAGCGAATCGGAAAACAACTGTCCGCGATGGCTGCTCATCTCTTTGGTTCCTCGTTCCATGATTGCTGTTCCTGACTGATCGGTTCTTTTTGAATCTCATACGTCCAGCGACGCGACATAGGCTTTGCCTTTTTCCGCGTCGTACTGGCCTTCCCACTTTGCGACGATGAGCGGTGCGAGCGCATTGCCCACGACATTGAGCGCCGTGCGTCCCATATCCATGATCCGGTCGACGCCCGCGATAAAGGCGAGCCCTTCGAGCGGCAATCCGGCGCTCGCGAGCGTGGTCAGCAAAATGACGAACATGAAGCCGGGCACACCGGCCGCGCCTTTCGACGTCACCACCATCGTCAGGACGAGCACGATCTGTTCTTGCAGGCCGAGGTGAACGCCATAAAGCTGCGCAACGAACAGCGTGCCGATGCCGAGGTAAATCGATGCGCCGTCGAGATTGAACGTGTAACCCGTGGGAACCACGAACGTCGTGATGCTTTTCGGCACGCCGTAGTCCTCCATCTTTTTCATCAATTGCGGCAGGACCGTTGCCGAACTGCAGGTGGAGAACGCAATGATCAATTCGTCCTTGATGACGCGCAGCAGCGTGAAGATACTGAAACCAAACAGCCGCGCCGCCAGGCCGAGCACGAACACGGCAAACAGAATGATCGCGAGATACGTCACCGCAACGAGTTTAATAAGCGGCAGCAGCGAGCCAAAGCCGAAACTCGCCACCGTGACCGCGATCAGCGCGCACACGCCGAACGGCGCGTAACGCATCACCATGCCGGTGACCTTGAACATCGCGTCGCTCATGCCTTTGAACATAGCCAGCACGGGCTGGCGATATTCGGCGGGCACGGTTTGCAGGCCGAGACCGAACAGCACGGAAAAGAAAATGACCGGCAACAGATCGCCGCGACCCATCGCCATGACGATGTTGTCGGGAATGATGCTCAGCAACAGCGCCATGAAGCCGTGATGGCCCTGCGTCTGCTGCGTGGTCTGCTGATAGCGCGAGATATCGGTGTGGCCGAGCTGGGACAGATCGGTGCCGAGTCCCGGATGCAGCACGTTGCCGAGCACGAGGCCCAGCACGATCGCAATGGTCGTGACGACTTCGAAATAGATCAGCGTTTTCAGGCCGATACGCCCGAGCGAACGCCCGTCGCCGACCCCCGCGATGCCCATCACCATGCTCGTAAACACGATCGGCACGACAACCATTTTGATCAGACGGATAAAGATGTCGCCGGCCGGTTGCAGAAAGCCGTTGATGACCGATTCGCGCGAGCCGGGCAGACGGTTGAGCACCAGCCCCACCGCAATACCGACGATAAGCCCGATAACGATTTGCCACGCGAGCCCGACGCGCGGCTTGCGCGCCGCGCGCTCGGGTTGAGGTGCTTCCATGACGGATTCCATGCGTTCTCCAGACACGTATCGATTGATTTGGATAAACCGAGCCTCGTCCGGGACTCGTCGAGAGAAAAATTAACCAGCCAAAATGAACTAAAAAAGCGATTTTTTTCTATGAGAAACTATCGCTTTTAGTGATGTGAAATTCGGGCCATGCTGACGTTCAAACAAATGGAAGCCTTGTACTGGATCGTTCAGCTTGGCTCCTTCGAGGCGGCGGCCACGCGCCTGAACACCACGCAATCAGCGATTTCGAAGCGCGTGCAGGAACTCGAACGCGCATTCGACGTGGCCGTGTTCGACCGCGCGAATCGCAGCGCGCGTCTCACGGAGAAGGGCACGGAATTCTTCGAGCACGCGAAGGAATTGCTGGAGCGGCGCGATCAGATTGTCGAGCGCATGAGCTCGAAAGAAGCGCTGGTTCGGCAGATTCGCATCGGCGTCACGGAACTCACGGCGCTGACCTGGCTGCCGCGTTTGATCGGGGCGATTCAGGCCGAGTATCCGAAGGTGAAGGTCGAAGCGGAGGTGGATCTCAACGCGACCCTGCGCGAACGGCTGGCGGCGGCGACGGTGGACGTCATCATCGTGCCGCAGACGCATGAGGTCGAGCCGTATGCGTCGACGCTCGTGGGCGAGGTGCAGAACGCGTGGATGTGCGCGGCGAGCCTCGCGCCGGGCAAGCGTGCGATCGCGCTCGCGGAGATCGCGAAATATCCGCTGATTCTGCAGGGCGGATTGTCGGGCACCGGGTATGTGTATAGCCGGTTTCTGGAAGAGCAAGGCGTGGCCTTGCAGAAGGTGCTCGCGAGCAACAGCCTGATCGCGCAAATCGGGCTCACGCTTTCGGGGCTGGGCGTCAGTTATTTGCCGCGGGCGTGTCTTGCACGCATGCTCAAGCGGCGCGCGCTAGTGGTTGTCCCGACGCGGCCCGAGTTGCCGCCGGTTAAATACGTCGCGATGCATCGCGCGGAGCGGGCGCATTCGTTGAGCGCCGCGGTGGCGCGGCTCGCGGCGCAGTCGTGTGACTTCTCGTCGAACCTGCTTGATCCGGGGAGTTGAAGCGCAAAGCGCAGCGAGATGCCGCAACGCGAGCACGCTTGCCGCCTTCCCGCGAGGAGCGGGCATGGCGCAGGCGCGCTCGCTCGCTAACCGATTCTAGAAGTGAATCCAGTGTGCCGCGTTGGCGAGACTGACCACGACGCCCACCAGCGCGACAACCGAGCATGCCGCGCTGATTCGCGCGAGACGCCGGACACGCACGTTCGCATCGTTGAATTTCGCCGCATTCAGATTGGCCGTGTTTTCGGCTTGTTCCAGTTGCGCCTTCAATTCATGCGACTGCTTTTTGCTCGCGTCGAGTTCCGATTTGAGTTGGGCGATCGAATCGGCATGCACGCCGATACGCGTGCCGTTCGCCTCGATACCCGCATTCATCGCTTGCTGGCGCGCGCTCAGAGCGTCGATGGCGAGTTGCGCTTGCGCGTGACGACCGTCCGTCGCTTCGATGCGCGCCACGAGCGCTTCGCCCTGCGCCTGCGTATGGCTCATATGGCCGCCGAGCGTTGCGGCGATCTCGTCGAGACGCGCGGCGCCGTGCGCTTGCGCGGTTTCGAGACGGCTCGTCAATGCGGCGCACTGCGCGTCAACCTGCTGGCTCAATTGCCCGGTTTTCTCCATCACCGACGCGCTGAGCGAAGCCGCCACGTCCTTCACGAACTGTTCGAGCGCGGCGTGGTCGTCGCGCATGCTGGCGGCGGTTGCCTGCACCGATTGAATCAGCTCGTTGCGCGTGCCTTTCACCTCCGACGCGATGGCGATAAGTTGCTTCGCACCTTCTTGCGTCAAACCGCGCAGCTCGAAGAAATCGTTGATCAGATTTTTCAGTTCGACAGCCTGAATATGCAGCTTCTGTTGCTGCTGATCGAGCTGCACCGTATGCGATTCGAGGCGTTCGGTCTGACGCTTGAGGTCGCGTTGCTGCGAGCCGATCTGATCTTGCTGATGCGCGAGCTTCTGTGACTGCATCATGCTGATGACCATCAGTTGCGCGAGGCTCTTCGAGAACTCCGCCTGCAACTCCTGCGCATCCAGTTGCGCGTCCTTCAGCTTGTCGTTGTGCCACCAGCGCATGAGCGCGTTGCGCTGCTCATGTTCGTTACGCGCGCGCTTCAGTTCGTCGAGCCGCTTGAAGTTGTTGCGGAACTTCAAGAGCACGTCGTTCACGTCGATCTGCGAAAGCAGATCGTGCGGGACTTCAATCTTGGCAATGTCCTGGATCAGGTCGTTCATGGTTTCAAGGTTTGGTGCAATAGTCTGCGAGCAGGCGCTCGAGTTCGTCGTCCATCTGCTTCATGTTTGCGAGGCCGGTGCCAAGCGCCTTGTGCGTGCTGGCACCGATCTCGACGGTGGCGGCGGCCGTATCCACGGCAGCCAGCAAGTGGTGTTCGGCTTCTTCCAGGTCTTCGGCCATTGCCTCGTAACAGGCGAGCATTTCCTGGTAGCGCTGCGAGTGCTGATACTGCTGCTCGATGAAGGTCGCAAGACGCTCGCCGAGCGCCGAATCGGCTTCGAGCGTGTCGATCTGCGCTTCGAGATGTTCGGTGCCGGTTTGCGACAGCCAGTCGAACAGGCGGTCGATCGCATAGACCGTCAACGCGGTCATTAGCCCGGTCAGAATGCCGGTGATGACGGGCGCGACATAAGCGGCCAGCGGCGCGAGAAAGGGAATGCTGACCAGAAAGCCCTTGATGGACTGCTCGAACAGAAGCCCGACGCTGGTCGTGATCACGCCCGCAATGATCTTCGTGGCCTGGCGCGCGGCGTCCATCGCCGAGAGACCCTTGGGCGGGAAGCAGACGATCTTGATGGCCTGCCAGAGTCCCTTGAAACTTTCACGGATGACCGTGACGATCTTCGCCGACGTCGTGACGACATTGTTGATGATGAACGTGAGCAGATTGCTCACCGCGCCTTGAACGCCGCCTTCGATGAGCGCGTCGAACGCATGCCCGAGCTTCGCCGTGACGCGATCGAGCGTGCGCTTGAGCGCCTCGGTCACGCGGTCGACGAGATTCTCCGTGGGCGCCGGCGTGCGCACGAGCGTGGCGACTTCCACATAGCTGCTGTTGACGAACTCGTGCAGCAGCACGCCCATCGCCTGGCGCAGTGCGTTCTTGCCCGCTTCCGTGGCGCAGGTGGAGGCGAGTTCCGCGCCTTGCTTCTTTGCCTGAGCCTTGAGCGTTTCGATCTTGCGATGACGATCGGCTTTATCCTGCGTTCTCTTGAGCAATTCCACGTCGACGCCGAACGACTCCGCGTTGGTTTGCCCGGGCGTTTTCTTGCGCTCCGCATTCGCCCAGTCGAGCTTGACCTTGTCCTGCATCGACTGATTGATATCGTGCTCGGCCGGAACGAGATTCTCCGGCGCATTCGCCATCTCCACGCGCTGCGCTTCGTTCATGAAGAGATTGGCGCGAGGGTCGATCTCGATGCTTTTGACCGAATTCACATGATCGAGATGCGTGCGTCCATCGCGCGGCAGTTCCTTGCCCGTATAAGCGCTGATGATGGGCTCGTCATTCTGGAACATCGCCTTGCGCTTTGCGGGAAACGTCTTGCCGTACGCCGTGCGGTCGATGGGATTCGACTGCTTGTCGTGCCATTCCGTATAGGCCGCGGCATCGTTTTGCGTCGCCGTAATGCCTTGTTCGAAATTGCGCAGCGTAGTGACATTGCCGCCGGTCTTGTCGTCGAACATGGCGGGCGTGAGGCCGAACGGACCGATGATCTGTTGCAGCGTTTGCTGTTTGCAGCTTTCGAGCAGTTCGTCGAGACGCCGCTCGCGCAATTCGCGCGAACTCGGTGCCGATGTCTCCGTGGAAAGCGCGGTGCGGCTCGATAAAGCCGCGACGGGTTCTAATGTAGTCATATCGGAACGCAATGCGGGTCAATAAAAGCCTGCTTTAGTCAGGCAACGTCCGAATTACGATGAAGCCAGTCGGACGGAATACCGTCGGGATATCGGCGGCGAGTTGTCATTCTTGAGGGGCGTTAAAAGTCGATAAAGCCCAGTGCTGGTGTCTGAATTCGTGTCAATGAATTCAGACATGTTTTAAACAAATCGAGATTTAGAGAAATTTCGATAAAAGGAAACGTTTGCTGCGATAAATTGCAAAAGAAAGCCCATTTGGAAAGGCGGAAAAAGATCGCTAGAAAATCCATTGAGCATGCCTGGGTGATTATTGCCCGCCAGGTAAAACACTATTTACCGCAATGCCTGCTCTTGCGCGTGGCCGGACGACGCGCCGGCCACATCGGCCATCGCCAATGCTTAATTAGAGTGGTAATTCCACGAATTTCCCAATAATTGAAACGAACGTCGCGAATGTTCCGCTTTCCTCATGGATATCCCCTATAAGGGAGTGAATTAAACCTGCCGTTAGTCCCTGCGAAGCGCGAGATTGCGCGGGCGGCCACGCGCCGCGATAAAAAGCCAGGAGACCGACCAGATGCTCAGGAATATCACTATTCGCGGCGGGCTTACCCTCGTCATTGGCCTATTCGTCGCCTTTCTGCTGGTGGTGATCGGCGTGGCGTACGGGGCCCTCAAATTGACCAACGAGAGTCTCGTCGATACGCAGCGCAGCGCCCAGTCGCTCGCCGCGCTCAAGACGAGTTCGGAGCGGCTTCTGCAGGTGCGCCTCGCGCTGGGCGGCTACGAGACGCTGTTCAGCGTGGGCAAGTCCACGGAGGGCCTGCTCGAACAGGCGCACAAGGTGCTCGTCGATTCGAACAAGGATTTCGCGGGCTACAGCGCGGGCCCTTTCACCGACGACGAAGAAGCACGGCTCGCCAAAGCGGTCGCGCAGGCGCGTACGGCGCTCGTCGAGCAGGCGCTGGAGCCGGAGTACAAGGCGCTCGTCGACAACGACTTCAACACCTTCCGCACCATCCAGGGCGAGACGGCCGACCGCTATTACGCCATCTACGCGAAAGCGATCGACGCGCTCGAACAATGGCAGACCGCCCGCGAACAGCGCGACGGCGAGATCGCCGCCGAGCGCTTCCAGGTGTCGGTCATCGTGTTCGGCGCGATTGCCGTGATTGGCGTCGTGCTCGGTCTGTTCGCTCGAAAGGGGCTCGCGGCGGCCGTCGTGAAGCCTGTCGATCAGGCGATTCGCCACTTCCAGCGCATTGCGGCCGGCGATCTGACCGTGGACGTGCGCGTGCGCTCGAACAATGAAATGGGCCAGTTGCTCGGCGCGCTCGCGCAGATGCGCGAAGGGCTGATGGGCACCGTCGCGCGCGTACGCGGCAGCACGCACGAGATCACGCTGGGCGCGGATCAGATCGCGTCGGGCAATGCCGATCTGTCGAGCCGCACGTCGCAGCAGGCGGCGGCGCTCGAAGAGACGGCGGCGAGCCTGGAGGAGCTGGCATCGGCGGTGCGCCAGAACACGTCGGCGGCGAAGGAGGCGAGCGGGCTTGCGCAAGGCGCGCTCGACACCGTGTCGCGCGGCGCGGACGTGGTTGCGCGCGTGAACGAGACGATGAACGACATCTCGTCGTCGTCGCGCAAGGTCGAGGAAATCACCGGCATCATCGAAGGCATCGCGTTCCAGACCAACATCCTCGCGCTGAACGCGGCGGTCGAAGCCGCGCGCGCGGGCGAGGAAGGGCGCGGCTTCGCGGTGGTTGCCGCCGAAGTGCGCAGCCTCGCGCAGCGCTCGGGCACGGCCGCCAAGGAGATCAAGGAGCTGATCACGGCGTCGGTCGCGACGGTGGGCGCGGGCGCGCGTCTCGTCGACGAAGCGCGTCACACGATGGGCGCGGCGCGCGACGCGGTGGCGCGCGTGAGCAGCATCATGGGCGAGATCGAGGCGGCGACGCACGAGCAGAGCGACGGCATCGAGCAGGTGAATCGCGCGGTCGCGCAGATCGACGAGGTCACGCAGCGCAACGCGGCGCTCGTGGAAGAGGCCGCGGCTGCCGCGCAGTCGCTCGAAGCGCAGGCCAACACGCTGCGCGAGGCGGTGTCGGTATTCAATCTCGGCGCTGCGCAAGGGCATGCCGCGCGCCGGGGCGAACCGGGCGCGCCGGCCCTGGAAGGCGCACGGCATGCGGGTGCGGAGCCGGCGCTGGCCTGAATTCGCCGGGCGCGCCGCGTCATCGGGACTTAACCTGAGGTTATATCCCCCGCGCAATTCGCAATTGAGTTCCGTTTTTTGCCCGGTAAGACTGGTGTGGTCGGTCTCGCGAGCGTGGCAGCGAAAGCCTCGCGTGACCCGGTCAAAACCAGTGGACTGAATAACGGGTTATGCGAATTTGCGTGTTGGGCGGCGGCGTCATCGGTGTGACGACGGCCTATTTTCTTGCTCGCGATGGACATCAGGTGACGCTCGTCGAGCGTCGCGCGGACGTGGCGCAGGAGACCAGCCACGCCAACGGCGGTCAGCTGAGCTACAGCTACGTGGCGCCGCTCGCCGATCCCTCGGTGCTGCCCAAGCTGCCGCAATGGCTGTTTTCACGCGATGCGGCGCTGCGTTTCGTGCCGCGTCTCGATCCGCATCAGTGGCGCTGGTGCGTGGAGTTTCTGCGCGCCTGCACGCGTGCGCGCAGCCAGCAGACCACAGCGGAATTGCTTGGTCTCGGCTTTCTGAGCCAGCGTCTGATGCACGAAATCGTCGCGCGCGAATCGCTCGATTTCGACTATGTGCGCAACGGAAAACTTGTTGTGTTTCGCGATCGCGAAGGTTTTGAGGGCGCGTGCCGCCAGGCGCAGTATCAGGCGAAATTCGGCTGCGAACAGCACGCGCTCGACGGCGCGGCGTGTGTGGCGCTGGAACCGGCGCTCGCGCATATCGGCGGCGATATTGCAGGCGGCATTCATACGCCCGGTGAAGAAGCCGGCGATTGCGACAGCTTCACGCGTCATCTGGCGCGTGCCGCGCAGCGCGACGGCGTGCAACTGCAACTCGCGACTGAATTATCCGGACTCCATATCAATGAATCGAATGTGCAGGCAGCCATCACGTCGCAAGGCGATATCGAAGCTGATGCCTTCGTGATGTGCCTCGGCTTCCAGAGTCAGCCGATGCTGGCCTCGCTCGGCGTGAGCGTGCCGGTTTATCCGCTCAAAGGCTACAGCCTCACGTTGCCCGACGCGCGCGAACACGGCGCGCCGCGCGTGTCGGTCACGGATGCGCATCACAAGGTGGTCTACGCGCCGCTCGGCGAACGTCTGCGCATTGCGGGCATGGTCGATCTCACGGGCATGAGCGCGCACGCCGATCGCGAGCGTATCGCGTTGCTCACGCGTCAGGCGCGCGAGACGTTTCCGCAAGCCGGCGATTACGACGCAATTCAAACGTGGACGGGCATGCGGCCTGCCACGCCGGACAGCAAGCCGCTGATCGGCACGACACGCTTTCGCAATCTCTGGATGAACACGGGGCACGGCGCGCTGGGCTTCACGCTCGCGTGCGGCAGCGCGCAACTGCTGGCGGACCGGCTCGCGAACCGCGCGCTGCCGCTCGACGGCGACGCCTTCGCGCCGGCGCGTTGGACGCGTTGAACGATTTGTTTCACTACACCAGTCGGGAGAACAGGACGATGATCGGCATGAGAAAAATCGGGGTGGTCGGTGTGATCGGTGCGATTGGAGCAAGCGCACTGGCGGCAACGCTGTTCGCGAGCGCGGCGCAAGCGGAAGAACTCACGGGCACGCTCAAGAAAGTGCACGATACGGGCGTCATCGTGCTCGGCACGCGCGAGTCGTCGATTCCGTTTTCGTATTACGACCAGAATCAGAACGTGATTGGTTATTCGCAGGAAATCGCGCTGAAGATCGTCGAAGCGGTGAAGCAGAAAACCGACACGCCGAACCTCAAGGTGCGCACGATTCCCATCACCTCGCAAAATCGCATTCCGCTTGTGCAGAACGGCACGATCGACCTCGAATGCGGTTCGACCACGAATACGTTCGAGCGCCAGAATCAGGCCGCGTTTTCGAACAGCATTTTTCTGTACGGCATTCGCTTTATCACGCGCAAGGATTCGGGCGTGAAGGATTTCGCGGATCTCGCGGGCAAGACGGTGGCGACCACGGCGGGCACGTCCGACGAACGCATGCTGCGCAAGATGAACGAAGAGAAGCATATGAACATGACGATCATCAGCGCGAAGGACCACGCCGAATCGTTCCTCAACGTCACGACGGGCCGCGCAATCGCATTCGTGATGGATGAGCCGCTGCTGTACGGCGAGCGCGCGAAGACGAAGAGTCCGCAGGATTATGTGGTGACGGGCACGCCGCCGGTGTCGGAAAACTACGCGTGCATGCTGCGTCGCGACGATCCGCAATTCAAGGCGCTCGTCGACGAAACCGTCGCGAAGATGCAGACCTCGGGCGAGATGGCGAAGCTCTATACGAAATGGTTCACGCAGCCGATTCCGCCGAATGGCATGAATCTCGACTATCCGCTTTCGCAGCAGATGAAGGAACTGTTCGCGCATCCGAACGACAAGGCACTCGATTGAATGGCGAGTGTGATGCGCCGATTGGCGCGTGCTGAATAGCGTGCTGATGTGCGCGTATGAAGGCACAAAAGAAAATGGCGCAGACCCGTGAGGGAATGCGCCATATTCACTGCGTAAGCATGATAAAGCCGCTACGCGATACCACTATATTCGTTGGTAGGCTCGATTGGATTCGAACCAACGACCCCCACCATGTCAAGGTGGTGCTCTAACCAACTGAGCTACGAGCCTGTAGAGAGCGCGAATTATAGAGACACTCTCGCAGGTGCGCAAGCCCCCTTTTCACAAATCGCGAAAATTATTGAAAAGCGCGTGGGCGGGCGCGTTCACGCCTCGCCTTCCTGCCGCTCCATCGCCTCCACCATTTCCTTCGCCGCGCGCTGCAACTCGGGCACGAACCGGCGCACCGCTTCCTGCGGCTGCATGGCCTGCTCCAGATAAATCACGTTAAGGCTCGCGAGCACGCGGCCATGCGCTTCGATCGCCACCGCAACGGCGCCGATCTTGCGCTGGTCGGCCCAGTCGCCGTGATTCGAGCCGAAGCCGTCCGCGCGCGTCTGCTTGACGAGATTGCGGATGAAGGCCGGGTCCGAGGCGAGCTTCTGCTGCTGCTCGCCGCCCGCGCCCGCGCGCAACAGATCGAGCATGTCCTCGCGTTCGGCCTCGGGACACATCGCCAGATAGACGCGGCCCGCCGCCGTGAGCAGCAGCGGCAAGCGGCGCCCGACCATCGAGCGGTGAAACGACAGCGGGCTGAAACGATGCGTGGTCTCGCGCACGATCATCGCGTCGCCGTCGGGCGTCGTGAGGTCGGACGGCCACACGATGCGTTGCATCAGCTGGCCCATGATCGGCGGCGCGACGGTGGCGATCAGTTCGTCGTCGGTGAAGCCTTCGCTCAACTCGCGCACGTTCAGCGTGAGCCGGAAGCTGTCGTCGGAGGCGCTACGCCGCACGAAGTTTTCTTCGACCAGCGTCTCCAGCAAACGCCGCACGGTGGTGCGATGCAGGCCCGTGGCCTCGCTCAGTTGCTGGCTCGTCGCGCGTCCGTTCTCCATCGCGTTGAGCGCCCGGAGCACCTGCAGACCGCGCGCGAGACCTCGCACGTTTGCATACTTCGTCATAAAAAATCTCTTTTAAATCAACTGTGTGCATTCTATGCACATTTCTGCGAAATTGTTGAGCGGGCGTGGGCGCGCCCCTAGACTCGCTTTCATTCACCGGCCTGCGGCAAAACGCCCACGGCGGTGATCCGTTTCAGGCAAAACCTGTCAGCACCCGCAGCGGCCGCCGAGCCGCGCGACAGATCTGCATGGGATCGCACGCGGCGCACGAACGCCCGCGCGATCCAAACAGGAGACACCATGCACACCACGCCTCATCAGGCGGATTCCGTCCGCCCGCGCCAGCACGTTACCGACGTCGCCATCATCGGAGCGGGTCCGGTCGGCCTCACGATCGCCAATATTCTCGGTCTGCAAGGCGTGCGCGTCACGCTCATCGAAAAGCTCGATCAGATTATCGACTATCCGCGCGCAATTGGTTTGGATGACGAAGCATTGCGCGTGTTTCAGTCGATCGGTCTCGCCGATCGACTCGCGCCGCACACCACGCCCGATCACTGGATGCGCTTCGTGACGAAAGACGGCCACTGTTTCGCGTCGATCGAACCGCGCACCGACGAATTCGGCTGGCCGCGCCGCAATGCCTTTATTCAGCCGCTCGCGGATCGCGTGCTTTACGAAGGGCTCGCGCGCTTCGCGCACGTCGACGTGCTGTTTGGCCACGACGTGAATGGCTTCGTGCAGGACGCGCAAGGCGTGTCGATCGACGTGAGCGACGCCAGCGGCGAGCAGCGCACGATTCGCGCCGCGTACATGGTGGGCGCGGACGGCGGCAACAGCTTCGTGCGCCGCGCGCTGAACGTGCCGTTCGAAGGCCGCACGAAACCGAATCAGTGGATCGTGGTGGATGTGCGCAACGATCCGATCGGCTCGCCGCACATCTACATGCATTGCGATCACACGCGGCCTTACGTGTCGGCGGCGCTGCCGCACGGCATTCGCCGTTTCGAATTCATGGTGATGCCGGGTGAAACCGAGGAAGAACTTTCGCAGCCCGCCAACATGGCCGCGCTGATCCGCAAGGTGGTCGCGGACCCGGACAAGGTCGACTACATCCGCAAGCGCGTCTATACGCACAATGCGCGGCTCGCCGAAACGTTTCGCGTGGATCGCGTGCTGCTCGCGGGCGACGCGGCGCACATCATGCCGGTGTGGCAAGGGCAGGGCTACAACAGCGGCATTCGCGACGCGAACAATCTCGGCTGGAAACTCGCGATGGTCGCGAAGGGTCTCGCCGATGGCCGTTTGCTCGACACCTATACGGTCGAGCGCCGCGCGCATGCACGCTCGATGATTCACCTCTCCGAAGTCGCCGGCGATATCTTCGCGCCGACCACGCGTTTCGGCGCGCGCTTTCGCGATGCGTTCGTGAAGTCGATGAACGTTTTCCCTTCTGTGAAGCGCTATTTCGTCGAAATGCGTTTCAAGCCGATGCCGCGATACGAAGCGGGCGTCGTGTTGTTGCCGCCGCCGCAAGCGCAGGGCGGCTGGCTCGCGCGCACGCTCGAAGGCGCAGGCAGCGGACCGGTCGGTCGCCTGCTCGGACTGATGAGCCAGAAGCGCGATTCGCTGCTCGGGCGTCTTGCGTATGGCCGCGATCCGCATGCCGCGTCGCCGGTGGGCCGCATGTTCGTGCAGCCGCGCGTGCGTCGGGCCGATGGCCGCGTCGTGCGTCTGGACGATGCGATCGGCAACGGTTTCGCGCTGCTCGCCTGGGGCGCGGACCCGACCTTCGGCCTCACGCCGCAGGCGCGTGCGTTGTGGGCGCGCCTGGGCGCGCGCTTCGTGGTCGTGAAGCCGGACGTGCAACTCGACTACGGCGACGACGTGCCGCCCGACGTGCTCGCGATCGGCGACGTGCAGGGCCGCCTCAAGGACTGGTTCAGCCGTCTGCCGGAGTCGGTCGTGCTGCTGCGCCCCGATCGTTTCGTGGCGGGCGTATGCACGCCACAGCAGGTCTCGGACGCCATCGTCGAACTTGCGGGCAAGCTCGGCATGAGCGCCGCCGCCGTGAACGACGGGCGAGCCGCAGCACCGATATCGCGCCCCGCGCTTGCCGACGTTGCCGTCGCGCGCGTCGCCGAAGCTTGAGCAGGAGCCTCACGACCATGCCCATTCACCTCGAATGTCTCTCGCACACGCCGTTGCACGGCTACTTCGATCCGCGTCCCGACGTCGTCGAGGAAGTCGAACGCGTGGGCCGCGCGGCGCGTGCGCGCGTCGATGCCTTCAATCCCGATCTGATCGTGGTGTTCGCGCCCGATCACTTCAACGGCTTTTTCTACGATGTGATGCCGCCGTTCTGCATCGGCGCGAAGGCGCAGGCGATCGGCGATTTCAAGAGCCTCGCGGGCGACTTGCCGGTGCCGTCGGTGCTCGCGCATGAACTCACGGAGCACGTGCTGGCCGCCGATATCGACGTCGCGCTTTCGTATCGCATGCAGGTCGATCACGGTTGCGCGCAGGCGCTCGAAGTGCTGACGGGCGGTCTCGATCGCTATCCGGTGATTCCGGTGTTCATCAATTCCGTCGCGCCGCCGATGGCGACGCTGCGCCGCGCGCGTCTGCTCGGCGATGCGATTGGGCGCGCGCTGTCGCGCACGAATCGGCGCGTGCTCGTGGTGGGTTCCGGCGGCATCTCGCATGAGCCGCCGGTGCCCGAACTGATCGGCGCGACGCCTGAAGTGGCCGAGCGTTTGATCGCGGGCCGCAATCCCTCGGCCGAATCGCGCGAGGCGCGTCAGGCGCGCACCGTGGCGGCGGCGCGCGCGTTTTCTCAAGGCGACAGCCCGCTGCATCCGCTCAATCCCGAATGGGATCGGGCGTTTCTCGCGCAGCTCGCATCGGGCGAACTGACCGCGGTGGACGGCATGACCAACGCCGCCATTACGCGCGACGGCGGCAAGTCGGCGCACGAGATCCGCACCTGGGTGGCCGCGTTCGGCACGCTCGCCGCGTATGGCGACTATCGCGCGTCGCTCGATTACTACCGCGAGATTCCCGAGTGGATCGCCGGTTTCGCCGCCATGCACGCGTCGCCCGCAAGCGAATGGCGTGCGGCGGCCTGATCGACGCCGATCGAAACGATCAAAGCAATCGATCGCGATTCATAGAAACAAGGAGAGTTTGCATGACCGATCAGCATCGCATCGCGACGCTCGCCGCGCAACTGCGCGAAGCGGAGCGTACACGCAACGTGGTCGAGCCCGTGCGCGGCGAGATCGCGCTCGACGACATCGCCACGGCTTATGCCGTGCAACAGGCGAACGTGGACCTGCGTGTGAAGAACGGCGAGCGCATCGTGGGCCGCAAGATCGGCCTCACGTCGCTCGCGGTGCAAAAGCAGCTGGGCGTGGATCAGCCCGATTTTGGCGCGCTGTTCGCGAGCATGGCGCACGGCGACAGCGAAGCCATTTCGCTCGCGCAACTGATCCAGCCGAAAGTGGAAGCGGAAATCGCGCTCGTGCTCGCACGCGATCTCACGCATGAAAAGCATACCTTCGTCGACATCCTGAATGCGAGTGCGTATGCACTCGCGGCGATCGAAATCGTCGATAGCCGGATTCGTGATTGGGATATTCGCTTCGTCGATACGGTCGCCGACAACGCATCGAGCGCGCGTTTCGTGGTCGGCAGCCGCCCCGTGCCGCTCGCGCAGATCGACTTGACGGCGTGCGCGATGGAGTTGTCGCGCGACGGCGAAGTGCTCTCGCGCGGCAACGGCGCCGCGTGCCTCGGCAATCCGCTCAACGCAGCCGTGTGGCTCGCCGATCGCATGGTGCAGCTCGGCACGCCGCTGCGCGCCGGCGACGTGGTGCTTACGGGCGCGCTCGGCCCGATGGTCGCCGTGAAGGAACCCGGCACCTACACCGCGCAGATCGAAGGCCTCGGCGGCGTTCGCGCGACTTTCACTGCCTGATTGACAGGCCGAAACAGGAATTAACATGGCTTCCGAAAAACTCA
The DNA here is from genome assembly GCF_014171495.1 of Paraburkholderia tropica. NCBI lineage: Bacteria > Pseudomonadati > Pseudomonadota > Betaproteobacteria > Burkholderiales > Burkholderiaceae > Paraburkholderia > Paraburkholderia tropica. The sequence continues at coordinate 1,500,616 of NZ_CP049135.1, forward strand.
AGGCAGCGATTATCGGCTCCGGCAACATCGGCACGGACCTGATGATCAAGATCATGCGCAACAGCCGGCATCTGGAGATGGCGGCGATGGTCGGCATCGATCCGAACTCCGATGGCCTCGCGCGCGCCGCGCGGCTCGGCGTGGCGACCACGCACGAAGGTGCGGAAGGACTTACGCGTCTGCCCGTTTTCAACGATGTTGACTTCGTGTTCGATGCAACATCGGCGAGCGCGCATGTGAAGAACGACGCGTTGTTGCGCAAGCTGAAGCCGTCGATTCGCATGATCGATCTGACGCCCGCCGCGATCGGTCCATATTGCGTGCCAGTGGTGAATCTCGATGCGCAGATCGACGCGCCCAACGTGAATATGGTCACGTGCGGCGGCCAGGCGACCATTCCCGTCGTGGCGGCGGTCTCGCGCGTGGCGAAGGTGCATTACGCGGAAATTGTCGCGTCGATCAGCAGCAAATCGGCGGGGCCGGGTACGCGCGCGAATATCGATGAATTCACCGAAACCACCTCGAAGGCGATTGAAGTGGTCGGCGGCGCGGCAAAAGGCAAGGCGATCATCGTGCTGAATCCGGCGGAACCGCCAGTCATGATGCGCGATACCGTCTACACGCTGTCCGAACTCGCCGATCGAGACGCGATTGAAAAATCGATTGAAGACACCGTGGCGAAAGTAAATGCCTACGTGCCCGGTTATCGGCTCAAACAAAAAGTGCAATTCGACGAAATTCCGGCGAACGCACCGTTGACGATTCCCGGCCTCGGCAAATTCAGCGGTCTGAAAACCTCGGTGTTTCTCGAAGTGGAAGGTGCCGCCCATTATTTGCCCGCCTACGCAGGCAATCTCGACATCATGACGTCCGCCGCGCTCGCGACCGCCGAGCGCATGGCGCACACGCTGCTGAGCGTGCAAGGCGCGTAAGGAGCACAAGCGATGAGCAAGAAACTTTATATCTCCGATGTGACGCTGCGCGACGGCAGTCACGCCATTCGTCACCAATACTCGATTCAGAACGTGCAGGACATTGCACGCGCGCTCGACAAGGCGAAAGTCGATTCGATCGAAGTCGCGCACGGCGACGGTCTGCAAGGATCGAGCTTCAATTACGGCTTTGGCGCGCATAGCGATCTCGAATGGATCGAAGCCGTCGCGGACGTGGTGCAGCACGCGAAGATCGCCACGCTGCTGTTGCCCGGCATCGGCACGATTCACGATTTGAAGGCTGCTTATGAGGCAGGCGCGCGCGTCGTGCGCGTGGCCACGCATTGCACGGAAGCCGATATTTCGAAGCAGCACATCGAATATGCGCGCGAACTCGGCATGGACACGGTCGGCTTTCTGATGATGAGCCACATGACCACGCCCGCCAATCTCGCCGTCGAAGCGAAGAAGATGGAAAGCTACGGCGCGACCTGTATTTACGTGGTCGATTCGGGCGGTGCGCTCACGATGAACGACGTGCGTGATCGCTTTCGCGCCGTCAAACAGGTGCTGAAACCCGAAACGCAAACGGGCATGCACGCGCACCACAATCTCTCGCTGGGCGTGGCGAATTCGATCGTCGCGGTGGAAGAAGGCTGCGATCGCATCGATGCATCGCTGGCGGGCATGGGCGCCGGCGCGGGTAACGCGCCGCTCGAAGTGTTTATCGCCGCGGCCGAACGCATGGGCTGGCATCACGGCACCGATCTCTACACGCTGATGGACGCCGCCGACGATATCGTGCGTCCGTTGCAGGATCGTCCGGTGCGCGTGGACCGCGAAACGCTCGCGCTCGGTTATGCCGGCGTGTATTCGAGTTTTCTGCGTCACTCGGAAGTGGCGGCGAAGAAATACGGCCTGAAAACCGTGGATATTCTCGTCGAACTGGGCAAGCGCCGAATGGTGGGCGGACAGGAGGACATGATCGTGGATGTCGCGCTCGATCTGAAGCAGCGCGCCGCCGCGCGTCAGCCGTAATGCAACGCCGCGTATCGACATCGAGCGATACGCGGCGTTGTTGCGATGGGCGATTCGATATTCAAACCATAGCCGGCGAACAAGATCGGCTGAAGACAACTTTGGAGACTTTTCACATGACGTCGCGAATCGGTGGTGCTGGAGGAAGCATGGGCAGTTCGGCGAGCAACAAGGTGACGATCGGGCTGTGTCTTGCGATCGCGCTGCTCGAAGGACTCGATCTGCAATCGGCGGGCGTGGCGGGACCGCGCATGGCGAAGGAGTTCGCGCTGAGCGTTGCGCAGATGGGCTGGGCGTTCAGTGCGGGCGCGATCGGCTTGCTGCCGGGCGCGGCGTGCGGTGGACGGCTCGCGGACCGCTTTGGCCGAAAGCGTGTGCTGATGGTGTCGGTCGCGCTGTTCGGCGTGTTCTCGCTCGCGACCACGCTGGTCTGGAACTTCGAAAGCCTGCTGATCGCGCGCCTGATGACGGGGCTCGGACTCGGCGCGGCCATGCCGAACCTGATCGCGCTGTGCTCGGAAGCGGCCGGTCCGCAGCAGCGCAGCACGGCGGTGGGCGCGATGTACTGCGGCATGCCGTTCGGCGCGGCGATTGCGGCGCTGATCGGCATGCTCGGCGCGAGCCCGACGAGCTGGCGCGACGTGTTTTACGTCGGCGGCCTCGGGCCGATCGTGATGTTGCCGCTGCTCGGCGCGTTCCTGCGCGAGTCGCAGCAATTCGTGGCGGCGCGTGCATCGCGCGTCTCCAGCGCCGCGCGCGACGAGGTGCCGGGTATCGGCGAAGCGCTCTGGCGCGCGGGTCGCGCACGCACGACGATCTCGCTATGGATCAGCTATCTCGGCACGCTGATCGTGCTGTATTTCCTGATGAACTGGCTGCCTTCGATGGTGCTTGCGCGCGGCCTCACGCGCGTGCAATCGAACATCGTGCTGATGATGTTCAACATCGGCGGCGGCATTGGCGCGGTGACGATCGCGACTGTGATGGACCGCTTCGGCCGTCGGCGCACGGTGATCGGCATGTACGTGGGGATCGCCGTGGCGCTGGCGGCGCTCGCGAGCGCGGGCGGCGCGACCGCGATGGCGTGCGGCGGCCTGCTCTGCGGGCTCTTTCTCGTGGGTGGCCAGTCGGTGCTTTACGCGCTCGCAGGCCACGCGTATCCGACCGAAGTGCGCGGCACGGGCGTGGGCGCGGCGGTGGCGGTGGGGCGGCTCGGCTCGATTCTCGGGCCGCTCGTCGCCGGCCAATTGTTCGCGATCGGACAAAGCCCGTCGATGCTGGTGGCGTCGAGCATTCCGCTCGTCGTGATCGCAGCGATCGCAGCCTTGACCGTGGTGGGTGGATTCGCGCGGCGAGAGTCGATGGAAAAGCAATCGCCTGAAATTCAGGGTGTCTAACTAATTTAACGGAGAAAGCATGGCTTTCTCCGTGACGAGCTTTTACAGCAAGGACAACATCATGACTGCAACTGCATCAGCGATTACGGAAACCGCGACGAGCCGCTTCGCGAACGTGAAAGACGGCGATCAAACGCTGCGGATTCACTATAACGACACCGGCGCGCCGAACGACAACGCGAACGGCGAAACGGTGGTGATGCTGCACGGCTCGGGCCCCGGCGCGAGCGGCTGGGCCAACTTCAATCGCAATGTCGAACCCCTCGTGGCGGCGGGCTATCGCGTGATCCTGATGGACTGCCCGGGCTGGAGCAAAAGCGATCCGATCGTCTGCACGACCTCGCGTTCGGAACTCAATGGCCGTATTCTTAAAGGCCTGCTCGACGCGCTCGATATCGAGCGCGTGCATATTCTCGGCAATTCGATGGGCGGCCATAGCGCGGTGGCGTTCGCGCTCGGCAATCCGCAGCGCGTGGGCAAACTCGTGCTGATGGGCGGCGGCACGGGCGGTCCGAGCAACTTTGCGCCGATGCCCACCGAAGGCATCAAACTGCTGCAAGGGCTGTATCGCGAGCCGACCATCGAGAACCTCAAGCGCATGATGAACGTGTTCGTCTACGATGCGAGCGCGCTGACCGAGGACCTGATGCAGGCGCGTCTGGACAATATGCTCGCGCGCCGCGATCACCTCGAGAATTTCGTGAAGAGCCTCGCGGCGAATCCGAAGCAGTTCAACGATTATGGTCCGCGTCTGGGCGAAATCGCCGCGCCCACGCTGGTGATCTGGGGCCGCGACGACCGCTTCGTGCCGATGGATACGGGGCTGCGTCTGCTTGCGGGCATGCAGAACGCGCAGCTGCACGTGTTCAATCGTTGCGGCCATTGGGCGCAATGGGAACATGCGGACGCGTTCAATCGCATGGTGGTGGATTTTCTCGCGCATTGAGGCTGCAATGCGCGAGTCGCGGCGCGTCGGCTCTACAACCGGCGCGCCGCGCGGCGTTTACGCAACGAGCATGCGCCGATATTCCGCGTCGAGGTATTCGTCGACAGCCGCATGATCCAGTTGCCCTTCCCGAACGAGCGCGAGCACCTCGCGCAACGCGAGCGAGCCGAACCGCGCCCAGGCGATCAGATTGCTGCGCAGCAGGAACTGGATCATTTCACCGCCCGAGCGCAGACCGGCATCGGTGGCATCGACGATGCATAGCGTGCCGTGCGCGACCAGCAACATGCGCCGCAACTCAGGAGCGTTCGAGACCGGCAGGCATTCGCGCCACGGACGCTCGTGATAGCAACGCTGCTTGACGGTCCAGGCGAGCCGCGTGAAGAGTTCGGCGACGATCACCGGAATTGACATGGCAATCCCGTGCCGCATATCGTAGCCGCGTTCGAATACCTGCACCGCCACGGTGGCGAATGTCTGCCGGTGCTGGCCGAATTCGCCGACGTTCACGAATTGCAGCAGCGAGTAAAACGGAATCGGAATGCCCGAGCCGCGGCCTTGCGCTCCCGACGACCCGGCGACGTCCGAAAACAAATGGCCGAGCCAGTTCGCAAAGCCGGCGAACAGCTTCGCCGCGAACGTGCCGCCCCGCAATTCGAACGTATCCGTGTCGATGGAAATGAGCTTTCCGTCGGAAACGAAATGCGCGGTGCTGCAAAACTGATCGAGAATGGAGAAGAACAATCCGACCAGATCGGGCGAGTGTCCAAGACTCTTGATGTGGTGGTTCTTCGTGCTCATCTTGAACGCACCGCCGACATCCACGCCGTGACGATGGTCGTAATTGACCTTGTATTTGCCTTCGAGAAAACCGATAGCGCTGTGCGTCGGGTCGCTGCCTTCCTTCGGGCCTTTCCAACCCACCAGCCGCGCGAACTTTTGCACCGCCGAGTCGGTCCAGTCGTCCGCGGCGCGCGTGAGCAGGCCTTCGCCGGGCGCGCCCACCAGCAGAATGTCGATCAGTCCGCCGATCAGCCCGCAGGTGCCGGCAATCATGTAATCGTACTTGTCGCAGCGTGCGTTCCTGATCGCGAAGTCCTGCTCGACGCGGCGCTCGAATGCCACGCGCTGCGACGGCGTCATCAGCTGCTGGAATGGCGAGTCGACGCCTTGCACGCGCTGGCGCGCGCAATACGACTCGACCTGCACCATATAGGCTTCCCAGCTCGCCTCGCGATCGACGCGAATCGATTCGAGCGTGTCGATACGCGCGATCGAAGAATGGGGCGATGTGCCGGTCACGTCAATGTCGATCTCGATCGATTGCACGATGGCATGCACATGCGCCGCTGCGGACGGCGCCGTATTGGTGGCGATTGCGCGCTCGGCCTGCGCGATCAGGTCGTCGAGCGACGTCGTTGCAGCACTTTGCGCGTGCTGCAACGCGTCGAGCGTTGCACCGATTTCGCCGAGCTTGGCGCCGGCGCGCGCGGCCTGATCCTGTTGCGCGAGCATCGCTCGCGCCTCGGCTTCCAGCGAGTCGGCCCGCTTCACGAGAACATGCCGGTGAGGCGATCCTTGGCCTTGCCCGCGACGTCGAGCGCCGACCCCTTGAGCACGTCGCCGACATTGAAATAGCCCACCACTTCGAACGCTTTCGCGAGGCTCTCGAGATCGCGCGTCGTGACGCCGCTCTTGATGACAAGGCGCGAAACCGTCTGCTTTTCGCCGTCCTTTTCCACCTGGAAATCGCGTGCTTCGTAATAGCCCGAGATGAAGTCGAGGAAGTCCGCCTTGCTCGGTTCGCGCGTGAGCGTGCGCAGTTTGTCGAGGTCCAGGTACTGCGCGCAACGCAACTTCGTCGCGCTGCTTTGCACTTCGTCCGAGCGGCTTGCGAGCACGGTGCCGGCGGCGGTCATTTGCGCCATCAGCATCGTGAGCTTGCGAATCTTTTCGTCCTGAACGCCTTGCGTGGTGATCAGGCCGTTGAGCCGGATCGTCAGGTAGTTGATGTCTTCGATCAGCAGCGAAAGCGTGCGTTGCGTCTGCTTGATGATTTCGTGGAGCATCAGTTCGCGGCGTTTGGCGCGCGTGAGCTCGTTGGCACCCGTGAGCTTGCGCACGCCCGCATAGGTGCCCACGCCGATGAGAATCGCCACGCCAATGCCCGTTGCCATGCTCGACATGCCGAGCACGCCGCCCATGCCGAGTGCGGCGAGACCCGAGGTCATGCCGGCCGCCGACATGCCGATGACCGAGCCAGAGAGATAGACGGCGGCGAGCGGCGTGCCCACGGCGGCCGCCTTCGCCGAGATCACCTTGATGGCCGCGACGATCTGATCGTCCGTGCAATCGTCCTTGAGCATCGCGCGGTCGTTGTTGATCACGTCGAGCGCGAGGTCGATCTCCTCGTCGGAGACTTGCAGCAACGCGCGATGCTCGCGCAGGAAGCCGAAGTCCGCGAGACTCTTGCCGCCCACGCTCAGATGCACGTTCAGCAGGTCCTTGACGAGCGAGACGTGCACGGAGCGCAACTGGCCCGCAGGAACCGCTGCATCGAGCGCGCCGATCAGTGCCTGAACCGGCTCGAGCGATTCCGCGCCGGACATATAGGTGCGCAACGCGAGGCGCGAATCGGAATCGAGATCGAGACGCGTCATCAGCATCAGGATTTCAGCGAACTCGTGCTGGTCGATCGTGCCATCGTTTGCATAGGCCATGTTGACGATGATCTTCACGTAGGCCGTCTTCAGCGCTTCGCTCATCTCGCTGATCGCAATGAACTGGGCCTCTTCCGTGAAGTCCTCGAACGATTGCGTCGCGGCCTGCAACACGCGCGCGAGTTCCGCGTAGTCGCATTCGAGCAGATCCTTGAGGGCGACGACGCCACCACCTTGCTGGCGGATATCGACGCGCTCGACCTTCTTGTCGTTCTTGCTGCCGGTGAATTCGACTTCGTGAGTGACCGCCTCGATCATCGCGTAGTTGATCTTCACGGGATCGGAGAACGAGGGGCGATAGATGAGCTGTTCGCCGGTGAAGAGCAGACCGTCTTTCCCGCTGCCGAACATCGTGTTGTCGAACAGCGCGACGACATGCGCGACGCTGCCCGCATAGTCGAACGACTTAACGGCGTTGTTCAGTTTCTTTTCGGGAATGTTGGGCGCGACGTGAAGATTTTTGGCGGATACGGCCGCGAGATTTTCGCGCAGGAATACGTTGATGTTGCTCACTCAGGTCTCCAGCAGGGCACGGTGCAGGTCGATGACGCCGCGATTGCGCGCGGCGCCGGGTGTCTTTGGCGTTATCCGCGAGTTAACGGCATCAGACCACGCCGCTTTAGGGATTGCCCGATATGCGGCAAGCGATGGAGGCTGTCGCGACGTCTGCCCACGCCCACCCCGAGCGGCGTACACTGGCTGAACCCGGCGGCGCGCGATGCGCGCTGCATGGCACCCGGGATGTCCAACCGCTTTCGACAGGGTCGTCATGAAGAAACTGGTCAATCACCCGTCCGACGTCGTGCACGAAATGCTCGAAGGCATTGCGTTGCAGGCGCCCAACGTCGTCATCCTCGGCGACGAAAACGTGCTTATTCGCAGGGACATTCCGGAGCCGCCGTCGCGGCCCGTCGCGTTGATCTCGGGCGGCGGCAGCGGCCACGAGCCCGCGCATGCGGGCTATGTGGGCGCGGGCATGCTGAGCGCGGCCGTTTGCGGCGAGGTCTTCACGTCGCCGCCCACGAGCGCCGTGCTGGCGGCCATCCGCGCGACGGCGGGGCCGAAAGGCGCGCTGCTGATCGTCAAGAACTACACGGGCGACCGCCTCAACTTCGGCCTCGCGGCGGAACTGGCGCGCGCCGAGGGCATTCCCGTCGAAGTCGTGACCGTGGCCGACGACGTGGCCTTGCGCGGCCACGCCGAGCGCAGCCAGCGGCGCGGCATCGCGGGCACGGTGCTGATCCACAAGATCGCGGGCGCGGCGGCGGCGCGCGGCGCGACGCTCGAAGTGGTGGCCGCCGTCGCGCGCGACGCGGTGGCCAATCTCGGCACGATGGGCGTGGCGCTCGATGGCTGCACGCTGCCGGGCGTCGCGCAATCGAGCTTCACGCTCGCCGACGATGAAATCGAGCTGGGCCTCGGCATCCACGGCGAAAAAGGCGTCGAGCGCAGCGCGCCGTTGCCCGCGAACGAACTGACCGAAGCGCTGCTCGTGAACGTCCTCGACGAACTCGCGATCACGCGCGGCGAGCGCGTCGCGCTGCTCGTCAACGGTCTGGGTGCCACGCCGCAGATGGAACTCGCCATCGTGCTGCGCGCGGCCTGCGCGAGCCTCACGCGCCGCGAGTTGCGCGTGGAGCGCGCGTGGGCGGGAACGTTTCTATCGGCGCTGAACATGCCGGGCTGTTCGATTTCGCTGATGCGTGTCGACGACGGCAAACTCGCGCTGCTCGACGCCGCGACCGAAGCACATGCGTGGCCCGGCAAGGGCTGCCTGAATCGCACGGTACGGCTCGACACGTCCGGCGTGCAGCGCGAGGACCATGCCGCGCCGGTGCTCGATGCGGCAGGCACCGAACGCGCGACGCGCATCAAGGCCGTGCTCGATGCCGTGGCCCAGGCGTTGACCGACAACGAATCGCGGCTCACCGAACTCGACGCGCAAGCGGGCGACGGCGACCTCGGCGCGAGCATGCGCCGCGCGGCCGACGCCATGAACGCCACGCCGATGCACGCGCTCGCGACGGCGCCCGATGCGTTGTCGTCGCTGGGCGTGAGTTTGCACAAGGCGATCGCGGGCAGTTCCGGGCCGTTCTACGCGACGGCGCTGCTGCGCGCGTCGCGTCATCTGCAGGGATCGGCGCAACCGGCGGCGCAAGAATGGGCGCAGGCACTGCGCGGCGCGATCGACGCGATCAGCGAACTCGGCGGCGCAAAGGCAGGAGACCGAACGATGCTCGATGCGCTGATTCCCGCGAGCGATGCGTTCGAATCGGCCCTGAAACAAGGGCTCGACACGCAACGCGCGTGGGCTGAAGCGGTGACGGCGGCGGAGCATGGCGCGCAGGCGACGGCGCATATGCTTCCGCGCGTGGGGCGAGCGAGTTATCTGGGCGCGCGCGCCGTGGGGTCGCCCGATGCGGGCGCGGTGGCGGTGGTCTGCTGGCTGGCGGCGCTGCGGCCGCATGTGGGGAAGTGATGGGGTTTGGGATCGCTCAAGCGTTCAAGTTTGATACTTGCGCCGGAATGTTTAGCGTATTTTCGATTTCCGGTACGGACTTTGGCGCGATGACAAGATGCCGCAGACGCGCTGTTTAGATATTCCGGCATGACGCGCAATTCGGCTATTGACGACGCTAGGCCTTTTCATTTTCATAGCATCTTCAGCAAAAGAGAATGACGCTTTGCTTCGTCGATTTTTTGCCCAATCTGCATATTTTTCGTTAAACATTTAAAAAACAACCGACACAGTTGCAAATCTGTTAGCCTGCGCCCCGTAACAGGTTGAAATCACTAGAAATATATAAAAAGCAATTCGGGGGCGATGCCACGGTGCGCGGGTGTCGTGTGTAGCAATGGGAAGACGCCTTGAGGAGCGGGCGAGACCTCTTCCAGCGTGACGGGTACCAGAAAAATGAATAGCGGTTGTCACCGGCTTGTGTTCAGCAAGTCGCGGGGAATGGTGGTTGCCGTCGCCGAAACGGCGATCGCAAACGGCAGTGCGGGGCGAGTCAAAACAAAATCGTCGGGGCCATCGCGACGCATCGCGAAGCGCGTAATGCGTCACGCGGCGCTCGCCGCGCTCACGCTGCTCGGGCTGAGTCCTGCATTATCGATTGCGCAGATCGTGCCTTCGGGCGCGCACGCGCCGGGCGTCATCAGCACGGCCAATGGGCTGCCGCAGGTGAACATCCAGAAGCCTTCAGGCGCCGGCGTATCGCTAAACACCTATTCGCAATTCGACGTATCGCGTAGTGGCGCAATTCTGAACAATTCGTCGGTTATTACGTCGACCCAGCTCGCAGGTCAGATTAGCGGTAATCCGAATTTCGGTGCGAATGACGCCGCCAAAATCATTGTCAACCAGGTCAATAGCAATAACCCTTCTCAACTGCGAGGCTATATCGAGGTCGCGGGCAAGAAGGCGGATGTGGTCGTGGCGAACCCATCGGGAATCGTCGTTGACGGCGGCGGTTTCATCAATACCTCGCGCGGCATTCTCACGACCGGCAATCCGTTGTTTGACGCCAATGGCAATCTCACTGGATTCAACGTCACTCAGGGCAATATCGCTGTTCAGGGCGATGGCTTTAATGCGTCGAACCTGGACCAGGTGGATCTGATCGCGCGCGCTGTGCAGGTGAACGCTGCCCTGTACGCGAACAAGCTGAATGTCGTCACGGGCGCGAACAACGTCGACTACGCCAGCCTGAACTCGACGCCGACGACCGGCACCGGTACCGTGCCGAGCGTCTCGATCGACGTCGCGCAGCTTGGTGGGATGTACGCAAATACGATTCTGCTGACTTCCAACGAGTACGGCGTGGGGGTCAACAACGCCGGCGTTATCGAAGCCCAGGCGGGCGATCTGACGCTCACCAGCGCGGGCCAACTCGTGCAGTCCGGCAAGATGAGCGCAAGCGGCAATCTGGCGATCAATGCCGCCAGCGTCGCGAATTCCGGCACCGCTTACGCGCAGGGCACAACCACTGTCAGTACGTCCGGCGTGCTCTCCAGCACCGGTACCCTCGCCGCGCAGTCGGACCTGAACCTCAACGCGGGTAGTGTGGAATCGTCAGGCGTGCTCGCGGCGGCCCTGGACAGTAGCGGCAACCTGACGGGCAGCGGCAGCCTGAAAGTGGTGTCGGCGGGCTCGCTCGCAGCGACCGGTACGAACGCGGCAACCGGACAGGTCACGCTTTATGGCGTGTCGCTCAATCTGGCGGGGTCGCAGACTTCCGCCGGATCCGCGCTCGCGTTGACTGCAACAGGCGGCAATCTCGCGCTGACTGGCGCAACGGCGGGTGCCGGGACGATTTTCACAGCCAGCGCGGCTGGTACGCTCGATACGAGCGGGGCGCAGATCGGCAGCGGTGGCAACACCCAGCTCTCGGGCGCACAAATCACGAACAATGGCGGCCAGGTCGCTGCGGGCGGCGCGCTTAACGTGCAGACAGCGGGTGCGCTTGCGAACCAGCAGGGTATCTTGCAGGCCGCTGGCGCAGCATCGGTAAAGGCCGGGTCGGTAGCTTTGTCCAGTATGCGAAAGCATTTGGCCAAGCCATGCTTAACGTTGTGCCTGGCAAGCAGATGGCCGACCAGGCGCAAACGGCATTCGCGAACGGTAACTACGGCACTGCTGCGGCGCTGGCTGTTGGCTCAATCGGCGATGCGGCGCTTGGTGTGTTGACTGGAGGCGAAGGTAAAGCAGTTACGTCGGCGGTTGAAGCGGTCGAAGCGGCGGTGACGAGAACCGTGTCCGATAGTATCTCCACGTCGCCAGCAACGCTGTATCACTACACAAACGAAGCTGCTATGAACGCAATTTTGGAGTCGGAGGCGCTTAATCCGTCTTTGAAAGCGCTTAATCCGAATGACGTAAGATACGGAAATGGACAGTATCTGTCCGATATTCCGCCAGGTACTATGACGCCCGCGCAGCTATCGCGGGCATTCGTGAACAACCCGTTTCAAGGTGCGCGATATTCAAATTTTGTTGCGGTTGACGTGACGGGGCTTAACGTCGTACAAGGGCGTCCAGGTGTCTATGTTGTGCCCAACGAGATACCGCTGGACATTAGTGGCCGGATCACTGGAAGTGGGGCGGTGACGAAGAAATGAGTTATATCCGCGTTAAATGGATTCATTCAATACCAACTGAGCCGACAGTTATCTATAGTGAACTTGATGTAGATCGGTGGGAGTTGCGAAAGATCGAACTATACCCGGACGGGCATATCGGTTTTGCAAGCGCAACTGTGTGCGCTGGCGGCAGTGGTCTCAGCAAGGAGCCACTTCCACAGCTAAGTGAAATTGCGGGCGATCCGCAGTTTGAACCGGCGGAAGTAAGTAAGAGTGAGTTTGAGCAGGTGTGGTTGAAAGCGATTACTAAAACACAGCCGTAGAGGTGCACGTAATTCGCCCGGCTGAAAGCGCGGAGCTTGGAATTTGATTAGTAATGGAAAATAAAAAGATACTTACGGGGTTGCCGCTTGCGATTCTCGTCCCTCTCGCCGTTCACGCACAGACGTCGCCCGATGTTGCGGCGGCGCGCGCGAACGCGCAGCAGGATCAGCAGGTGCAGCAGCAGCGCGACGCGCAGCAGCGTGCGGCGACGGTCACCGCGCCTAGGGTACGTTCAGAGGTTCCGAAGAAAGGTGAATGGCCGGACCTGCCTGTTGAGACGCCCTGCTTTCGCATCGAAACGTTCGCGCTCGACGTGCCCGCAGCGTTGCCGGACGACATGCGCGTCAAGGGCGCGTCCGCGCTGCCGCAGGATCGTTTCGCCTTCGCCCGCGAATGGCTGGAGCACTACCGGGGCCAGTGCGTCGGCAAGCAAGGCCTCGACACCCTTGTTAAAGGAGTGCAGCAAGTGATTCTCAGTCGCGGCTATGTCACCACGCGGGTGATGCTTCCCGCGCAGGACCTCTCCGGCGGCACGCTCAAACTCGCGCTCATTCCCGGCGTCATTCGCAAACTGGGCTTCAAGGATGCGGCCACGCGTGGCACGTGGAAAACCGCGTTTCCAGCACGCGATGGCGACGTGCTTAACCTGCGCGATCTGGAGCAGGGTATGGAGCAGATGAAACGGGTCAGCAGCCAGGACGCGACGATGGAACTTGTCGCTGCCAGCGTGCCCGGTGAGAGCGATGTGGAAATCGCAGTCAAGCGCACAAAGCCCTGGACTTTCGTCGCGTCCGTGGACGACTCCGGCACGCGCGAGACGGGCAGCATCATAGGCACGGTCACGCTCGGCGTCGACAACCTGCTCGGGCTGAACGATATCCTTACCGCCGGATTCAATCAGGATTTGCAGTTTGGCGATCACGGAGTCGGCACGCACGGCTGGAACGGTTCGTACTCGGTACCGTGGGGCTGTTGGACAGCGACGCTGTTCGGCTATACGAACACGTATTACGAGAACGTCGCGGGAGTGAACCAGACGTATGTGGTCAGCGGAAATTCGCAGACCGCGGGCGTCAAATTGCAACGCGTCCTGCGGCGCAGCCAGAGTGATGTGTTCGGCGCGGAGTTTCAGCTCATCAAGCGCTTCGGCGCGAGCTTCATCGAAGATACGGAAATCGCAGCACAGCATCGCGACAACACCTTCATCGAACTGGGTCTGACCGACCGCCACTATTTCGGCGCTTCGCAGTTCGACGGCACGCTCGCGTATCGACAGGGAATCGGTTGGCTTGGTGCGTCGCCTGACACGGCGGACGGGCCCTCGTACCGCTTCCACATGGCGACGCTTGACGCGAACCTGTCCGTGCCGTTTGCCGTTGCAGGTCAGCGCTTAGCGTATGTCGGGACCATTCACGGCCAGTACACGAACGACGAACTCAATTACATTGATGACCTCTCTATCGGTAGCCGTTACACCGTGCGCGGCTTCGACGGAGAGACGATGCTTGCGGCTGAGCGCGGGTTCTATTGGCGCAACGAACTGCAATATCCGATTGGCAGCACAGGCCAGGCATTCTATGCAGGACTGGACTACGGCCACGTGTGGGGACCGTCAGCGCAATATCTGGTTGGTACGCAACTGGCAGGCGCGGTCGTCGGCTTAAAGGGCGCCGTTCACACGCGCTTTGCCATCTTGAGCTATGACGTGTTCGCTGGCACGCCGGTTTATAAGCCGGCTGATTTTCCGGCGTCGCGCGTGACGCTCGGCTTCCAGGTGACAGGACAATTTTAGGTCTGCTCGATTACACATGCAGGTTCGCGTTCTCGATAGTCTGCTAAGCCAACGTACCGGATGACTCAAATACTTCGACTTTCGGCCACTTATCGCTATCGAGCGAGCGTCTCTTCACGGCCGGTGACGTGCAAAGCGTCGCCGGTTCACCGCAAATTTGACGGTCGCGACGCACGTTGCGCATATCAACTCAGTAACGCATGAACTTTGCGGATGTCTCGACACATCGCGCGAAAAAGTGTTCATGAGGCACGCGAAGGGTTGAAAGCACGAAAACGTGAGCGATAAAGACTGATTCGCTAATGCATTAACGCCGCCAGATTTGATGCCTGAATGGGCGCATAGAACAGGGCGGCTACGATCAGCTTCTGCCAGTGAGCGTCCCATAACGTCGGGTACATCTGGTGCTTGAACACCAAGGCTTGGGCGTGAATCGTAACCGCGTCTACCGGCTCTATACAGAAGAGTGCTTGTCCGGCCGGTTTAACTCATGAGTTTTATCGGGCGGCGGTAGTCGCCGGTGCGCCGATGTATTTGAGCTGCTCGATCTCGTGAGGTGCGGTGTCCGGATCGTCCAGTGTCGGCGTGATATGCCCCACCAGAATGCCCATGCTGATCGACGTCCGCACGTATTTCGTATCGCCCGCGTGGAGCGCGAACGTTACTTCTTTCTTCGTCTCCGTCGTGGTCGACACCGTATAGTCGCCAGGCGTTTCATCGACGTAGAAGAATCCACCCGGAACGGAGTGCCCGACGACCTTGTCGTTAAGCTTGATCTCGGGCTGGATCATGGCGCCGCCGAAACTGTCCGAGCGGAAAAAGTAGATGCGGCCATGATCGGCAGCGAGCGTCGGTATCGACGATGCCACGTCTTTGTACTGCGGTCCCGATGCGCATCCTGCTGCAAGCATCGCGACGCCGACAGAGAGCGACAGGGTTCGATAGAACTTCGTCATTTCATTATCCCCGGTAGGTTTTCAATTGTTTGAAACACCAAGATGTCTGCTTGCTAAACACGGCTTACCCAACACAGACATGGTTGATTTACGGCAGCCGGCTTCAATTCTTTATTGTTTTTCGAGCTGTCGTGGAACTACAGAAATTCGAGGTGGGAAATTGATTCAAAATACCTTCAAGTTACATTCTTATGTATTACATAAATGCGATTTGCATTGAATTTATTCCGCTCTGAATGCAAAGGAAGGCGACTGCGGTGGCGTTGATATTTTCAGGTCTTGAGGAAGACAGCTTGCGACGGGAGTGAGCGAAACGTAGCAGCGCCGAGGCTGGCGCCGTACGTTTCGCAGGAGAATTTAAAAGCAGAGTTTGTGCGTCAGCGTCAAACTGTCGTTGCTTCAGCAACGATCGCGAGCACAACAAAAACGCGACAAAGGACTTAAACAATCCCCGTCGTATAAAACACGGCAATCACGAAGAACACCGCGAGCGTTTTAATCACCGTGACCGCGAAAATATCGCGGTACGACTCGCGGTGCGTGAGCCCGGTCACCGCCAGCAGCGTGATGACCGCGCCGTTGTGCGGCAGCGTGTCCATGCCGCCGCTGGCCATCGCCACCACGCGATGCAGTACGTCGAGCGGAATATGCGCGGCCTGCGCGCTCTTGATGAACAGATCGGACATGGCCGCGAGCGCGATGCTCATGCCGCCCGACGCCGACCCCGTGATGCCCGCGAGCGCGCTCACCGAAACGGCGGCGTTCACGAGCGGATTCGGAATGCTCTTGAGCGCGTCGCTGACCACGATAAAACCGGGCAGCGCCGCGATCACGCCGCCGAAGCCATATTCCGATGCCGTATTGAGCGACGCGAGCAGCGCGCCCGCGACGGCCGCCTTCGTGCCGATCGCGAAGCGATCCTTCACGCGCGAGAACGCCGTCAGGACCACGAACACGATGCCGAGCAGCAGCGCGCCTTCGACCGACCAGATCGCCACGACCTGCTTGACCGTCGTGGTCACGGGCGCGTGGATGCCGGGCAGCACGTCGGGGGCGATCGTGTAGGTGTCGCCATACCACTGCGGAATCCAGCGCGTCAGGAAGAAGTTCGCGACGCCCACCAGCACGAGCGGCGTGACGGCCAGCAGCGGATTCGGCAGGTGGTCGGTCTGTACGTGTTCGGGCTCGTTCACGAGCGACGTGCCGTAGCCCTCGCCTTTGGCCATCGCGCTGCGGCGGCGCCATTCGAGATACGTGAGCCCCACCACGATGATGAACAGCGAACCGATCACGCCGAGCGCGGGCGCGGCCCACGCGGTGGTCTTGAAGAACGTCGTCGGGATGATGTTCTGGATCTGCGGCGTGCCGGGCAGCGAATCCATCGTGAACGAGAACGCGCCAAGCGCGATCGCGCCCGGCATCAGCCGCTTGGGAATGCCGCTCTGGCGATACAGCTCGGCGGCGAACGGATAGACCGCGAACACCACCACGAACAGCGAGACGCCGCCGTAAGTGAGCAGCGCGCAGACCGCGACGATCACCGCGTTGGCGCGCGAGCGGCCGATATAGCGGATGGCGGCCGCGACGATCGACTCCGAATAACCCGAAAGCTCGATGACCTTGCCGAACACGGCGCCGAGCAGAAACACCGGGAAATAGAGCTTCACGAAGCCCACCATTTTCTCCATGAAGATGCCGGAGAACACGGGCGCGACGGCCGCGGGATCGGTGAGCAGCACAGCTGCGAGGGCGGCGACGGGCGCGAACAGAATCACGCTGTAACCGCGATAGGCCGCAAGCATCAGAAATGCCAGGGCCGCGAGAACGATAATGAACGACATGGAGTCTCCTGCAATGCGTGTTGCACTTCGTCGATGCACTTCTATTGCATATCTTTGGCTGCACCGGCCGTTCATGGTGCGCCGCAGCGATTGTACCGAATCGGCTCGCGCGCGCGAGAGGAGATTGCGCGGCGCGCCTTGACGCGCGCGGTTAGCGCGGCGAGCATCGGACACGGCAAGGAGCGGGGCAAGGAGAGCGCGATGCGCGGACGGTCAGCGAGGGCGGCAAGCGGCGCGCGCGATGCGTGTCGACGCACGCTTGCGGCGGCATCGATAGTGATGGCGATGTCGACGATTTTGGCAACGTCGCCGACGTCGGCATGGGCGCAGGACGGCGACATGCGCAACTGGTACAACGATCCGTTCTTCGCGCTGTCGGCGGCGTCGAGCGCATGTCCGCAGCCGCTCGGCCCGCGCATGAGCAAGGCCGAAGCCGACGACGACGCGCACTATCGCGTCGAGCGCGGCACGACCTGCTGGCTCGCGCACAAGTGCACGAAGCCGAACTCCTACCTCTACGACGCCGACATCGCGAACGCCGTCCGCGCCGCCTTCTCCGGCGACGCCTCGCTCGCGGGCACCAGCATCTGGATCACCGTGCAGCGGCGCTTCGTCTATGCGGAGGGCTGCGCGCCCGCCGCGTTCGACCGCGCGGCGCTGGAGCGTCGGCTGGCCGCGATCGCCGATGTCGAGCAGGTGTTCGTGCGCCTCGCGGCCGATCCGCGCGCGCCGCTGCCCTACAAGACGCTGACGACCGCGCCCGCTGCGTCGTCCACTCCGGTGCACTGAACGTCGCCCGCGCGCACGCCGATGCGCCCCGGATGCCGCGCAGGCGCGAGCGGGCATGGCACAATCGCATCGTCGAAAAACTAGAAAGCCCCCGGGGTACTCCATGACTCGTTTCGGTTCGTCGTTGTTCCGTTTTCGCAGGCTGCCTTTCGCGGCAGGCGCTTGCGCGTTGCTCGCGGCGCTGTCCGCGTGCAGCAGCGGCCCGCCGCTGTTTCTGTCCGATGGCCGTCCGACGGTCCAGGTCCAGTGTCCTGCCGCCGGCGACCGCGATTCCTGCGTGCAGCAGGCGCGTGCGCGCTGCGGCGGCACGTATGACACCGTCGACAATTCGACCAGCGGCGACGTGTACACGCTCGTCTTCGCCTGCCACGCGAAGTAAGCGCGGCGGTGCGGTCCGCGCCCGGAGCGTGTCGAGCGCCTCGACGTCCGGGCGCCGTTCGCGTCCGTCAGCCGCCCGGCGGCGCGCAGGACGGCAGGTTCATCAGCAGACGCAGGAGATCGGGCTGACGGCGCGTGGCGGTCTTCTGAAAGATCGACTGTAGTTGTTTGCGCACCGTGTCGTGCTGCACGCCCACGCGCGCGGCGATCTCCTTCTGCGTGTGCCCTTCCACCAGCAGATGCACGATCCGGCATTCGGCCGGCGAGAGGTCGAACGCTTCGGCGAGCACCTGCTCGTCCACGGCGGGCGCGGAACGCGGGTGATAGAACATCAGGGCGGCGACGGCGTGCGGCTCGGCCGCCGAGGCATCGCCGGGCGTCAGCACGTTGTAGAACGCGTAGAGCACTTCGGGTCCGCCCGCGCCCTGCGTGCCGGACGACAGCGGTTCCGTTGCGGAATCCGGCTCCACGCCCTCCGGCCCTTCGCCGGCCACGATGCGCAGCGCGCGCAGCCGCGCCGCCGCCGCGCGCGCGCCGCTCACGCGGTTTTTCAGACGCGCCTCGCTGATCGCCACGTCCTCCAGAAAGCGCGCCTGATGCGGCGCGGCCAGTGCGAGCCGCCGCCCGCGCACGCGCACCAGCGAGGTCGCACGCAGCAGACGCTGCGCGGCGTCGTTGCTGTCGAGCACTTCGCCGCTCGCATTCACCAGCATGGCGGGCACGCGTGCGCGGTTCGCGAGCGCGTCGGCGTCCGGCACGTGGCGGCGCGCCGTCACGCGCACTGCGCGCATCAGATGCGGCGTGATGCGCTCCAGCAGCGCGCGGGCCTCGTCGGACAACGGGCCGCTGTCCGCTTCGCCGCGCAGGGCGAGCATCGCCGTGAGCGCGCCGCCGTCGATCAGCTTGCACAGCGAAACGCAGCGCGAACCCGCCGCGAGCAGACACGGCTCCAGCACCGGATGCCGCGCGCCATCCGGTTCGTTCCTTACATTGTCCGCCGCGTCCTGCAGCGCCGATTGCGGCCCGCAGTGCTGCCATTCCCCGGGCGCCGCGCTGCGCAGCCACTCGAGCCGCGGGTCGTCGCGATAGAGCGGGCCGATGCGTTCCAGCGGCTCCGTTTCGAGCAGGCTGAAACCGTCGGCCCAGGAAAACAATTCACGCTGCCGCTCGAATGCACAAAGATGCACCGAAGCGGCCCCCGTCGATTTCCTCAATTCCGCGCAAAAATCCTTCCATGCGGAAGGGTGCTCGAGGGTTTCGTAAATAACATTCAGCAGCCGGTCGTATTGCAATTCGTTCGATTTCACGCCGTTCTCATTTTGATACCCGCCGCGGCCCGCCAGTCGTGGAAAATGCGCAATGCATATTTCTTCCACAATTGAGGAATATACAGATTGAATAGCCGCCGTTAATCTTCGGTCCGTAAAGCTGACCGAACGGTCATCATCGTGAGCGCCCTGTCCATGGGGTTCCGTGCGGTAGGCAACGGATTGGCGGGCGCGCCGACTTTATTCTTGAGAAGCAATGCGATTTGAATGTTCGCTATCCTGGGCAGATAGCGGAGAAGCAGCACGACATTTAAGGCGGTGACGAATATTAATCGAAATCGGGCGATAAATCATCGAATGCGCGGACGCGTTTTGAATCGACGTCTTCCATAAAGACAGTTCATGCCGGGGGCAGTAATGAATCACCACCAACTTGAAAAGGATTTAGAACATCTCGAACATGTGATTGCAAGGCTTTCAGGTCAGGACCGCATTCCACTTTCTTATTGGCGAGGCCGTCTCGATTCGGTGCAGGTGGCGATTCTGGTGCCTTCGCAAATGCAGCGCGTGAAGCGTCTTTCCGAGGCTCTGTGCGCGTTGGAGCGCCGCGCCAAGGGGTGTTCTTCACACGAATCGGTGCGTTAGTCTTTGCCTGTTTTTGGGGCGTTTATGTAATAAATCGCAATGAAAATCGGTGAAGTGCGAGAAAAATGCGCGATAACCGGCACTCTTTGGCGCCAGAACGGTCACAATGGCCGTGTCTGACCGAACCGGAGATTATTTTTTATGCCGAGCTACAAGCAATTGACCGCGCAACTCGAAAAACTCCATAAGGAAGTTGCGGCGGCTCGCGAAAAGGAAATCGAGCTGGCCATCGCCGAGATCAAGGAAAAGATCGCCGAGTACGACATTACGCCCGAAGAACTGGGTTTTAGCGCGAAGCGCGCACCCGCGCCGCGCAAGAAGCCGTTGCCGGCGCGTTATCAGAATCCCAAGACCGGCGAAACCTGGAGTGGCCGCGGCCGCGCACCGGGCTGGCTGTCCGGTCTGAAGAACCGCGATCGTTTCCTGATCAAGGAATGAGCGGGCGCGGGAAGCCGGCAGCGCGCTTCCCGTAAAGGCTCACCGTCGACTCAGCGCGGACGCGCCGCGCGCACCCTCCGGCGCGATCCCGTCGACTGCTCATATGCCGTGCGCCGCCTTGCGCGGCCGCACCGCCGCGTGCTTCGCGCGCCGCGCTTGCACCTCGATTGCATCTCGATTGCATCTCGATTGCGTCTCGCCTGCGCGGTTCGTGGACGTCGCAACCGTGTCCGCGCGTCTCCCGTAAAAGCTCACCCGCGCGCGTCCGGCGATGCGCCGCCGCCGCCCGTTGCGAATCCGTGCAGGATTGCGCTGTCGCGAGCTGCGTCGAACTTTTAGTCGGGGGCTGTAATGACGTGTATCATTCGTCCCCTGGCGCCTTTCTGCGCGCACGCCGGCCCCGGTTTTTCCGACCGCTCGTGCTATTCGCCGCTCAGGCCGTCCCCGTAACCCCCGCCGTGCGGCCGGTTGCCCGAATTCATCCGTATACCCGCTCCATCCATGTCAGTTGCTGAACTCAGACGCCGCCGCACGTTCGCGGTTATTTCTCACCCGGACGCGGGCAAGACCACGCTCACCGAAAAGCTGCTGCTGTTCTCGGGCGCGATTCAGATCGCCGGTACCGTGAAGGGCAAGAAAAGCGGCCGCTTCGCGACCTCCGACTGGATGGAGATCGAAAAGCAGCGCGGCATTTCGGTCGCCAGCTCGGTCATGCAGTTCGAGTACGGCGACGCCGTCATCAACCTGCTCGACACGCCGGGCCACGAGGACTTCTCGGAAGACACGTATCGCGTGCTGACGGCCGTCGACGCGGCCGTGATGGTGATCGACGGCGCGAACGGCGTGGAAGCGCAGACGCTCAAGCTGCTCGAAGTCTGCCGCAGCCGCAAGACGCCGATTCTCACGTTCATCAACAAGCTCGACCGCGAAGTGCGCGAGCCGCTCGATCTGCTCGACGAAATCGAGCAGCATCTCGGCGTGGCGGCGGTGCCGTTCACCTGGCCCATCGGCATGGGCAAGGAATTCCAGGGCGTCTACGACATCCAGCGCGATCAGGTGCGCGTGTTCCGCGCGGGCCAGGAGTCGCTCGGCGGCGCGGTGGAAACGCTGCAGAACATCAGCGACGCCGACGGCGAAGCGCGCTTCGGCTATCACTGGAAGCGCACCAAGGAAGAGGTCGAGCTGATCACGGGCGCGACGCCCACGTTCGACCGCGACGCGTTCCTGGCCGGCGAGCAGTCGCCGGTGCTGTTCGGCTCGGCGATCAACAACTTCGGCGTGAAGGAAATTCTCGACGCGCTCGTCGATCTCGCGCCGCCGCCGTCGCCGCGCATGGCCGTGCAGCGCGCGGTCTCGCCGGAAGAAGCGAAGTTCACGGGCGTCGTGTTCAAGGTGCAGGCCAACATGGACCTCGCGCACCGCGACCGCGTGGCGTTCATCCGCGTGTGCTCGGGCCATTTCGAGCGCGGCATGCAACTGAAGGTCACGCGCAACAACAAGACCTTCCGCGCCAACAACGTCGTGAGCTTCCTCTCGCAGCGCCGCGAAACCGTGGCCGAGGCGTACCCTGGCGACATCATCGGTATTCCTAATCATGGCACGCTGAGTCTCGGCGACACGCTGACCGAAGGCGAAGACCTGCAATTCACGGGCCTGCCGTTCTTCGCGCCGGAAATTTTCCAGACCGTCGAAGTCGTCGATCCGATGCGCGCGAAGCAGCTGGGCGAAGCGCTCAAGCAGCTCGGCGAAGAGGGCGCGATCCAGGTGTTCCGACCGATCCACGGCGGCGCGACGATTCTGGGCGCGGTCGGCCAGCTGCAGTTCGAAGTGGTTTCGCACCGTCTGTCGGCCGAGTACAAGGTGGCCGTGCGCCTGCTGCCCGCGCGCTATCGCCTCTCGCGCTGGGTCACCTGTGACGATCCCGCCGAACTGCGCCGTTTCACCGATTCGTACGAAGCCCGCATGGCCTACGACGCGTCGAACGCGCCGACCTATCTGGCCTCGCACGTGTCGGAAATCGAAGTCGCCCAGAAGGCGTGGCCGAAGATCGTCTTCAACGAGCTGCGCGAACATTCGGGCGCGCCGTTCCGCAAGTCGATGTAACGCGCGGCGCGCGGGCCGGGCGATTCGCCGGTCCGCTGCCAGCAAAGAAAAAGGCCGCTTCCGAGCGGCCTTTTTTCATGTGCGCTTTCTTTCCGGAGTTCTGGAAGCGCGCTGCGTATCCGGCGTTCACACCCGCGACGAGCGCTCGATCCCCTGCGCCAGTTCGAGCCGGTTGCCGCCCAGCGACTTGGCGCGATACAGCGCCGAATCGGCGGCGGCGAGCAGGTCGGTGAGCGCGGCCGCTTCGGCGTGCGCCTGCGCGCCGTGCGTGAGCGCGAGACCGATGCTGACGGTGGTGCGGATGCCCGTGCCGTCGACGGGCTGCGCGGCGCTCCGGGCGAAGCGGGCCGCGATGGTTTCGCCGAGCGCCTGCACCTGATCGCTGTCGCGCCCGGCGATCAGCGCGGCAAACTCCTCGCCGCCGATGCGCGCAAGCAGCGTGTCGTCGCCGAGCGCCGCGCGTGCGATGCTCGCGAAGGTCTTGAGCACGTCGTCGCCGGTCTGATGGCCGTAACGGTCGTTGATCGCCTTGAACTGGTCGAGGTCGAACGCCAGCAGCGCCACGCGCTCGCGCGTGCCGGCGCGGCTCAGCACGCGCGCGCCTTCCTCGAAGAACCAGCGGCGGTTGCCGAGCCGGGTCAGATAATCCGTTTGGGATTCCTGCAAAAGCTGCCCGTGGGTTTCGTCGCGCACGAGCCGCAGCAAGGTCATCGGCAGCACGACTGAATACAGCACGCCCTCATACATCGTCACCTTGCTGACGACCGGCAGCAGCGCCTGACCGTAGCGCGTCGCGAGCCACGGCAGCACGGCGGCCCGGAACGCATACACGAAGGTATGGACGCCCGTCGCGATCACGGCGATGCGATGCGCCTGCGACCACTTGAGCGCGTGATTGCGCAGCAGCTCGCGCATGGCCATCGCGGAGGCGAGCGAGATCGGAATGGCCGTGAGATAGAGCCACATGACGGACTCGCCGCGCGTGCCCGCAACGATCCAGGCGATGGCGAGCACCCCGAGAATCGCGGCCGACAACGCTCGGTTCTGGCGGCCGTTCATGACGGCGAGGCCGTGCGCGATCAGCAGATAACCGGTAACAATGACCAGATTGCTCAGCGCCGCGCCCCACGCGCCGGGCAGCGCGCTGCGCCAGATCGCGGCGCCGACGCCGACGCCGAGCGTGGCATAGCCGGCGGCGAGGATTTTCAGTTCCTTGCTGCGCCCGGGGTGCGTGCGATGCTCCCAGAGCGTCATGCCGGCGCTGGCGAAAAGAGTTCCGATCGCGAGGAGATAGAGGGTGAATAGATCGACGTGCATCGCGGGCGTAAAGGTGCTACGCCGGTACTTCACGGCGGCGTGGGGCATTTTACGCCGAAATGACTGCCAGACAATGCGTGTCATTTTTCTTCCGGACCACGACACGATGCATGCCGGATGCACGTCGAGATGCACGTCGAAGCGCGCGAATCGATCGCCGGTGCGCGCCGCGCCGTATCCCGCGGTCTGCGACGCCGTGCCGCCGCCGCGCGAACGCAAGCGCGGCGGGCGAAATGCGCGCAGCGCGAGGCCGATTCGCCTATTCTCATTCGTGTCGATCGGTAGGGATTTCCGGCCGCCCGCGCACGCGGCGCGCGCCGTCGCACAACAGGAGGAGCAGTGACCGTACGCAATCTCGACGCGGTGTTCCAGCCGAAATCGGTGGCCGTGATCGGCGCTTCGCAGCGGCCCGGCAGCATCGGCAACATGGTGTGGCAGCGCCTGATCGAAGGCGGCTTCGACGGCCCGCTGTTCGCGGTCAATCCGCGTCACGCGGGCGATTTCGCGCAGTTCGACGGCCGTCCCGTGGTCGCCGATGTGGGCGATCTGCCCGAAGCGCCCACCGTCGCGCTGATCTGCACGCGGCCGTCCACGTGGCCCGCGCTCGTGCACCGGCTCGGCGGCATGGGCACGCGCGCGGCCATCATTCTAGGCGAGGTGAAGAACGACGAAGACCGCGCCGACCTGCGCCACGCGCTCGCGGCGGCGCGTCCGCATCTGCTGCGAATCGTCGGGCCGGGCAGCCTCGGCGCGCTGACGCCCGCGCTCAACGCGCAGCTCGGCGCGGCCGCCACGGTCGCGCGCAAGGGCGGCGTGGCGTGGGTCTCGCAGTCCAACGCGCTGACCAACGCCGTGCTGCGCTGGGCGGGCGCGCGCGGCCTCGGCTTTTCGCACGTCATCGCGCTCGGCGACGAAGCCGATGTCGATGTCGGCGACGTGCTCGACTATCTCGCGAGCGATCCCACCACGCGCGCGATCCTGCTCGAAGTGGACGGCATCCGCGCGGCGCGCAAGTTCATGTCGGCGGCGCGCGCGGCGGCACGCAACAAGCCCGTGCTGGCGCTGCGCAGCGGCCGCGACGATCCGGGCGACGCGCTCTATTCGGCGGCGTTCCGGCGCGCGGGCCTCGTGCGCGTCGATACGCTCGACGATCTGCTCGACGAAATCGAAACGCTCGGCGTGGGCCGCGTGGCCGCGAGCGACTCGGCCACGCTCATCACCAGCGACCGCGGCGTGGCCACGCTCGCGCGCGACGCCTTCAACAAGGCCGGCGACACGCTCGCGGCCTGGAGCGACGAAGCGCGCGCGGCCGTGGCGGCGGCGCTGCCGCACGCGCAGGCGGGCAATCCGCTCGTGCTCGGCGACACCGCGCGGCCCGAGCATTTCGGCCTCGCGCTACAGACGCTGGCCTCGCAACGCAGCACCGGCACGGCCTTCGTCGTGCACGCGCCCACGCACAGCGCGCCGGTGGAGCAGGTGGCGCGCACGCTCATCGAGCATCAGCGTTTTGCGTATCGCGGCATGCTCGCGTGCTTTTTCGGCGGCGTGGACGAGGCCACGCGCGACGCGCTGCATGCGCACGGCATTCCGGTGCACACCACGCCGCGGCGGCTGGCGCGCGCGTTCGCGCGTCTCGTCGATTACCGGCTCGGGCGCGAGCTGCTGATGCAGACGCCCGAGAGCCTGCCCGCGCAAGGCATGGCGGCCATCGACGTGGCGCTGGGCATCGCGCGCGGCGCGCTGGCGGCGGGCCGCGCGGCGCTCGAAGGCGAGGAAGCCACGCAATTGCTCAAGGCGTTCGGGCTCGAGACGGCGCCGCAGCAGGCGAGCGCGACCGCCGTCGTCGACGTGACGGTGACGTTTCGCGACGACGAAAACTTCGGTCCCGTATTTCATTTCGAGGCGCCGTCGCCGGACGGCTTTTCGCCGCCGATGCGCGTCTACAGCCTGCCGCCGCTGAACCCGGTGCTCTCGCGCGACATCGTCACGCAATCGCCGTATGCGCGCCGTGCGTCGCCCGCGCCCACGCTCGCGGCGCTCACGGCGCTGTCACAGGCGGTGTGCGAGGTGCGCGAGATCGTCGGCATGCGGCTCACGCTGCGCGTGCTGCCCGACGCCGCCGTGGTGGTCGCGCCGCGCATCGAGCTGGCGGACAAGCGCAGCCGTTTCGCGATCATGCCGTATCCGCGCCGTCTCGAAGAGACGATCGACTGGCACGGCGAGCGCCTGACGATCCGCCCGATCCGGCCCGAGGACGAGGAAATGCACCGCGCATTCGTCGAGTCGATGACGCCGGACGATCTGCGTCTGCGGTTCTTTTCGGCGGTGCGCAGCTTCGATCACACGCAGCTGGCGCGCATGACGCAGATCGACTACGACCGCGAGATGGCGCTCGTCGCGAGCGTGCCGGGCGAGGACGGCCGTCCGCACACGCTGGGCGTGGTGCGCGCGGTCGCCGACCCGGACAACGAAACCGCCGAGTTCGCGGTCACCGTGCTCTCCACCTTGAAGGGACGCGGGCTGGGGCGGCTGCTGATGGAGCGCATCATCGGCTACGTGCGCTCGCGCGGGACGCATTGGCTGCTGGGCGAGGCGCTGCGCGAGAATGCGCCGATGATCGCACTGGCGCGCGCCATGGGCTTCACGGTTACGCCGACGGATGACCCGGGCGTGGTGGGTTTCCGGATGCCGCTGGATTGAGGCGGCGGATCAGGCGAGGGGGAAATAAAAACGGCCGCTTTATGCGGCCGTTTTTCATGGTGCGTGCGGATGTGTCACCGCACACGCATCGACGCCAAACTCACGCCGCGATCTTCGCCAGCGCTTCGTCCACCTGCGCGCGCGAGAGCGACAGTTCTTCGAGCCACGCCTCGGCGTACTGCGCGCCGGTTTCCTTTTCCAGACGCGCGATGGTCGCCGCGCAGCGCGCGCCGTCCTTCGGCGTGGCGATGAACGGCTTGACCGACTGGCCGCCCTGGAACGCCTCGA
Organism: Paraburkholderia tropica; assembly: GCF_014171495.1. Classification (NCBI taxonomy): domain Bacteria; kingdom Pseudomonadati; phylum Pseudomonadota; class Betaproteobacteria; order Burkholderiales; family Burkholderiaceae; genus Paraburkholderia; species Paraburkholderia tropica. The sequence goes on from NZ_CP049135.1 coordinate 1,527,570, forward strand.
ACAGCGGCAGGCGGATCTCGTCGGGCAGCGCGCGCGTGGTCCACTGATGCGTCTTGCCGTTGAACGTCAGCGACGGCGGCAGCACGCGCTCCTTGCGCGTGGCCGGAATCAGGCCGAAATTGCGCGCGGCTTCGGCGATCTGCTCCGCCGTGAACAGCTCGTCGGGCGTGATCTCGAATTGTGCGATCGCGGTTTCGACGGTCTTCATCGCGTCGGCGCGGTCGTCGCGCTTCTGCTGCGCGCGGGCCACGATGTCGCGCAGCTCGTCGGCTTCCTCGGCCGAAATCGTGAAGCTCGCCTGTTTCTGCTGAAGCTCGGAAAAGCGCTGGAATTCTTGATCGGTCAGAAGTTTCGCCATGAGATCGGAGTACGCGTCCGGGGTGCGATCCGCGAGATCGTGCGCCGGACGGAATTGAAGAGGGCCGCCATTCTAACCGTTTTGCGCGGCGCGGTTCCAGTCGCGCCGCGCGTGCGCAAGGGGACGGAACGTCGTGCGCGTGTCGCGCGCGAAACCAGGACGGCTCTGATGGTCGCGGCGGCCCGCGCTTTCTATCCTCGCGGGATGAACTCATCCGTCCCCACTCCGTCCGCCCGTTCCGACGCGCTGTTCAAGCGCGGCCTCGACCGTCTGAACGCCGATAACATCATGCACGCGGAAGCGCTGCTGCGCGAGGCCGTCGCCGCCGATCCGCGTCACGCCGACGCCTGGCATCAGCTCGGCGTCGCGCTCGCGCGCCAGCAGCGTCACGCCGAAGGCGAGCAGGCGATCCGCCGCGCGCTGGCCGTGCGCGAGGGTGGCGCGTACCGGCGCGATCTGGCGTGGACGCTGCTCTGGCAAGGCCGCGACGAAGCGGCGGTCGAGGCGTATCTCTCGGCGGTCCTGCAAGGCGTGCGCGAGGCGCGCCTGTTCAACAATCTCGGCAACCTGCTGAAGAAGCGCCAGGATCTCGCCGATGCCGAAGCCGCCTATCGCGCGGCCATCGAAACTGATCCGCACTACGCGTTCGCGTTCGGCAATCTCGCGGTGCTGCTCGCCGAAACGGGCCGCGACGAGGAAGCCGAAGCGTGTTTGCGCCGCGCGCTCGAACTCGATCCGCAGGCCGCGCATGCGTGGCAATGCTATGGCGGCCTGCTGGAGCGCCAGAACCGGCTTGACGAAGCCGAGGCGGCCTACGCGCGCGGCGGGCGCTGGGAGGCGGTGCAGTCCGTGCGGCGGCGTCTCGCGCACTGGGAAGGCCTGGAGCCGATCGATCAGGCGGCGCTCGCGATGATCGCGTCGGGCGAGGCGGAGCAGCTCACGCCGTGGGGGCTGCTCGGCATCCCGGCGCTCACGCCCGAGCTGCACCGCGAGGCGGGCAGGCGGTTCGCGCAATCGCGCTGGCGCGGCGAACTGGCGGCGACGCCGCTCGTCGCGCGCGGCGCGGGACTGGCCGAGGCGCTGGCGGCGTTCGAGGCGGGCGAGGCGGGCGCGCGTTTGCGCATCGGCTATCTGTCGGCGGATTTTTACGATCACGCCACGCTGCGTCTGCTGGCGGGCGTGCTCGAACTGCACGACGCGGCGCGCTTCGACATCCATCTGTACGCGTACGGCGACAGCGCGCCCGACGACGCGTGGCGCGAGCGTCTTGCGCGGTGCCCGGCCACGCTGCACGAGATCGGCGCGCTCAGCGACGCGCAGGCGGCCGCGCGCATCGCGCACGACGGCGTGCATCTGCTCGTCGATCTCAAGGGCTACACGACCGGCACGCGGCTCGGCATCACGGCGCTGCGGCCCGCGCCGGTCATCGTGAGCTGGCTCGGTTATCCGGGCTCGCTCGGCGCGCCGCGTCTGGCGGACTATCTGATCGGCGATGTCGTGGTGACGCCGCCCGTCACGGCGGCGCACTACAGCGAAACGCTCGCGCTGATGCCGCACTGTTATCAGCCTCACGACCACCGCCGCGAATGCGGGCCGCGCCCCACGCGCGCCGAAGCGGGCCTGCCCGCGAGCGGCTTCGTGTTTTGCAGCTTCAATCAGATCTTCAAGCTCAATGCGCGCATTGCGTCGATCTGGCGCCGCCTGCTCGTGGCCACGCCCGGCAGCGTGCTGTGGCTGCTCGATCCGGGCGAGCCGCGCGCGCGCTCGCATCTGCACGGGTTCTTCGCGGAGCAGGGCGTGGCGGCGGCGCGCGTGATTTTCGCGCCGCGCGTGCCGCACGACCTGCACCTCGCGCGTCTGCAACTCGCCGATCTCGCGCTCGACACCTTGCCGACCGGCTCGCACACCACGGGCAGCGACGCGCTCTGGGCGGGCGTGCCGATGGTCAGCGCGCCGGGCATGCTGCTCGCGGGACGCGTGGGCGCGAGCCTGCTGCGCGCGGTCGGGCTGGAGGAATTGATCGCGCGCGATCTCGACGCCTATTTCCAGATCGCGCTGGCGCTCGCGAACGATCCGGCGTGGCACGCGCAGGTGCGCGAGCGGCTCGTGCAAGCACGCAACGACGCGCCCCTGTTCGATACGAAGCGCTTCACCCGCGATCTGGAGCGCCTGTACGTGGCAATCATGGCGCGCGAGGCGCAGGACGCGGGCGATCGCGCGCCGTTCGTCGTCGCCGGTTGATGAACTGCGGTTGAAAGCGCTATTCGCTCGCCGCCGCGCGCTCGATAACGGCGATGTCGATCTTCTGCATGGTCATCATCGCTTCCATGGCGCGGCGTCCGGCTTCGCGGTCGGCACCGCCGACGAATTCGAGCAGACGGCGCGGCGTGATCTGCCACGAAAAGCCCCAGCGGTCCTTGCACCAGCCGCAATCGGACGCCTGTCCGCCGTTCGCGAGGATCGCGTTCCAGTAGCGATCGGTTTCTTCCTGGCTGTCGGTGAGCACCATGAAGCTCACCGCCTCGTTCGGCTTGAAGTTCGGGCCGCCGTTCAGACCGACGAAACGCCGGCCCAGCACCGTGAAATCCACCAGCAGTTCCGCGCCCACGCCAATGCCGGGGATCGGCGAGACATGGCCCGCATCGACGTGGCTGTCGGGGAACGTGGCGGCGTAGAACTGCGCTGCTTCGCGCGCCTGGCCTTGATCGAACCACACGCATGTCACGAGATCGGTCATCGTTGTCTCCTCGCTGAAACACTGGCGCGCATTGCACGCAGGGCTTTCGAGCGTAGCACCGGATGCGCGAGGCGGCCAGCGCGTTCACTCGACGTCGCAGCGGGCGTTGCAGCGGTCGGTGCAGCCGCCTTCGCAACCGCGCGGATTTCGCGGATTCCTAAGCATCGCCTTCGCGGAACATCGACAGCGCCTGCACGGTCGCGCCGAGCATCTGCGTGGCTTCGTCGAGCGAGGGCGCGACGTAGTCGTCGATACGTTTGAGAAACGGGCAGGTCAGCGCCGCGATCGCCTGACCCGACGGTCCGAGCACCGGGAACGTCACGTCGGTCACGCCGAAGATCTGCTGGCTGTCCGTGCGCGAGACGCCCGCCGCGCGAATCTGCTCGCATGCGCTTTCCAGCGCCGCGTGATCGATGGCGATCTCGCCCTTCACCTTGGTGTGTTCCGCGAGCATGTGCGCGCGCTGCTCGGACGACTGGAACGCGAGCATGGTGCGCCCCGAACTCGTATCGACGAGACCCACGCGCGAACCCAGGCGCACCGCGATGCCCCACGTGCCCGGGCCGTCCACCTGCGCGATCACGAGCAGATTGCCGCGGTCGTAGACGGAGAGATGGCAGGACTGCTCGGCGTCGTTCGCGTAGCGCTGCATGAGCGGCAGCGCCTCGGCGATCAGACGCTCCATCGGCGGATGACGATGCGCGAGCGCAAACAGCTTGAGGCTCAGCGCGTAGCGGTCGCCCGCCTCCGAACGCATCACGTACTGGCGCGCGACGAGCCGTTCGAGCATGCGGTAGATCTCGCTCGCGTTGCGCCCGAGCGCCTTCGTGATCTCGGCGCGCGTGAGGCCGCCGCGCTGCTCGGCGAGCAGTTCGAGGATGTCGAGACCTTTGTCGAGCGCGGGCGCGCGGTAGCGGTCGCCGTCGTCTTTCTCGTCGTGCTTTTCGTCGTGCAGATCGCCGATCTCCGCTTCGATGGCTTCGGGCGCCGCCGCCGGCCGCCGCGTACGTGCGTTCGCTTTCATCGTGTCCTTGTTCCTTGCCTGCGCGCCGCCACCTTGCGCGGCGCGCCTCTCGCGATTATTTCAAAGCGCCTTACCGACACAAACAGCGACAAAACCCTGACGTGCCCAGGGAAATTCCGGAGCCTTGCTGCACTGCACATTCCTTGACCTTGGATCGTGCGTATATGAATAATAGGTTCACTGGTAAATATGCGCCAGTGGCGTCGGGAAGGAAAAAGGCAACGGAAAGGGTTGGGAAAGGCAGTCGCAGCGCCGCGGGCGCGTGTCGCTTTTTCAGGCGGACGCGTCGCGCACATGATGGTTCAACAACGACAACTTTGGAGACTGACATGGCGTTCGCAACCGGGCCGCACGCGGCCCGCCGCTTGATTCAAACGCGCAAGGCGCGCGCGTCGCTGCGCCTCGCCGCGAAGACCCTGGGCGCGGCGGCCGTCTGCGCGGCCGCGTTCGGCGTATCGGGCATGGCGCAGGCCGCGGACGCGGGCAAGGTCGGCCTCGGCCTGCCGCTGCTCACGTCGCCGTTCTGGCAGTCGTACAACAACTACCTCGGCGTGTACGCGAAACAGATGGGCATCGACATCCTCGCGCCCGTCAACTCGAACAACGACCCCGCGCAGCAGATCACCGACATGAACAACATGGTGAATCTGGGCGCGAAGGGCATCGTGGTCGGGCCGATCGATTCGGCCGCCATCAGCCGCGCGCTCGACAACGCGGCGCAGAAGAACGTGAAGGTCGTGGCCGTGGACGTCGCGCCCACCCAGGGCAACGTGGCGATGGTCGTGCGCGCCGACAATCACGCTTACGGCGAAAAAGCCTGCAAGTACATCGGCGAGCACGTGAAGTCGGGCAAGGTCGTGCAGATCATGGGCGATCTGGCTTCCGTCAACGGGCGCGACCGCTCCGAGGCGTTCCGCGCCTGCCTGAAGCAGTATCCGTCGCTCTCGCTGCTGGAGATTCCGGCGGGCTGGAAGGGCGACGTGGCGGCGAGCGCGCTCGACAGCCTGCTGACCGCGAACCCGGACGTCAAGGCGATCTACATGCAGGCGGGCGGCGTCTATCTCTCTCCCACGCTGCAGACGCTGCGCCGCAAGCAACTGCTGTTTCCGGCGGGCGACGCGAAGCATATCGTGATCGTCTCGAATGACGGCATTCCGCAGGAATACGAAGCGATCCGCAAGGGCGAGATCGATGCGACGATTTCGCAGCCTGCCGATCTCTACGCGAAATACGGTCTCTATTACATCAAGGCCGCGCTGGAGGGCAAGACGTTCAAGCCGGGCAAGACCGATCACGACAGCAACATCGTGCAGTTGCAGCCCGGCGTGCTCGAAGACCAGTTGCCCGCGCCGCTCGTGACGAAGCAGAACGTCGACGACAAGAACCTCTGGGGCAATACAGTCAAATGAGCCGTCAAATGAGCGATCGAACCCGCGATCGGCTTGACACCGCGCCGCCTGCGCAGACGATGACGCTGTCACGCGAGCGCGCGGCGCGCTCGCAGCCGCCCGTGGTCGAAGCGAGCGGCGTGACCAAACGCTTCGGCTCCACGGCGGCGCTCGCGAACGTGAGCCTGTGCGTGACGGCGGGCGAGTCGCACGCGCTCGTGGGGCGCAACGGCGCGGGCAAGTCCACGCTCGTGTCGATCCTCACGGGACTGCGCAAGCCCGACGAAGGCGCGGTGCATTTCAACGGCGAGCCCGCGCCGCCCATTGCCGAGCGCGATGCGTGGCGCGAGCGCGTGGCCTGCGTCTATCAGCACTCGACGATCATCCGCGATCTCACGGTCGCGGAGAATCTTTTCATCAACCGTCAGCCGGTGAAGCGCGGCGTGATCGACTGGACGAGCATGCGCCGCGACGCGCGCGCGCTGCTCGACCACTGGCGCATCGATGTGCGCGAGGACGCGCGGGCGGGCGACCTCACGGTTGAGGCGCGCCAGCTTGTGGAGATCGCGCGGGCGCTGTCGTACGGCGCGCGTTTCATCATCCTCGACGAACCCACCGCGCAGCTCGACGGCGAAGAGATCAAACGGCTCTTTCGCCGGATCGACGAATTGCAGCGCGAAGGCGTGACGTTCCTGTTCATCTCGCACCATTTGCAGGAGGTGTACGAGATTTGCCAGGCCGTGACGGTGCTGCGCGACGCGCGCCATATCGTGAGCGCGCCGGTTGCCGAGTTGCCGCGCGAACGCCTGATCGAAGCGATGACGGGCGAACGCGGCGGCCTCAACGTCGCCGATGCCGCCGCCCGCGCCGCATTGCCCGCCGACGCCGCGCTCGCGCTCGACGTGCGCAACATCACGGGCGCCGATTACGCGAATGTTTCGTTGCAGGTGAGGCGCGGCGAAGTCGTGGGCCTCACGGGCGCGACCAGCAGCGGACGCACGAGCGTGGGCGAGGCGATTGCCGGGCTCACGGCGCAGCAGTCGGGCGAAATCCGCGTGAACGGCGCGGCGCTCAAGCCCGGCGACGTGCCGCACGCGCTCGCGAGCGGCGTGGGCTGCGTGCCGAAGGATCGCCATCACGAAGGACTCGTGCTCACGCAGTCGGTGGCCGAGAACGCGTCGATGACGATCGCGGGCCTGCTCGGCCGTCTCGGTTTTGCGCCGCCCGCGAAGAAGCAGCAGGTCGGCCGACGCATGATCGAAGCGCTCGGCATCGTCGCGCAGGGACCGGATCACGTGGTGTCGGGGCTATCGGGCGGCAATCAGCAGAAGGTCGTGATGGCGCGCGCATTGGCGAGCAATCCCGATGTGCTCGTGCTGATCGATCCCACCGCGGGCGTGGACGTGAAATCGAAAGAGGCGCTGCTCTCGGTCGTCGACCGCGTGCGCGACGAAGGCAAGGCTGTGCTCGTGGTGTCGAGCGAACTCGACGATCTGCGTACCTGTGACCGTGTGCTCGTGATGTTTCGCGGCAACGTGGTGCAGGAATTCGCGGCGGGCTGGCAGGACCATGAACTGATTGCATCGGTCGAAGGAGTCGATCTCCATGAAGAATAGTGTTTCGACGCCCGCGTTCGCGGCCGCGCAAGGCGACCTCGCCGCCACCGGCAAACGCGCGCGTCCGCGTATCGAGTTCGCGCGTCTGCGCGACCTCGCGCTGCTGCCGGCGCTGGTGTTGCTGCTCGTGATCGGCGGTTTCGTGAGCCCGAGTTTTCTGACGAGGGCGAATCTCATCAGCGTGCTGGGCGCGTCGGCGGCGCTCGCGCTCGTCGTGCTCGCCGAGTCGCTGATCGTGCTGACCGGCAAGTTCGATCTCTCGCTCGAATCGACCGTGGGCATCGCGCCTGCCATCGGCGCGATGCTCGTGATGCCGGCGGCGTCGGCGGGATTCGGCCTGCAATGGCCCGCGTTTGCAGGCCTGATCGCGATCGTCGCGGTGGGCGCGCTGATCGGCTTCGTCAACGGCTTTCTGGTCGTGCGGCTGCGCCTGAACGCGTTCATCGTCACGCTCGCGATGCTGATCGTGCTGCGCGGCATGCTGGTGGGCGCGACCAAGGGCGGCACGCTGTTCGACATGCCGCCGTCGTTCTTCGCGCTCGCCACCACCATCGTGCTCGGTCTGCCGCTTTCCGTGTGGCTCGCGGCGGCGGCGTTCGCGGTCGCGGCTTTCATGCTGCGCTATCACCGCGTGGGCCGCGCGCTCTACGCGATCGGCGGCAATCCCGACGCGGCGCGCGCGGCGGGCATTCGCGTCGAGCGCATCACGTGGGGCGTGTTCGTGCTCGGCAGCATCCTCGCGGCGATCGGCGGGCTGATCGTGACCGGTTACGTGGGCGCGATCAACGCTAACCAGGGCAACGGCATGATCTTCACGGTGTTCGCGGCGGCGGTGATCGGCGGCATTTCGCTCGACGGCGGCAAGGGCACGATGTTCGGCGCGCTGCTGGGCGTGCTGCTGCTCGGCGTGGTGCAGAACCTGCTGACGCTCGCGCAGGTGCCGTCGTTCTGGGTGCAGGCGATTTACGGCGCGATCATCCTCGGCTCGCTGATGGTGGCGCGGCTGGCGGGCGGCGAAGCGCAGAACTGAACGCGGAGAGAGAACTTGAACAGCCGTTCCGGACACACCGATGCGCGCCTCATCCTGCTCGCCCCCGACGACAACTGCCTGATCGCCGCCGCGCGTCTCGCGGCGGGCGAGACGCTGGAGATCGAAGGCGAACGCGTGACGCTTGCGAAGACCATCGAACTGGGCCACAAAATCGCGCGGCGCGCGCTCGCGAAGGACGAAAAAGTGCTGCGCTACGGCGCGCGCATCGGCCACGTGACGGAGGACGTGGCGCGCGGCGCGCATCTGCATACGCACAACCTCGAAAGCGATTATCTGCCGACGTACACGCACGACGCGGGCCACGAGTTCGTGCCGCACCGCTAGCAAGGGACATTGCCATGACTTCATTCAACGCCGAAGCCGCGCGCGCCGATGCGCCGATGCTCGAAGGCTGGCCGCGCAGCGACGGCCGCAAGGGCATTCGCAACGTGGTGGCCGTGGCGTATCTGGTCGAGTGCGCGCATCACGTGGCGCGCGAGATCGTCGCGCAGTTTCGCGAACCGCTTTACGACGACGCGCACGCGTTCGACGATGCAGACGTTTCGCGCGCTTCGAAAGCATCGCACGAATCGAACGAATCGCCCGTGCATCTGATCGGCTTTCCGGGCTGCTATCCGAACAGCTATGCCGAGAAAATGATGACGCGCCTCACCACGCATCCGAACGTCGGCGCGGTGCTGTTCGTCTCGCTGGGCTGCGAGAGCATGAACAAGCATTATCTGGTCGAGCAGGTGCGCGCGAGCGGACGCCCCGTCGAAGTGCTGACGATCCAGGAAAAGGGCGGCACGCGCAGCACGATTCAATACGGCGTGGACTGGGTGCGTGGCGCGCGTGCAGAACTCGCGCAGCAAACGAAGGTGCCGATGCGGCTCGACGAACTCGTGGTCGGCACGATCTGCGGCGGCTCGGACGGCACGAGCGGCATCACGGCGAATCCAGCCGTGGGGCGCGCGTTCGATCATCTGATCGAGGCGGGGTCGGCGTGCATCTTCGAGGAAACCGGCGAGCTGGTGGGCTGCGAATATCACATGAAAAGCCGCGCGGCGCGGCCCGAACTCGGCGATGCCATCGTCGAATGCGTGGCGAAGGCGGCGCGCTATTACTCGATTCTCGGGCACGGTTCGTTCGCGGTCGGCAACGCGGATGGCGGGCTGACCACGCAAGAGGAAAAGTCGCTGGGCGCGTATGCCAAAAGCGGCGCGTCGCCGATTGTCGGCATCGTGAAGCCGGGCGACGTGCCGCCCACGGGCGGCCTGTATCTGCTCGACGTGGTGCCCGACGGCGAACCACGTTTCGGATTCCCGAATATCAGCGACAACGCGGAGATCGCCGAACTGATCGCCTGCGGCGCGCACGTGATTCTGTTCACGACGGGGCGCGGTTCGGTGGTGGGATCGGCGCTGTCGCCCGTCATCAAGGTATGCGCGAATCCGCTCACGTATCGCAATCTCGCGGGCGACATGGATATCGACGCGGGCCGCATTCTCGAAGGCCGCGCGACGCTCGACGAGGTGGGCCGCGAAGTGTTCGACGTCACGCTCGCGGTGGCGCAGGGCGCGCGTTCGAAGTCGGAATCGCTCGGGCATCAGGAATTCATTCTCACGTACAAGACCTTCGAGCCGGTCGGCCCCGCGTGTCTGCCCGCGAATGCGCGCGTGCCGGTGCATGTGGCGGTCGAGCATTGAAGCGGGCTTTGAAGCGGGCTTTGAATCGCGTTTCGAATCGAACAGGGCATTGATCGGCGACTTCTGGAGACGAGCCGCATGACGCAGGCATTTCATCCGCAGGTGACGCAGCGTCGGCGCATCGGGCGCACGACGCTCGAAGTGAGCGCGCTGGGTCTGGGCACCGCGCCGCTCGGCGGCCTGTATCGCGATCTCAGCGAAGACGAGGCGCGCGCAACCGTCGACGCCGCGTGGAGCGCGGGCGTGCGCTACTTCGACACCGCGCCGCACTACGGCCATACGAAGGCGGAGCATCGACTCGGCGACGCGCTGCGCCGTTATCCGCGCGAGGCCTACGTGCTGTCGACCAAGGTCGGGCGCCGTTTCGTGCCGCGCACGCACGCGTATGACGGCAGCGAAGGCTGGCAGAATCCGCTGCCGTTCGAGGCGATTTACGACTACACGCGCGACGGCATTCTGCGTTCGTTCGAAGATAGCCAGATGCGTCTGGGTATCGTCGATATCGACATGCTGCTCGTGCACGACATTGGCCGCTTCACGCACGGCGAGCGCAACGCGCATTACTGGCGGCAACTGAGCGAGGGCGGCGGCTTTCGCGCGCTCGACGAATTGCGCGCGTCGGGTGCGGTGAAGGCGATCGGTTTCGGCGTAAACGAGCGCGAGGTGATCCTCGACGCGATGCGCGAATTCGATATCGATTGCGCGCTGCTCGCGGGCCGCTACACGCTGCTCGAACAGCAACCGCTCGACGATCTGCTGCCCGCGTGCGTCGAGCGCGGCGTGAGTATTCTGCTCGGCGGCGCGTTCAATTCGGGCATTCTCGCGCGCGGCGTGGCCGGCGATCGCAAGTTCAATTACGGCGACGCGCCGGCCGAAGTGGTGGAGCGCGTGGCGCGGCTCGAAGCGGTGTGCGGCTCGTTTGGCGCGCCGCTCGCGGCGGCGGCCTTGCAGTTTCCGTATGCGCATCCGGCCGTGGCGACGGTGCTCACGGGCGCGCGCAGCGCGGCGGAATTGCAGGAGAACGTGGCGTCGTTCGAGACGGCGCTGCCGCGCGAGCTTTGGCTTGCGTTGCGCGACGAGGGGCTTATCGACGCGCGTGCGCCGCTGCCGACGCAGGTCGCATCATGAGCGAGCACGTCTGGCACGAAGCGATCGACGCGCATCAGCATTACTGGGACCCGGCGCGCGGCGATTACGGCTGGCTCACGCCGGAGTCGCGCACGCTTTATCGTCCGTTTTTATCCGCCGATCTCGCGCCGTTGCGCGCCGCGTGCGGCGTCGCGCGCACGGTGCTCGTGCAGGCGGCGCAGACCGTCGAGGAAACGCGCTGGTTGCTCGACCTCGCGCGCGACGACGCGTCGATTGCGGGCGTCGTGGGCTGGGTGCCGCTCGACGACGCGCGCGCGCCCGCGTTGATCGCCGAACTCGCGCGCGAGCCGAAACTGCGCGCCGTGCGCCCGATGCTGCAAGACCTGCCCGATGACGACTGGATCGCGAACGCCGATACCGCCCGCGCCGTCGATGCGCTGATCGCCCACGACCTCGCCTTCGACGCGCTGATTTTCACGCGCCACGCGCGCGCGCTCGAAACGTTTCTCACGCGGCATCCGACGCTGCGCGTGGTGGTCGATCACGGCGCGAAGCCGCCGATTCGCGACGGCGGCGCGGCGTCGCCTGGCTACGCGGCGTGGTCGCATGCCATCGCGCGGCTCGCGCGCTTTCCGCAGGTGTTTTGCAAGGTGTCCGGGCTCGCGACCGAAGCCGCGCCGGGCTGGCGCGACGCCACGCTGCGTCCGTGGATCGCGCATCTGCTCGCCTGCTTCGGCGCGCGCCGCCTGATGTGGGGCAGCGACTGGCCGGTGCTGAACCTCAACGGCGACTACGCGCGCTGGCACGACTGCGCGCAGCATCTTTTCGCGGATCTCACCGACGACGAGCGCGCCGCGATCTTCGGCGGCAACGCGGCGGCGTTTTATCGTCTCGACCGCGGGTGAGTGGCGTGTGAGTGGCGTGTGCGTTTCGCTTTGCATCTCGCCTGAAGCTCGCCCGAAACTGGCTTGAGGCTGGCGGCAATCTGGCGCGAGGCTGTCTCGCGCGCCGCGCCGATCCAGCCGGTTAGAAAACATCCGCGCAAATCGCATGATGGGCGTGCCTCTGGCCATAATGGCCGTTTGCGGCATCGCCTCGATCGGGCTTCATCTTCGGCTTCATATCAATCGCGCTTTCTTTGGGAGTGGCAGATGGGACAACGACTGGCCGGCAAGACGGCCTTGATCACCGCGGCGGGCCAGGGCATCGGCTACGCGGCCGCCGAACTGTTCGCGCGTGAAGGCGCCCGCGTCATCGCGACCGACCTGCGCATCGACGCGCTCAAGACGCTGCCGGTCGAGGCGCGCAAGCTCGATGTGCTCGACGCCCCCGCGATTCGCGCGCTCGCCGAGGAAATCGGCCAGGTCGACGTGCTGTTCAATTGCGCGGGCTACGTGCATGCGGGCTCGATTCTGGAAGCGAGCGAGGAAGACTGGGATTTCGCCTTCGATCTGAACGCCAAGGCCATGTACCGCACGATTCGCGCGTTTTTGCCCGCGATGCTGGAGGCGGGCGGCGGCTCGATCATCAACATGTCGTCGGCGGCGTCGAGCGTGAAGGGCGTGCCGAACCGCTTCGTCTACGGCGCGTCGAAGGCGGCTGTGATAGGGTTGACGAAGGCCGTGGCCGCCGACTTCGTGACGCGCGGCATCCGCTGTAACGCGATTTGTCCCGGCACGGTGGCCTCGCCCTCGCTGGAGGAGCGCATCGCCACGCAGGCAGCGGCGCAGGGCACCACGGTCGATGCGGCGCGCGCCGCGTTCGTCGCGCGCCAGCCGATGGGCCGCGTGGGCAAGCCCGAGGAAATCGCGGCGCTCGCGCTCTATCTGGCCTCGGACGAGTCGGGTTTCACGACCGGCCAGGCGCATGTGATCGACGGCGGGTGGTCGAACTAGTCCGCGGCCGCCGCGGCGCCAGCTATTCGCGCGCGACGCCAGTAAGCCGCGCGCAGGACACCAGAGACAACAGAGACACCCAAGAGACAAGGAACGCTCACGATGAAACTGCTCCGCTACGGCCCCAAGGGCCACGAAAAGCCCGGTCTGCTCGACGCCGAAGGCCGCATTCGCGCGCTCTCGGGCGCGATCGCCGACATTGCCGGCGACGTGCTTTCCGACGCGGGCCTCGCGCAACTGCGCACGATCGATCCCGAAACGCTGCCGCTCGTCGAAGGCAATCCGCGTCTCGGTCCGTGCGTGGGCCACATCGGCAAAATGGTGTGTATCGGCCTGAACTATGCCGATCACGCCGCTGAATCGAACATGCCGGTGCCGGGCGAGCCCGTGGTGTTCAACAAGTGGACGAGCGCGATCGTTGGCCCGAACGACGACATCGAGATTCCGCGCGGCTCGGTCAAGACCGACTGGGAAGTGGAACTGGGCGTGGTGATCGGCAAGCCCACGAAGAACGTGAGCGAGGCCGAGGCGCTGAATCACGTGGCGGGCTACTGCGTGATCAACGACGTGTCGGAGCGCGAGTGGCAGATCGAGCGCGGCGGCCAGTGGGACAAGGGCAAGGGTTTCGATACGTTCGGCCCGACCGGCCCGTGGCTCGTGACGCGCGACGAGGTGCCCGATCCGCAGAATCTCTCGCTGTGGCTCGAAGTGGACGGCCATCGCTATCAGAACGGCAACACGCGCACGATGATTTTCACGGTCGCGAAGCTGGTGTCGTATCTCTCGCAGTGCATGAGTCTGCAACCGGGCGACGTGATTTCGACCGGCACGCCGCCGGGCGTGGGCATGGGCGTGAAGCCGAACGCGGTGTATCTCAAGCCGGGACAGACGGTGCGCCTCGGCATCGAAGGTCTGGGCGAGCAGACGCAGAAGACGCGCGCCGCCGAATGACGGCGAACGTGTAGTCGCCGCACCTCGGGCGACAAGCAAACGGCCGCGGGAAATCCGCGGCCGTTTGTCTTTCGGCGCGGTAAGGCGTGCCGTGCCGACGGCGTCAGGCGGCGTGGCCGTTGTTGTCGCCGTTATCGCCCATGCGGTTGATGGTGCCTTGCGCGAGCGCCACCAGCCGCTCGCCGCCGTCCTCCATCACGAACACGCTGCACTGGCAGGTGGCCTGCTGACGCCCCGCGTGCACCACGCGCGCCCGCGCGATGAGCGTGCCGCCGAGCGCCGGCCGCAGATAGTTGATCTTGTATTCGCCCGTCACCACGCGCGGCCCGAGCGCCAGCGCGCCGGCGAACGTGAGGGCGTTGTCGGCGAGATAGCTGATGACCCCGCCGTGCACGAACCCGTGCTGCTGCTTGAGTTCGTCGCGCACGAGCAGGCGCAGCGTGAGCTCGTCGGCGCCGACGTGCATCAGCTCCGTACCCAGCAACACGCTGAACGGCTGCGCGTGCAGCGCGCCGCGCGCGCGATCCACCAGATCTGTCATCACTGTCCCCTGGGCCCGCGCCCCGTGGTTTCCTAACCACTCTAGGAAGCGTCTTGCGGCGGCGCAAGGTAAATCGGAGGGTCGACCCCCGATATTGTTGCGAAAAACAGCGTCAATGATCTGGCGGTTTTTTCTGCAATGCTGAATTGCGCGTTTGACGCGGAAATTTCATGAAACTGGCCTTAATACAACGTTTGCCAGGCCGTAAACGCAGTGCGGGCGCGAGCGATCACATGCGAGCGCCGAACCTACTCACTGCCATACCAGGGTGTTCAAGATGTTCAGCAAGATCAAGGTCGCATCCGGCCTGCTATGTGTTCTCGTCGCGTTCTGCGTGCTCCAGCTCGTGACCGAAGGGCTCGGTTTCTGGGCGCTGACCCGCACGCACGACGACGTGAAGGACCTCTCCAAGGTGGCGCTGCGCCAGGCGAGCGCCGCCAACGACATCACGCAGCGATTGATGGACGCGCGCATCAACCTGTCGCGCGCGGGCACCCGCCTGATTCGCGGCGGCACGGCGCCGACGGAAATGATCGGCCACGCGAACGAGCAGCTCACGGCCGCCGAGCAGTCGTACGCGCAGCTGAGCGCCGTCGAGTCGATCAACGATGAAGATCGCGCGCGCGTGGCCGCGCTCGGCCAGCGTTATCAGGTCTATCACAAGGCGCTCGCCGAACTCGTGGACGACCTCAACGCGAACAACATCCAGGCGTTCCTCGACCAGCCGACGCAGTCGTATCAGGACGCCTACCTCGCCGAACTGCAGGCGTTCACGCGCTTTACGTCCGCCGCGAGCCACGCGTCGCTCGATTCGATCGACACGCGCCTCGCGGTGTTCCAGACCGTCGGCATCATCATTCTGCTCGGGCTGATCGCGCTGGCGACCGGCGTGCATTACGCGCTGCGCCGCGGCGTGGTCGCGCCGCTCGAGGAAGCGGGCCGTCACTTCGACCGCATCGCGCGCGGCCGTCTGGACGAAGTCATCGTGGCGCGCGGCGACAATGAAATCGGCCGCCTTTTCCGCGGTCTTTCGGTGATGCAGGCGAGCCTCGCGCGCACGGTGCATACGGTGCGCGAGACCGCCGGCTCGATCAACGTGGGCGCCGACGAAATCGCGACCGGCAACGCCGATCTGTCGGCGCGCACGGAATCGCAGGCCGCGTCGCTCGAAGAAACGGCGGCCAGCATGGAAGAGCTGACCGGCACGGTGCGCAACACGGCCGACAACGCCCGCGAGGCGAACCAGCTCGCCGAAGCGGCGCTCGACGCCACGTCGCGCGGCAGCCATGTCGTGGGCGAAGTGGTCGAGCGCATGCACGGCATCGCGAAGAGTTCGGACAAGATCGCCGAGATCATCGGCGTGATCGACGGCATCGCGTTCCAGACTAACATCCTCGCGCTGAACGCCGCCGTGGAAGCGGCGCGCGCGGGCGAGCAGGGCCGCGGCTTCGCGGTCGTGGCGGGCGAAGTGCGCGGCCTCGCGCAACGCAGCGCGCAGTCGGCGAAGGAAATCAAGACGCTGATCAGCGAATCGGTTTCGCAGATTCGCGGCGGCGCGGAGCTGGTCGAGCGCGCGGGCGAATCGATGCGCGAAGTGTCGGCGTCGATCTCGCGCGCCACGCAGATGATGGCGGGGATCAGCGCGTCGTCGCTCGAACAGAGCGCGGGCATCGATCAGGTGAACACGGCCGTTTCGCAGATGGACCAGATGACGCAGCAGAACGCGGCGCTGGTCGAGGAAGCGGCGGCGGCGGCTTCGTCGCTGCATCAGCAGACGCGTCAGCTCGCGGATGCCGTGGCGGCGTTCGAAATCTCGCCTTCGGTGCTGGCGGAAGGCCGTGCGCTGGCGCCGATGGCGTCGCGCGCGGAGCCCTCGGGCATGGCGGCGATGGCCGGGGCGTATTGATCGTTGGATCGACCGCCGCCTTTCGGGCGGCGGCGCATCGAAACCAGTACAACGGCGCGGTCACACCGCGCCGTTGTCGTTTTCAGCCTTGCGGCAGCGCCTGATACGCCGTCAGCAAGTGATACGGCGTGGTCGACGGCATGTCCGCGCGCGCGACCGCGCCGCTCGCGTCGCGGCATTCCACCCAGCCCTGCGGCGTGAGAAAGCGCTGCTCGAACTTCCCGATCTGCTCGCTGAGCGTTGCGCGCGCAACGGACTCGCCGTGCGTGGCGATCGCGCGCAGATACTCCGTTTGCGCCCAGATGCGCTGGGTGGCGTCGATCACGCGGCCGTGTTCGTCGGTGGCGGCGGCCACGGCGCCCGTGACCGGGTCCACGCCGTGCTTCACCGCGAAGTCGAACGCGCGCCCGAGCGCTTCCTGCAGGCCCGAAGCGCCGAGGCGCGCCGCACCGGCCTGAGCCGCGAGCCAGAACCACTCGAACTGATGACCGGGCTCCAGGCGATTGTCCGCCGTGCCCAGCGGCAGCTCCGCGATAGAGCCCGTGGGCGCGTGCAGGAAGCTGCGCGCCACGGCTTCGACGAGCCGCGTAATGGCCGTGTCGAAGGCGGCGTCGCCAGTCGCCTCGCGGGCCACGAGCCAGGCTTCGGTAAGATGCATCAGCGGGTTCTGCACCGGCGTGCCGGTGACCGTGGCGAACGAGGCGTCGAGCGCGCCGTTGAGCAGGCCGTCGTGGGCGGCGAAGCGCTCGACGATCAGCGACGAGGTCTCGCGCGCCGTGTCGAGCGCCTCCATCACGCCGAAACGCTGGCCGTACGCCGAGCACGCGAACACCACGAACGCATGCGTATAGAGGTCCTTCGTGGTGTCGAGCGGCGCGCCGTCCGGATCGACGCTATAGAACCAACCGCCGCGCGCGCGGTCCTGAAAGGTGTGGCGTAGCGAATCGAACAGCGTGTGCGCATGCGCGGCGTCGCCGTTCTGCGAGAACACGAAGAGCTGGCGCGCGCAGGCCATGGCGCGATAGCGCGTGTCGGGCAGCGGCGCGGCGTGGCCGTCGCGCACGGCGAGCGCTTCGTGCGGCAGACGCAGCGCCGTGTTGAAACCGGGGCCGCGCCACAACGGCAGCACGACGCGGTCGAAATGATTGCGCAGGCTGGCTGCGCCGGTAGCGGTGTTCATAGATTGCATAGGCGCGCAAGGAGGCACGCAGAGCCGGACAGTGTCCGCGATTGTACGCCCCGGCCACGGCGTCTCGAAGATTGGGCCGGGCAGGTGGAGCAGGCTGCGGTGCGCCGCGGCAATACCAACGACAGGGCGGCCCGCGCGCGATGCAGGAAGTCGCGCAGCGGAGCGCGCCCACGACGTAACGGAGAGCAACATCATGATCAATAACTGGGAAATCATTGCGCGCCTCGTGATGGCGGCGCTGCTGGGCAGCGTGATCGGCTTCGAGCGCGAACGCCTCTCGTGGGCCGCCGGGCTGCGCACGCACATGCTCGTGTGCGTGGGCTCGGCGCTTATCATGATCGTCTCGGCATTCGGTTTCGCGGACGTGCTCAACAGCGACCACGTCGTGCTCGACCCGTCGCGGATGGCGGCGCAGGTCGTCTCGGGCATCGGCTTCCTGGGGGCGGGCTCGATCCTCCTGCGCGGCGAGATCGTGCGCGGGCTGACTACGGCCGCGAGCCTCTGGTCGGTGGCCGCCATCGGCCTCGCGGTGGGCGGCGGGCTCTATACAGCGTCGATTGCGGCGACCGTGATCATCCTCATCATCCTCGCGGGCATCAAGCCGCTCGAACGGCGCTTCATCACGTTCCGGCAGCGCCGCCGCATCTCGCTACTGGTCGATCGCGGCGCGCTCACGTTCCATTCGCTGCACGACGCGCTGGGCGTGTCGAGCCCGCGCGTCAAGCAGTTCGTGGTGCAGCAGAGCGACGACTCGCCCGAACTCGACGAGGTGATGATCGTGCTGAGCCGCGTCTCGTCGCCCGAATATGCATCGATCTGCGAGGCGCTGAAGAAGCTGCAGGTGGTGAGAGAGTTCCGCGAGGACGGACCGCAAAGCTGATCGAACGCATGCGTCACGCATGTTTCATATTGGCCAGGGGGACAGGGCGAACGTTTGCGGATAAGATGGCTGCCCATGGGCGCGCGACCAACGAGACCACGTGCGCCCGAGGAGCGAGCGCGGCTGTCGCACTGCGGCCAGGCGGGACGGCCGTGCGACGCGAGTGTCAATAAGATGCAAGCCCTGTCGTTGATCCATGGCCGAATCCGTCAATCAAGCAGACAACGGACTGTTGAGTCCCGAGCGCGCGTCACGCAGCGCGCCTTCCCGTCGCCGGACCCCGGCGCCATCCCTCGAATCCCCCGACCCGCAAGCGCCCGACGCGCGCGAAGTGAGCACGCTCGACCTGTTCGGCGACAGCCCGGACGCTGGTTTGGGATCGGCTGAGGCCCATTCGGCGTCTCCGGATGCCGGGGACCTGCGCGAGCCGCGTCTGTCGCCCGCGCCCGCCGCCCGCCGCGCCGCACGCCAGAAAGCGCCGGTCATGCCGACGCCGGAAGGCGACGAGGCGACCGGAGCGGGCGCGTTTGGCATGGAAGGGCCGAGAGTCGAGCCGGTGTTTGCGGCGGCTCCAGCCGTGTCCGAGGCCGCAGTGGCCGAGACGCCGGCGCCTCTGTCCGCGCCTGCCGAGCCGTTCGACTTCGCGCCGCCTGTGTCTTCCGTTTTGTCTCCTGCGCCCGATTTGTCTGCATCGTCGGAACAAGCCGAGCCGCAGGCCAAACCGATGACGCCGGGCTGGGAGCCGTTCGTGCCATTTGCCGCAGCGACGGGCGGTTCAGCATCGGGTTTCGAACCCGCCGCGAAATTTGAAAGCGCCGCGCACCCCGAACCCGCGCTGACCGCCTCGCTCGCCGACACCGTCGCGACGCTAGGCGCGCAGGCGCGCCGCACGAAGTGGATGCTGATCGTGGCGGTCGCGGCGCTGGTCGTCACGGTGCTCGTGGCGATTGCGCAAACGCTGATGATCGCGACGCTGTCGTCCGATTCGCTGGCGCAGCAGCAGCGCATCGAGGTGCTGATGCAGAAGCAGCAGGCTTCGCTGGACGCCATGTCGGCGCAGCTCGCCGCCGCAGCGGCAGCTCCGGTCGCCGCAATCGCGCCGCCTGCTCCGGTTGCCGCCCCGGTCAGCAAGCCGGTTGCGCCCGCCGAGCCGCGTCACGTCAAGCGCGCGGCGAAGCCGACCGAGCATGCCGCCGAACACGCCGCGACCAAAAGCAAGACCAAAGCGCACGCGCATTCCCAGCAGACCTCGCGCTAGGCCCGTTCGCGGCTGAATCGTTTCGACCCCCTAAATCACAGGATGCCTATGTGTTGCCTTGATGCAACGCATAGGCTGTGAACGCGTGTCTGCGACGCGCTGCCGCGGTTTTTTTGCTGCATTGCACTAGCGTTGTCCTAGGGAAAACCCTATAATCGGTTTGGTCAGGGAAAACCCTTAAATTGATCTGGGAAATCCCTTAAACGCCAACCAACCGGGAGTCGCAATGAGCTATATCCTCGCACTGATCCAAAAGGTGAGCGACCTCTTCGCGTCGCCGTATCTGCCGATGGATGCTGACTATTCGTACGCAGCGCGTCACCGCGAAGCCGAACGCATCCGCCGCTCGCAGTACACGCCTTTCGGCCTGCCGCGCGACTAAGTCGACCGGACCGAAGGCAATCGAGGCGCAGCGCATGGCGCGGTAACACGCCGCCGTCCGCAGTCCGCGCCGCATCTGCACCGAATACGCCGAACAAGGCCGGCTCTCGAAAGAGAGTCGGCCTTGTTGCGTTGGGGCTTGGCGCAATGCTCGGGGCAATGTCCAGGCAAGCGCCGGACGCGCGTGGGATGCAGCGCAGGTTTTTGCTTTGGCGACAAAGGGTTGTGTCATCTGCTCCGGTGTTATCAACAGGGCTGTGAACAAAAACTGGGGATAAGTCTTCCGCGATTGCGCTGAACTACCGTTGCGCCGGCAGTGTTGATCGATCCGTTCTCTTGCGGCGCGAAGTGCCAGCAAGTCGGCTTGTTCGCTCGTGTCGCAGAAAGAATTTGGATAGCGAACGATCCCGGGATCCTGGCCCAGATCAAAACGCCCCCAAACCAGGCACCGCGCATTCGCTATTCGGATTGCTCTCATATCGCCCCTGTTATCCCCCATGCGCCAATGCGTGTTTAGTGGATTTCACGGAAAGCAACGGCAGATGAGAGACGACATAACGGGGCGCGAAGTCGCCCGCCTGGGCGACGCCACGGATCATGGCGGCGAGGTCATCGAAGCCGCGCCGAATCTGCAACACCACGGCGTGCCGGTGATGCTCGAAGGGCATCGGGTGCGCTGTCCGAAGTGCGGCGGCGACTATCCGGGGAAGGCATCGGGCTCGCGCACGCATAACGGCGTGAAGGTGATGTTCATCGGCGACACAACCGCGTGCGGTGCCACGCTCATCGGGGCGTGAGGCATTCCATGCAAAACCACAGCGATTCCAGCCGGGAACGCTATCGTGCCCCCGAGCGGCCGATGGAGATGGACGGCGCGGCCATTCCGCGATTCACACCGCTCACGCCGCGCGAGGACTGGTACTGGCGTCTGAACCCCACCGTGCCGCAGAAGGAAGTGACGCATTCCCTGCTGGTCCCCATCAGCCTGAAGGGTACGGAGTCGGTCGGCGGCCTTTTTCACTACACCGTGCGCGCAAAAACCGATCTGCGCGCGCCGTGGACGCTCGACACCGCGCTAGATCTGGACGCCATCGTCGGCACCGAGATCACGGTGTTCATCGACATTCCCGGACGTGGCACGTTCATTCCCGGCATGCCAGGCGATACGGGGCGGGGCAACATCGGCTTTCACGTGCGCGAAATTACCGGGCGGGTGAGCACGGCGCGCTTCATCGAGCGTAACGATCGCACGATGGTCTACGAATTCGTGCTGGAGCCGACGCTGAAGCAGGCGTCGATGGGGCAGAACTATCGCGTTTTCCAGAACAAAACCGTGATCGATGCGATCCGCGAACTGCTGGCGGACTACCCGGTATCGATTGACTGGCGAGTCGCGGGACCGATCCACGGTGGACACTATCCCGTGCGCGACCTGCAACGACAGCACTTCGAAACCGACTTCACGTGCTTCAGGCGCTGGTGCGAGCGCGCGGGTCTGTTCTTCTGGTTTGAGCACTCGGAAGGATTCCACCGGCTGATCATTGCAGACACGATGGGGGCTTTCCATCGGCACGGCGAAGCGTACGAGACGCTGCGCTACGCGCCGGGTGAGAACCGCGTGGACGAGGAGTGCATCGAGTGGCTGGAGCTGGACAGTCACTGGACCGAGGGCAAGGTGACGGTCGTAGACCACGATCCCATGGCACCGCGCCTGCGGCGCTCCAACACCCCCTTGCGGGAGACTGACCACGATCCCCGCGAGACAGCGGAGGCGGATCAGGAGTTCTATGAGTACGGCGTGAATGTGAGCCAGCCCCTGCAAGGTGCGATGGGGCTGAACGGCAGGCCGCTCGATAACGATGAGCAGGCACGGCAGGCGGCGATGGTGCGCATGCAGTCCATCCGTTGCCAGGGCATGCGCATCCGGGGTTCGGGTCATCTTCGGGGCCTGCGTCCGGGCTACACCTTCGAGCTGACGGAACATCCGCTCGCCACGGTCAATCAGGAATGGCTGGTCTTGTCGATGAATCTCGATATCGAGTGCAACGACCAGGCGAGCGGCACGGAACAGGCCTTTCGCTGCGACTGCGAGTTCGAGGCACAGCCCGCCAAAGGCTGTCACTTCCGCCTGCCGATTGTCACGCCGTGGCCGGTGATTGGTGCCGAGCGGGCAATCGTGACCGGCCCCGAAGGAAGTGAACTCTGGACGGACGCCCAGGGGCGTATCTGCGTACAACTCGTCGCTGACCGGCAGGGAAAATACGACAACGACTCGTTCATCTGGCTATGGCCCGCGCAGCCCTGGCAGAACGGCCGGGCGTCCTCGGTGTTCCTGCCGCGTGTCGGCAGTGAAGTGGTGGTGGAGCACATCAACGGCAATCCCGACATGCCTTACGTCGCGGGCGGCCTGGGGAACAGGGACAATCCGCCGCCCTGGGACCTGGCGAAAAACATGTGGCTGACCGACATCCGCACGAGGGAGTCCGGTGGAAGCGGCTCGAACCATCTGGTGTTCGATGACACCCACGGCAAGCAGCAGGTGCAGCTTGCGACTGATTTCGCAATGAGCAGCATTAGCTTGGGCAATCACCACCGCGTTGCCGGTGACGAAGGGCGACAGGACGCGCGCGGCATCGGGGTTGAGCTGCGCACGGACGGGTTCATGGCGTTGCGCGCGGCGCTCGGTGGCATGTTCACCACGTTCGCGCGTCTGCTGGCGAAGGGCAAGATCAAGGAGAACGGTGAAGCGGTTGCGCTGCTGACGGCGGCGCGCGACATCCACGAAAACGCGGCGCAACTCGCGCAGCAGCGCGGCGCACAGGAGCCGGGGCGCGATCAGAGCGACGCCGTGACAGCGATCAAGACCGCGAACGATGAGCTGCGCGGCAGCGCGAACCCGCGCGCGGGCGCGGATGATTTCCCTGAATTCGAGCGGCCTCACCTGCTGCTCGCGAGCGCGGCGGGCATCCAGGCGGCGGCGACCGACGACCTGCACCTGTCGAGCGGGCGGCATCTGGCGGCAAGCGCCACGGGTCACGTGTCGCTTGCGGCGGGCAAGTCGTTGCTGGTGTCGGTGCTGGAGAAGATTGCCTTCTATGCACAGGAGACCATCCGGCTGATATCGACCGGGCCGGTCCATGCCGAGTCGCGCAACGGCACGATGACGCTGATGTCGCAGGATGACATGACGGTAACGAGCACCCAGGGGCGTGTCGACATCAATGCGCCGAAGGGGATCAATCTCCGCTGCAACAACACGCTTGTCAGCCTGCGACCGGATGGGTTCTACGTTTACACCAACGGACAGCATCTGATTCACGCGGCAGGACATGCGACAGCGGACCCGCAAGGTCAACCGGTGCAGTTTCCGGTGACGCCGGACAGCCCTGGCAAGTTCGCAGCGCATCACGTGCTGGTGGAGCACCAGGGGGGCTTCGCGATCCCAAACCAGCCGTACCGCATGACGCTCGATGATGGGCGGGTCATCAGCGGTGTGACAAATGAGCTGGGGGAAATGGAGCTGGTCACAAGCAATGCAACGACGTTTGGCATGATCGAGCTGATGTCGCAGAGCGAGCCGGATCACGTCGTCGGGCTGGTCAGCACGACGGTCTACCAGGATGCCAGCCTGCCACCACCACCGAACGCAGTGGCGCCGGCGCAGACCATGCAGGTTGGCAACAAGACCGTTTCCACGGCGCAGACGGGGGCAACGTCGACGGGTAACGTTCCAGCCTTTCTGTCATGCGATCCAATGAATTTCGGCCTGCGGACATATCGCTTTATTGGCAACGCCAAGGCGGATATTTCAATTGGACTGACACGGAAAGACGTTGAATACCCGGTCGCGAAAGCCTATACGGCAGCGGTCAAAAAGACGCTTACTGCCTTAGATTGGAAGATGTTGAGGTTGAAGTCTCACGAGGATATCGGCAGGGCAATTTCAGCGGCTGTCAAACAGTCGTTATACGACGCGTTGGGAAGCGGCGTGTTTGGCCTACCGGCCTCCGCGATGCCAAAACTCGTCGTCGCTGTGCGTGGCAATACAAAGCAGTACGGATTTGAGCTTGACGGCACGGAGGCGGCAGTATTTGCTGCTTATCAGTGGGTAATGGCACTTTCCGATGCGCGGATAAACAGTCTTTTCACAGCTCTGGACGCCGTCGATGCAGCCCCAAGCGAAGTCAGAAAGGAGGCCGCGCTAAGGGGCTTAGATGGAGAATTGAAGGCGATCGCAGTGGCGATCTATCACGAAGCGCGGCACTGCCAGCAGACCTTCTGGATGATGTCACTTTTCTACACCTACCCCAAAGACTACACGCAGTTTCCGGGCATCGCGCCGATGTTCTCTGGCGTAGCAATGGAGAGTATCAGGATGCTAGCCGAACGAACGTCATTTCCGAAGGACGATCTTGCCAAGATTGGTTTGCACCGCATGCTCGTTTTCTACTACTGGTGGTTTATCGTCGTCAATCGTGAAAGAGCAAGTGGGTACGAACCTTGGAAACCGATATTTGCAGATGCGGACAAGGTGCAAGCTGATGTCGCGAAAATGCGGGGCGTAACGCTCGATCAGGCTTTACAAATGGGACAGAGAAAAGATCCCGGCTACCACACTCACTATCACGAGGAGGATGCATATGCCACACAGGACACTGTTACGAAGTATTGGGATGATCCTGACCATGCTGACCTGGTCAATCCTGGTACATGCACAAGAACCTACCGCACGTCCCTCGATCAAATCGGAGTCCTCGGAAATGGCTAGTCCGGTAACTGACGCACAAAAGAATGCGCTCATGGCCACGCTGCGTGAGGCCTTCTTGATCCTGCGGGACGACAAACCGTTCCGTCATGAAGAGAACCCTGCATTTGGTGTGCTGTACGAGACGGAAGATCAGTACAAACAACCGGGAAAGCTCTATAGCTATAGGAACTCCCAGATCCCAGGCGCTTCCCTCGAAGTCTCAACACAGGACGACCCACTGGATTATTCCGACGACCGGGAAAAAGTCAGCCTCGTTCCGTATCGTATTTGGCTGAATTTCAACTCGCCTCTGGCCGGAATCACTCCCTCGATGTTGCGGCAGGAACTGGATCTTGCTGACTACTGGATGAGCACCGATGGCGTGCGATTCAACTACAACGACATGGGGCCGCCAACTGATCCGAGGCTTAACACACACGCATATCGTTTCCGAGCGAATGGGCACGCGGATAGCCGTTTTGCCGTCAATGTTGACGTGAGCTACATTGACCCACGGGAGGGAGACCCGGCCGGTACACCACCAAGGCTCTGGATAATCGATATCACCCGCGCCTATCCTTTGCTAACACCCGAAATGCGCAAGCAGAAACGCGAAGAGGAACGGCTCAAGAAGCGTGAGAAGTACGGCTACATGAGCCTCTGCACGGGGGGCGTCTGCCCGGAAACCGGCTATTGGGAGGGCTGGACGAAGGAGTCCGGACCCACCGATATCCTGCGCGTCGAGAAGGGGCAGAAGTTCGACGTGGTACGCACCGTACCGCTGACCACAGACCGTTCGTCCTGCCCGATGGTCCCCGGGCAATGGATGTGGCTGTGCTCATTGGAGGAAGCGCGCGGCTTCCAGTGGAAGGGCTTCACGCTTAACGGATAATCGACCGGCACTCCGACCAGGCAGGGGTGCAACGTCAATCATGAGGATGCCGAACAATGATAGGGGCGAGTGGCCACGCAGACGGGCACACACCATATTTCACTGACATGCCGCTGTGGACAGTGGTTTGCGAAAGCAGGATCTATGACGGAAAGGAGAATTTCGGGTTCAGGGCACTGGATACCGAGTTCGGACCAGCGGTCTCCTGCTTTCTTTCACCGCTTCACCTGCTGATTGATCTCATGCTTGCCGGGGCGAGCAGCATGGGAACCTACACGATCATCAACGCATCAGACGCACCCAGGTGCCTTTTCAGGCGGCGTGACGGGCTCGGTCTGGTCGCAAACCTGCGCTTCGGCTGGCCCGCAGCGAACGGCTGCATCGTGCGGGAAGCCGATGGGAGTCCTGCAAGCGCTTCGCTGGTTGTTGAGCGCCCACTGACCCAGGAGAACCGCTTTGAAGTCGATTCTCGCGGAATGATGCTGCTCGACAGCGTTCATGAACGCGCGGGCCTGTTCGCATGGCGCGACACCAACAGACAGGTGCTGGACTGGAATATCGAAAAGGTGAACGTTACGGTGCGCGCCGCCGTGAAGTCGATACAGCTTGCCGAGGTGGGCGTGGAACATTGCAACCAGTTCGCGCTGTTTGATCCCGAGGCGAGGCAGTGGCATCTGGTGGACCTTCCTCCAGACACCACGGTTTTCGGCAAAGGAGCGGCCAGATGAATTTCAGGGTGAAATCGGAAGAAGCCGTGCTGGCGGAAGTCCTCCGTGCCATGCGCGAGGGCGAGCGGTATCACTCGCATCAGGAGGCGGCGCTGACGGGCAACAGCACGTCGTCGGTTCGGACCGTGCTGCGGCTCGCGCTGGCGCGTCGTGAAGTGGAGCAGCACACGCAGGCGCTGCGAGGCGGTACGAACATCTATTCCCTGCGCACACCTGAACCTGACGGGGGAGCTCTGCTGCTGAGTAGCGGCTCCGGCCCGAACTGAAGTGGGAGAATGACGGGCAACAGTTAAGGCAGCTCTGCATGACGGCTACGCGCCGATGACGTACCAAAATCACAGGGTGTGATTTTTTGCGGGGGGCCTGGGAATGGAACGCTGCTTCCGTTGTGTGCGTGCGATGCAGCATTGACGGGCATTCCGTCTGGTAACTGACTCGACATCTGTTTCGAAAAATTGACTGGGGCATCGGCGTTGTGTTGGATTTTAGACACAGCGGATGTCTAATAGGTCGGCGAGATCTCCTCACGGGCGGCGTAGCTGCTGCACTGCCGGATTAGGAAACCGTTGGGTGAATAGACGAACGGAAGCGCCGGTGCAAAAATCTCTTTCTCTGCTTCCGCCTGCCGAGCCTTGCGGAACGGACTTGAGCTATGCCCGACCGACTTTAGACACGGAGTTGTGAACAAAAACTGTGGATAAGCCCCGCCCAGCAAGCCCCGCCCCGTCGTGTCATAGTGTGGGCCGCATCAAACCCGCCACACGACCATGTCCGACACCTACTTCTACGACCCCGCCGCCGGCCACGGGCTGCCGCACGATCCGTTCAAGGCGATCGTCGCGCCGCGTCTGATCGGCTGGATCTCGAGCCGTTCGCCCGAGGGCGTGCTCAACCTCGCGCCCTACAGCTTCTTCGGCGCGTTTTCCTCGTTTCCGTCGATCATCGGATTCAGCAGCGAGGGCCGCAAGGACAGCATCGCCAACATCGAGGCGACGGGCGAATTCGTCTGGAATCTCGCCTCGCGCCCGCTGGCCGAGCAGATGAACCGCAGCTCCGCGCCCGTCGCCGCCGACGTCGACGAATTTGCGCTCTCGGGCCTCACGCCCGCGCCGGGCCGCAACGTAACGGTGCCGCACGTCGCCGAATCGCCGGCCGCGCTCGAATGCAAGCTGCTGCAGGTCATCCGCCTGCACACGCTCGACGGCACGCCGATGGACAACTGGCTCGCGCTCGGCCAGGTGGTCGGCGTGCATATCCAGCAGCGCTTCCTGAAGGACGGCCTGTTCGACACGCACGCCGCCCAGCCGATCATGCGCGCGGGCTATCGCGCCGACTACGCGCAGATCGGCGAGATGTTCCAGATGGTGCGCCCCAAGGCCTGAGCCTGAAGCTGAACCCGGGCCCGGTTCGGCGGCGGGACCGCCCCGCATTGCCCCTGCCGCCGCCCGCGCCGATAATGGCCGCACCGTCCATCGCGCGGCGCGCGGGAGGTTCGCCATGCAATCACCGACCGGATCGGTCGTCGCACTGAGTTCGGCCGCGTCGACGATGTTCTCGATCGGCATCGTCTTCCTCGGATATTGGGGCTTGCACGAGCCCACGCCGTGGCGGATCGCCGACCGCATGGTCGTCGTGATCGCGCTGGCGGGCTTCGCCTGTCTCGCGAGCGTGCCGTGGCTCGCCACCTCGCCCGCGCCGCCCGGCGACGAAACGCGCTTTCTGCTGGCCCGGCGCGTCTTTCTCGCGGGCGCGCTGGCGGTCTGGATGGCTATCGCGCTGTCGCTGATTTTCTGAGCGCACGGGTTCGCGCCCCTCACCGCGGCCCCGCCCGCAGGCCCGATGAAAGCCGTGTCCGGCAGTTTTGGTACGATGCACGCTTTGCCAGCCGACCCCGAAGCCCCGCGTGAAGCGTTCCGTGCCGTTCATCCGCGACCTCGTCGCGAAGTTGTCCTCCCGTCTCCAGCCCGCTGCGGCGAGCGTCTGCGCCTTCGCGCGTCCGCGCCTCGCGCGCGGGCTGCATCACCTGCGCCATCCGACGCGGCGCGGCGTGCTGTTCGCCATCGGCGCGCTGCCGGCGGCCATGCTGCTCTACGTGCTGGTGCTGATTCCGTTCACGCCCAGCATCGGCGACATCCGCAAGGCGCGCGTCGACCGGCCGGCGCAGATTCTGTCGGCGGACGGCAAGGTGCTCGCCGAATTCAAGCCGTCGAACCGCGAATGGGTGCCGCTCGCCCAGATTTCGCCGCACATGGTCGACGCACTGATCTCGACCGAAGACCACCGCTTCTACGAGCATCACGGCATCGACTTCAAGCGCACGGCGGGCGCGGCGCTGCACACCTTCTCGGGCGACCGCCAGGGCGGCTCGACCATCACGCAGCAGCTCGCGCGCAATCTCTATCCCGACGAAATCGGCCGTGCGCCCACGCTCACGCGCAAGATCAAGGAAGCGATCACGGCCTTCAAGATCGAGGCCGTCTACAGCAAGCCGCAGATTCTCGAAACCTATCTGAACACGGTGCCGTTCCTGTACAACGCGTTCGGCATCGAGATGGCGGCGCGCACGTACTTCGGCGTGTCGGCGGATCAGCTCACGGTCCTCCAGGCCGCGACGCTCACCGGCATGCTCAAGGGCAACGCCTACTACAACCCGGTGATCAATCCCGAGCGCGCGCTCGCGCGCCGCAACACCGTGCTCGGCCAGATGGTGAAGTACGGCAAGCTCACGCCGGCGCAGTCCGCGACGCTCTCGAAGCAGCCGCTGCGCCTCGACTTCGAGCGCCAGACCGAGCCGCCCGGCCCCGCGCCGCACTTCGCGCAGCAACTGCGCAAATGGCTGATCGCGTGGGCCGACCGTAACGACTACAACATCTATTCCGATGGCCTCGTCGTGCACACGACGATCGATTCGCGTCTGCAGGCGATGGCGACGGCCGCGCTCAAGCAGCACGCGAACCAGTTGCAGGGCATCGCGAACGGCGCGTGGAGCGGCCGCAACGGCTGTTCGGCGAGCAACGATCTGTTCAAGACCTTCATGCGCGAAACGCCCGACTACAAGAGCGCGCGCGACGCCGGTGCGAACGACGACGACGCGCTCAAGCAGCTCGCGGCCAACCGCGCGTTCATGCGCGCGCTCTGCAAGGACAAGACCGACGTGCAGGCCGGTTTCGTCGCGATCGATCCGCGCGACGGCCAGATCAAGGCGTGGGTCGGTAGCCGCGACTTCCAGGACGAGCCGTTCGATCACGTGCAGCAGGCGCGCCGTCAGCCGGGCTCGACGTTCAAGGCCTTCGTGTACGGCGCGGCCTTCGCGAACGGCGCGAAGCCGACCGACACGGTCATCGACCAGGCGGTGGAAATGCCGCTCGAAGGCGGCGAAATCTGGCGTCCGAACGACGACGTGCCGCCCAGCAACAAGCCGATGACGCTGCGCGACGCGCTCGCGTTCTCGCGCAACCGCATCACCGCGCAGGTGATGCAGGCGGTGGGGCCGGACAAGGTCGCGCGTCTCGCGCGTGCGATGGGCGTGCGCGACAGCCAGCTCAACGCGGTGCCGTCGCTCGCGCTCGGCACGAGTCCGGTCACGCTCAAGGAAATGGTCTCGGCGTACAGCACCATCGCGAACGACGGCGAGTATCTGGAGCCGCGCATGGTCACGAGCATCGAGGACAGCAAGGGCGAGGTGCTCGCGCAGTTCGGCAGCGCTTCGCCCGAGCGCGCCTTGTCGGCGTCGGCGGACCGCACGCTGCTCGACACGATGCGCGACGTCGTGAATCGCGGCACGGGTTCGAGCATCCGCACGCGCTTCGGCATTCGCGCCGACGTCGCGGGCAAGACCGGCACCACGCAGGACAACGCGGACGGCTGGTTCATCCTCATGGACCCGCAACTGGTGGCGGGCGCGTGGGTCGGTTTCGACGACGGCCGCGTGACGCTCAACAGCGACTACTGGGGCCAGGGCGCGCGCAGCGCGCTGCCGATCGTCGGCGACTTCTTCCAGCGCGCGTTCCGCTCGCGCATCGTCGATCCGCATGCGCGCTTCGACACCGAAGTGACGCCGGGCGCGTTCGAGCAGTTCCGCGACAAGCTCAAGGCGTGGATGGATACGCTGTTTGCGTCGAAGGAAAAGGCCGAGGCGCCGCGCCCGGGTACGCCGATCAAGCGTGCGCCCGAGCCTGCGCCGGAGCCCGCCGAAGTGCCGCCGTCGAGCGGCGTGGCGGCGGCTTCGTCTGCGTCGTCGGCTTCGGCGATCGCGCCGGCGTCGGCGGCTGCCGCGTCGGATGCGGCGCGCGCGGCGGCGATTCTCAACGGCACTGCGCCGCAAACGCCGTCGTCGAGCGAGCCGCCGATTCTCGGGCCGTCGGGCGCGTCGCAGCAATTGCCGCCTTATCCGCCGCAGGAGCCCTCGCTCGCGCCGACGCCCACGCCCGACGATTCCGATTCGAGCGGCGGCGCGCCTGCGCAGTACACGCCGCCGCAGAACAATTGACGATCTGACCAGGCGGTTCGCGCCGCGCGTCCGCACACGATGAAGCGGACGCGCCTCGCGAAGCCACCGCGGCCGGCTCGCTTCCCCTTCAGCAGATGCGCGGCAGCATTTCGCCGTGCAGCCAGTCGACCAGACGTTCGCCGCCGAACGACGTCGTCAGGCGGACGAAGCGATACGCGTCGTCGATGACCGTGCCGATGCGCACCGCGTCGCGGCCCAGCGGATGCGCGCGCATGACCGCGAGCAGCGCGTCGGCGTCTTCATCGGCGCAGACCGCGATCAGCTTGCCTTCGTTGGCGATATAGAGCGGATCGAGGCCGTAGAACTCGCACGCGGCCCGCACGGGCGCGCGCAGCGGCAGCGCGGTTTCGTCGAGCCGCATGCCCACGTCCGACTGCGCGCAGATCTCGTTGAGCGTGTTGCCGAGGCCGCCGCGCGTGGGGTCGCGCATCAGCCGCAGCGACGGGCACGCCGCGAGCATCGCCGCCGTCAAGCCGTTGAGCGCCGCGCAATCCGACACGATGCTGCTGTCGAAGCCCAGGTTCTCGCGCTGCGAGAGCACCGCGAGGCCGTGCTCGGCGAGCGCGCCGGAGACCAGCACGGCGTCGCCGGGACGCGCCTGCGCGCCATCGAGCCGCACGCCTTCCGGCACCACGCCCACGCCCGCCGTGGTGATGAACACGCCGTCCGCCTTGCCGCGCTCGACCACTTTCGTGTCGCCGGCCACGATGCGCACGTTGGCCGCGCGCGCGGCTTGCGCCATCGATGTCACCACTCGCGCGAGATAGGCGAGCGCGAGCCCTTCTTCGAGGATGAACCCTGCGGTCAGATAGAGCGGCGTCGCGCCGCCCACGGCGAGATCGTTGACGGTGCCGTTCACGGCGAGCGTGCCGATGTCGCCGCCCGGAAAGAAAAGCGGCGCGACCACGTGGCTGTCGGTGGTAAGCGCGAGGCGGCCAGCGGGCATCGGCACGATGGCCTGGTCGTTGCCTTGCGCGAGCCACTCGTTGGCGAACGCGGGCGCGAACAGCTCGGCGACGAGCTGCGCGCTCGCGCGTCCGCCCGCGCCGTGCGTGAGGTCGATGCGGCCTTGCTTGAGGTCGAGTTTGCGGCCGAATTCGGGCTGGCGGGGAGAGGTCGGCAAGGCAGTCATGCGGATCTCATGCGGATGTCACGGCGCGCGGCGCGCGTGCGGAGGAAAGGGCGGGCGCGACGAAGCGGCCGTACTGATAGTGCGCGGCGCACGCGCCTTCGCTCGACACCATGCAGGCGCCAAACGGCGTGGCGGGCGTGCAGACGGTGGCGAACAGCTTGCAGTCGCTCGGCTTCGCGCAGCCGCGCAGGATCGCGCCGCATTGGCAGGTCTTGACGTCGGCGGCGACGCGCGGCACGAGCGCATAGCGGCGTTCCGCGTCCCACTGCGCGAACTCGGAGCGAATCGCGAGCGCGCTTTGGGGCACCGCGCCGAGCCCGCGCCATTCGAAGCTGTCGCGCGTCTCGAACGCCGCGTGCACGAGCGCCTGGGCGCGCGTGTTGCCCGCTTCGGTCACGGCGCGCGTGAACTGGTTTTCGGTGTCGGCGCGGCATTGGTTGATCTGCTCGACGAGCATCAGCACGGATTGCAGCACGTCGAGCGGCTCGAACCCGGCGATCACGACGGGCTTCACGAAGTCGCGCGAGATGGCGCGATAAGGCGCCACGCCGATCACCGTGCTCACGTGCGACGGCCCGATGAAGCCGTCGAGCCGCGCGCTCTGGTCGGCGTCCTCGGCCAGCAGATGGCGCATGGCGGCGGGCGTGAGCACGTGGTTGCCGAACACGCTGAAGTTATCGAGCGCCATCTCGCGCGCCTGGGCGAGCGCGAGCGCGGTGGGCGGCGTGGTGGTCTCGAAGCCGATGCCGAAGAACACCACCTCGCGCGCGGGCTCGGCTTTCGCGAGCGCGATCGCGTCGGAAACCGAATACACGACGCGCACGTCCGCGCCCGCCGCGCGCGCCTTGTACAGACTCATGCGCTTCGAGCCCGGCACGCGCAGCGTGTCGCCGTAGGTGCAGAGCGTGACGCCGTGGTCGAGCGCGAGTTCGATCGCGCTGTCGACGCGGCCGACCGGCAGCACGCAGACCGGGCAGCCGGGACCGTGAATCAGCTCGATCTGCGGCGGCAGCAGCGCGGTGAGGCCGTAGCGCGCGATCGCGTGCGTGTGACCGCCGCAAAACTCCATGAGCCGGTAGCGGCGGCGGCGTTCGACGGCGCGGTGAATGCGCGCCGCCATGCCGCGCGCGATTTCGCTGTTGCGGAAGTCGTCGACGTATTTCATGGCGTGGCGCCCTCGCCGGGTTGGCGGCCCAGTTCGGCCAGTTGCGCGAGCGTGGCTTCGGCGGCGGCGCGGTCGAGCTTGCCGATCGCGAAACCTACGTGCAGGAGGACGAAGTCGCCGGGTACGACGTTGTCGACGAGCGCGAGCGAGATCTCGCGCGTGACGCCATCGACGCTCGCTCGCGCGCGCTGTTCCGGCAAGAGTTCGATGACCTCGACGGGCATCGCAAGACACATGATGCGGATTCCTTAGGGTGTCGTCCGCGTGACGGTGGCGGACGATGTGAGTTGCTGGATGACGGCCCACGCCTGGCCGTAGCTGATCGCATCGTCGCCGCTGGGCAGCGCGCGTGCGGTGAACAGAGTGAGGTTCGAGGTGCGCAGCGCGTCGGCGAGCGCGCGCATCAGCAGCCGGTTGGCGCAGCAGCCGCCGCCGAGCGCGACCACGTTCAGGTTGTGCGCGCGCGCGGCCTGGGCGATCCACGCGCCGAGCGCATGGCCGAGCGTGGCGTGCCAGACGCTCGCGATGGTCGCGGCTTCAGTTTGGGCGGCGAGCCAGTGCGCGAGCGGCAGGAGATCGAGGTTGCCGCCGTCGAGACGCCAGCCGTCAACGAGCGGCGCGCACGGGCGCGCGAGCGCTTCGAGGCGCAGCGCGGCTTCGCCGCTATAGCTTTGCTCCGCGCAGACGCCCGCGAGTCCGGCGATGGCGTCGAACCAGCGGCCGAGGCTCGTGGTCGGCGGGCAGTGGAAGCCGCTGGCGAGTTGCGCGCGCAGACGTGCGGCCGTGGCGGCGTCGATGCCTGGCGGGATGCGGTTCTTGGTGCTGGCTTGCACATCGGCACGATCAAGCCGATCGAGTCGATCGAGCAGCGCGAGCGCCATGCGCGCGGGCGAGCGCGCCGCCAGATCGCCGCCGGGCAGCGCCAGCGGCGTGAGATGACCGAGACGCGTCGCACGGCCGGGATCGACGCGCAGCAACTCGCCGCCCCACGCCGTGCCGTCGTCGCCGTGACCGAAGCCGTCGAGCGCGACGCCGAGCGCCGCATCCGCGTGACCGTGCTCGGCCAGCACGGCGGCGATGTGCGCGTGGTGATGCTGCACCGGCACGACAGGCACGTTCCAGCGCGCGGCCAGCGTATGAGCGAGGCGCGTCGAGTAAAGATCGGGCTGGAGGTCGCAGGCGAGCGCGGCGGGCGGCGCGCCGCAGGCATCGACGAGCCGGTTCGCGGCGGCGTCGAGCGCGGCGCACGCCGCCGCGCTCGTGAGGTCGCCGAGGTAAGGCGAGACGAACGCGCGCGCGCCTTGCGTGAGCGTGACGGTGCTTTTCAGATGCGCACCGAGCGCGAGCACGGACGGCCCCGCGTGCGGCAGCGCGAGCGCTTGCGGCGCGTAACCGCGCGCGCGCCGCAGCGGCAGCGGCGCTTGCGGGGCGGCGGCGTCAGCGTGGTCAGCGTCGTCGGCGTTGGCGGCGAGCAGCACGCTGTCGTCGCAACGCGCGACGATCGCGCGGTCGTGAAACAGCATGGCATCGGCGATACCGGCGAGCGCGTCGCGCGCGTGCGCAGGATCGATTTCGAGCGGCTCGCCCGAGACGTTCGCACTCGTGGCGACCAGCAGCGTGGGTTGGTTCGCGTCGCGCCAGGCGTCGCCCGACGGACGGCCGAGCGCTTCGTGGAACAGCAGATATTGAAGCGGCGTGCACGGCAGCATCACGCCGAGTTGCGCGAGACCGGGCGCGATGCCGCTGAGCGCGTTGTTGTCGCATCGCGCGGCGACGACGACGGGGCGCGCGGGCGAGTCGAGCAGCGCGCGCGTGGCGGCGTCGCAGACGATCCAGCGCGCCGCCGAAGCGGCGTTGAGCGCGAGCAGCGCGAACGGTTTCGCGGGCCGCCGCTTGCGGGCGCGCAGACGCGCGACGGCGTCGGGCTGCGTCGCGTCGCAGATCAGCTGGAAGCCGCCGAGCCCTTCGACCGCGACGATCTCGCCGCGCGCAATCGCTCGCCACGCGTCAGCGACGGGATCGGTGTGATCGGCGTGATCGCGGCGCGCGCTGCCCAGCGGTGCTTCGAAACGCACACGCGGTCCGCAGACGGGGCACGCGATCAGTTCGGCGTGAAAGCGCCGGTTCGCGGGATCGGCGTAGTCGGCGGCGCAATCGGCGCATGGCGCGAACGGCGCCATGCTCGTGTTGGCGCGGTCGAACGGCAGCGTGCGCGTGACGGTGTAGCGCGGGCCGCAATCGCAGCAACTGTTCAGCGCGTAGCGATGGCGGCGGTCGCCCGCGTCGAAGATCTCCGCGAGGCAGGCGTAGCAGATTGCACTGTCGGTTGCCATTTCGCCGTCGCGCGCGTGCGTCTCGCCGCTTTCGACGATACGAAAACCCGGGCGCCCCGCCGTATCGAGCGGTTGCGCGCGTTCGGTATCGATCGCATCGATGCGCGCGCGCGGCGGCGCTTCCTGCGCGAGCGCTGCGCGAAACGCGCTCAGCGCCGCGCGCGTGCCCTGCACGTCGATCCGCACGGCGCTCGCGTCGTTGCGCACCTCGCCCGTCAGGCCGAAGCGTTGCGCGAGCCGCCAGACGAACGGTCTGAACCCGACGCCTTGCACGATCCCGCTCACGCGCAGTTGCTCTCGCCTCATCGCCGTGATGTCCTCGCTGGTTGTTCTGCTAGCGCGCGTCGGGACGCAGCGCCCGCGCCGCGCCGCAGCCCGCGCGAATCCAGTCGAGCCATTGCGCGAAACCCTCGCCCGAACGCGCGGA
Organism: Paraburkholderia tropica; assembly: GCF_014171495.1. Taxonomy (NCBI): domain Bacteria; kingdom Pseudomonadati; phylum Pseudomonadota; class Betaproteobacteria; order Burkholderiales; family Burkholderiaceae; genus Paraburkholderia; species Paraburkholderia tropica. Next base: position 1,563,453 of record NZ_CP049135.1, read on the forward strand.
CACGCACAGCGCCTGAATACGCGGATTGACGCGGCGCGCGTAATCGAGCGCGGCATCGACGTCGAAATCGAGGTGCGGCAACAGGTCGGTCTTGTTGAGCAGCATGAGGTCGGCGGCGGCGAACATGTCGGGATACTTGAGCGGCTTGTCCTCGCCCTCCGTCACCGAGAGCACGACGACCTTGTGCGCCTCGCCCAGATCGAACGACGCGGGGCAGACGAGGTTGCCGACGTTCTCGATCAGCAGCAGGCTGTTGTCGAGCGGCGGCAGGCGGTCGAGCGCGTGACCGACCATGTGCGCGTCGAGGTGACAGCCTTTGCCCGTGTTGATCTGCACGGCGGGCGCGCCGGCGGCGCGTACGCGCTCGGCGTCGTTCGAGGTCTGCTGATCGCCTTCGATGACGGCGATCGCGAGTTCGTCCTTGAGCGCTTCGATCGTGCGCACCAGCAGCGAGGTCTTGCCCGAGCCGGGACTCGAAACGAGGTTCAGCGCGAACGCGCCGTGCGCGCGCAGACGCGTGCGATTGGCCAGCGCGTAACGGTCGTTCTCGCGCAGGATGTCCTGCTCGATGCGGACGCGGCGGCCGGGCGCGTGGTTGTGTTCGTGCGCGTGGTTGTGATCGTGATCGTGCGCATGTTCGTGCTCGTGCGGATGCGCGTGCGCATGTCCATGATCGTGCCCGTGCGCATGTTCGTGTCCGTGCGAATGCTCGCGCATCTGCGCCCCTTCGATTCGCACGTTGTCCGGGCCGCAGCCGCAGGTCGTACACATGATGATGTCCTTTCTCGATGCGTCCGGCGCGAACCGGACGCGTTGGATTTCGCGCCGACGCACTCAGTCGACGATCATGCCGGCGACGCGCAAGGTGTCGCCGCCGGTCACGGCCAGTTGGTAGCTGCCGCAGGCGGGGCAGGGTTCGCCGCGGCGCGCGAGCGCCACGTCGTCGCCGCAGCGCAGGCACACCGCCTGGCCCGGCGGTTCGGCGATTTCGAGCCGCGCGCCGTGAGCGATCGTGTCGCGCAGCACGACGTCGAGCGCGAAACGCAGCGCGCCCACATCGACATTGGCCAGTTGCCCGATTTCCAGTTCGAGCGTGCGCACGCGCGTGGCGTGCTGGCGCGCGGCCTCGTGCTCGACGAGGTCCAGAATGCTGTGCGCGATGGCCATTTCATGCATACGGCTGGGCTCCTTGTAACGCTCCCGAATCGATGACGTGCGCCGCGCCGCGCTGCACGACGATCTCGTGCGCCACGCAGGGGTCGAGCAACAGCGCGAGACGGGCGGCGCGGCGTTGCGCGTCGTCCCAGCTACGCTGCGCGAGCGCCTGGCGCAGCAAGGCGGGCGCGCCGAAATTCCATTGCGTGGGCGGCACGATGCGCCACGCGGCGATCACGCCGTGCTCGACGCGCGCCACGTGCACGAGCAGGCCGCGTGCGCCGCGCGCCCAGCCGATGCCGAGCGCGCCCGCGCGCCAGCCGCCGGAGACGGGCGGTGCGTCGTCGCCGTGAGCGCAGTAGTGCGCGAGGCGTTGTAGCCGCGCGATCAGCAGGCCGGTTGCGAGATCGGGCATCCACGTGGGCGTGTCCCAGAGGTCGGCGTGCGGCGGCGCGTCGGCGTCGGCGGGTCTTGTCGACGATGAACCCGGCGCACACGGTATGCACGGCGCGCCCGCAAGCAGCGCGACGCCCGCGCGATCGACGTAATGCAGCACGCCCGCCGACGTCGCGATGCACGCGCGGTCGGCATCGTGCAGCAGCGTGTTGAGCCAGCGCGCCGGGACGCGCGTGCCGCGCGCGGCCCAGGCGCGTTGGCCGCGGCTATCGAGCGCGAGCCACTGCGCGGCTTGCATGCCGAACACGTGGTCGGCGCACCAGGCCGCAATGGCCGCGTGCGAGTCGAGCTGCGGCCAGAGCGCGAGCGTGCCGGGCGCCCATTGTTCGCCGAGTTCGCCGGGCAGATCGATGAGCCAGCGGCGCACCGTTTCGCGCGCGGCTTCGAGGCGCACGCGCGCATCGCGCCGGGCGTCGAGCGCGTGCAGCGGGCCCGGTTGCGCGGCCGCGAGCGCCCAGTGAGCCGCGGCGCAGTGCGCATGACGGCACAAGGCGAGCGCGGCGGGCACGAGCGCTTCCGCTTCGGCGACGCGCGCGCCGATCAGCAGGCGTTCGACAGGCAGCGGCTGCCATTCGGCGCTCACGTCGCGGACGCATTTGCTGTCGCCGCGCAGTGTCAGCGTGAGAACGTGGCTGCGGTTCATGGCCGGAGTCCGAACAAACGGCGGCGGCGCGGGTCGGCGGGCGGCGCGGGCGTGGCGACGGTAGCGGCGGTGGCATCGGCCGACGCTTCCGGCTCGAACAGCAGACGCAGCACTTCATGCGCGGTGGCGAGCGCGCTGGCCTGATCGGCGAATTGTTGGGCGGGCGAAAACAGCGAGCATTGCCGATACTCGCCGAGCGCATCGAGCCGCGCGGGCACGAACGCGAGCATCGCGCCGGGCAGCGTCACGTCGATGGCGTCCGCCGCGCGCCAGGCCGCGAACGGCGCGTCGTCCGTGGGCAGTTGCAGCAGATTGATGCCCCACGGTGTGACCAGCACGCCGATCCAGCTCGACTGCCAGAGGCGAAAGCCCACGGCCGCGACCGCAAGGCTCGGATTCAGATACGGCAGATCGCGCATGCGCGTGGCGGCGATCTGCGCGAACGCGGCTTCGACGCGGCGCGACGGATCGTGCGCGGGATCGGTGGCGGCGCGGCGAACGACGTCAGGCGCGTGCATCGTCGAGCACCATGAATTGCTCGCGCGCGCCGTCGCAGACGGGGCATTTCCAGTGCGCGGGCAGCGCCGCGAACGGCGTGCCGGGCGCGATGTCCCAGACCGGATCGCCGAGCGCGGGATCGTAGACCCACCAGCAGATCTTGCATTCGAGCCGGCTGGCGGGGCGCAGCGCGCCGTTGTCGCCGAGGTAGCTGCCTTCGAACATCAGTGCGACTCCAGCCATTGCACGATTTCGCGCAGATGCTGCAACGAATCGCGCAGATCGTCGGGCGCGGCGAGCACGACTTCGGGCAGGCGCGTGATCTCGACGGTGTCGAGCAGCACCTTGCTCGTGCCGTCGAAATATCGCACGCGCCAGACGTGGCGCAGCGCCGTGGCCATCACCATGCATTTGCCGTAGCCCGTCGAGAACAACCCGACGCGCCCTTCGCCGAGCATGCCTTCGAGCCACGCGAGATCGTCGGGGCTGACCGGCAGCAGACTGAAGTTGATGGTGTGCTGGCCCGCGCCGCCGGTTTGCACGGCGCGCGCGTGAATGGCGGCGATTTCGCTGGCGAGCGAGGGCGCGTTCATCAGCGTGGCTTCGCCGACGGGCGGAATGGCCGCGTGCGCCGCGCCGCGCGCCGACGCTTCGAACACGACGGACGGCGCGGGCGCGATCTCGACGTAATCGGCGATGCGCTCGCCTTGCGCGCCGAGCGTGATCACGCGCCAGACGCCCGCGTAGCGCGCTTCCTGGATCTGCACGGTCGCGCCGTCGTCGAGTGCGACGCGCGCCGAGACTTCGCCTTCGCCGAAGACCTGCGCGAGCAGGCGATGCGCGTCGGCGTCGAGCGCATCGAGCGGGAAGCGGATGGCTTTGTCCGGCGACGCCAGGCTTTCGAGCGCGTCGATCATGCCGTGCAGCAGATGCAATACGGCGGCGGCGCCAGGCTCGCCCGGCTCGGGGAACGCGGGCGCGCGCCAGGTCTCGACTTCGACGGGCAGCGGCAGACAGGACCAGGCTTCGTCGCCGGGTTGCTGCGGCTGCGAGCCGGGGCCGCTCACGAGCGGCAGGATGGGAATGAAATCGGCGCGGTTCATCGCGTGACTCCCTTGGTTTCCGTGACGCCTGTGGCGGCGCCCGAGGCGCACAGTCGCGCGAACGCCTGCACGTATTCGCGCCAGTCGCGCAGACCTTCGATCGTGCCGGCGAGCGCGCCGAAGTGGAGGAACACCAGCGCGGGCTGGCGCAGCACGCCGAAGCGGCGCGCGAGCGCGACGGCGGCGGGCGGGCAGGCGTAGGCGACCGTGAAGGCGTCGTCGCCGAATTGACGCAGCAGCTCGGGCAGGATCACGAGCAGGTCGGCGAATTCGGGGCGCTGCGCGGGATTGTCGAGCGGCAGCAGCACGAGTTGCGCGGCGCGCGCGGCCACGCCGTCGAGCGTGTGCTCGTCGACTTCCACGTAGCCGTGGCGCGCGAGGCGTTCGCGCAGCGTGTCGAGGGTCGGGCCGCCGGAAAGCGTTGCGAGCGTCATGATGGGGTATCCGAAGTGTCCGGTGAACCGGCGCGCGTGCGCAGATGCGCGGGCAGGGACGGCTCGCGGTTCGTGAGGTCGGCGAAAAAGCGGTCGAGGCCCGCTGCCGCCTGCGTGCTGTCGATCTCGCCGCGTGCGATGGCTTCGAGCGCGTCGAGCGCCGCGTCGATGTCGCGCGCGCGGTCGGCGTCGATCACCTCGCGCGCCGCGCCGAGGAAGGTGAGCACCCACGCGCCCGCGGGCAGCGGGCCGGTGAGCGCGAGATCGACGGCGCACGCGCCGTGACGCGTGACCGCCTGCGCGACGAGACCTTCGGCGCAGACGATGCGTGCGGGAATGCCCATGCACATCAGACGTTCTCCTGTGGGCGCCAGAAGCGCGTGTCGCCGTCGCGGTTCGCGAGGCGCTCGCTCGGGCGTCCGTTTTCGTAGGCCGCGAGCGCGAGGCTCGCCGCGTTCAGCGGCTCGGCGCCAGAAGGTGACGCGGAGGAAGCCGGCCGCGCGCGCGGCGCGGCCTGCCAGCGTTCGAGGAAACGACAGGCTTGCGCGATAGCCGGTTCGATCTGCGCTTTCACGGCGTCGCGCAGGCTGCCGCCGAAGTCGTCGAGTTCGACCGGCTGCACGCCGATCAGCACGATTTCCTGCGGATAGTTGCCCTTGAGCTGCGCGCAGGCGAGCACGTCGGCGAAACCCATCTGATGCAGGCTCATGCGGCGCGCCTGCAGGCAAACGGGTACCTCGTCGCCTTCGCGCACGTCGAGCGTGCCGGGCGCGAGACCGAAGTCGATCGCGTCGAACACGATCAGCTTGTGCGCCGACTCCACGAGCGGCAGCAGCGCGAGACCTTGCGTGCCGCCGTCGACGAGTTCGACGTTCGGCGCGCAGGCGTATTGCGCGTTGAGCGCCTCCACGGCGCGCACGCCGAAGCCTTCGTCGGCCCACAGCACGTTGCCGATGCCGAGCACGACGATGTGCGGCGGCGCTGCTTGAGGCGCGCTTTGCGGCACGTCTTGCGAATGAGAGATCGAGTCGCGCATGTCAGTTCTTGAACATGCGGAAGCCGCTGATCATCGTCGAGATCATGCTTTGCTTCGACATGATGTCTTCGCGAATCGCCGCATACACGTGGATCATCACGAACAGCACGATGCTCCACATGCCCAGACGGTGCCAGCTATGCAGCGCGAGACTGTTGCCGCCGACGAGCGAGATGACCCAGCCGAACGTGTGCGAGGCCCAGCTCGTCGTGCCGAGGCCTTCGCCATAGAGCGCGAAACCGCTCACGCACATCAGCACCGCGACGATGAAAAAGCCGCACATCGCGAGTTGACCGAGCGGGTTGTGGCCGACGTATTTCTTCGGATAGCGCGCGAGGAACAGATACCAGCGGAACTCGTAAAAAAGTTCGCGCCACCACTGCGGATCCCAGACCGGCACGAGAAATATCTCGCGCGAGAAGTGATTGCCGAAGAACGCCCAGCACACGCGGAACACGAGCCCCACGGCGAGCACGTAACCCGCCGTGAAGTGCGCGAAGCGCAGCCAGCCCATCATGAAATGCGCGCTCGCCTCGCCCGAGAGCGTGGGAAAAACCGGCTTGCCGATCAGAAAGCCCGTGCCGGTCAGCACGATCACCGCGAGCACGGTGAGCCAGTGCCACAGCCGCACGGGCGCCTGATAGACATAGACCGACGTGACGCGCTTGCCTTCGAATTCGGCGGGCGCGTTGCCGTCGAAACTGTAGGTCTTGAGTTGCTTTTGCCTGGACATTGCGACCTCGCTTGCGCGCCTCAGCGCACCTGAACGTTGACGAGTTCCTCGCCCGCCGGCCCGATCACATGCGTCGAGCAGGCGAGACACGGGTCGAAGCTGTGCAGCGTGCGCAGGATTTCGAGCGGCTCGTCGGGCTTCGCCATCTTCGTGTTCATGAGGCTGGCCTCGAACGCGCCGATCTGGCCTTGCTCGTCGCGCGGCGAGCCGTTCCATGTGGTCGGGACGATGCACTGGTAGTTGTCGATCTTCGTGTCGCGGATCTGGATCCAGTGACCGAGCGCGCCGCGCGGCGCCTCGGTGAAACCGACGCCCTTGACCTGCGCGGGCCACGACGCGGGCTCCCATTTGTCGACGTTCGCGGTGGCCGTGTCGCCGGCTTTGAGATTGCCGATCAGGCGGTCGAAGAAGTACTTCATCTTCGTGGCGGCCCAGTCGGCTTCGAGCGCGCGCGCCGCCGTGCGGCCGAGCGTGGAATTGAGCGCGGAAACCGGCGCGCCGAGCTTCGCGAGCAGCGCGTCCACCGGCTCGCGAATGTCCGCGCGATTCTGGTGATAACCGATCAGATAGCGCGCGAGCGGCCCCACCTCCATCGCGTGGCCGCGCCAGCGCGGCGCCTTGATCCACGAATACTTGCCCGATTCGTCGATCTGCTCGATCTTCGTGCGATGGCCCTTGGTCGCGCCACCCAGTTCGAAATGCGGCTCCGTCACGCCCTCGAACGGATGCAGGCCCTGCTTGCCGTCCGGATAGCGATACCACGAGTGCGCGACGAACTCCTGCACTTCCTCGGGGTTGTGCAGATCGACGGGCAGGATCTCGTTGAAGTTGCCGTTCACCACGGCGCCGCGCGGCACCAGCAGGTTCTTGTCGCCGTAGTCGTTGGCGTGGTCGGGGAAGTCGCCGTACGAGAGCACCGATTGCCCCGAAATGCCGCCGCCGATCGCGGCCCAATCCTTGTAGAACGAGGCGATGGCGACGACGTCGGGCAGATACACCTGCTGCACGAATTCGATCGTGCGGTCGATGATCTGCGAGACGAGATTCAGGCGCTCCATGTTGACCGCGCCGACCGCGCCCACGTCGTCGATATTGATCGCGCAGGGCACGCCGCCGACGAGCCAGTTCGGATGCGGATTCTTGCCGCCGAACACCGTATGCACCTTGACGATTTCCTTCTGGAAATCGAGCGCTTCGAGGTAATGTGCGACCGCCATCAGATTGGCTTCGGGCGGCAGCTTGTAGGCCGGATGGCCCCAGTAGCCGTTGCGGAACGGCCCGAGCTGGCCCGAATCGACGAAACGCTTCAGCCGCGATTGCAGATCGCGGAAGTAACCCGGCGAGGACAGCGGCCAGTCGGAAATGCTCTGCGCGAGTTCGGAGGTGCGCTTCGGGTCCGCGTTGAGCGCGCTCACCACGTCGACCCAGTCGAGCGCGTGCAGGTGATAGAAGTGCACGAGGTGGTCGTGCACCCACAGCGTGGCCTGCATGAGATTGCGGATGAGATTCGCATTCTCGGGAATCGCGATGCCGAGCGCGTTCTCCACCGCGCGCACCGACGTGAGCGCGTGCGTGCCCGTGCAGACGCCGCAGATGCGTTCGACGAAGGCCCACGCGTCGCGCGGATCGCGACCGCGCAGGATCACTTCGAGACCACGCCACATCGTGCCCGTGGAGACCGCGTTGGTGATGACGTTGTTGCTGTCGAGATTGACTTCGCAGCGCATGTGGCCTTCGATGCGCGTGACCGGGTCGACGATCACGCGGCGGCCGCTGTTGTCGAGCGTGAAGCCCTGGGTTGCGTAGCTCATTGCCGCGGCTCCTGATGGTTATTGTTGTCGTGGATCTCGTGCAGCGGCTTGAGGTCGTTGCGCTTGAGCACGGTGCTCTTGATCGCGCTGACGACCGCATGCGCGGCGATGGCCGCGCCCGCCACGCCGGCGACGCTCATGCCGATGCGGTCGGCGTTCTGCTCGATGCCGAACTGGTTGATGTCGACCACGCGGTCGTAGAAGGAACCCTTGTCCCAGAAGCCGTTTTCGGAGCAGCCGAGACAGCCGTGGCCCGACTGGATCGGGAACGACACGCCGTCGTTCCAGCGCACCGTCGAGCAGGCGTTGTAGGTGGTCGGGCCCTTGCAGCCCATCTTGTAGAGGCAGTAGCCCTTGCGCGCGCCTTCGTCGTCCCAGCTTTCGACGAATTGGCCCGCGTCGAAGTGCGGACGCCGGTAGCATTTGTCGTGGATGCGCTGGCCGTAGAACATCTTCGGGCGGCCCTGGCGGTCGAGCGGCGGCAGTCGGTCGAACGTGACCATGTAGGTGATCACGGCGGCCATCACTTCAGGAATGGGCGGGCAGCCCGGCACCTTGACGATGGGCTTGTCGAGGATCACGTCGGCGATCGGCGTGGCGCGCGTGGGATTGGGCTTCGCCGCCTGCACGCAGCCCCACGAGGCGCACGCGCCCCACGCGATGACGGCCTTGGCGTCGGCGCTCACGCGTTTGAGCTTTTCGACGAAGGGCTCGCCGCCGGGGAAGCAGAACATGCCGTCTTCGTTGAGCGGCGGATTGCCTTCCACGGCGACGATGTAGTTGCCCTTGTACTTCGTGCGGATGTCTTCGAGGATCGCCTCGGCCTGGTGGCCGGCGGCGGCCATGATCGTGTCGTCGTAGTCGAGCGAGATCATCGAGAGAATCGCGTCCTTCGCGAGCGGGTGTGCGCTGCGGATGAACGATTCGGTGCAGCACGTGCATTCGAGCCCGTGCAGCCAGATCACCGGCGTGCGCGGACGGGTTTCGAGCGCGTGTGCGATGCGCGGCACGAACGCCGAACCGAGACCGAGCGCGGTGGCCGTGAGACTGCAGAACTTCAGGAAGCTGCGCCGCGTCACACCCTGTGCGCGCATGGCGTCGTAGAACGTCTCCAAGATGGCCTCCTTGATGGACCGTGTGGGCTGCGAAAAAATGGAATGATCTGGCCTGGGTGGCCATCTTGTTTTGACCGGAGTCAATTCAGATTGGCTATCGGATAATTCCGATGCGTGAGGGCTTATTCAGCGGCACGCCGAGATGCGGGACTGTCAGAATTCGTCAGGAATGACCGGCCGGCGTGCGCGATGCGGGCGTGCCGGATCGGGCGCGAAAGCGCGCCATCGAGGCGAGCCAGCCAGCGGCGAACAAACCGGCCACGATGAACCCGCCGAGACCCAGCTGGTCGCCGAGCGTATCGGCGGCGCGCCAGACGCCCCCTTCGAGATGGAGACGCTGGCCGATCAGCGAGAGTGCTTCGATGCCGCCCACGACGACCGCCACGACGACCGAGAGCGCGGTCATCGACAGGTTGTAGCGCAGCTTGCGCAACGGGTCGTCGAGCGCCCAGCCGTAGGCGCCCAGCATGAGCAGGCTGTCGGTGGTGTCGGCGAGCGTCATGCCCGCGGTGAAAAGCGCGGGGAACACGAGGATCGCCCAGATCGGCAGGTCCTGCGTGGCGCTCGCGGCGGCGATGCCGAGCAGGCCGATCTCGCTCGCGGTGTCGAAACCCAGACCGAACAGGAAGCCGAGGAAATACATATGCCAGCCGCGCGTCACGAGCCGCATGAGCGGACGCAGCAGCCGCGCGATCAGACCGCGGCCCGCGAGCAGCACGTCGAGATCGGCTTCGCTCCAGGCCTCGCCGCGCCGTACGCGCCGGTAGGTGCGCAGGACCGAGCGCAGGATCAGCAGATTGAATAGCGCGATGGCGAACAGGAACGCCGCCGAAACGCAGGTGCCGATCAGCGCGCCGGTGTCGCGAAAGCGCTCCAGAGGACCTTGAAACGAGGCGGCCGTCGCGGCGATCGCCATGGTGGCGATGACAACGATCGTCGAGTGGCCGAGCGAGAACGCAAGGCCGACTTCGAGCGGACGCTGTCCGGCTTGCATGAGCTTGCGCGTGACGTTGTCGATGGCGGCGATGTGATCGGCGTCAAACGCGTGGCGCAGACCGAGCGACCAGGCCAGCAGGCTCGTGCCGAGCAGCGCGGGATGATCGCGGAAAACGCAGATGGCCCACAGCCACGCGCCCGTGTTCAGGGCCAGCAGGAAGGCGTAGAGGGCGGCGATCTTGTGGCGCAAAGGCGGCCGGGAGGCGGGCGTCATGAAGCGGTGCTCGGGCTGGTGCGGGGTGCCGGGCGCCTGGCGCGTTGGCGAATCGGCGCTCAGGCGAAATTGAGCGCGCACGGTAACAGCATCGAGTGATTGCGAGCGCGGGTTTTGCGTGATGGTTGATCGGGCGCAAGGGGGGCGATGCGCGCGGATTTTGGCGGGGTGCCGGAGGATGATGAGCGGACAGTGTGAGCGGATGGATTCGCCGGCGTGTGCGGTGCTCGCCGAAAGTCTGGCGCGAACTTCGCCGCCGCTTCGCAGCCCCTGCGCAGCACCCCAAAGTTTTCCACAGTTTTCGTTGATAGCCCTGTGAGTAACCTTGGGGTGAGTGCGCCAACTTGCTGATGAATAAGCGTTTTCCCCCGCGATGCCCCGTTTTGGCACACCCCGCCGTGTGCCGCAAAAACAGGCACCATCTTGTCCACAGAAATTGTTGGCAGCCCTGTGGACAAGCTGTCTGCATCTCTGCCAGGCCGTTGATCTGGCAGCGATTCCTCGCAACGGACACTCAGTAAGCCACCTCAGCAGCTCCATTCATGTGCTGACCTAAGTCACATCCCGGGTGACTACTTTTTAGCTTTGACACTTGCTGACGCATTCCTGAGCGAAGTTCCGCTAGATTCCCTCGATTGGCCTTCCGCCGCGAAGCGCACACGCATTCAAACCTTGGAGTTCCCCGCAGTGATCCGCATGTCCCACCTGATCCGCACGCTGTGCGTGACCGCATTCGCTTCCGTGGCTGTCAGCACCGTGCTGCCCACGCTCACCCACGCGGCCGGCGAATCCGGCGCGACGTCGCAGTCGGCGGCGCTGCCGGCCGGCGCGGTCGCCGTCGTCAACGGCGTGGCCATTCCTCAGTCCGCGCTCGACGACACCGTCCGCAAGGTCACCGCCAACGGCGCACCCGACGCGCCGCAACTGCGCGCAGCGCTGCGCGACGGTCTGATCGCCCGCGAACTGCTGCGTCAGCAAGCCGTCCACGACCACTTCGACAAGCGCCCGGAAGTCGCCCAGGCGCCCGAGGCCGAGAAGACCGACATGGCGATCCGCGCGTGGCTCGAAGCGAACGTGCGCGCCGCCGATCCGACCGAGCGCCAGATCAAGGCGCGGTACACCACCGTGAACGCCGAACTCGGCCAGTACGAGTTCAAGCCGCAACTGATCGTCGTTGCCGATCAGGCCGCAGCGCAAAACGCGATCGCGCAATTGAAGGCAGGGCAGACGTTCGACGCCGTGGCGAAGCAGGTCAGCCTGGCGCCGTCGAAGGCGAACGGCGGCCAGATGCCGTGGGTGAGCTTCAAGACGCCCGTGGTCGACGGCAAGACGCGCGGCGTGCCGACGGACGTCGCGCAAGCCCTCGCGCAGTTGCAGGTGGGCGGCGTCGCGCCGCAGCCGGTCAAGTCGGACGACGCGTGGGTCGTCGTCAAGCTGCAGGACAAGCGTCCGATGAAGGTGCAGAGCTACGCCGAAGTGAAGGACGAAATCCGTCGTCAACTGAAGGCCGAAGCGCTGGACGCCGCTGTGAACCAGCGCGTGCAGTCGCTCGCGAGCCGCGCGACCATCGTGCGTTAAAACCTTTGCGCGAAGCCGCGTGCTTTGCGGCCATATTCGCGGCCAACTTCGCATGCCGAATTTCGTATTCCAAAATTCGCAGTCGATAAAAAAAGCCGGACGGCGCGCCATGCGCCGTCCGGCTTTTTCGTTGCGGCCCGCGCGCCGAAGCGCACCAACTTTTGCCTAGCCGCGCACCTTGAACACGCTCACGAGTTCCGCGAGCGTCGCGGCCTGTTCGGACAAAGCGGCGGCGGCGCGCTCGGCGTCGCCGACCAGCACGGCATTTTGCTGCGTGGCCTCGCCGATCTGCGAGACCGCGATGTTCACCTGCTCGATGCCGCCCGACTGTTCGCGCGAGGCTACGCTGATCTCGGCGATGATCGAGCGCACCTCTTCCACGCGCGTGACGATCGCGCGCATCGTCGTGCTCGCTTCGCCCGCGATACGGTAGCCGGTATCGACGGTCGAGGTCGATTCGGTGATCAGTTCCGCGATCTCCTTGGCCGCTGCCGCGCTGCGCTGCGCGAGCGCGCGCACCTCGCTCGCCACCACGGCGAAGCCCTTGCCGTGCTCGCCCGCGCGCGCCGCTTCCACGGCGGCGTTGAGCGCGAGGATGTTGGTCTGGAACGCGATGCCGTCGATCACGCTCGTGATGTCGCCGATCTTCTGCGAGGCGCGGCTGATGTCCTGCATCGTCGCCACCACGCGTTCGACGGCGCGGCCGCCTTCGAGCGCGGCCTCGGCGGCGCCCGTCACCACGGTGTTGGCGCGTTGTGCGTGGTCGGCGTTCTGCTGCACGGTCGAGGTGATCTCTTCCATGCTCGCGGCCGTTTCTTCGAGGCTGCTCGCCTGACTCGCGATCCGTTCGGCGATCTCGCCGCTGCCCTGGGCGATGCGCGAGGTGCCGTCGCTCATTTGCGCGCTCGCGCTGCGCACCTGCGAGACGATCTGCGCGAGCCCCACGCCGATGCCGTCGATCGCGCGCGTGAGGCGGCCGATTTCGTCAGCGCCCTGGTTCTGCGCGTCGTCGAGCGAGGGGGATGATACGGATGATGCTTGCATCGACTGCGCGCCGCGCGGATCGAGCGACGCGCCGATGCGCACCGTGAGGTCGCCCGCCGCGAGCCGGCCGGCGGCGTGCGCGGCGGCGTCGAGCGGCTGGCTCACCATGCGGCGCGCGGCGTAGATCGAAAGCGCGGCGAACAGCACCACGAGCACGAAGCCGATCGCGGCGAAGCGGTTACGCGTGGCGTTCACTTCGGCCATGATCTCGTCGCGCGGCACCACGCCGCCCACGAGCCATTGCCATTGCGGCGCGCTCACGAACGAGACCAGTTTCGCGCGTGAGTCGCGCTCGCCGAGCGAGGCGTCCGCGCCCGTGAACTCGAAGGTGCCTTCGCCGGCTTCGAGCATGCGCGTGTAGGGCGCGTTGGCGTCGTCGTAATGCTTGCCCGCGTCGGCCGGATGGACGATGAAATTGCCGCGCGTGGCGCCGTTCGACGCATCCAGCACGAAGTAATAGCCGGTCTGGCCGAGCTTGAGCTTGCCGATTTCCGACTTGATCGCGTCGATCTGCTTGTCGACGTCCACGCCCACGAACAGCGCGCCGATCACCTTGCCGCCGGCGTCCGTGATCGGCCGGTATTCGGTGATGTATTGCTTGCCGAACAGTTGCGCGAGGCCCGCGTAGCTGCGTCCGCCGACGATCGGCTCGTAAGCCGGACCCTTGCGGTCGAGCAGCGTGCCGATCGCGCGCGAGCCGTCCTGCTTCTTGAGCGAGGTCGTCACGCGCACGAAGTCGTCGCCGCTGCGCGCGAACACGGTCGCGATGGCGCCGCTGCGTGCGAGGAATTGATCGGGGATCGAGAAGTCGAGATTCAGCACGTGGTCGCCGACCTTGAAGGTCGGCGTGGCCTTGCCGTTGATGTCGACGGTCTGCGCGGGATCGAGCGCGAACTCGCCGGGCAGGAAGCTCGCGAAGAGCGACATCGAGCGGTCGACTTCGGCGTCGAGTGCGCTGTCGATGAGGGCGATCGTCGAGGCGACCGAATGGTCTTTCTCGGCGATGCGCGCGCGCACCTGGTCGCCGACCTGGTTGGCGGCGCTGTTCGTGAGCGCCCATGTGAAGGCCGCGAAGATCGCGGCGACGAGCACGCACGAAAGTAGCGCGAGCCGCACGCCGACGCTCGTGCGTCGCTGGACGGATGGAATCATTGAAGCGGTTCCTGAAAAGAATAATGCGGAGGGACCGGGCGCTTTCGAAGCGCTGGCAAACGATTTACGGCCAGCTTCGTGAATCCTTGAGGGGTACGCGAAAAAATGTGCGGCGATGCAACGAAACGCGCGGCACAGACAAGAAAATCCGCGATACATCGCGATTTTTGCGTTATATCTTCAGATGAATAGCGCTCGCGGCGCGCGTGCGTACGATGCATCAACCGCAATAATTGCGCGTTAGCCACGCGTTAGCAGCATGCACTCAATACTTCGCACACGAAAATAATGCATTCCGATCCGCGCAATAGATGGGAATGCATGGCGCAACAAAAAAGCGCGCGACGGCGGTGACCGTCGCGCGCGCAGTTTGAACAATGTGTTTGAAAAAGGATCGTGCGCTGAGGCGGGCGCTTTAGCGTTTGTCGCGCCAGGTGCGCAGCAGCAGCGCATTGGTCACGACGCTCACGCTGGAGAACGCCATCGCCGCGCCTGCGAGCATCGGATTGAGCAGCCCGAAAGCGGCGAGCGGAATCCCGATCAGGTTGTAGACGAAGGCCCAGAACAGGTTCTGCTGGATCTTGCGCCACGTGCGCCGCGAGATGTCGATCGCGGCGGCGACGAGCGCCGGGTCGCCGCGCATCAGCGTGATGCCGGCGGCGTTCATCGCCACGTCGGTGCCGGTGGCCATGGCGATGCCGATGTCGGCGGCGGCCAGCGCGGGCGCATCGTTGATGCCGTCGCCGACCATCGCGACGATCGCGCCGCTGCGAATCTTGAGGTCGCGGATCGTGCGCGCCTTGTCGTCGGGCAGGACCTGCGCGTGGACTTCGTCGATGCCCAGTTCGGCGGCCACGGCATGAGCGCTGCCCGCGTTGTCGCCGGTCACGAGCACGCTGCGGATGCCCATCGACTTCAGACGCGCGATGGCGTCGCGCGCGGTCGGCTTCACGGTGTCGCCGAATGCGAGCAGGGCGAGCACGGTGTCGGGTTTTGCGTTGGTTTTCGCGTTTGGCTCTGCGCCGGACTGCGTCCCGATCAACCACGAAATCGTGTTGCCTTCGGCTTCCAGCGCCGTGGCGCGCGCCGCGAGCGCGGACGGCACGTCGAGCGCGAGTTCCGCGACCCAGCGCGCGCTGCCGATGGCGAGCTGCCAGCCTTCGACCTGCGCCTGCACGCCGCGTCCGGGCACCGCGCGCGCGTCGGCGGCGGCGGGCAGCGGCGCGCCCTGCGAGGCGTCGTCGTAGGCCTTCACCACGGCCTTCGCAAGCGGATGATCGCTGTGCTGCTGCACGGCGGCGGCGAGCGCGAGCGTCTTGTTGCGCACGAAGCCGCCGGCGGGCTCGAACGCCGTCAGCGAGGGCTGACCGAGCGTGAGCGTGCCGGTCTTGTCGAAGGCGACCACGCCGACGTTGTGCGCCGTTTCGAGCGCTTCAGCGTCCTTGATCAGCACGCCGTGACGCGCGGCCACGCCGGTGCCCGCCATGATCGCGGCGGGCGTGGCGAGCCCGAGCGCGCACGGACAGGCGATCACCAGCACGGCGACCGCGTTGAGAATCGCGGTTTCGGCGGACGCGCCCGCGAGCAGCCAGCCGCCCAGCGTGATCGCGGCGATCACGAGGATCGCGGGCACGAACACGGCGCTTACGCGGTCGACGAGACGCTGGATCGGCGCCTTTTCCGCCTGCGCGCTTTCAACGAGACGGATGATGCGCGCGAGCGTGGTTTCCGCGCCGATTTTCGTCGTGCGCACCGCGATCAGCCCTTCGCCGTTGATCGAACCGGCGGTGACGGGCTCGCCGGGCTCCTTCGGCACCGGCAGGCTTTCGCCGGTGATCAGCGATTCGTCGACATGACTGCGGCCCTCGAGCACGACGCCGTCGGTCGGCAGGCGCTCGCCCGGCCGCACGACCACGATCGCGCCCACGCGCACCTGCGCGAGCGGTACGTCGCGCTCCGCGCCGTTCTCGCGCAGACGCGCGCGTTCGGGGCGCAGCGCGTTGAGGGCGCGGATCGCGTCGGTGGTCTGGCGCTTGGCGCGCGCTTCGAGCCACTTGCCGAAGCGCACCAGCGTGATCACGACCGCCGAGGCTTCGAAATAGAGATGCGCGGTGTCGCCCGGATGCGCGAGCATCGCGTAGACGCTGACGCCCCACGCGGCCGAAGTGCCGAGCGCGACCAGCAGATCCATGTTGCCCGCGCCCGCGCGCACGGCCTTCCAGGCGGCGCGATAGAAGCGCGCGCCAAAGCCGAACTGGACGATCGACGCGAGCACGAGCTGGGCGGCGGCGGGCAGCATCCAGTGCAGGCCGAGCCAGTGGCCGAACATCGGCACGACGAGCGGGGCGGTGAGCACGGCGGCGATCAGCACGGCGCGCAGTTCGCGGCGCGCGGCGTCTTCGGCGGCCGCGGCGCGTGACGGCGCGCCGCCGTGGGCGGCCGAATCCGTGGCGGCGTGAGCCGCGGACCCGGCGGGCGCGTCCTTGACGATCGGCGTGGCCTCGTAGCCGGCCTTTTTCACGACGGCGACGAGTTGATCGCTCATCTGGCCCGAAAGCGGCCCGTTCAGCGTGACGGCGGCTTCCTCGGTCGCCAGATTCACGCTGACGCTCGCCACGCCCGGCACTTTCGCCAACACTTTCTCGACGCGGTTCGAACAGGCGGCGCAGGTCATGCCGCCGATGGCGAAATGCGCGATTGCCGGGGAATCGGCGCCGTTATCGGCCGATGCGAGATTTTCGTCGACAATAGGCGCGGCTTCGTAGCCGGCTTTTTCGACGGCGGCCACGAGGCGATCGACGAAGGCCGAGGCGGCAACCTGAGCGCCTTCGGCGTCGGCATTGGCTTCGACGGTGGCTTTTTCCGTCGCGAGATTCACCGACGCGCGTGTGACGCCCGGCACTTTCGCGAGCGCTTTTTCCACGCGCATCGCGCACGAGGCGCAGGTCATGCCGTGAATTTCAAGCTCGGCGACGCGGCTGGCGGCGGCGCTGTCGGCAACGAGAGGTTCGTTCATGATGTTGGGGCGCGAACGTGAACGCGCGCAATGACGATTCGACTTCACGCAGTATCTACGTTCCCATGATGGGAAGGTCAAGGGCTCTTTCGATCCCCCTCACGCCGGGTAAAGCAGATTTACTTCCGTCAGACTTTTCACGGCAAGGCGCGGGCGATACGATACCACCCGGCGGCATTGGCACCTTGCTGCGCGCACGAGACCACGGCCCTGGGGGGGCCGCGCGCCGCGTCGGAAGCCGGTCGACGTCACTTCATGGACCGCCCCTGCTTCGCACCTATATAGAAATGAAAAGAAAACGCCGAGAGTTTCCCTTTTTCCGCACCTGCGCCGCGCTGGCGGGGATTGCGCTGATTGCCGGTTGCGCGTCCGCGCCCGCGGGCGTCGCGCCCAGGAGCAATGGCTGGGTCAAGGACGAGGTGTCGGATTCCTACGTGTTCGGCTATCCGCTCGTGCTGATGGACGTCTCGCGTGAAGCCGCCACCGGCAGCGCGCCCGGCCAGGCCGAGACGAACACGCTGCGCCACGCGCAATCGCTGCCGCCCGTCGGCGCCTCCAGCCCGCCCGAGCCGAATCTCGACACGCTGGCCTCGTCCGGCTGGTTCGACGTGAGCCGCGAGCCGGTCATCGTCGCGCTGCCCGACACCCACGGCCGCTATATGGACGCCCGTGCGCTCGACATGTGGACCAATGTGGTCTGGTCGACGGCCGCGCCGCCGAAGGAACGCGTTGCCGGTCAGAAGGCGCAAACGATTGCGTTCGTGCCGGCCGGCTGGCAAGGCACGCTGCCCGCGCGCGTGAAGCGCATCGAAGTGAGCACGCGCTACGTCTGGTTCCTCGCGCGCATCCAGACGCGCGGCGGCGGCGATATCGCGGCGGTGCGCCGCCTGCAACGCGGCATCCGCGTCGCGCCGCTGTCGGCCTGGGACGAACACGGCAAGCGCGGCGCGCAAGCCGATGCGTCCTCGGGCGCGGGCCTGAGCGGCGACCCTGTCGCCACGGGCGCGCCGGGCGCGCAGGTCGCGGCGCTCGACGCCAACGGCTTCTTCACGCGTCTCGCGCAGGCGATCGACGACAACCCGTCGATGCCGGACGATCCGCACGCGATCAAGATTCTCGGTGACATCGGCGTGCACGCGGGCGAGACGGCGCAACTGCCGTCCGGTTCGAAGGACGCCGCGCTCGTCGCGGCCGGTTTCGAGGACGGCCGCGCGCGCGTCGCCACGCCGCCCGCGAATCTGCTGGCGGGCAACGGCTGGCTCTGGATCGGCGACGACGCGGGCAACTACGGCCCCGACTACGCGCTGCGCGCCTACGCGGCCTACACCTCGCCGGGTCTGCCGACGAGCCTCGACGAAGTGCGCGCGCGCGTCGCCCAGGACAGCGACGGCCACACGCTCAACGGCGCGAACCGCTACGTGATCCACTTCACCGCGAAGCAACTGCCGCCGGTGCGCGGCTTCTGGTCGATCACGGCCTACACGACCGACGGCGCGCTCGACAGCGACGGCCCGGTGCGCGTCGCGTTCGGCGACCGCAACGGCGCGCGCCGCAACCGCGACGGCTCGCTCGACGTGCACGTGAGCGCCGAGCGTCCGCGCGGCGGCGCCAACTGGGTGCCGGTGCCGAAGGGCGATTTCCGCCTCGTGCTGCGTCTGTACGCACCGAAACCGCAAGCCACCGACGGCTCGTGGCAACCGCCCGCGGTCGAGCGTCAGTGACATCGACGCGTCGATGAAACGCGCATAGAGCGGCGGCGCCATCCTCCCCGGATGTGCGCCGCTGTTTTTTTGTCGGAGCGGATGCCGTGCGCCTGACGGACATGCGCCGCCACCGCGCGCGCCGACGCCAGCAAACCGCTCACCACGCGGGTCGCCGCGCGCGCGGATGTGCCGCCGCGTCATCGCGCGCCGGCTGCGAAGCCCATGACGCCGGGCGTTTTACTGCCGCGCAAAACGGCATCGGGCCTATACTTCCGGCTGTCGGACTTTTCCGACAAAACGCCCCAGTCTTTCACTCTGCGACAACGTACTGTCGCGTCATTGGCCAGCAAGCATGGCAAGCATCAACAAAGCATCGCTGACGACTTCCCTGCAATCGGTACGCGCCGTCGCGCGCGCGCCCCGCACACGACGCATCCTCACGGGCGTCCTGATCTTCCTCGTGGTGTTCGGCCTGCTCGGTTTCTTCGCCGCGCCGCCGCTGATCCGCCACATCGCCGAACAGCAGTTGAGCAAGCAGCTCGACCGCCCCGTCACGATCGGCCGCATCGGGCTCAATCCGTACACGCTGCGGCTCGAAGCCGATCGCGTGCATATCGGCGAGCGCGGCGGCCAGGGCGACTTCTTCGACGTCGAACGGCTCGTGGTGAAGCCGTCGTGGTCGTCGCTGTTCCGCCTCGCGCCGATCGTCGACGAAGTGCGGCTCGACTCGCCGCGCGCGACCATCGTGCGGCTCGACGCGCAGCGCTTCAACTTCTCCGATCTGATCGACAAGTTCTCGAAGCCGTCCGACAAGCCGAGCAGCAAGCCCGCCGAGTTCTCCGTCTCGAATATCCGCGTGGAGAACGGCCAGATCACGTTCGACGACCGCCTGCTCAACGAGAAGCACGTGATCGACCGCTGGACGCTGGGCATTCCGTTCATCGCCACGCTGCCTTCCAAGACCGATATCTTCGTGCAGCCGATGCTGCGCGCGCGCATCGACGGCGCGAGCACGCTCGCCATTGACGGCAAGACCAAGCCGTTCGCCGTTTCGCGCGAGTCGGAAGTCGAACTGCATCTCGCCGATCTTGACGTGCCGAAGCTGCTCACGTACGCGCCGTCGAAGCTGCCGGTCACGCTCAAGAGCGGCAAGCTCTCGACCAATCTGAAGCTCGATTTCGTGATGTCGGGCGAAAAGCCCACGCTGCGCGTCTCGGGCACGACGGACCTGAACGACATCGATGCCAGCGACAACGCGGGCGCGCCGCTACTCAACGCGCGCAGCCTGCACGTGGCGGCGAATTCGCTCGAACCGTTCAGCAACAGCTATCGCTTCGACCAGATCAAGATCGATGCGCCAACGGTCTGGGTCGCGCGCGACAAGGCCGGCGTGCTGAGCTTCGAAAAGCTCGCCAACGCGCCTGCCGCGAAGGCCGAAGCTGCCGCCGCCGCGAGCGGCGCGTCGGCGGGCGTCGCGGCGATGCCGCCGGTTGCGGCGTCGGCGTCGGCGTCGTCGGCGTCCGGCGCACAGGCTACCGCGAGCACTCCGGCCGCGCCCGCCGAAAAAGCGCCGCCGCTCGACCTCTCGATTCGCCAGTTCGCACTCACGGGCGGCACGGTGCATGTGCACGACGAGGCCGCCGCGCGGCCCGTGCAACTGGACCTGAACAACCTCACGGCGACGCTTGCCAACTTCTCGTCGACGGCGAAGCAGCCCGCCGCCTACACGCTCGCGTTCGCCGCGCCCGAAGGCGGCACGGCGCAGGTCTCGGGCAACTTCGGCATGGCCGCGCAAAGCGCCGACGCGAAGATCGCGCTCAACGCGCTCGCGCTGCCGGCGCTGCAGCCTTATATCGACAACGTCACGGCCGCGCAGATCGTCGACGGCAAGCTGAGCCTCGATGCGCTCGTCAACGCGAACTGGGCGAAGCAGCCCGCCGCCGTGACGGTCGGCGCGAGCACGCTGACGCTCGACGCCCTGAAGGTCGCCGCGCGCGGCGCGAAGGCGCCCGCGCTCGCGCTCGCGAAGGGCACCGTGCAGCTGACCCAGGTCGATCTGGCGGCGCGCACGGCGCAGGTCGCCTCGGTGGACACCACGGGTCTGGCCGTCAACGCCGAGCGCCTGAAGAACGGCAAGATCGATCTGATGGAGCTGGCGGCCACGCATGAAGCCGCGCCGCAGCGCACGGCGATTCACGCGGCGCAGAAGTCGGTGCAGGAAGGCCCGACGTGGCGCTTCAAGATCGACGCGGTGAGCGTGAACGACGGCTCGGTCAACTTCACCGACAGCACCACGCCGCGCCCCGTGAAGCTCTCGATCGCGCCGCTCGACCTCAAGGTCCAGCAGATCAGCGACGACATGAAACACGCGCTGCCGATCGAGTTGAAGGCGACCGTCAACAAGAAGGGCACGCTCGCGCTCGACGGCAACGTGAATCCCACGCCGCTGAAAGCGCAGTTGAAGATCGACGCGAACCGGCTCGATGCCGCCGCGTTCGAGCCGTATTTCGGCAACCAGCTGAACGCGGTGATCGCGAGCGCGCTGCTCAACATGAAGGGGCAGTTGTCGGTCGAGCAGGGCAAGGCGATGCGGGCGAACTATCGCGGCGACGCGGCGCTCGTGGACGTGCGCATGCTCGACAAGGCGACCTCGGACCCGTTCGCGGGCTGGCGCTCGCTCGCGCTCACGAACCTCAAGGCGAATTACGACGAGGCGCGCGGCACCGACGTCGACGCGAGCCGCGTGACCTTCGCGGGCTTCTACGGGCGCGTCCTGCTCGACTCGCAGGGCAAGCTGAACCTCAAGGACGTGGTGGCGCACGAGAGCGGTCAGGCGCAGTCGCTCACGCGCGACACCGGCGCCGCGCAGCGCGGCGGCCGCGAGCCGGTGCCGCTCACGCCGCAGGCCGCAAGCGAACCCGCAGCCGCGCCGGTGCAGACGGCGTCGGCGCCTGCCGCCGCGTCGGGCGCGGGCGCGACCGTGACGGCCGCGCAGCCGCCGAAGAATCCGGTGCGCCTGCACTTCGGCCAGCTCGTGCTGCAAAACGGCCGCGTGAACTACACCGACAACTTCATCAAGCCGAACTACACCGCCGACCTCGTGCAGATCCAGGGGACCGTGGGCGCGTTCGGCACCGAGTCGACCACGCCCGCGCCCGTCGATGTCTCGGCGAAGCTCGCGGCCAACGGTCCGATCACGATCAAGGGTACGGTGAATCCGCTGATCGCCAAGCCGTCGCTCGATCTCACCGCGAGCGCGCACGACATCGAACTGACCAATCTCACGCCGTACTCCGCGAAGTACGCGGGCTATCCGATCACGAAGGGCAAGCTCAACGTCGACCTGCACTATCAGCTCGCCGACGATCAGCTCACGGCGAACAACCACATCTTCATCGACCAGTTGACGTTCGGCGATCACGTCGACAACGACACGGCGACGAAGCTGCCGGTGCGCCTCGCGATCTCGCTGCTGAAGAACCGTCGCGGCGAAATCGACGTGAACATTCCGGTGTCGGGTTCGCTCTCGAATCCGGAGTTCAGCATTGGCGGGCTGATCTGGAAAGCGGTGCTGAACCTGATCGCAAAGGCCGTGACCGCGCCGTTCTCGCTGCTCGCGAATGCGTTCGGCGGCAGCGGCGAAGAACTCGGTTATGTGGAATTCGCGCCGGGCACGGCGACGCTCACCGACGCCGATACGAAGAAGCTCGACACCATCGCCAAGGCGCTCGACGACAAGCCGTCGATCAAGATCGATCTGATCGGCCGCGTCGATCCGGCCGTGGATACGCCTGCGCTGCGCGAGCAATACGTGGATCGTCTCGTGCGTCAGCAGAAGGTGAAGGACACCGTGGGCAACGGCGAAAGCGTGGACACCTCGGCAGTGAAGGTCGATCCGAAGGAGTACAACAAGTATCTCGAGAAGGCCTATAAGTCGGGCGACTTCAAGAAGCCGCGCAACATGATCGGCCTGACCAAGAGCTTGCCCGAGGACGACATGAAGCAGGCGCTCGCCGAACACGCGCCCGTGGACGACGCGACGCTGCGCGATCTGGCGCAGCGGCGCGCGCAGGCGGTGCAGCAGTATTTCGAGGGCAAGGTGGATCCGAGCCGCGTGTTCGTGGTGGCGCCCAAGCTCGATGCCAAGGGTATCGACGACAAGGGCGCGACGACGCGGGTGGATTTCGGCCTGAAGTAAGCGGCTGACGATGCAAAAAAGGCGCGCCCTTGTGAGGCGCGCTTTTTTATTCCTGTGCGTGCAATGGGCCGGGTTTGCGCCATTGCAGCAATACACCACGTCACTGCATTTCGAACCTTCACGGGCTTCCCGCCACCTTGCCGCGAATGCGTCCCAACACTCGCTCAAATTCGAACCACGGCCATTCGATCGAATCGAGCGAACTCTTGATGCACACGCCCAGTTCCGTATCGCCTTCCATCACGAGACGGCGGCTGAAAAAAAGCGTATCGGCATCTTCTTTACGGCGCATGAGCGCGAAAAAATCGCGCGCAACGGCGCTAATGACGAGATCGGGTTGCCCGGACGAGCGCAACGCATGAAAGGCGTTCGCCCGAAACATGAAATCGAGCACGAGGCCCGCATCTTTCACGTCGATGCGCAGCGCGCGCCCCTCGATCGACGATTTCAGATCGCCGGGAAGATGGGGGCGAAGTGCGAGATTCAGCGCTCTGGCGAACAGTATCGTGCCGGGATACGCGGGTAACAGCGACAGCATGCGCTTGACGGGCGACGGAATGCGATGAAACAGTTCATTCATTTCAGGTCCTCTGCACGGCATCCATTCAGGATCGAACGAATTCGAAGCCGGGTTTCGAATGCCAATAGCCATTGCACGGCGCGGCGGGCATCAAGGGGAGCATGTGCGCCAAGGCATCCGCGGATTCGGACGGCTCGCGAATGACGCGGTGAAAGAGCGACACAAGTTCTTCGGTGTGATGTTGCTGCGGACTGATGCGCACGATATCGACGCCCATGTTTTTCATCGTGCCGATTTCGTCGATCAGCGTGTAGATATGCGCGGTCTGCGTGGAGATGCCGTTGAGCACGAAAAGCGGCTGCAATTCGCGCGTTTCCAGCAGCATGCCGTCGGCATAGTCTTTGCACACATACTGGCAATTGTCTTTGGGGAAATTGCGGTTGCGTGCGCTGAAACAGCGTGCGGAATACGCCAGCGGCAAACGTCCATAAGCCAGCACCTCGGTTTGCATGCCGGCCGGTCGCGCATGCTGCAACGCGCGCAAATCGAACTGATGCATTTCGTGCGGCGCCACCCAGCGTTTTGCACCTGCCTCCGCGAAGATGTCGAGTGTCGGCGGATTGAAAATATTCAGCGATGCGCCTGCAACGAAGGGCTTTCCTCGCGTACGCTGCACGGCGCCCACGTCGTTGGCCTCGACGCCGTAGCGGCCGTTATCCGCGATGTCCGCAAGCACGCGCATGTCCTTGCCGGATTCCAGCAAGGTTTGCGTGCTCAGTACGACTTCCTTGCCCGCATCGGTTAAGCGTGCGGCAACGTCCATCCAGTCCGAAAACCGCATTTCGTGGCGGCGCGAACACACCACTTCGCCGAGGTAGACGATATCGACCGGCAGGGTCGCCACGCGCTCGTAGAACGCGAGCAATGTCGTGCGCGGCCAATAATATTGAACGGGTCCAAGCGAGATCTTCAAGATTGACGCTCCGTGCGATGCGCGTGGCAATGACTCATTTCCAGGGGCGATGCAGTGCGCCCAAAGTCTGCTGATGTCCTTCGGAAAGCCGCGAAAGATCCGTCTGCCAGTCGGGTTGAACGCGAAAGCGCAGCGGGTCGCGCAAACACTGGTCGATCGCTTCGCGCCAGACACGCGTGACTTGTTCGACATACGCCGAACTGCGTTGCCGTCCTTCTATTTTCACCGCGCGTACGCCCATCTCGATCAGCTTCGGCAGCAGTTCGAGCGTGTTCAGGCTGGTCGGTTCTTCGATCGCGTAATACGCTTCGCCTTCGACCACGAAACGTCCTTTGCACAGCGTCGGATAGCCGCTCTTTTCATTGACGTCGTAGCGGTCGATCAGCAGACCGTTGAGCCGCGATTCGAGTCCCCCCGCCGTCTGCAACCAGCGCACGGCTTTCGCGGGCGAACACACGCCGTTCAGATTCGGCGATTCGCCGGTCACATACGACGACAGCGCACAACGGCCTTCCGCCATCACGCACAGACTGCCGAAACCGAATACTTCGATTTCGACCGGCGTTTCGCCGATCAACTGCTCGACTTGCGACAGCGACAGCACGCGCGGCAAAACCGCGCGCGCAATGCCGAATTGCTCGTGATAGAAGTTGACCGCCTGATGATTGGTCGCCGATCCCTGCACCGATAAATGCAATCGCAACCCCGGGTGATGTCGCGAGGCGTAACGCATGAGACCGGGGTCGGCGAGAATCACGGCATCGACGCCGAGATCCGCGGCGGCATCCACGGCGCTGTGCCAGTTCGCGATCGAGTCCGGTTGCGGATAGGTGTTGAGCGCGAGAAAGACCTTGCGCTTGAGCGCATGCGCGTAGCGAATGCCGGTTTCTATCGCTTCGCGCGTGAAATTCAGCCCGGAAAAGTTGCGTGCGTTTGTCGCATCACGAAAGCCGAGATAGACACAGTCGGCGCCATTGTCGACCGCGATCTTCAGTGCGGGAAGATTGCCGGCGGGGCAGACCAGTTCGATCGGCGACGGGTCCGGTTGAGCGTCTTTGGGGAAATGCATTTTCGACTTCACTCAAGGCAAAAGCAGGCGTGAATTCAGTGCGGTGCGTCACGTCGCCACTTGATTTCCAGTGGCAACGAGCGGCGCCGCGTAATCGACGAATGCTTTTATGGAGTTGGGTTGAAAATGAATATAGGCAACTACGGCACGAAGGGAAATTACCGTTTTGATATCGATGAAAAGACAAAACGGTATAGATATACCGCGATTTCTGACCTCACTTCGCTTCACTTCACTTCGCTTTGCTTCACGCCGCACGTTTCCCGAACGCATGTTTCTCGATCACGCGCGCGAGCGTGTCGAACGCTGGCTCGATGTGCTCGTGCGGCACGCATGCGTAACCGGTTAGCAATCCTTTGCGTTGCTGCTTGCCGAGATAATACGAAGCAAGCGGCCGCACGATCACGCCCGCGTCATAGGCCGCCGCCGTCACCACGCGGTCGTCGCAATGATCCGGCAGTCTGAGCACGAAATGCAGACCGGCTTCGTCGCCCATCACGGGCAGCGCGTCGCCGAAATGCCGCGTCACGGCATCGATCAACAATTGCCGACGCTCGCCGTAGAGCGTGCGCATGCGGCGTACGTGCGAAGTCAGATAGCCGTCCATGATGAATTCGGCCAGCACGGCCTGCTGCATCAATTGACCTTCGCGATACAGTTCCGCCACACCGGTGCGAAAGGTCGCCGCGAGTCGTTCCGGCACCACCATATAGCCCACGCGCAAACCCGGAAACAGCAGCTTGCCGAGACTGCCCACATAGATCACGCGATCCGATTCGTCGAGCCCCTGCAGCGACGCAAGTGGCCGGCTGCCGTAGCGAAACTCGCTGTCGTAATCGTCTTCGATGATCCAGACCTTGTGCTGGCGCGCGTATTCGAGCAGCGTACGGCGGCGCGCGAGGCTCATCACCATGCCGAGCGGATACTGATGCGACGGCGTGACGAGCGCCATGCGCGGCGGATGGCGCAGGTCCGATTCGCGCGGATTCAATCCTTCGGCATCCACAGGAATCGGCGCGAGTTTGATGCCCGAGGCCTGCAGCACGCTGCGCGCGCCCCAGTAGCACGGTTCCTCGACCCACGCGCGGTCGCCGTGGTCGGCGAGCAGCCGCACGGCGAGATCGATCGACTGATGAATGCCCGTGGTGATGATGATCTGGTCGGGCGTGCAGCGCACCGAGCGCGCGACGCGCAAATAGTCCGACAAGGCGCGCCGCAAAGGCCGATAGCCGCCGCCCGGCGCGTAGGTGAGCAGATCGTGGCTCGCCGACTTCCAGAGCCGCGATTGCAGGCGGCTCCAGGTGCGCGCGGGAAACTCGGCCACGTCCGGCACGCCGGGCATGAACGCGCCCCATTGCTTGGCGGAGACGCCCGCTTCGTCGATCAGGCGCTGCCCGCGCACCGACATGTCGCCGCGCGGGCACGCCGCCGGTTCGGCATTCGCGGCATTCGCGGCCGACGCGTCGGCGCCGTCCGGCGTGGCCGCGGTCGCGCGCGGGCCGACCGCGGCGGAATCCGGGCGCGTGTCGGCCACATAGGTGCCGCTGCCGGTGGTCGAGAGCACGTAGCCTTCGGCGCTCAACTGGTCGTAGACGTGCAGCACCGTATTGCGAGCGATGCCGAGATCGCCGGCCAGCGTGCGCGAGCTGGGCAGCTTGGTGCCGGGCGCGAGTTTTCCGGTCAGAATGGCCTGCTGCATCAGGCGCAGGAGCTGCCGGTAGACGGGTTCGACGTCGTTTTTGTCAAGCTGCGCGGCCAGCCAGTCGGACAAGATGACCATGACCAAGTGGTTCCATCAGGAATAATGAAATGGCTCCATTGGATAGAGCCGGGACAGACTATAGTAATCCGCACGTCAGATCTGGTTAATGCAAGCGACAGAATTTATTTAATCGCGCCGGATCGGCGGTTCGCGGCAATACGGGCTCGCGGCAATACGGGAATAGAGACAGGAGACTGGGCGATGAAGCACTCGGACGTGATCGTCAGCTTTCGCGGCGTGCGCAAGACCTACGACGGCGAAACGCTGGTCGTGAAGCAACTCGATCTGGACATCTATCAGGGCGAGTTCCTGACGCTGCTGGGGCCGTCCGGCTCGGGCAAGACCACGTGCCTGATGATGCTCGCCGGCTTCGAGTTTCCCACCGGCGGCGAGATCCGTCTCGAAGGCAAGCTGCTCAACAACGTGCCGCCGCACAAGCGCGACATCGGCATGGTGTTCCAGAACTACGCGCTGTTCCCGCACATGACGGTCGAGCAGAACGTGGCGTATCCGCTGGGCGTGCGCAAGGTGCCCGCCGGCGAGCGCGCCGCGCGCGTGAACGATGCGCTCAAGATGGTGCGCATGGAAAGCTTCGCGAAGCGTTACCCGGCGCAATTGTCGGGCGGTCAGCAGCAGCGTATCGCGTTGGCGCGCGCGCTGGTGTTCCAGCCCAAGCTCGTGCTGATGGACGAACCGCTCGGCGCGCTCGACAAGCAATTGCGAGAACATATGCAGTACGAACTGAAGTCGCTGCACGAGAAGCTTGGCGTCACTTTCGTCTACGTCACGCACGATCAGGGCGAGGCGCTCACGATGTCGGACCGCGTCGCGGTGTTCGACAAAGGCATCGTGCAGCAGCTCGACAGCGTCGACCGCCTGTACGAGTCGCCGTGCAACGAGTTCGTCGCGAACTTCATCGGCGACAGCAATCGCCTGCGCGGCAAGATCGCCTCCGTCGAAGGCGAGTTCTGCGAAATCCATCTGGCCGACGGCACGCGTCTCAAGGGCCGCAACGTTGCGGGCGCGCAGGCGGGCGCCGACGCCATCGCGTGCATCCGTCCCGAGCGCATGAAGCTCGCCGCGAACGGCTTGTCGAATGGCGCGCTGAACGGTGCGAACGCCATCGCGGGCGAGGCCCGCAGTCTGATCTATTACGGCGACCACGTGCGCATGCGCTGCGGTCTGCCCCAGCAGGACGAGTGCTTCGTGAAGGTGCCGCTCGGCACCGCGGCGCTCGCCGGTTTCGCGCCCGGTCAGCCGGTCGCGCTCGAGTTTGCGCCCGAACATCTGCGCGTGTTCGCGTGAAGACGACCGGGCCACGCCTTGCGTGCTGAAGGGCCCGGCAAGACAACCACCAAGGAGAAGGGACTCACCATGAAGAAGATCGGCAACATGCGCGTTGCGGCGGTCGCGGCCACGCTCGCACTCTCGTTCGGCGCGGCGCACGCGGCGGAACTCACGGTCGTGAACTTCGGCGGCGCGAATGGCAACGCGCAGAAGGCGGCCTTCAACGAGCCGTACCAGGCGCAATCGGGTACCAAGATCACCACCGTCGAGTACAACGGCGAGCAGGCCAAGGTCAAGGCGATGGTCGAGGCGAAGCACGTCAACTGGGACGTGGTGGAAGTCGAAACGGGCGACATCGCGCGCGGCTGCGACGAAGGCCTGTACGAAAAGCTCGACTGGTCCAAGCTCGGCAACAAGAGCGACTTCATCAAGGCCGCGCAGCAGCCGTGCGGCGCGGGCTTCTTCGTGTGGTCGACGGCGCTCGCCTATAACGCCGACAAGCTCAAGACCGCGCCCACGAGCTGGGCCGACTTCTGGGACACGAAGAAATTCCCGGGCAAGCGCGGCATGCGCAAGGGCGCGCAGTACAACCTCGAATTCGCGCTGATGGCCGACGGCGTCGCGCCGCAGGACGTCTACAAGGTGCTCTCGACGAAGGCGGGTCAGGACCGCGCGTTCAAGAAGCTCGACGAACTGAAGCCGAACATCCAGTGGTGGGAAGCGGGCGCACAGCCGCCGCAGTTCCTCGTGGCCGGCGACGTGGTGATGTCCACGGCCTTCAACGGCCGCATCGACGCCGCGCAGCGCGAAGGCAAGAACCTCAAGGTCGTCTGGAACGGCAGCATCTACGATCTGGACTACTGGGCGATTCCGAAGGGCTCG
This sequence comes from Paraburkholderia tropica, assembly GCF_014171495.1. NCBI lineage: Bacteria > Pseudomonadati > Pseudomonadota > Betaproteobacteria > Burkholderiales > Burkholderiaceae > Paraburkholderia > Paraburkholderia tropica. The sequence continues at coordinate 1,592,831 of NZ_CP049135.1, forward strand.
CCGAACAAGGACGCCGCGCTCAAGTACATCGCCTATACGCTCTCGCCGAAGCCGCAGCAGGAGTACGCGAAGCACATCGCCTACGGTCCGGTGAACCAGAACGCCATCAAGGCGCTCGATGAGAAGACGCTGGAAAACCTGCCGAACTCGCCGGCCAACGGCAAGAACGCGGTGCAGCAGAACCTCACGTTCTGGACCGACCACGGCGACGAACTGGAGCAGCGCTTCGCATCGTGGGCCGCGAAGTAAGCGCCTGAATCGACGCATGAACCGTTGAAGTATCCGTTGCGCGGCGCGCCTCGTTTTTCGCGGGGCGCGCCGCGCGGCAACGGAGGCAGTGCAGGAGACTTGATGTGACAACGATGACGACCGCGACCCAAGTCGCCGACAACGCAGGCGAATCGAGCGCGCGCCTCAAGCGCGAGCTGCGCCTCGCGCAGGCGAAGAAACGCACGATGGCGCTGCTGCTGATCGCGCCGCTGGCGATCTTTCTGGTGCTGATTTTCGTCGTGCCGATCGCGGCGCTGCTCACGCGCGCCGTGCAGAATCCCGAAGTGGCCACCGCGTTGCCGCACACGGTCGCGGCGCTGCACGGCTGGGACCGCAAGAGCGCGCCGCCCGACGCGGCGTATGCCGCGCTCGCGCAGGACCTCACCGCAGTGCAGGACGGCGACGCCATGGGCGCGCTCGCGCGCCGCCTGAACGTGGAAATCGCGGGCTACCGCTCGCTCGTCGCCAAGACCGCGCGCGCCATGCCGCTCGCCGACGACGACGGCAAGCCGCTCACACTCACGCCCGCACAGACGCGCGCCAAAATCGTCGAACTCGACGACCGCTGGAACGACGTCGCGTACTGGCAAGCCATCGCGAAGAACAGCGGCCGCTATTCGCCGTTCTATCTGCTCGCGTCGCTCGATCACAAGCAGGACGCATTCGGCAGCATCGTGGCCGCCGATCCCGAGCAGCAGATCTATCTCGCCGTCTTCGGCCGCACCTTCGTGATCAGCGTGTTCGTCACGTTGTTCGCGCTCGCGCTCGGCTATCCGCTCGCCTACTGGATCTCGACGCTCTCCGAGCGCCGCGCGAATCTCGTGATGATCCTCGTGCTGATTCCGTTCTGGACGTCGATTCTCGTGCGCGTGGCCGCGTGGATCGTGATCCTGCAAAGCGAAGGGCTCGTAAACAAGGCGCTGATCGGCACCGGCATCATTTCGTCGCCGCTCGCGCTGCTGTTCAACCGCGTGGGCGTCTATATCTCGATGACGCACATTCTGCTGCCCTTCATGGTGCTGCCGCTCTACAGCGTGATGAAATCGATTCCGCCGACGTTTCAGCGTGCGGCCGTCTCGCTCGGCAGCCATCCGTTCGCGGCCTTCTGGCGCGTGTACGTGCCGCAGACCTATCCGGGCATCGGCGCGGGTGTGCTGCTCGTCTTCATCCTCTCGATCGGCTACTACATCACGCCCGCGCTGCTCGGCGGTCCGGCCGACCAGATGGTGAGCTACTACGTGGCGTACTTCACGAACGTGTCGATCAACTGGGGCATGGCGTGCTCGCTCGGCGCGCTGCTGCTCGCCGCCACGACCGTGCTGTACTTCGTCTACGTGCGCTTCACGCGCACGAACCTGAGCCTCGGCTAACGGAGGCCACGTCATGAAATTCGCGAAACCGCTGTTTGCGCCGCATACCTCGGGCATCGAACGCATCTGGTACTTCACGTTGCGCGGCCTTGCCGTGCTCACGCTGCTGTATCTGATCCTGCCCGTGCTGGCGATCGTGCCGCTGTCGTTCTCGTCGAGCACGTTTCTCGTCTATCCGATTCCGGGCTGGTCGCTGCGCTGGTACGAAAACCTCGTGATGTCCGACGAGTGGCGCATGGCCGCGAAGAACAGCTTCATCGTCGGGCCGCTCGCGACGGTGGTGGCCACGGTGCTCGGCACGCTCGCGGCCATCGGTCTGAACAAGGCTGATTTCCGCGGCAAGTCGCTGCTGATGGCGATCCTCATTTCGCCGATGATCGTGCCCGTGGTGGTGGTGGGCGTGGGCATGTATCTGTTCTTCGCGCCGCTCGGCCTCGCCAACACGTATATCGGGCTGATTCTCGCGCACGCGTCGCTGGGCGTGCCCTTCGTGGTGACGACGGTGTCGGCCACGCTCGCGGGCTTCAATCACAATCTCGTGCGCGCGAGTCTCTCGCTGGGCGCGAATCCGGTCACGACCTTCTTCCGCATCACGCTGCCCGTGATCGCGCCGGGTGTGATTTCGGGTGCGCTGTTCGCGTTCGCGACGTCGTTCGACGAAGTGGTCGTCACGCTGTTCCTCGCGGGCGCCGATCAAACGACGCTGCCGCGCCAGATGTTCACCGGCATCCGCGAAAACATCAGTCCGACGATTGCCGCGCTCGCGACGATCCTGATCGTGTTTTCGACCTGTCTGCTGCTGGCGCTCGAATGGCTGCGCGGCAGGAATGCGGCGCGTGCGATCAAGGCCTGAAGTCCTTCGGCTCAAAAAAAGCGGCGCAGATGCGCCGCTTTTTTCTTGTCCACTCGTTGTGTTTAAACCGCGACGCTCGCGGGCACGCGCCGCTTCACCCAGCGCGTCGCTTCGTCATAGGCGTTCGCCAGTTGCAGCACGGAGAAGTCCGCGCGCGGCTTGCCGATCAGTTGCAGACCCATCGGCAGCCCTTGCGCGTTGAAGCCGGCCGGCACGCTCACCACGGGCAGCCCGGCGAGACTCGCGCCGATCACCACTTCCATCCAGCGGTGATAGGTGTCCATCGCGCGGCCCGCGATCGACTTCGGCCAATGCTCGTTCGCATCGAACGGGAAGATCTGCGCGCTCGGCAGCGCCAGGTAGTCGTACTGCTCGAACAGCGCGAGCAGCGCGTTGTACCACTGGCTGCGCGCGACCGAGGCTTGCCACACGTCCTCGCCCGAGAGCGCGAGGCCGCCTTCGACTTCCCATTGCGCTTCCGGCTTGAGCAGCGCGCGCTTCGCGGGATCGCGCCAGAGCGCGCCGAGCGTGCCCGCGACCGAGAAATGGCGCAGCGTGCGCCAGCATTCCCAGAGCTTCTCCATCGGATAGTCGGGGCGCGCGGCCTCGACCGAGCAGCCGATCGCGCCGAAGTCCCCGAGCGCCGTCTCGCAGAGCGCGAGCACGCCGTCTTCCATCGCCAGATAGCCGCCGTAGTCGCCGAGCCAGCCGATGCGCGTGCCGCCGAACTCGCGCGCGAGCGGCGCCGTGAACTGCGCGGGATCGTCGCCGAGCGAGAGCGGCGCGCGCGCGTCGTAGCCCGCCTGCGTCGCCAGCAGCATGGCGAGGTCGGGCACGCTGCGGCCCATCGGCCCCGCGCTGCCGAGCTGGTTGTAGAAGAGATCGACGGCGGGCGCGGCCGGCACGCGGCCCTGCGAAGGCCGGAAGCCGAACACGTTGTTCCAGCCCGCGGGATTGCGCAGCGAGCCCATCATGTCGCTGCCGTCGGCGACCGGCAGCATGCGCAGCGCGAGCGCCACGGCCGTGCCGCCGCTGCTGCCGCCCGCGCTGCGGCCAGGATCGTACGCGTTGAGCGTGGTGCCGAACACCGTGTTGTAGGTGTGCGAGCCCAGTCCGAACTCCGGCGAGTTGGTCTTGCCGATGAAGATCGCGCCTTGCGCACGCAGCCGCGCGACCATCAGCGCGTCGGTCTTCGGCACTTCGTTGCGGAAGATCGGCGAGCCTTGCGTCGAGGCGAGGCCGGCCGTCGCCGAAAGATCCTTGGGCGCCTGCGGGATGCCGTGCAGCCAGCCGAGATACTCGCCGCGCGCGAGTTGCGCGTCGCGTTCGTCGGCTTCGGCCAGCAGCGCGCCGCGTTCGCGCAGCGACACGATGGCGTTGGCCGGCGTGTTCACGCGCGCGATGTGGTCGAGGAAGGCGTGCATCACTTCGCGGCACGAGACCTTGCGCAGGCGGATCCACTGCGAGAGTTCGAGCGCGTCGGCGGCGACGATGTCGTGGGGCGCGAGCGGGGCGGACGGGGGCAATGCCTGATTCATGCGTGACTCTCGGTGAAGATGGTGACGGATGGGCGGCTGGAGCGGGCTCCGGTTTATTGTCGCCTGGCCTGCGCGCGCGCGAAAGCGAACGGCTGGTTGCCGCGTGAATCAGCGGTTGCCGCCTTGGGTGCGTTGCTTGTGCGTCGTCGATATGCGGCGTTTGCTTTTTGTAAGCGCGATGACGACAATAGCGCCTCTCGCGCGCCGGGGTGCATGTCGGCGGTATTCAGGGCGCATTCGTGCCGACCATGCGCCGGATATGCGCCGGATATGCGCCGGATATGCGCCGCCCCGAGCGCCGTACGGCCACACGCCGACCGCAGGAACGTTCAAGCCCGACGCCCGGTTGGCGCGGTAGGCTTCGTGCTCGTCGCTTGATTGAAGATCTGGTTGAAGGAAAGGTAATGAGCAGTTTGTATTCGCCCTCGATGGCGTCGCGCGGCTCGCAGGTCCGCGCCGAAATGGCCCGAGGGATGCGCGCCGCGCTGCCCGTCATGCTGGGTTTCGTGCCGTTCGCGCTGGTGCTGGGCGCGCAGGCCGCCCAGAAGGGCCTCAGCGTCCTCGAAGTGCCCATGATGACGGGGATGAACTTTGCGGGCGGCTCGGAGTTCACAGCCGTCCGTCTGTGGACCTCGCCGCCGCATATCGCGCTGATCGTCCTGATGTCGTTGCTCGTGAACGCGCGCCATATCCTGATGGGCGCCGCGCTCGCGCCTCGCCTGCGTCACGTGCCGCTGCCGCGCGCGCTGGCCGCGCTGTTCCTGATGTGCGACGAGAGCTGGGCGCTCGCGCTCGCCGACGCCAACGGCCGCAAGCAGGACTCGATCAGCCTCGCTTACTACCTCGGCGCGGCCGTCAACCTGTGGCTCACGTGGGTCGCGTTCACGGCACTTGGCGCCGTGCTCGGCCCGGTGCTCGGCGATGTCGAGCGCTACGGCTTCGACATGGCCTTCACGGCCGTTTTCCTCGTGCTGCTCAAGGGCATGTGGAAGGGCGCGCGGGCGTCGAGCCCGTGGTTCGTGAGCCTCGTGGTGGCGGGCGTCACGTACCGCCTCGTGCCGGGCGCGTGGTATGTTGCGGCGGGCGCGTGCGCCGGTCTGCTCGCGGCGGTTGCCATGGAGAAGCGCGATGCTTGACTGGACCACCGTACTTGTCATCGTGCTGATGGCGGCATCGACCTATGCCACGCGCGTGGTCGGCTTCGTGGTGCTGCGCGATCGCACGCTGAGCCCGCGCATGCAGGCGATCATGCAGAACGTGCCGGGCTGCGTGCTGATCTCGGTGATCGCGCCCGCGTTTGTTTCCAGCCGTCCCGCCGATCTGCTCGGCCTCGCGGTCACGCTCGCCGCCGCCATGCGGCTTTCGCTGCTGCCGACCGTGGTGATCGGCGTAGTGGCGACGGGGCTGTTGCGGCACTTCGTCGGCTGATCGTGAGGGGAGCGTCGTCGCGCTGAGCGCGCGCCGTCCTTGAATCACTCGCCGTTCGAGCAAGATAGTTCGGATGCCAAATGATTGCTGATGCGTCCGCATAGCAGCTTCGTTGCGCGCCGTGTTTGCGTTTTGCGGCGTCGCTATCGACAATAGCGTCTGTCGCCACCGGAGCCGCGAGCGGAGAGAACATGGAGCTACGCCAACTGCGCTATTTCGTCAGCGTGATCGAGCACGGCAGCATGGGCCGTGCGGCGCTCGAACTGGGGATGGTCACTTCGGCGCTGAGCCAGCAGATCAGCCGGCTCGAAAGCGAACTCTCGACGCGTCTCCTGCAGCGCACTTCGGGCGGCGTCGTGCCCACCGACGCGGGTCTCGCATTCTGGCGTCAGGCGCAGCTCGCGCTGCGTCACGTCGATGCCGCCGCGGCCGCCGCGCGCGAAAAGCGCCTCTCGGGGCAGGTGAGCGTGGGCCTCGCGCCCAGCACGAGCGGCGTGCTCGCGGTGCCGTTCATGCGCGCGATGCAGGAGCGCTATCCCGATGTGCGTCTGCGTATCGTCGAAAGTCTCTCGGGTTATCTTGGGTCGATGCTCGGCGCGCGGCAGATCGATCTCGCGGTGATTTTCCGCGAGGAGCCCGCGCAGCGCTGGAGCGTGATGCCGCTGCTCGACGAGCGTCTGTTCGTGATCGGCGCGAAGGATCTCGCGGGCATGCCGACGGGTTCGCGCGTCGCGCTCGCGAAGCTCGGCGATCTGCGGCTGATCTTGCCGAGCGGGTCGCATGGTTTGCGCAGCCTGCTCTCGAAGGCGTTCGAGCGCGCGCGCAGCGCACCGAACGTGGTCGCAGAAGTCGACGGTCTCGCCGTGCTGATGGACGCCGTCTGCCACGGCCTCGCCGCGACGATCCAGCCTGGCGCGGCCCTCGCGCGCGTCGCGCCAGTCGCGCTCGCGAGCGTGCGCGTTGCGGACCGCGACGCATTGCGCCCCAATCTGCTCGCCAGTGTTTCCGACGACGAACTCTCGCCCGCCGCGCTTGCGGCCCGCGTCGTGCTCGCCGACGTTGCGCGCGAACTCGTGCAGGCCGGGCGCTGGCCCGGCGCTGCGTTGCGCGCATAACGTCGCGGTCGGGGTTGCCGCAGCGGTTCGTCACAGCGCTTCGCCGCGACCCTTCACGAATCGTGAAGCCCTGTTGCCGTGGGCCTGCTGGCGCGCGCGGCGCGTGCCCTCTAGAGTGCGTCTCGAAGGAGACATACGAAGATGGCCGAAGTATCCAACGCGATCCAAAGCGCGACCCACCGCGCGATCCCCACCGCGACCCCCGCAGATAGCGTCGCCGATGTCCTCGTGATCGGCGGCGGCAATGCCGCGCTATGCGCCGCGTTGATGGCGCGCGAAGCCGGCGCCTCGGTGCTGCTGCTCGAAAGCGCGCCGCGTGAATGGCGCGGTGGCAATTCGCAGCACACGCGCAATCTGCGCTGCATGCACGACGCGCCGCAAGACGTGCTCGTCGACGCCTATCCCGAGGAAGAATACTGGCAGGACCTGCTCAAGGTCACGGGCGGCATCACGAACGAGCCGCTCGCGCGCCTCGTGATCCGCGCGTCGTCGACGTGTCGTCCGTGGATGCGCAAGCATGGCGTGCATTTCCAGCCGCCGCTTTCCGGCGCGCTGCATGTGGCGCGCACCAACGCGTTCTTCATGGGCGGCGGCAAGGCGCTCGTCAACGCGTATTACCGCAGCGCCGAAGCGCTCGGCGTGCAGATCCGCTATGAAACGCCCGTCGATCGCATCGAGATGGATGGCACGCGTTTCGTCGCGGCGTACAGCGGCGCGCAGCGTTTCGCGGCGCGCGCCTGCGTGCTCGCGGCGGGCGGCTTCGAGTCGAACCGCGCGTGGCTGCGCGAAGCGTGGGGGCAAAACGAACGCGGCGAATGGCCCGCCGACAACTTCCTGATTCGCGGCACGCGCTTCAACGAAGGCGTGCTGCTCAAGCACATGATCGAGGCGGGCGCGGACGCGATCGGCGACCCGTCGCAATCGCATTGCGTGGCCATCGACGCACGCGCGCCGCTCTACGATGGCGGCATCTGCACGCGGATCGACTGCGTGTCGCTGGGCGTGGTCGTGAATCGCGACGCCGAACGCTTCTACGACGAAGGCGAGGACTTCTGGCCCAAGCGTTACGCGATCTGGGGACGTCTCGTCGCGCAGCAGCCGGACCAGATCGGCTATTCGATTATCGACTCGAAGGCCGTGGGCCGCTTCATGCCGCCGGTGTTTCCGGGCGTGCAGGCGAACACGCTGCCCGAACTCGCGCGCCAGCTCGGCTTGCCCGAGGCGCGCTTCGTCGAGACCGTGCAGCGCTATAACGCGGCGTGTCGCGTAGGCACGTTCGATCACACGACACTCGACGACTGTCACACCGAGCACTTGCAGCCGCCCAAGACGCACTGGGCGCTGCCGCTCGACGCGCCGCCGTTCTTTGGTTATGCGCTGCGGCCCGGCATCACGTTCACGTATCTCGGGCTCAAGGTGAACGCGCACGCGCAGGTGCACTTCGGCGGCGAGCCGAGCGCGAACCTCTATGTGGCGGGCGAAATGATGGCGGGCAACGTGCTCGGCAAGGGCTATACGGCGGGCGTGGGGATGTCGATCGGCACCGCGTTCGGGCGCATCGCGGGCACGCAGGCGGCGCGGGCCGCATTCGAATCGAAGGGAGCAGCACGTGCAGCAGCTTGAAGCATTGACGCGCGAGGCGCGCGAACTGGCCGCGTCCGGCGCGCGCGCCGACACGGCAACGAACGCAGGCGCGCCGCAACCGGCGCTGCGCGAACAGGCGATCCGCTTCGCGCCGCAAGCCATGACCGCGCACGAAAGCGAAGTCGCGCGGCAGATGCAGATCTGCAACGCGTGCCGCTATTGCGAGGGATTTTGCGCGGTCTTTCCGGCGATGACGAAGCGCCTCTCGTTCGCGAAAGCCGACGTCAATTATCTCGCCAATCTCTGCCACAACTGCGGTGCGTGTTATCACGCGTGCCAGTACGCGCCGCCGCACGAATTCGCCGTGAACGTGCCGAAGGCGATGGCGCAGGTGCGCATGGACACTTACACGGAATATGCGTGGCCGCGCGCGTTCGGCGCGCTCTACAAGCGCAACGGTTTAACGGTCGCGTTCGCGCTGGCGCTCGGCCTTGCGCTGTTCATCGCGCTGGGCGCGGTGCTCGGCGGTCCCGCAGTCGGACGCACACTCGGACGCGCATTCGGCAGCGCGACTCCTGGCGCCAACTTCTACGCGATCTTTCCGCACAACGTGCTCGCGACGCTGTTCGGCGCGGTGTTTCTGTTCGCGATGCTCGCGCTGGGCGTCGGCGTCACGCGTTTTCTGCGCGACGTCTCGACCGGCGACGCCACGCCGGGCGCACTCGTCGAAGCGGCGCACGATGCGCTCACGCTCAAGTATCTCGACGGCGGCCACGGCGAAGGCTGCAACGAGGCCGACGACCGCTTCACGCTCGCGCGCCGCCGCTTCCATCATCTGACGTTCTACGGCTTCATGCTGTGCTTCGCGGCCACGGCGGTCGCCACGCTCTATCACTACGCGTTCGGGCTGGAAGCGCCGTATCCGTTGCTGAGCGCGCCGGTGCTGCTCGGCACGGTGGGCGGCGTGAGTCTGCTGGCGGGCGCATCGGGATTGCTGTGGCTGAATCTGCATCGCGATCCGGCGCGCACGGACTTGCGTCAGCGTCCGATGGACCGCGCGTTCATCGCCCTGCTGATCATGACGAGCGCAAGCGGACTCGCGCTGCTTGCCTGGCGCGACACCGCCGCGATGGCCGGGCTGCTGGTCGTGCATCTGGGCGCGGTGATGGCGCTGTTCGCGACCATGCCCTACGGCAAGTTCGCGCACGGCATTTTTCGCAGCGCGGCGCTCGTGAAAGCGGCCATCGAAAGGCGTACGGCGAAGGCGCCCGCCACGGCATCGGACTGACGCGAGCCCCCGAAAAACAAGCAGCACAAGCAAAACCCGCAGCACCCGCAGCACCCCACAAAACCACAAGGAGACACGCATCGTGACCCCGTCCACCGTCGCCGGGACGCGCCCGGCCCGCACGCGCGCATCGACGGCTGCCGCCGTGCTGCGCGTGACGAGCGGCAACTTCCTCGAGCAATTCGACTTCTTTCTGTTCGGCTTTTACGCGACCTCGATCTCACGCGTGTTCTTTCCCGCCGACAGCGAGTTCGCCTCGCTGATGCTCACGTTCGCGGTATTCGGCGCGGGCTTTCTGATGCGGCCGCTCGGGGCGATTTTTCTTGGCGCGTATATCGACAAAGTGGGCCGCCGACGCGGCCTGATCGTCACGCTCGCGATCATGGCGAGCGGCACGATTCTGATCGCGGCGGTGCCGGGCTACGCGGCCATCGGCGTGGCCGCGCCGTTGCTCGTGTTGCTTGGGCGCTTGCTGCAGGGCTTTTCCGCGGGCGCGGAACTGGGCGGCGTCTCGGTCTATCTCGCCGAACTCGCGACGCCGGGCACCAAAGGCTTCTACACCAGCTGGCAGTCGGCGAGTCAGCAGGTGGCGATCGTCGTGGCGGCAGCGCTCGGTTATGCGCTCAACTCGTGGCTCAGCGCGAGCGCGATTGCCGCGTGGGGCTGGCGCATTCCGTTCCTGATCGGCTGCGCGATCGTGCCGTTCCTGTTTCTGCTGCGCCGCACGCTCGCGGAAACCGAGGCGTTCGCGGCGCGCACGCATCATCCGCGCGCGCGTGAAGTGTTCGCGCTGCTGCTCGCCAACTGGCGCATCGTGATCGCGGGCATGCTGCTCGTCGCGATGACGACCACGACGTTCTATCTGATCACCGTCTATACGCCGACGTTCGGCAAGACCGTGCTCAAGCTCACGACCGCCGAGAGCCTGATCGTGACGCTGTGCGTGGGCGTCTCGAACTTCTTCTGGCTGCCGGTGGGCGGCGCGATTTCCGATCGTATCGGCCGCAAGCCGATTCTCATCGGCATCACCGTGCTCGCGTTGCTCACGGCGTATCCCGCGCTGTCCTGGCTGGTGGCGAGCGCGAGCTTCGCGCGCATGCTCGCGGTGCTGCTATGGTTCTCGTTTTTCTTCGGCATGTACAACGGCGCGATGGTCGCCGCGCTCACGGAAGTGATGCCTGCGCAGGTGCGGGTCGCGGGTTTCTCGCTGGCGTTCAGCCTCGCGACGGCGCTGTTCGGCGGCTTCACGCCGGCGGTCTCGACGTGGCTGATTCAGGTCACGCACGACAAGGCCGCGCCCGGTTACTGGCTGTGTTTCGCGGCGGCGTGCGGGCTGGGCGCGACGCTGGCGCTGTACCGGCGCGGCGCGCCGCTCGCGGTCGCACAATCGTAGATATTGATCGCGACGACGGGCGTTATGGCGCGGCGTCGCCAGGCAGCGCCGCGCCGCCGAGCGATTGATAGAGCGCGGCGGTATCCGCGAGACGCGTGGCCTGCGCGCGCGTGCGGTCGAGCGCGGTTTGCAGCGCCTGGCGCTGCGCATCGACGAGATCGAACTCGCTCACACCGCCCGCCGCATATCTGGCGCGCGCGATATCGGCGCTCGCCTGCGCCTCGCGCGCGGCCGTGTCGCGCGCCTGCAGTTCGAGCGCGTCGTCCTGCAGCGCGTGCAGCGTATCGGCGACCTGTTGCAGTGCGAGCAGCACGGTTTGCCGATAATCGGCGAAAGCCGCGTCGTAAGCCGCTTGCGACGCGCGCCGCTTCGCGCGCAACTCGCCGCCGTGAAAAATCGGCTGCGTGAGACCGAGCCCGACGTTCCAGATATTCAGCCCGCCGATCACATCGGCGACGCGCGTGCGCTCCGAACCCACGCTCGCCGAGAGCGAAATCTGCGGAAAGAGATTCGCCGTCGCCACGCCGATATTCGCGCTCGCCTGATGCAGCAGCGCCTCCGACGCGCGGATGTCGGGCCGCTCGCGCGCGAGCGTGGCGGGCAGCGTGAGCGCGACGGTGTCGGGCAGATGCAGCGCGTCGAGCGTGAGCGCATCGCGTGCTTGCGCGTAGGCATCGCTCGACGGCGGCGCGCCCAGCAGGATCGCCAGTTGATGATCGGTCTGCGCGAGTTGCGTCGTGAGCGGCGGCAGCGTGGCGCGCGTTTGCGCGAGCAGCGTGCGCTGACTGTGCACGTCGAGGCGCGCGACGCCGCCCGCCGCGAGCCGCGCTTCCATGATCGCGAGCTGACGCGTTTGCGCGTCGATCAGTTGCTGCGTCGTGTCGATCTGACTGCGCAGCGACGCGCGCCGCAGCGCGGCAGCGACGACGTTGCCCGCCACGCTCAGTTGTGCCGCTTGCAGTTCGTATTCCTGATAATTCACTTGCGCGAGCGTGGCTTCGAGCGCGCGCCGGTTCGCGCCGAAAATATCGAACACATAGGAGATGCTGACCGACGCATCGTAGAGCGTGAACGGGCCCGGATTCGGCACCTGCGTGATGCCGAACGCGGCCAGGTCGATTTTCTGACGCGTGCCGCTCAGCTTGGCGTCGATGGAAGGAAACAGCGTCGCGCCCGCTTGCGCGTTGTAGTTCTCGCGCGCTTCGACGAGCTTCGCGCGCGCCGATTCGAGCGTGGGACTCGCGCGCAGCGCTTCGTCGACGAGCGCGTCGAGCGCGGGACTGCCGAACTGCGTCCACCAGGCGCGCGGCGCGTGATCGGCGCTCGCGAAGGTTTGCGGCGCGCCGCCCGTGCCCGGCGCGGAGGCGGTGGCGGAGGGCAACGCCTCGCGCGTGTAGGTCGGTGTATCGGGCGCGGCGGGCGCGTGAAAATCGGGACCGACGGCGCACGCCGCGAGCACGAAACTCGACGCGAGGACAAGAGAGCGGGCGGGCGTCGTCATCGTCGTCTCAGTCGAGCGTGCGCCGGTAGAAGCGCACGGCGATCGCCATCACGATCGCCGTGAAGACCGCGAGCGGCCACACCGACGGCCACAGATCGGCCCAGCCGTTGCCCTTGAGCAGAATGCCGCGCACGAGGCGGTTGAAGTAGGTGAGCGGCAGCACGCCGCCGATCCACTGCGCCCAGCGCGGCATGCCCGCGAACGGGAACATGAAGCCGGACAGCAGCAGGCTCGGCAGAAAATAGAACACCGTGAGCTGCATGGCCTGCAACTGGTTCTGCGCGAGCGAGGAGAGCGTGATGCCCACCGTGAGATTGGCGGCGATGAACAGCAGCGCCGAAAGATACAGCGCGACGAGACTGCCCGCGAACGGCACATGAAACACGTAGCGCGCGGCCAGCACGATGATGCTCGCCTGCACCAGCCCGATCGCCACGTAAGGCACGATCTTGCCCGTCATCACTTCGATGGGCAGCACGGGCGTCGCGAGCAGATTCTCCATGGTGCCGCGCTCGCGCTCGCGCGTGATGGCGAGGCCGGTCATCATCACCATCGTCATCGTGAGGATCACGCCCATCAGGCCGGGCACGACGTTGTACTGCGTGATGCCCTCGGGGTTGTAGAGGCGGTGGATCCGCACGTCGAAGGCGGCGGGCGTGCCGTTCAGGCGCGCGAGCGGTCCCGTGAGATCCTTCGCGGCGGCGGGCGCGACGAGGCCCGGCAGCGCCGCGAGCGCGGTGGTGATGGCGGTGGGGTCGGCGGCGTCGGCTTCGACGAGCAGCGCAGGGCGCTCGCCGCGCAGCAGACGCCGCGAGAAGTCGACGGGAACGCTCAGCACGAACTGCACGCTGCCGCGCGCGAGCGCGTGTTGCGCGGCGGCTTCGTCGGGCAGCGTTTCGATCACGTCGAAATAGGCCGAGTTCTTCATGCCCGCGACGAAGCTGCGCGCGAACGGACTGTCGTCGTGGATCACGATGGCCGTGGGCAGATGCTTGGGGTCGGTGTTGATCGCATAGCCGAACAGCGTCAACTGGATGATCGGCAGGCCGACGATCATCGCGAAAGTCACGCGGTCGCGCTTGAGTTGCAGAAACTCCTTGAGCACGATGCTCCACCAGCGCGAGACGGAGAACACGGGCGCGAACTTCATGTCGCGCCTCCATAGTTATCCTGAGCGTGGCTCATCATGTAGATGAAGACGTCTTCGAGTCCCGTGTCGATGCGCTCCGCGCGCAGCGGCTTGCCCGCGGCGGCGTGCTTGACGGCGTGTTCGATGGCGGCGGCGAGCGCGGCGTGATCGCGCCCGCTCGCATGCAGCGACGAGCCGAACACCACCGTCTGATCGACGCCGGGTTGCGCGCGCAATTGCGTGGAGAGTTCGCTGAGCTTGTCGCCGTGAATCGCCCAGGTTTCGAGGTTCTGCGAAGCGATTACCTCGGCGGCCGTGCCTTGCGCGAGCAGCTTGCCGTAGGCGATATAGGCGAGCTTGTGGCAGCGCTCGGCCTCGTCCATGTAGTGCGTGCTCACGAGCACGGAGATGCCGCGCGCGGCGAGTCGATGCAATTCTTCCCAGAAGTCGCGGCGCGCGGTGGGATCGACGCCTGCCGTGGGTTCGTCGAGCAGCAGCAGTTGCGGTTCGTGCAGCATGCACGCCGCGAGCGCGAGACGCTGTTTCCATCCGCCCGAGAGCGCGCCGGTGAGCTGGCTCGCGCGGCTGGCGAGGCCGAGTGATTCGAGCGCGCGGTCGACGGTTTCGCGCCGGTTCGGCATCTGATAGATGCGCGCGACGAAGTCGAGATTTTCGCGGATCGTGAGATCGTCCCAGTACGAAAAGCGCTGCGTCATATAGCCGACGCGCCGCTTGATCTGCGCGCTCTCGCGCACGATGTCGTAGCCGAGGCAGGTGCCTTCGCCCGAGTCGGGCGTGAGCAGACCGCACATGAGGCGGATCGAGGTGGTTTTGCCGCTGCCGTTCGGCCCCAGAAAGCCGAAGATCTCGCCGGGCGCGACGCGCAGCGAGACGTCGTTGACCACGTGCTTGTCGCCGAAACGCTTGTTCAGATGGCGCACGTCGATCGCGTAGCGGGCCGGGTCGCTCATCGCCGCCTCATTGCTGCTCATTCTGCTCATTGCAGCCGCACTTCCACCGGCTGGCCCGGATGGAGCTTCGGCGCGTCGGCGGCGCTCGGGCGCGCCTCGATCATGTACACGAGCTTGCTGCGGCTCTCGTTGCTGTAGATGACGGGCGGCGTGTACTCGGCGGCGTTCGAGACATAGCTGAGCGTGGCGGGCACGTCGGCCGCGCAGCCGTCGCAATGCACGAGTATCTTGCGGCCCGGCGCGAGCGCGCCGACCGCGCTTTCCGGCACGAAAAAGCGCAGCTTCACGTTTTGCGGCGGCAGCATCTGCACGACCGGACTGCCCGCCTGCACCCATTCGCCGACACGATAGAGCGTGTCGTAGACGAGCCCGTCGCGCGGCGCGGCCACGCGCTTCTGGTCGAGCTTCCACTGCGCCTGCGCGAGCGTGGCTTGCGCGGCCTTGACGTCGGCGGCCTGTGCGGCGATCTGCGCCGTGCGGCCGGGCAGGTTGGCGACGCGCACCTGATTGCGCAGCTCGCTCACCTGCGCGGCGGTGCTGGCGGCCTGCGCGCGCGAGTCGTCGAGCTGCGCCTGGGCGATGCCGCCCGCGCGCCACTGCGCCTCGTCGCGCGTGAGCTGGAGCGCGGCTTTGTGCGCGTTGGCTTCGGCCTGCGCGAGCTGCGCTTCGGTCACGCGCACTTCGGGCGGGCGCTTGCCCGTTTGCAGATCGGCGAACTGCGCCTGCGCCGCTACGAGCCGGTGACGCGCCTCGTCGAGCGCGGCGGTTTCGCTGACGGATTCGAGCGCGAATACCGGCGCGGCGGCGGCGACCTGCTGGCCGCGCCGGACGTCGAGTTCCGTGAGCGTGCCGGCTTGCGACGAGGCGAGATAGACGTACTCGCCTTCGACATAACCCTGATAGACCGGCGCTTCGTGGCGCGAGCAGGCGGGCAGCGCAGCGACCGCAACGAGAGTGAGGGCGACGGCCGCGGCGCGGGCTGCCCGGCGATGGGCTGCCAGGCGATGGGCGATGGCGATGCGCGGGCTCATGAGCGTGCTCCCGGCGCGCGGCGTGAGCGCGCGCGCGTGCTCGTGCGGGTGGCGGCTTCGGGGCCGCCGTGTTCGAGGTTCGCGCGGTCGGCCGCCGGCGCGCCTGCGCCTTCCGGCATGCGCATCGCGCCCGCGAGCAGCGCGGTGACGTGACGGCGCAGCGCCTCGCGCTCGACTTTCGGCAGGCCGCGCGTGCTTTGCCAGAGCTTCGAAGTCGCGAGCGGAAGCATGACGAGCGCGAGGATCGACATGAACAGCAGTGGCGCTTCGAGGCCAGGATTCACGGCGCCCGCCTGCTGCGCCGCGCCGATCTGCGCGGTGAAGCGCTGCAACTGCTCGATGGGCAGGCGTTTGAGCATGCGCTCGCGCAGCAGGCCGCCTTCGTTGACGATCTCGCGCAGCCAGAGCGGCGGCAGCCACGGCAGTTGCGCGGTGACGTCGAATAGCCGTTCGACGAGCGCCTGCACGAGCGCCTGTGGATGGGCGGGGCGTTCTCCGCCTCCGCTGATTCCGCTGATCTCGCCGACCTCGCTGGCTTCGCCGCCCCACACGTAAGCGATGGCGGGCGCGATGCGCTCGTTGACCACGGCGTCGAGCAGCTTTTCGCGATTGGTGAAGTAGTAATGCACCATGGCCGACGTGACGCCGGCGGCTGCGGCGATCTGCGTCATGGTGGTGGTGGCGATGCCCTGGTCGGCGAACAGTTGCGTGGCGCCGGCCAGCAGGCGCTCGCGCATATGCAGGTCGGGATCATGGCGACGCCGGCCGCGTGGTTTCACGGCGGCCCGGCTGGGCGATGCGGCGGTGACGGCACGCGTCTTCATCGTTTCAGTCTAATTCACGCATTAGTTAAATCCAATGCGTTAGCGCAAGGGGTTAACCCGTTTATCGAATTGGGCCCCCTTTCGGAACTTTCCTATACAAAAAGAAGAGGGTGTCGTTCAGTCTGTGGGTTTGTGCCGCAAGGTACGCCCGGTTCACGCCCCAAAAAGAAAATGGAACAACAAATGAAGCGCATCGTGGTCATCGACGATCATCCAATCGTCCTCAAGATGCTCGCCAACGTGCTGAACACCGAATACGCGCTCGTGGGCGAATGCGGTGACGGCGAAGAGGGCCTCCATCTCGTCCAGACGCTGCAACCCGACCTGGTTATCCTCGACCTCGAATTGCCGAAGCTCGACGGGCTGTCGGTCATTCGCGGCATCCGCGCGAAGCAGGCCGCCACGCGCATCATCGTGCTGTCGGCCAAGCCGGAGCAGGTCATGGCGAACCACACGCGCATCGCGGGCGCGAACGGCTATGTGAGCAAGAGCCGGGGCGTGGAGGAGTTGTGCGGCGTGGTCAAGGCGGTGCTGCTCGGTTACGACTGCTTCCCGGCGGGCAGTTGCGGCGGCGGCCGCGACGTCGCGCTCAACGGGCTGTCGCCGCGCGAGGTCGAGGTGCTGCAATATCTCGCGCGCGGCATGAGCAACAAGGGCGTCGCGGCGCGGCTCGGTCTGTCGGATAAAACCGTGAGCACCTACAAGACGCGCGTGCTCGACAAGCTGGGCGTGTCGTCGCTGGCGGCGCTGATCGAGTTTGCTACGTTGAACAAACTGATCGATTGAGTCGCTGTGCGCGTTCAGGCGCATGGCGGGCAAAGCGCGTCGCGTGTGGCGCGCTTTTTTATTGGCCGCGCGAAGCCGGTCCGGAACCCGGTCCGGAACACCACGCAGCGCAAATACAGCCGAAAAAAAAGCCCGACTCGCGTCGGGCTCCAAGTGTAACCGCACCCGTTGCCGGGCGCGGTACCTGCAAAAACTACGATGCGTCGCGGCCTGCTTACGCGGCCAGCAGCGAGCGCAGCACGAACGGCAGGATGCCGCCGTGCTTGTAGTAGTCGACTTCGATCGGCGTGTCGATACGCAGCAGCACTTGTACGCGTTCGTCCTTGCCGTCCTTGCGATGGATCACGAGCGTCAGGTCTTGCTGCGGCTTGAAGTCGTCGGTGAGACCTTCGATGTCGAACGTTTCCTCGCCGGTCAGGCCGAGCGTTTGCACGCTGTCCGTGCCCTTGAACTGCAGCGGCAGCACGCCCATGCCCACGAGGTTCGAGCGGTGGATACGCTCGAAGCTGCGTGCGACCACGGCCTTCACGCCCAGCAACTGCGTGCCCTTGGCCGCCCAGTCGCGCGACGAGCCCGTGCCGTACTCTTCGCCCGCGAACACCATCGTGGGCGTGCCGGCGTCGATGTACTTCATGGCGGCGTCGTAGATCGACAGCTGTTCGCCGCTCGGCTGATGAATGGTCAGACCGCCTTCCACGCGCGTGCCGTCGGCCTTCGCCGGGATCATCAGGTTCTTGATCCGCACGTTCGCGAAGGTGCCGCGCATCATCACGTCGTGGTTGCCGCGGCGCGAGCCGTAGCTGTTGAAATCGGCCTTCTGCACGCCGTTTTCCTTGAGCCACTTGCCGGCGGGCGAGTCTTCCTTGATCGAACCGGCCGGGCTGATGTGGTCGGTCGTGACCGAGTCACCGAAAATGCCCAGCGCGCGCGCGCCTTTGACTTCGGCCACCGTCGACGACGGTGTCATCGAGAAGTCCGAACCGAAGAACGGCGGCTCGGCGATGTAGGTCGACTTCGGCCAGTCGTAGACCTGACCTTCCTCGCCCTCGATCTTGCTCCACAGGTCGCCCTTCTTCGTGAGCTGCGCGTAGTTCTTCTGATAGACGTCGGCGTCCATCGCGAACTTGAGCAGCGCGTTGACTTCCTCGCTCGTCGGCCAGATGTCGCCGAGATAGATGTCGCGGCCGCCCTTGCCCTTGCCGACCGGTTCCGTCATCAGGTCGCGCGTGATCGTGCCCGCGATCGCGTACGCAACCACCAGCGGCGGCGAGGCCAGGAAGTTCGCGCGGATGTTCGGGTGAATCCGCGCTTCGAAGTTGCGGTTGCCCGAGAGCACCGCCGCCGCGACCACGTCGTTCTTGACGATCGACTCGTTCAGCTCCGGCGTGAGGTCGCCCGCGTTGCCGATACAGGTCGTACAGCCGTAAGCCGCGAGTTCGAAGCCGAGCTTCGAGAGGAACGGCAGCAGGCCCGTCTTCGTCAGGTATTCGGTGACGATGCGCGATCCCGGCGCGAGCGAGGTCTTGATGTGCGGCGCGACCGTCAGGCCCGCTTCCACGGCCTTCTTCGCGAGCAGGCCGGCCGCGAGCAGCACGCTCGGGTTCGACGTGTTCGTGCACGACGTGATCGCGGCGATCAGCACGTCGCCGTTATGCAGCTTGACCTTCTCGCCCGCCGAGTATTCGGCGGCGAGGTCGGCGGACTTCTTGTTGAAGCCGTTTTCGGCGACCGGCTTCGAGAACAGGTCGCTGAAGGTCGACTTCACGTTGCCGATTTCGATGCGGTCCTGCGGGCGCTTCGGACCGGCCAGCGACGGCGCCACCGTGCCGAGGTCGAGCGTGAGCGTCTTGGTGTAGTCGATGTCGCCGGCCTTCGGGACACCGTACAGTTCCTGCGCCTTGAAGTAGTTCTCGAACGCCGAGATTTCGGCTTCGGTGCGGCCCGTGCCCTTGAAGTAGTCGATGGTCTTGTCGTCGACGGGGAAGAAGCCCATGGTCGCGCCGTATTCCGGCGCCATGTTGCCGATGGTCGCGCGGTCCGGCAGCGAGAGCGACGCCGTGCCTTCGCCGAAGAACTCGACGAACTTGCCGACGACCTTCTCCTTGCGCAGCATTTCGGTGATCGTCAGCACGAGGTCGGTGGCCGTGCAGCCTTCGCGCAGCTTGCCCTTCAGTTCCACGCCCACCACGTCGGGCGTGAGGAAGTAGACCGGCTGGCCGAGCATGCCGGCTTCCGCTTCGATGCCGCCCACGCCCCAGCCCACCACGCCGATGCCGTTGATCATCGTGGTGTGCGAGTCGGTGCCCACGAGCGTGTCCGGGTAGTAGACCGTGTCGCCGCCGTCGGCCTTCTTGTGCACGCCGCGCGCGAGGTATTCGAGGTTCACCTGGTGAACGATGCCGATGCCCGGCGGCACGACCTTGAACGTGTCGAACGCCTGCATGCCCCACTTCATGAACTGGTAGCGCTCGTTATTGCGCTGGAATTCCAGCTTCATGTTCAGGTCGAGCGCGTCTTTCTGGCGGAAGTAGTCGATCTGCACCGAGTGGTCGACGACGAGGTCGACCGGCACCAGCGGCTCGATGACCTTCGGGTCCTTGCCGACCTGTTTGGCGACGCCGCGCATGGCCGCGATGTCGGCGAGCAGCGGCACGCCGGTAAAGTCCTGCAGCACGACGCGGGCGACGACGAACGGGATTTCATCGACGCGCGCAGCCGTGGGCTTCCAGTTCGCGAGCTGCTCGATGTGCTCTTCCGCGATCTTCTTGCCGTCGTAGTTGCGCAGCACGGACTCAAGCACGAGACGGATCGACACCGGCAGGCGGTCGATCTTCACGCCGAGCTGCTTGCCGAGTTGCGGCAGCGAGTAGAACTTGCCTTTACCGGAACCGCTGTCGAATTCCTTTAGCGTTTTGTGGAGGTTGTGGGCCATGGTATTTTCCTTCGTTTAATCGCGGAAATAACGCTTACTGCACGTTTGCTGCGGGTACTTACAGGTACAAGACTGATCGGATCACGCTCATGTCACATACAAGTCGACGTACTCGTGCACGGGCATGGCTTCGAGCCGTGCCGCATCCAGCGAGACATCGAGAATCGCCTGCTGCTGCTTCGCGGCGAAGCGCCGCGCGAGGTTGGTCCTGAACTTTTCGATCAGCAGCGGGATGCCGGCTTCGCGGCGTCGCTTGTGGCCGATCGGATACTCCACCACGATTTCGTCGAGCGTCGTGCCGTCGTTCAGCTCGACGGTCAGCGCATTCGCGATCGAACGCTTGTCGGGATCGTGATAATCGCGCGTGAACTGCGGATCTTCCACGCAGACGATCTTCGTGCGCAGGGCGTCGATGCGCGGGTCGCGCGCGACATCGTCTTCGTAATCGGCGGCCGTCAGTCGTCCGAAAAGGATCGGCACGGCCACCATGTACTGGATGCAATGATCGCGGTCCGCCGGATTCGCCAGCGGGCCGGTTTTGTCGATGATGCGGATCGCCGCTTGGTGCGTGCGGATCGTGATGCGCGCGATGTCTTCGGCGCTCTTGCCGCGCTGAACGAGCAGGGCGTGCAGCGTCATGGCCGCTTCGGCGGCGGTCTGTGCGTGGAATTCGGCGGGAAACGCGATCTTGAACAGCACGTTCTCCATCACGTACGTGCCGTAGGGGCGCTGGAACGTGAAGGGGCGGCCCTTGAATGAGACGTCGTAGAAGCCCCACGTTTTCGCCGTGAGCGCCGAGGGATAGCCCATTTCGCCGGTCTTCGCGATCAGCGCGAGGTGCACGCCGCGCGCGGTGGCGTCGCCGGCGGCCCACGACTTGCGCGAGCCGGTGTTGGGCGCGTGGCGATAGGTGCGCAGCGCCTGGCCGTCGACCATCGCCAGCGACACGGCGTTGATGAGTTCGTCGCGCGTGAGCCCGAGCAACTGGCCGACCACGGCGGTCGAGGCGAGCTTGACGAGCAGCACATGGTCGAGACCGACCTGGTTGAACGCGTTTTCCAGCGCGATGCAGCCCTGGATTTCGTGCGCCTTCACCATGCCTTCAAGCACGTGCTGCATGGTGAGCGGCGGTTTGCCCGCGGCGACAGCCGTGCGCGAGAGCCAGTCGGCGGTCGCGAGTATGCCGCCCAGGTTGTCCGACGGATGGCCCCATTCGGCGGCGAGCCAGGTGTCGTTGAAGTCGAGCCAGCGGATCATGGCGCCGATGTTGAAGGCGGCCTGAACCGGGTCGAGCTGGAATGCGGTGCCCGGCACCTTCGCGCCGTGCGGGACGATCGTGCCCGGCACGATGGGCCCGAGCAGCTTGGTGCAGGCGGGATAGGAGAGCGCCTCGAGTCCACAGCCGAGGGTGTCCAGCAGGCAGTAGCGCGCCGTCGTCAGCGCGGTGGCGCTGTCGCCGGGCAGACCGTTCAGGACGTAGTCGACGATATCGACGAGGACCTGATCCGGCTGTGGCCTGACATGGGGATTCGGCGCGGACATCGAGGCGTCCCGGCCGTTCTTACTGGCCCGAAGCGGCGCTCGCGCCCGCAGCCGGAGCGGCGTTGCGGTTCAGCGCGTTAGCCTGGGTCGGCGCCGGTGCGCCTTGCTGCATGGCCGTCGTCTTGCACTCGTCGGCCAGACGCGAGCTGTCCTTGTCCGAGAACAGCATGGCCTTCGTCGGGATCACGACCAGGTCGAGGCCGGTGGCGGCATCGTGGAAGCGGTCGGCGCCCGTCGTCGTCGTTTGACGCGGCAGGTTGTAGTTCTTGTTCGCCCAGTGAACCGTGACGATCTGGTCACGCGCCATGTCGCCCTTCAGGTCGAACTGCATGCCTTCCGCGCAGTTCCAGTGTTCCGAGCCTTCCGGGATCGGGTCGACCTTCGCTTCCTTGGCCGGATTGGCCTTGCGCTTGATGATGCGATGCTTCGGAGCCGGCTTCTTCGGCGTAGCCTTCTTGGCCGTGGTCGACGAGGTTTGTGCGGCGGCGTCGGTCGCAGCCAGCATCATCGTCGAGGACAGCGCGCCGATAACGGCAGCGATCAGCAATTTCTTCATGGAGTCAGACCTTTATCTCTCAAATCGGTTGAACAGTGCGCGGCTGCGCCTTGCAGCCGCCGGATGCACTGCGCGCGCCCCGAAAGCACGCAGCGAACGCTATTTTCACCTATTTATCGGTATGAACTGCAGATTTTGCGGTCTGTTGCAAATTGCCTTGCCGTGGCTCTTGTCAGGCTTCCGTCGACTGTGTTGCTCATCGCAAAGCATCTCCTCGATGACTCACTGGGCGGCACGGCGCGCAAGAGGCGTGCGCGGCCGCCGAAAACGTTTTCAGGCCCCAAGCCTGACCTTAACCCGAGCCCGGGCCGCGCTCACGACGCGGCGGCCTGCGCCAGCTCGCCCGGCGCGAACAGCGGCGCGGCGTCCTGCGGTACGGCGCGGCCCGTCGCGCGCGCGCGGCGCAGCACGGACCAGTAATAGCGGTAGCTCGCGCGGTCGTGCAAGGTGTCGCCGTGACGCGTCGGACCCCACTGCGCGCTCTGCGCGGCGAGCAGGATCTCGGCAGCGGTGGCGATTTCCTCGTCGCGCGGCGCGAAGGCCGCCACGATGGCCGGAATCTGCGCGGGATGAATGCTCCACATGCGCGTGTAGCCGAATTCGTTGCGCGCGCGACGAGCGTCGTTGGCGACGACCTCCATATCGCGCACTTCCGTGCTGACATTGTGTGACGCAACCTTGCCGAACGCGTGGCAGGCCGCCGAAATTTCGAGCTTCGCGCGCCGCACGAGCGGGTGATCGAACTGGCCGGGCGAGCGCATGGCAGTGTCGGGGATCGCGCCGTCGTGCGCGGAGACGAAGTCCATCAGACCGAAGCTCAGCGACTGCACGCCGCGCAGCGCCGCGAGATCGAACACGCGCGCGAGCGCGCCATGCGTTTCGATCAGCAACTGCACGGGAATCGGCTGGTCGATGCCCATCTCGACGCGCGTGGCTTCGATGAACGCCGTCATTTCCGCCGCGTCGCCCACAGCGCGGATCTTCGGCAGCATGATGAACGCCGGCGCCCGGCGGGCGGCGCGCAGGATCAGGCGGACGTCGTCGCGCCAATGCGGATGGTGGAAGTCGTGGATGCGCACCCCGACGCGCCCGAAGCGGTCGTGTTCGCCGCCGAGGAACGAGGCGACGAGTTCGGCGTGTTCGGCCTCGCGGCCCACCTGGGCGCCGTCTTCGCAGTCGAGCGTGATGTCGAATACCGGGCCGAGCTGCTGCTGCAGCGCGAGCGATTTCAGCATCAGCTTCTCGCTGCCGGCGTAGTGGTCGCACGCGGGCAGGATGGTCGGCGGCGCTTCGCCGTCAAACAGCACTTCGGCGGGTGTGATGGCGCGCATCTTCGGCGGCGGGTGTCGAATATTGGAGGGGGAACCGGATTCGGATGCGTCCTGCGAAACTCGAGGCAAGGCGCGTGCGGATCTGGGGCGCGAGGCGGGCGGGGTACGGGTGCGCGGCGGCGTGCGCCGCATGCGACCCGCGACGAACCGCGCCGCGCTCACGCTCGCGCGCCATGTGGCATGGCGCGCGCGAGGCCGGTGCCCGCCGCGTGGCGACGGGAGGCCGGCCGGTCTGCCCGATTACTTGAGCAGGTGAGCGACGCCTTCGCGCTCTTCGAGCAGCTCGTTGAGCGTGCCGTCCATCTTTTCGCGCGAGAACGCGTCGATTTCGAGGCCTTCGACGCGCTTGTACTCGCCGTTTTCGCAGGTGACGGGCACGCCGTAGATGATGTCTTCGGGGATGCCGTACGAGCCGTCCGACGGGATGCCCATCGTGACCCACTTGCCGTTCGTGCCGAGGACCCAGTCACGCACGTGGTCGATCGCCGCGTTGGCAGCCGAAGCCGCCGACGACAGGCCGCGCGCTTCGATGATCGCTGCGCCGCGCTTGCCGACCGTCGGGATGAACGTGTCGCGGTTCCACACGTCGTCGTTGATCAGCTTCGTCAGCGACTCGCCTTCGGCGGTTGCGACGCGGAAGTCGGGGTACATCGTCGGCGAGTGGTTGCCCCACACGGCGAGCTTTTCGATCGACGCGACCGGCTTGCCCGACTTGGCGGCCAGTTGCGACAGCGCGCGGTTGTGGTCCAGACGCAGCATGGCCGTGAAGTTCTTCTTCGGCAGATCCGGCGCCGACTTCATGGCGATGTACGCATTCGTGTTGGCCGGGTTGCCGACGACCAGCACCTTCACGTCGCGGCTGGCGACGTCGTTCAGCGCCTTGCCCTGAACCGTGAAGATTTCGGCGTTGGCCGACAGCAGATCCTTACGCTCCATGCCCTTCGAGCGCGGACGTGCGCCCACGAGCAGCGCGACGTCGGCGTCCTTGAACGCGACCTTCGGATCGTCCGTGATGACCACGCCCGCGAGCAGCGGGAATGCGCAGTCGTCGAGTTCCATCACGACGCCCTTGACGGCGGCTTGTGCCTGCGGCAGGTCGAGCAGTTGCAGGATGACGGGCTGGTCCTTGCCGAGCAGGTCGCCGTTCGCGATGCGGAACAGCAGGGAATATGCGATCTGACCTGCGGCGCCGGTGACGGCAACGCGCTTTGCGGGCTTAGCCATTGAAAATCTCCAGGAAGATGCGTTAGACGCCAGGGTAAAACGCCATTCTATATGCGCGTTACGCGAAGCGTTCAGGAATCAGGCGGTCCTTTTGCCGAACGCACGCGCGCGGCGGATGCAAGCGGGTTGCAAGCGCAGCGCCGCACGCCGGGAGGCGGGGCCGCGGACCGTTACCGGTGCGACAATGCTCAAGGGAATGACGGGGACACCCTGGACAGGGACGCCTGACGCTGGCCGCTTCGCGTGTGCCGGCTCCTGCCACAGCTCGCTTCGGAAGGTCCGCGGGCGCGGCGCGGGCGCTATTGAATCAGGCAGCGGCGCGGGCGGGGCGGATCGAAACCTCTACTGCATGAAGGAACAGCATGTGCAAGGCGGTCCGCGGCGCAGTTGGCCACGAGGTGGATGCTGCCGGCGGCTCCCATGAGTCGCCCGCAAACCCTTGCTCGATCGGCAGTGTAGGAGCCGTAAGGGCCAAAGTCAACAGTATCTTATGTCTTATATAAGACATATCTATTGAAGCGAAAGGGTAGATTTCCGGGGGCTTTATGTTGAAATGCGCGCCATGAGTGCGAACCCGGTCAGCAACGCGAATTCCACCGCTCCAGAGAGCGGCCCTTCGGCGTCTGCGCCCGCTTCGCCGTCCCCGACCTTCAGTCCGCTTTATCAGCAGATCAAGGGGCTCATTACCCAGAGTCTCGAGTTCGGCGAATGGAAGCCCGGCGAAATCATCCCTAGCGAAGTCGAACTGGCCGCCCGTTACAAGGTGAGCCAGGGGACCGTACGCAAGGCGATCGACGAACTGGCCGCCGACAACCTGCTGGTGCGCCGCCAGGGCAAAGGCACGTTTGTTGCGACGCACAACGAAGATCGCGCCCAGTTTCGCTTTCTCAGATTGCTGGCCGATGACGGCGCCGAACATCCGCACATCAGCAGGCTGCTGGAGTGCCGGCGGCTGCGCGCGTCGGCCGAGATCGCCCGCCAGCTGGACCTCAAGCCCGCCGACCCGGTGGTGCTGATCAAGCGCCTGCTGCAGTTCGACGGCGAAAACACCGTGCTCGACGAAATCTGGCTGCCCGGCGGCGTGTTCCGCGGTCTGACGGCCGAGCGCCTCGCCGAGTATAAAGGACCGCTCTACGCCATGTTCGAAGCGGACTTCGGCACGCGCATGATTCGGGCAACTGAGAAGATCCGCGCGGTGGGCGCCGAGCCTGCGGTGGCCGATCTGCTCAATGTTCCGGCAGGTTTTCCTTTGCTATCGGTTGATCGGGTGTCCTATACCTATGGGGACCGGCCAGTCGAAGTGCGCCGCGGTTGGTATGTCACAACCGGGTACTACTATCACAATGATTTGAGTTGAAAGGATGCCCGCGCACCGGTGCGGGCGGCCTTCCCCACGTGCCTGCGTTCGCGCGCAACTGCGGTTTCCGAAGGCGGATTTCGCTGCAGCGCGAAATGAAAAGGCGGTAAAATTGCGTATTAGTGTTAACACATAGTAGGGGTCTAGCATGGCAGAAGCCGCAAAAA
Source organism: Paraburkholderia tropica (assembly GCF_014171495.1). Classification (NCBI taxonomy): domain Bacteria; kingdom Pseudomonadati; phylum Pseudomonadota; class Betaproteobacteria; order Burkholderiales; family Burkholderiaceae; genus Paraburkholderia; species Paraburkholderia tropica. The sequence goes on from NZ_CP049135.1 coordinate 1,619,021, forward strand.
AACCGAGGCCGGAATACCGGAACATCGGGATTGGGCAGATATTGTTCGCATACCGCCTGCCGTTGGCCGGTCGCGTATCGATCGGTCACCGCGTGAGCGGTGCACTTCTATTCCTGTTCCTCCCTTTCATCCTGTTCCTGTTCGACCAGAGCCTCACCTCCGAACTCAGCTTCGAGGTCTTCAAGGGCTTCCTCTCGAACATCATCGTCAAGCTCGTCGTGCTCGTGCTCGGCTGGGCCTTCCTCTTTCACTTCTGCGCCGGCGTGCGCCACCTGTTCATGGACTTCAACCATGACCTCGCGGCCAAAGAAAAGGGCAAGTCGACCTCGCTCGTCGTCGTCGTCATCTCCACGATCCTCACGATCGCCTTCGCGGCAAAACTCTTCGGAGCGTTTTAAGAATGTCGGCTAAAAACGGTATCGGTCCGAAGCGCCTCGTCGTCGGCGCTCATTACGGCCTGCGTGACTGGATCGCCCAGCGCGCCACCGCCGTCATCATGGCGATCTACACCGTCGTGCTGCTCGTCCTCTTCTTTGGCGCACACGACTTTTCGTACGACGGCTGGGCGTCGATTTTCTCCGCCCAATGGATGAAGCTCGCGACGTTCGTCACGCTGCTCGCGCTGTTCTATCACGCCTGGATCGGCGTGCGCGACATCTGGATGGACTACATCAAGCCCGTCGGCCTGCGCATCGCGCTGGACGTGCTGACGATCGCCTGGCTGCTGGGCAGCCTCGGCTACGCCGCGCAGATTCTCTGGAGAGTGTAAAAGCATGGCTGCAATCAAGAATTCTCTGCCGCGTCGCAAGTTCGACGTGGTTATCGTCGGCGCGGGCGGCTCGGGGATGCGCGCTTCGCTGCAACTGGCGCGCGCCGGTCTGTCCGTCTGCGTGCTCTCGAAGGTGTTCCCGACGCGCTCGCACACGGTCGCGGCCCAGGGCGGCATCGGCGCCTCGCTCGGCAACATGAGCGAAGACAACTGGCACTACCACTTCTACGACACGATCAAGGGCTCCGACTGGCTCGGCGACCAGGACGCGATCGAGTTCATGTGCCGCGAAGCACCGAACGCCGTCTACGAACTCGAACACATGGGCATGCCGTTCGACCGTAACGCCGACGGCACGATTTACCAGCGCCCGTTTGGCGGCCACACCGCCAACTACGGCGAAAAGCCGGTGCAGCGCGCCTGCGCGGCCGCGGACCGTACCGGCCACGCGCTGCTGCACACGCTGTATCAGCAGAACGTCGCCGCGAAGACCACGTTCTTCGTCGAATGGATGGCGCTGGATCTGATCCGCGACGCCGAAGGCGACGTGCTGGGCGTGACCGCGCTCGAAATGGAAACGGGCGACGTCTACATTCTCGAAGGCAAGACCACGCTGTTCGCCACGGGCGGCGCGGGCCGCATCTTCCAGGCATCGACGAACGCGTTCATCAACACGGGCGACGGCCTGGGCATGGCCGCACGTTCGGGCATCGCGCTGCAGGACATGGAATTCTGGCAATTCCACCCGACCGGCGTGGCCGGCGCGGGCGTGCTGATTACCGAAGGCGTGCGCGGCGAAGGCGGCATTCTGCGTAATTCGAATGGCGAACGTTTCATGGAACGCTATGCGCCGACGCTGAAGGATCTCGCGCCGCGTGACTTTGTTTCGCGTTCGATGGACCAGGAAATCAAGGAAGGCCGCGGTGTGGGCGCGCACAAGGATCACGTGCTGCTCGACCTGTCGCACATCGGCGCCGAGACCATCCTGAAGCGTCTGCCGTCGATCCGCGAAATCGCGCTGAAGTTCGCGAACGTCGACTGCATCAAGGAACCGATCCCGGTCGTTCCGACGATTCACTACCAGATGGGCGGTATCCCCACGAACATCAACGGTCAGGTCGTCGGCACGCCGAAGGGCCACGAAGAAGTCGTCAACGGCTTCTACGCCGTGGGCGAATGCTCGTGCGTCTCGGTGCACGGCGCGAACCGCCTGGGCACGAACTCGCTGCTCGACCTCGTGGTGTTCGGCCGTGCGGCCGGCAACCACATCGTCAAGCACGTGAAGGAGCTCAAGGAGCACAAGCCGCTGCCGGCCGACGCCGCCGACTTCTCGCTCGCTCGCCTCGCCAAGCTCGACAACTCGACCTCGGGCGAATACGCCCAGAGCGTCGCGAACGAAATCCGCGGCTCGATGCAGAAGCACGCTGGCGTGTTCCGTACCTCGGCGCTGCTGGCCGAAGGTGTCAAGGACATCGCGCAGGTCACGGAACAGGCGAAGCACATTCACCTGAAGGACAAGTCGAAGGTGTTCAACACCGCGCGCGTCGAAGCGCTCGAAGTGGCGAACCTCGTGGAAGTTGCGCAGGCAACGATGGTCTCGGCTGAAGCCCGTAAGGAAAGCCGTGGCGCGCACGCACACAGCGATTACGAACACCGCGACGACGAAAACTGGCTGCGCCATACGCTGTGGTTCAGCGAAGGCAACCGTCTTGACTACAAGCCGGTTCACATGAAGCCGCTGACCGTCGAGTCCGTGCCGCCGAAGGCGCGTACGTTCTAAGGCACACGCCAGTCAAAAGGAATTGGGAAATGGCCAAACGTATTTTTGAAGTCTACCGCTACGATCCGGACAAGGACTCGGCGCCGCGCATGCAGACGTACGAGCTGGAACTCACGCACGAGCGCATGCTGCTCGACGCGCTGGTGAAGCTCAAGGAAGTCGACGAAACGCTGTCGTTCCGCCGTTCGTGCCGTGAAGGCGTGTGCGGTTCGGACGCGATGAACATCAACGGCAAGAACGGTCTGGCGTGCCTCACGAACCTGAACGACCTGCCGGCGAAGATCGTGCTGCGCCCGCTGCCGGGCCTGCCCGTCGTGCGCGACCTGATCGTCGACATGACGCACTTCTTCAACCAGTACCACTCGATCAAGCCGTACCTGATCAACGACACGCCGCCGCCCGAGAAAGAGCGTCTGCAGTCGCCCGAGCAGCGTGACGAACTCGACGGTGTGTACGAGTGTATTCTGTGCGCGAGCTGCTCGACGTCGTGCCCGAGCTTCTGGTGGAATCCGGACAAGTTCGTCGGCCCGGCCGGCCTGCTGCAGGCTTACCGCTTCATCGCGGACAGCCGCGACGAAGCCACCGGCGAGCGTCTCGATAACCTCGAAGATCCGTACCGTCTGTTCCGTTGCCATACGATCATGAACTGCGTCGACGTCTGCCCGAAGGGCCTGAACCCGACGAAGGCGATCGGCAAGATCAAGGAACTGATGGTCCGCCGCGCGGTTTGACCACGGCGAGAACGTATGGACTCGCACCAGTCTGACCCTCATCGCCGCGCGCGCCTCCGCTGGCGCGCGCGGCGCGGTATGCTCGAAAACGACATTATTTTCGAGCGATTTTTCGACCGCTACGAGCATGACCTCAGCGACGCCGACGTGGGCGCTCTTACGCGCCTGCTCGAGCTGAGCGATAACGACCTGATGGACTTGCTGCTCGCGCGCAAGGAACCAGAAGGCGACCTTGCCGACCCGGACGTGAAGCGGGTGCTGGAGCTGCTTCGCAACGTCTGAGACGCGGTGACGCCAGGAGGCGCCGCGCCGGACGTGCAAACTATCGAATCCTGTGTTTATCTTCGATTGAGGATGTGCTATGACCCCGTCTGATGTAAAAGCCACGCTATCGTTCAGCGACAATTCGCCGAGCGTCGAACTGCCGATCTACAAGGGCACCATGGGCCCGGATGTGATCGACATCCGCAAACTGTACGGTCAGACCGGCAAGTTCACGTATGACCCGGGCTTCATGTCGACGGCATCGTGCAACTCGGCGATCACGTATATCGACGGGGACAAGGGCGAGCTGCTGTATCGCGGCTACCCGATCGACAACCTCGCGCAAAACGCCGACTTCCTCGAATCCTGCTATCTGCTGCTCAAGGGCGAACTGCCGAACCAGGCGCAGAAGGACGAGTTCGTGAAGACCGTCACGCAGCACACGATGGTTCACGAGCAGATGCAGTTCTTCTTCCGTGGCTTCCGTCGCGACGCGCACCCGATGGCCATTCTGGTCGCGGCTGTCGGCGCACTGTCGGCGTTCTATCACGATTCGCTCGACATCAATAACGCGAAGCATCGCGAAGTGTCGGCAATCCGCATGATCGCGAAGCTGCCGACGCTGGTCGCCATGGCGTACAAGTACTCGATCGGTCAGCCGTTCGTGTACCCGCAGAACGATCTGTCGTACAGCGCGAACTTCATGCGCATGATGTTCTCGAACCCGTGCGAAGAGTACAAGGTCAACGACGTGCTCGTGCGCGCGCTCGACCGTATCCTGATCCTGCACGCCGATCACGAACAGAACGCCTCGACCTCGACGGTCCGTCTGGCGGGTTCGTCGGGCGCGAACCCGTTCGCGTGTATCGCGGCCGGTATCGCGTGTCTGTGGGGCCCGGCGCACGGCGGTGCGAACGAAGCCGCACTGAACATGCTTGAGGAAATCGGTTCGGTGGAAAACATCCCCGAATTCATCAAGCAGGTGAAGGACAAGAACTCGGGCGTGAAGCTCATGGGCTTCGGTCACCGCGTGTACAAGAACTACGATCCGCGTGCGAAGCTGATGCGCGAAACGTGCCACGAAGTGCTCGAAGAACTGGGCCTGCACGACGATCCGCTGTTCAAGCTCGCGATGGCGCTCGAAAAGATCGCACTCGAAGACGAATACTTCGTGTCGCGCAAGCTCTACCCGAACGTCGACTTCTACTCGGGCATCGTTCAGCGCGCGCTGGGCATCCCGACGTCGATGTTCACGTGTATCTTCGCGATGGCACGTACGGTGGGCTGGATCGCCCAGTGGAACGAAATGATCGCCGACCCCGAACAGAAGATTGGCCGTCCGCGTCAGCTGTTCATCGGCAACACGCCGCGCGAAGCGAAGCCGATCTCGCAACGCTAAGCATCATCGCCTGTTCGTACGGCGTGCCTTTGCGGCGCGTCGTGCGGCAAGCGAAAAACGCCCCGCCGGGTTTGTCCCGGCGGGGCGTTTTCTTTTTCGGGCCTCGACTTCGAGATCCGCCCTGGTCCGCCCTCAAATCCAGCCGTCGATCTTCAGGCCGCTCGCCTGTTCGGCTTCTTCGCGCGAAACCTGGCGCACCGTTTCGCCGAAGCTCCACACGTGGCCTTCCGGGTCGCAGGCCGCGTAGACGCGGTCGCCGTAGAACTGGTCCTCGGGCTCGCGCACGATCGTCGCGCCGGCGGCGCGCGCGCGTTCGCAATGCGCGTCGAGTCCGCGCCCGAGCTGCACGTGCACCGACTGCGTGTTCTTGCCGCCGACGGCGGCGGGGCTCGTCGAGGGCATGCCCGGCCACTCGCCGCAGACCATGATGTAGCCATCCTCGAAGCGCATTTCCGAGTGGCAGACTTTGCCGTCCGGCGTGGTGACGACGAACTGCGTCGTGAAGCCGAACGCTTTCTCCAGCCAGGCGAGCGCGGCGCGCGGGTCGCGGTAATAGATCGCGCTGCCGAAGGCCGGGCGTTGCGAGGTGTCGCTCATGATCGTCTCCTGTCGTGTCTCGAATGACGTAATGCGGACGCACTGCGCGGGCACTGCGTGAGACGAATCTAGCACCGTCGCGCGGCGCTCGCGTGTGCCGTGACGATCCGCTTGCCGCCGTTCATCCGCGCACGGCCGCACCCCGCGAATCCTTTATCATGGACGCGTCCCCCTTTTCTGCCACGATCGCCCGCATCGTCCAGATCGCCGAGCCGCTCCATGTTCTTCGCCGCGAATTCCCTGCATCGCCGTCTGAGCATCGCCATCGGCACGCTCGCGATCGTCGTGGGCCTGCTCGGCGCGCTCGGCACCTTCCTCGTGGTGCGCAGCCTTGCGAGCGAGTTCAGCACGAGCCTGCGCGACGCCGCCGCGCACGTGCAGGCGGGCGCACCGCCGCAGCGCCACCACGCGGCCACAGCGAACGGCGCGCGCCGTCCGTCGGACGATTTCGTGGTGCAGATCTGGTCGGCGAGCGACGCCGCCGCGCCGAGCCGCACGAGCGATGCCGATATCGCGTTGCCGCGCGCGCAGGCCGGTTTTTCATCGATCGACTACGACGGCGAGACGTGGGACGTCTTCGCGCTCGCCGCCGGCGACGAACACATCCAGGTGGCCGAATCGCGCAGCATGCGCAATCGCAACGCGCTGCGCGTGGCGTTCTGGAGCCTGTTGCCGGTGCTCGCGCTGCTGCCGCTGCTCGCGCTCACCATTGCGGTGACGGTGCGCCTGTCGCTGCGTCCGCTCGAACGCGTCGGGCGTCGCGCGGCGCAGGTCGATCTGCACGATCTGCGCGAACTGAAGCCGCTCGACGTGGCGAAAGCGCCCGTCGAGCTGCGGCCGTTCATCGAGTCGATCAACCGCATGATCGAGCGCCTCGCGCTACTCGTGAACACGGAGCGCAAGTTCATCGCCGATGCCGCGCACGAATTGCGCTCGCCCATTTCCGCGATGCAGTTGCAGATCGACAATCTGCACGACGCGCCGCCCGATCAATACCGCGAGCGCTTCGACGAACTGCGGCGCGGCGTGGCGCGCACGGGCGCGCTCGTCTCGCAGTTGCTCGGGCTCGCGCGCGCGGAGATCGGCGGGGCGCAGCGCGCGCTCGCGGACGTCGCGCTCGCGCCGCTCGTGACCGAGGTGCTGGCCGACCTGCTGCCGCTCGCCGACGCGCGCGGCGTCGATCTCGGCGTCGAGCGTCTCGATGAGGCGAGCGTGCACGCAACCGAGGCCGATCTGCGCGTGCTGACGCGTAACCTGATCGACAACGCAATTCGCTACGTGCATGCGGGCGGTCGCGTGGACGTCTCGGTGCGGCGCGAGGCGCGCAGCGTGACGATCGAGGTGCTCGACGACGGGCCTGGCATCGCCGAAACCGATTTGCCGCGCATCTTCGACCGCTTTTTCCGCGCGGGCGCGAACGACGCCGAAGGCAGCGGCCTCGGGCTTGCGATCGCGCAGGCGCTCGCGCACGGTTATCGCGGGCGCGTCACGCTGGAGAACCGCGCGGACGGCCAGACCGGCATCGTCGCGCGCATCGTGCTGCCGCTCGCGTGAGGGCGCGGGTCGAGCACATATCGACAGGCATACTGAGGAAATGGGGCGATGCGGATTCTGCTGATCGAAGACGATCTGCTGATCGGGCCCGCGCTGCTGCGCGCGCTCAAGGACGCGACCTATAGCGTCGACTGGGTGCGCACGGGCGAAAGCGGCCGCGCGGCCATTCGCGACGGGTCGTACACGGCGATCCTGCTCGATCTCGGGCTCGGCGACATGAGCGGTCTGGACGTGCTGCGCGGGCTGCGCGAGTCGAACGACACGACGCCGGTCATCGTCATCACCGCGCGCGACGATGTGGATACGCGCGTGGAAGGGCTCGATCTCGGCGCCGACGACTATCTCGTGAAGCCGTTCGAGAGCAAGGAGCTGCTCGCGCGCATCCGCGCGGTGGTGCGGCGCAAGTCGGGTTTCGCGTCATCGACGATGGGCAGCGGGCGCGTGACGCTCGACATGAATGCGCGCCGCCTCACGTTCGACGGCCAGAGCGACGATCTCTCCGCGCGCGAATATGCGCTCATGCTCGCGCTGCTCGAACGCCCCGGCGCGATTCTCTCGCGTCAGCAGATCGAGGAGCGGCTTTACGGCTGGGGCGAGGAAGTGGAGAGCAACGCGGTCGACGCGGTGATCTACAGCGTGCGGCGCAAATTCGGTCATGCGGTTATCCGCAACGTGCGCGGGCTCGGCTGGGCGGTGTGCGTCTGACGCAAACGCGAAGAAAAACGCGGCGAGCGGACGACTCGCCGCGAGGCGCGCGACGCGGGGGGAAAGCCGCGTCGCCCGCGCGAAACGATGGAGGCGGACGGGCGCGCTTACGACGCCAGCAGACGCTGCCACGGATGCGCCTGCCAGGCCCGCGAGAGCGCTGCGAGCAAGGCGGCTTCGCTATCGGCCACGTGACGGTCGGCATAGACCGCGACGTGGCACAGATTGAGCACCTCGGCGCGCATGACCGGGTCCTGCAACTCGCGCAGGACGTGCTGCATGACGTCGGAGTCGAGCTTGCACGCGTCGCTCCAGTTCAGGTGCGCGCTCACGAGCAGATCCTCGCAGAGCCCCTGCAGGATGGCGCCGAATTCGCCCGGTTCGAGGCCGAGGCGTTCCGCGATGCGCGCATGATGCACGGCGCTCAGTTCGCTGCTGCTGAGGTGGCCATCGGCGAGCAGGGCGATGGCGACGATCCGGCCCGCGGCCTGCGGGCTGTTGCTGGTGTAGGTTCGCATGGTCAGATGTCCTTGAGGTTGAACGGGGCGCGCCGTCGGTCGCGCTTTCAGTCGAACAGATCGCCGAGCCACGATTTGCGGCGGCGCGGCGCGTACTCGTCGCGATGCGCGCGATGATGCGAACCTTGCTGCGCGCTGTAGCCGTCGTCGAGTGGGCGCGACTGCGTGGTTTGCGCGGCGGCTGTGCGGTCGAGCAGCTTGTCGAGTTCCCCGCGGTCGAGCCAGACGCCGCGGCATTCCGGGCAATAGTCGAGTTCGACGCCTTGACGCTCCGAGATCGCAAGCGTCACGTCAGGGCAGTTCGGGCATTTCATGATGCGCTCCGTGATGAATGGACAGGCCATCGGGCGCCGCCTGAGCCTTGCCGTAGCACGCTGCGCGGCCCCGATGGAATTCATCCTCGCAGACGAAAATGAGCGAAAAATGAGGAGCGCGTTTGAGGCGCCGTTTGTGGCGCGTTCAGAGCGCTAGCGCGCGGCGTTCACATCGCCGCCGCGCGTCTTCACCAGCGACAGCAGCACGCCGCCCGCGAGCAGCGCCGCCGTCACGCCGAGGCTCACCAGCGCCGGCATCTTGCCGATGAAATGCACCAGAAAGATCTTCGCGCCGATGAACACCAGCACGAGCGCAAGCGCGTGCTTGAGGTAGTAGAAACGGTGCGCCATCGCCGCGAGCGCAAAGAACAGCGCGCGCAGACCGAGCACGGCGAAGATATTGCTCGTATAGACGATGAACGGATCGGTCGTGATCGAGAAGATCGCGGGAATCGAGTCGACCGCGAAGATCAGATCGGCGAATTCGATCATCAGCAGCGCGACGAGCAGCGGCGTCGCGTAGCGCTTGAGCTTGCCGCTGACGGGATGCGCGCGCCGCACCACGAACGCGCCGCCTTCGAGTTGCGGCGCGACCGGCAGCACGCGGCGAATCACGCGCAGGATGCGGCTGTCTTCCACGTGCGCTTCTTCCTTCGAGCCGAACAGCATCTTCACGCCCGTGATCGCGAGAAAGAGACCGAACACGAGCAGCATCCACTCGAAGCGCGCGACCAGCGCGGCACCGAGGCCGACCATCAGCGCGCGCAGCACCAGCACGCCGACGATGCCCCAGAACAGCACGCGATGCTGGTACACGCGCGGCACCGCGAGCGCGCCGAAGATCGACGCGATCACGAAGACGTTGTCGAGCGACAGCGATTTTTCGATCAGATAGCCGGTCAGGTACTCGGTCGCGGGCTCGGCGCCCAGTTGCCACCACACGAAGCCGCCGAACAGCACGCCGACGGTGATGTAGCCGAGCGAGAGCCACAGGCTTTCGCGGATGCCGATTTCGTGATCGTCGCGATGAAGCACGCCGAGATCGAGCACGAGCAGCACGATCACGACCACGATGAAGGCGACCCACAGCCACGCGGGCTGGCCGAGAAAGCTGGCGGAGAGGATCGGCGTGAGCATGGCGGTCAGGTCCTTTGGCCTCGAATCGGATAGCGGGGAAGGGCGAGCCCGAGGGGCTCAACGGTCTAGCTTAATCCTGAAGAATGAGCGAGGAATGAGGCGTGTCCGTTTGCGTCGGCCTGTGTCCGTTTGCGTCAGTCAGCGGACGAGCAGGCGCGCAGACTGACGCCGGATTGACGAAGATCCAGGCGCAGCGCTTGAACGCCGCACCGCGCAAATATGGGAAAGAGGGGCAGTGCTAGATTCGTCGATCCTTACAACAGTGAAAGGATGGCAAGAATGACATTTGGCAAGATTGGCTTCGCGTGCGGGCTCGCGGTTGCGCTGAGCGCCTGTTCGTCGCTGCAAAGTCTGGACCCCAACGCGGCGGTGTCGGCGGGCGCGACGCTGTTCAAGGCGGCCACGCTGTCGGACAGCGACATCGTCGCGGTTTCGAACGACGCCTGCAAGGCGAGCGACGCGCAGTCGAAGGTGGCCGCGTCGAGCAGCGCTTACGGCAAGCGTCTCACGAAGGTCATGAGCGGCTTCGGCGACATGACGCTGAACGGCCAGAAAATCGACTACAAGGTCTACGAGACGAGCGACATCAACGCGTGGGCGATGGGCAACGGCTGCGTGCGCGTCTACAGCGGCCTGATGGACAAGATGAGCGACGACGAACTGCGCGGCGTGATCGGCCACGAGATGGGCCACGTCGCGCTCGGCCACTCGAAGAAGGCCATGCAGACGGCGTACACCGTGAGCGCGGCGCGCACGGCGGCGGGCGCAACGGGCAATTCGATGGCATCGGCGTTGAGCACGTCGCAGCTCGGCGACCTCACCGAGAAGTTCATCAACGCGCAGTTTTCGCAGTCGCAGGAAAGCGCCGCCGACGACTACTCCTTCGACCTGCTCAAGAAGAAAGGCATGAACCGCGCGGGCCTCGTCACGGCCTTCCAGAAGCTGGCGGAAATGGACGGCGGGCAGAGTTCGATGCTGAGTTCGCATCCGTCGTCGCCGAGCCGCGCGCAGCATATTCAGAATCGGATCAAGAAGGAAGGGTAAGACAGACCTGATCCGACCGATCTGGCGGCGGGCGTGTGCCGGCCGCCAGGCCGGAGGGCGATGGAACCCACTAGAACTGGTAATTGATCGACACGTCGCAGACGCCTTCGGTCTTCGTCTGGATGATCGGGCTGTGCGCGGCGCTGCCGAGCAGACGCTTGATCGCGCCGTCCGCGCTCACGAACCAGTGCTTGTTGACGAAGTACACCATCGTGATGCCGAAGCCCGCCGATTTCAGGCCGGGACTCGCGTCGTACTGCCGGTAGCCCGACGCAGCCGACTGCTGCGGCGTCACGCCGAACCAGCTCTGCATGTAGTTCGAATCCGCGAACGTGACCGACGGGCCGGCGAACCAGTAGAAGTGCTGGCTGCTGCCCGGCAGCGGCATGTAGGCGCCGAAGTCGGCGGTCCAGCCGTTGGAGCCGCCGAAGCTGCGCGTGAACGCGCCGCGGAACACCAGCGGGAAGTCCTTCGAGATCACGTATTCGCCCGCGATCTTCATCAGCGGCGCCGGATTGATGTTGCCCATGCCGTTCAGACGCGTCGGATCGTCGTTGCCACGCCGGCCGAGATCGTAGGCGGCGGCGATGCTCAGGCGCCAGTTCTGCCCTTGCAGAAAGTTCACGCCGAAGCCTTCGCCGGTCGAACCGAACAGGGTGTCCTTGTAGCGCAGGTCGATGCTGGGTCCGGCCATCATGTGATAGCGGTCCGAGCCGTCGTAGCGCGGCTCGAAGGTCGCGCCCACGCCGAGGCGGGCCTCGAAGTCGGGCCGGTCGGGCTGATAGAGCTTTTCGAGCGGGATCCCCGCCGAGTACTGCCACTCGCCGAGCGGCGAAGGCGTCTGTGCGTGGGCGCGCGGCGTGAACGCGAATGCGCAGACCGTGGCCGCCACGGCGAGCGATGCGTGGCGCGCGCCGCGCCGGCGGTGGTCCGGGTTGGCCTGCGGTTGCCGCCGCGGGATCAGGCTTGTTCTGCTTGTTTTCTTGTACGCGGTACGGGTTGCAAGTGGCATGAGGCCTCCATGATTGCCTGTGCTGCCGCGACGTGACCGTTATTTCAGTGTGATGGAACCACAGAACCGGGCATCGTGCGGCGGCGCACATCTCGCAAACGACGTGCCTGATATGGCACTCACGGTCGCCGTGCTGCACTCGCGTCATCGTTTCCGCGCGAGCGAGGGGCCGCCGGAAATCAATCGGAAAAACAAAGGCTTCCGCTTCGGTGCTCACGAAAAGCACACGGAAATTGCGCCGGAAACGCGACGGATTTCCCGTGCGCGCCACGCCGGGTAACAGCGATACAGGTATCGCCACTACCACCCAACTCACTGTTTTTTATCGCTTTTTTTGAATCGTGACGATGCGGGGTGCGGCTTTCGCGTGGCATAATCGATTCACAAAGTATTGCCCCCGCAGTCACTAACTCCCCGCATATCATGGCAAAGACGCTCTACGACAAATTGTGGGACTCGCATGTGGTCCACACGGAAGACGACGGCACGACGCTCCTTTACATCGACCGTCATCTGCTGCACGAAGTCACCAGCCCGCAGGCTTTCGAAGGCCTGAAGCTGCATGAGCGCCCGGTGTGGCGCATCAGCGCGAACCTGGCCGTTTCCGACCACAACGTGCCCACCACGGACCGCAGCCACGGCATCGCCGACCCGGTTTCGAAGCTCCAGGTCGACACGCTCGATTCGAATTGCGACGCCTTCGGCATCACGCAATTCAAGATGACCGACCAGCGTCAGGGCATCGTGCACATCGTCGGTCCGGAACAGGGCGCGACGCTGCCGGGCATGACGATCGTCTGCGGCGACTCGCACACGTCCACGCACGGCGCGTTCGGCGCGCTCGCGCACGGCATCGGCACGTCGGAAGTCGAGCACGTGCTGGCCACGCAAACGCTCTTGCAGAAGAAGAGCAAGAACATGCTCGTGAAGGTCGAAGGCACGCTGCCGCGCGGCTGCACCGCGAAGGACATCGTGCTCGCCATCATCGGCAAGATCGGCACGGCGGGCGGCACGGGCTACGCCATGGAGTTCGGCGGCTCGATGATCCGCGGTCTCACGATGGAAGGCCGCATGACCGTCTGCAACATGGCGATCGAAGGCGGCGCGCGCGCCGGCATGGTCGCGGTGGACGACACCACGGTCGACTACCTGAAGAACCGTCCGTTCTCGCCGCAGGGCGTGGAGTGGGACCAGGCCGTCGAATACTGGAAGACGTTCCGTTCCGACGAAGGCGCGCACTTCGACCGCGTGGTCGAACTGTCGGAGGCCGACATCGTCCCGCAGGTTACGTGGGGCACCTCGCCGGAAATGGTCACGTCGGTCGACGGCCGCGTGCCGGACCCCGAGCGCGAGAAGGATCCGGTCAAGCGCGACGCGATGGAACGCGCGCTGCAATACATGGCGCTCGAGCCGAACATGCCGATCGAGTCGATCCAGCCGGACAAGATTTTCATCGGCTCGTGCACGAACGCGCGTATCGAAGATCTGCGCTCGGCCGCGTATGTCGTGAAGAAGCTCGGCCGCCGCGTGGCGCCGAATATCCGTCTCGCGATGGTGGTGCCGGGTTCGGGTCTCGTGAAGGCGCAAGCCGAACACGAAGGTCTCGACAAGGTGTTCACGGAAGCGGGTTTCGAATGGCGCGAGCCGGGCTGCTCGATGTGTCTCGCGATGAACGCGGACCGTCTGGAACCGGGCGAGCGTTGCGCGTCCACCTCGAACCGTAACTTCGAAGGCCGTCAGGGCGCGGGCGGACGCACGCACCTCGTGAGCCCGGCGATGGCTGCCGCAGCTGCCATCGAAGGTCATTTCGTCGACATTCGCAAGCTCGGTTAAGGCAACACGATCATGGAAAAATTCACCGTACACACCGGCGTCGTGGCGCCGCTCGATCGCGAGAACGTCGACACGGACGCGATCATTCCGAAGCAGTTTCTCAAGTCGATCAAGCGCACGGGCTTTGGGCCGAACGCATTCGACGAATGGCGTTATCTGGATCATGGCGAGCCGGGGCAGGACAATTCGAAGCGCCCGCTGAATCCGGATTTCGTGCTGAATCAGCCGCGTTATCAGGGTGCTTCGGTGCTGCTGACGCGCAAGAACTTCGGTTGCGGCAGCTCGCGCGAGCATGCGCCGTGGGCGCTCGATCAGTACGGCTTTCGCGCGATCATTGCGCCTAGCTTTGCGGACATTTTCTATAACAACTGCTTCAAGAACGGGCTGCTGCCGATCGTTTTGAGCGAAGCGGATGTCGATCATCTGTTCAACGAAACTTATGCGTTTAATGGGTTTCAGTTGACTGTCGATCTGGATAAGCAGGTTGTGCGTACAACCGATGGGTCGAAGGAATATCCGTTTGAAGTGGCGGCGTTTCGTCGGTACTGTCTGTTGAACGGGTTTGACGATATCGGGCTTACGCTGCGGCATGCTGACAAAATTCGTCAGTACGAAGCCGAGCGGCTTGTGCGTCAGCCGTGGCTTAAGAATCGCGTTATGTAAGTGGGTTTGGTTGGTGGGGATGTTTTTTTGAGGTAGGCGCTTTTTTTCGCGTTTCCTTGTTTTCTTGTCGGTTTGCCAGCGTTGCCCCTGTGCGGGGCGGCACCTACTTTTCTTTGCCGCGGCAAAGAAAAGTAGGCAAAAGAAAGCCGCTCACACCGCCAATGTGACGCCGTCCACCCCGCACCTTTGCAGGTAGTGGTTCCGGAGCATCCGGCATCACTCGCCACCCAACAGAGTGACAAAGGGCTCATTCCTCCGGCGGCGCGCCGCGCGCCGCGGGGCATAACCGAAAACGGTGGATCACCAGGGTTTTCGGTGAACCCTTCCGCTGAGCGCGTAGCGCGAGGCGGGATGGATGAGTCCTTTGTCACTGAGTGGGAATGTGCGGGGTGACGGATGCTCCGGAGCCACTACGTGCAAAGGTGCGGGGTGAACGGCGTCACATTGGCGGTGTGAGCCGCTTTCTTTTGCCTACTTTTCTTTGCGGCTGCAAAGAAAAGTAGGTGCCGCCCCGCACAGGGGCGACGCTGGCAGACCGACAAGAAAACAAGGAAACGCGAAAAAAGGCAACGCGAAACCGCAAAAAACATCCCCCAACCAGACCACCCCGAACCACCCCCGAGGAATCAAAAAATGAAGATTGCAGTGTTGCCGGGCGACGGCATCGGCCCCGAGATCGTCAAGGAAGCCGTGAAGGTCCTCAACGCGCTCGGCGAAAAGTTCGAGCTGGAAGAAGCGCCGGTTGGCGGCGCGGGCTACGAAGCGAGCGGCCATCCGCTGCCCGAAGCCACGCTCGCGCTCGCGAAATCCGCTGACGCGATCCTGTTCGGCGCCGTCGGCGACTGGAAGTACGATTCGCTCGAACGCGCACTGCGCCCGGAACAAGCCATCCTCGGCCTGCGCAAGCACCTCGAACTGTTCGCGAATTTCCGCCCGGCCATCTGCTATCCGCAACTCACGGGTGCGTCGTCGCTGAAGCCGGAAATCGTGTCGGGCCTCGACATCCTGATCGTGCGCGAACTGAACGGCGACATCTATTTCGGCCAGCCGCGCGGTCTGCGCGAATCGCCGGATGGTCTCTTCAAGGGCGCCCGCGAAGGCTTCGACACGATGCGCTATTCGGAACCCGAAGTGCGTCGCATCGCGCACGTCGCGTTCCAGGCCGCGCAAAAGCGCCAGAAGAAGCTGACCTCGGTCGACAAGGCCAACGTGCTCGAAACCTCGCAGTTCTGGAAGGACATCATGATCGATGTCTCGAAGGAATATCCGGAAGTCGAGCTCTCGCACATGTATGTCGACAACGCGGCCATGCAACTCGTGAAGGCGCCGAAGGCGTTCGACGTGGTGGTCACGGGCAACATGTTTGGCGACATCCTCTCGGACGAAGCGGCCATGCTCACGGGCTCGATCGGCATGCTGCCCTCGGCTTCGCTCGACAAGAACAACAAGGGTCTGTACGAGCCGTCGCACGGTTCGGCGCCGGACATCGCGGGCAAGGGCATTGCAAATCCGCTCGCCACGATCCTCTCGGCCGCCATGATGCTGCGTTACTCGCTCGGCCGCGAAGAGCAGGCCGATCGCATCGAAGCCGCGGTCAAGAAGGTGCTGGAGCAGGGCTATCGCACCGCCGACATCGTCACGCCGGACTGCAAGAAGGTCGGCACGGTGGAAATGGGCGACGCAGTGCTCGCCGCGCTGTAAAGCAGAACGAAAGGGCAGGCCTTCGGTGGCGTGCCCTTTTTTGTTTTCGCATGATTTCGCGCCCGTGTTTTGCATCCGTGTTTCGCGCTGGCGAAACGCGGGCGCTACATAGCGGAAAGTGCGGTTTTTGCCGCGCAATTTAACTGTTTCGTGTATATTGTTCCGATGGCGAAGATCTCCCCGATCACGATTGTTTCGAACATCCACGGCGATAAAACGGCCCGTGCGATTTCGCTCGCCATCAACACGAAAACCATTACGAAAACGATCATCACGCGTTGATCGCTCGTCGTGCCCGCTCATCTTCCCCGCGCGGCCACGCCGGGCGAGCGAAGCGGGGAAGTGTCCAAATCAAGGGTTAGTCATGAACGTAGGTCTCGTAGGTTGGCGCGGCATGGTCGGCAGCGTGCTGATGCAGCGCATGCAGGAAGAACGTGATTTCGACCTGATCGAACCGGTGTTTTTCAGCACCAGCAACGCAGGCGGCGCGGCTCCGTCGTTCGCCAAAAACGAGACGAAGCTCAAGGACGCAAACAGCGTCGACGAGCTCAAGAAGTGCGACGTCATCATCACCTGCCAGGGCGGCGACTACACGAACGACGTGTATCCGAAGCTGCGTGCGGCAGGCTGGACCGGTTACTGGATCGACGCGGCTTCGTCGCTGCGCATGAAGGACGACGCGGTCATCATTCTCGACCCGGTCAACCTGAACGTCATCAAGGACGCGCTGGTCAAGGGCCAGAAGGACTTCGTCGGCGGCAACTGCACGGTCAGCCTGATGCTGATGGCGCTCGGCGGCCTGTTCCGCGAAAACCTCGTCGACTGGATGACGGCCATGACCTACCAGGCCGCTTCGGGCGCGGGCGCGCAGAACATGCGCGAGTTGCTCTCGCAGATGGGCGCGCTGAACGCGGCCGTCGCGACCGATCTGGCGAACCCGTCGTCGGCGATTCTCGACATCGACCGCAAGGTGCTCGCCACCATGAACAGCGACGCCATGCCCACCAGCCAGTTCGGCGTGCCGCTCGCCGGTTCGCTGATTCCGTGGATCGACAAGGATCTCGGCAACGGCATGTCGAAGGAAGAGTGGAAGGGCGGCGCAGAAACGAACAAGATTCTCGGCAAGCCGGCCATGGGCCAGCCGGGGTCGATCCCCGTCGACGGTCTGTGCGTACGTATCGGCGCGATGCGCTGCCACTCCCAGGCGCTCACGATCAAGCTGAAGAAGGACGTGCCGCTCGACGAGATCAACGGCATCCTCGCGTCGGCCAACGACTGGGTGAAGGTCGTGCCGAACGAGCGCGAAGCGTCGATGCAGGATCTGTCGCCCGCGAAGGTCACGGGCACGCTGTCGGTGCCGGTCGGCCGCCTGCGCAAGCTGGCAATGGGCGGCGAGTATCTGTCGGCCTTCACGGTCGGCGATCAGCTGCTGTGGGGCGCCGCCGAGCCGCTGCGTCGCATGTTGCGCATTCTGCTCGACAAGTGAATAATTTAAACTACGCGGCTAATGACGCGTAGAAGGTGGAAAAAGCGCCGCGCCAGTCGCGGCGCTTTTTTATTTTCGCGGATCGGCGCTCGCGCGACGTCCGCGACCATCCGCAACGAATTCCCGTTTCATCGACAGCCGCGCGAGCGGTGTGCCAGGGCAACTGATGACCGTTCGACTCGACTCTGTTTCCACTCCATTTCCGCAAGTGCGCCTGACGCTGCGCGCCGCCATCGCGGCCACGGCGTTCGCGCTGGCTGCGGCAACCGGCGCGGCGCACGCGCAAGGCGGCGCGGCCCAGGCGGGCAGCGCGGCGACGGCCGCGACCGGCGCATCGGCCGCTGCGGCGGGCGCTTCGGCTGCGTCGGCGGCGCTGCCCGTGGTCGGCCAGTACACGGTCCATCCGGGGCAGTCGCTGCACGACGTGGCCGTGGATCTCACGCAGTCGCATGACAAGACGGTGCTCGCGCGTGCGAGTTCGGCGCTGTTCGACGCCAATCCCAACGCGTTCATGAAGCATGACCCGAGCCGCCTGAAGGTCGGCGCGATGCTCAATGTGCCGGGTACGCCCGACATGGCGTCGGCGGGCGCGGCTTCGGCTCCGGCCGCCCCGGCCACGACCGCCAGCGCGCCGGCTGCCGCGACGGCACCCGCAAGCGCGGCAACCGCCACGACGTCGACGCCGAATACGGCGGCTGCGACTGGCGCGACTGCTGCTGCGGCTTCGGCGGTGGCCACGGCGAACGCGGGTGCGAGCGCGGCGACGGCGGCGACCGCAGCGACCGCAAGTAATGCCGCGTCGAGCCCGGCAACGGTGGCTGGCGCTGCGAGCGAAGCGGCAGGCGCTTCGGCCCCCGAAACGGTATCGGCATCGGCGGCGACGGCGACGGCGGCATCGGCTGCGGGCGCTTCGGCTGCCCTCGCGTCGGGCGCCTCGGGCGTCGATCAACATTCGTTCAGCGGATCGGTTCAGGCCGCTTCGGCGGCGTCCGCAGCATCCGCGCCGGTTTCGGTGTCGAGTCTCCAGCAACTGCTCGCGCTCAAGAATCGCGTGCTGATGGCCCTGCAGCACGGCATCGGCAAGCCGGCGCAAGTTGCCGGTGGCGCGAACGGTGCATCGGGCGCGCAGCACGCGCCCGCTGGCGCACAGGATGCGCAACAGCCGGAAGTGTCGCCGGTGACGCTCGGCATCGTGGCGGCGATCGTGCTGGCTTTCGTCGCGCTGCTCGTGCGTCTGTTGATGCGCAAGCGCCGCAAGCCCGCAGCGGCAGCAGATGCGCCGGCGGCTACGGAAACGCCGGTCGCGCCGACCGCACCGGTCGCACCGCCCGCAGGCACGGAAGCCGACGCCGACGTGCCCGTGCTCGACGAGCCGCTGACGCTCGCACCCGCCGCCACCGCGGCTGCGGCGGCCGGAGCGGCCGCGTACGCGCAAACTCACACGGACGCCGACGCGGCGCTCGATCACGCCACCGACGCTGCGAGCCTGTCCGCTGCTGCGGAGCTGGGCGCCGACGCCTTGCCGCCGACGCTGTTCGACAAGCTGGAGCCCACGCAAGCGCACGGCCCCGACGCGCTGCGCGAAGACCGCGCGGAGCACGGCACGCATCCGCAAGGCGTGGCGCCGGGTGAACCGGAAACGCTCGCCGACGCCACCGACGCCGCGAGCTTCGCCGCGGCCGCGGAACTGGGCGCATCGGCGCTGCCGCCGGAAGGTCTGGCCGCGCAGCGCACGGTCGGTGAAATGGACGAGCACGCGCGCCGCGCCGAGGCCGAGCCGCACCCCATCGAAATGACGATGCCGGGCGAGGACCCGACTCACTCCGAGACTCACGACCAGCCGCTCGCGACCGAAGCCACCGAAGCGGAAGGCGAGCCCGCACCGTTCGCACCGCACGCGCGCGAACCGCAGCCGCTCGAATTGCGCATGCCCGGCGATCCTGAGCCCGAGCCGGCTGCGCCCGCAGAACCCGTTGTTCCCGCAGTTTCCGCAGAAGAATCAATGCCCTACCAAGAAGTCCCGCAAGAGTTTCCGAAAACCGCAGTCGATGCGCTCGGCAGTATCGAAATGTCGTTGCCGCCGCGCGTGGAAGTGCCGGATGCGCCGGCCATGCCCGATTTCCCGTTCACGACCGAACCGTCCGCCACGTCGGGCGCGACGCTCGGTCAGCCCCTGCCGTTCGGCCAGCCGCCCGCGCCGCTCGCCGGCCAGGCGATCGAAGCCGGTACCGCGGGCATCGGCTCCATCGCGGGCCTGGGCGCGCCGCGTTTCGGCACGCTTTCGCTCGATTTCGACCTGAACCTGCCGCCGGATTCCGCCGAGCCGCTGCCGGTTTTCTCGCCCGATCAACTCGCGCGCATCGCCCGCAACAAGCTGGATCTCGCGCACGAATACATCGCGCTGGGCGATCTGTCGGGCGCGCGTGCGCTGATCAACGAAGTGATCGAGTCGAGCGACCACGCCACGCGCGCCGACGCGCAGGCGCTGCTGTCGACGCTCTCGCCGCTGTCCTGACGCCTGCCGCATGCGAATCGCGTTAGGCATTCAGTACGACGGCGCCGCGTTCTGCGGCTGGCAATCGCAGCCGCACGGCAAGACCGTGCAGGACGCGCTAGAGCGCGCGCTGCGCGAGTTCGCCACGGTGCCGCTCTCCACGGTGGTCGCGGGCCGCACCGACACGGGCGTGCACGGGCTGGGCCAGGTCGTGCATTTCGACACCGATCTCGATCGCACCGATTTTTCGTGGGTGCGCGGCACCAATGCGTTCCTGCCGTCGACGGTCGCGGTGCAGTGGGCCAAGCCCATGCCCGAGGCTTTCCACGCGCGGTTCGCGGCCTTCGAGCGCACCTATTACTACGTGCTCTACGTGCACCCGGTGCGTTCGCCGATGCTGGCGGGCCGCTCCGGCTGGATTCATACGCCGCTCGACGTCGACGCGATGCGCGAGGCGGCCCAATGCCTGATCGGCGAGCACGATTTTTCGGCGTTCCGTTCCTCGGAGTGCCAGTCGAAGACGCCGGTCAAGCACCTGTACCAGATTGACATCCGGCCGCAGGGCGACTTCATCCACTTCCGATTCCGCGCCAACGCGTTCCTGCATCACATGGTGCGCAACCTGATGGGCTGCCTCGTGGCGGTCGGGCGCGGGCGCTATCCGGCCACGTGGATGGCCGAGGTGCTGGCGGGACTCGACCGCGGCAAAGCCGCGCCGACATTCATGCCGGACGGCCTGTATCTCGCCCAGGTAGGCTATCCTGACGAGTTCGCGGTACCCGCGCCGCATACGGCGAGCGTGCCGTGGAGCGCGATCTGGGACGATCCGGCCTGATGCCGCAGCGTCGCAATCGCACGCAAGTTCGCTCAAATCCGCACAAGCTGCCTTTAACCACCGAGATTTCAACGAGCCTCAAGTCATGACGCAAGCCGAGCCAGTCGATCAGGTCGATCAAGCCGAGCGCGCCGCGCATCGCACGCGTATCAAGCTGTGCGGGCTGTCCACGCCCGAGGCGGTGGACCGGGCGATCGACCTCGGCGCGGACGCGATCGGTCTCGTGTTTTATCCGCCCAGCGCGCGTTCGGTGAGCATCGCGCAGGCCGTCGAGCTGACGCACGACATTCCGCCGTTCGTCTCGGTCGTGGGCCTGTTCGTGAACCCCACGCCGCAATGGCTCAGCGAAGTGGCGAGCAACGTCTCGCTCACGCTGCTGCAATTCCACGGCGACGAAACGCCCGCACAGTGCGAGTCGCTGGCGGCGGTTGCCGGTTTGCCCTGGTTGCGGGCGTTGCGAGTGGCGGCGGATACTCGGCAGACCGATTTGGTAGAATCGGCGAATAGTTATTCATCAGCCAGCGGCCTCCTGTTCGACACCCATGTCGACGGTTACGGCGGTGGCGGGAAGGTCTTCGATTGGTCACTTATCCCCGCAGGGCTCGCGCGTCGGGCCGTTTTGAGTGGTGGCTTGAACGCGCAAAACGTCGGTGATGCGATTCGCCAGGTGCGTCCGTACGCCGTCGATGTCTCCAGTGGCATCGAGGTACCGGGCGCGAAGGGCGTGAAAGATCACGCCCGTATGGCGGCGTTCGTGCGCGCAGTGCGCGAAGCGGACGCGGGATAATTTTCTGGACCGGCAAGTCCTTGCGCAACGCAAGGCACCATCCGGTCGGAGCGAGTGACTTATGTACAATTTGCCAGATGAACGTGGCCATTTCGGCCAATATGGCGGCGTGTTCGCTGCCGAAACCCTCATGCAGGCGATCGACGAACTGCGCGACGCCTACGCGAAATACAAGGACGATCCCGACTTCCGCGCGGAATATGAGCGCGAGTTGAAGCATTTTGTCGGCCGTCCGTCGCCGATCTATCACGCGCAGCGCTGGAGCGAAATGCTCGGCGGCGCGCAGATCTATCTGAAGCGCGAAGACCTCAACCACACCGGCGCCCACAAGGTGAACAACGTGATCGGCCAGGCGCTGCTCGCCCGCCGCATGGGCAAGCCGCGCGTGATCGCCGAGACCGGCGCGGGCCAGCACGGCGTGGCGACCGCCACGATCGCGGCGCGCTTCGGCATGGAATGCGTCGTCTACATGGGCGCGGAAGACGTGCGCCGCCAGGCCGCCAACGTCTACCGCATGAAGCTGCTGGGCGCGACGGTCGTGCCGGTCGAGTCGGGCTCGCGCACGCTCAAGGACGCGCTCAACGAAGCCATGCGCGACTGGGTCACCAACGTCGAAAACACCTTCTATATCATCGGCACCGTCGCGGGTCCGCACCCGTATCCGATGATGGTGCGCGACTTTCAGCGCGTGATCGGCGACGAATGCCGCGTGCAGATGCCCGAAATGACCGGTCGCCAGCCCGACGCGGTGATCGCGTGCGTGGGCGGCGGTTCGAATGCGATGGGTATCTTTTATCCGTATATCGACGAAAGTTCGGTGCAGTTGATCGGCGTCGAGCCGGCCGGCGACGGCATGGAAACGGGCCGTCACGCGGCTTCGCTCGCAGCGGGCACGCCGGGCGTGCTGCACGGCAACCGCACCTATCTGCTCCAGGACGAGAACGGCCAGATCATCGAGACGCATTCGGTGTCGGCGGGTCTCGACTATCCGGGCGTCGGTCCCGAGCACGCGTGGCTCAAGGACAGCGGCCGCGCGCAGTACGTGACGATCGACGACGAGGAAGCGCTCAAGGCTTTCCACGACTGCTGCCGCATCGAAGGCATCATTCCGGCGCTCGAATCGAGCCACGCGCTCGCGTACGCCGCGAAGCTCGCGCCCACGCTGCCCAAGGACAAGGTTCTGCTGGTGAACCTGTCGGGCCGCGGCGACAAGGACATGCACACGGTCGCCGAGCGATCGGGCATCCAGTTCTAGGCGCCGGGAGCGACACCAGCGATGCGTGACGAGTTCGACGAGCCGACCCTGCCGGCCGCCACAGGCGAGACGGGCGAAGTGAGCAGCCGGACGGCGGAGCAGGAAGCCGCCGCGGCGCTGGCTCACGCCGCCGCTTTGCCCGCGGCGGCGGTGTCCGTGGTGCCGCCGGCAGTGCCCGACGGCATCCGGCTCCTGAACCGCGATTTTCTGACCGATGCGGCGAATTTGCCCGATGCCTCGATCGACCTGATCGTCGCCGATCCGCCTTATGGGCTCGGCAAGGACTACGGCAACGACTCCGATATGCGTTCGGGTGAGGACTTCCTCGCCTGGACGTATGGCTGGCTCGATCTGGCGATTCCCAAGCTCAAGGCCAGCGGCTCGCTCTATGTGTTTTGCACGTGGCAGTACGCGCCCGAGATCTTCGTTTATCTGAAGTCGAAAATGACGATGATTAACGAGATCGTCTGGGATCGTCGCGTACCCAGCATGGGCGGCACCACCCGCCGCTTTACCTCCGTGCACGACAACATCGGTTTCTTCGCGGTCTCGAAGGAGTATTACTTCGATCTCGATCCCGTCCGCATCCCGTACGATGCCGCCACGAAGAAGGCGCGTTCGCGCAAGTTGTTCGAAGGCAGCAAGTGGCTGGAGCTCGGCTACAACCCCAAGGACGTCTGGTCGGTCTCGCGGCTGCATCGGCAGCACGCGGAACGTGTCGATCATCCGACCCAGAAGCCTTTGGAAATCGTCGAGCGCATGGTGCTCGCGAGCTGCCCGCCGGGCGGCCGCGTGCTGGACCCGTTCATGGGCAGCGGCACCACGGCAGTCGCTTGCGCGCGTCAAAAGCGCGAATTCGTCGGCTATGAAATCAACGAAAGTTACTGCGCGATCGCGCGCGAACGCGTGAGCGCGGCAGCTGCCGCGTCCGCTGCCCGCGCCACGGCTGTCGCGGCCGGCGCCTGAGGCGCCGCCGCCGCCGTCGGTCTGCGACGCGCGGTATCCATTGAGATTGAGGACCCTGAAATGTCCCGTATCAAAACCACGTTCGAGGCGCTCGCCGCCGCCAGCAAGAAAGGCCTGATCCCGTTCATGACGGCAGGCGACCCCGATCCGGCCCGCACGGTCGAATTCATGCACGCGCTCGCCGCCGGCGGCGCGGACGTGATCGAACTCGGCGTGCCGTTCTCGGACCCGATGGCCGACGGCCCGGTGATCCAGCAGGCGTCGGAGCGCGCGCTCGCGAAGGGCGTCACGCTCAAGAGCGTGCTGGCCGACGTCAAGCGCTTCCGCGAAACCGACAACAGCACGCCCGTCGTGCTGATGGGTTACGCCAACCCGATCGAGCGCATGGGCGCCGACGCTTTCGCGGCCGCCGCGAAGGACGCGGGCGTGGACGGCGTGCTGGTGGTCGACTATCCGCCCGAGGAATCGGTGGAATTCGCCGCGAAGATGAAGGCGGCCGACATCGATCCGATCTTCCTGCTCGCGCCCACGTCCACGGCGGAGCGCATCGCCGAAGTGGGCCGCGCGGCCAGCGGCTACGTCTATTACGTCTCGCTCAAGGGCGTGACGGGCGCGGCGAATCTGGACGTCGCGAGCATCGCGAGTAAAATCCCGGCGATCAAGGCGGGCGTGCCGCTGCCGGTTGGCGTGGGTTTCGGCATTCGCGACGCGCAAACCGCCGCCGCGGTGGCTGAAGTGTCCGACGCCGTGGTGATCGGCAGCCGCATTGTCACGCTGCTCGAACAGGCGCCCGCCGACTCGGCCGCCGAGGCGCTCACGCAGTTCATCGCGGGCATCCGCGCGGCGCTCGACGCGCTGTCGGACAACGCGAAATGAGAGTGCTGTAAAATCCACTTTTCGCCATGCGCGGTCGGGGTCGGAACCCGGTCGGTTTTACCGGTCGGGTCAGCTCGATCCGCCGCGCCCGCGCATCACGAAGGTCAAGGAAGAAAATACATGAGCTGGCTCGATAAACTGCTGCCGCCCAAGATCAAGCAAACCGATCCGAAAAGCCGCAAGAGCATTCCGGAAGGTCTGTGGATCAAGTGCCCGAAGTGCGAAGCGGTCCTGTACCGCAACGACGTCGAAGCGAACCTCCACGTCTGCCCGAAGTGCGACCACCACATGCGCATCAATGCGCGCGAGCGCCTCGACGGCCTGCTCGATCCGGAAGGCCGCTATGAGCTCGGTCAGGAAATCGTTCCGGTCGACGCGCTGAAGTTCAAGGACAGTCGCAAGTACCCCGATCGCATCAAGGAAGCGATGGACGATACGGGTGAAACCGACGCGATGGTCGTCATGGGCGGCGCGATCCACACGCTGCCCTGCGTGGTCGCCTGCTTCGAGTTCGCCTTCATGGGTGGCTCGATGGGGTCGGTGGTCGGCGAGCGTTTCGCACGCGGCGCGCAGACCGCGCTCGAGCAGCAAGTGCCGTTCATCTGCTTTACCGCTTCGGGCGGCGCGCGCATGCAGGAAAGCCTGCTGTCGCTGATGCAGATGGCCAAGACCACGGCCATGCTGACCAAGCTCTCGGAAGCCAGGCTGCCGTTCATTTCGGTGCTGACCGATCCCACGATGGGCGGCGTGTCGGCGAGCTTCGCGTTCCTCGGCGACGTGGTGATCGCGGAACCGAAGGCGCTGATCGGCTTCGCCGGCCCGCGCGTGATCGAGCAGACGGTGCGCGAGAAGCTGCCGGAAGGCTTCCAGCGCGCGGAATTCCTGCTGCAGAAGGGCGCTATCGACATGATCGTCGACCGCCGCAAGCTGCGTGAGGAAATCGCCCAGCTCATGGCGCTGCTGCAGCGCCAGCCGGCCGACGCCGTGGCGTAACGACCGGGCGATAGACCGGGCGAAAACCGCCGTCATCCGCACTCAAGCCAACGCGCCGCGAGCGAAAGCAAGCGGCGCGTTGTCATTTCCGCGATAATGCCGTTCTTTCGTGGCGGATCGTTCGCGCGAGATCGCGGTCGAATAGAGGATGTTCGATTGCGGTGCGCGCGGGCAGGACGCCGCGCCGCGTGTCCGCTGTTTGTTGTTTGCGCCGTCATGGCACAGCAGCAGTTGTCCGGCCTTCCATTCGAATCGTTTCACATCGCGTATTCATGAGCACCTTTCCCACTCTCGACGCGTGGCTCACGCATCTCGAAACCGCGCACCCGGTCGGCATCGACATGGGCCTCGGCCGCATCACCCAGGTCAAGGAGGCGCTGAAGCTCCAGTTCGAGTGTCCGATCTTCACCGTCGGCGGCACGAACGGAAAGGGCTCGACCTGCGCGATTCTCGAAACGATTCTGCTTAAGGCCGGTTATCACGTGGGCTGCCACACGTCGCCGCATCTGCTCTCGTTCAACGAGCGCGCGCGCATCGACGGCGAACAGGCCAGCGACGCCGATCTGCTGCCGCACTTCGAGGCCGTGGAAGCCGCGCGCAACGCGCTGCCCACGCCGGTTTCGCTCACGTATTTCGAGTTCACGACGCTGGCGATCATGCATCTGTTCGCTTCGCGCGGGCTCGACGCCGTGATCTTCGAAGTGGGCCTGGGCGGCCGCCTCGACGCCGTGAACGTGCTCGACACCGACTGCGCGATCGTCACGAGCATCGACCTCGATCACACCGAATATCTCGGCGACACGCGCGAGAAGATCGGCTTCGAAAAGGCCGGCATCTTCCGCGCAGGCAAGCCCGCGATCTGCTCGGACCCGCTGCCGCCGCAAACGCTCATCGACCATGCTGAGTCGATCGGCGCCGATCTGTGGCTCTTCGGCCGCGATTTCCGCTTCGAAGGCTCGCCGGGCAGCGAGCGCCAGCAATGGAGCTATGTGGGCCGCACGCAACGCCGTTCGGCGCTCGCGTATCCGGCGCTGCGCGGTGCGAATCAGCTGATCAATACCTCGGCCGCGCTCGCCGCGCTCGAAGCGATGCGCGACCGCGTGCCGGTTTCGGCGCAGGACATCCGTCTGGGTCTCGCGAACGTGGAATTGCCGGGGCGCTTCCAGGTGCTGCCGGGCAAGCCCGCGATCATTTTCGATGTCGGCCACAATCCGCATGCCGCCGCCGTGCTCGGGCAAAATCTCGGCAGCATGGGCTATTTTCCGTACACTTACGCGGTATTTGGCGCCATGCGCGACAAGGACATCGCCGGCGTGATCGGCCATCTGAAGGGCGAAATCGACCACTGGTGCGTGACCGATCTGCCGCTGCCGCGCGCGGCGTCCGCGCAACAGCTCGAAGACGCGCTGCGCGAGGCCGGTGTGGAAGACAGCGCAGACAGCAGCATCACGCATTACGAATCGCCCGCCGCTGCATTTCAAGATGCGCTAAAACGAGCGACTGAAAATGATAGAATTATTGTTTTCGGGAGTTTCTTGACCGTCGCCGGCGTCATGGCCTGGCGAAAGTCACAGCAGCACTGAACGCGCGGCGAATCTACGCCACCACGGCAAGCACCACGCAGACAGGCCAAAAGCAGCCATACATGGGAATTTTCTCGTTCGGCAAGAAAGACGAGGCGCCCCGCCGACGCGGCGCCGATGCCGGCTCCAGCCGACGGAGCAGCCAGAACACGCGCGTTGAGCGGCGCAGCCGCCGCACGGACCGGTCCGCCGACGCCGAGGCCATGCTCCTCGATCCCACCTTGCCGGAGAAGCAGCGCGCGCGCCGCCGCCTGGTCGGTGCGATCGCGCTGGTGCTGGCCGCCATCGTGATTCTCCCGATGGTGCTCGACTCCCATCCGAAGCCCGTCACCGACGACATCGCGATCGACATTCCGAGCCATCCCGCGCCCAAGGGGGCCGCTGCCCCGCGCGCGATGACGACGACGATACGCAAGCCGGCGTCGCGCCCGACAATCCGCCCGCGCCGGGCGCGTCGAGCCTCGCTGCGGCGTCCGCGCCCGCAGCCGCACCGGCGGTGAAGGCGCCGTCCGTGCAGACCGCACAAAGCGCGCCGGCGCAGACGCAAGCCCAGCCCGCCCAGCAGCAAACCGCCCAAACCGCGCAAGCGCAGCCGAAGCCGGCCGCGAAGCCCGCGCAATCTGCTGCTAATAACGCGACCAATAGCGCGACCAACACCGCAACCGGCAGCGCCAAAACCGCAACCGGCAGCGACGATTCCGGCGCGCCCGCCGCGCCGCCTGGCGCGCGTTTCGCGGTGCAACTCGGCGCGTTCAGCAGCGACGCGGCCGCGAATAAATGGGTCACGAAGTTGAAAGCCGCGGGTGTACCCGCATATACCGAACAACGCAAGGATGCCGACGGCACGACGCGCACGCTGCTGCGCGCCGGCCCGTTCGCCGACCGCGCGGCCGCCACGGAGGCGATCGCGAAGGTGCGCGGCGCGGGTCTGACGGCCGGTTCGAACGCGAACGCGGAATAAGCCGCCGATGTTCACGGCATTCGACTACGCTGTAATGGCGGTGATCGGTTTGTCCGCGCTGCGCGGTGCGTGGCGGGGATTCATCGGCGAAATTTTTGGCCTGATCGGCTGGATTGCGGCGTTTATCGTGGCGTGCCGCTACGTGGACCGCGTGGTGCCCTGGATTCCGGCGCATTTGCCGGGTCAGGCGCTCACCCAATGGCTGATCGCCTTCGCGCTGATCGTGATCGGCGTGGTGCTCGTGGCCGGCGTGGCGAACGCGCTGCTCGGCCGGTTGGTGCAGGTGAGCGGATTGTCCGGCGTGGACCGTTCGCTCGGGTTGTTGTTCGGCCTCGCGCGAGGCGTCGTGCTGGTGCTGATTCTCGTCGTCCTTGGCGGACTGACCGAGCTGCCCCAGCAGGACTTCTGGCGCAACGCACTGCTGCGGCCTTATGCCGTGCAGGGCGTGCACGAACTGAAACCCATGTTGCCCGATACGCTCGCGGCCTACGTTCACGTCTGATCATCAGCTGATCGGTTGTGACAGGGCCCGGGATTGTCAGGCGGCGCTGCCTCGCGGCACTCCGGCCGGACTCGACCGGCCGCCGCGATCCGACTGTTCGCGAGCTGTTACCGATTTCGCTTTTTTGAAGGACCTGCCATGTGCGGCATCGTAGGCGTAGTTTCCCGCTCTCCCGTCAACCAGCTCCTCTATGACGCGCTGCTGCTCCTGCAGCATCGCGGTCAGGACGCGGCCGGCATTGCCACCGCGAACGGCAGCACGTTCCACCTCCATAAGGCCAACGGCATGGTGCGCGACGTGTTCCGCACGCGCAACATGCGTAGCCTGCCCGGCACCTGCGGCATCGGCCAGGTGCGTTACCCGACGGCCGGCTCGGCGTCGAGCGAAGAAGAGGCCCAGCCGTTCTACGTGAACGCGCCGTTCGGCCTGATCCTCGCCCACAACGGCAATCTCACGAACTGGCAACAGTTGAAGGAAGAGATGTTCCGCGTGGATCGCCGCCACGTGAACACTAACTCCGACACCGAAGTGATGCTCAACGTGCTCGCGCACGAAGTGCAGCTCGCGACCACCGGTCTGCAACTCGACCCGGCCGCGCTCTTCAAGGCGGTCTCGGGCGTGCATCGCCGCGTGCGCGGCTCGTACGCGATCGTTTCGCTGATCGCGGGCTACGGCCTGCTGGCGTTCCGCGACCCGTTCGGCATCCGTCCGCTGTGCATCGGCAAGATCGAAACGCCGGAAGGCACGGAATGGATGGTGGCGTCGGAGTCGGTGGCGCTCGAAGGCATCGGTTTCGAGTTCGTGCGCGACGTGGAGCCGGGCGAAGCGGTGTTCATCGATTTCGACGGCAACCTGCATTCGCAGCAATGCGCCGAGAAGCCGAAGCTCAACCCCTGCATCTTCGAACTCGTGTACCTCGCGCGTCCGGACTCGGTGCTCGACGGCGTGCCGGTCTACAACGCGCGTCTGCGCATGGGCGACTATCTCGCGGAGAAGATCCAGCGCGAACTGCCCGACGTGAAGATCGACGTCGTGATGCCGATTCCCGATTCGTCGCGCCCCGCCGCGATGCAGGTGGCGAACAAGCTCGGCGTGGAATACCGCGAAGGCTTCTTCAAGAACCGCTACGTGGGCCGCACCTTCATCATGCCGGGCCAGGCGATGCGCAAGAAGTCGGTGCGCCAGAAGCTCAACGCGATGGGCATCGAGTTCAAGGGCAAGAATGTCCTGATCATCGACGACTCGATCGTGCGCGGCACGACCTCGCAGGAAATCGTGCAGATGGCGCGCGATGCGGGCGCGACCAAGGTGATCTTCGCCTCGGCGGCGCCGCCGGTGAAATTCCCGAACGTCTACGGCATCGACATGCCCACGCGCGGCGAGCTGGTCGCGCATGGCCGCACGGACGAAGAAGTGGCGCGCATCATCGGCGCGGATTACCTCGTGTATCAGGACGTGGAATCGCTCAAGCAGGCCGTGCGCGACATCAATCCCGAGATCGAGGAATTCGAGGCATCGTGCTTCGACGGCGAGTACATCACCGGCGACATCACGAGCGCCTATCTCGACAAAATCGAAACGGCGCGCCTCGCGCCGCAGGCGCAATCCGACCGCGACGCCGCGAGCGACGCGCAGGACGGCGGCTCGCGCTCGCAATTGCATCTGCAACTGTCGGTCGAATGAGTTGCGCGACGGGAAACGCCTGTGCGTTTCCCGTGTTAGCATGTGGGCTTGCGTCGATTTGATCTCAGCTTGCGGACGCGGGGCAACCCAAAACAGCTAAAGCGAACGGTGCAGCATTGGCCGCCGCTCATTTGCTACAGCGCCCCCGAATTCCCGAAAAGCCCGCTTCTGCCGACGCAAAGCGGGCTTTTTTGCGTTTGCGCGCGCCGCGCGCAGACCTGAAACACGGTTCTGGCTACGGAAAACACGAACATGGACGACAACCTCAACTTCGACACGCTGGCAGTTCGCTCGGGCACGCTGCGCAGCGAGTTCAACGAACATTCGGAAGCGCTCTACCTCACGTCGAGCTTCTGTTTCGGCAGCGCCGCCGAGGCCGCCGAGCGCTTCAAGAACTCGGAAACGGGTTACACCTACGCGCGCTTCACGAACCCGACCGTCACCATGTTCCAGGACCGCCTGGCCGCACTCGAAGGCGGCGAGGCCTGCATGGCCACGGCTTCGGGCATGGCCGCGATCATGTCGGTGGTGATGTCCGCGCTGCAGCAGGGCGATCACATCGTCAGTTCGCAGAGCATTTTCGGCTCGACGCTCGGCATGTTCTCGCAGATCTTCAGCAAGTTCGGCATCACGACCACCTTCGTCGATCCGACCGATCTCGACGCGTGGAAGAACGCCGTGCGTCCCGAAACGAAGATGTTCTTCCTCGAAACGCCGTCGAATCCGCTGACCGAAGTCGCCGACATCACGGCCGTCAGCAAGATCGCGAAGGAAGCGGGCGCGCTGTTCGTCGTCGACAACTGTTTCTGCAGCCCCGCGCTGCAACAGCCGCTCAAGCTCGGCGCCGACGTGGTGATGCACTCGGCCACCAAGTTCCTCGACGGTCAGGGTCGCGTGCTCGGCGGCGCGCTGGTGGGCTCGAAGCAGTTCATCATGGAGAAGGTGTTCCCGTTCGTGCGCAGCGCGGGCCCGACGCTCTCCGCGTTCAACGCGTGGGTGCTGCTCAAGGGCATGGAAACGCTCTCGCTGCGCGTGGAAAAGCAGTCGGCCAACGCGCTCGAAATCGCGCGCTGGCTGGAGGCGCATCCGTCGGTCAAGCGCGTCTACTATCCGGGCCTCGCCTCGCATCCGCAGCATGAACTGGCGATGCGCCAGCAGAAAGCGGGCGGCGCGATCGTCTCGTTCGAAGTGAAGGGCGACACGCCTGAGGAACAGCGTGCGAACGCATGGCGCGTGATCGACAACACCAAGGTGTGCTCGATCACCGGCAATCTCGGCGACACGCGTACGACCATCACGCATCCGGCGACCACCACGCACGGCCGCATCTCGCCGGAAGCGCGCGCGGCGGCGGGCATCACCGAAGGGCTGATCCGTCTGGCCGTGGGCCTCGAAGATCCGCAGGACGTGCGCGGCGATCTCGCGCGCGGCCTCGGGCAGTGAGCGCGTCATGAGCGTCATCCGCGCGTTGTTCGTGTATCCCGTGAAGTCGTGCGGCGCGATCGCGCTCGATCACGCGCAGCTCGAAACGCAGGGCCTCGCGTGGGACCGTCACTGGATGGTCGTCGACGCGAACGGGCGCTTCGTTTCGCAGCGCGAATACGCGTCGATGGCGCGCATCGTGCCGGTGTTCGCGCAGGACGGCGTGCAGCTCTCGATGGACGGCGTGAGCGGCGGCCTGCACTTGCCGTTCGCGCCGCGCGGCGACGAGGCGCGTGTGCAGGCGACGGTCTGGGGCGACACCTTCGAGGCGCTCGACGAAGGCGACGAAGCCGCGCACTGGTTCACGCGCGCGCTCGGCGTGCCGGTGCGGCTCGTGCGTTTCGCGCACGACGTCACGCGTCTCGCGAGCAAGAAGTGGACGCTCGACCAGGACGCGCCCACGCAGTTCGCCGACGGCTTTCCGATTCTCGTGACGAGCGAGTCGTCGCTGGCCGAGCTGAACGCGCGGCTCGCGGCCAAGGGCGCGCCCGTGCTGCCGATGAGCCGCTTTCGTCCGAACATCGTGGTCGACGGCGGCGAGGCGTTCGACGAGGACTTCATCGACACGCTGTCGATCGAAGACGAAGACGGCGGCGAAGCCGTGGTGCTGCGTTTCGTGAAGCCGTGCGCACGCTGCCCGATCACGACGATCGATCAGCTAAGCGGCGAGCGCGATGCGCAATGGCCCGCCGAGCCGCTCGACACCTTGCAGACCTTCCGCGCGGATGCGCGCGTGGACGGCGGTCTCACGTTCGGCCAGAACGCGACGGTGCTGGCGGGCGCGGGCAAACGTCTCGCGGTGGGCGCGCAGGCGCAGTGGGAATATCGCTTCGAGTGACGGGGTTGCCGTGGGTGAAGCGCGCGCGGCTCAATGCGGCAGCGCGCGCCACTGTCCGGGCGCGAGCCCGAAGCGCCGCGTGAACGCGTGCGTGAAGGCGCTCTGATCGCCGAAACCTACTTCGAGCGCGATGTCGGTCAGCGAATGGCGCGGATCGGCGAGCAGCGTGACGGCCGTATCCAGACGCAGCCGTTGCAGATAGCGATGCGGCGTTTCGCCGAATGCCTCGATAAACAACTGATGAAAGCGCCGCATGCCGAAGCCGCAATGCGCGGCCAGATCGGCGATACGCAGCGGCTGCGCGAGATGCGCGCGCAACCAGCGGTCGATGCGCGCGAAGTCGAGGCCTGCGGCGGCGTCGAATGCGCTATTGCCGGCGATGCCGGTTTGCGAGAGCACCGCGGCGCACAGGCGCGCCGACGCGTCCCAGTGAAAGCGCCGCGCGCGCAAGTCGTCGCCGGACGATGACGATCCGGAAACCGAAGACGTATCCAGCGACGCCGACAGATAACTCGCGCCCGCCAGCACCGCGCGCTGCGCGATCTGGCGCACCAGCGCCGCGAGCGCGGGATCGATGCGCACGGCGCGCGCCGTGTCGAACAGACGCTCGGGCACCGCGAGCGAGGCCGCGGGCAAATCGAGCACGAGCTGGCGGTTTTCGCCGATGCCCGCATAGTCGTGCCGCGCGCCGGCCGGAATCAGCCACGCGGAGCACGGGTCGATGCGCTCGCCCACGCCGCCCACCGTCATCTCCATCGAACCGTCGAGACCGAGCACGATCTGGTGAAAGTCGTGCAGATCGGTTTCCTCGATGGCCCCGTACCGGCGCAGCTCGACGCCGGGCGCGGTAACGGGCGAATGATGATGCGGATTCATGGTGGCGAAAACGGTGGGCGCGCGAAGCCGACGCGCTTAGACGTCGAGCAGTTCCACTTCGAACACGAGCGTGGCGTTCGGCGGAATCACGCCGCCCGCGCCGCGCACGCCGTAGCCGAGTTGCGGCGGGATCGTGAGCTTGCGCACGCCGCCGACCTTCATGCCCTGGACGCCTTCGTCCCAGCCCTTGATGACCATGCCGCCGCCCAGCACGAAGGCGAACGGGTCGTTGCGGTCCTTGCTCGAATCGAACTTCTGGCCGTCCGTCAGCCAGCCGGTGTAGTGCACGCTGACGGTCTGGCCGGCGGTGGCTTCTGCGCCGGTGCCTTCGGTCAGGTCCTCGTACTTGAGGCCGGATGCGGTGGTCACGATAGACATGAAAGACTCCTGAATCGGAAAGGGTAAAAACGGTATTGTAGGCGGTTTGCAGGTTGCGCAGAGGGCGCGGGCGATAGCGACGGGCAACGTCGCGAGCCGCGCCGCGAGTCGCGTGGCAAGCCGCACTGCGATCATGCCGCTTCGGGCATGGCGCATGCGCGGCTTCCGGCGCGCCGCTGCCTGCCTATAATGGGGCCTGGCCGTACCGGAAGGGGACGGTCCGCCCGCAGCGGGCGATAGAAGAGGAATCCGATGGCGTCGACTTCACAAACCCGTACTGAACGCACGGCACGTCTGTGCGCCGAAGCCGCGCGCTTCATGCGCGACCACGTGCTCTCGCGTGTGTCGCACGATTTGCGCAGCCCACTGAACGCAATTCATAGCTGGGCCTATGTGCTCGAACGCAAGATCGACACAGCCGACGCCGCCGCGCAGCGCGCGCTGGCGGGCATCCGCACGGGTGTCGAGCAGCAGGTGCATCTGCTCGAAACGCTCGTCGATACGACCCGCGCCGAAACGCGCAAGCTCGCGATCGAACGCGGGCCGTTCGCGCTCGACACGCTCGTCGACGAAGCCGTCAACGACGCGCGCGCTGCGCTC
Organism: Paraburkholderia tropica; assembly: GCF_014171495.1. Classification (NCBI taxonomy): domain Bacteria; kingdom Pseudomonadati; phylum Pseudomonadota; class Betaproteobacteria; order Burkholderiales; family Burkholderiaceae; genus Paraburkholderia; species Paraburkholderia tropica. The sequence continues at coordinate 1,653,637 of NZ_CP049135.1, forward strand.
GGCGACGCGCGCGGCGTGAGCTACACGGTGCACGTCGCGGCCGTCGATCCGGCGGCGGCGAGCGTCGAAGCCGACCGCGAACGCCTCGCCCAGTCGCTCTGGCTGATGCTGGTGTTCGCGGCGGAAACCAGCGAGCCGGGCGCGCAGATCGCGCTGAATGTGAGCGCGACGGCCACCTCGGCGCAGTTCGAGGTCAAGTGGACGGCCAGCCCGCAGACGCTTCTCGACGGCGCGCTGCCGCACGTGCTCGAATCCTTCGCGCTCGCGCAGGCGGCCGAGCCGCAGGAGGCCGGGCGCGCCGCGTGGGTGCTCTCGCTGTGCCAGCGCGTGGCCGAGGCGCATGGCGGCCGTTTCGACGCGCAGCCGCTCGTGGCGGGCGAGGCTGCCACGCTCACGCTCAGCGTGTCGGCGACCGGCGGCTGAACGGCGGCTGAACGGCGCGCCGGAATCGAGCAGCCGACACCCGGGCCGCCTGTGCGGCCCGCTTCGCGTCATACGCAACGGCATGTGAGCTGACGCAATCCCACCCGGCGTCGCGCCGATCGAAACGCCCGACTTAGCCTTACAGGCCGCTTGCACCCCTTATACTGATCGCTTCGTTTTCCGGAGCCCTATCTCTTGATGCAGGTTATCGCCCTGATCGGCGCGCTGTTCCTCGTTGCCCTCAACGGTTTCTTCGTCGCGGCCGAATTCGGTCTGGTCAAGCTGCGCGCCACGCGCGTGCAGTCCCTCGCGACGCAACACGGCATGCGCGGACGGCTGCTCGCCAAGGTCCACGGCCAGCTCGACGCCTATCTGTCCGCGTGCCAGCTCGGCATCACGCTCGCCTCGCTCGGCCTCGGCTGGATCGGCGAGCCCGCGTTCGCGCAGCTGCTGGAGCCGGTGTTCGACATCGTCGGCATCCGCTCGCCCGAACTGATTCACGGCATCTCGCTGGTGTTCGCCTTCACGGTGATCTCGTTTCTGCACATCGTGGTGGGCGAGCTGGCGCCGAAGTCGCTCGCCATCCGCCAGGCGGAAAAGATCTCGCTGTGGTGCGCGGCGCCGCTCTATGGCTTCTACTGGACGATGTATCCCGCGATCTGGGCGCTCAATTCGAGCGCGAGCGCCGTGCTGCGCCTCGCGGGCCTGTCGTCGGAACACGGCACCGAAGCGCACTATTCGACCGACGAACTCAAGCTGATCCTGCGCAGCCGCCGCACCGCCGCGCAAGCCGAAGCCGACGCGCACGCGAACGCGAACGGTCAAGCAAGCGGCCACGCGAACGGTCACGCCCAAGGCCGCGAAGCGGCCACGGGGCAAGCCCAGATGCGCTCGCCGCGCCGCTCGCAGGCGTCGCTCGCGCAGGCCGCGAACAACTGGAGCGCCGACGAGTGGAACGCGCTCGCGCATTCGCTCGACTTCTCGCGCCTCACGGTTTCCGACCTCATGCGTCCGACGCACGAAATGGTGGGCCTGCGCCGCGACGTGCCGCTCAAGGACAACATGCAGATCGTGGCGCGCCATCGCTTCAGCCGCTATCCGCTGTTCGAGGACGGCAGCGGCGAAGAAGTCGTCGGCCTGATTCACCTGAAGGATCTGCTGCTCGCGCGCGAGGCCGGCCACGCGCTCGACGACCTCGGCAAGTTCGTGCGCCCCGTGCAGTACGTGAAGCCCGAAACGCCCGCGCTCGCGCTGTTCCGCCGCTTTCGCAAAGGCGCGCCGCATTTCGCGCTGGTGGGCCGCAAGGGCCAGCGGCCGAACGGTTTTCTCACGCTCGACAATCTGCTGGGCGCGCTGGTGGGCCAGATTCACGACGAATTCCATCAGGCCGATACCGACTGGACCCGCATGGACGACGGCACGCTGATGGGCCGCGGCAGCCTGCCGGTGGTGTCGCTCGAACAGGCGCTCGGCATCGATATCGACGAAGGCCGCGCGGAATCAGTGGGCGGCCTCGTGATTCACGCGCTCAACGACTTGCCGACCGAAGGTCAGCGCGTGTCGTTCGATCGCTTCGACATCGTCGTGAAGAAAATGAAGGGACCGCGCATCGTGCTCGTGCGCGTGTATCCGAAGGATCTCGAAGACGAGGGCGGTTGAGCGCATCCTCAAGCGTCCTCGCGCGCGAGATTCGACAGCACGGCGACCGGCAACGCGGCGAGCGCGTCGCGCAGATACAGCAGCGGTTCCTGAGCATCGTGCGTGATCGTGTGACTCGCGTCGCTGAGCCAGTCGTGCAGCGCCGTGGCCGTGCAGGTTTTCGGCAACACCACGGCCGTGTCTTCCCAGCGTTCGGGCGCGACGCGCGGCGTGTCGTCGTCGAGCAGCGCCGCCGCGTGGCGCGTGCCGATCACGACGGCCCACGCATCGCCGTGGCGGCGCGCGAACGCAATCGCATGCGCAGCCTGCGCGCCGCGCACTTCCAGCGGCACATACTCCCCTTCCCGCAGCAATCCCGGCGCGCGAGCGCGCAGCGCGAGCACGCGCCGGATCGTCGCCTGCTTCACGTGCGCGTCGCGCCACTGCGCGAGCTTCGCGGCGGGCGTGTCGTGGTCGAGCGCCGCGGCGCGCCGCGCGTAATCGACGGGTCGCCGATTGTCGGGATCGACGAGACTGAAGTCCCAGAACTCGGTGCCCTGATACAGATCGGGCACGCCCGGCGACGTGAGCCGCAGCACCGTCTGCAAGAGCGTATTCACGGCCCCGGCCGGCGCGACGCGCGCGACGAACGCCGCGAGCGCATGCAGAAAACCTTCGCGACGCTGCGGCGCGAGAATATCGAATAAAAACGCCTGGCAATCCGATTCATAGGCTTCGTCGGGCACGAGCCAGTTGGTGCGCAGCTTCGCTTCGCGCAGCGCTTTCAGCTGCCATTGCGCGACGCGTTCGGCGAGCGCGCGCACGCCCGTTTCGTCGCCGGGATCGAGATCGGGCGGCCAGCAGCCGACCAGCGTCTGATACAGCATCGCTTCCGCCGTGGGGCCGGGCGACCATTGCGCGGGCGGCGCGGCGTCGTTGCGTCGCTGCGGCTGATTGAGCGTCGACCACGCGCGCAAGGTCGCGTTCCATTCCGGCGCGATCTCGCTGAGCACGGCGAGACGCGCGCGCACGTCCTCGCCGCGCTTGTGATCGTGCGTGGCCGTGGCGAGCAGCGCGTAGGGCACGCGGCGCTGACGTTGCTGATTGGCCGCGTGGAAGTCGGCGGCGCTCATCGCGAAGTCGTCGGGATCGGCGCCCACTTCGTTGCGCGAAAGCAGCCGTCCGTAGCGATACAGCGCGGTGTCCTCCGTGGCCTTGGCCGCGAGCGGCGCGCTCAGTTGCGAGAACAGCGCGAGCGCGGTGCGCTGGGCGATCAGCGCATGACTGAGCGGCGCGGGCGCGCTGCTTTGCGCGGCGTTTTTCGGCGAGTTGCGTGCGGCGTTTTTCGCGCCGGACGCATGCTGCTGCGCGTGGCTGTTGGCGCCGCCGGAACCGTTGGGCCGTGCGGGTTTGTTGCCGTTGCCATTCGCGCTATCGGGCGCGCGCGCACCGAGCCACGCGTCGACCTGATCGAGCGCGAGACGGCTCGCGCGCGGCAGCGCCTCGCGCGCCGCCTCCAGCGCCACGTTGAAATAGCGGTTGTCGGTCGCGCCGCGCAAACCGTTGACCGGATAGATGCGATACACCGGGAAATGCATCGCAAGCTGTGCGGCGACGCGATGCACGGTGGCATACGTGAAGTCGCGCGTGCCCGGCTGCTCGCGCGCGATGCGATGCAGCGCGCGTGCCGCGTGATCGAGTTCGGCGGCGAGATACGCGGTGAGGATTTCGCGGCGCGCGTCGAGCGCCACGCGCGCGAACGGCGCGTCGTCGCCCGAGATCGCGGCCCAGCTCTCGGCGAGCGGCGCGGCGCCCGCCGGATCGTGCAGCAGCGCGCCCACGTCGTTCATGAAGTCGTAACCGGTCGTGCCTTGCACGGGCCAGTCTTCGCGCAGCGCCTCGCCGCGCGCGAGAATTTTCTCGACGACGATATACGGCACCGTCGCGCGCAACGACGCGAGCCGCTGGCGCAGCCGCTCGCAATACTCGCGCGGATCGGCGAGCCCGTCGATATGATCGATGCGCAGGCCGTCGATCACGCCGTCCGCATACAGACGGAACACGAGCTTGTGCACGGCTTCGAACACGTCGTGCCGCTCGACGCGCACGCCCGCGAGCGCGGTCACGTCGAAAAAGCGCCGCCAGTTCACTTCGTCGGTGGCGGTGCGCCACCACGCGAGGCGAAAGTGCTGGCGCTCCAGCAGCCGATGCAGCCTGTCGCGCGGGACCGGATCGGCACTTGCATAGGATTCCAGCGCAAATTCGATCGGGTCGGTGCCTTCGCGTTCGACGAACGCGCGCAGCGCATCGCGCGCGGCGCTCGCGCGGGTCTGGTCCTCGGGCTGCGTGGTCAAACCCTGGAACGCGCTCGCGAGCGTGGCGAGATCGGCGCGATCCGCCGATTGCAGGATCGCGGCGTAATCGGTCGGGCAGATCGGGCAGACGTGCGGGCCGTACTGCACGTAAAAGCGCGCGTGGGCCGCGTCGAATTTCAGTTCGATGCGGCCCGCCGCGAGTTCCTCGCCGTACTGCGCGCCGAGAAACGGCATCAGCACCTTGCCGCGCAGCGCGGGGTCGGGCGAATGCCAGTCCACATCGAAATGCCGCGCGTAGGCGCTGTGCCGTCCCCATTCGAGGATGTCGAGCCACCACGCGTTGTGCGCGCCGCCCACGCCCATGTGGTTCGGCACGAAATCGACGATCAGGCCCATGCCGCGCGCGTGCACAGCCTCCGCGAGACGACGCAGCGCCGCTTCGCCGCCGAGTTCCGCGCTGACCGCCTGATAGTCGACCGTGTCGTAGCCGTGCATCGAGCCGGGCTGCGCGGTCGTGACGGGCGACAGGTAGAGATGGCTCACGCCGAGCGCGGCGACATAGTCGAGTTGCGCGAGCGCGTCGTCGAAGGTGAAGCCGTGATGAAGCTGCAGGCGCAGCGTCGCGCGGGGAAGTGTCATGGCGTGGGCGGACCGGAGGGCGTGGCGCTGAGGGTGTCGGTTGAAGCGTTTTGCGATGCGTCTGGCGATGAATCCGCGGATTCATGCGCCGATTCATGCGCGGATACAGGCGCCGTCTCGCGCGCGTGCACGATGGTGCTCACGCGTTGCGCGACGGCGGCGTCGGCGTAAAGCGTATCGACGGGCAAGGGCAAACGCTGACGCCAGTTCGGATGCTCGTCGATCGAGCCCGGCAGATTCGGCTGATCGACGAGACCGAGCAGATCTTCGAGCGGACAGGTGACGAGCGGACTCGCGCTCGCCGCCACGTAGCCGAGCGCGCCGGCGACCGGCAGCGCGTCGAGCGGCGCATCGGACGGCGGCGCGGCGGCCTCGCGCGGCGCGAAACCGGTGTCCTGCAGCGCGTGCCAGAGTGCGTCGCGATCGGCGGCGCGCTGTGCGTGTTCGAGCGCGACGGGATCGCGCCCGTCCGCGCGCGGCAAGGTCTGGCCGATGCGGTTGCGCCAGTCGATATCGGCGCCGCGCCACCAGCCCGCGACGGTCGGCAGATCGTGCGTGGTGGTGGTCGCCACGCCGTGCGGATCGTAGCGCGCGGGCGCGAGAAAGCCGCCGCCGTCGCGCTCGAACCACAGCACGCGAATGCCGTAGAGCGCATGCGACGCGAGCCGTTCGCGCAACCCAGGCGGCACGGTGCCGAGATCCTCGCCGATCACGATCGCGCGATGCCGCCACGATTCGAGCGCGATCAGGCGCACGAGATCGTCGAACGGATAGCGCAGATACGCGCCGTGTTTCGCGCTCTCGCCTTCGGGCACGAGCCACAGGCGGCGCAAGCCGAGAATGTGGTCGATGCGCACGCCGCCCGCATGCGCGAACGCGGCGCGCAGCATGTCGATGAAGGCGCGAAAGCCGGTGTTGTGCATCGCGCGCGGCGAGAACGTCGTGAGTCCCCAGCTTTGTCCGGCCTGATTGAAGATGTCGGGCGGCGCGCCGACCGAGACGCGTTGCAGCATGTCCTGCGGCAGCGACCACGCATGCGAGCCCGCACCGTCGCAACCGACGGCGAGATCGGCGACGAGGCCGATCGACATCCCCGCTTCGCGCGCCTCGCGTTGCGCGCGCGCGAGCCCTTCGGCGGCGAGCCATTGCAGGAAGCGATGAAAGTCCACTTCGCGGCGATGCTCGGTCGCGAAGGTCGCGACCGCCGCGCTGCGCGGATCGCGCAGCGTCTCGGGCCAGTCGCGCCAGTGGCGCAGACCTTCGGGGCCGCTGAGCATCGCGGCTTGCAGCGCCTCGAAGCGCGCGTGATCGTCGAGCGCCTGGCCGCCGCGCGCGCAGAACGCGTCGAACGCGGCGGCGCGCGGCGAGCCGCTGTTGCGCTCGTCGGCGTCGAAACGGTCGAACAGCGCGCGCAACACCTTGAGCTTGAGCGGCTGGGCGCGCGGCCAGTCGATCTGCGGCAGCGCTTCGAGTTCGCGCCACGCGTCCTCCGCGTGCGCGGCGACGATGGCGTCGTGCGCCGCCTGCGCGCCGAACACGGCCGCCGGATCGATATGCGCGACATTGAGCCAGAGCCGCGACGACGGCGCATACGGACTGAAATGCCCCGGCTCGGCGCTGAACATCGCGTGCGTGGGACTGACCGCGACCGCCTGCGCGCCGCGCTGCGCGCTCTGCGTCGCGAGCGTCGCGAGCGCGCTGAAGTCGCCGATGCCGCCATCGCCATGACGGCGCAGTCCATACAGTTGCGCGGCGACGCCCCACAGCGGCGGCACGCGCGCGCCCGCGCCGCGATGCGCGCGCCACGCGTCGCCGACACGCCAGCAATGCGGCGGCGCGACCGCAATCGTCAGGCGATGATCGTTGACCGTGAGCGTGTGATAGCCGGGCTCGGAGAGCGGCGCGAGCAGCGCGGGCTCGCCCTTGGGCATCGTGAAGCGGCCTTCGATATGCTCGCCGTTTTCCAGATCGATCCGATAGTGGCTGCCCGAACGCACCGCCGAGGGCGGCAACTCGATCGCGCTTTCGTACTCGGCGGTGATGAGCGGCGGCAGACGGCGCGTCGATTGCTCGGCGTTCAGCAGCGAGGTGCTGTGGCGCAACTGCGTGGCGTTCGCGCAGGGCAGGCCCGCGCATTCGAGCAAGGCGGCGAGCGTGCTGTCGGGCACGCGCTGCATGACGCCGTGGGCGTCGGACCATTCGACCTCGAAGCCCGCGCGGCGGGCGAGGGCTTCCAGCGTGTCGCTGCGGCGCGCGGTGCTCATGCGTGCGGCTCCTCGCGGCGGACTTCGCGTGCATCGTGATGCAGCGCGTAATCGGGCACGTCGCCGGTCAGCCAGGCCACGCACGCGCGCTCGGGCAGCACGCCGTTGTCGGTGAGATCGCGTGCGCGCGGCGGCGTTTCGAACACGACCATGCCTTCGGGCGCGCGTTCGAGGCGCACGCATTCGTGGCCGAGATTCAGCGCGATCGTGTAGATCTCGCCGTCGTCGAGACGCCAGCGCGCGATCAGCGCCGCGCGGCGCGGCGTGTTGCCGTCGCCGCCGCCGTCATGGCGATCGTCGGCGAGCACGGTGGCGCCGAGCGCGCGCGCGTGACGCAGACGCGGCATCAGCAAACGCGCGCGCACCGCGAGCGCCGACTTGTAGAAGTGCATCCAGTCGAGCCGGTCGCCGTCGAGCGGTGCATTGGGCGATTGCTCGGGCGACTGCGCGGGCGGCGACGAGTTCTCGAACGTGCGCACGTCGTTCGGATCGGGGATCTGCTCGCGGCGCGTGGCGTCGGTGAAGGCGGCAAACGCCTTGAATTCACGCCGACGGCCTTCGCGCACCGCATCCGCGAGATCGTCTTCGAAGGCGGTGAAGAACTGGAACGGTTGCGTCGAGCCGTATTCCTCTTCCATGAACAGCAGCGGAATCTGTGGCGAGAGCAGCAGCAAGGCCGTGGCTGCGCGCAGCGCGTCGTCGTCGTTGGCGAGCGTGCGCAGACGGTCGCCGAACGCACGGTTGCCGATCTGATCGTGGTTCTGCAGGAACATCACGAACGACGTGGGCGACAGATGCGCGCTCGGCTCGCCGCGCGGCCGGCCGTCGTGCACCGGTGAAGGCTCGCCCTGATACGCGAAACCCTCGCCGAGCACGCGCGCGAGCTGCGCGATCGGATGATCGGCGAACGCGCGGTAATAGCCCTCCGATTCGCCGGTGAGCATCACGTGCAGCGTGTGATGCGCGTCGTCGTTCCATTGTGCGGTGAAATGCGATTCCAGCAGATTCGCTTCGTTGTGCTCGTTTTCGAGCACGAGATGGACGTGACGGCCGGGCTCCACGCGCGCGCGCACGTGGTCGGCGAGTTCGCGCAGCCAGTCGGGATTGTCGATGGCGTGCACGGCGTCGAGTCGCAGTCCGTCGAAGCGATATTCGTTGAGCCAGTAGAGCGCGTTGTCGCTGTAGAAGTCGCGCACTTCGGGGCGTTCGAAGTCGAGTGCGTCGCCCCACGGCGTGCGTTTTCCGGCCTTGAAAAAGGGCTTCGCGTACTGGCCGAGCCAGTTTCCGTCCGGGCCGAAGTGGTTGTAGACCACGTCGAGCAGCACCTGCAGGCCGTGACCGTGGGCGGCGTCGATCAGCGCCTTGAGTTCGTCGGGCGTGCCGTAGGCCGCGTGCGGCGCGTAGGGCAGCACGACGTCGTAGCCCCAGCCGCGTTCGCCGGGAAAGTCGTTCAGCGGCATCAGTTCGATGGCGGTGACGCCGAGTTCCGCGAGCGCGGGCAGGCGGTTCATCACGCCCGCGTAGCCGCCCAGCGCGCCCACGTGCAGCTCGTAGAGCACGGTTTCTTCCCACGGACGGCCTTGCCAGTTCGCGTGGCGCCAGGCGAACGCGCGCGCATCGACGACCTGGCTCGGGCCGTGTACGCCTTGCGGCTGAAAGCGCGAAGCGGGGTCGGGCACGAGTTGTTGTCCGTCGATCCGGTAGCGGTACAAGGCGCCCGGCGCGCACGGCGCCTGCGCCTCGAACCAGCCGTTATGCGAGGGCGTCATGTCGAGCGGCGCGCTCGCGGCGGCGCTGCCGTCGGCCGTCTCGAAGACGATCTGCACCGCGCTGCACGACGGCGCCCAGAAGCGAAAGCGCGTGTGCGGTTTGCCCGGCGCGACGCCCGTCAACTGCGCGCCGAACGGCAGGCAATGCGAATAGTGGCGGATGGGCGAATCATGCGAAAGCGGGGACATGGCCGATTCCTGTAGCAGATTCCTGAGCTATCGAGCTGCGTTTTCCTGCGCGGCGTGCGGCTGGCGCGGGTCGGGCGGCGGCGTCCTCGCGGACGCGGCGCCGTCGTGCCCGCTCTCGTGCGCCGCGTGCGCGCCGTGCGCGGGCCGCGCGCACAACACCACCAGCGCGTGCGCGGCGACTTCGAAGCTGGCGTCGTAGAGCGCGTGCGGCGCGTCCTCGGGGTGCGCGGTGTCGAGCAGCGCGCTCCACGCGAGGCGCGGCGCGGGCGTGCTGAACGTCACCGCCTGCGAGGACGCGTTCAGCATCATCAACAATACTTCGATTTCGCCGTCGAGTCCCGGGCCCGCGCGCCGCACCGCGAACGCGCGCGCTTCGGGGTCCTGCCACGCCGCGGGCGTGAGCCGCTCGCCGTGTTCGTCGAACCAGTCGATGTCGTGCACGTCGGGCATCACCTCGCGGTCGCCGAACAGGAACCGTGCTTCGCGCAGCAAGGGATGATCCCGGCGCAGCGCGATCGCGCGCGCGCAGAACGCGGTCATCGCTTCGCCTTGCGGCGTCGCGGCGAGCGCCCAGTCGACCCACGACATTTCGTTGTCCTGGCAGTACGCGTTGTTGTTGCCTTGCTGCGTGCGGCAGGTTTCGTCGCCGGCCAGCATCATCGGCGTGCCGAGCGCGATGCAGAGCGTGGCGAACATCGAGCGCGCGACGCGTGCGCGCGTGTCGAGTATCGCCGGATCGTCGCTCGGGCCTTCGACGCCCCAGTTCGCGCTCCAGTTCTCGTTGTGGCCGTCGCGGTTCTCCTCGCCGTTCGCATCGTTATGTTTGCGCTCGTAGGACACGAGATCGGCGAGCGTGAAGCCATCGTGCGAGGTCACGAAATTCAGCGAGGCCCACGGGCGGCGCTTGCGCTTGTCGAACAGATCGGCAGAACCGGTGAGCCGCGCGGCGAGATCGGCGCGCTGCGCGGGCGCGCCGCGCCAGTAGCGGCGCACGCTGTCACGATAGCGGTCGTTCCATTCGCCGAATCCGGGCGGATGATTGCCGAGCTGATAGCCGCCCGGCCCCACGTCCCACGGCTCGGAAATCAGCTTGACCTGCGAGAGCACGGGGTCCTGGCGCAGCACGTCGAAGAAGCCGCTGTCGGGATTGAAACCGTGCGGCTCGCGTCCGAGCGTGACGCCGAGATCGAAACGAAAGCCGTCGATGCGATACGACGTGGTCCAGTAGCGTAGCGAGTCGGCGACCATCTGCAGCACGCGCGGATGCGACAGATTGAGCGTGTTGCCGCAACCCGTGTCGTTGATCAGATGGCGTTCGTCACCGGGCACGCAGCGGTAATAGCTCGCGTTGTCGAGACCGCGCCAGGAGATCGTCGGGCCGACTTCGCCGCCTTCGCAGGTGTGGTTGTAGACCACGTCGAGCAACACTTCGATGCCGGCCGCGTGCAGCTGGCGGATCGCGATGCGCATTTCGTCGGTGTCGTGGCCCGCGAGATACGAGGGCTCGGGCGCGAAAAACGCCGCCGAGTTATAGCCCCAGTAATTGCGCAAGCCGCGCTCGACGAGAAAGCGCTCGGAAAGAAACGCGTGCACGGGCAGCAGCTCCACGGCGGTCACGCCCAGCTTGTGCAGATGCTCGATGAAATACGGCGAGCCGAGCGCGGCGAAGGTGCCGCGCTGATGGCTGCGCAAATCGCGGCGGAGCATCGAAATGCCGCGCACATGCGTTTCGTAGATGACGGTCTCGCTCCACGGCGTGTTGGGCCGCTGATCCTGCGACCAGTCGAAGGTGTCGTGCGTGACGACGGCCTTGGCCATCGCGGGCGCGGAGTCGCGCCGCTCGAGCGAGAGATCGGCGCGGTTCGAATGCACGCGATAGCCGTACAACGTGTCGGACCAGCGGATCTGGCCGACGAGACGGCGCGCGTACGGATCGAGCAGCAGCTTGTGCGGATTGAAGCGATGGCCTTCGTGTGGCTGATACGGGCCGTGCGCGCGAAAGCCGTACACGGTGCCCGGATGCGCGTCGGGCAGATAGCCGTGCCAGATTTCGTCGGTGCATTCGGGCAGCTTGTAGCGCATGCGTTCCTTGCGGCCAGTCGGGTCGAAAATGCACAGCTCGATGCGCCACGCGTGCGCCGAGAACACCGCGAAGTTGGTGCCCAGCCCGTCCCACGTCGCGCCGAGCGGGTAGGGCGCGCCGGGCAGCAGCCGGTCGGGCATGCCGTTAGCCATATCGATGCTCCTTCTGCTGATTCTTGTATTGCATCGGATTCCTGATGAACTTCGCGTGTGCCCCTGTCAACGTCGCAAGCGCAGGATCAGCGTGCCGAGCGGCGGCAGCACGAGCGCCGCCGATTGCGGCCGGCCGTGGCTCGGCACCGGTTCGGTCGAGACCAGCCCGCCGTTGCCGATGTTCGCGCCGCCGTAGACTTCCGCGTCGCTGTTGAGCGCTTCTTCCCACTGCCCCGGCTGCGGCATGCCGATGCGATAACCGTGGCGCGGCACCGGCGTGAAATTGCAGACGACGACGATCTCGTTGCCCGCGCCGTCGACGCGCCGCCACGCGAGCACGCTGTTCTCGCTGTCGTCGGAAACGAGCCATTCGAAACCGCCCGGCTCGGTGTCGAGCACGTGCAGCGCGGGTTCGTCGGCATAAAGACGATTGAGGTCGCGCACCAGTGCTTGCACGCCGCGATGCAGCGGGTCGTCGAGCAGATTCCAGTGCGGCGTGCCGTCGTGATCGAACTCCGCCATCTGGCCGAACTCGCCGCCCATGAACAGCAGTTTCTTGCCCGGATGCGCCCACATGAAGCCGAAATACGCGCGCAGGTTGGCGAACTTCTGCCAGCGGTCGCCGGGCATCTTGCCGAGCAGCGAGCCCTTGCCGTGCACCACTTCGTCGTGCGAGAGCGGCAGCACGAAACGCTCGGACCACGCATAGACCATCGCAAACGTCATCTCGTGATGGTGATAGCGGCGATGCACGGGGTCTTCGTGCATGAAGTGCAGCGTGTCGTGCATCCAGCCCATGTTCCACTTGAACTGGAAGCCGAGGCCGCCGTCCTCGGGACGCGCGGTCACGCCCGGCCACGCGGTCGATTCTTCGGCGATGGTGATGACGCCGGGCCGCTGCGGCACGTACTGCGTTTCGTGATTGAGGCGCTTGAGGAAGGCGATCGATTCCAGATTCTCGCGGCCGCCGTACATGTTCGGCACCCACTCGCCCTGCGCGCGAGAATAGTCGCGATAGAGCATCGAAGCGACGGCGTCGACGCGCAGGCCGTCGACGTGATAGCGCATCAGCCACGCGAGCCCCGACGCGATCAGGAACGCGCTCACCTCGCGGCGGCCGAGGTTGTAGATCATCGTGTTCCAGTCGGGGTGATAGCCCTCGCGCGGATCGGCGTGTTCGTAGAGCGCGGTGCCGTCGAATTCGATCAGGCCGTGCGCGTCGTTCGGAAAGTGCGCGGGCACCCAGTCGAGAATCACGCCGAGCCCGGCTTCGTGCGCGCGGTCGACGAACGCCGCGAAGTCGAGCGGCGAGCCGAGACGCGCCGTGGGCGCGAACTGCGAAAGCGGCTGATAACCCCACGATCCGCCGAACGGATGCTCGGCCACCGGCAGCAATTCCAGATGCGTGAAGCCCATGCCCTGCGCGTAGGGAATCAGGCGGTCGGCGAGCGCGCGCCAGTCGGGCGCGGGCGCGTCGGCGCCCTGCGTGGGCAGCCAGGACGACGCATGCACTTCGTACACCGAGATCGGCGCGCGCGCGTTCTGGCGTTCGGCGCGCCCTTGCAGCCAGTCGTGATCGTGCCAGGCGAAATGATCGAGCGCGTCCACGGGCGCGACCACCGACGCCGTGGCGGGCGGCGCTTCGGTCTGGAACGCGCAGGGATCGGCCTTGAGCGGCAACACCTCGCCGCGCGCGCCGAGGATCTCGAACTTGTAGCGCGCGCCCGCGGCCACGCGCGGCACGAACAGTTCCCACACGCCCGCTTCGTGACGCAGCCGCATCGGATGGCGTCGTCCGTCCCACGCGTTGAAGTCGCCGACCACGGAGACGCGTTGCGCGTTCGGCGCCCACAGCGCGAAGCGCACGCCCGGCACGCCGTCGTAGACGAGCGGCCGCGCGCCGAGGCATTCGAGCACGGCATACGGGTCGCCGTCGGCGAGTCGATGCAGCGCTTCCTGCGGCAGTTGCGCGCCGAACGAATAGGGATCTTCGACTTCCTGCGCCACGCCATGCCAGTCGATATCGAGCCGATACGCCACGCCTTCCGCGATCGGTCCGGCGAACAAACCGGCGGGATGCACGCGCGTGAGTTCGCCGAGCGTATGCGCGCGGTCGCGCGCGAGCACGCGCACGCGCGAGGCGTTCGGCAGCCATGCGCGCACGTATGGCGCGCCGTCGACCCAATGCATCCCGAGCACGGCGAACGGATCGCGATGACGCGCGTGGATCAGCGCGTCGATGTCGTGATGATGCAGGCCGGCGTCCGGGGCGCGCTCAGGCATGTCCGCTTCCTCCCGTGTGAGTGTGAGTATGGGTTGGCGTCTGGCCGAGCAAACGGCTCGCGAGCGCGGCGAGGCCACGCACCGGCAGGCCCAGCCACGAAGGCCGGTTGGCCGCTTCGTAGCGGATCTCGTAGGCCGCCTTCTCGATCAGGAACAGGTCGAGCAGCGCCTGTTCGTGCGATGCGCCGACGAGCGTGAGCGGCGCGTTGGCGACCGCCGCGCGGTACTGGCTCAGGAAAGTTTCGGCGGCGTGGCCGCGGAAGCGCTCGAACAGCGCGCGCTTGCGCTCGGCGATCTGCTGCGGCGCGCTTTCGGTCGTTGATTGCGCGGCGGCGTTCGCGTACGACAGCGAGCGCAACAGGCCCGCGACGTCGCGCAGCGAACATTGCTTCGTGCGGCGGTATTCGAGCGAACGCGCGGGCTCGCCTTCGAAGTCGATCAGATACGCGTCGCCTTGCGCGAGCAGCACCTGGCCCAGATGGAAGTCGCCGTGAATGCGGATGCGCCACGCGGCGGCGTCGAGCGGCACGAGCGTGTCCACGTTGGCCAGCAGCGCGTCGCGGCGCTCGATCAGGCTGCGCGCGAGTTCCTTCGTGTCGGCGTCGAGCGTGTGGTCGTCGTCGCCGATATGCTGCGCCACGATGTCGAGCGCCGTCACGAGCATCTTGCGCGCGTCGCCGACCCACTGGCGCACGTCGTCAGGCGTCGCGGCCTCGGGCGCGAAGGCGGAATCGGCTTCGTCGTCGTCGGGCAGCGCGAGCACGGCGTGCAGTTCGCCCAGACGCTTGCCGATCGCACCGATCACGGCGGCGTAGTTCTGCATCACCTCGTCTTCGTGGGCCTGATCCTGCTCGCCGGTTTCGCCGTCGTCGGCGGCGAGCGCGAGTTCGTCGATCGTGCGGCGCAGATAATCGAGCGCCCATTCCCACGCGTCGCCCTGGTTGTCGATGAAGCCTTGCAGGATCGCGAGCGTATGCGGCACGCCTTGCGGATCGACGCGCACCACTTCGCCATAGAGCGGCGCGGTGTTCGCATAGCCGAGCTTCGTCAGATGGCGGCTCATTTCCGCTTCCGGATGCACGCCCGCCATCAGGCGGCGCACGAGCTTGAGCACCAGCGTTTCGGCGATGATCAGCGAGCTGTTGCTCTGTTCGGCGGCAAGCCAGCGGATCTCGGGTTCATCGCCGAGATCGAGTTCCTCGATGCGATCGGTCGGCTCGAAACGGATCGTGCTGCCTTGCACGGTCGGCACCTGCGCGCGCTCGCGCAGCTTGCGCAGCACGCCGTAGGCGAACCACGGCAGCGCGAAGGCATCGGTCAGATAACCGATCGTGCGCCCGCGCCGCACGCGCGAGAGCGCGAGCTGGATGTGCAGCGGCGTGGTGGTGTCCGCGCCCCAGGTGATCGCGATCGGCAGGACGTAGCGTTCGGTCGCGCCGTCGGCGAGTTCGGCTTCGATCTCCGTGAACGCGAAGCCCGCACCCGTGATGGTCGTGAGCGCCGCGAGCCGCACCGAGCGCAGCGGCTTGTCTTTCGACGCGAACCAGCGACGCCGCGACAGCCACGACGGCAGCACTTCCGATTCGAGCAGGCGCACGTTTTCGGGCGTGGCGCCGGTCTGTCCTTCGCGGATCACCACGGTCACGAATTCGGGCAACTGCTCGGACGCCGGCTGGCTCCACGACGGACGCTGGCTGCCCGGACACAGCAGGAACCACAGGAAACCGTAGGGCGGAAAAGTCAGCAGATACGGCAACTGGCCGATCGGCGGAAACACCGAATCGGCCGTCATTTCCACAGGCGCGGTGCCGGCGAATTCGGACAGATCGAGTTCGACCGCTTGCGGCGCGCGCGAGAGATTGGCGACGCACAGAATGGACGGCTCGCCCGGCATCTCGCGCAGATACGCGAGGATCTTGCGATTCGCGGGCCGCAGAAAGCGGATCGTGCCGCGCCCGAACGCCTGCTTCGAGCGGCGCGTGGCGAGCATGCGGCGCGTCCAGTTGAGCAGCGAATGCGGATCGCGGCTTTGCGCTTCCACGTTGATCGCATCGTAGCCGTAGAGCGAGCCCATCAGCGGCGGCAGCACGAGCTGTTCGGGATCGGCGCGCGAAAAACCGCCGTTGCGATCCGACGACCACTGCATCGGCGTGCGCACGCCGTCGCGGTCGCCGAGGTGAATGTTGTCGCCCATGCCGAGTTCGTCGCCGTAATAGATCACGGGCGTGCCGGGCATCGAGAGCAGCAGCGAATTGATGAGTTCGATGCGGCGGCGGTCGCGTTCCATGAGCGGCGCGAGACGGCGACGAATGCCGAGATTCAGCCGCGCGCGCCGGTCGCTCGCATAGGTGTTCCAGAGATAGTCGCGCTCGGAATCGGTGACCATTTCGAGCGTGAGTTCATCGTGATTGCGCAGGAAAATCGCCCACTGGCAACTGGGCAGCAGATCCGGCGTCTGCTTCATGATGTCGATGATCGGAAAGCGGTCCTCGCTCGCGATCGCCATGTACAGACGCGGCATCAGCGGAAAGTGGAACGCCATGTGGCATTCGTCTTCGTTGCCGAAATATTCCTGCACGTCCTCGGGCCATTGATTCGCTTCGGCGAGCAGCATCCGATTGGGATAATGCTCGTCGATGGTCGCGCGAATCTTCTTCAGAATCGCATGCGTTTCGGGCAGGTTCTCGTTGTTGGTGCCTTCGCGTTCGACCAGATACGGCACGGCGTCGAGCCGCAATCCGTCGATCCCCATGTCGAGCCAGAAGCGCATCACCTGGAGCACTTCGCGCAGCACGGCGGGATTGTCGAAATTCAGGTCGGGCTGGTGCGAATAGAAACGGTGCCAGTAATACGCGCCCGCGACGGGATCGTGCGTCCAGTTCGACGGCTCCGTGTCGATGAAGATGATGCGCGTGCCCTGATAACGTTGATCGGTATCGGACCACACGTAGTAGTTGCGATGATTCGAGCCGGGCTTCGCGCGCCGCGCGCGCTGAAACCACGGATGCTGATCCGAGGTGTGATTGATGACCAGTTCGGTGATTACGCGCATGCCGCGCGCGTGCGCTTCCTGAATGAAGCGGCGCACGTCGGCGAGCTGGCCGTAGTCGGGATGCACGTTGCGATAGTCGGCGATGTCGTAGCCGTCGTCGCGGCGCGGCGACGGATAGAACGGCAGCAGCCAGATCGCGGTCACGCCGAGCGAGGCGATGTAATCGAGCTTGGAAAGCAGGCCCGCGAAATCGCCCACGCCGTCGTTGTTCGCATCGAAGAACGACTTCACGTGCACCTGATAGATCACCGCATCCTTGTACCAGTGCGGGTCGTCGGAGAGCGGCGAGGGCTTGCCGCGCTTTTGCGTGGCGTGCGCCCGATGGCCGTGCTCGTCGTCGTGCTGCGCGGTCGGGTCCGAGACCGGCGCGGCGTCCGGATTCGGCGGCGCCTCGTGCGAAGCGGGATCGCGTTTCATGTGGCTCCTCCGGGAGGGAAGTCCGCGTTGAATTCGGGGTGGCCTTCGACCGGTTCGTCGAGTGCGTCGGGCGGGGTGTCGCGCGGCAGACCGTCGATCGGCGCGATGCGCCAGATCGCGAACGGCCGCGCGTGCGGATCGAGCCGCACGTGCTGCCAGCGGCTTTGCCATTCGAAGCGCTCGCCGCTCATTTCGTCGACGACCGCGAGCCGCGCGTGATCGTCGATCTGCCAGGCCTGGAAGGTGTCCCAGGACAGTTCGATATCGGCGCCTTGCTCGTTCCACGGGTCGAGGTTGATCGCGACGACAATCACGTTGTCGCGCGCCGGCGTGGCCTTTTCGAAGCACAGCACGTTGTCGTTGTGCGCGCCGAGGAAGGTGATGCCCAGATGCGATTGCAGCGCGGGATTCGCGTGCCGGATGCGATTGAGCGACGCGATTTCCGCCACGATATTGCCGGGCCGGTTCCAGTCCCACGCACGCAGCTGATACTTTTCGGAATCCAGATATTCTTCGCTGTTGGGCAGCGGCCGCGCTTCGCACAATTCGAAGCCGCTATACACGCCCCACAATCCCGAGAGCAGCGCGGCGAGCGCGGCGCGGATCAGGTGGATCGAACGCGCGCCGCTTTGCAGATAGCGCGGGTTGATATCGGGCGTGTTGACGAAGAAGTTGGGCCGGTAGAAGTCGCGCACTTCGCTCTGCGTGAGTTCGGTCAGATAGTCGATGAACTCGCGCTTCGATTCGCGCCACGTGAAGTATGTGTACGACTGCGAAAAGCCGATCTTCGCGAGCCGGTACATGAGGCGCGGACGCGTGAAGGCTTCGGAGAGGAAGATCACGTCGGGATGGCGCGCGCGCACGTCGGCGATCATCCATTCCCAGAACGGCAGCGGTTTCGTATGCGGATTGTCGACGCGGAAAATGCGCACGCCCGCATCGACCCAGAACAGAATCACGTCGCGCAGCGCGAGCCACAGTTCGGGCTTGGCGTCGTGCGCGTAGAACTCGGGATTGACGATGTCCTGATACTTCTTCGGCGGATTTTCGGCGTAGCGCAGCGTGCCGTCGGGACGCCACGCGAACCAGCCCGGATGCGCCTTCAGCCACGGATGGTCGGGCGAGCATTGAATCGCGAAATCGAGTGCGATTTCGAGGCCGTGCGCGTGCGCCGCGTTGAGCATGCGGCAGAAGTCTTCCAGCGTGCCCAGTTCCGGATGCACGGCGGTGTGGCCGCCTTCGGCCGCGCCGATCGCGTACGGGCTGCCGACGTCGCCGGGCTGCGCGTTCAGCGCGTTGTTGCGGCCCTTGCGGTTCGCGAGCCCGATCGGATGGATCGGCGGGAAATACAGCACGTCGAAACCCATGTCGCGGATGCGCGGCATTTTCGCGATCACGTCGTCGAAGGTGCCGTGGCGCGTTTCGTCGTCGCTCATCGAACGCGGGAAGATCTCGTACCAGCTCGCGAAACGCGCAGCGGCGCGCTCGGCGTCCACGCGTTGCACCGTGGCGTCGCGCGAGAGGAACGGCCGGTGATTCGCGGCGCGCACGGCGGCGGCCGTGGCGGGCAAGGCCAGCAGCGCGCAGCGCGTGTCGGTGTCGGCGCTCACGAAGCGTTTGACGAGCGCGTCGAGCGCCGCACGGGTTTGCAGGTGCGCTTCGCTGTGATCGTCCGACGTGTCGGCGGTCGCGAGCACGAGCGCGAGCAGGCGGCTCGCTTCTTCGAGTTCGAGATCGACCGGCTGGTTGGCGTCGCGCTTCTTTTGCAGATGTACGGCGAGCGAGGCGAAGTCGTCGCGCCACGCAATCACGACGAATTCGTAACGTCCCACGCGTTCGAGCGGGAACGTGCCGCTCCAGAGGTCGGTGCCGGCGGGCGGCAGCGGTTTCATCGGCGATTCGTGCCAGGCGGTTTCGTCGGCGGCGCGCCAGAGGATCGCGGCGTCGATGCGGTCGTGGCCTTCCGCGAAAATCGCGGCGCGCACTTCGCATTGCTCGCCCACGATGCGTTTGGCGACGAAGCGTCCGTGATCGACGGACGGCCACACGCTTTCGATCGCGATGCGCGGCGCGGCGATCGCTTCGATCACGCTCTTGTGGCCGCTCGTCGGCGACTTCGCCAGATCCTCGGGCGGCGCGAGCGCGACGAGCGGCGTCGCCAGCGCGCGGAACATCCAGCACGCGCCCGCGGGCAGCGTGAACGTCGGGGGAATCGCGCTCGCGTCGCGCGGCGAGCGTTCGCGCACGCCGCGCAGCGACTGCGCGTCGAGCGGCTCGAAGCGCGTGAAGCCGCCGGGCGCGCCCGCCAGCAGATGCGCCATGTTCACGCGCACCGGCGCGGCGAGTGCGGGATTCACGAGCGTGAGGAGCGCTTCGCCTGCGTCGCGCAGATCGGCGTGATCGCCGCGCAGCAACGCGGCGACCGGCGCGCCGGGGCCGTTGAGCGCGCGCAGTTCGCCCTTGGTCTGAAGGATGAAGGTTTCGCGCTGTAAGGCGTTCGCGTGCGCGATGTCGGCCGAGAGATCGAACGGTCCGCGTGCTTTCATCTCCTGCCAGCTCAGCGCTGGTTCGCGTGCACCGTAATCGTGCGCGTGCGGACCGCCGTGGCCACTGGCTTCTTCCACGCCGTATTCGAAGCCCATCGGCACGAGCCAGCCGGTGCCCGTGGCCGCCGCCGTGCGCAACATGCGCCGGTAGGCGCGCTCGACCGCGCGCGCGTCGGTGGCACCGTCGAGATCGTGGATGAAGCGCGTGCCGTACGGCGCTTCGGGAAACGCGATCGGCGAGCCCACGCGGCGCACCACCTCGTGCTCCTCGACCATCCAGCTCGACGAGAAGTCCCACCAGCGCAGCGAGGTGAACGCGGCGTCGAAGCCCGCGTGTTCGAGTTGCGCGATGGCGTCGCGCGCGAGGCCTGGCGTGGCGGCGAGCCAGCGCGTTTGCGGACGGCTCGCGCGCACGCCGTCGAAGATCGCGCGCAGCACGTTGGCGGGCACGCGATGCGGCGAGTCGATGCGAAAGCCGCCGAGACCCGCATCGGCGAGCCGCGTGGCGAACTGCGTCCACCAGACCGCGAGCGGCGCGCCCGCGCGTTCGAAATCGGCATAGGCGACGTTCGCGTCGCGATGGCCGTGGCGCGGATCGAGCCGCGCGTCCTCGGGCTCGAACGGATGAAACCATTCCGGATGCCCGGCATAGAGCGCGCCGTCGGCGGCCGCGCGGTCGAGCGTCAGATCGGCGAGCAGCGTGAGGCCGCGTTCGCGCGCGGCGCTCGCGAGCCGGCGCACGGCGTCCAGCACCGGCTCCGGCGAACCGAACGCGGGATGCAGACGTTGATGATCGGCGACGATGCGGTCGTCGCCCGAGCGGCCTGGCGCGAACAGGGCGCCGATCAGGACATGATCGAAGCCCAGTGAGGCCGCATGCGCGAAATGCGCGGGCCACGCGTCGAGCGGCCCGGCAAGGACGGAATGGACGAAGTAGATCCGCGGCGCATAGGCGTGAGGAGGTTCCATCGGTCGTATTCCAGATACGTCGGACAGCGTGGATGCAGGGCCGAAATACCACCGGATGCGATCACGTTGCCCGTGGGCTGCCGGGGCGGGCCGCGCGGGGCCGGGCGATGGCGCGTGTCCTGTTCAATGTAGTGCAAGAGCAGGCCGGAACCAAAGCGTCGGCGACGCGCGGCGACTTGATGCGGGATTCAGCAAGGCATGTGCCTGTGACGCGCGATCGCCGCGCCGCCAAGCCGGCTGGCGGCGACGCCGGTTTCCTGCGCGGCGGCGCGCGCGCCAATGCGCACCGATTGCGCATGGATTGCGCAGGGATTGCAATCGATGCCGGTCTAGTTCCCCACCATGCTCGCCGCGATGTTCACGCACAGCCCGAGCACGGCGACGTTGAAGTAGAACGACAGAATCGATTGCGCGAGCACGCTGCGCCGCGCGCTGCGTCCGCGCAGGCCGACATCGGCGGTTTGCGAAGCGCAGGCGATCGTGAAGGAAAAATACAGGAAGTCCCAATAATCCGGCTGGAGTTTGGCGTCGGGGAACGCGAGCGCGGGCGATTCGCGATCGGAGCCGTAATACACGCGCGCGTAATGCAGCGTGAATAGGGTGGGAATCAGGAACCACGCGCCAATCAGCGTGAAGCCCGTGAGCAGCGAGTGCAGCACCTTCGAGGCCGTGTGCAGGTCCTTGGACGAGCCGAGTTCGAGCACGATCGCGACGATGCTGGCCACCGTCGCCGTACACAGCAGGATGAGCACCGTGCCCGCGTTCTGATCCTCGCGCTGCGCGTTGCGGCGCACGCTGGTTTCGTCGGTGCGCATCATGTGAATCCAGATCAGCACGAGGTAGGTCCAGATCGCCACGTCCCAGCCGACCAGCACGCGCGCCACCGGCTGGATCGACGCGGGCACGAGCGCGCCGATCAGCACGCCCAGCACGAGGCCGATCATCATGTGCGGGCGATTACGCAAAACTTGCGGATAGACCTTCATTGGCATCGATGCCCTGATGAATGTGCGGGGAATACGCGCGGTGTTGCCGCGATTCTAACCAGGCGCGCGTCGCGCTGTGATCTCGTGGATCGCGGCCAGGGTGTGCCGACGCGGGGCGGGCTGGCAGACGGACGGCATCACGCCCGACCGTGCGCGAAGGCGGCCGAAAAAAGCGCCAGGAAACGATAATTGGCGCGCATACATCGCGCGCGCCTGGCGCTATGATGAAAAGATGACGCCCACTCTCGCCACCGAAGTTCAGCATCACGCCAGCAACGAGGCCGGCCGCGACTTTGTCGTGGGCGACCTGCACGGCTGCGTGGATGCCTTGCGCTTCCTGCTGCGCGAAGTGAATTTCGACGCCACGACCGATCGCCTGTTTTCGGTCGGCGACCTGATCGATCGCGGCGAGCAGTGCGAAGAGGCGCTCACGCTGCTCGACAAGCCGTGGTTTTACGCCGTGCTCGGCAATCACGAAGACGCGTTGTGCGCGGTCGTCGAAGGGCGGCTGCCGCGCCATCAGTGGTACGGCATTGGCGGCGGCTGGGCGCAGCACGTGCCGGAACGCGTGCTGGCGCTGTACGCGAAGCGCCTGCGCCAGTTGCCGCTGGTGCGCACGGTCGGCGAAGGCGGCGCGCGCTTTAACGTGCTGCACGCGGAATTTTTCGGCGACGACACCGAACTCGACGCCGGCCAGTTCAACGAGCACGTGCGCGAGCGCATGCTCTGGGGCCGCGAACTCGCCTTCAACGCGGGCACGCCCGCGAGTCTCGCGCTTTCGCTGACTTACTGCGGCCATACGCCGATGCGCGAGCCGCGCCAGATCGGCTCGCAGATGTATATCGACACGGGCGCGTACATCGCCGAAGGACGGCTCACGATGGTCGAGGCGCTGTCGCTGGGCAACTGGTCGGTGTCGACCCAGGCGGCGCGCGAGCAGGGCGCGGCGGCGTTGGCGCTGCCCTGAATTCGCCTCGTCGATCCATCTTGCGGGCGCTCAGCCCGCGCCCAGACTCGAAGCCAGCAATTGCAGCGTCGCCGCCGAGCGCGGATCACGCACGCGCGAAAACAGCGACACGCGCGAAACCGGCAGCGGCGGCAGACCGAACTTCGCGCCCACGTCGACGAGCGTGCGCGGCGCCACGCGCCGGGCCAGCGCCGATACCGCCAGTCCCGCCTCCAGCGCCGCGCCGACGGCCGCCACGCCGCCGCCCACGAACACCTCGTTCCACGCGATATCGGCCGCATCGAGCGCCGCGATCGCGGCCGCGCGTACGGCGCAGGGACCGGCGAGCAGCGCGAGCGGCAGCGGCGTGCCGGGCGACCACGGACATTCCGGCGCGGCGAGCCAGACGAGCGGCTCCTCGAACAGCGTGCGGGCGTCGCCGCGCGGCGCTTCGTCGGCTTCCTGACGCACGATTACCGCGTCGAGCCGCCGCTCGTCGAATTGCGTCAGCAACTGCGCGCTCAGACCGAGATGCAGCGCGATCACGAGGCCGGGATCGTGCGCGCGCAACAGCGCAAGCTGGCGCGCGAGCTGCGCGTCGGCGACATGCTCGCTGAGGCCGAGCGACAGCCGCCGCGCGCCGCCGCTGAGGGTGCCGAGCGCGCGCTCGTGCGCGCCCAGCAGATCGCGCGCGGGACCCAGGAACGCGTGACCGTCGGGCGCGAGCCGCACCACGCGCGGCGTGCGTTCGAGCAACTGGCGGCCCAGATGGCTTTCGAGCCGCTTGAGCTTGAGGCTCACGGCGGATTGCGTGGTGTCGAGCGCGTCGGCCGCGCGCGTGAAGCTGCGCAATTCGGCGACCAGAACGAAGGCGCGCACAGCATCGAGATCGAGCGGTTTCATTTCAAACGTAAATGGATGAAATATGGAGTGATATCTGTTTATTATGATAGACGGCGACTAAGCTGATGTCATGTCGAACGTGACGGTGCGAGTGGTTCGCACCGTTGCCACCGACGCAGGTTCCCACTGACCTCGAAGGAGACTGACATGCCGTTCACCCGAATCGCCGTGCGCGCCGGCAAGCCCGCAACCTATCGCAAAGCCTTGATGCAGGGCGTGCATCTCGCGCTGATTTGAGCTTGAGGCTCACGGCGGATTGCGTGGTGTCGAGCGCGTCGGCCGCGCGCGTGAAGCTGCGCAATTCGGCGACCAGAACGAAGGCGCGCACAGCATCGAGATCGAGCGGTTTCATTTCAAACGTAAATGGATGAAATATGGAGTGATATCTGTTTATTATGATAGACGGCGACTAAGCTGATGTCATGTCGAACGTGACGGTGCGAGTGGTTCGCACCGTTGCCACCGACGCAGGTTCCCACTGACCTCGAAGGAGACTGACATGCCGTTCACCCGAATCGCCGTGCGCGCCGGCAAGCCCGCAACCTATCGCAAAGCCTTGATGCAGGGCGTGCATCTCGCGCTGATGGAAGTGTTCAAGGCGCCTGAGGACGACCAGTTCATGATCGTCACCGAGCACGATGCCGATAATTTCGTGTTCGGCCGCCACTACCTCGACATCGAACGCAGCGACGACATCGTGATGATCCAGATTGCCGTGAGCAATACGCGCGGGCAGGATCAGAAGAAAGCGCTGTTCGCGCAGATCGCGGAAAACCTCGCGCGCGATCCGGGCGTGCGGCGCGAAGATGTGTTCATCAATCTCGTCGATGTCGCGCGGGAGAACTGGTCGTTTGGGAACGGGGCGGCGCAGTATGCGACGTAGGCGTCGCACCACGCGCCAAAGAAAAACGCGCCGCAGTTTCCCGCGGCGCGTTCCTGGCTGGCCTCTCGACCGAGACAACCCCTCAAACCCTCAAAGCGCCCGACTCACCAGCAACGGATCGACCGTCCCAATCGACTCGGTTTCGCGGCTCGCATACGGCAGTTTGTGCAGCACGTAGCGCATGGCGTTCAGACGCGCGCGTTTCTTGCAATCCGAGCGCACGACGGTCCAGGGCGCGTCTGCCGTATCGGTTTGCGAGAACATCGCTTCCTTGGCTTGCGTGTACTCGTCCCATTTGTCGAGCGAGGCGAGATCGACGGGGCTGAGTTTCCACTGCTTGAGCGGATGCACGCGGCGCTCCTTGAAACGGCGGCGCTGCTCGGACTGACTTACCGAAAACCAGAACTTGATCAGGTGAATGCCGCTGCGGATCAACTGCCGCTCGAACTCCGGAACCTGCTGCATGAAGTCGGTGTATTCGGCGGGCGAGCAAAAGCCCATCACGCGCTCGACGCCGGCGCGGTTATACCAGGAGCGATCGAACAGCACGATTTCGCCCGCCGAAGGCAGATGCTGCACGTAGCGCTGAAAATACCACTGGCCCCGCTCGACCTCGGTGGGTTTTTCGAGCGCGACCACGCGCGCGCCGCGCGGATTCAGATGCTCCATGAAGCGCTTGATCGCGCCGCCCTTGCCGGCGGCGTCGCGGCCTTCGAACAGGATGACGACGCGCTGGCCGGTCTCGCGCACCCACGCCTGGAGCTTCAGCAACTCGACCTGCAGTCGGTACTTTTGCCGCTCGTAAGCGCGACGCGACATGAGATTGCGATACGGATACTCGCCGTCGCGCCAGCCGCTCGAGAGTTCCTCGTCGGGATGACGCGCGCGCGGCTTGCGCCACTCGGCCGGCTGGCCTTCGAGGATGAGGCTGCGCAATTGCACGGCTTCGTCGGGCGACAGACCTTTCATCAGGGCGGCGATGGAGTCGAGCAGCGGCGCGGGCATGTCGACGCCGACTTCTGCGGCGTCGGTTTCGGCGCCGTTTGCATGGTTGCGCGCATCGCCATTGGCCGATGGCGGCGCAACGCCGTTGGCCACGACGAGATCGTGCATCGCGCCGGCGATGACCTGGGTCGCGGCTTCCACGGCGTCGTCGACGGTGCGGCGTTCCGCGCCGAGCGGCGTGAGTGCCGGTTGGCGCGCGGCGGGGCCGTCGTCATTGCGCGCGCTGCGGTTGCGGGCGCCTGCGGAAGCGGGCGTCAGCGAAGAAACGTTGGGAACGATTTTGGGCATAAGTCAGGTTCTCTCGACGGAAACGGTGAGCCGGTATCGATCCGACTGCATTGAACAGGCGCAACAGGTGAGACTCGCGAGGCGCGACGCGTGCGGCTTGCGCGACGTGTGCGAACGAAGCGTTCGGGAGTCCGCAAGGCGGCGCTGGAAAGCGCTGGACAACGCTTGATAGCGACAAAGCGTTGGATACCGCGAAGGACGGATGCCCGGGGCGGCAGGCGGTCGGCCGTTCGGGCGGCCAGGCCAGGTTGCGCCCGATGGCGTGCGCGTGTTGTCGGCGCTGGCCGCCGGGACACGGCTGCCAGCAACTGGCAACTGGCAACCGGTAACCGGCAACCGCGCGACACGCTGCCGGAGGCCGCCGCTTACGCGTCTGCTGCCTTGCGCAAAATCAGATAGAGCGAATCTTTGAGTTGCAGCTTTTCTTTCTTCAGTTGCTCGATGGCCATGCCATTCGCGGGCACGATGCCGGCTTCCATATTCTTGATTTGCTGGTCCAGATCGTTGTGGCGATTGAAGAGGCGGGCGAAATGATCGTCCTGAATCTTGAGGTGGGAGATAAGCTCGCGGAATTCGGGAAACACTCAACACTCCTTATGGAACGGAGAACATCGACAGGTTATGTAAGCATTGTTTCACCGTCGCGTTTTTGCGATTTTGACCGTTATCAAGTCGTACAAATCGTGTGAGTCAATCGGGGGATGCCGTCGGGCGCAGAGCGTACGGCGCGCGTGTAATATCAGGACAGCAGCGCCGCCGCCGCAGGATGCCGCTCCAATGACTGGCGACCTTGCTGCATGCCGTCCCCTCTGCCGCCCCACCTGCCGCCCACCGACAACTCGGAGCGTCAATGACCCGCGTTCTGGAAATCGTGCTCGACGTCGTGCGCGCCGCCCCACCAGCCGCTCCGGCCGCTCATGCCGACCGGTCCGCCGGATCTACCGCATCTTGCGCCTCGTCCAC
The DNA here is from genome assembly GCF_014171495.1 of Paraburkholderia tropica. NCBI lineage: Bacteria > Pseudomonadati > Pseudomonadota > Betaproteobacteria > Burkholderiales > Burkholderiaceae > Paraburkholderia > Paraburkholderia tropica. The sequence continues at coordinate 1,680,350 of NZ_CP049135.1, forward strand.
TGCGCCTCGTTCCGCTGTTTCGCCTGATGCGTCCGCTTCGCGCGGCTCGGCTCCCGGCGCATTCGCCGCTATCGTCAGCGCCGCGTTGCCGCAGCTCTGCGCGCTTGATGCCACCGATGCCACCGATGCAGGTGCGTCGATGCGCCGCGTCATGTTCGATCGGGGCGGCGCGCTCGCGCGGGGCGGCTGGCGGCTCGCCGTCGAGACGCGCGGCGCGGTGCATGGCGTGGTGGTGTCGCGTCGCCGCACGTTCACGCCGGGCCTCTGCATCGTCGAGCCGATTTTCGACGCGCCGCTCGAAGCCGAAGATATCGAGAGCGCACTGTTCGACGCCGCGCCCGCGCCCTTTCGCGAAGCGCTGGCGGCGGCGGGCGTACCGGAGCCGGTGGCGGCGCTCGCGGGCGAACGCCATGCGTGGCGCTGGACGCGCGAAGGCGTGAGCACCGAGGTCGTGCTCGATGCCGATGTGCGCGACGCACTCGCGCCCTCGCGCGAGGCCGAGGAACGGAATGCATTGCGCGAACTGCACGAACTGCACGAATTGCGCGTGAGCGTCGCGTGGGACGAGGGCGCCGACGCCGCACCGCTCGTCGATGCGCTGTTCGCCTGCGCGCACGACATCGTCGACGTGCTGCCGGCCTTCGTGCGTGTGACCGATGCGCTCGAGCGCGCGGCGGCGGGCTGCGCGGCGGGAGACGTCGCCGCCGTTCACGCCGATCCCGTCGATCTGCGCGGTGCGGCGACCGCCGAGGCCGCGCTGCTCGCGATTGGCGCGAACATCAGCGCCCAATGGTTCGGCAACGACGCGGGCGTGCGCGATTCGCCGAACACGGAGTTCATTCATCAGATGCGTGTGTCGCAGCGGCGACTGCGCACGGCGATGCGGATTTTTTCGCGTTGGCGCGACGCGGTCTGGAACACGCACATCGCGCCCGAGCTGAAATGGCTGGGCGGCCTGCTCGGCGAGGCGCGCGATCGCGATGTGTTCGTCGAATCGACGCTGCCCGCGCTCGCGGGCGCCGACACCGAACCCGCGCGCTGGAACGAGCTGCGCGACGCGGCCGAAGCGCAACGCGCCGCCGCGCGTGCGCGCGTGCGCGAGGCGCTGGCGTCGCCGCGTTACGCCCACGCGGCGCTCGCGTGGCTTCAGTGGCTGGCGGCGCTGGCGCGTCGGTCCGGTGCGTCGAACGAGGACGGACGTTCGCTGTATCGGCATGCGAGGAAGCGCGTGCGGCGTTATTACGAGCGCCTCGCGCAGACACAGAAGCTCACCGCCATCGACGAAGCCAGCCGCCATCGCGTGCGTATCGCCGCGAAATATCTGCGCTACACGCTCGAATTCTTCACGTCGATCACCTCGCGCCGCACGCGCACGCAGACCGCGCGCACGCTGTCGCGGCTGCAAAGCGTGCTCGGCGACGGCAACGACGCGGCCGTCGCGCTGCGCTATCTCGAACGCATGGATGCCGAGCCGTATCAGCTTGGTTTCGCGCGCGGCTGGTGCGAGGCGGTCAAGCGTTACACGGCGAAGGAGGGCGAGCGGCTGCTGCGCGAGTTGCCGCCGCCGAAGGTGTCGCGCGGCGCGTGACGCCTGGCGTCTGCCGCGATACCTATAATCGACGCTCGATCCGAACTCTTTCCAGGTTGGCGCGATGAGCGATTTTCCTTCCCCGCCCGTTCCCGACGCTGACGCGCGCGAGCTGGGCGTCGGCGGCTCGGTGTGGTTCCAGGCGGGCGCGCAGATGCTCGGCGGTGCGGCGCGCATTGCGCTGCTGGCGGCGATTCGCGAGACCGGCTCGATCACGGGCGCGGCCAAGGCCGTCGGCATGAGCTACAAGGGCGCGTGGGACACCATCGACGCCATGAACAACCTCGCCGGCGAGACGCTCGTCGAGCGCGCGGCCGGCGGCAAGGGCGGCGGCGGCACGACGCTCACGCCGCGTGCGCTGCGCCTCATCGACACGTATCGCGCGATCGAACGCGAGCATCGCCGTTTCCTCGAACGCGCGGCGCAGGCCGTGAGCGAGCTGGGCGGCGCGCTGGAAGGCGCGAGCGGCGACCTCGCCGTGCTCGGGCGCTTCGGTCTGCGCACCAGCGCGCGCAATCAGCTTTACGGTGCGATTACGGCGCTCGTGCGCGGCGCCGTCAACGACGAGGTGTCGATCGCGCTGCCGGGCGGCCAGACGCTCGCCGCCATCGTGACGCGCGAGAGCGCCGAGTCGCTTGGGCTGGCCGTGGGCGCGGACGTGGTGGCGCTCGTGAAGGCGTCGTCGGTGCTGCTGGTGGCCGGTGGCGCGGACGGAGAGGCGGCGCGGCTCTCCACGCGCAATCGCCTGAGCGGGACGGTGAGCGCGCTGCGGCGCGGCGAGGTGAATGCGGAGGTGACGCTGGCGTTGCCGGGCGGCGTGGTGATCGCGGCGATCGTCACGGAGGCGAGCGTGGACGCGCTCGGACTGGAAGTGGGCGTGGCCGCGACGGCCGCGTTCAAGGCGTCGAGCGTGCTGCTGGGCGTGGCCGGATAGCGTGGTTTGGCGGTGGCTTGAGCTGGCTTCGAGCCGGTTTCGAGCGCGCCTTCGCGCGAGCGCCGCAGCCGCGTATGCCCGATGCGGACTCAGGCGACGCGTTGCAGCGTCGGCGTGAGCGTGTCGCGGGTTTGCGAGACCGGCGCGTTCGGCGTACCGGGCGCGAGCCTGTTGCGATTGGCTTTCCACTTGGCGCGCACGTACGGCTGATTGTGCCCCGATACCGTGAGCGCCAGATTCGTCACCCAACGGTGCGTGGGCACGCGCACGTCGTGCACGGCGAATGCGAGCACGGCCAGACTCAGCGTGACTACGGCGGCCGAAATGCGCGTGGACGGCGTCTTCCACCAATAGACCACGAAGGCAAGCGCGGTGAGCGCGCCGACGATGCAGCCCGTCACGGCTTCGGACGGCGAGTGCGCGACCAGCACCACACGCGACGTCCCGACCGCGATGCCCACCGCGAGCCCGATCGCCACGCCCGTGGCGCGTAGCGCCGTGCGGCTGCCTTGCAGCATCAGGAAAAAGGCGACCGGATAGACCGCCGTGGAGAGCATGGCGTGTCCGCTCAGGCCCGTGAAGTCGTAGGAACGCACGCCCACGCCCCAGCCCAAAAACGCGATCTTCGTGACGGTGACGAGTCCGATTGACGCACCCAGCAGCAGCAGCCAGCTCGCCGCCATGCGCCATGAATAGCCGGTGAGCAGCCACAGCGCGATCCCGAGCGCGAGCGGCAACGTCAGGCCTGCGCCGCCGAGGTTGGTGATCGAGATCCAGAGGTGTGCGGGTAAGTCGGGCATGGCATGGCGCCGTGACGCGGGCGTTAGAGGGTATCCATTGTTTAACGCGCAAGCGGCCGGGTAGGCCGACATGGCGTTGCGTGATCTTCCAGTATAGCGGCGTCGCGAAATGAGCCGGTGCGGTGCACTGCACGAAAGTGCCCGATCGGTGCGGCCAGACAGCCGGATGAGCATTTCTGCAGGCAGCGCGGAATGGTGTTATTGTGCATCGCACAACGAATCGCCGTGGCAAATCGCCTCGGGTGTTCGACCCCCTTTCACGAGGCCGCTGATGACGAAGAATCTGACGAAGCTATGGGCGGGTGGCATGCAGCGTCTGCTCGCCATCCAGAAACGCGCCGCCCGCGAGGCGTTGCGAGAAGCCGGCGTGCATGCGCCGGATGTGCAGACCATGTGGCGCGACGCCCAGCATGCCGCGCATGCCGCAGGCGAAGCGGTGGCGCGCGCGGTGCACGTGGCGCAGTCGCCCGCGCCCGCGCGGCCGCCGGTGCGTGAATCGCGCGTCGGGCCGCGTGCTGCGGCGTGGGCGGCGGGCGAATGGCACCGCGACGAGTATCTCGCCAAAAGCATGACGCGGCCGCTCGCCTACGGCTTGTATCTCCCGCCAGGCCTCGACACGAAGGGCATGCCGCTCGTGGTCATGCTGCACGGCTGTAAACAGACGATGGATTCGTTCGCGGAAGGCACGCGCATGAATCTGCTGGCCGACAAGCACGGTTTCGCCGTGCTGTATCCGGAGCAATCGGCGCAGGCGCATCCGCATCAGTGCTGGCACTGGTATGACGCGCGTCAGCCCGCAGGCGGCGGCGAGGTGACGGCGATCATCTCGCTCGTCGATTCGCTCGCGCAGCGCCACGGTTTCGACCGTTCGCGCGTCTATCTGGCGGGTCTGTCCGCGGGCGCGGGGCTGGCATCGATGCTGGCGGTGCGTGCGCCGGGCCGCTTCGCGGCGGTGGCGCTGCATTCGGGGCCGGCGTTCGGCGAGGCGCGCTCGGGCGTCTCCGCGCTCGACGTGATGCGGCGCGGGCTGCACCACGATCCCGTCGAACTCGTTGAAGAGCAACTGGCAGGCCGTCCGTATCCGGGCATGCCCGCGCTGATTGTGCAGGGCGACGCCGACGCGGTAGTCGCGCCGGTCAATGCGGAGCAACTCGCGGTGCAATTTCTGCGTCTGAACAATCTGGCCGATGCGCATGGCGTGCGCCAGGGCGTCGTGTCGCACGAAAGCGAGGGCGACGGCTACACGCTCCACGACTACGCGCGCGACGGCGCGAGCGTGGTGCGGCTGTGCCGCGTGAACACACTCGATCACGCCTGGAGCGGCGGCGACGACAGCGTGCCGTTCCACTCGTCAGCAGGCCCGGACGCCAGCGCGATGATCTGGGACTTTTTCGAATCCTGGCGCCGCGATGCCGTAAGCGACGATTACTACGAAGACGGCGAGCTCGCCCAAGGCGCGGATTGATCCGGGCAGTTCGTTGAACAGATGCGACAATCCGTGTCACATTCAGGGTTTACCCTAGTCAGGGTTTTCCCTATAATAGCTCTATTCCTTCCGCGGGCATGTGCCCAATTATCGGAGCCAGACCATGTACCTGATCAGCCGCCTCTTCCTGTTCCTCACGAAATCCGCCGAAGCTTCGCGCAAAGAGCGTGAAGAAGCCTATCTGTCTGAATCGGCCGACATCTATGACCTGGAATTCCGCATGCGCAAGCTCGATCGCGAGAAGACCGGCCGTCAACCGTCGTGGATGAACCACTACGGCTAAGCCAGTCGGCAGTGCGTTAGTAGTCTGAAAAGCAAACGGGGCGCACCATGGCGCCCCGCAGGTGTGACCAGCCGCATCGCGCGGCCAGCGTCAACGTCCCGAACCGGTCGAATTCGACGAATCGGGCAGATCGGCGGCCGGTTTTTCCTGTACGCCGTAGCAGCCGCGGTAGGTCGCGTAGAACGTACTTTACACTGTCGGTAAAAAGACCTTTGGAATCAACAGTTTAGGCCAAAGTTTCCGCTGAAAATCTCAGGTTGTGTACATTTTTGTGCATAACGAGGTGAAACATGGCTACGTTTGTTCGTAGAGGCGATAAGTGGTTAGTACGTGTCGTAAAGAAGGGCTTCCCAAACAAAAGCAAGACCTTCGACACCAAGGAAGAAGGCAAGCGTTGGGCTACTGAGGTTGAAGCCTCAATGCTTGCGGGGACGTTTGAGGACAACCAAGCCGACCTAGCTATAACCATTGGCGAGTTAATACAGAGGCGTTTGGACACCGATCCAGCCTTGCATGTATTACCTAATGGCCCATTGGTCACAAAAAACACGATGTACCTAAAATACAGACTGCTCAACATGAAAGAGCGTCTGGGTGCATACAGTGTCGAAAATCTAACCCCACAAGTGCTTGCAAAATACCGGGACGAACGGCTCAAGATCGTAAGTCCAGGTACGTTACTGCGCGAGATTGCAGTTCTGGAAGGGCTGTTCAAGAAAGCACGTGGCGATTGGGGTATGAAGCTTCCAAACCCATTCGAGAAGTTTATACGCCCGCAATATCACGGCGAACGTGACCGCATTCTCACAGAGACGGAATTGGCGCGTCTATGGGAATCGTTGAAAAGCACCGATGAATTGTGGGAGCCTAGAAAGGCAAAAAACAATATCAACCCGCATTTGTTGCCATTGGCTAAACTTGCTCTGGAAACAGCAATGCGCAGAAGTGAGATGTTGGAACTCACTTGGGATCGTGTTGATCTGGAACGCAGGGTTGCCTATCTGCTTAAAACTAAAAATGGCAAACCCAGAACAGTACCATTGAGCACGGGTGCAATTGCTATCTTCCAAGAGGTTTTGGAGGCACGTAAAAAGATGCCATTGGAAGGGCTAGAAGCTACTTCTAACCGTGTGTTTCCCATCTCTTACCGTGTTGTAGATCAGGCGTGGGTGCGTGCTGTAAAACGTGCTGGGATCAAGGATTTTAGGTTTCACGATCTTAGGCATCAGGCCATTACTAACATGGCGAAAAAGATACCCAATGTGATCGAGCTAAGTCGTATTTCTGGGCATAGCAACTTAAAGATGCTTGCGCGTTACTACAGCACCAGACCGGAAGAACTTGCGCTAAAATTGGGGTAGGAAGTTCAACAACTAGGAGAAGAGTATGGCTTTCACCGTAAAGGTACGTCCTGACGACACTACCAACATGATCGGGGCTGGTGTTCCTGATGAAGACTTGCAATGGGTCGCGTTTGAATATGACGACCTGCAATGGGAAAGTGTTATGGAAGTTCTTGCCTCTAAACAAGCAAGTTATTTGCTGTCAGAGAATGGCGAGCCGTTTTCGATGCGTCAGGCTTAACGGATGACAAAAGAGCGGGGTGCAATGCCTCGCTCTTTCTACTACCATCTTTCCTTGACGAAGCTCGCGTCATCTTCTGAGCTAAACAAAACACACAATACTGTCTCATCAGCATCATCCCAATACGCCTTTAGTGAATGTGCAGCTTGCTCAAAGTTGCCGTACTTCTTGCTAAGGATGACTTTAACTTTGAGCTTTAGTCGTACTTCACGAATAGCTTTTGCGTGATTGCCTACATACACAATCAATGCAGTAGGCGTCCATTCGTAGATCATAGGAAGTTGAGCTTGAACAGTGCTGCGTCTTTCTTGCTATCCATCTGTACTTCAAGTTTGAGCATGTCTTGAACAGCAGTGCCAGTATCAAAGTCGCCAGTAGTATCCGTATAGACATACAGGCTTGATATGACTCTGGTTAGTTGGATGTTAGGGAAGATGCCTTGTTCTTTTAACCAAGTCTTGATATGCCAATATGCAGCTTGTGCCGTGTTTTGATCGCCGATGTATGCCGAATAGACGTAAGTACCAAAGTGAGGTTTGATGCCATCTATGGCGAGTTCGTTAAATTGCAGCGTCATCACTTGATCTCCTTACGGTAGCGAATCTCGTTAATTTCGAAGCCGAAGCGAGGGCCAATCTCAAGCCAGAAGTTACGGTTGCTTGAGAAGGTGATTGCTGTACAACCGATGGTAGTAGCTAAATCAGACAGTTCTTGATTGAAGGAGCGCATTACTGAGCCTGCGCCGTTCTTGTTTGTATGTTCGTTGCTGCAACATACCCAGATATGCAAAGCGCTCTCTTTGAAGTTACTTGCTTTCTGGAGGATGCAGAACCCGCAACTATCTTTGATTGCTGCTTCTCTGTCCTTGTATGTCATGCCAGCTTGACGTGTCATTGAGCAGAAGACTAGGGAGGAATTGCCCGCTGCGATGCTGGCGTAAAGTTCCTCTGGAATCCACTTATCAGCGGTTTCTTGCTCCGCTTGCAGTGCTACTAGGCCTGGTCTAACAAGCTCCCAGTAGTTACGAAGTTCTGTCTTGTCAATGAGAATCAGTTGCTTCTCTTTAGTTGCGTCAAAGTTGTTGTTCATTATTATTATTCTCCTGGCAACTTAATAGCGTGTGCCGAATTATTGTTTTTATGCACCTTCTGGAAAACGCATCCTGTGTGATATTCAGGACTGTCGTTATCGAACACAAACACTTCGTCCGACAGCTTTTCATAGAAGATGTTGTAGCGCTCTAGGAACTCAACAAGCCTAGCCCTTGCTGCTTTTGCTTTCTGCTCCGATACTGGTGTTCCATCACCTGAGATGGTGATGAGTTTCATAGCTCAAAGATCGTAAAGTGACTTGCCAGAATCAAACGCTCTGAGCAAGCAACTGGATCTGGGTCTTTGAGATAGCTTTCCTTCGCTACAGGCTTGAACTGAATCAGGCTTCCCACAATCTGGTATTCGTTTGCGAAGTAAGTGCCTTGTGGCAGGTTAATTTTGTACTGGTACGTCAGCGTTTGAGCGGTATCAGGAAGTGCCAAGCAATCGCATGCGCATTGATGTGGATAGTGATTCATTGTTGTTTGTCTCCGGGTTCATTATTAGATTTCTTCACTCTAGGTTTATAAGGGCCACGTTTTTTTCCCTTCTGCGTTTCACTGATCTTCTTCTTCGTTTCCTCAGAGTGTCTAGTGCCGGTACGGTCCATCTTTTTAAGCTTAGATTCGTCCATATTTTTTGTTGTTCCTCGTCTTTATTTTCCTTCTTGTTGTAGACAATGTATTTAGCTTGCAAACCAATGGTACACTCAACACGTTTAACAAAGAAAAAGGTCACACGATGGCTACTTGCCCGACGCCAGCAACAGCAAGCGATACAGCGGCATGGGTTCAAGCATGGGGATCAATCGGTGCAATCATCTTCTCTGTTCTGGTTGCTTGGTGGCAAATGAACAGGGCGCGGAAGCAGACGTTGTATGCCATCGAGCAGCAACGCAAGGCCGACAACTTGCGTATGGCTAACACGTTGCTTGAGATCGCCAAAAGCGCGCTGAAGCTCCAGAAGCATGTAACAGGCAAGTTGGACTCGCGCGAGAAAATTTACTTCGCTGCACAGGACAATAGATTGCCGTTCGATATGCCTATGGTCTACACGATGGAAAGGCAGCTAGACCGGATTGCTCTGCATGACTTGCCTGCAAACCTAATAGCACCTGCGCTCTTGGTTGCAGAGACTTTTAGACAGGTAAAGATCAAGCTAGAAATAGTGTTTGACACGCATCGCAAGATGGATGCGGCAATGTTTGAAGACTTCTTTGGGACAGTGAAAAGTATGGAGGAGTCTATGAGTGCCACTATTGCCGATCTTGAAAAACAGCTTGAGCAGATGCGCTAGCGAATAAGAGGCAGCTAGCTTCAGTTTTAAAGGTCAAAACGACTGGAGAGCAAGATGGAAGAGAGCAGCAACTTGGCAAATCGCGAAGTGGAGAAAATAGAGGAAAGTGGGATAAGCGAGATAACACCCCAGCCGACGCCTGTCTATGCGGCATTCGACGCTAACGGCAACTTTGTCGCGTTCTGGGAAAGTCGAGAAAATGAGATTGCCTTTTACAATCCGTCATCAATGCACGAAACTCACTTTACAAGTGGTACGCAAAGTTTCGTAGAGTCCCGGTCGCATTACGAGGCAAGCGGCGAACTCGATGGGTTTAACGAAACGGTGAATGCTGCTTGGCATATATTAGGTCAGCAGATGCTGTTCTTGGACAAACGCAAGGTAGAGCGTTCCCAAATTTCACTTGGTACTTACTGGCCAAGAATATGGAGAGGTTGGTATTCAGGGGACTATACACTTTCGACCTACAATCCGGTCGATGCACGAATGGTTTATCAGACGAAATTTGTGCAGTCTACGGTAGCTGCATCAAGTCTGTTCTCCTATTTGATAGACATATTTCGCAATGTTGAGCCTGCAAGCGAAAACTTGACCACCTTCGGGCATAAGATTCGCGAACTTCTCATTTTGGTCTGCACCGAAGTTGAGGCAGGTTGGCGTGCGGTGCTGGAAGCGAACACGACCACGCGCAAGAAGTCGTACAGAACGGATGATTATTTCAGGACAAAGGAGCCACTTTGTCTCGGCGAGTGGAGCGTGGCCCTAAAAGACTATCCAAACCTCGGTGAGTTTTCACCTTTTTCAGAATGGTCCAAAGCGTGTCCCACAAAGTCTTTAACTTGGTATGATTCTTATAACGCTGCGAAGCATGATCGAGAAACAAATTTCTCGCGCGCGAATCTCGGTGACTTGTTATCGGCCATGGCGGCATTGCATATCATACAGGCGGCGCAGTGGGGGCCGGAATTGTTCGACAGATTCTATGGCGACCACTTCAGTCCGTTTTTTGTGACGAAATGGCCTAAGTTCAGTGCGTCGGAATTGTATATTCCAAATACCGGTTCCGATAGACAATTTTCTGCTTTTCCTTATTTCAGGGATTAACGGGTGCAGCAAAGCGTCGAGAATCAAAGATTTTGATTGCTTGCAAAGATGCAGTCGTTGTCTTTGTAGATGCCAAGTTCTTCGTACTTCGCAAGTAAAGCTGCTGTCGCTTCTTCGATAGTGTCAAAGTAGCCGAGCCAGTAGCCTTTTTTCTGGTGTTTAACGGTTGCAGAGTATCTGTTCTTGCGCTTTTCATAACGAACGCCACGCACACCAGAGGTATTGTCTTTGCGCAGTTTGGAGTTATGGTTGTTGGCTGAGTAATCTACGTCGCGCAAGTTTTCCCAGCGGTTGTCATCTGGAATGTGGTTTATGTGGTCTACGATGTTCTTCGGCCAGCTACCAGTCATTAGCAGAAAGGCTAGGCGGTGAGCATAAACAGAGCCAATTTCTGGAACATATACTTGGATATATCCAGAAGCTATCTTGCTACCGACTTGTTCGCCTTGCTTTGTCTTGAGAGTTGCGACGTCGTTTTTTAAGGTGATTGCACCGGTTTCGGCGTCGTAGTGGAAAAACTCGTTAGCTGTTTCGTATGAAATGCGGGCTTCGGCTTTGCGGCCGCACAAGAGGATTTTTCTAGTCATTGTTGTTATCCGTGAAGTGCGCAGGTTCATCTCCTGTCACACTTCATATTTAGCTTGCATGCCGTACGAGCACGCTTAAAGCCCGAATAACAACGATTTTGTCAATATCTTTCTTTGATATTATTTTAGCAACTGCTTTAGTCTGAGCTTCTTCGAATTGGAGCAGTTCAAGCAGAAGGGGTTCTTCCTTTCCCCGTTTATGGCCTGTAGCTCGAACTGGTTAGCGGATATTCGATCTGGAAAGCTGGCAATGATATATTTCTCCCAGCCCTTGGGTTTGCCCTGATCTATGGAGAAGTAGCCCTGCTGGTTATACACGTCCCAAAGCAGGGAGCCAGAACCGAAATACAGGTCTTTCTCGGGCTTGTTATAGCTAGACCGTACTCCGATGTAGTAGAGGCCAGTATCCGCGTGGTGAAGCAAATAGACGTAGTGGAAGGGCTTCTTCGGCACCCAAGTTTGTTCTGTTTCCATGTTTCGAACCTTTTCCTGTATTTAGGTCGGTGTCGAAACAGCACTCTCCGCGGGTTCTGGGTATCAAAACTTGAATATTGACAGCTTTGTTACACAGATTTAGACTACGAAGCTAAATAGATGTACAAGAAGAATTTGACGGACTAGGTCGGTTCTTATCACAGAATACTCAAATTTGGCAAAATTAAATTTGGCAAATTTAAAGGCGCTACAGTGCTTGCTAGTCCCAACGCTGTTAGCGCCTTTTCCTTTTTACTCCCAGAAATACAAATTCCAGCTAACAAGCACATACACGGCAATGACGCATGCGAACGTAAGTTCCCCGGTAGTTGCTAGGTAGCCATAGGGCAGAGGTTAGAGTAATTATGTCTCGAAACAGTATGCACCGTTAACGAAAGTTATAAAGCGCTCTGGTGTTCTACGTAACCAGAACAAAGCGACAGGACGAGAACTCGTGGTAACAAGATTACTTCCGGGGGACTAATGTAGACGGTACAGATACAGGTTCAACTCCTGTTGAGAACGTTAGGAGAGGGTGTCCAAGGGCAGTTGGTCTTTACGAAGAACAACAACTAAATCTAGTATCTGGTTAAACCGGAGAGGGATTTAGATTCATTTTATCTAAATTTTCTGCTTAATTTTCCTCTGCTACTTACCACTAATATACGTCACCTGAACTGCTTAACTACTTCGCAGTTAGCGCAGTTCGGTGGTCCCGCCGTAAAACTTCGCCTGACAAGCAGGCGCGTTTTACTTGGGACGACGTGTTAATAATCTTGTTCTGGAAGTCCAGAAGTTAAGCGATAGCTCGGTGGCTTGAGTGAAATCGCGTGTGCTTGCCACCGCGTATTTCACGAAATGCCCTGCACAGCTACATGAGCAGAAGGCGAATGTGCTGTTGCAGTAGAAATTCAATCAAGTGCTTGGCAAGTACAGAATTACTAGCACATGCGAAACCAAGTACGCCCGAAAATTACCCGTTGAAATCCAGAACAAGAAGTACAGGAAAGCAAGTCCCAAAAACCCAGATTTAGAACCTGGATTAATGGGAGTAGTGTGACCTCAAACGCCGCTACATGGCTACTTGGTGGTAAGGTCCCGCTTGAAGTGCATGAGGTGAGACAGTGCCTTGCTTAACTCCGCTTCGTCCTTTAGCGCTTGCGTGATGCGCTCAGACAACTCACCAAGTACGACACGGATGCTACCGGCAAGCTCTAGGCACTGCGCATCGGTCAGAGCATGTACGCCTTCGCTAAGAGCGCTGTGAAGGAGTTGGATAGGGCTATGGCCGTCAATCAGCAAGCTTTCAGGCATAGCATCTTTAGCCATATCCAGCGCTCTGCTGAACTGCGTTTCTTCTATCGCAGCTTTGAGAGTCGCGATCTTTTCAGCGGGCGCCTTTATCTTTTCGCAGATCTTGATGATCTCGCCAAGTATCCTGTTCTTTTGATTCTCGATCACTCGCCGGTAGTAGACAAATGCACCTATACCTAGCCCTTGATTCTCGCAGCGACGGCCACTAAGGAACGTGTCGCGATCAGGGCCGATAAGTTTAATCAACCTTGACGGAACAGGTGGGCCAAAAGGCGGCAGTTCCCCGAACTTATATACCTGTCCAGAAAAATCAGCCTTGCCGCTTAATATTGCGGCCAGAGAATAAGTCTTTTCAAATTTGCGGCAGTTTGAACAGGTATAGGTAACGTAGAAGTGCGTGTAACTTTTATGGTCGAGATGGTGCTTCTCTTCGGATAGGTTACGGAAGAACCGCAAGCCGTTACATTGCTCGCTGGGACAGTGCAATTGCAGGTCCGGGGCGCGAAAAACGGTGCCTCGACCATACGATGTAGATATTTGATAGGCAAGGCCACGGATTGCCACAACCTGCCCAGGTGCTATGTCTTCCAAGAAGTCTGCGACCGACAACTCAGGTTCTGCCGCACTATCTGCTGGTTCTTGCGCCTCGTCTGTGCTCATTGTCGTAACCCCGTAAAGTCAAACTGTATCGCATTCTACTCCCGAAGAAGGTCTGCTGCGAGCACTCCAATCTAGAGGGAGCTAAATAGATGCGAGGGTAACTATTCCTCAAAACTCCGTGAACAGCTCTACCGGTTTAGTCATGGCCGGTAGGGCTCCAAATGGTAGTGCATATTATTTCTCCCAGATAAGCAAAGAAGCCCGAGACTAAACCCCTTGGGCTTTTTTGTGACTCAACGATTTGGTTCTAGCCAGTTCATAAATTAGAATGGTTATTAAAATAATATGGAGTTTGAATGTCAGTGCCAGTAGGATTTAAACACGAAAGAGGTCTATGCCCGCATTGCAATTTTGAGGGTGCAAAAGGACACATGCGCCGCTACCACTTTGACAACTGCAAATACCGCTTTGTTGGTAAGCCAGAAGTAGGGCAGGAAGAAGTAAAGCCAGAACCTGTTGGTGAACAGCCAGTAAGGAAAGGGCCAGGTAGACCAAAGGTATCAGAAGGCGGGTCGTCGCAGCGCTTTATGGCAAGAGTGCTAAAAGAACACGCGCAAAAATATCAACATGAAATTGCGCAGTTCATATCGGACAGAGGTTTAGATGCGGTGTGGGACTTGAAGTTTGGCAACCCGCGCGCAAGCTGGATCAGCATTGAATTCAAAAAGGACGGGTTAGCTACTCAGCTAGAACGATACGTTGTCAGCTTAGTAAATAAAGATACAGAGAACCCAGATGATTAAATGAATATGGTCCCGGTACGCATCCCTTGTGAAGACTTCTTGAGGCTAAGACTAGCTATTGCTAGATGGCATCGAGACAGATCACTTAATGCAGTCTGGGACTATTACCCTCCGAAACAGCACATAGTATTTTCGTTTGACAACCAAGACATTGCGTATGAGTTTATGGTCGATTTCGAAGACGCTTAACGCTATCCAGAATCACTTGGTATCGTTCTTTAAATAGATGGATAACCATCATTTGGAACGAAAACATGCAGGAACAAGACCTAGACCAAGTAAAAACCGACTTGCAGGTACACCTAGTAGAGTGTGCTGCAAACTATCAAGAATTGAAGTCGGAGACGCAAGCGCAGAACTCGAAAATTGATTACCTAGCAAAGACAGTAGAAAAGCTTGCCGACGTAATAGTTGGATCAGCCGCAGGATTGATTGCTTTGTTGCTCGCTGTAATCGGCTTCTTGCTTGTGCATTTCGTTTTCAAGGGACTTTGATTTCTGGTTTTTCTGAAACTATCCTCATGGCCCCATAAGACTAGAGGTAGTGAATGAAAAAGGAAATCACCGCTACACCAGTTCCTGAGCATGAGCGCCCGAAATTCATGCCGCACTTGTACACCGCACGCTGCTTCATCCTGAGCGAGCAAACCATGTTCAGGACAGCACGCAAACTCAGTAAGCAGTACGCTGGTGGTCACTGGGAGTTTGTGAGACTGAGTAACGGCAGCGGATACGCGTACCCAGACAGCCCCGAGAAATTCGACATACGAGTCTCAGGCAATGGTTTTGAGGGGACGCTAGGGAAGGAGGCTTTCGGGATTGTCTGCACGCTGTTCGCGTTGAGTGGTTCATGTGCATACGCGTTCATGAAGGAGCTACAAGCCGCAAACGAGACGTTGCACGATCACTACCATCAACTGCTGGACTACGTTCAACAGCACCCAGAGGCAAAGCTGATTTTCCGCGCTATTGACTGATGGTTTGAAGGTGGTAGTCTTCGCTTGTTCTCGTCCCGAAATTAGTTAAGACTACCAATGGATAAACAACAGAAGAAGGGGAAGAAAATGCAATCGACCAAAGACAAACTCATCGTAGGTACGCTGTTCATCAGCATAGTGCTCGGACTGATCCCCGTGGGGTTTCAGATCGCGCACAACTTTGAGCACGTGAAGATCAGTGCTTTGGTGCTTTGCATGTTCATCCCCTTGCTTCTGCTTGGTGTCGTCGGTATGTACGTTGCTGAGTTCGTCTGGAGCTTGGTGGTGATGGTCTTTGCACTAGGTTCATGGGCGTTGGTCAGCGCGCTACCGTGGATTGCTGTAGGTTTTTGCATCGCACTTGGTTTTGCACTGTTTCACATGATCTAAGTTTTCCCTCGTAGCTAGTAGTGATCGTTTGCCCCGACTAACCATCGGGGCTTTTTTTCGTCCCTAAACGTTACGTATTACGCGTTCGTCCTGCGAATAAATAGAAATATAAATCAATCCCGAATTGCAGGGATCCAAGCAGGAGAAAGCAAATGGCCTACGACTTCTATCAGGGCTCTACTTTCAATTTCGCAGGGACATTGCAGCTTACAGGTTCGGTAGTTGGCGGTACATCAGGCGTCAACAAAAACCAACCTGACTTTAGCCAGTGGGCTATTACAGCAGCGATGTACGACTCCGAAGGTGTAGTAAATTACGGCTCTATCGCAGTAGCAAACCTATCAGGTGGTGATCCTACTACCAACGGCTTGTATAACCTAACCGCAACATCATCACAAACTAGCACATGGCCTGTCGGTAAAGCGCAGCTAAATTTGAAAGTGACTGCTGCTGACGGCTCGATCATGTATGCAGACCCGATTTGGTTCCGCATCAAGGCGACGCCTTTAATTTAAAAACAATAATAAGGAAGCGCCATGAGCAGCGATGGAACAACAAGATTAATTTTTACAATGCAAAGCGACCAATCAACCTTGGTTGCAAACTTCGGTCCTTTTTTGCCATTGCCTATTAGTGGAACATTGCAGAATGTTCTTAACTTGGTCAATAACGCAGAAAGCTCCGTAACAAACGCTATCAACTCTGCAAGCGCAGCGGCTACGTCTGCGACTAATGCAGCAAACTCAGCAACAGCAGCTTATACAAGCTCTACAAATGCGGCTGCATCAGCAACAGCGGCAAGCACGTCATCAACTACAGCGGGCAACTACTCAATACTTTCGCAAGATTGGGCGTCACAAGCAAGCGGCACAGTCAACGGCACAACGTCCTATTCATCCTATTACTACTCTGAGCAATCACAGTATTGGGCCGGTGTGTCTCAAGCGGTTGTGGCTATTGCTGCATCACTTGACCCTGCAAACAAATACTCAGGCATTAACCTGAGTAACGGAAACTTGACAGCTACATTTCCCGGCACTCAAGCTGGTATTCTCGGCAATGTAGGCTATTCAGCAGGCAAGTATTATTTCGAAGTTACATTCACTAGTGGCAACAACAGCGGTAACGCCAGCGTGGGTATTGCGCCATACAACGAGCCTTTGACTAACCAAATTGGTTACGACGATAACAGCGGTGCAGTTGGGTGTTTCCAGAACAGCGGCAATATCTACATCAACGGCTCAAGCGTAGGTAGCGCAACGCCATACAGTACAGCAGGAAATGTCATTGGTGTAGCTGTAGACCTTGACGACAAGCTGGTATGGTTCCGTACAGGTACTGGCAATTGGAACGGCAGCGGTACTGCTAATCCCGTTACGAAGGTCGGAGGTATCTCATACACCGACACGGGCAAGATGTATCCCGCGATCTGTACCGACTCATCAACAGTGTTCACTGCCAACTTCACAGGCAGCTTCACAGGGACAAAGCCGGCAGGCTACTACCCTTGGACTACCGACGCATATCACTACGTGGTGCCTGTAGCTACAGCAGCTACCCCAGGTATCGTTTCCGCTGGTCCGGGCTTGATCGTCAACACACAAGGCCAACTGAGCGCAGACAGCTACTACGACTTGGTACAGGTGAGTGGTTCGTCAACAGTCAGCATCGACCTGACAAACCCATCTCCCGGCTATCACGTCGTGCTTAACGCAGCAACAGCCACTTTCAGCTTTGCGAACTTCTCTTTGCCAACTGGTAAAGCATTGCGCCTGACTTTCTACATTGAACAAGGTACAGGCTCAAACACAATCACGTCATGGGATTCGCGCATTCATTGGGTAGGTGGCTCTCCACCAGTTTTAGGCTACACAGTAGGCAACCGCAACGTTGTTGAATTTGAAAGTATCGACGGTACTACATTTGCTGGCTACTACGTTGGTCAAATTAATTAATAGGTAGAAAAATGAGACCAGGACTATTAGCAGCAAACCACGCACTAGCTCAAAACGCTATCAGCATTATTAATGGCCTAGACGGCTTTCTCGTACGTCATACCGGCGATGTGGACGATAACGGCGATAACGTTGCAAACAAGTTTATTATCAACAATGAAGGCGTGATTGCAAACAATCTGCACTTTGAAGGTGGCCCGCAAGACTATACACCTACACAGTGCGCGACAACCGAGGGTCAATCACTTTTGATTCTCGGTTACTACTACGCATGGAAAGGAACTGGCAATCCTGCATATTTGCAGAAAGCTGAATATTACTTTCAGGCATACGTGAATTACTTCTACGCAGGGCAACCAGTTCCGACAACGCCACAAGTGTACCGCTCGAACTGGATTCTGAACGGCAAAAACCCATTCGAGGTGTATGGCCCGCCTAATCCACTTGATGACCAAAGCCCCGGCTTTTATGCACAGCCAGTCTTGTTCAACAACGGCGTGGGTGTGATTCCAGCAGGTAGCCCGACATACGGCGATCAGCTTGTGCGCGTCTACAAGGTGTTCACTGGCAAGAATGCGTATGACTCGGTACGTGCAGGTCCAGCGCACGGCGGTACTAGCTTGCCGTTCTCGTACTACATGGCGACAAACGGCGCTTGGGACTCCAACAGTGACGCAGTAAGCCCAGCACCATCACCAACGCCAGCAGTCGGTACGATTGTGCTGCAAGACACCACGTTCAACGGCACTGCGAATGTGAGCTACGTCATCCCTGCGGGCGTCATGATCCCACGCAATGCTCCGTTCGACGCATGGCCTACATGGCGCTCGTTGACCCCAGACCAGTACGGTAACGCTATCGACGCGGAGCAGTGGTTTACCGAAGCTGCGCTCTTGCTCTACAACGCAACAGGGAACAGCTACTACAACCAGGTCTATCAGTCGGCATTGCAAACCTGTCTTGAGGCTTCTGTCGTTGATGACGTCACGTATTACTTCCGTCAAGAAGTGGGCGTAGACCCGATGGACTACGGTATCTCGTACTGGTGGAACTACACACCAACAACGAGCACGGCAACCGTCACACGTGATAGCAACGGCTACATCGAGGCGACAAAGACAGCGGAATCGGGCACAAGTGCAGGTACAGTTGCGCTTGAGCAGATCGCGGTATTCAACCAAATTGCGCCAAACAGCTACATGCAGGTAAATTCTGCGATGACTAGCCCAACTGCACGTTTGGACTTCTTGACATACATTCAAACTGCGGTTGATGCGTCAACTGGCACACAATACCGCTATTCAGCAGCACCGGGCGTTAATGGTGTGCCTGCACCAATGAATATTAATTTCAACAAGATGCTGACTGTAAATCGCACAGATGGCACTCCTGTTGTGATGTTCGATGGAAATAACTTGGTTTCTTACGGTAATGCCACGTCGCTTAGTCAGTACGCGACATTTACTGTTGGCTCTACAAGCTATTCAGACTATATTGGTATTGCTGACGTGCCTGACAATAACTCAGGTGTGGTTGCTGGTTTTTGGCATTTACCATCTAATACGGCGCCTCTCGAAACACTGACATACAAAACGTTGTCAGGGACAATGTATCTCAAGATCACTGATGCATTGGGCGTGAATTACTGGTATCAATTACCACAAGCGAATAACTGGACAACTCTGTCATTGAGTTGGAGTATGTTTACTTTGGTTCCGTATCAAAGTGGCACTCCTTCGCCGACACCAACGCCAAACACAGCAATGACGCAAGTAGTCTTTGAAACTCAAGATAGCGCCGCGTCTATTGCAATGTATTGTTGGGGTGATATGCCAACTTACTACAATCCAAATTACGAGTGGTCAACGCAATGGTTTATGCACGCTAACGACGTCAATGCATTTACATGGTTGGTTGGCGATGTGACTATTGGAAACTCTGGAACTGCGCCACTGAAATATACTCCGGGTGTGGTGCCATTCTCTAACCAGTATTCGCCTTCACTAAGACGTAACGAGTTTTGGCGCGGTACTCCATACTCAGGTTATCAATACCCGGTAAATTGGATTGATGCCAATTTGCCAAGCTATTACGCGAACGTAATTCAGTTTTGGTATGACTCACAGCAAGCGTATAACACGAAAATTGGTGTATTAGGTCCGTTTGCGCCAGTGTATGTATGGCCGCGTTACGACGACTTGGGCGAGGGCACAGTCGGCACGTTTGATTGGGGTTCGGATCAGCCGTATCCGTGGGCCGGTTATGAAGCACGCGGCTTTTGGTCAGCATGTCACTTGTGGGCGGAGCTGGTGCGCAAAGGGAAAACCGTTGATCCTAAGCTTGTGACTGTATGCCAGAACTATGCATCGTTCCTGCTCACGTTCCAGCAGAACAACGGCGGCCTGACACCATCGAAATTCCCACGTAACGCGCCACCCTACAACGATGGCTACAGCCCTATACCGACGCAGAACGATCCTGACAACGTGGGTCACATGACAGCGCTGTTCCTCGCTGGTTGTGTCGAGATGTTGAACGCGGGCGATACGTCTGGGTATCCCAAGCAGGTAATACGCGGCTTGCTTACGCAGTTGTATTCAACCTACGTGGTTGCGCAAGGCACGGACGCGGATATGACTGGCTCGTTCTCAAGCTGGGCTAACGGCCATTACTTCTACGGCTTTTGGGCGGGTGAGATATTCCGCGGACTTGGCCTGTACTTGGAGTGGTTAGCAGCAGGCAATACGCTGTAAAAGAAAATGGGGAGCACTAAGCTCCCCAAATCTTTGCTGCACCGCTTTGTGCTTACTGCACAAGCCAGGTCTGCCATACGTCTTTGCCTACCTCTGCAAAGCTACGCGGAGGCTTGCCGCGCCCATGATATTCCTCGCCAGTCTTGGGATTGCGGAACAGCTTGGCCTTCGACGGATCGGACGGGCGACGCGTGCGCTTAGTCGGGAAAATGTCTTCGCTAGTGAAGCCAAACTTTTGAACCAATTCGGCGATTTGCTCAAGTGCTTCGCCCGCTTCTGCTTGACGGCGTTCTTCGATAGCTGCTTCAAGTTCCGCTTGTGCTGCGAGCAGTTCGTCCAGCGTGCGGTTATCCTTTTTCGTTGCCATACTTAGCTTCTCCTCACAAAAAGTTGAACAGTGCTGCCAACCGGGATGGTAGCAAAGTGGGCCAAGTGTACACCACTTTATGTTTACTGAGTAAGTAGGATCAATAGGCAAATACAAACGTACTGGTTGTTGATGTGGCTAACCATGTCTTTAGACTTGGTTGTGCGGGTTAAGTCCGCAAACAACTAACTAGCTAAGAGGCACGGAATGTACGAGTTGAACATTGAATACGAAGGCCAAACGATCGTTACCAAGGAAGGTGCTACGTTGCGCGAAGCACGCACTAACGCCATTTTTGCAGTGCTCAACAGCCCGTTTGAACGCGCGCTTACAGATTGCGAGTACCGCGCTAACTACAAGCTTAACGGTCAAACGCTTGCAAGCGTATGGGGAAAAGTAACCCTCAAGTAAGCTGACTTTGCTGTAAAACTTGGCCCTTAATTGGGCCTTTCGTGCGTCTGGTTGCCGCAGGGCCATGAAAAAAGGCCCCTTGCGGAGCCTTTTGTAGAACAGCTAGGGTAGGTCAGTGCAGCAGCTTCACCATCGCTACGGTCGCCCCGATCAGCACTGATGCGGAGGACGCGCCCCAGACGAACGGCAACCAAGTGTGTTCCCTGCGGAGCTTGATGCTTTCCTCGACCAGCTTCGCGGTCTCCGCAGCCAGCTTGTTGCTTGTATCGCGCATGAGCTGCATGTCAGCTTCAAATTTTGCGAGGTCCATTTGATCTCTCACAGCGTTAGCTCCTTGTATGTTATAGCAAAAATGTGCGGTGTGTTCAAAGCTCAGTAACCAAGTAGGTCGCGTGCAGCTTGCAGGGTTGCGGGGATCACGTCGTGCTCGATGAACGTCTTCCCATCGCGATCAACGACAACAGATGCGACCGTGAGCGTGCCGTCGCCGTTGTCGATAGTCGGTTCCGGTGTGTAGTGCGTTTCAATCCACGCGATCAGGCGTTGAGTGTTCATGCTGCGTCCCCTTACAGTTGCGGGCGACCGTCGAGGTACTCGATGGTGTCGGTGAGTTGCAGCGCAGGAATCTTTGCAATCTCGGTCTTGCCAAACCAGATGATGAACAGGCCGGGCTCTGCGGGGCTGCGTTGAACTTTGCACTTCTTCCCAGCCTTGTGCGTGCGACCAGCATTCAGGCCGATGTACTTCGATTCAACTTCCTTTTTCAACTTTGCTGCGCGGGGCAATTCATAGCTCATTGCGTTTCTCCTAAGTTGTACTAACCACAAACCAAGTCTATTGAACTGGTTATAGGCATCAACAAAAGAGTGACGACCAGCTAAGAAATATTCGTCACCAAGTATCAATCTTTGCTTGCATTGGTGGTTGGTGAACTTACCATCGCGGCATGGTAAGCAGTCCTAGTCAACATCAAGGAGAAAGAACATGGCAACCGCACGCAAAAGCAGCACGAAGGCAACCGTAACCAAGATCGACTTTGCAGTTATCAAGGTTGGTCACGCGTTCATCAAGGGCAAGGGGCCGAATGACAAGGCCAAGAAAGACAGTCTCTGGGGATTGCTGCAAGCAGGGGACAAGGTAGTGAAGTTCTTCGGCCGACGTGGTGGTGCGCTGCGTTTCAAGTTTGCCGACAGCATGGACGAGGCACTTGCGCTGTACCAGCAGAAGCTCGATGGTACTGATGCGAAGAAGCTCAAGCACGTAGACCTGGACGCGGGCAAGCAAACCGAACTGCTTGGCGCTGATTGGCCGCAAAGCCTATTCGACAAGTACAAGCAGACGTTGGCCGATGGGAAGGTAGATCAGCGCGCCAAAGCTCCCGCGGAACAGCAAGCGCAACCTGAGCAAGCTGCGCCGGCGGCAACGAAAGCACCTGCTCGCAAAGCTGCGCCCGAGCAAGCAGACCCTGCACCGTGGCCGTGGCCTAAAAGCAAAGCTGCGTAAGTTACGCAACAATGAAAAGAGCCCCAATTAAGGGGCCTTTTTCATTTGGAACGGTCGTCTTACTTCGCAAGCACAATTTAGAAAAGCTTGCTTAACCACACGATTACATAAGCACCCAGATTAGTCAAAATTCCTCGTAATAAATAAAAGAATAAAACTCGCAACTTTCTACCAGTTGGCGAATGACGAGGAAATCAAATGGCTAATTCTAAAGCCCCATCAAACGCTTTCGGTCCCGGTAATCAACCTACACCGGGTAACACACGCGGCAGATCAAGCAAGACAAAAATCCTGAGTGCTCTTAAAAAGAAAATGAACTGGTCCGAAGATGACCTGTATGAGCATATCGTCAGTGAAGCTTTCGTTAATAACAACAAGGACATGATCGAGATTGTTATTAAGACTGCTGTACCAATTCCCAGAACAACATTGCAACCTGTTCACTTCCAGTATGACCGCAATGCAAGCTACCCAGATAAGTGCAATGTGATTATTGAGGCAGTGGCGAATGGTCAAATTCCACCAGATGTAGGTCAAGACCTAATCCAGTCCATTAAACACATTGCAAGCATTCACGAAGTTACAGAGCTAGAAAAGCGCCTGAATGAACTTGAGGAACTAATTCGTAATTTCGGCAGTATGTAATGAGCAGTGCATTAAAGAACAAACTAGAAGCACTAGAGAAAGTGCTCGCGAACAAGAAAGCAGCAGCGATTAAGAAACATTTCCGCATTGGTGTTTTCAAATCGAGTTCTGCCCCTGAGTTAATTGGAGTGGTTGACATCGAGGGCAAACCGTTGGAGGGAACGGAGTTTGACACCAGCATCACGGAAGACTTCCTGCCACTGCTAGACAAGAAGTACCGCTTTGTATCAATGCGCGGTGGACGTGGTTCCGGTAAGTCTGTGACTGTAGCAAAGATCCTGATATTGCTCGCATACCACAAGCAGTTAAAGATTCTTTGCTTCCGAGAAGTCCAGAACAGTATTAAGGATTCGGTCTATCAAAGCTTGCAGGACTTGATACAAGAGCTTGGCCTTAGTCATGCTTTTAGTTCTACCTTGAACGAGATACGTTGCAATAACGGCTCTGTATTCATCTTCAAGGGGCTTAGTGACCAAACAGTAGAAAGTATCAAGTCATTCCAGGGTATTGACTTGTGTTGGGGTGAAGAAGCAGCAGGGCTCACAGATCGATCCCTGAAAATTTTGATCCCGACAATCCGTGCTGAAGGTTCGCGCTTCTTCTTTACATGGAACCCAAGCCTAGATACGGATGCGGTATATCAACGCTACGTGCTTAACACGCGTGAAGACGTAAAGGACGTAGAAGCTAACTGGAATCATAACCCTTGGTTTCCAGCGGTGCTTGATGTGGAGCGTAGAGCAGACAAAGCACGACTCCCAGAAGATGAATACAAAAACATCTGGGAAGGGCAGATACTCCCCGCACAAGTCGGCGCAGTTTACTTTCGCGAGCTATCAAAAGCGTACGAAGAAGAACGCATTACAAAGCTCAGAATCGACCCCAAGTTACCAGTGCATGCAATTTGGGACTTAGGTTGGGCTGACCAAACAGCAATCATCCTAGTGCAAAAGATTTACTCAGACGCACGCATTGTTGGTTACATCGAGAGCAACCGTAAAACGCTTTCTGAATATAACCATGAGCTAAGAGAGTGGGGAGCACAGCACCAAGTTAATTGGGGAACCTGCTACTTACCACACGACGGCGCCCATAAGGACTTTAAAACAGGCCAGTCCGCACAAGAGATTATGCAGGCATTTGGTTGGCGCGTAGAGATCACGCCAAGCATGACTATCGAAGCTGGTATTCGTGCAGCAAAGCAAATGTTCTCCAACGTCATCTTTGATCGAGACAGCACGGCGCTATTGCTTGAGAACCTTAAACGCTACCACTACGCAGAAAGACCAGATGGCAGTTTAGGAAAGCCAGTGCATGACAACTACTCCCACGGAGCAGATGCATTTAGATATCTGGCAATCAATGTAGAGAATTTGCAAAGCAGTAACCAAACTAGTTCATGGGGCAAACCCATTAACTATAAAAACACTACGGTATTTGACCGTAGATAAACACCAACATTCCAGATGAATAAGGAAAATAAATAATCATGGACACTAATGTTAACGATGCTACCAATGACAACTTCGACAGCGCAAGTCAAGTTGGAAACGATGCTAGTGACGGCGTATCCCTTAACGGCGATACAGAGTTTGACCTTGCGTCATACCTAAATGAAAAGCCTATCCCTAAGAAGTTTGAAGGGCGCAAATCGGAAGAATTCAAAGGTGGCAAAAAGCTGCCTGATCCTTTTGGTTTTAGCCAAGAACAAGATTCCGCTGGGGATGATAAAGATTCTGATAGCAATGCCGAATCCGACACTGATGCAGAAGACCTAGATTTAGAACTGCTCGACAGCGATTCCGAAGAGGATACCAACGTAGAGAGTGATGAAGATAGCGACGCTGAACCAGTTTTCGAGATTAACGTTGATGGTAAGAAGATCGAAGTTAAGAAGTCTGAATTGATTGCTGATGCACAAAAGTGGCGTGCATCTACTGACAAGTTCGCAGAAGCTTCAAAAATGCGCAAAGAAGCTGATGATATTAAGAGCGCTTACGCACAGGAGCGTGAGACGCTAAAGGGCTTGTTACAACAATATCAGGAGTTTATTGATAGTCAGACACAGCAGTATGAACCTGACTGGCAAACTTTGTATGACACAGACCCACTTGAGTACTTCAAGCAAAAGGAACTGTATCAAGTGAAGTTGCACCAGAAACAGCAAGCAGAAATTCTGCAGGCGAACATTAAAAAGCAAGAGCACGCTGAACTTGAAAAGAGACAGCTTGATTATTTGGAGTCGCAGAAGAAAGCGATTCTAGATTATTTTCCGCAGTGGAAGAACCCAGACGTTGCAGCAAAGGCGGTATCAAGAGTTAATACCTACCTCACTGACGAAGGGTTTACTACTGATGAACTCAATACTTTGGTTGATGCTCGTTTGTTGAAAGTGGCGCACAAAGCTGCGATGTACGACAAATTGGTAAAGGACAACAATGCCAAGAAGGCAAAGATTGCTCCTTCTAAGAAAACTTTGAATAGTGGAACTGCAACGAACAACGATCCTGGCTTTAGAAATAGACAGGCTCAGACAGCGAATGCACGTGAAGCTAAAGCGTGGAACGATACCTTGCGTAACGAACCGACAGCTAAAAACTTGGAAGCTTATTTGGCAAGCCAATGGGCTAAAAAGAAATAACCAAAAACAATAGTCTGGACAACCAGATGGCATAACAAAAAGGATAATAAATCATGCCAAGCAATACAGTAACAACCTACGCAACAGTAGGTAACCGTGAAGATCTGATCGACAAAGTATTCATGATCTCACCAACTGATACCCCATTCGTATCAGCAATCTCACAAACTGGTGCAACAGCCATTTACCACGAATGGCAAACAGATGCATTGTCATCACCAGCTAACGTTGCACTCGTTGAAGGTGCAGACGCAAGCTACACAGCAGAAGCTCCAACAGTTCGTCTGGGCAATTACTCACAGATCGTCGGTGACTCTTTCTCAGTCTCAAACACACAGGAAGCAGTTAAGCACGCAGGTCCAAACCAGATTGCACGTTTGCAAGCTAAAACAATGATGCAATTGAAGAAGGACATTGAGTACTCAGCATTGCTCAATACAACTTCAACAACTGGTTCAAGCTCAGTAGCACGTCAAATGAAGGGTGTTTTCGGTTGGAACTCATCCAACTACATCGGTGGTTCAGGTGGTTCCGCTCCAGTAGCAGGTAACCCAGGTACAGCACCAGTTGCAGGTACAGCACAAGCTTATACAGAAACACTGTTGAAGCAAGCTCTGCAAGAGGCATACATTGCCGGTGGTAACGTTGACATGCTTATCCTTACCCCAGCAGGTAAGCAAGTACAGTCAAGCTTCACTGGCAACATCACACGTATGCAAGACGTCAACAACGACGGTAAAGTCACATTGAAGACTTCCTACACAATTTACCAGTCCGACTTCGGTGAAGTAACTTGCGTTCCAAACCGTGTTATTACTGGCGCTAAGGAAGTATTCGGTATCGACACAGATATGTGGTCATTGGCTGTTCTGCGTGGCTTCGATACAGAAGAACTGGCTACAACTGGTGATGCACGTAACTTCCAGATCCGTTGGGAAGGTACATTGGAAGCACGTAACCAAGCTTCCGGCTTCACAATTGCAGACTTGAACAACGTCTAAGCAGTGAGATAAATATGATTGCAGGCAACAGCTTGTAATCATAATATTCCTCAAAAGCACGAAGGCCCTAGTTAAAAGCTGGGGCTTTTGTGTTTCTGGTGAAAGCAGGAGATAACAGTAGATTCATTCCAATAAATAAAGGGAATTCCATTGGAGTTATCCCTTTATGGCTAATAAGAAAACACCACGTCCTACACTGCCGGTTGACAATCAAAGCAACTCAGACGGAGCAGGACAACAGAAAGACCTAAACGGTCAACCAATTCAAAAGAAGCGCAAGAACTCTGCGATTCAAAACCTCGATCCCAACAATCCACTGTTCGCAAAGCGCAAGGATCAAGACGAGACAGACGCGCTAGTGCAGCAAATGAACGAGCTGCTTCCCGGCGTATTACCACAACATGAGCAAACAGAGCTTGAAGTCTCTGCCGACGAGGTAAGCACCGACGAGCACGGTAACGAAGTAGGCCCAATGTCCGATGAAGAAGTCATCGCCTACTTGAACGTGTTTGAAACCCGCTCTCGTGCTTACGTTCAAGACGAGATCAGCATTCGTGCTGCTGTTAGCAACGAGTTCTATCTCGCACAGCCGGAAGGCATCTTTACACCTCCACTAAGCCCGGGTCGTTCCAACTGGGTTGATAGCTCTGTTGCAGACACTATCAACTGGCTGTTACCACCATTGCTTGACGTGTTCTGCGGCACACAAAACGTTGTCGAGTTCCAAGCACGCCAGCCACAGCAAAATAAAAGTGCTGCTCTTACTACAGCCATGTGTAACTACGTGTTCAATGAACAGAACCACGGTTACAAGATCGCACGTACATGGATTCACGACGCGTTAATGTCTCCGGGCGGCATTGTCAAGGTGTATTGGGAGCCTGATCTAACAGCAAAGACAACGCAGTACCGTGGTTTGACCGATCTGCAATTTGCTTTGTTGAAAGAGTCAGCAGATGCGGGTGAGTTTGCGATCGTCAAGCATCGCATGTATGAGAACCCAGATTTCGAGCCACTGACCACAATTCAGCACGGTCTAGCCATCGCAAGAGCACAAGCAACAGGCCAGCAACCAACATTAGTTACTCCGCAAGTAGCACAAGCAGGGCAGGCAATCCAGCAAGGCGCTAACCCTGCGCAAGTATTGCAGCAAGCCGCACAAGTACAAATTGATCCGACTGAGCCAGCTATCAGCAAGTTCTTGCATGACGTCGTAGTGCATGAGGACGTAGACCATAAGAACAGCGAGCGAGGCAAGGTAAAGATCGTCAATGTACCGCTGGAAGAGTTCTATATCGACCCACAAGCACGTAGCTTGGATGAAGCTGTCTACGCTGCTCATGCGCGTCGTATCACTATTTCCGACCTGAAAGCAATGGGCTTTGATTCTGAGGTATTGGAGGAAGTAAGCAATACAGCGTATGACCCAGAAATGACACGCACTTACCTATCACGTAAAGAGTTAGAAGGTGCATACGCATGGTCCTACATGAACAACCAAATCGACCCATCAATGCGCCAAGTAATCATTGTTGAGTCGTATTGCAAACTGGATTACCTGCAAACTGGTATCGCTGAGTGGCGCAAGATCATCCGTTGCGGTAACACAATCCTGCTTAACGAGCCATGTGACGGCAATCCATTCATCATGCTTGTGTCGAACCCATTGCCTCACTTGTCATTCGGTGTATCTGTAGCAGAGCAAGCACAAAACGCACAGCTTAACCAAACACAGTTAATGCGTGCTCTTGTTGATAACGTCAACTTGGGTGCAAATGCGCAAATGTGGGCAGTGGATGGCAATGTCAACTTAGACGACCTGTTAGATAGCCGTCCTGGCGGCATTATCCGCGTCAAGAACCCCGAAGCAGTTGGTGTGCTTAGTTCAGGATCAGGCGATGTTGCATCAGTGACCACGTTGCTAGAGCTTATCGACACAATGAAGCAGGAACGCACAGGTGTTCAAAAGCTTACACAAGGCTCTGACGCAGACATTATCAACGAGACAGCAACAGGCTATCAGGCAATGACAGAGCGTGCAGAACAGCGCATTAAGCTGATGGCACGTGAGTTTGCAGAGAACGGCTTTAAACCATTGTTCTTGCGTATCCAAAAGCTGTTAGCGCAGTACCAGAACGACCTAATGCAAATCCGTTTGAACGGCCAGATTGTTGAAGCTGATCCGATGGATGCGGCACACCAATACGATGCTTGTGTACGTGTCGGCTTGGGTACAGGTGATAAGTCACGTGAGCTTGCATACCTAAACACCATCCTTGGATTGCAGCAAGCAGCTATTGCTCAATCAACAGGTATGGCCGACCTGTACAACGTACACAACACGGTAGAGAAGCTGGTGCATGCAATGAACTTCACTAATGTGGACGAGTTCTTTAAGAAACCACAATCACCAATGCCACAACCGCCACAGCCACAAGTTCCGCCTGAGGTACAGGCAAAGATTCAAATTGAGCAAATGCAAGCTCAGAACGACTCACAACGTCAGGAACGTCAAGCGCAGTTAGATGCAATGCGTATCGAAGCACAAGCTAAGAGCGATGACCAACAAGCACTGATGGCACACGAACGAGAGTTAGCCAAGTTGCAAATGCAGCAGAAGATCGAGCTTGAGAAGCTTTACCTGCAAGCCGCAATTCAACGCGAAGCAGCAGCGCTTAAAGCAATGGTAGATCCTCAAGCAGAAGCAGCTATGTTCAACGAGACATTCCAGAGCACAACAGACTCAATGAATGCTGCATTGACCAAGATTAACCTGCATGCAAGCGGTGAGTATGACAACTTCTTAAACAGTGTCATTTCTGCACCAGAACCAGATGGAACACAACACAAAAACCCATATAACGGCGTATAAAAAATGGAACGTAAAGTAAAAAGCACACACGAGTACGACGCACAAATCGCCCGCGCAAACGAGGCGAACGCATTGTTGAGCAATCCAATCTTGAACGAGGTATTAGACAAGATGGAAGCAGACGCAACACAAAAGATGATCGACTCACTAGACCAAGCTCAACGCGAGTTGCAGTGGCACAAAGTACGTGCAGTAAAGGACTTCAAGCAAGAGCTGAAGATGATTAGTGCAACAGGCCGTATTGCAGCAGAGAAGAAAAAGACAGCAGGGGACCAGTAATGCTTAGTAAAACATTAAAAAGAAGCTTGAAAGGGCTTATTCCGAAAGACGCCATCTTGAATGCTATCGATGCATTAGGTATCAAGCGACCAGACGGAAACGATATTAGCCTCGTCAATACCGACGACTGGAACAAGGTTGTCAGTCACCCGATTGTTTTGGCTGCGAAGATAAAATGAAGGAGAGTCCCAATGAGTAACAAGTTTTTCGCATCTGGCAGTAACGCATCTTTCGACATATCCGGTTCCAAACAGCAAGACGTGCCAAAGATCATCACTGACCCAAACGCACCAGTTCATGCAGACCGATCTACTGAGTTGATCTTCGACAAGGACGTAACAGGCGAAAAGATCATGGTTAAGCGCACGTTTGATCTAGGCGACACCATCGAGCAGATCAAAGCATGGCGCACTAACTTGGAAAGCAAGTCCAGCTATGGGGAGGAAATGCGCCCCGTAATGGAAATCCCAGAAGCTATTGTCGAGCAGTATTGCAACATTCACGGTATCACACTGCATGAGTTCATCGGTAACAAGGAACACATTCGCCGTGTGTTGAAAGACCCAGATTTAGCTTACTTCCGTTTGCGTCCAAGTGGCGTCTAAGTAGTAACCGGCCTAGAAAAACAATAAGAAAGGAGGCCACAAATTGGCATCATTAGACTTTAGTTCATACGACGACTTGCAGAAGGTTGTCGCTACATACTTGCAACGTGCAAACCTGTCTGCGCAGATTCCGCTTTTCATCCAACTAGCGGAAGTGCGTTTGCGTAACGTCATTCGCACATTACCTCAGCAAGTACAGCTACCGTACACACTGGTTCCCGGTCAAGGTTCCCAAGTTGTGGCTTTGCCGTCCGATTACGGCGCAATGATCCGTGTGACGTACAACAGCATCCCAATGACGTACATCACACCCGACCAGTTGCAATTAGAGAAAGCAAACGACTATCTCTACGAGTACACAATCATCGGCACCAACATTCTGTTGCAGACCTACATTGATGGTAGCTCGCCATTAACGATGTATTACTACCAAGAGCTTGAGGGATTGTCATCTTCAAACGAATCAAACTGGTTGTTGGAAGATTATCCAAACCTGTATTTGTACGCGACATTGCTTGAAGCAACACCATATCTCATTGACGACGAACGTATCGAGGTATGGGAGGGTATGCTTGAAGAAGGTATTACAGAAGTGCAGATGGCTGCTAAGAAGGAAATGACACCTGAGCGCACAAAACTAACAATTAAAAGAAGCTAAGGTGAAGTATGGCAACACGCATGAATATTGAACCGCAACCATTGAAAGGGTTCGCACCAGATTTAGACCCAAGTACACCGGGTATCTTTCAAGACTGCAATAACGTAGTACCAACGCTTATCGGCTTCAAGGGCGCACCAAGTCCTATTAACGGAGGACTATCAACACTCAGCAAGCCTGCTGTTGGCTCCGCGCTGATGCTCTTGCTCGACGGTACTGCTCGCATGTTTGCAGGCACGTCATCCAACTTGTACGAGGACGTAAACGGCTCTTGGGTCGATCAATCAGCACCCGGCGGTTACGCACTAGGTTCAGACAGTAAGTGGCGTTACGCTGCATTCGGTAATGCTTGTCTTGCTGTCAACGGACAGACCGTATTGCAGTCTTCATTGTCTAGCGCATTTACCAATGTACCAGTTGCATTGTCAGGCGTCACTGTTAATGCTGGTGGTTCTGGTTACGTTAGTCCGACTATCACAATCTCAGCACCTAATATCAGCAGCGGTGTTCAAGCGACGGCAACGGCAACAGTAGTAAGCGGTGTAATTACAGCAATCACACTTACAAACCGCGGAACTGGTTATACAACTGCGCCGACAATCACAATCACTGATAGCGCAGGTACAGGCGCAGCAGCTACAGCACAGCTTGTTTCCGCTCCTATTGGGGAGATCATCTTTGTTGCTAACGGTCAGGTGTTTGTTTGCAACTGTTCAAACCCTCCGCAAGTAGCTGGTGGTGACTTCTGGTTCTGCTCAGGCATTTATGACTATACGCAATGGGACACAACCAACTTGCAAACGTTGTGTGCATACGGTCCATTGATTGATACACCGGGGCCAATTACAGCGGGTGCTTCTCTCGGTCCTAACGCAGTTATCTTCAAAGAGAACAGTATGTATCTGGGTACACAAACAGGCTACCCAGTGGGTTGGGACTTCCAAGCGGTTAGTAAGTCAGTTGGTGCATTGAATCATGAATGTGTCGTTACTGTAGCCAACACACTTTACTTTATCGGCCCTGATGACTTCTACGCATACCAAGGTAACGGCTTGCCTGTTCCTATTGGTCAAAACGTGCGTCGCTGGTTCTTCAATACGTTGAACGCAAACAGCAAGGGAAACATTAGCAGCTTCTATGATAAAGACCAGAAGGTGATTTACTGGGGATTCCCAAGCAACAACTCTGTAAATGGCGCTATCGACACCTGCATTTGCTACAACTGGTCAACAGGGTCATGGGGTGTCATGAATGCCAATATGGAATGCTTCGTGACTATCCTTAACGGTGAAATCACGTATAACTCATTGGGCGTCGAGTGGAACACATATAACGACTTGCCGGGCATTTCATACAACAGTTCGTTCTGGAATAACTTCCGCACTACACCGGGTTACTTCGACGCATCTAATACGTTGCAAGCATTAGCAGGTACATCAAGCGGCGCAACCATTACAACAAATGCGTTCGGTGATGACATGATGTATTCCACTATGCAGCAGTTCAGAATCAGATTTAAAACACAACCGTCTTCTGGTGCTGCTGTATGGCAAGGAAAGACCACCTTAGGTAGTAGCGACCCTTCGACCATCACAAACGTAAATGCAGGTCCGTTAGTGCTTGCAGATAGCCGTATTGACGTAGACCAAGCTAGTCGCTGGCATAACTTGATCCTCACATTCAACGGTGACTTTGAGGCTATGGAATGGGTGCCGTCAATGGTTCAGTTGGGGAGAAACTAAATGTCACGTATTGGAAACATCAACTTGCCAACAATCACGGCAAGCATCAGCGGTCAAAACATTACTTACGCAGATTCAACACAGTTGCAGTTTATCTTAAACAAGATAGCTGCACAGCTGGACTTGATAAGTTCAGGTTCAGTAGCAGGGACATGGAATGCAGCATCACAACCACCTACAGCTTTGACCGGTATCACAACCAATCCTACAGGTCGAATTCTTGGTATTACTTACGGTATCGGTGACTACATCAAGAACGAAAAACCTTCGATCTTTACCGGCACTGATGGCAAGCAATACATCACCTTAGGTTGGGTATGTACTTCCGCCGGTAATGCTGGTACGCATACACCACCCACATTCGCTGATGTGAACTGCATAGTCAATCCTTAAACCCAGAGATAACACGTTCACTTGCGGCTATAAATATAACAACAAGAAGGAATAAAAGATGGCCAATCTTCTATCAATGTTAGGTCTTGGAAGTGCAGGGGTTCCTACTTCCTTAGACGACGAAACAGCGCAGCTCATGGCGCAATCACCTAGTTCTGGGTGGTCTGCTCTCATGGGCGCACAGCAAGGCG
The DNA here is from genome assembly GCF_014171495.1 of Paraburkholderia tropica. Lineage (NCBI taxonomy): Bacteria > Pseudomonadati > Pseudomonadota > Betaproteobacteria > Burkholderiales > Burkholderiaceae > Paraburkholderia > Paraburkholderia tropica. The sequence continues at coordinate 1,713,676 of NZ_CP049135.1, forward strand.
GGATTACTCCGCAGCAGGTACAGCAATACATGGCTCAGGCCGGTATGCCTCAATCTGCACAGCAAAACGACGGTTCACAAGCAAGCGCACAAGACGCAAGCACCGTAGCTGGTGACTCAACTGGCAATGTTGCATCGCAAGATACCAAGGTAGCGAAGGGTGATGCATCCAACGCCGCTGATGCTCAACAAGCCGCAAATGTTGACCAGTCCGGTACTTCAAGCGACGACAGCACAGGCTCCTCAAGTGGCGCGAATGCTTCTCCAAATAACCCAGACAACGAAAGCGCGGCAAGCAATGCAGGCGTAGACCAAAGCGGTAATACAGCGCAGCCAAGTAACGCATCAAGCGGTTTACTTGGTGCAGTTGGCGGCTCTAATAACCAGTCTAACGATCAATCGCCAGCACAAGCAGAGCCGTCGTTTGGTTCAAAGCTTATGTCTGTTTTGAAAAACCCTTTGATCGACACTTCATTGATGAATGCGGGTTTCGGCATGATGGCTGCATCACGTCCCGGTACACCGTGGTTCTCTGCTATCGGTCAAGGTGCGCAAACAGGCTTGCAGACATACAACCAACTTGCTCAACAGCAGATTGCTAACCGTATGGCTGCTCTGAATTACCAACGTCAGAACTCATTAGATCAAGCAGATATTGCTTCTAAGAATGCCTCTACAGCAGCAACACAACAGAAGACAGCACAAACAGTCGCATTGCAAAAGTATGCGTCACAAGCTGGTTCTAATTTCGATCCTAACCAAGCAATTGCAGCGGGTGCCGATCCAACAGCAGCAATGGATATGTTCAAGACACTGCATCCAAGCTTGACAGTTACACCAATGGACGACGCAGGGAATATCTTTGCGATTAATCCGCAGACTGGCCAAGTCGTTGCGCACATTAATGGTTCTAAGCTTACTTCTGTTGCTCCAGGTGCTTCCATTTACAACTTCGGTGGTCAAGGTGGTGTAGGTGCTTCAAATGCAGGTAGCGCAGGTTCAAGCGTAGCTCCCGTTACTCCACAGCCGTTAGTTCAAGGCGGGTTAGCCCCTGCTGACGTAGCAAAGGCGGTATCTGGTTACAACACTACGCAGAAGCAGTATTCACAGCAAGCACAAACACAAGATCAGTTCTTGAACCAAGTGCAAACAAAGCAGGCGCTTACTGGTAGCGGTAAAGGCGGTTTAGCTCCTGCTGCATTCCGTAATGTCGAAAGCGCAGCAGGTATTTTCGATAACAATTCGAATTTGCGCCAACAATTCCAAACTCTGAATATTCAGAAGGAAATGTCAATGCTGCCAGCAGGCTCACGTATGGATCAGACCTACTTAAAGATGGTTCAGAAGACAATGGCCGATCCAGACAACGCAACTCCAGAGCAAATGATGCAAACCGCCGCATTTGCGCGTTCTGTTGCGCAACGTGACTCTATCGACAGCGAAGTAAGAGCCGCATATGTGGGTGCTAATGGCGGTATGGAAACACCGTTACCAAAGCCAACAACCATTACTGTTCAAGGTCAGACAATGAACTTGCCTAAGGGCGCAACCATTCAACAGGCAGCAGATGCAGCTACTTCTAAGTTAGTAGATTGGGATCCAGCACTTGTCAATCCAAAGTGGGCTGATCAATCAGGCATTTCCGATCAGCAAATTCAGCAAGCTTTGAAGTTAGCACAAGACCAAAAGCAACGAGCAAAACTAAGAGCAGCAGGTATTTTGTTGCCATCTAATATGAGAAACGGAGGTCAGTAATGGCCGATTCAGGAATTACATGGGGCCCAGCTAGTTCCGCTTCTGGTTCTAGCGCAAGCTCTAGTGCAGGCGGTATTACGTGGGGTAGCAACGCATCAGCAGGTACACCACAAAGCTTTGCTCAGACATACGGTCCGACAATCAGCAATATCGCAGGACAATTGAATGTTGATCCTTCGATCATTGCTGGTCAGCTTGGGCTTGAAACTGGTTTCGGCAAGTCTGTTATTCCCGGTACAAACAATCTGGGTAACATCAAGTCAACAAACGGACAGGGTGTAAGTGCGGTTGATAATCAAACAGGTTCAACAGACACATATAACGCCTATCCAACTACTGATGCTTTTGCTAACCACTACGTCAACTTAATCAAGAGCAAGTATCCAAACGCAGTAGGTGCGCAAAACGCAACACAGTATGCTTCCGCGTTAAAAGCAGGCGGCTATGCTGAAGACCCTAACTATGTTGGTAAAGTAAGCAAAGCAGCACAAATGATGTCAGGCGTACTTGGTGCAGTGACAGGTTCAACAGATGCAAACGCTGATGAAGCCCCGCAACCAACTTCTAGCCCTGCTGATAGCTTTATTAAGCAATACGGCAGTCCAAGTCTTGCAGGTAGCACAAGCGCACAAAACACAAGCAATAGCGATCCTGCTGATGCTTTTGTTAGCCAGTACGGTATGCCTACTGCCGCATCCGCACCCGGCAAAGTAACTACTACAACCAATCCTATTGCGATGGGTGCGCGTGATGCCATCTACAACACCGTTGCTCCTGTAGTTGGTTGGTTGTCTAAAGGCGCGAATGCTATTGCTCCAGATTCAGATTTTGCAAAAGCAGCGGCACAGGGTTACAAGGACTTGCAAGCGACAGATGCAGCACAACAGCAAGCGTATGGCTCTGTTCAACACTCGACGGCAGGTAACATCGCTCGTGCAGCTACAGGCATTGCCGGTGATGTGGCAACGCATCCATTCGTAGCTGGTACATCGCTCCCAGCGCTCGCTATCACAGGCGCAGCACAAGGCGCTATCGCTAACCCAGACAGCCCATTCACAGGCGCTGTAGCGGGGGCAGCAGGGGGTGCCGTAGGTGGTGCAGTCGGTAACGTAGCTGGTCGCGTCGTCAACAAGCTGACAGGTGCAGGCAAGGCATTGTCACAAGCTGGTACAGACTTCGCAAATGCAGGTACAGCTACCGGCCAAGGTCTCAGCCCCGAAGAAATGCAGATGGCAAGCCGTGTTGCAGACAAGATCAACGGCGCGGCAGAGCAAACAGGTCAAAGCACCGGTCAAGTCGCCGACGAGTTGGCAAGCAACGCGAATTCCGCAGTTCCAGGCTATCAACGCACAGCAGCAGAAGCAACGCAGAACCCAGTTATTCAAGGCACACAACAAGGCTTAGACAACTCGGGCGTTAATTCAGGTCTGACAGCACGTAGCCAAGCTAACGCAAATGCTAATACGGCGCACCTACAGAGCCTTGGTGGGGACGATGCAACTATTTCAGCACTGGGTAAGCAAGCTGACCAACAGGCGGCATGGGGCAATCAAGAGATCGGGCCAGTAACAGACCAGACTCCGTTTGGTACACCTGCAATGCAACGTACTTTGTCACGAGCAAACGCTGTTGCTAACAACGACGGTTCAAACGTTATTCAGTCTGTTTTGGATCAACCTAATGCAAACGCTGCTAATCAATGGGAAGCAATCGCAGGTACACCACAAAAGACGGCTAATCTGGAATTGGAACGTAGAATTACTACCGGGCCAATGTATCAGGAAGTGTTCGAAGGTGGTGGTCCACAAATTGCGCTTGATCCTGAAACAGCAGGTATGGTTAATACGCCAGCAATGCAGAACGCGTTAAGACAAGTTGAGACAAACAAGCTTAACGCACGTATCGACGAGCCAGTTATTCAAAGCCGTCAAGCTGTTTCACCCGATGGTAGCGTTTATGCTCAGTCTATATCCGCAAACGACTTGAACCAAGCACGTATGGCTTTGGACAAGCGCATTGCGATGATTTCTGCTGATCCATCTTCTGCTGATAAGTTCCAGTTGTCAACATTGGCAGGATTGCGCGATCAAATTAACACCACGCTTGAGAATCAGGTGCCAGGTCTAGCAGAAGCAAACCGTGCTTATCAAACTGCTTCTGAGCAAATGGCGGAAAGCAAGTTCTTGACTAACCAAGGCATGACAGACGCTTTGGGGCGCATGAACCTAAACAAGTTGGATGCGTTAGTTAAAGAGATTCAAGCTGGTAAGGCAAACCTGAACGAACATGACCCAGCTAAGTTAGTTTCAAACGCAAAGCTTGCTCAGTTGACACAGATGCGTGACGACTTGGCGGCTATGTCTAGAACAAATAATGCGGTTGGTTTGCAAGGACGTGGCTATAACTATCTGCGTCAAGCTGCACAGACAGATCCAGAAGCAGCAGCGCAAGTTAAGCAGTACCTTACTCAGCAAAGCCCTAACTATCAGAACTTCTATAACACGCAAGAGCAGTTGGCGCAGCATCAAAACTACCAAAAGATTTTGCAGAAGTTTGATACCCGCGCAGATGGCAATGTTGCATGGCATGACGTCAAGAACTTGGGCACACAAGCTGACCAGTTCACACCAGAGCAATATACAGGGTTGCAGAATGTCCGCGCTAACTTGGAAGCAAACGCAAACAAGACGGCAAAAGTACGAGGTAGTAACACAGCTTCTAATCTCGCATCACGTGATGGCTTAGACCAGCTTGCAGAAGCAAACCCATTGAAGCCCGGCTTGCAGAAATGGCTTGGTAGCGAAGGTGGTGAGCGTGCTATGCGTACACTCGGCGACGCTGCATTAGGCCATCTAGCTACAAAGCTTGGTGCTCATGCTGGTCCTGTAGGCGCTGTAGCAGGTTACGCGATCGACAAGACAGTTGGCGCAGTCGCAAAGAAGCTAGGCACAAAGAGCGCAGAGCAAGTTGCAGAGGAAGTCGCGTCAAACAAGCAAGCACTCGAAAGCTTGATGTTGAATCCACAGCGTTTGTCAGACGCATTGAAGGCAGCAGAGACAAACAAAGCTGTCGTTGATGGCATCAAAGAGAACCTGCAATCAAGCATCAAGGGTAAGCAAAAGCTTGGTGGTTTGATCGGTGCGTTAAGTGCTGGCAATGCAAGCAGAGGATTAAATAATTAACTAGCGGTTGAAACGTTCCGCAGAACAATAATAATAAAGGAACAAAGATGTCAATTCACGTTTTTGCGCGCAAAGCGCTATGGGAAAAGCGCATCCTGCAAGGTGGTGGTAGCGGTGGAGGTGGTAACAGTACAACCACAACAGAACTCCCGGGCTATGCGCAACCAGTAGCACAAAACATTCTCAACACAAGTCAAGACCTATCGAAACAGGCAGTCCCTACATACTCAGGACAGACTTATTCGGGGATGAATAGCACACAAACCAATGCTATTAACGGGATGTCAAATCTCGCAAATAGCGGTGGTGCGTCAGGTGCTGTTACTGGTGCTGTCACAGGTATGGCAAACAACGGCGGTAATAACTACGGCAACATTAGCGCACCTACTGCACAAGCTGCACAAAACCCATATGCCAATATGTCAAACCCATACTTGGCACAGCAAACACAAGCGGCAAACCAGCAAACAACAAACGCATTCAATCAGAATGCAATGAACATGAATGCTCAGTTTGCGGGTACAGGTGCTTTTGGTGGTTCTGCATATCAGAATGCAATGAATCAGCAAAACCAGACATTGGCTACTGCGCTTGCTAATAACTCTGCAAACATTTACGGCAATGCCTACAACACTGCGGCTAATGCAGCAAACGTTAATGCAGAGCTTGGTACGCAGACTAACTTGGCGAACGCTAATAACTACCTCAGTGCTCAGAACTTGAATAGCAGCAACTACAACACAGCACAAGGTAGATCATTGGCAGCAGCAGGCTTGACGCCAACACTCGATTCAGAACAAAGCAACTTGCTCAATGCCGCTTACACAGGTGGTACAGCAATGCAGACAGATGCGCAGAATCAAAACAACGCTGCTTATCAGAAGTGGTATCAGCAAGCTATGCAGCCATACGAGCAACTTGGTATTCAGGAATCAGGTTTGTCTGCTGCATTGGGTAACGGTGCGCAAGGTGTGTCATCAACATCACAATCGGCAAGTCCGTGGGGTGCTGTTGCAGGTTTAGGTACAGCAGGTATCGGTCTTATGGGTTCGCTGGCACAGGGAGGCTACCTGTAATGTCAGTACCTACAAGTATTAGCCAGCTTTCGACAACACCAAGTCTTAATTCGCCAGCAGGTACAGAGCCAATCGGTAATAACTTGGCTCCGTATCTCAACACCATGTTTGCGTTTATAGCGCAGCTTGCAAATGGTAGCGGTTTGAATCAGTCGCAAGCTTTGAACATGAAGAACAACCAGATCAACAATCTGGCCCCCGGTGTTGCAAATTCAGACGCGTTGACAGTAGCGCAGCTAAAAGACTACGAGCCTATCGGCACCATTAAATTATGGTCTGGTACGCCCGCAAACATTTACGGCGCGTTCGGCCCAAATTGGGTTTTGTGTAACGGTCAAAACGGCACACCTAATTTAATGGACAAGTTTGTAATTGGTGCGGGTAATGCCTACGCAAGTGGTGCAACAGGTGGTACTACAAGCTACACATTGTCTGTTGCTAACATGCCTGTTCACAGTCACGGCATTAACGATCCTGGACACAACCACGGCGTCAATGATCCTGGTCACAATCACGGGGTTAATGATCCGGGTCACGCTCACGGATTTGTAGTGACTGCGTATAACACTGACTCTAATGGTCAGGGCGCATTGACCGGTGGTTCCCAGAATATTGGGTGGGATGGTCAATATAACGGTACGACTAACGGCAGTGGGACTGGTATTTGGCTTAACGCAAGCGGAACAGGGATTTGGCTTAACGGCTCTGGTACAGGTATCAGTGTTCAGAATGCGGGTTCTGGTGCAGCTTTAACGATCATTCCGCCTTACTATGCGCTTTGCTATGTAATGAAGATCGCAAACAACTGATAATAAGGAAAATAATAAATGTCAGTTCCAACAAGTATTAGTCAGTTGAACACAACTGCATCACTGAATTCGCCAGCGGGTACAGAGCCTATTGGTAACAGTCTCGCGCCATACCTAAATGCTGCATTTGCGTTTATTGCACAGTTGGCAAACGGTAGTGGGTTGGCGCAAGCGCAAGCGCTGAACATGAACAACTACAAGATTAATAACGTTGCTCCTGCTACAGCAGGCACTGACGCAGTTAATCTTAACCAGTTGAACGCATATTTGCCTGTAGGAACTATCCTGATGTATTCGGGCGCAGTAGCTAACATCGCGAGCGCTTTCGGTACTAAGTGGGCTTTGTGTAATGGTCAGAACGGCACACCTAACTTAATGGATAAGTTTGTCGTCGGTGCAGGTAACATCTACGCTCCCGGTTCTACAGGTGGTGCTTCTAGCTATACGCTCTCAGTAGCAAACATGCCTATCCATAGTCACGGTGTTAGTGATCCCGGCCATAGTCACGGTGTTTATGACCCAGGACACGGACACGGCGTTAATGACCCTGGACACAGCCACTCATACATTTACCGTACTGCTGAGTTGGTGCAGTCTGGTAGTTCAACATCATGTTGGGTTGGCGATCAAAGTGTGCAGACTGGTGTAAGTGGGACCGGTATTTCTATTCAATGGGGTGGTTCCAACATTGGTATTAACGGAGCAGGGACAAGCATCAGCATTCAAAATTCGGGTTCTGGTCAGGCAATGAATATTATCCCGCCATACTATGCGCTTTGCTATGTAATGAAGATAAGTAACTAATAATAAGAATAGGGTGGGCTATGAGTAGTCAAGATTGGGAAATGGGCGGTATTACTGCCGCTGCGTTAGTGGCTTCTGTTGCATCAATGGGTACAGCAGCGCCAGAAGCAGGGTCAGCCGCAGCAAGTGCAGATGCAGGTATTGCAGCAGGTACAGCAGCCGCAGATACCGGTACAGCCGCAGCAGTTGGAGCGGGTGCAGCAGACGTAGGTACGGCAGCAGGATTAGGTTCAGGCCTATTAGCTGGTACTTCTGGAACTGCATTAGGTAGTGGTGCATTAGCCGCGAACTTAGGCGCATCAGGCGCTTTAGGCATGATGGGTAGTGCTGGAACCGCAGGAGGTTTTGCAGGCGCTTTCGGTGGTGGTTTAGGCGCTGGATTAGGTACAGGTGCAACACTTGGAGCAGCCGCAGCGGCAACGCCAGCCGCAAGTTCAGCAGCAAGCGCAGGGGCAACAGGTGCTTTAGCCGGTAGTGCTGGTTCTGCTGGCGCAGGAATGGCCACTCCCGGTATTACTGGAGTTGGTAATGCAATCGGCTCGTCAATTGGTGCTGGTGCTGGTCAAGTTGGCTTAGGTTTCCAAGGCGCTATGAACGGTGCTGCTTATTACGGCGACACTGGACTTATGGGCGGGGTTGCTAATTCTGCTGCTGGGTATAACGGCCTGATGGGTGCAAATATGAGCACTGCATTGGGTGATGCACCTACTGGCGTATTCTCCGGATTATTGCCGGGTGGTGGTATGACAGGTACAGGGTCCGGTGCATTAGGTGGTGGTATTTCGGGCGCAGCAGCAGGTTCGCAAGGCGTCGGCGATGCAACTATGGGCGGACTTGCCAATAGCAGATTAATGATGGGAATGGGTCAGTTTCCACGTTTTGCTAACGGGGCAACGTCTGCAATGAGACTCGCATCTAACGCAGAACAACCATACGCAGCACCGCAAGCGCCTCCTGTTCCCGGTGGTTATCGCCGTACATCAGCAGCGAGCAATAACATGCCTATTCCTGCGCCATTGCCATCTATGGGCAATCCAACGCAAAGCATGATCCCAATGCCGGGCGCAAATACGCTGCCAACTAATAGCTCCTATGGGACGCTGTTGCAGAATATGTTGTCGAACACAGCAAGCAATCCAGAAGCGCAGTTGTTAGCTGGTCAATACGGCTCTACTGGTGTTCCGGGTTACGGCACAAATGTAAATCCCGGCTACATCATTCCCGGTCTGTACTAAACGCAAGAAGTTGGAGAGAGAAGGGCACTGGCTTAGGCTGGTGCCTTTCTTTTTGGATCGTTACATCAGCAAATGCAAGTCTTCAAGCCATTGATTTTGAACGAGAAAGAGGCGTTAAAAGTAAACATGGTAAAAACTCGTTGCTTCGTAACTAGAACGAATCTACGATTGCTTCCGTTGTCTGCGTCACAGGCAACTTTCCTACTGTAGTTATTCAGGGCGGCTAGTAGCACTTCGTTATGCTTTTCGGAGTGGAGCGCCCTTTCTTTTTTAAAGGAGTGCTAATGGCAAGTTGGGAGAAAAACGAGAAATACCGGGAGCAGGGCGCAGAAGTTTGTTATGTAACAGAGGTGCAAAGCGAGCTAGAAGCCGTCGTTCTCTACCGGAATATTAGAGACTGGTGGATGCAGTATTACGATCCCTTCGACAAGGACAAGTACGCAGATAGCCAGCTTGAAGCAGCCTACGAGGAAGCAGTAAAGGCAAAGAAGCCCGTTCTGCAAGACATAGGAGAGCCGGTGCGTCTGGTAATCAAGTTCGAGGGGGAGCCGGATTGCGCTGTAGACATGCAGAAGTGGTTTGACCGCAACGGGACATTTCAAGGCGCTCTAGCCCTAAAAACGTTCCAGATCATAGTCAACCTCTACGATTTGGGCGGCCTTACAACTTTCAAGCTGTTGTTTTGACGCAACAAAATTCCCTGCTGTTGTCCAAGGGAATCAGCCCCGATGTACACAGGAAGCGCACTTGATGCCTAGCCACCTGTCTGTAGAATCTACGCTGTACTGCTCTTTGTCACGCACGCCGCTAAGTGCTTGTTTTCTCAGGTGTTATGCACAGGTGCCTAGGCGGAGTTTTGTGTACAACGCAGTGCATAACGATCCTGAGACTGTAGGCGAAAACTTTGGTTTGACGGTCTAGTACCTTGATCGACAGTTGGCGTAAGTTATTGAAAAATCAGGACAAAATTGGTTTTTCTGGTTCTTGCACGCCGTAGCAGCCGCGGTAGGTCGCGTAGAACGAGCAGTAAAGCATCGTCGTGACCAGAATGAGCGCCGGCATCAGGATGGCCAGCGCGAAGTCGCCGGCGCCTAGCGCGCGCAGCAGCGTCGACAGTCCCAGCGACACTCCGATCGACACGGCCGACCACAGCGCGCCGTACACCACGAACGCCCCCTTGTTGCGCCAGCAGCTCACGATGCTGAAGAAAATCGCCTTGACTGGCGGCACGTCGTGCCAGGCGGTCAGCACCGGCGCGAACCAGAACATCATCGACACCGGCACGTAGGCCGCCAGCGAGGCGAGCACGGCGAGCGGTATGTTGCTGTTCTCGATTGTTTCGGTGTCGAGGTTGCCGCCGAGCGTCATGAGGCGCAGCAGCGTCCCGCTGTCCACGAGCGCCGATGCCGCGAGCACCAGCGTCATCGCTACGACGTAAATCCCGCCCAGCACGAACAGATGCTTCGTGACCGTTTGCCCGTACGAGCGGAAGCCGTCGACGAGGATGGTCGGGAACACCGGCTTGCCCGCGATGGTGTCGCGGCACGCGGCCATGAAACCCACGGCGATGCCCGGCACGAAGATGAGCGGCAGCACGCCGCCGATCACCGGTACCGCGGAGATGAGCTTCATCGCGAGCAGATACGCGAAGAACAGCGTGAGAAAGGCGAGCGGATTGCGGCGGAATAGCCAGATGCCCTGGCGGAACCACACATAACCCTGCTTCGCGGGGACTTCGATCAGTTGCATGAACGGTGAGCGTGTGCGTGAAGAGCGTCGGGCACGCCGGCGCGGCGCGCGCGCAGGATGCGCTCGAAATGGCCCGGATCGTGCGGCTTGAGCAGCTCGGCCGAGCGCGGCAGGTAAAAATCATACAGGCGCGAGACCCAGAAGCGGTACGCGCCCGCGCGCAGCATGTCGGCCCAGTGGCGGTTTTCCTCGGGCGTGAACGGCCGCACGGTCTGGTAGGCGCGCAGCAGTGCCTCGGCGCGCGCGATGTCGAGTTCGCCGGTCGCGAGGTCCACGCACCAGTCGTTCACGGTGACGGCGACGTCGAACACCCACTTGTCGCAGCCCGCGAAATAGAAGTCGAAGAAGCCGCCGAGGCGCACCGTGTGGCCCGTTTCCGGGCTGGCGTGCGCGAACAGGGCATTGTCGCGGAACAGGTCGCAATGGCAGGCGCCGCCGGGCAGCGCGGCGTAGTCGTCGCTGGCGAAGAACTGCTGCTGATGCGCCAGCTCGCTTTCGAGCAGTTCGCGCTGCGCGCCGTCGAGGAACGGTGCGACCGTCGGCACCGTTTCTTCCCACCACGGCAGGCTGCGCAGATTCGGCTGGTCGCCGCTGAAGTCGCGGCCCGCGAGGTGCAGGCGCGCCAGCATCTGGCCCACTTCGGTGCAATGCTCGACGCCGGGCGCGAGTTCGGGCGCGCCGTCGAGCTTCGTGACGATGGCCGCGGGTTTGCCGTGCAGCAGGCCGAACAGTGCGCCGTCCTTGCGCGGCATCGGGTCGGGCACCGGCACGCGGTGCGAGGCCAGATGGCGCATCAGATCCAGATAGAACGGCAGTTGCTGCGCCGTGAGCTTTTCGAAGATCGTCAGGACGTATTCGCCGCGCGTCGTCGTCAGAAAGAAATTGCTGTTTTCAATGCCGGACTGGATGCCGCGAAAATCGACTACGTCGCCAAGATCGTAGTCGTGCAGCCAATGGGCAAGCTGGGTGTCGGTGACAGCGGTGAAGACGGCCATGCCTGAGGTCGTGAGGTGTTCGTAATCGGGGCCCGGTTCGCGGACGTGGCCGCTCGCGCCAGAGTAGCTTCAGGGGCGGCGTGCCGGGCGGGAGGCGGCGCGGACAGCGCACGCCGCCCGCGCGCGAAGGGACGTATCAGTAATGCAGGTTGATCGACGGCAGGCGCGTGCTGGCCTGGCCGTTCTGGCGGACTTGCGGCGAGGTGTCGGGGTTCGAGCTCATCGTGTAATGCGTGCCGAAGTTCGAATGCACGTTGATCTCGACGGGCTTGCCCTTGTCGCGGTATTCGGTGATTTCGGTGCCGGTCGGGCTCACTTCATGAAAGCTCGGCGTGCGAGGCACGTCATTGATGTCGACCTTCGAGCTGACGCGCGCAGCCGGACGGTTGATCTTCTCCAGATTAGGCAAGCCGGCCCGTTCGTTCTCGGACTGGGCAGGCTGGGCGGACTGGGCCTCGACGGCGGTCTGGGCGTCGTCGGCCGGCGCAGCCATGGCGAACCCGCTGAACGCGAGCGTCGCCGCGACGGCGGCTAGAAGGTGCGACTTCATTGTGATTCTCCTGTTGACCAGACCTGGCAGGTCAACGCCGTAATCTGGTCCCGGCACAGACCGGGATCCTCCAATTCTAGCAAATTCGCGCCTCGATTCGCGTGTCGGTCCGCGCCGGCGGGGCGGTCCGCGTCCCCGCGCGGCGGGGGCTCGCGCAGCGATGAAGAATCTCCCGTTTGCGCACAGGGCGATGTCAGATTGTCCTGCTTCCGTGCTAATGTCGTTGAAACGAACCAGGGCAAACGACAATGAAAAACGACATCAACGGGCGGGCCTTCATGACGCCACCACACGACTTTCCCGTCGAAGCCTTCGAAGACGCCGCCGACGCCGTGGCGCGCCTCGCGGCCATCTACGAAGCGAATACCTCGTTCCTGCGCGATGCCTTCGCGCGCTACCGCCGCGGAGAGGCATTCGAGCGGCGCGTGCGCGCATGCTATCCGTTCGTGTGCATTCGCACGGCCGTCAATACGCATATTGACTCGCGGCGCTCGTACGGTTTCGTGGCCGGCCCCGGCGAATTCGAAACCACCATCACGCGCCCGGACCTGTTCGGCAACTACTATCGCGAACAATTGCGATTGCTCGCGAAGAACCATCATGTGTCGATCGAAGTGGGCGTTTCGCAGCAGCCCATTCCCATTCACTTCGCGTTCGCCGAAGGCATCCACCTCGAAGGCGATCTCGACCGCGAGCGCCTGTTCGCGATGCGCGACGTATTCGACACGCCCGACCTCGCGGAACTCGACGACCGCATCGTGAACGGCACCTATGAACCGGCGCCCGGCGAGCCGTTTCCGCTGGCGCTCTTCACGGCGCCGCGCGTGGACTTCTCGCTGCATCGCCTGAAACACTACACGGCCACGGCGCCCACGCACTTCCAGAACTACGTGCTTTATACGAACTATCAGTTCTATATCGACGAGTTCGTGAAGCTGGGCCGCGCCATGATGGCGCGCACCGACGACGCCGATCTGCGCAACTATCGCAGCGAATACACCTCCTTTGTCGAACCCGGCGACGTGGTTACGTACAACGCGAATCTCGGCGAACAGGATGTCGAGGGCACCACGCCCGCGCGTCTGCCGCAGATGCCCGCGTATCACCTCAAGCGCGCGGACGGCAGCGGCATCACGATGGTGAACATCGGCGTGGGGCCGTCGAATGCGAAGACGATCACCGATCACATCGCGGTGCTCCGTCCGCACGCCTGGATCATGCTGGGCCACTGCGCGGGGCTTCGCAATACGCAGCGTCTCGGCGACTACGTGCTCGCGCACGGCTATGTGCGTGAGGATCACGTGCTCGATGCCGACCTGCCGCTCTGGGTGCCGATTCCCGCGCTCGCCGAAGTGCAGGTGGCGCTCGAACGCGCGGTTGCTCAGGTCACGCAGCTCGACGGCGTGGAACTCAAGCGCGTGATGCGCACGGGCACGGTGGCGAGTGTGGACAACCGCAACTGGGAACTGCGCGATCATCGCGAACCGGTACAGCGCCTGTCGCAAAGCCGTGCAATCGCGCTCGATATGGAAAGCGCAACGATTGCCGCGAACGGCTTCCGTTTCCGCGTGCCGTACGGCACCTTGCTGTGCGTGTCGGACAAGCCGCTGCACGGCGAACTGAAGCTGCCCGGCATGGCCGATTCGTTCTATCGCGCGCAGGTCGATCAGCATTTGCAGATTGGCGTGCTGGCGATGGAGATCCTGCGCACGAACGGCTTGCACAAGCTCCATAGTCGCAAGCTGCGCAGCTTCGCGGAAGTGGCGTTCCAGTAACGACGCGATTCGGCGGCGGGTGTCTGTGCGCGATGCGCGAATGCGTATCGCGCCACCCGCCGTTCACGCCGGCGCGGCATACATGACGTTTGCGGGCAGCCGCGCATAGCGACCGCCATCGATGCGGATAGCGAGGTCGCGCGCCTTCACGTTCATGCCGATACGCGTGAAGGGATCCACGGGAACCGCTGTAGGTTGTCGATAGGACACGCGCCGCAGCGCCAACTCGGCGGCGTCCGCCTGAGCGAAGAGCGCGTTCATCCGGTCGACCGAGCATAGCCAGCGGTGCAGCGCATACGATCCGATGATGCCAACGACAATCGCCGCGGCCGGAATGCCGAACAGGACTTCTACAGGCCATTCATTCATTTTCTGTACCGCTCCAGGGTGATTTTGGACAAGGTGAGTAGCGTGGCCAGTGCGTAAGTTGCGCAACTCAGCTTGTGAGGGGTGCCCCATGTTTCTCCCGCACCGGGGCTGCCTTCGGGATGGAGGCTCAGCAGCCACATCGCAAAGATGCCGCACGATAAAACTAGCGCAAAGAAGGCAATGCCGTGATCGAGTATCCAGATCAAAGTATTCGCGCGGTTTCGACGTCTGACGACGCGATTTCGATGCGCCCAGCGGCGGCGCGCCGCAAATCGCGTGAACGAAGGCGCGGGCGGTAAGGGCTGCAAAGGAGGGCGCGTGAACGCGAGATTCATGCACGGCAGCACCATGGCGAGCGCGGCGGCCATCATCGCCGGCGTGAAGAATTCCAGCGCGTGACACGCTTCGCGGCCGCGCAGCGCGCAGATCTCGTCGCGTAACTTGTATTCGATGAGGATGAGCGCGAGCGGCGCGATCACCACGATCGCGGTCACGAACAAATTCCAGCCGTATGTCCATGTGCGCGGCTCGAACGTCTGCGTCATCGTGCAGTCGGAATGCGGTTCCACCAATTCGTCACCTGCCGTCGCCTGTTGTCCTGCTCATCAATCTAGTCAGGCCGTGGCGCCGTGGCAGCGCGTGATGCATACGCGCAACACGCCGAGGCGGCGTGCTGTGCGTTCGTTCAAATCGCGTGCGGAAAAGGCGGGGAAAGCGGTGTAGCAAGCCGTTCGGCCAGTGGCGAATGCGCACGGCCGCCGTCCGCGTGCCGATGAGGCCACGCAAGTCTGCCGAACGGTCAACGCGCAAAAAAAGAGCCGCTCGTCAGCGGCCCGCGAATCGTGCCTGTGAAACACACGAGTGAGACAAGTTTCACTCTAGGCGACGAATTGCTGCACTGCAAAATCAGCGCGCATAATCTTCAGAAGAAATCGTGACAAGCATTGCGCGGCGGGTGTTGGTCGTCGCGTTGCAATGCGGTGTCCGTCGATTCAAATCGCATTCCGAATCAATCCAGGGCCGCAGCATTGTGCCGCGTCACTGCCCGAATCCGGTCAGTCCGATCAGGCTGCCCGCCGCGAGCAGCCAGAGCGGATGGATCTTCGTGCGGAACGCCAGCACGGCGCAAACGCCGGTGATCGCCCAGGCGATCCACGTCGGGTCGGAGGCTTTGGCGATCAGTACGGCGCTCGCCGCGACGAGGCCCGCCGTGACCGGCACGAGTCCGCGCTGCGCGATGCGGCGCCACGGCCGGTCCTTGAAGCGGTCCCACGCGTGCAGCGCCGCGATCGTCACCAGCGACGACGGGCCGAACTTCGCGATCGAGGTCACCAGCATGCCCGCCCAGCCGGCCACGTGCCAGCCGACGAGCGTCACGATCATCATGTTCGGGCCCGGCGCGGCCTGCGCGAGTGCGAACAGCGCGCTGAATTCGCTGGCGGGCATCCAGTGATGCACCTCGACGACCTGGCGCTGCATTTCCGGCAGGATGGTGTTGCCGCCGCCGAAGGCGAGCAGCGAGAGCTGGCTGAAGATTGCGGCGAGCGCAACGAGTGTCGAGTTCATCGCGCACCACCTTCGCGACGCGCGGCGCGCGCGGCCAGTGCGACGCCGAGCGGCGTCAGCACGAGCATGGTCGGCAGGAGCGGCACGCGCAGCGCGGCGATGGCCACGAAGCCGAGTAGCGCGACGACCGCCGCCGCCTTGTCGTGGCGCAGCGGCAGCACGATTTTCAGCGCCATCGACACGAGCAGCCCGGCCGCCGCCGCCGCGAGACCGACGAACAGATGGCGCACGTGCGGATCGTTTTGCGTGCGCTCGTAGAGCACGCCGAGCCCGACCACGACGATCGACGGTCCCGCGATCAGCCCGAGCAGTCCCGCGAGCGCGCCGCGCCAGCCGTGAAAGCGCATGCCGATCGCCACCGAGAGGTTGATGACGTTGCCACCCGGCAGGAACTGGCACAAGCCGAGCAGATCGGTAAACTCCGCGCCGCTGAGCCAGCGTCTCTGCTCGACGATGGCGCGTCGCGCCAGCGGAAGCGCGCCGCCAAACGAAGTGAAGCCGAGACCAAGGAAGCCGAGGAAGATTTCGCGCACGCTCGGTTGGTGGAGCGCGTTCTGCGGCGCGGGCTCGTTGTGGTGGGGCGGATCGGCGGGATGTTTATGCATGCGGGAACCTCTGTGGCAAGCAGCGAGGGTAGCGCCGAATCGCTGCGCCACAAAACGATTTTTTAGCGCGTCTCTTGTGATCTAGAATCACAAGCATGTCCCGATCGCTTCCTCCCTTTCCGGCGCTGCGTGCGTTCGAAGCCGCCGCTCGGCATAACAGTTTCACGGCCGCCGCGGGCGAACTCCATGTGACTCACGGTGCCATCAGCCGTCAGGTCGCCGCGCTCGAGGCGTGGGTGGGCGTGCAGGTGTTTCATCGGCACGGCAAGCGCGTCGCGCTCAACGAGCACGGTCGGCGCTATCTCGCGTCCGTTCAGGCCGCCTTCGACGACATCGCGCGCGCCACCGAGCAGTTGCGCGACACGGGCGCCGTGCGGGTGCTGCGCGTGAGTGCGCTGCCCACCTTCGCCATGAAATGGCTGCTGCCGCGTCTTTCGCAGTTTCAGCGGCTTGCGCCGAATGTCGAACTGCGTCTGTCGACGTCGAACGCGCCGGTCGAGACGCTCGCAGCGTTCGACGTCGCCGTGCGGCGCGGCCCGGCGCATTGGCGCGACTGTGCGAGCGGCCACTTTCTCGACGAAATGGAGTTGCCGGTCTGCAGTCCCACGCTGCTCAAGCGTGCGCCGATCCAGCACGCCGACGATCTCGCGCGCCACGTTTTGCTGCATTCGGATACGCGTCCGGATGCGTGGCGCGCGTGGCTCGCGGCGGCGGACGTGAAGGCGCGCTGCCGCAAGAAGCAGTCGTTCGATCACTTCTATCTGGCCTTGCAGGCGGCGGTCGATGGTCTGGGCGTCGCGCTCGGACCGCTGCCGCTGCTCGACGACGAACTGGCGTCGGGCCGGCTCGTCGCGCCGCTCGCGGGACCGCTGCTGGATGCGCGCGGCTATTGGTGGGTGGCGCGTCGCGAAGTGGCGGACGTGCCCGAAGTCGCGCAGTTCTGCGCGTGGCTGGAGGAGCAGGCGCGCGCGCAACCGGCGCAGATGGCGCAGGCCGTGACGGCGTGATGCGCATGTGCGCAAGCATGCGCAACATCGGCGCTTGCAAGCCTGAAGAAAGCCGCCGAAAGCCGCAGAAATAAAAACGGCGCGATGCCTTGCAGCGATCGCGCCTCGATAGCGATAAAGCGTTACGCCGCGCCACGCGGACCTCGGGAGGCCCGCGCGCCGTTGCGTCAAGCACGCTCCATCAAGCCATTACAGATAGAACATGCGGTCTTCGTCGGAGTCGCCGCGTGCGGGATGTTCCTTCTCCGCCTCCTCGCCGCTGTCCTCGTAGAACTTCAGCACCGCTTCGAGCACCTGGTCGGGGTCGTCGATTACCTGCATCAGATCCATGTCTTCCGGATTGATGAGGCCCATCGGCACGAGCGCCGAACGGAACCACGCGAGCAGGCCCGCCCAGAACTCCGCGCCCACCAGAATGATGGGGACGTGACGCGACTTGCGGGTCTGGATGAGCGTGAGCACTTCGGCCAGTTCGTCGAGCGTGCCGAAGCCGCCGGGCATGACGATGACCGCGTCCGAGTTCTTCACGAACGTGACTTTGCGCGTGAAGAAATGACGGAAGCGCAGCGAGATGTCCTGCCACTGATTGCCCGACTGCTCGTGCGGCAACTCGATGTTCAGACCCACCGACGGCGACTTGCCCGCGTGCGCGCCCTGGTTGGCCGCTTCCATGATGCCGGGACCGCCGCCGGAGATCACGGCGAAGCCCGCGTCGGACACTTTTCGCGCGATCGTGCTGGCCAGCTGGTAGTACTTCGAGTCGGGTTTCAGGCGCGCGGAGCCGTAGATGCTGACCGCTGGCCGGATCTCGGACAGGTATTCGGTCGCCTCGATAAACTCTGCCATAATCGTGAACATCTGCCACGATGCGCGCGCCTTCTTGGCCGTTGCGCGCTCTTGATCTGCGAGTGAACGCAGACTCGGAATCACTTTTCTCTTGTCCATAATGCCTGAAGAACTACGCGTGGAAACGAAGCTACAAACTGAGCTGGAAGGTAAGACCTTATTACTGGTCGACGGTTCTAGCTATCTCTATCGGGCCTTCCATGCAATGCCGGATCTGCGCGGTCCCGACGGCGAACCCACAGGCGCGCTTTACGGCATCATCAACATGCTGCGTCGAATGCGCAAGGACGTTACGGCAGAGTATAGCGCGTGCGTGTTCGATGCCAAGGGCAAGACGTTTCGCGACGACTGGTATCCGGAGTACAAGGCCAATCGTCCTTCCATGCCGGAACCGCTCGCAGCACAAATCGAGCCTATCCATACGGCGGTGCGCGCGCTCGGCTGGCCGCTGCTGATGGTCGACGGCGTGGAAGCCGACGACGTCATCGGCACGCTCGCGGCGCAGGCCGAAAAGCTCGGCATGAAGGTGATCGTTTCCACCGGCGACAAAGACCTCGCGCAGCTCGTGACCGAGCGCGTTACGCTCATCAACACGATGACGAACGAAACGCTCGACCGCGAAGGCGTGATCGCGAAGTTCGGCGTGCCGCCCGAGCGCATCATCGACTATCTCTCGCTGATCGGCGACACGGTCGACAACGTGCCGGGCGTGAACAAGTGCGGACCGAAAACGGCCGTGAAGTGGCTCACGCAATACGATTCGCTCGACGGCGTGATTGCCCACGCGGACGAAATCAAGGGCGCCGTGGGCGGTTATCTGCGCGATGCGCTCGACTTCCTGCCGATGGCGAAAAAACTCGTCACCGTGGAGACGGCGTGCGATCTCGCTCCGCATCTGGAATCGATCGAAACGTCGCTCGCCACGCGCCCCGAAGCGCGCGAGGAACTGCGCGATATCTTCGCGCGTCACGGCTTCAAGACGTGGCTGCGCGAAGTGACCGAAGCGGCTCAGCAGAGCGAAACGGTGGCTGCCGCCACGCAAGGCGATGCGCCCGCGAAAGACGCGAACGTGCAGCCCGCCTTGTTCGTCGACGCGCCGCGTCACTACGAAACCCTTCAGACGTGGGAGCAGTTCGACGCCTGGCTCAAGAAGATCGAAGCCGCCGAACTCACCGCGTTCGATACCGAAACCACCGCGCTCGATCCGATGGTTGCGAAACTCGTCGGCATGTCGTTTTCGACCGAGCCGGGCGTGGCCGCGTATCTGCCGCTCGCGCATCGCGGCCCCGACGCGCCCGAGCAATTGCCGATCGACGAGGTGCTCGCGCGCTTGAAGCCGTGGCTCGAAAGCGCCCAGCACAAGAAAGTCGGCCAGCACATGAAGTACGACGAGCAGGTGCTCGCGAACTACGGCATCGAACTCGGCGGCGTCGAGCACGACACGCTGCTCGAATCGTACGTGCTCGAATCGCATCGCACGCACGACATGGACAGCCTCGCGCTGCGCCATCTCGGCATCAAGACGATCAAGTACGAAGAGGTGGCGGGCAAGGGCGCGCAGCAGATCGGTTTCGACGAAGTGGCGCTGGAAACGGCCGCCGAATACGCCGCCGAAGATGCCGACGTCACGCTGCAACTGCATCGCGCGCTCTATCCGCAGATTGCGCCGGAGAAGGGCCTCGATTACGTGTATCGCAGCATCGAGCTGCCCACGTCGCGCGTGCTGCGCAAGATGGAGCGCAACGGCGTGCTGATCGACACCGAGCGGCTGGAAAAGCAGAGCGCGCAGATCGCCGTGCGTCTCGTCGAACTCGAGCAGGAAGCGTATGCGCTCGCGGGCGGCGAGTTCAATCTCGGTTCGCCCAAGCAGATCGGCCAGATCTTCTTCGAGAAGCTGCAATTGCCGATCGTGAAGAAAACGCCGAGCGGCGCGCCGTCCACCGACGAAGAAGTGCTGCAAAAGCTCGCCGAAGATTATCCGCTGCCGAAGCTGCTGCTCGAACATCGCGGCCTCGCCAAGCTGAAGTCCACCTATACGGACAAGCTGCCGCGCATGGTCAACGCGCAGACGGGCCGCGTGCACACGAACTACGCGCAGGCCGTCGCGGTCACGGGCCGTCTCGCGTCGAACGATCCGAATCTGCAAAACATTCCCGTGCGCACCGGCGAAGGCCGTCGCATTCGCGAGGCGTTTATCGCGTCGCCGGGTTGCAAGATCGTGTCGGCGGATTATTCGCAGATCGAGCTGCGCATCATGGCGCATATTTCGGGCGACGAATCGCTGCTCGCGGCCTTCGCGCGCGGCGACGACATTCACCGCGCGACCGCCGCCGAAGTGTTCGGCGTGACGCCGCTCGAAGTGAGCAACGATCAGCGCCGTATCGCCAAGGTCATCAATTTCGGCCTGATTTACGGCATGAGCGCATTCGGGCTCGCGTCGAATCTCGGCATCACGCGCGACGCCGCGAAGCTCTATATCGACCGGTATTTCGCGCGCTATCCGGGCGTCGCGCGTTATATGGACGAGACGCGCATGGACGCGAAATCGCGCGGCTACGTGGAGACGGTGTTCGGCCGCCGACTGTGGCTGCCCGAGATCAACGGCGGGAATGGTCCGCGCCGCCAGGCCGCCGAGCGCGCCGCCATCAACGCGCCGATGCAGGGCACGGCCGCCGACCTCATCAAGCTCTCGATGATCGCCGTGCAGAAGTGGCTCGACGAGCGCAAGATCGGCACGAAGATGATCATGCAGGTGCACGATGAACTGGTGCTCGAAGTGCCCGAGGCGGAGCTCGCCGAAGTGCGCAAGTGCCTGCCGGAACTGATGTGCTCGGTGGCGAAGCTGAAGGTGCCGCTCGTCGCCGAAGTGGGCGTGGGCGCGAACTGGGAAGAAGCGCACTGAGGGCGCACTGAACGCGCACTGAGCTTACGTATGACGCGTGCGCAGTAGTCGAACCGTAACTAAGCCGTAACCGCGCGCGCGGCCACGCGCAAGTGGGCGGAGCACATGTGATGCATGTGTGCCGCCCGTCTTGCCGCCGCGCGCTCCGTCATCCGACAATGAACCGACGGCCGATGGCCCTGCCGCTGTATGCATCGTGTCCAACTCGATGCGGACAAGCGGCGCGCATCGGACGTTCTATCGCCAATCGACATGCACGGAGAAACTATGCATCGCTTTATCGTAGTGGGCGGAGGTGCAGGCGGGCTCGAACTGGCGACGCGGCTGGGCGACCGTTACGGCGAAACGCGCGCGAAACGCGGCCGCCCGACCGCCTCGGTCACGCTGGTCGACCGCAATCCCACGCACATCTGGAAACCGCTGCTGCACGAAGTGGCCGCGGGCAGCATGGACCCCTTCACGCAGGAACTCGAGTACGCGGCGCAGGCGCGCTGGCATGGCTTCGAGTTTCAGCAGGGCGAACTCGTCGGCATCGATCGCGCGGCCCGGCGCATCACGCTCGGTGTCGTCAACGACGAAGACGGCGCCGAACTGCTGCCCGAACGCGTGCTCGACTACGACACGCTCGTGCTCGCCATCGGCAGCACGACGCATTTCTTCGGCGTGCCGGGCGCGGCGGAGAATTCCATCGCGCTCGACACCGTCGGGCAGGCCGAGCGCTTTCGCAAGAAGCTCATCGCCGCGTGCATGCGCGCGGAACATCAGGCGCCCGAACCCGTCACGCGGGATCACGAAGGCAAGGAAGAGCCGCGCGTGCAGGTGGCCATCGTCGGCGCGGGCGCGACCGGCGTCGAACTGTCGGCGGAATTGCGCAACACGGCGCAGGTGCTTTCGGCGTACGGTCTGCACAAGCTCGATCCGAGCCACGACGTGGGGATCGTGCTGATCGAATCGGGGCCGCGCATTCTGCCTGCGCTGCCCGAGCGCGTGTCGTCGGCGACGACCGAATTGCTGGAGAAACTCGGCGTGCGCATTCTGAGCGGCGAGCGCGTGACCGAGGTCGCGCCGGGCGTCGTGCGCACGGCGAGCGGCAAGGCCGTGCGCGCCGATCTCACGGTGTGGGCCGCGGGCATCAAGGCGCCGCAGATTCTCTCGGAACTCGACGGCCTGACCGTCAACCGGCTGGGCCAACTGATCGTGCGCCGCACGCTGCAAACCGAACTCGACGACAACGTCTTCGCGCTCGGCGACTGCGCCGCCTGCGAGTGGCCCGGCAACGAACGCGGCGTGCCGCCGCGCGCTCAGGCGGCGCATCAGGAAGCGTCGTTCCTGTTCCGCTCGATGGGCATGCGGCTCGAAGGTCGGCCGCTGCCCGAATTCACCTATCGCGACTTCGGCTCGCTGGTGTCGCTCGGTCACTTCAGCGCGGTCGGCAATCTGATGGGCGGCCTGATCGGCGGCAGCATGCTGATCGAAGGCCTGTTCGCGCGCTTCATGTACATGTCGCTCTACCGGCTGCATATCGCCGCGCTGCACGGCTACGCGCGCATGGTGCTCGACACCGTCGCGCACTGGCTGCGGCGCACGACGCTGCCGCGCGTGAAACTGCATTGATCCTGTGATGCGCCTGCGGGCGCATTCTTTTTTGATGGCGTTGTTCTTATCGCGAGGAGCGTTGCATGCTCAAGCCCGAAGTCGATAGTCTCGTCCCGCATGTGCCGTTCGATCGGCGCACTTTTCTCAAGGCCGCGCTCGGCAGCGGATTCGCCGCCGCGGTGCTGCCGGTGTCCGCGCAAACCATCCACACCGATAGCGAAGGTCTCGACGCGGGCGAAGTCGCGTTCCAGTCGAACGGCACGCTCATTCCGGCGTATCGCGCGCAGCCGCGCGGCAAGACGCATCTGCCGGTGATCATCGTGATTCACGAGATTTTCGGCGTGCACGAACATATCGCCGATGTGTGCCGCCGCTTCGCGAAGCTCGGCTATCTGGCGATCGCGCCGGACTTCTTCGTGCGCGAGGGCGACGCCTCGGTGTATCCGACGATCCAGCAGATCAACGAAAACATCGTGAGCAAGGTGCCCGATGCGCAGGTGCTCGGCGATATCGACGCGGCCATCGCCTGGGCGGGCCAGCATGGCGGCGACGTGAAGCGCGTGGGCGTCAACGGCTTTTGCTGGGGCGGGCGTTACGCGTGGCTCTATGCGGAACACAATCCGCGCATCAAGACGGCAGTGGCGTGGTACGGGCGCGTGGTGGGCGATCACACCGCGAATACGCCGCAGAATCCGCTCGATCTCGCCGGCACGCTGCAGGTGCCGGTGCTCGGGCTGTACGGCCGGCAGGACACCAGCATTCCGCAGGACACGCTGGAGCAGATGAAGGCGGCGATCGCGCAGGGACCGCAGGGCGCGCGCGGCTCGCAGTTCGTCGTCTACGACGACGCGGGCCATGCGTTCTTCGCCGATTACCGGCCGAGCTATCGCAAGGCCGATGCCGAAGATGGCTGGAAGCGCGCGATCGCGTGGTTCAAGGAACACGGCGTCGGTTGAGGCCGACGCCTTTCGTCGCACAACGTTCGCGCGGCGATCCGAGGATCACAGCGGATCAGGGATTCGCCCCCGTCGCCACCGGGCGCGACGGATCGGCGACCCATTCGCTCCACGAGCCGCCGTAGAGCGCCGCGCCATGCATGCCGGCGATTTCCATCGCCAGCGCGTTGTGGCAGGCGGTCACGCCCGAGCCGCATTGCAGCACCACATGCTCGGGCGTCACGCCCGGCAGCAGCGCCGAGAATTCCTCGCGCAGCGTATGGGCCGATTTGAAGCGGCCGTCGGCGCTCAGGTTGTCCTTGAAGAAGCGGTTCTTCGCGCCGGGAATATGGCCGCCGACCGGATCGATGGTTTCGTTCTCGCCGCGATAGCGGTCGCTGGCGCGCGCATCGACCACGGTCAGTTCGCGTGCCGTGAGGTTGCGCACGACAGCCGCGGCGTCGATGGTCACCTGTAGCGGCGCGCCCGCCTTGAAGGTGCCCGGCGTGGCCGCCGGCACGTCCTTCGCGAGCGGTAGGCCCGCCGCTTCCCAGGCTTGCAGGCCGCCGTCGAGTACCGCGACTGAGTCGTGGCCGAGCCAGCGCAGCAGCCACCAGAGCCGCGCCGCGTACGAGCCGCCTTGCGCGTCGTAGGCCACGACCTGCTGACCCGCGTTCAAACCCCAGCTCGCCAGCGTGGCGACGAGCGAGGCGCGGTCCGGCAGCGGATGGCGGCCGTTTGTGCCGGTTTTGGCGCCGGACAGATCGCGATCGAGATGCAGATAGCGCGCGCCCGGCAGATGGCCGGCGGCGTAGGCCGTTTCACCCGCGCCGGGATCGAGCAGATCGAAACGGCAGTCGAAGACGAGCACGCTGCCCGGCGCGGCGCTCATGCGCTCGTGCAGGTTGGCGGCGGAGATCAGCGTGGTGTAGTGAGTGTGGGGCATGACGGCTCCTGGTATCGTGCGCGGCCGCCGGATGTGCGTGTGCACAGCGTGGGCCCGATGCCGTCAGTCTAAACAAAAAGACGGGCCGAAGCCCGTCTTTCCGTGATGCCGTCGATGGCATGAAGTGTGCGCCGGCGTGGCCGCGCGCGACCTCGAAGCCGCGCTCAGATGTCGCCCAGTTCGCGGCGCAGGAACTCGTGAAAGTGCTGCATGCCGTCTTCCATCGGGCTCTGGTACGGGCCGACTTCCGAGACGCCGCGTTCCATGAGTGCGCGGCGGCCGGCGTCCATGCGCTCGGCGATCTCGTCGTCTTCGATGGCCGTTTCCATATAGGCGGCGCGCTCGGCCTCGACGAACTCACGCTCGAACAGCGTGATTTCCTCGGGATAATAGAACTCGACGATATTGGTGGTCTTCTGCGTGCCGTTCGGAATCAGCCACGAACAGACGAGCACGTGCGGATACCACTCGATCATCAGATTCGGGTAGTAGACCATCCAGATGGCGCCGAACTCGGGCGGCTCGCCGTTGCGAAAGCGCAGGACCTCGTCGTGCCATTTGCGGTACGTGGGGCTGCCCGGCTTGCCGAGCTGGCTGTGCACGCCCACGGTCTGCACGCTGTACCACTCGCCGAACTCCCACTTCAGGTCGTCGCAGGAGACGAACTGGCCGAGACCCGGATGGAACGGGACGACGTGGTAGTCCTCGAGATAGACCTCGATGAAGGTCTTCCAGTTGTAGTTGCACTCGTGCACCTCGACGTGATCGAACATGTAGTCCGTGAAGTCGAGATGTTTCGCGGGGCCGAGGCGCGCGAGATCGCGCGCGACGTCACGGCCGGCCGACTCGAAGAGCAGGCCGTTCCACTTTTGCAGCGGCGTGTTGTTCAGGTTGAGGCAGGGCTTGTCCGCGAAGTGCGGCGCGCCGAGCAGTTCACCCTTGAGGTCGTACGTCCAGCGATGCAGCGGACATACAATGTTGTCTGCGGTGCCGCGACCGTTTAGCATGATGGCCTGGCGATGGCGGCAAACGTTTGAGAGCAGTTCGATCTCGTTGCTCTTGTTGCGCACCAGCACGCGGCCCTCTTTTTCGCCGGGCAGCGCAAAATAATTCCCCGCTTCGGGCACCATCAATTCGTGGCCGACGTAGCGAGGACCTTTCTGGAAAAGCGTTTCGATTTCGCGCTTGAGAAGCGCTTCGTCAAAGTAAGCCGTGACTGGCAGCTGGCTTTGAATGGACTTCAGCTGCAATGCATTGCTCAGATTGGACATTCCCACTCCCGATGAAGACGTGAAAGCAGTGAACAACCCAACCATCGAAGATTCGATTTAGGGAGCCGGCTAGTATAACTGGTTTACCCCGGGGTGGGGTGGCTAAGTGACTGATTTTTGCCCGGTTTGCGGCGAAATTGCGGCGGGAAGGCGACGAAAAAGCGACAATATCGCGGCGACCGCGACCTTCCGGCACCGATTCCTGTAAGCCCGCGTGATGTGGTCGTGACGGTACAGAAGCCGGCGAGCGGGGCGCATGGGGGGCTTTTGCCGTAGAATGTCCGCCTTGTTTCATTTTGGCGACCACTGATGGCGAAAACGGCATCGAAAGACCGCGCTGGCGCGGCTCAGGAAGCTGGCGTACCGGACGGAGCCGAGGCTCTGCCGGACAGCTACGAGGCCGCGCTCGCCGAACTCGACGCGCTCGTGGCGCGCATGGAAGGCGGCAGCCTGAGCCTCGAGGAATCGCTGGCCGCGTATCGTCGCGGTGCCGTGCTGGTGAAGTTCTGCCAGCAGCAGCTCGAAAAGGTTGAACAACAGGTGCGCGTGCTGGACGGCGAAACGCTGCGGCCCGTGCCCCTCAATACGACAGGCTCCGCAATGGGCGGAGACGACGATCTATGACATTTGACCAATGGACCCGGCTGGTGCTCGACCGGGTCGAAAGCGCGCTCGATCACTATTTGCCGGCAGCGGACGTCCAGCCCGCGCCGCTGCACGACGCGATGCGCTATGCCGTGCTCGGCGGCGGCAAGCGGGTGCGCCCGCTGCTGTGCCACGCGGCCGGCGAACTGACCGGCGCGACGCCCGAGGCGCTCGACGCGGCGGCCTGCGCGCTGGAGATGATCCACGTCTACTCGCTCGTGCATGACGACATGCCCTGCATGGACGACGACGACATGCGCCGCGGCAAGCCCACGGTACACGTCAAATATGACGAACCGACGGCGCTGCTGGTCGGCGACGCGCTGCAATCGCAAGCTTTCATCACGCTGACGTCGGATGTAGTCGACGCGCCGCGTCAGGCGTCGCTCGTGCGCGAACTGGCGCTCGCCAGCGGCTCGATCGGCATGGCCGGCGGTCAGGCGATCGACCTCGCGAGCGTGGGCCATTCGCTCACGCGCGAGCAGCTCGAAACGATGCACCGCCTGAAGACGGGCGCGCTGCTGCGCGCCTCGGTCCGCATGGGCGCGGTGGCGGGCGAAACGCCTTCCGCCGATACCCTCGCCGCACTGGACAAGTACGCGGCGGCCGTGGGCCTCGCCTTCCAGGTGGTGGACGACATTCTCGACGTGACCGCAGACTCGGCCACGCTGGGCAAGACCGCGGGCAAGGACGCGAAGGACGGCAAGCCGACCTACGTGTCGATCATCGGTCTGGATGCTTCCCGCGCCCTCGCGCAGCAGTTGCGCGCCGACGCGCACGCGGCGCTCGAACCGTTCGGCGCGCGCGCCCAGCGCCTCGCCGAACTCGCTGACCTGGTGGTGAACCGGGTTAGCTGATTGCGCCAACCCGCCCGCGCGCATGAACGGGAAGTAATGCGCGACAGAAGTGCGGGAGCGCCCGATTTCCTACAATGGAACGACGATGTACGACTTGCTGAAAACCATTGACGACCCGGCGGATTTGCGCCGCCTTGATCGCCGCCAGTTGCAACCGCTTGCCGACGAACTGCGTGCTTTCGTTCTCGACAGCGTCTCGCAAACGGGCGGCCACCTGTCGTCCAACCTTGGTACGGTCGAACTGACGATCGCGCTTCATTACGTGTTCGACACGCCGCGCGACCGCATCGTCTGGGACGTGGGCCATCAGACCTACCCGCACAAGATTCTCACGGGTCGCCGCGACCAGATGCCGACGCTGCGTCAGTTCGGCGGTATCTCGGGTTTCCCGAAGCGCGACGAATCCGACTACGACACGTTCGGCACCGCGCACTCGAGCACGTCGATCTCGGCGGCGCTCGGCATGGCCATCGCGAGCAAGCTCAAGGGCGATAACGCCATGGGCATCGCCGTGATCGGCGACGGCGCGATGACGGCCGGCATGGCCTTCGAGGCGATGAACAACGCCGGCGTCGAAGACGACGTGCCGCTGCTCGTCATCCTCAACGACAACGACATGTCGATTTCGCCGCCGGTGGGCGCGCTCAATCGCCATCTCGCGCGCCTGATGTCGGGCCGCTTCTACGCCGCCGCTCGCGCGGGCGTGGAGCGCGTGCTGCGTCACGCGCCGCCGGTGCTCGATCTCGCCCGCAAGCTCGAAGAGCACGCGAAGGGCATGATCGTGCCGGCCACGCTGTTCGAGGAATTCGGCTTCAACTACATCGGCCCGATCGACGGTCACGACCTCGACTCGCTGATTCCCACGCTGCAGAACATCAAGGAACTGCGCGGCCCGCAATTCCTGCACGTGGTGACGAAGAAAGGCCAGGGCTACAAGCTCGCCGAAGCCGACCCGGTCCTGTACCACGGTCCCGGCAAGTTCAACCCGGCCGAAGGCATCAAGCCGTCCACCACGCCCGCCAAGAAGACCTACACGCAGGTGTTCGGCGAGTGGCTGTGCGACGCGGCCGAGCTCGATAACCGCGTCGTCGGCATCACGCCTGCCATGCGCGAAGGGTCGGGTATGGTCGAGTTCGAGAAGCGTTTCCCGGATCGCTACTTCGACGTCGGCATCGCCGAGCAGCACGCGGTGACGTTCGCGGGCGGTCTCGCGGCAGAAGGCCTCAAGCCGGTGGTCGCGATCTACTCGACCTTCCTGCAACGCGGCTACGACCAGCTGATCCACGACGTGGCGCTGCAGAACCTGCCGGTGATCTTCGCGATCGACCGCGCGGGCCTCGTCGGCGCGGACGGTGCAACGCACGCGGGCGCCTACGACCTCGCGTTCATGCGCTGCATCCCGAACATGATGATCATGGCGGCGTCGGACGAAAACGAATGCCGTCAGATGCTGTACACGGCGCTCCAGCAGGACTGCCCGACGGCCGTGCGCTATCCGCGCGGCGCGGGCACGGGCGTCGCGACCGTCAAGCAGATGGCCGCGCTGCCGGTGGGCAAGGGCGAAGTGCGCCGCGAAAGCGCCGCGCCGGCAGGCAAGCGCGTGGCGATCCTCGCGTTCGGCACGATGGTTGCGCCGTCGCTGGCCGCCGCCGAAGAGCTGGACGCCACCGTTGCGAACATGCGCTTCGTGAAGCCGGTCGACGCGGAGCTCGTCAAGCAGCTCGCCGAGACGCACGATTACCTCGTGACTGTCGAGGAAGGCTGCATCATGGGTGGCGCGGGTTCGGCCGTCGTGGAATCCCTGCTTGAAAGTGGGGTTATCAAGCCCGTACTACAATTGGGCCTCCCCGACCGTTTCATCGATCACGGCGACCCGGCCAAGCTGCTGGCGGGCTGTGGCCTCGACGCGGCAGGGATCGCGAAGTCGATTCGCGAGCGCTTCCTCGACCGCGCGGCGAACGCGTCCGGCAAGTCGGTGATGCGCGTCGCCTGAGTTGGATCGCGCTGAGCGGCGCCGCGGGTTTTCATCGGAAAACCGTCGCGCGCGCCGCCGCCGCCCACTCCACAATTGAACCGGCGGACGGGTCTTGCACCCGCGCTCCGCCAGCCAGCGCCGGCTCATGCCGGCGCTTGCCATTTGCGCGCCGCAGTTCGGCGCGGCCTGAGGATAAGAACATGAATCAGATGAATCCGGCTTTCGTGATGCCGGACGTCCAGAGTTCCGTCGATACCCGCCAGATCCCGATCCAGCGCGTCGGCGTGAAGGGCGTGCGCCATCCGCTGACCGTGAAGACGGCGGCAGGCGACGTGCAGCCGAGCGTCGGCACGTGGAATCTCGACGTTCATCTGCCCGCCGACCAGAAGGGCACGCACATGTCGCGTTTCGTGGCGCTGCTCGAAGAGAACAAGCAGCCGCTCGAACCGTCGACGTTCCGCGCGATGCTGACCGCGATGATCGCGAAGCTCGAATCGCAGGCGGGCCGCATCGAAGTGTCGTTCCCGTACTTCGTGAAGAAGGTCGCGCCGGTGTCGGGCGTCGAAAGTCTGCTGGACTACGAAGTGACGCTGACGGGCGACGTGCGCGACGGTGTGACGCGCCTGTTCCTGCAGGTGCTCGTGCCGGTCACGAGCCTGTGCCCGTGCTCGAAAAAGATCTCGCAGTACGGCGCGCACAACCAGCGCTCGCACGTGACGATGAACGTGGAGTTCGACGGCGAACTGGCGGTCGAGGAGCTGATCGTCATCGCCGAGCAGGAAGCCTCGTGCGAACTGTGGGGCCTGCTCAAGCGTCCGGACGAGAAGTTCGTGACCGAGCGCGCCTATGAGAATCCGAAGTTCGTCGAAGACCTCGTGCGCGACGTGGCCGTGCGTCTGAACGCCGACGCGCGCGTGATCGCCTATACGCTCGAAGCCGAAAACTTCGAGTCGATCCACAATCACAGCGCCTACGCCGTGATCGAACACGACAAGCGCGTGTCGGCCTGATCGGGTCGAAAGCGTGTGTTGCTGACGTAAAAAAGCCGCCTGAAAAGGCGGCTTTTTTATTGCGCCGACGTCGCGCTCACTGCTGCGCGAGCGAGGTCAGATCCCAGCGCGGCTTCACCGTGAACGCGTAGTCGTGCGTGGCCTGGTCGGGCCAGCGCTGCAGGCGCAGCGCGCCCGCAAGCGCGATCATCGCGCCGTTGTCGGTGCACAGCGACAGGTCGGGGTAATGCACCTCGAAGCCGCGCTTTTGCGCCGCCGCCGAGAGCTTTTCGCGCAACTGTTTGTTCGCGCCCACGCCGCCCGCGACCACGAGGCGCTTCATCTTCGTCTGCTTGAGCGCGGCCAGCGACTTGGCGGCCAGCACGTCCACGGCGGCATCGACGAAACCGCGCGCGATATCGGCCTTGCCCTGCTCGCAGATATTTGGGCCGAGCTTCTTCACATGCGTGAGCACGGCGGTCTTCAGGCCGCTGAAGCTGAAGTCGAGATCGCCCGAATGCAGCATCGGACGCGGTAATTCGATCGCGCCGGGCGTGCCGAACTCCGCGAGTCGCGAGACTTCCGGGCCGCCCGGATAGCCGAGACCGAGCAGCTTGGCGGTCTTGTCGAAGGCTTCGCCGGCGGCGTCGTCGAGCGTTTCGCCGAGGGTTTCGTAGACGCCCACGTCGGTCACGCGCATGAGCTGCGTGTGGCCGCCCGAGACCAGCAGCGCGACGAACGGGAACGGCGGCGGCGCGTCCACCAGCAGCGGCGAGAGCAGGTGCCCTTCGAGATGGTGGATGCCGACCGTCGGCCGGTTCCACGCCATCGCGAGCGCGTTGGCGATGCTCGCGCCCACCAGCAGCGCGCCCGCGAGACCGGGGCCTTGCGTGAAGGCGATGGCGTCGATGTCGGTGCGCGCCGCGCCGCTGTTCGCGAGCACTTCCTCGAGCAGCGGCAACGCGCGGCGGATGTGGTCGCGCGAA
Organism: Paraburkholderia tropica; assembly: GCF_014171495.1. NCBI lineage: Bacteria > Pseudomonadati > Pseudomonadota > Betaproteobacteria > Burkholderiales > Burkholderiaceae > Paraburkholderia > Paraburkholderia tropica. Next base: position 1,745,100 of record NZ_CP049135.1, read on the forward strand.
GCGAGTTCGGGCACGACGCCGCCGTACTCGCGATGCATGGCGATCTGCGAATGCAGCGCGTGCGCGAGCAGGCCGCGCTCGCTGTCGTAGAGCGCGAGGCCGGTTTCGTCGCAGGAGCTTTCGATGCCGAGTACGAGCATGGTGGGGCGCGCAACGGCCGCCAAAGAGGCGCGAACCGTCGCTAAAACAAAGTAAAAGGGAAGCCTGAAAGTATAGCAGCGCACGCGCAAGACGGCTGGCGGGCGATGGCGAGCGGCCGCACAGGTAAAATGCGCGCCATGGAATCATTCGACATCGCCGTGATCGGCGCAGGGGCGGCCGGCATGATGAGCGCGGCGGTGGCCGGCCAGCAGGGACGCCGCGTGGCGCTGATCGATCACGCGCCGCGCCTCGCGGAAAAAATCCGCATCTCGGGCGGCGGACGCTGCAATTTCACGAATCTGCACGCCAGTCCCGCCAACTATCTTTCGAACAACCCGCATTTCTGCCGTTCGGCGCTCGCGCGCTACACGCCGCGCGACTTTCTCGCGCTGCTGCGCCAGCATCGCGTGACGTGGCACGAGAAGCACAAGGGCCAATTGTTCTGCGACCAGTCGAGCGAAGCCATCATCGACGTGCTGCGCGCCGAATGCGACGCCGGGCGCGTCGCGTGGCGCCGTCCGCTGCCGGTCGAGCAGGTCGGCCACGCCGACGACACGGGCTTCGTGCTCGGCACGCCGCAGGGCCAGATCAGGGCGAAGGCGCTCGTGATCGCCACGGGCGGTCTGTCGATCCCCAAGATCGGTGCGACGGATTTCGCCTATCGCGTCGCCAAACAGTTCGGCCACAAGCTGATCGACACGCGTCCGGCGCTCGTGCCGCTGACCTTCGCACACGACGAATGGGCGCCGTACGTGCCGCTCGCGGGCGTCTCGCTGGAGGTGAACGTGGCGACGGGCGAGCGCAAGACCGGCGGCGCCTTCGACGAAGACTTGCTGTTCACGCATCGCGGCCTGTCCGGCCCCGGCGTCCTGCAGATTTCGAGCTTCTGGCAGCCTGGGCAACCGATCCGCGTGAACCTGCTGCCCGATCGCGACGCCACCGAGGCGCTGATCGAGGCGAAGGGCGCGACGAAGCGCCAGATCGGCAATCTGCTCGCCGAGTGGGTGCCGGCGCGGCTTGCGCACGCCTGGCTGGAGACGCATCAGGTGCCGCTGGAGGCGCGTATTGCCGATCTGCCCGACAAGACGCTGCGCCGCATCGGCGACGGCCTCGCGAAGTGGACGCTCACGCCCACCGGCACCGAGGGCTACAAGAAGGCCGAGGTCACGCGCGGCGGGGTGGATACGCGCGAACTGTCGTCGGCGACGATGATGAGCCAGCGCGTGCCGGGACTCTATTTCGTGGGCGAAGCGGTGGACGTGACGGGCTGGCTCGGCGGCTACAACTTCCAGTGGGCCTGGGCCTCCGGCGTGGCGGCGGGCGAAGCCGCCGCAGCTTTTACCGGCGCGGCTTGAGCGGGTTTTGAGGCGGGTAAAACGGGCTCGACGTTTACCTGTCTTTTGAAAAACCCTCTGCTATACTCGATCCTCTTTACCCCCGATCCGTTATTGGAAAATGACGACCATCCGCGTAAAAGAAAACGAACCCTTTGAAGTCGCCATGCGGCGCTTCAAGCGCACGATCGAGAAGAACGGGCTGCTGACCGAGCTTCGTGCGCGTGAGTTTTACGAGAAGCCTACGGCTGAACGGAAGCGCAAGAAGGCGGCGGCGGTAAAGCGGCACTTCAAGCGTCTGCGCAGCCAGATGCTGCCGAAGAAGATGTACTGATTTCCGCGCCGCCATGGCCGTTCCGTCCGCGGAAATCCATGACGGCGCAAGCAGCGCGGCGCGCCGGCCCGCAGGGTTCCTGCAGGATCCCGTCGCGCGCCGTGTTGTTCTCTGGTGTGGTCGCAACCCAGCCGAATCCGCACCGACCCGCCTGGAAACGCTTCCAGGCGGGTTTTTGCATTCGCTTTTGCGTTTCTCCGATGCTTCGCTACGATGTTTCGGCAGGACGACCTCACTGCCCCGGTTTTCCGGGTTTCTGCAACCAACGCAATTCAGGTGAGTGATGAGTCTCAAAGACCGGATCAACGACGACATGAAGGCCGCGATGCGCGCGCGCGAAAGCGAGCGTCTCGCCACGATTCGTCTGCTGCTCGCCGCCATCAAGCAACGTGAAGTCGACGAGCGCGTGACGCTCGACGACGCGGGCATTACGGCGGTCATCGACAAGATGATCAAGCAGCGCAAGGACTCGATCAGCCAGTTCGAAGCCGCCGCGCGCGCGGACCTCGTCGAAAAGGAGCAGGCCGAGCTGGTCGTTCTGGCTGCCTACATGCCCGAGCAGCTTTCGGACGCCGAAATCGCCGCCGAAGTGCAGGCCGCGGTCGCCCAGGTGGGCGCGGCGGGCCCGCAGGACATGGGCAAGGTCATGGGCGTGCTCAAGCCGAAGCTGGCCGGCCGCGCCGACATGACGGCCGTCTCCGGTCTCGTCAAGGCCGCGCTCTCGAAGTAACGGCACGCTCTCGCGCGGCGCCGGCGTCTGCATGACAGCCTGCCGCCGCGGCGAGGCGACTGCCCGTCATGGGCGCCGCGCAAGCGCGCCCCCGTTTTACGCCAACCGAGCGACCAGGCCCCGATGATTCCGCATTCGTTCCTGCAGGATCTGCTAAACCGCGTCGATATCGTCGACGTGGTGGGACGCTTCGTGCAGCTCAAGAAGGGCGGCGCGAATTTCATGGGTCTCTGCCCGTTCCACAACGAAAAGAGCCCATCGTTTACCGTTAGTCCAACGAAGCAGTTCTATCACTGCTTCGGTTGCGGCGCCCACGGCACCGCCATCGGCTTCCTGATGGAGCACGCCGGGCTCACGTTCCCCGAAGCCGTCAATGAACTCGCGCAGTCGGTCGGCCTGACCGTGCCGCAGGAACCGTCGCCGATGCGCGGTGGCTTTGGCGGCGGCCGCCCCGGACAGGGCGGCCAGAGCGGTGAGGGCGGCTATGCGCCCGGTGTCTCGAAAGCGGTCACGAACGCGCTGTCGGACATCATGCAGACGGCTTGCGACTACTACCGCAAGCAGTTGCGCAGCGCGCCCAATGCGATCCAGTACCTCAAAAAACGCGGCCTGACCGGCGAAGTCGCGGCCCGCTTCGGGCTCGGCTATTCGCCCGATGGATGGCAGAACCTCGAAACCGCGTTTACCGATTATCGCGACGACTCGCTCGTCGAAGCCGGCCTCGTGATCGTCAGCGAAAAGCAGGACGCACAGGGCCAGGCGCGCCGCTACGACCGCTTCCGCGACCGCGTGATGTTCCCCATCCGCAACGTGAAGGGGCAGGTGATCGGCTTTGGTGGCCGCGTGCTGGACGGCGGCGAACCGAAGTATTTGAATTCGCCCGAAACGCCTCTATTTAACAAGGGCAGCGAACTGTACGGGCTGTTCGAGGCGCGTCTCGCGATTCGCGAACAGCATTACGTGCTGGTGGTCGAAGGCTACATGGACGTGGTCGCGCTCGCCCAGCTCGGATTTCAGAACGCGGTGGCCACGCTGGGCACCGCCTGCACGCCGATCCACGTGCAGAAGCTGATGCGTCAGACCGATACGGTGATCTTCAGCTTCGACGGCGACTCGGCCGGCCGGCGCGCGGCGCGGCGCGCGCTCGACGCGTGCCTGCCGCATGCGGCCGACAACCGCACGATCCGCTTCCTGTTCCTGCCCACGGAACACGATCCGGACAGTTACGTGCGCGAATTCGGCACGGAGGCGTTCAAGGAGCAGGTCGACCGCGCCATGCCGCTGTCGCAGTTCATGCTGAACGAAGTGCTGGCGGGCAAGGAGCTGGATCAGCCGGAAGGCCGCGCCCGCGCGCTGTTCGACGCCAAGCCGCTGCTCCAGGCGCTGCCGGCGAACGCGTTGCGTGCGCAGATCATGCACATGTTCGCCGACCGGCTCGACGTGCCGTTCGAGGAAGTGGCGGCACTCTGCGAGGTCGACGCGCGCATCGCCCAGGCGGCGCGCCAGGCGCCCGCGCGCAAGGACCGGCACCTCGTGACCGGTATCGAGCGCAAGGCGCTGCGCAACCTCGTGATGTATCCGCGCATCGTGGCGCAGCTCGACGAGGAGGCCGAACAGGCGCTCATCACGCTCACGCGCCACGGCGAGCTGTTCGAGGAAGTGACCACCCATGCGCGTGCGCTGGGCGACGCGGCGGAGTTCCAGTTGCTTTCGGATCTCTTGCGCAATGGGGCTAACGCCCCCACGTTCGAGGAGATTTTTCGCGAAATTCTGGACTATGATGAAAACGTTCGGGATTTGCTGATGAAAAATCCAGAAGACGGTGCCGTGCAGGAGGAGCGCCGCGAGCAGGAACGGCTCGTGAGCGAGGAAATGACGGCTGCCATCCTCAAAATGCGCTTCGACGCCTGCAGCGAACGGCTGGACGTGCTTTCGCGGCAATCGAGGCACACGCCTGAAGAATTGGCCGAATACGTTAAATTGAATCAGACGCGGGCTGACATGAAACGTCAGCTCGGACTGTAAGGGAGGCGTGTGCGGGGGTGATTATTACCGTGCGTGCTATAATAAAAGGTTTTCAGCGGTTTGTTTTTGTTTTTTCCGGGCGGGCAGCTCAAGTATCACTCGGAGGTCGTTTCGCCGGGTGATGCCGAAAGGTGTCCAGTTTCCAGCAAGGGGCGGAATGGCAATGGCAAAGACTACAGGCGGAAAAAAGGCGACAGGCACAGGCTCGACGGAGCCGACCGGCAAGGTCACGAATGCCCAGGACGCCCCATCCGCCAGTTCCCGCCGCAAGGCGGCAACCGCCAGTCATGAAGTACCCGCAGTCCGGAAGAAAGCCATGGCTGCTTCGGCCGCGCGAGCGGCGCCAACCCGTGCGGCGAAAGCTGCAACTCATCCGGCAACGAAGCGGTCCGGTGGTCCGAGTAGTGCAAGGCAAGTGCCTGCCGTTGCGGACGATGCGGCAGAGCGCGAGGCTCCAGTATCCACGGTTCAAGAGGCTGATGTCCAACAGCCGCGAGTCGAGACTACAGCCGGTACGGCGAACTCCATGACGAAAAAGCTGAATGAAGTGCCCGTCGATGACGACGCAAACCAGAGCGAGGAAAGCACGCCCACCCCGGCGGCCAAGGGTGAGAAGACCACCCGTGCGCGCGACCGGCGAGCGAAGGAAAAGGCGCTGCTGAAAGACGCGTTCGCGTCGTCGCAGCCCGGTACCGTCGAGGAACTCGAGGAACGTCGCAACAAGCTTCGCGCGCTCATCAAGCTTGGCAAGGAGCGCGGCTACCTCACCTACGCCGAAATCAACGATCACCTTCCGGATAATTTCACGGAAACCGAGGCGATCGAAGGCATCATCAGCACGTTCAACGACATGGGCGTCGCCGTCTACGAACAGGCGCCGGATGCCGAAACGCTGCTCCTCAACGACAACGCACCGAACGCCTCTTCCGACGACGAAGTCGAGGAAGAAGCCGAGGTCGCGCTCTCGACCGTCGACTCCGAATTCGGCCGTACGACCGACCCCGTGCGCATGTACATGCGCGAAATGGGCACGGTCGAACTGCTGACGCGCGAAGGCGAAATCGAAATCGCCAAGCGTATCGAAGACGGCCTCATGCACATGGTCATGGCGATCTCCGCTTGCCCGACCACGATTGCCGACATCCTCGCCATGGCCGAGCGCGTCGCGAACGACGAGATTCGCGTCGATGAGCTCGTCGACGGCCTGGTCGATCCGAACGCCGAAGACACCGACGGCTTCAACGCCAAGGAAGCGGAAGAGATCGAGAACGAAAGCGAGGAAGACGAAGAGGAAGAGGAAGAAGAGGAAGAGGACGACGACGGCGCGGCGCAGGCGACGGCCAACGCGGCGCAGCTCGAAGCGCTCAAGCGCGCCTCGCTCGAAAAATTCGCGCTCATCAGCGAATGGTTCGACAAGATGCGCCGCGCGTTCGAAAAGGAAGGCTACAAGTCGAAGGCCTACCTGAAGGCGCAGGAAACCATCCAGACCGAGCTGATGTCGATCCGCTTCACGGCGCGTACCGTCGAGCGTCTGTGCGACACGTTGCGCGCGCAAGTGGACGAAGTGCGCCAGGTCGAACGCCAGATCCTGCACACGGTCGTGGACAAGTGCGGCATGCCGCGCTCGGAGTTCATCGCCCGGTTCCCGGGCAATGAAACCGACCTCGACTGGTCCGAGAAGATCGTCGGCGAGAACCACGCGTATAGCGCGATTCTGTCGCGCAATATTCCGGCGATCCGCGAACAGCAGCAGCGCCTGCTCGATCTGCAGGCGCGCGTGGTGCTGCCGCTCAAGGACCTCAAGGAAACCAATCGCCAGATGGCGGCGGGCGAACTGAAGGCGCGACAGGCCAAACGCGAAATGACCGAGGCCAATTTGCGTCTCGTGATCTCGATTGCGAAGAAGTACACGAACCGCGGTCTGCAATTCCTCGACCTCATTCAGGAAGGCAATATCGGCCTGATGAAGGCGGTAGACAAGTTCGAATACCGGCGCGGCTACAAGTTCTCGACCTACGCCACGTGGTGGATCCGTCAGGCCATCACGCGTTCGATTGCGGACCAGGCGCGCACGATCCGTATTCCGGTTCACATGATCGAGACGATCAACAAGATGAACCGCATTTCGCGGCAGATCCTGCAGGAAACCGGTCTCGAGCCGGATCCGGCCACGCTCGCCGAGAAGATGGAAATGCCGGAGGACAAGATCCGCAAGATCATGAAGATCGCGAAGGAACCGATCTCCATGGAAACGCCGATCGGCGACGACGACGATTCGCATCTGGGCGACTTTATCGAAGATACCAACACTGTGGCGCCGTCGGACGCCGCGTTGCACGCTTCGATGCGCGACGTGGTGAAGGACGTGCTCGACTCGCTCACGCCGCGCGAGGCGAAGGTGCTGCGCATGCGTTTCGGTATCGAGATGAGCACCGACCATACGCTGGAAGAGGTCGGCAAGCAGTTCGACGTGACGCGCGAGCGGATTCGCCAGATCGAGGCGAAGGCGCTGCGCAAACTGCGTCACCCGAGCCGCTCGGACAAGCTCAAGTCGTTCCTCGAAGGCAATTGATCGCTTTGCGCGCTTGCGATTCGGAGTTATCGCAAGCGAAAGCAGGGATCGGATGGTCAGGCTGGCCCGGTTTCGTGTAGTATGTCGGCCTGCCGTCGAAAAGCCCGGCCTTTGGCAGACCGGGCTTTTTTGTTGACGCTGTCTTTGTTGTAGCGTCGTTGGGCCGGACGCCGTGTTGGTTGCAGGCAGCGGACTCATAATCCGCCTCCGAAAGGACGTCGTGGGTTCGAACCCCACCCGGCCCACCAGGTTATACGCACTCGCATTACGCGTGAATCTGTGGGATTCACGCCCATAAAAGACCGGCCTTCATGGCCGGTTTTTTATTTCCTCGTCGATTCGGCCACCATTCGGCCACCATTCGGCGCCGCTCAGCGCCATTCACGCGTCACGCAACCCCGCCCGAATTCATTTCGCCATTTTCTTCGCGATTTCGATGCGCTCTGAATCAGCGCGCTTACCCGTGATTGGCATTTATCATCAAACCTTTTTAAAATCGGCCGATATTACGATTGAACACAAGTGAGACGCAGCGATTCAAACGCGGCTCACCCACGCGCGAACCGGGCATTCAAAGAACATGCAGTACCAGAAAATCATTTCGATGGCGGCCGCATTCGGCCGCGGTCTGCTGTGCGCGCTGATCGCCTGCGCGATGCCGGGCCTCGCCTTCGCGGATTGCATCGATGACGCCGCTGCCTTTCAGCACGTCAACGTGAGCCTGATGCGCGCCATTGCGCAAGTGGAGTCGGGCACGCAAACGCGCGTCATCAACACCAACAGCAATGGCACGGTCGATATCGGCCTCATGCAGATCAACAGTTCATGGCTGCCGCGGCTCGCGCAGGAGGGTATTACCGAGCAGAGTCTGTTCGATCCCTGTACCAATGCTTATGTCGGCGCCTGGATACTCGCGGAAAATATTCGCCAATTCGGCCCGACATGGAATGCCATTGGCGCGTATAACTCCCCATCGGCGGATAAGCGTCTCGCGTATGCGCGTAAGGTTTATGCTGCTGCCCAATCGCTTTCCAGTTCGCCGGATTCGTCCATGCCTATTCTGCCGCCTTCATATATTCCGCCTCAGGACTACAACCCGTTTGCGAGTCTGGAGGTGAACCAGCCGCACGCGGGCGCCGCGCCGCGCGTGCCGACGGCGTTGATGGCGAAGCCCGGCTCGTCAGCGATCGCGTCAGCGCCGCCTGGCGCGTACAACTTCGGCTGGGCGGTGTCGGGCGCGGATGGTGCGAAACCCGTGCAGGTGTTCGACGACGGCGCGAAGATCTACGTCCAGTTCAGCGATATGAAGCGTGTGCCCGCGATCTTCGCCGATACGCCGCGCGGGCGTGTCGTGCTGCGTTGGGAAGCGCAGCCGCCGTATGCGGTGATCGTGTCATCGGAGCAGCGGCTCATTTTCCAGATCGGCGGCGCGGAGGCGACCGCGCAGCGAACCGGCACGCTGCCTCCATTGCCCACGCAATCGGCGGCGAATGGGGCAAGCAACGCGGCGGCCAATGGGGCGAGCAGCGCGGCGCCGTCGCCTGCGCCGCAAGCCGGCGCGCGCAACGCAGCCGATAAATCGGCCGACGCGCTCTGGTACGCGACCATGTCGCATCCGATTCCTGCGTCGTCAAAGGTTGCGGCGCAAGTCGAGCCGGTGGCGGTGACTGCGCCTTCGAATCCCGCACCGTCGAACTCCGCACTCGCACCCGCCTCGAAACCGGCCGCCTCGAACCCGGGCACCAGCGCGCTCTGGTACGTCACGAAGTAAGCCAAGCGGGCTAGTCCGTCGGATACGGCATTTGCCGTGTTGTAAGCGCCCCTAAAGCGAATGACTCGATGAATCTTATCGAGCCATTCGCTTTATTTATTTCGATATCCTGATGATTATCCGGTGTATATCGGATCACGCCGCAATCGGTCCGATCGCGCATCGAGTCCCGCCACCGTTCCGAAATCGCTCTGAAAGCATCGCCTGTTCCTTCGCAGGTAAATTGATCGTTCAATCAACATAAACCCCTGTTCTGCGCGTATTGCCGGCAGGTCTTGTCGTTTCCGCGCAATTGCTCGTCGCAATTGCTACGTTGACCGGCTTTTTGCCGGACGACCATGTGTCATGGGCTGCACGGCGTCGCGGCGGCCCGTCCATGCGGAACCGACCGACGCTGTGCAATCTCGAGGAGAACAAGATGTGCCGATTCCAGACACTGCAAGCCTGCGCGCTCCTGTTTGCCGCAGCCGCCTGTTCGAGCGCCTTCGCCGCTGATCCGGCTGAGTGCAAGGCCGTGCGTTTCGCCGATGTCGGCTGGACCGATATCGCTGCGACCACGGGCGTCGCCTCGACGATACTCGCGGGCCTGGGCTACGCGCCGACGAAGACGATCGCTTCGGTGCCGATCACGTTCGCTGGACTCAAGAGCAAGCAGATCGACGTATTCCTCGGTTACTGGTCGCCGACGATGGACCCGATCATCGAGCCGTTCAAGAAGGCGGGCACCATCAAGGTGCTGCAAACGCCGAATCTCACCGGCGCCAAATACACGCTGGCGGTTCCCGATTACGTCTATCAAGGCGGCCTGCATTCGTTTCAGGACATCGCCAAATACGCGGACAAATTGCAGGGCCGCATTTACGGCATCGAACCGGGCAACGACGGCAATCAGTTGATTCAGAAAATGATCGACGGCAATCAATATGGCCTTGGCAAATTCAAGCTGGTCGAGTCGAGCGAAGCGGGCATGCTTGTGCAGGTGAATCGCGCCGTGCGCGAGAAGCAGTGGATTGTGTTTCTCGGCTGGGAGCCGCATCCGATGAATGTGCAGATGAAGATCGACTATCTCGCGGGCGGCGATGACGTGTTCGGTCCCAATTACGGCGCGGCGCGCGTGCTCACGGCCGAACCGCCCGATTACAGCGCGCGTTGCCCCAACGTGGCGAAATTCGTTTCGAATCTGCAATTCACCACCGCCATCGAAAATCATCTGATGGTGCCGATCGCCAACAAGGAAGATCCCAACAAGGCGGCGGCCGACTGGCTCAAGAGCAATCCGCAAGTGCTCGACAAATGGCTGGCGGGCGTCACGACACTCGACGGCAAGCCCGGTTTGCCCGCTGTGCGCGCCTATCTCGGCGCGAACTGACTCGACCAGGCATCGAGCCGGGCGCGCCTCTTGCGAGTACGCGCGGCGGCATAGGGAGTCGGTGTGCGTGAAAAGCGCCTGCAAATACGTGTTGAATAGCGTGCGCGTCTGCATCTTCGCGCATTCGCTTTCACGCAGCGTCATGACCGTGCTTCCCGATTTCTCCCTATTGGCCCGGTGATTTTGGTTGTTTAGCGTTCAGCGAGAGGAGGAGGCAGATGGAGCAAGCGGGATTTCGTCCGCGCTCGGCCGACGAGGCCGGCGCTCGCAGCGCCCAGGGCCACGCATTGCAGCGCGGCCTCACGTGGAAAGACGCATTCTGGGTGACGAGTGGCGTGCCTGCGGGCGTGCTGTTCACGATCGGCGGTGTGTGCGCGACCATCGGTCAGCCCGCGTGGGCGATCTGGATTGCGTCGATCACGATGGGCCTCGTGCAGAGCGCAACGTATGCGGAAATTTCCGGACTCTTTCCGCATAAATCGGGCGGCGCGTCGGTGTATGGCGCGATTGGCTGGGTGCGCTACAGCAAGATGATTGCGCCCGTTTCGGTGTGGTGCAACTGGCTCGCATGGTCGCCCATGCTCGCGCTCGGCTGCGGACTCGCCGCGAATTACGCGCTCGCCGCCCTGTTCTCGCCCGATGCGGCGATCCTGCAATGGCGCTTGACGCTCGCGCATCTGGACTTCATCAAGCCGGGCCTCACGCTGCGCATCAACGCAACGTTTCTGATCGCCGCCGCGTTTCTGCTCATCACGTTTCGCCTCCAACATAGCGGCGCTTCGAAGGCCGCGAAGACGCAAAAGATACTCGGCATTGCTTCGCTCACGCCGTTATTGATCGTCGGTCTCGTGCCGTTCATTACGGGCGACGTGCCCGCCACGCATCTCTTTCCCTTGCTGCCACTCGGCCACGACGCGCACGGCAATCTCGCCGCATCGTTCTTCGGCGCATGGAACGGACAGGGCGTGGTGATGGCACTGGGCGCGATGTTCATGGCCGGTTGGGCCTCGTATGGCTTCGAAACGGCGGTGTGCTATACGCGCGAATTCCGCGATCCGCGTCGCGACACGGCGCGCGCGATCTTCTGGTCGGGCGCCCTGTGTCTCGTCGTGATGACGCTCGTTCCGCTCGCCTTCCAGGGCTCGCTGGGCATGCAGGCCATGCTCGATCCGCGCATTGGCGATGGCACCGGCGTAGGCACGGCGATGGCCACGATGGTGGGTGGCGGCGCATGGGTCGGCAATGCCGTGGTCGTCATGTTGATGCTGTCGATTCTGCTGATCGTCATGACGTCGATGATGGGATCGTCGCGCACGCTGTATCAGGCGTCGATCGATGGCTGGCTGCCGCGCTATCTTTCGCGCGTCAACGAGCACGGTGCGCCGACGGCCGCAATGTGGACTGATCTCGGTTTCAATCTCGTGCTGCTCGCCATGTCGGACTATATGACGGTGCTGTCGATTTCCAACGTCTGCTATATGTTGTTCGTGTTTCTCAATCTGCAATCGGGCTGGATACACCGCATGGATCGCGGCAAATGGGAGCGCCCGTTCCGCTGCCCGACATGGCTGCTCGCGCTGGGCGCGCTGTGCGGCTACGCGAATCTGGTATTCGTGGGCGCGGGCGCGAATCTGCAAGGCGAGGGCACGTTGCGCGATGGTCTGATTGCGATGCTGCTGATCGTGCCCGTGTTCGCGTTTCGTCATTATTTGCAGGACCGCGGGCGATTTCCGGCGGGAAGTGCACTCGATATGGAAGTGGTCGTGCCGAAGCGGAGCATCTGGTTCAATCTTGCACCGTATGGCGCGCTGATTGCGGCGGCGTTGACGATTGCGCTTTCGCATCATTGGGCCGCGAGCGTTTGAACTGTTTTGCGCCGTTAATGGCGTATTGAATCGCGCCGCGTCGAATCGGTTTTTGTCACCGATTCGACGCGGCGTCTTTTTATTTCCTCAGCATCATAAAAAATGCCGATGCTTCTCGCGAAGCTTCGGCATTTCTATTTAACGAACGATTGAGTCAGCGAATTGAGTTGGTGACTTCAAGACATCGCGTGTGCATGTCTCACGGGCCGGGTGGTCGTGCAATCCTTTGCGTCACCGCGCGCCGGTGAACCATTCGCGACGAAGTAGTCCGCTGTCGAACGCGCAAGCGGCTGCTTTCCGCGAATCTGGTCGGCAATCTTTTCGGCCATCATGATAGTCGGCGCATTGAGATTGCCCGTAGTAATGCGGGGCATGATCGACGCATCGACCACGCGCAAGCCTTCCAGCCCGTGTACGCGGCCTTCGTTGTCCACGACGGCCATGTTGTCGTAGCCCATCGCGCAGGAGCACGACGGGTGATACGCGGTTTCCGCGCGGCTGCGCACGAACGCGTCGATCTCCGCATTGCTTTTCAATTGCGCGCCGGGACTTAGCTCTTGTCCGCGGAAGCGGTCGAGCGCTGGCTGCGCGATGATCTCGCGCGTGATGCGAATCGCGTCGCGGAACTCGCGCCAATCGAGTGCTTCCGCCATATAGTTGAAGAGAATCGACGGATGCTCACGCGGATCGCGCGAACGCAGTTTCACGCGGCCGCGGCTGGGCGATCGCATCGAACCGACATGCGCCTGAAAGCCATGCATCTTGATCGCATTCGAGCCGTTGTAATTGATCGCGACCGGCAGGAAGTGATATTGAATATTCGGCCACGGATCGTCATCGCGCGTGCGGATAAAGCCGCCCGCTTCGAAATGATTACTCGCACCGACGCCGGTGCCGCGCAACATCCATTCGAGACCGATAGCCGGTTGATTGTGCAGCAGTAGCGCGGGATAGAGCGAAACGGGCTCCTTGCACGCGTACTGCATATACATTTCGAGGTGATCCTGAAGATTCTGCCCAACGCCAGGCAAGTCGAGCACGACCGGAATATCGAGTTCGCGCAGCCATGCACCGGGACCTACGCCCGAACGCTGCAAGATCTGCGGAGACGCAATCGCGCCCGCACACAGCAACACTTCGCGACGTGCGCGACGCGTGATGCGCGCATTGCCGTCCAGAAAAACCACACCGTTCGCGCGTTTCCCGCTAAAGAGAATGCGGTCGGTCACGGCGTGCGTGACGATATCGAGGTTCGAACGTTGCTTCGCCTGATCCAGATAGCCGCGCGCGGTGCTCGCACGCCGTCCTTTTGCCGTGACCGTGCGATCCATCGGGCCGAAGCCTTCCTGGCGATAGCCATTGAGGTCGTCGGTACGCGGATAACCCGCTTGCACGCCCGCCTCGATCATGGCTTCGAATAGCGGATTCACGCCGGGCTTGCTGGTGGTGACGTGAACGGGCCCGTCGCCGCCGTGATAATCGTTCGCGCCGATGTCACGCGTTTCGGCCTTGCGAAAATACGGCAGGCAATCCAGATAGCTCCAGTTTTCGAGGCCTTTTCGCTCGGCCCAACCGTCGTAATCGAGCGCGTTGCCGCGGATATAGCACATACCGTTGATCAGCGACGAGCCCCCCAATCCCTTGCCGCGCCCGCATTCCATGCGCCGGTTGTTCATATGCGGTTCGGGGTCGGTTTCGTAGGCCCAATTGTAGCGCCGCCCTTGCAGCGGATACGCGAGTGCCGCCGGCATTTGCGTCCGGAAATCGAAACGATAATCGGGGCCGCCGGCTTCGAGCAGGAGCACGCGAACATCGCGGTCCTCGGTCAACCGCGTCGCGAGCACATTGCCAGCCGAGCCCGCGCCGATGATGATGTAGTCATAGTCTTGCGCTGCCATGCCGGGCTCCCTCAAAAGACGGGCTGATACGGTCCCAGTTCGACCTGGACGGATTTGAGGCGCGTGTAATGTTCGAGTGTCGTGATGCCGTTTTCGCGGCCCACGCCCGATTGCTTGTAGCCGCCCACGGGCATTTCGGCGGCCGACTCTCCCCATGTATTGATCCAGCAAATGCCCGCTTCCAGGCGATGAATCACGCGATGCGCACGCGAGAGATTCTCCGTGACGACACCCGCTGCGAGTCCATAAAGCGTATCGTTCGCCCGCGCGATGACTTCTTCTTCATTGCTGAAAGTCAGCAGACTCATCACGGGGCCGAAGATTTCTTCGCGCACGATTTTCATCTCGTCGCGGCAATCGGCAAAGACCGTGGGGGCCACGTATTGACCGCGTGCGAAGTCGCCTTCAGTCAGCCGCGAGCCGCCTGCAATCAGCCGTGCGCCTTCGCGTTTGCCGCTGTCGATGAAGGCGAGCACCTTGTCCAGTTGCGCCGCGCTCGCGAGCGGACCGAAATTGGTGGACGGATCCGTGGGTTTGCCCACGCGAATGCGCGCCACGCGTTGCAGGACGCGCGATTCGAAATCGTCGCGTATAGATGCCTGAACGAAAACGCGCGTGCCATTCGTGCACACCTGGCCAGCACTGAAGAAGTTGGCCGTCACGGCGATATCGGCGGCGCGGTCGAGATCGGCGTCTTCGAACACGATCAGCGGTGACTTGCCGCCGAGTTCCATCGTCACGTCCTTGAGCGACGAGGCAGCCGCCGTGGCCATGACTTTCTTGCCGGTTTCCACGCCGCCGGTAAACGAAATCTTCTCGATGTCCGGATGATTGCTGAGCAGCGCGCCCACGCGGCCATCGCCTTGCACCACGTTGAAGACGCCGGGCGGCACGCCCGCTTCCAGATAGATCTCCGCGAGTTTCGCAGCGGACAGCGGCGTGATTTCGCTGGGTTTGAAAATCATCGCATTGCCGGCCGCAAGAGCGGGCGCCGATTTCCAGCACGCGATCTGGATCGGGTAATTCCACGCACCGATGCCCGCCGTCACGCCTAGCGGTTCGCGCCGCGTATACACGAACGAACTTTCGCGCAGCGGAATCTGCTGACCTTCGAGTGCGGGCGCGAGGCCCGCATAGTATTCGATCACGTCGGCGCCCGTGACGATGTCGACGGCGCGCGCTTCGGCGATGGGCTTGCCGGTGTCGTGCGTTTCGAGTTCGGCGAGCGAATCGTTACGTTCGCGCAGCAACTCGACAGCGCGGCGCAGGATGCGCGAACGCTGCATGGCCGTCATTGCGGCCCACACGCGTTGACCGTCGCGCGCGGATTGGACGGCGCGCTCGATATCGGCGGCGCTCGCCTGCTGCACGGTCGCGAGCGCTTCACCGGTTGCGGGGTTGAACGTTTCGAAGGTTTCGCCGCTGGTGGCGTCGACGTACGCGCCGTGAATGAAGAGGCGCTCGAGCGGGTAATGGGGCATCGCCAGGACTCCGTAGTCAGGCCGACTTGCGCGTGCGCGCCTTCGCGCGCGCGTCGAGCAGCAAGTCGATGTAATCGTTGGCCAGCCGCAAGGCGGCTTTCGTGTCGAAGGGTTCGCCGGTGGTCGCACCGCGCAGCCAGAGGCCGTCGATCATGGCGGCGAGCCCGGTGGCGGCGCGCCGCGACGCGGCACGCGGCAGGGCTTTTTCGAATTCCGCGCACAGATTCGAATACAGCCGGCGCGTATTCACGCGTTGCAAACGGCGCAGCGTGGGCTGATGCATGCTCTCGGCCCAAAACGCGAGCCACGTTTTCATGACCGGCGTGTTGACCTGGGAAACATCGAAATTAGCGGCGACGATCGCACGCAGACGCGCGCGTGGTTCGGGCTTCGCGGCCAGCCGGCGGCGCATGGTGGCTTCCCACAAATCGCGGAGCACATGGCGCATGGTGGCTTCGAGCAGCCCGTCCTTGCCGCCGAAATAGTGGCTCACGATGCCGGTCGAGATATTCGCGCGCTGCGCGACGGTCGCAAGCGTCGTACCCGACAAACCAGACTGGTCGATGGTCTGCAGGGTGGCATCGATGAGTTGGGCGCGACGCAGGTCGCGCATTCCGATCTTGGGCATGGTGATTCAGGACGCACGGGGAGGACTCCACTCTAATTATTTTTTATTGAATGATCAATCAATAAAAACGTTGCGCGCGCGCTGCGGCGCATTTTCAAAAGCGCGCGTCGGATTGTCGATGGTTGGGATCGTGCGCATCGTCTCGCGAGCCTTGCTGCGTATGGATTCGAGCGCTGCTTACAGGGGTACTCACGCATCAGGCATGTCGCGATAGCGCCAGTGCGCGTCGTGTGTGCGCAAGTTGCGCGCGATTTGGACGCTTACGTTTGCTCCGTCCGCACTGCTGCCCGGCGCGCTGCCAGGCCCTGAATTGCGGCACTTTTCAACCGTATCGCGAGTCAAGAGAAACCGACACCATGAGAAAAGCAAACGCACTGGTACTGACCGCAATCGCACTGGCGCTGTCCGCACTATCGAATTCGAGTCATGCGCAGAGCAGCGTCACGATGTACGGCATCATCGATGCGGGGGTGACGTACGTCACCAATGCAGGCGGCTCGCATCAAGTCAAATTCGACGACGGCATTTCGTACGCGAACCGTTGGGGCATCAAAGGCACGGAAGATCTCGGCGGCGGCATGAAAGCCGTTTTCGATCTGGAAAGCGGATTTCACCTCGGCAATGGCACGCTCGCGAATGGCGGCTCGCTATTCGGCCGCGCGGCGTATGTGGGTCTGCAGAGCGATTGGGGCACGCTCACGTTCGGCAATCAAATCGACATGACGCAGGAGATGGTCTATCTCTTCAACGTTACCGCGTGGGCGAGCGGCTACGCCATCAATCAGGGCGACTTCGACCGCATGAATGGCGACCATCTGCCGAACTCAGTGAAGTTCATGTCGAACACGTATGGCGGTTTCCAGTTCGGCGGCATGTATTCATTCAGCAATACGCCCGGCGATTTTCACACGGGCAGCGCGTGGAGCGTGGGCGCGCAATATCAGCACGGTGCATTCGCGATGGGCGCGGCTTATACGCAGTTGAATAATCCATCCGGAATTTACGGTTTCGATCCTTACGCGATGATCGGCGTGCATACCTTCTTCGGCCGCCCGACCGTGAGCGTCGATCCCACCACGGGCGCGGTCACCGATCTATACGCGGACAGCGCGTTTCCCGTCGATAAACAAGGCACATTCGGCATCGGCGCGAGTTATGTGATTGGCGACGTCACGCTGATGAGCGATTTCACCTATACGCAAATCAAGGCGTTTGGCGAAAGCGAACACATGCTCGTGGCCGAAGGCGGCGCCGACTGGCAAATCACGCCCGCGCTCGCGCTGATTGGCGGTTACCAGTACACGCACTTCGACGGCCATCACTGGAATCAGCTTTCGGCGGGGCTGCATTACGCGCTCTCGAAACGCACCGAAGTTTATCTGTCCGGCGACTGGCTGAAGGCTTCGCAAGGCGTCGATGCCGTGATCGGCTACAGCTTCACGCCGTCTTCGACCACGACGCAGGCCGATGTGCGAATCGGTATGCGCCATTCGTTCTGAAACTTTAATCGTTCGCCGCAGTTTGCGCGGTGCAGCAAATCGAATTTTCCGCACCAGGCCGGCGTCATGCCGGCTTGCGCTTTTTGACTGCGAATCATCGTCAAACCGCCCGGCCAGAAGCCCCGACGCCCCGTCTGGCGGGGCCGTCCACGCGCAATGGCGCTTTTGTTCTATCTGATCCGGGCGCCAATTTGGTCTACTGATTCCAACGTCACTCATGCCACGCCAAGCCGGAGAAGTCAGATGAATGTCAGCGTCTTCGACCTGTTCAAGATTGGGATTGGCCCGTCGAGCTCGCATACCGTCGGTCCGATGGTTGCCGCTTGCCGCTTCGTGTCCCATATCGAGGACGCCAATTTGCTGGCCTTCGTGCGTCGCGTGAAGGTCGAGCTGTACGGCTCCCTGGGCGCCACCGGCAAGGGCCACGGAACCGACAAGGCCGTGCTGCTCGGTCTCGAAGGGCATCTGCCCGATGTGATCGATCCCGATCAGATCGAACCGCGCCTTGCCGCGATTCGTCGCGAGAAGACCCTGATGCTGCTCGGCAAGCAGTCGATTCGTTTCGACGAAAAAGAAGGCATCGGTTTCTTTCGTCGCACGATGGGCGGCGCGAATACCTTGCATTCCAACGGCATGCGCTTTCAGGCTTTCGATGAAAACGGCCAGTTGCTGGTGGAGAAGGAGTATTACTCGGTTGGCGGCGGCTTTGTCGTGAATCGCGAGGGCGATCGCGTCAATGGCGTGCGCACGGCGCATGAGATGCCGTATCCGTTTCGCACCGGCGACGATCTGCTGCGCGTCTGCAATGAAAGCGGGCTATCCATTGCGGAGATTACGTTCGCCAATGAATGCGCGACGCGATCGCCGGACGAGGTGCGGGAAGGCTTGATGGCGATCTGGCGCACGATGGCTGCGTGCGTGGAGCGCGGCTGCAAGATGCACGGCCAATTGCCAGGTCCGATGCAGGTCAAGCGCCGCGCCGCCGATCTTTCCGTGCAATTGCGCGCGCGCTCCGAGGAGTCGTTGCGTGACCCGCTTTCAATGCTCGACTGGGTCAATCTCTACGCGATGGCGGTGAATGAAGAAAACGCCGCGGGCGGCCGCGTCGTCACCGCGCCGACCAATGGCGCGGCCGGTGTGATTCCCGCCGTGCTCCATTACTACGTGAAATTCGTGCCGGGTGCGAACGAAAAAGGCATCGTGGATTTCCTGCTGACCGCCGCCGCGATCGGCGTCATCTACAAGGAAACAGCCTCGATTTCAGGGGCCGAAGTGGGGTGCCAGGGCGAAGTGGGCGTCGCCTGTTCGATGGCCGCCGCCGCGCTCGCGGCCGTAATGGGCGGCACGCCTTTGCAGGTCGAGAACGCCGCCGAGATCGGCATGGAGCACAACCTCGGCATGACGTGCGATCCCGTCGGCGGCCTCGTGCAGATTCCCTGCATCGAGCGCAACGCGATGGGCGCGATCAAGGCGCTGAACGCCGCGCGTATGGCGCTCAAGGGCAATGGCCAGCATTACGTCACGCTCGACAACGTCATCAAGACGATGCGCGAAACGGGCGCCGACATGAAGACGAAATACAAGGAGACGTCACGCGGTGGACTCGCCGTGAACGTCATCGAATGCTAATGGAAACGCGCAAACGGAAACACGCAAAGGGGTCTGCGAGATGAGCCGCTATTCGATATTCAGTCTGTTCCGCAACGGGTTGTCGTATCACGAGAACTGGGAGCGGCAGTGGAGAAGTCCCGAGCCGAAAAAGGAGTACGACGTGGTGATCGTCGGCGGCGGCGGACATGGTCTCGCGACCGCGTATTACCTCGCCAAAGAACACGGCGTGAAGAATGTCGCCATTCTGGAGAAAGGCTGGATTGGCGGCGGTAATACCGCGCGCAATACGACCATCGTGCGCTCGAATTATCTGTGGGACGAGTCGGCCGCGCTTTACGAAAAAGCGATGCAGCTGTGGGAAGGTCTCGCACAGGATCTCAACTACAACGTGATGTTCAGTCAGCGCGGCGTGATGAATCTCGCCCATACGCTGCAGGACGTGCGCGATACAGAGCGCCGCGTGAATGCGAACCGGCTCAACGGCGTGGACGCTGAATTCCTCACGCCGGAACAGATCAAGGAAATCGAGCCGACGATCAATCTGAATAGCCGCTATCCGGTGCTGGGCGCGTCGATTCAGCGCCGCGCGGGCGTGGCGCGTCACGACGCTGTGGCGTGGGGCTTCGCGCGCGGCGCGGACCGTGCCGGCGTGGACATTATCCAGAACTGCCAGGTCACGGGCATTCGCCGCGACGGCGGCCGCGTGACGGGCGTCGATACGGTGAAAGGCTTTATCAAGGCGAAGAAAGTGGCCGTGGTCGCCGCGGGCAATACCACCACGCTCGCCGATATGGCCGGCGTGCGCCTGCCGCTGGAAAGCCATCCGTTGCAGGCGCTCGTTTCGGAGCCGATCAAACCGGTCGTCAATACGGTGATCATGTCGAACGCGGTGCACGCCTATATCAGCCAGTCCGACAAGGGCGATCTCGTGATTGGCGCGGGCGTCGATCAGTACACCGGATTCGGCCAGCGCGGCAGTTTCAATATTATCGAAGGCACGTTGCAGGCGATCGTCGAAATGTTCCCGGTCTTTTCGCGCGTGCGCATGAATCGCCAGTGGGGCGGCATTGTCGACGTCTCGCCGGACGCCTGCCCGATTATCAGCAAGACCGATGTGAAGGGCCTGTATTTCAATTGCGGTTGGGGCACGGGTGGTTTCAAGGCGACGCCGGGTTCGGGCTGGGTCTTTGCGCACACCATTGCGAACGACGAACCGCATCCGCTGAATGCGCCGTTCTCGCTCGACCGTTTCTACACCGGTCATTTGATCGACGAACACGGCGCTGCCGCCGTGGCGCATTAACCGCACACAGGATAGACACATCATGCTGCTGATCGAATGCCCCTGGTGCGGGCCGCGCGCCGAAATCGAATTCACCTGCGGCGGCGAAGCGGAAATCGCTCGCCCGCTCGATACCGACGCGCTGAGCGACAAGGAGTGGGGCGATTATCTGTTCATGCGCCACAATCCGCGCGGCGTGCATAAAGAGCAATGGCTGCATGCGCAAGGTTGCCGCCGCTGGTTCATGGCGACGCGCGATACGGTGACGTACGAGATTCAAAGCTACGAGAAGTTTGGCGCGGGCAATCACGCGAGCAACGAAAAAGATCTGGAAAAAGGGAGCGCACAGCGATGAGCCAGAAGAACCGCCTCGGCGCCGGTGGGCGCATCAACCGCGCGATTCCGCTGACGTTCACGTTCAACGGTCGCACGTATCAGGGTTATCAGGGCGACACGCTCGCTTCCGCGCTGCTCGCGAACGACGTGCATTTCGTGGCGCGCAGTTTCAAATACCACCGTCCGCGCGGCATCGTCACGGCGGACGTGGCCGAGCCGAATGCCGTCGTGCAACTCGAGCGCGGCGCGCATACCGTGCCGAATGCGCGCTCGACCGAGATCGAGTTGTATCAGGGGCTGGTGGCGAATAGCGTGAACGCCGAACCGAACCTCGAAAACGATCGCATGGCGATCAATCAAAAGTTCTCGCGCTTTTTGCCCGCGGGCTTTTACTACAAGACGTTCATGTGGCCGCGTAAATGGTGGCCGAAATACGAAGAAAAGATTCGCGATGCGGCGGGTCTCGGTAAATCGCCTGAAGTGCGTGACGGCGATCGTTACGACAAGTGTTTCGCGCATTGCGACGTGCTCGTGATCGGCGGCGGCCCGACGGGTCTGGCGGCCGCGCACACGGCCGCGTTGAGCGGCGCGCGCGTGATGCTGATCGACGATCAGCGCGAACTCGGCGGCAGCCTGCTCGGCTGCAAGGCGGAGATCGACGGCAAGCCCGCGCTGCAATGGGTCGAAAAGATCGAAGCCGAACTGGCCGCCATGCCGGACGTGAAGATTCTCTCGCGCAGCACGGCATTCGGCTATCAGGATCACAATCTCGTGACCGTCGCGCAACGGTTGACCGAGCATCTGCCGGTGTCCACGCGTCACGGCACACGCGAACTGCTGTGGAAGATTCGTGCGAAGCGCGTGATTCTCGCCACCGGCGCGCAGGAGCGTCCGGTTGTATTCGGCAATAACGATTTGCCGGGCGTCATGCTCGCGTCGGCGGTATCGACTTATCTGCATCGCTATGGCGTGATTCCGGGCCGTAATGCGGTGGTGTTCACGAATAACGACGCGGGCTATCGTTGCGCGCTCGATCTCAAGGCGTGCGGTGCAAACGTGACGCTCGTCGATTCGCGCACACAAGGCAGCGGCGCA
Source organism: Paraburkholderia tropica (assembly GCF_014171495.1). Taxonomy (NCBI): domain Bacteria; kingdom Pseudomonadati; phylum Pseudomonadota; class Betaproteobacteria; order Burkholderiales; family Burkholderiaceae; genus Paraburkholderia; species Paraburkholderia tropica. Next base: position 1,767,071 of record NZ_CP049135.1, read on the forward strand.
GTGCAAAGTGCCGCGCGCCGCCAGGGCGTGAAGGTGATGAACAATGCCGCGATCATGACGGCGCACGGCAAACTGCGCGTGAATGCCGTGGACGTGGTCGCGTATGCGAACGGCAAAACCGGCGCGAAGCAGGCAACGATTCCGTGCGACCTCGTGGCGATGTCGGGCGGCTTGAGCCCCGTGCTGCATCTGTTCGCGCAATCGGGCGGCAAGGCGCTCTGGAACGACACGAAAGCGTGTTTCATGCCGGGCAAGCGCGTGCAGCCCGAAGTCAGCGTGGGCGCGGCGGTCGGCGAATTCAGTCTGGCGCGCGGCCTGACGCTCGCGGTCGATGCCGGGCTCGACGCGGCGCAAAGTCTCGGCTTCAAGCTCGCGCGTCCGAATGTGCCCAAGGTGGCGGAATTGAGCGAATCGCCGCTCGAGCCGCTGTGGCTCGTCGGCAGCCGCACGGAAGCGTCGCGCGGCCCGAAGCAGTTTGTCGATTTCCAGAATGACGTTTCGGCGGCCGATATTCTGCTGGCCGCGCGCGAAGGATTTGAATCGGTCGAACACGTCAAGCGTTATACGGCGATGGGTTTCGGCACCGATCAGGGCAAGCTCGGCAATATCAACGGCATGGCGATTCTCGCGGCGGCGCTCGGCAAAACGATTCCGGAAACCGGCACGACGACGTTCCGCCCGAATTACACGCCGGTGACGTTCGGCACCTTTGCGGGCCGCGAACTCGGGGACTTTTTCGATCCGGTGCGCAAGACCTGCGTTCACGAATGGCACGTCGAGCACGGCGCGTTGTTCGAGGACGTGGGCAACTGGAAACGCCCGTGGTATTTCCCGAAGGGCGGCGAAGATCTTCACGCGGCGGTGAAGCGCGAATGTCTCGCGGTGCGTAATGGCGTCGGCATACTCGACGCGTCGACGCTCGGCAAAATCGATATTCAAGGACCGGACGCGGCGAAACTGCTCAACTGGGTGTATACGAATCCGTGGAGCAAACTCGAAGTCGGCAAATGCCGCTATGGCCTCATGCTCGATGAAAACGGCATGGTGTTCGACGACGGCGTGACGGTGCGCCTCGGCCCGCAGCATTACATGATGACGACCACGACCGGCGGCGCGGCGCGCGTGCTCACGTGGCTCGAACGCTGGCTGCAAACGGAATGGCCCGATATGAAGGTGCGGCTCGCTTCCGTGACCGATCACTGGGCGACCTTCGCGGTGGTCGGCCCGAAGAGCCGGAAGGTGCTGCAAAAGGTTTGCGGAGATATCGACTTCGAGAATGCGGCGTTTCCGTTCATGTCGTATCGCAATGGTACGGTCGCGGGCGTGAAATCGCGCGTCATGCGCATCAGCTTCTCGGGCGAACTCGCTTATGAAGTGAATGTGCCGGCGAATGCGGGGCGCGCCGTGTGGGAAGCGTTGATGGCCGCGGGCGCCGAATTCGACATCACGCCTTATGGCACGGAAACGATGCACGTGCTGCGGGCGGAGAAGGGTTACATCATCGTCGGCCAGGACACCGATGGTTCGGTGACGCCGTTCGATCTCGGCATGGGCGGTCTGGTTTCTCAAACCAAGGACTTCCTGGGCCGCCGCTCGCTCAAGCGTTCCGATACGGCAAAAGAAGGGCGTAAGCAGTTCGTCGGTCTGCTCACCGACGATCCGCAATTCGTGCTGACCGAAGGCAGCCAGATCGTCGACGAAAACGCGCGCGCTCGAAACGACGGCACGACGCCCATGCTCGGTCATGTCACGTCGAGTTATCAGAGCCCGATACTCGATCGCTCGATTGCGCTCGCGGTAATTAAAGGCGGTTTGGACAGGATGGGCGAACGCGTGGTGATTCCGCTCGCCGATGGGCGGCGTGTGGGCGCGAAGATTGTCAGCCCGGTTTTCTACGACATCGAAGGGGTGCGTCAGCATGTGGAATGAAACGAGAGATCCGATGCCCCTCGCGGAGCGTGCCGTGAGCGTGAATCTGGAGTCGCCGTTTATCGGCGTGGAAGATCTGTTGAAGGTGCAAGATGCACGCGGATCGAAGGCCTTCGCGATGCGCGAGCAGCCGTTTCGCGATCTGGTGAATGTGCGCGGCGAATTGAGCGATGCAGCTTTTGTCGAGGCATTCGAGCGGACGGTCGGTTGCCGTCCGCCCGCCGCGCCGAATACCGTTGCGCGCAGCGCCAATTACGACGTGCTGTGGCTCGGCCCCGACGAATGGCTCGTGCGTTCGAGTGCGCCTGTGCCTGCGGGTGTGCTCGAAGCGAAACTCGCGCCGGAAATTGGCGAATGCTACGCGGCGGCCGTCGACGTCGGCAGTGGCTATACCGTGGTCGAAGTCGAAGGCACGCGTGTGCGCGACGTGCTGTCGCGCGGCTGTCCGCTCGATCTGCATCCGTCGCTGTTCAAACCGGGGCAATGCGCGCAGAGCCTGTATTTCAAGGCCTCGATCGTGTTGATTCCGATTGCGGCGGATCGCTACGAACTGGTCGTGCGACGCAGTTTCGCCGATTACTTCTGCCGCATCATGCTCGATGCCGCGGCATCGCTCGCGCCATGAAGATCGTCGATGGCACCTTCGACAATGCGCCTGCATGCGGGCGCGGCTGGAGCGTGTTCGTCGACGCGCTCAGTGTGCCGGCGCGTATCGGCATTCATCCGCATGAACACGGGCAGCCGCAGCCGCTCGTGATCGACGCGCAGCTCGGATATGGCCGCGCGCCGAAAGAGGAAGGCGACTGGATCGATTACGAAAGTTGGTGTGCGCGCATCGCGGACTTTCTCGCGCACAAATCCCATACGCGTTTGCTCGAAACGCTGGTAGCCGATGTGGCGGCGCTGTCGTTTCGCGAATGGCCCGCGCTCGAGACGCTCACGCTGGCCGTGCACAAGCCGAAGATCCGGCCCGGCACGCGCCGCGTGGGCGTATCGCTCGACTGGACGCGTGCGGATTATCTGCAATGGAACGCAACGGCAGCGCAGATGCACGCGCACGCATAGCCACTTCGTGGTGCAGTTGAGTGTCGGCGTGGTGCAAACGCGCGTCGGGTTTTGCATGGTTTGAAGAGGGCACACGGCGCTACGCTCGAATCATCGCCGTTGCAGCGCGTGCGCAAAGACGCAGCGGCGCTTTTCATCAACAACGAAACGGAGACAAGCGATGAGTGGCAATCGAGGCGTCGTGTACATGGGCCCGGGCAAGGTCGACGTGCAGAAGATCGACTATCCGAAGATGGTGGATCCGAGCGGCCGCAAGATCGGTCATGGCGTGATTCTCAAGGTCGTCAGCACGAATATCTGCGGCTCGGATCAGCATATGGTGCGCGGTCGTACGACGGCGCCAGTCGGCCTCGTGCTCGGCCATGAAATCACGGGCGAAGTGGTCGAGATCGGCAACGATGTCGAAACGCTCAAACTCGGCGATCTTGTTTCCGTGCCGTTTAACGTCGCGTGTGGACGCTGCGCGATGTGCAAGGACCAGAATACCGGCGTGTGCCTGAACGTGAATCCGTCGCGTGCGGGCGGCGCGTATGGTTATGTCGATATGGGCGGCTGGATCGGCGGTCAGGCCGAATATGTGCTCGTGCCGTACGCCGATTTCAATCTGCTCAAATTCCCGGATCGCGATCAGGCGATGTCGAAGATTCGCGACCTTACCTGTCTCTCCGACATTCTGCCCACGGGCTATCACGGCGCCGTGACGGCGGGCGTGAAGCCGGGTTCGACGGTCTATATCGCGGGCGCGGGACCGGTCGGCATGGCGGCGGCCGCATCGGCGCGGCTGCTGGGCGCGGCCTGCACGATCGTCGGCGACATGAACGCGGAACGTCTCGCGCATGCGAAAGCGATGGGATTCGAAGTCGTCGATCTGTCGAAAGACGCCACGCTCGGCGAGCAGGTCGAGCAGATTCTCGGCAAACCCGAGGTCGATTGCGCGGTCGATTGCGTGGGTTTCGAAGCGCATGGTCACGGCGCATCGGGGCATGCGGAAGAGGCGCCCGCAACCGTGCTCAATTCGCTGATGGAAATCACGCGGCCCGCAGGCATGATCGGCATTCCCGGTCTTTACGTCACCGACGATCCGGGCGCGCGCGATCTCGCCGCGCAACACGGCAGCCTGAGCATCCGCTTCGGCCTCGGCTGGGCGAAATCGCATACGTTTCATACCGGTCAGACGCCGGTGCTCAAATACAACCGCAATCTCATGCAGGCGATTCTGTTCGACCGTTTGCCGATTGCGAAAATCGTTAACGTCTCGGTGATTTCGCTCGACGAAGCGCCGCAAGGCTATAAGCAATTCGATGGCGGCGCGCCGCGCAAGTTTGTGATCGATCCGCACGGCTTGCTGGCCGCGTGATCGGAAGCATTCGATTTATTTGCGCCCTCGCGCAATAAAAAACGGGCAACCGGTTTAAAGCCGGTCGCCCGCTTTGCGTTGCCTGAACGCATGGCATCGCTAGACGTGTGCGCTGAGCATCGGCAATAAGGGCTTCGGTGTATCCGCGCCCGAAAGCGGCGCGAGGCGCTTGCGACGCTCGCCGGTGGGCGCGCTGCCGAATGCGTCGCGATAGCTCTTGCTGAAATGACACGCCGACTGAAAGCCGCAGGCCATCGTGATCTGCATGATCGACATATCGGTTTGCAGCAGCAATTCACGCGCGCGGCGCAGGCGCAAGGTCAGATAGTAATGCGTGGGCGTCATGCCCAGATGCTCGTGAAAGAGTCGCTGCAATTGCCGTTGCGACATATTCGCGAGCCGCGCGAGGTCCTCGCGCGAAAGCGGCTCCTCGATGTTGTTCTCCATGAGCGAGATGACTTCGAAAAGCGATTTGTTCGCGGACCCGAGTCGCGCCACGAGCGGCATGCGCTGCTGCGCGCTGGTGTCGCGAACGTGCTCGACCACGAACTGTTCGGCGATCTGCGTGACGCGCGCCGTCCCCACGCGCGTGGTGATGAGATTGAGCATCATGTCGAGCGGCGCGACGCCGCCCGTGCAGGTCACGCGGTCGCGGTCGATCACGAATAGCTCTTTGAGAAAGCGCGTAGACGGAAATTCCTCCTTCAGCGCCGACATGTTTTCCCAATGAATCGCGCATGCATAGCCGGCCAGCAGTCCGGCCTTGGCGAGCGCATAGGTGCCGGTGCACAGGCTGCCCAGCACGACGCCCGAGCGTGCGAAGCGACGCAATACGGCAAGATGCGCCGCGGTGGTCGCGCGCTGCACGTCGACACCGCCGCAGACGAACACGATATCGGGCTGGCCCGCGCATTCGGCCGGGCCGCTGTCGATGGACAGGCCGTTGCTCGATGCGACCGGGCCGCCGTCCGGGCTGATGATCGACCAGCGGTAGAGGGGTTGCCCGCTAAGGTAGTTAGCCATGCGTAGCACTTCGATGGCGTTCGTGAACGCGATCATCGTGAAGTCGGGCAGCGGCATGAACGCGAAGTGCGCTAACGACGCTGTGCGGTCGGGCAACATGTGGGGGGCCATTCCTTGTAGTCGGCAGCCTGAGAAGGCCGGGGTCCCGGGCCAGGCTACCGCAATTCTGGAATCGGGCAAGGGCAGTGTGCCATGCGGCAAAACCCTAAGTCCACGACGTCAAAAATCCTTCAGGCGTAAAAAACACGAACGTGCGGCGAAGCTGGTGCAGCGTTGCCCGCTTAACTGGCAAAGCGTGAGCAAACATGGACAGCTTGCACCATCACCTGCACGTCGCCCACGCGCGGTGCATCGAAAACTTGTTTCGGATCGGGAAATATTCGATTTGACATATCCACTTTAAGTCCACTTGCATCGACCGCCTGCGCACGCCATGCGTTGAATGGCTTGCGCGCTGACTTGTGAAAAATGGACGCGGATGGCGGAAAAGGAAAAGAACGCGTCTGAATTCATACATCGGCGGGGAATTCGAACGACAAGAATAGAGCCGTCGGCCAGAACCTTGCGCAGCGGCTGCAAAGCCAGGCGGGGCGGGCCTTGCGCGTTACTGGAAATGCTGTTCCATTCGTCACGGACGCCTTATGTCGCACACTGAATCTTTCTTCTCGCAAACGCTCGCGCAGCACGACTCGGCCGTGCGCGGCAGCATTCTGAAAGAACTCGAACGTCAGCAGTCGCAGGTTGAAATGATCGCGTCGGAAAACATCGTGTCGCGCGCGGTGCTCGAAGCGCAAGGATCGGTGCTGACGAATAAATATGCCGAAGGCTATTCGGGCAAGCGCTATTACGGCGGCTGCGAATTTGCAGACGAAATCGAAGCGCTCGCCATCGATCGTCTGAAGAAACTCTTTAACGCCGGCTTTGCCAACGTTCAACCGCATTCGGGCGCGCAGGCCAATGGCGCCGTCATGCTTGCGCTTGCCAGGCCAGGCGACACCGTGCTGGGCATGTCGCTCGACGCAGGCGGCCACCTCACGCATGGCGCGAAGCCGGCGCTCTCGGGCAAGTGGTTCAACGCCGTGCAGTACGGCGTGAATCGCGACACCTTGCTGATCGATTACGACCAGGTCGAGGAGCTGGCACAACAACACAAGCCGAGCCTGATCATCGCGGGCTTTTCCGCCTATCCGCGCGCGCTGGACTTCGCGCGCTTTCGCGCGATTGCCGATCGCGTCGGCGCGAAGCTGATGGTCGATATGGCGCATATCGCGGGCATCGTCGCCGCCGGCCGTCATCAGAATCCGGTCGATCATGCGCATGTGGTGACGTCGACCACGCACAAGACGCTGCGCGGCCCGCGCGGCGGCGTGGTGCTCACGAACGACGAGGAGATCGCGAAGAAGATCAACTCGGCCGTGTTCCCGGGTCTGCAAGGCGGCCCGCTGATGCACGTGATCGCGGGCAAGGCGGTGGCGTTCGGCGAAGCGCTTCACGACAGTTTCAAAACCTATATCGACAGCGTGCTCGCCAATGCGCGCGCACTCGGCGAGGTGCTCAAGGCGGGCGGCGTCGATCTGGTGACGGGCGGCACGGACAACCATCTGCTGCTCGTCGATTTGCGGCCCAAGGCCCTCAATGGCGCGCAGGTCGAACAGGCGCTCGAGCGCGCGGGCATTACCTGCAACAAGAACGGCATTCCTTTCGATACCGAAAAGCCCACGGTCACCTCCGGCATTCGTCTGGGGACGCCGGCGGGAACGACGCGCGGATTCGGTGTGGCGGAATTCCGTGACATCGGCAGGCTGATTCTCGAGGTCGTCGATGCGCTGCGCACGCATCCCGAAGGCGATGCCGCCACGGAGCAGCGCGTGCGCCGCGAGATATTCGCGCTCTGCGAGCGCTTCCCGATTTACACGCACGCATAACCGGCGTCGTATGCATCATTCGCTTCACGCGCAATACCTACCCATTCAAACCCCACGCCCGTTTCGGAGTCAGCAATGAGCAATCTGCACGAAAACAGCATCATCATCGATGGTCTGAACATTTCCAAGTTCGACCGCTCGGTATTCGAAGACATGCGCAAAGGCGGCATTACCGCGGCGAACTGCACGGTGTCCGTGTGGGAGAGCTTTACGAAGACCGTCGATAATATTGCGCAGATGAAACAGCAGATTCGCGACAACGGCGAATTGCTCACGCTCGTGCGCACGACCGACGATATCCTGCGCGCGAAAAAGGAAAGCCGCACGGGCGTGATTCTCGGCTTCCAGAACGCGCATGCGTTCGAGGACAACATCGGCTATATCGAAGCATTCGCCGATATGGGCGTGCGCGTGGTGCAGCTTTGCTACAACACGCAGAATCTCGTGGGCACCGGTTGTTATGAACGCGACGGCGGCCTCTCCGATTTCGGCCGCGAAGTGATCACGGAAATGAATCGCGTGGGGATCATGGTCGATCTTTCGCACGTGGGCGGCAATACGTCTTCGGAAGCCATCGCATTTTCGAAGAAGCCGGTCTGCTATTCGCACTGTCTGCCTTCGGGCCTGAAGGAACATCCGCGCAACAAGAGCGACGCGCAGCTCAAGGAAATCGCCGACGCGGGCGGCTTTGTCGGCGTAACGATGTTTGCGCCGTTCCTCAAGCGCGGCATCGACGCGAGCGTCGAAGACTATATCGAAGCGATCGACTACGTGGTGAATCTGATCGGCGAGGATACGGTCGGCATCGGCACCGACTTCACGCAGGGTTATAGCGTGGACTTCTTCGACTGGCTCACGCACGACAAGGGCCGTTATCGCCGTCTGACGAATTTCGGCAAGGTCGTGAATCCGGAAGGCATTCGCACGATCGGCGAGTTTCCGAATCTCACGGCGGCCATGGAACGCGCCGGCTGGAAAGAATCGCGTATCCGCAAGATCATGGGTGAAAACTGGGTGCGAGTGTTTCGCGACGTCTGGGGCGCGTGATTTTCAGACGTCTCGTAACGCGAAAACAAAAATACGTTTAGCCATTCCGAACCCTAAAAGCTGCAAACCGATAAAACGATTATTCCGGAGCCCCACGAAATGCAACCGCAATTGCCGATCGACGTCGACGCGAATACCGGCGTCTGGACCACGGACGCACTGCCCATGCTGTATGTGCCACGCCACTTCTTCACCAACAATCACACGGCAGTCGAAGAGGCGCTGGGCCGCGAGACCTACGCGGAGATTCTCTATAAGGCGGGCTATAAATCGGCGTATCACTGGTGCGCGAAGGAAGCCGAAAAGCACGGAATGAGCGGCATGGCCGTCTTCGAGCATTATCTGAAGCGCCTCTCGCAACGCGGCTGGGGCCTCTTCACGATCGTCGAAGCCGATCCCGCTACGGCGCACGCACGCATCGAATTGCGTCATTCCTCGTTCGTGCTCGCGCAGCCGGGTAAGCACGGCAAGCTCTGCTACATGTTCGCGGGCTGGTTTGCAGGTGCGATGGACTGGGTCAACGACACGGCCGGTGCCGGCGCGCATGCGCCGCGTGCGCAATCCAGGGAGGTGCAATGCGCCGCCGAAGGTCATGCGCATTGCGTCTTCGAGGTTTCGCCAATCACGTCCTGACGCATTCTCGCGACCGGATCATCAGCCTTAAAAAAAGCCCGCATTACGAATTACCCGAATACCCGAGGCCGTCAGCGATGCGCTATCCCCACCTGTTCAAACCTTTGACGCTCAATCAGCTTACGCTGCGCAACCGCATCGTGAGCACTGCCCATGCCGAGGTCTATGCCGAGCCGGGCGGGCTGCCGGGCGACCGCTATATCCGCTACTACGAAGAGAAAGCCAAGGGCGGTGTGGGCCTCGCGGTGTGCGGCGGCTCGAGTCCGGTGTCGATCGACAGCCCGCAAGGATGGTGGAAGTCGGTGAATCTCTCGACCGACAAGATTATCGATCCGCTCGCGCGTCTGGCCGAGGCGATGCATCGTCACGGCGCGAAGATCATGATTCAGGCCACGCACATGGGACGCCGTTCGGCGTTTCATGGCGAGCACTGGCCGCATCTGATGACGCCGTCGGGCGTGCGCGAACCGGTGCATCGCGGCAATGCGAAGATCATCGAGGTGGAGGAAATTCGCCGCATCATCGCGGACTTTGCGGCGGCTGCAAAGCGCGTGAAGGACGCGGGGATGGACGGCATAGAAATCTCCGCCGCGCATCAGCATTTGATCGATCAATTCTGGAGCCAGCGCACCAATTTTCGCACCGACGAATGGGGCGGTTCGCTGAAGAACCGTTTGCGCTTTGGCGTGGAAGTGCTCGAAGCCGTGCGCGAAGCGGTCGGTAAGGATTTTTGCGTGGGCTTGCGCATGTGTGGCGACGAATTCCACGAAGACGGTCTCGATCACGAGCAATTAAAAGAGATCGCGCAGGCCATGGCGGAAACCGGTTTGATCGATTATCTCGGGGTGATCGGCTCGGGCGCGGATACGCACAACACGCTCGCGAATTGCATGCCGCCGATGGCCTTGCCGCCTGAGCCGTTCGTGCATCTCGCGGCGGGTATCAAGTCGGTGGTCAATCTGCCCGTGATGCATGCACAGAGCATTCGCGATGCGGGCCAGGCCGAGCGCCTGCTCGCGAACGGCATGGTCGATCTCGTGGGCATGACGCGCGCGCAGATTGCCGACCCGCATATGGTCATCAAGATTCGCGACGGCCGCGAAGACGAAATCAAGCAATGCGTGGGCGCGAATTATTGCATCGACCGCCAGTACAACGGGCTCGACGTGCTCTGTGTGCAGAACGCGGCGACGTCGCGTGAAGCGACCATGCCGCATGTGATCGAAAAATCACGCGGAGCGAAGCGCAAGGTGGTCGTCGTGGGTGCGGGTCCGGCGGGACTGGAAGCGGCGCGCGTAGCGCGTTTGCGTGGTCACGACGTCGTGCTGTTCGAAAAGGGCGACGCCGTTGGCGGTCAGATTCTGCTTGCCGCGAAAGCGCCGCAGCGCGAGCAGATGGCCGGCATCGTACGCTGGTTCGATATGGAAACGAAGCGTCTTGGCGTCGATCGTCGCCTGGGCGTGGAAGCGGATGATAAAACCATTCTCGCTGAGAGGCCCGACATCATCGTGCTCGCGACCGGGGGCTCGGCCTTCACGCAACAGGTGCCTGCGTGGAGCGTCGACACGGGGCTTGCGGTGAGTTCGTGGGACATTCTTTCGGGCCGCGTGGCGCCGAAGCAGAATGTGCTCGTCTACGACGGCGTAAGCACGCATGCGGGCGCGGGCGTGGCCGACTTCATGTCGAGCCGGGGATCGAAGGTGGAGATCGTGACGCCGGACGTGAAAGTGGCCGACGACGTGGGCGGCACGACATTCCCGATTTTCTATCGCCGACTTTACGCGCAAGGCGTCATTCACACGCCGAATTACTGGCTCGACCGCGTGTACGAGGAGGACGGCAAGAAGATCGCCGTACTGCGCAACGAATATACGGAAGAGCAGGAAGAGCGCGCGGTCGATCAGGTGGTGATCGAAAACGGCAGCACGCCCAATGACGCTTTGTACTGGAAACTCAAACCCGAATCGCTCAATCGCGGCCAGGTGGATGTGCACAAACTGTTTGCTGCCGAACCGCAGCCCTCATTGTCCGAAGAACTGGGCAATGGCCGTTTCCTGCTGTTCCGCGTGGGCGACTGCATTTCGATGCACAACATCCACGGTGCAATTTACGACGCGCTGCGCCTCGCGAAGGACTTCTGAACCATGAACCCGACCTGGCTGATTACCGCGCTACTGTGGCTGTCGATGGCGGGGCTGGCGTTCGCAGTCGCGAGGCGCGCGTCATACTGGCGAGTGGGACGCGCAGCAGCGCCTTCGTCTACTGGCGTCGACAAGCTGTTCAGCATTCCAAAGCGTTATTTCGTGGATCTGCATCATGTGGTCGCGCGTGATCCCTATATCGCCAAGACGCACGTGGCGACGGCAGGCGGCGCGATTGCGGCGCTGGCGCTCGTGTTCATCAATTATGGGCTGGCTATTTATTCGCCGTGGATCGACAAGCTCATTTTTCTCGCGGCAATCGCCATGCTGATCGGCGTGGTGTTCGTGTGGCGCCGACGTCGTGCGAAGCAGCTGCCCGCACGACTTTCCCGCGGTCCGTGGAATGCACTGCCGTGGCTGCTGGGTTCGTTCGCGCTGGGCATCGCGCTCTTTACACTGGTGCCCGCGAGCGCGATGTCGGGCGGATTCGCGGTGCTGTGTGCGGCACTGATCGGTGTGGGTGCGTTCGCGATGACGTTTGGCGCCGCAAAAGGCGGCCCGATGAAACACGCCGTGGCGGGTTTGCTGCATCTCGCGTTTCATCCGCGCCAGGAACGCTTCGCCGCTACACGTGAAGCGTGGACTGGCAATGGCATCGCCACGCCGCCCACTGCACTGAAACTCGCCGATGTCGAGCAGCAACAGGACTATGGCGTAGCGAAGGCGGTGGAATTTCGCTGGAATCAATTGCTGAGTTTCGATGCCTGCGTGCAATGCGGCAAATGCGAGGCGGCGTGTCCCGCCTTCGCGGCCGGTCAACCGCTCAATCCGAAGAAGCTGATTCAGGATCTCGTCGTGGGCATGGCGGGCGGAACGGACGCCGCGTATGCAGGTAGCCCGACGCCGGGCATTCCCGTCGGCCAGCATCGCGGCACGCCGAATGGTCCGATCGTCTCCGGCTTGATCGAAGCGCAAACGCTGTGGTCGTGCACCACCTGCCGCGCGTGCGTGCAGGAGTGCCCGATGCTGATCGAGCATGTCGATGCCATCGTCGATATGCGTCGCAATCAGACGCTCGTACACGGCACCGTGCCGGGCAAAGGCCCGGAAGTGCTGGCGAATCTGCGCGAGACGGGGACGGCGGGCGGCTACGACAAGGCGGCTCGCTACGACTGGTCGGTCGATCTCAATGCACCCATCGCGCAAGCGGGCCAGCGCGTTGACGTGCTGCTCGTCGCGGGCGAAGGCGCGTTCGACATGCGTTATCAACGCACGCTGCGGGCGTTCGTGAAAGTGCTGAACAAGGCGGGCGTGAATTATGCGGTGCTCGGCGCGCAGGAAGCGGATACGGGTGACGTCGCGCGTCGTCTCGGCGACGAGGCCACGTTCCAGCACATGGCGCAGCAGATGATGCGCACGCTGGCGACGCTGAGTTTCGCGCGCATCGTCACCGCGGATCCGCATGTGATGCACAGCCTGCGCAATGAATATCGCGCGTTGGGTGCGCGCTACGACGTCCTGCATCACACGACCTTGCTCGCAGAACTGGCCGCGAGCGGTCGCATCGCACCGAAGGCAGCCGAAGCGCTGCGCGAGAAACGCACGACGTACCACGATCCCTGTTATCTGGGCCGCTACAACGGCGAGATCGAAGCGCCGCGCAAATTGCTCAAGACCATTGGCATTCAGGTCGTGGAAATGGAGCGCAACGGTCTGCGCGGACGATGCTGCGGTGGCGGCGGCGGCGCGCCGCTTACGGATATTCCGGGCAAGCAGCGTATTCCGGATATTCGTATGGCCGATGCGCGCGCAGTGGGGGCGGACGTCGTCGCCGTGGCGTGCCCGAATTGCACGGCAATGCTCGAAGGCGTCGTGGGCCCGCGCGCGGAAGTGCTTGACGTGGCCGAACTCGTAGCCGCTTCGCTGGAGTAAATCGATGAACGCAACGACGAACGCAATCAAGCGGATCGATCCGCGTCGGCCTTTTATTGTCACGGCGACGGGGCTCAAGCGGATCACGCTGGGCGAGACCGGAAGTGCCAATACAGGCGATGGTCAGTGGGACGCGCATCGTGCGCACGGTGATATCGCCAAACCCAAAAGAACGATCAGGCATCCGAATCAAATCATTCTGGCCACGGCCCATACGGAGCGAGGTGCGCTCGACGATCACGCGTGCCAGGTCATTGCGGCCGCCGCGCTGCTCGCCGATGCGCAAACCGAAGTCGCGCTGCTGGTATTCGGTGAACTCAAGGACGACGCGGCCGCGCTGGGCGTGGACAAACTGATCGAATTGACGGACTACGACCGCCGCACGTTCGCGCCGGAAAGCGAATTGCGCGCGCTGCAGGCGTGTGCTGCGGCGCTTGCGCCGCGTCACGTGCTGCTGCCGGACAACGCGAGCGGCGACGGCGATCTCGGCCGCCGTTATGCCGCGTCGACCGGCGCGAGCGTGGCCGCGCATGTGGTGGAAATCGACGCGAAACATGTGGGGGTCTACGAGCAGGCGAAGCGTGCATTCGCGACGCGCGCCCTGCCGGATGTGATGCTGCTGGCGCCCAATGCGGTGGAAGCGAAGCTGCCGTTTATCGGTGCGGGCGAGCGCCTCGCTGGCGATTTCATTCGACCGGCAAGCGATCTTTCTCAACCGTATCGCGATCTCGGCATCGAAGAGATCGATGCTGCGCAGGTCGCGCTGGAAGAGGCGGACTTTATCGTCGCCGCGGGCAACGGTGTAAGCGATGTCGCTCAGTTCGAATGCCTTGCTGGCGTGTTTGGCGCAGCGATCGGCGCGAGCCGTGTGGCGGTCGACAACGGTCATTTCACGCGCGACAAGCAGGTGGGCGCGACTGGCAAGACGGTGGAGGCCAGTGTGTATATCGCGTTCGGCATTTCCGGCGCCGTGCAGCATTTGCAGGGTATCAAGGATTGCCGTCACGTGATCGCCGTGAATCTCGACGGCAGCGCGCCCATTGCCAAACGCGCGAATCTCACCGTGGTGGGCGATGCACAGGCGACAATCGCCGCGTTGATCGAACAGGTGCAGGCGGCGCGCGGCGCGAGTCGCGCGACGCCCGCTGAAACGCGCGTCGTCGCGCGCGAACGTCATCCCGCAGGAGTGGCCGCATGAACGCACCTGGACGGATCGAACGCATCGCGGTGCTCGTCTCGACAGGACGCCATCCGGTGAGCGGTACGCCGCGCTATAGCCGTAACGATGCGCTCGCGCTCGAACTCGGGCACCAACTCGCGCAACGCCATCGTGCATTGATCGACGTGATTCACGCGGGCGATCCGCACGATCCCGCTTTGAACGACTATCTCGCGCTCGGCGCGCGCGAAGTGCAAGTGCTCGCCTGTGCGGAACACGACGACGCGGCGCGCGTGCTCGCCGAACGCGTGCGCGGCTATGACCTTGTGCTGACCGGCACGCGCGCGGAAGGCGCGCACGATTCGGGCATGTTGCCGTATGGCGTGGCGGCGGCGCTGGCGTTGCCGATCGTCGGCGGTGCGGTCGACATCGACGTCGACGCGGCGAGTCGCAGCGCCATCGTGCGCCAGTTCTTGCCGAAAGGGTTGCGTCGCCGCGTGCAGATCGCACTGCCCGCCGTGATTGCGGTGCATCCACTGGCGAACGCGCAACCGCGCTATGCCTACGCGCGCATGCGTGCCGGCACGATCCAGCCTGCCGTGATCGGACGTTTCAAGTCTGACGAATCGGGCGCGTGGCGCGTGGGGCCGGCGGAGCGCAAACCGGTGAAATTCGCCGCCGCCGAAAAGCGTTCGGGCCATGCGCGCATGCTTTCCGCCACCACGACCGAAAGCCGCGGCGGCAACGTCGTAATTGAAGGGAGTTCGGTCGAAAAAGCACAAGTGATTCTCGCGTATTTGCGCGAGCATCAACTCATCGATTACTGAATTTGCCGGTCTGTCGGCAAGAACCAGGGATGCAAAATCCGGAGCACACGATGAACGTATCGGCAGACATTCGCGCACTGCTGGCGCGCCGCGAAGAAGGGTATAGCCTCGAAGCACCGTTTTACCGCAGCGAAGAAATTTTCGCGCTCGATATGGAGGCGATTTTCCGCCAACACTGGATTCAGGTCGCCGTGGAGCCGGAAGTGCCGGAGCCGGGCGATTATGTGACCGTGGAACTGGGTGGCGATTCGATTCTGATCGTGCGCGACGACGACATGCAGGTGCGCGCGTTTCATAACGTTTGCCGCCATCGCGGCGCGCGTTTGTGCAACGAGCAGAAAGGCACCGTGGGCAATATCGTTTGCCCGTATCACAGCTGGACGTACAACCTCACCGGCGAACTGATGTTCGCCGAGCATATGGGCGAGCAATTCGACCGTTGCAAGCACAGCCTGAAGCCGGTGCACGTGCAAAACCTGGCCGGCTTGATCTTCGTGTGTCTCGCCGACGAACCGCCCGCCGACTTCGCGATGATGCGCGCCGCCATGGAGCCGTATCTGTTGCCGCACGATTTGCCGGCGTGCAAAGTCGCCGCGCAGGTCGACATCATCGAGAAAGGCAACTGGAAGCTCGTGATGGAAAACAATCGCGAGTGTTATCACTGCGTTGCCAACCATCCCGAACTCACGATTTCGCTCTACGAATACGGCTTCGGCTACCAGCGCACGACGGCAAATGCCGAAGGCATGGACGCGTTCGAGCGCACCTGCACGGAACGCGCGCAGCAATGGGAGCAAATGAATCTGCCGTCGGTGGAAATCGAAAAACTGCTGGACGTCACGGGATTTCGCACGCAACGACTGCCGCTCGATCGCAGCGGTGAATCGCAGACGCTCGATGCGAAAGTGGCCTCGAAGAAACTGCTCGGCGAATTCCGCAATGCCGATCTGGGCGGTCTGTCGTTCTGGACGCAGCCGAATTCGTGGCATCACTTCATGAGCGATCACATCGTGTCGTTTTCGGTGATTCCGTTGTCGGCGGGCGAAACGCTCGTACGTACGCGCTGGCTCGTCCATCAGGAAGCGCGCGAAGGGATCGATTACGACGTGGCGAATCTCACGGCGGTATGGAATGCGACCAACGACCAGGACCGTACGCTGGTGGAATATTCGCAGCGCGGCGCGGCCAGCAGCGCGTATGAGCCGGGCCCGTATTCGCCGTACACGGAAGGGCTGGTGGAGAAGTTCACGGCCTGGTATGTCGGCCGTCTTGCCGAGAAGATCGGCGCATAACGTAGAACGCGTATGACGCGGAGAGTCTGACATGATGCGAGATGCGGCCCAATTCGATCCCACGGACAGCCGGGTGACGCGCCCGGCGTTCTGGGGCACGCTGCCCGAACGCTGGACGAGCGACGTCGAGGAAACCCTCGTGTGCTGTCACGTGCGGCAGGAAACGCACGACGTGAAGAGTTTTTTTCTGCGCTCGCCGCAAGGGCGCACGTTCTCGTTCGAACCCGGGCAATTCGTGACGCTCGAACTCGAAATAGACGGCGAGTCGGTGAATCGCTGCTATACGATTTCGTCTTCGCCCGCGCGGCCGCATACTATTTCCATTACGGTGAAGCGCGTGCCGGGCGGGAAGGTCTCCAACTGGCTGCACGATAATCTGCAACCGGGCGCGACCTTGCGCGTGCTCGGTCCCGCGGGCGAATTCACGTGTGCACGGCATCCGGCGAACAAATTTCTATTTCTCTCGGCGGGTTCGGGCGTCACACCGCTGATGTCGATGAGCCGTGCGCATCACGATCTTGCTGAGGACCGCGATATCGTATTCACGCATAGCGCACGCACGCCGGACGACATTATCTTCGCGCGAGAACTCGAATTGATTGCATCGAGTCATGCGCATTTTCGCACCGCGTTCGTCTGCGAACGCGTGGGCGCACGGACGGACTGGCATGGCGTGACGGGCTTTCTCTCGCTGCCCCTGCTCAAATTGATCGCACCGGATTTCATGGAGCGCGAGATTTTCTGTTGTGGGCCCGCGCCTTATATGCAGGCCGTGCGCAATCTGCTGGACGAAGCGGGCTATGCGCGCGAACACTATCACGAAGAAAGTTTCTCGTTCGAAACACTGACGGCGGACGAACCCGACACGCAGACGCACGAACTCGCGCAGGCTGCCACGCAAACTTTCGCCGACGCGACCACGTACACGATCACCTTCGCAAAAAGCCGTCGCGAGATTGCCTGCAACTCGCAGCAAACCGTGCTTGAAGCGGCGCGCCAGGCCGGCGTGCGTCTCGCCTCGTCGTGCGCGCAAGGCATGTGCGGAACCTGCAAGGTCAAACTCGTTTCCGGGCAGGTGGAGATGAAGCACAGCGGCGGCATTCGTCAGCGCGAAATCGATCAGGGCATGGCGTTGCTGTGCTGTTCGAAGCCGCTTTCGGATCTCGTCGTCGATAAATAAAAGCAGGGAAAAAGCCCGCGTCGCTAGACGACAAGATTGCGTCGGAATTCGACGATATCGGCAAATTGTGGCGGGGGAATCTGGAGGTGCACGGGGCGCGTTGCCCGGTTACAGGAGATCGACCTTGAAGCTGCCAGGAAAATATGTGTGGGCCGGCGTGCTGTCGGCGATGGTGGGCCTGAGCGCCCCTGCGTGGGCCGACGGCAAGCCGACGCTGAAAATCGGCTACGTCGAAGGCTGGGACGATAGCGTGGCGACATCCAACGTCGCGGCGCGCATTATCGAAAAGCGTTTCGGCTATCAGGTGCAACTCGTGCCCGTGGCCGCGGGCATCATGTGGCAGGGCGTCGCGCGCGGCGACCTCGACGCGACGCTCTCCGCGTGGCTGCCGGTGACCCAGGGCGCGTACTGGGCGCAGTTCAAGAACAAGGTCGTCGATCTTGGCACGAACTTTCCAGGCGCGAAAATCGGGCTCGTCGTGCCCGATTATGTCGGCGCGAAAAGCATCGACGATCTCAATGCGCAAAAGAGCGCATTCGGTGGCCGTATCGTGGGCATCGACGCCGGTGCGGGCGTGATGACCAAGACCGATCAGGCCGTCAAGCAATACGATCTGAGCTACACCGTCATGCCGAGTTCGGGCAGCGCGATGACGGCGGAACTCGCGCGTTCGTTGAATGCGAAAAAGCCGGTGATCGTCACGGGCTGGACGCCGCACTGGATGTTTGCGAAATACAAACTGCGCTTCCTCGACGATCCGAAGAATGTGTATGGCGCGGCGGAGCATGTCGACAACGTGGCGAATCCGGAGCTGGAAACGAAAGCGCCGCAAGTCGTGTCGTTCCTGAAGAAGTTTCAGTGGAAGCCCGGCGAAATCGATAGCGTGATGCTTGCGATTCAAAACGGCGAAAAGCCGGATGCCGCCGCCGATACATGGATCGCTGCTCATGGCGACCGCGTGAATACCTGGGTTGCGGCGCAGTAAGCGTGAGCCAGCGCCCCGTGCGTGCGTCGCGAAGCGAACAGGCTTGATGTTTCGCGACGGCGCGCCGGGTGCAATGCAGCATGCGCGAGGCGCGCAACGCGCCTTGGTTCGTTTTTCAATCAGCTCGTTTTTCAGCGGTGTTTCGCCCACACAGTGCCCCGTTCAGGTGCGCGCGGTGGCGCGGCCGGCTTGCTGCGCCGATTGCGGCAGGCGTTGAATAGCCGTGTCGCTTTTGCGTAAGCGTCTGTCGCAAATCGCCATCCCCGCGGGGTTTTTTCTGGCAACCATGTAGATACAGTGTGCGGCGCGTGCGGCACGAGGAGACGGAATCGATGAAAGCCCCCAAGATCGTAGTCGAAGGACTCAGTAAGGTCTTCGGACCGAATCCGAAAACCGCGCGCGATTTGCTCATGAGCGGCGCGACGAAAGACGAGATGTTCGCAAAGACCGGCTACGTGCTCGGCGTGAACAAGGCGTCGTTCTCGGTGCAGGAAGGCGAGATCTTCGTGCTGATGGGCCTCTCGGGTTCCGGAAAGTCCACGCTGATTCGTCTGATTAACCGGCTCGTCGAACCCACGGCGGGCAAAGTCGTGATCGATGGCCGCGATATTGCGGCGGTGAAGCGTTCCGAGCTGGTTTCGCTGCGCCGCACCGACATGAGCATGGTGTTCCAGTCATTCGCGCTGATGCCGCAACGCACGGTGCTGTCGAATGCCGCGTTCGGCCTCGAAGTGGCCGGCGTAGGGCGCAAGGAGCGCGAGCAACGCGCGCTCGCGGTGCTGGAGCAGGTCGGGCTGGCCGCCTTCGCGCAGAAGCTGCCCGCCGAGCTTTCCGGCGGCATGCAGCAGCGTGTGGGCCTTGCGCGCGCGCTGGCCGTGAATCCGTCGCTGATGATCATGGATGAAGCGTTCTCCGCGCTCGATCCGCTCAAGCGCAAGGAAATGCAGAACGTGTTGCTGCAATTGCAGAAGGAACAGCAGCGCACCATCATGTTCGTTTCGCACGATCTGGAAGAGGCGCTGCGCATCGGCACGCGCATCGCGATCATGGAAGGCGGTCGTATCGTGCAGATCGGCACGCCGCAGGAAATCATCAGTCATCCTGCCGATGAATATGTGCGTGCGTTTTTCGATGGCGTGGATACCAGCCGCTATCTCACGGCAGGCGATCTCATGCAGCGCGAAGCTGTGCCGCTCGTCCACGCGCTCGATCCGAAGAGCGTGGCCGCTTCGTTGAACGGCAGCGCCGATTACGCGTTCGTGCTCGACGCGCAACGCCGCATCAGCGGCTTTGTCACGCGCGATGCGATCGGCGTGGCGCAACCGTCGGTGCGCAAGGTGGAATGCATTTCGCTCGCCGCGCCGCTCGAACAGGTCGTCTCGCGCGTATGCGCGAACGTCACCGCGTTGCCCGTGGTCGACGAAGAGGGCCGCTATTGCGGGTCCATCGATCAGGCTGCGGTCCTGAAGGTCATTACGCGTAACAGGAGTGCCCATGTCTGAGATCATTCCCCTTGGCCGCTGGGTCGATCAGTCGGTTCATTATCTGCTCGATCATGACGCGAATAGTTTCGACGCCGTCGGCAAGGCCATCGAGAGCTTTGCCGCGTTTATCGAGCACGGCTTGCAGGCCATTCCCATGTGGGCGCTGATGGCGTTCTTCATTGCTGTCGGCCTGTGGCGCGTGGGCTGGCGTTTCGCCATGTTCGCTACGGCGTCGCTATTGCTGATCTACGCGACCGGCTTCTGGGATCAGACCGTCGTCACGCTTGGGCTGACGTTGTCGTCGACATTGATCAGTCTCGTGGTCGGGATTCCGCTCGGTATCTGGACCGCGAAGAACAAACTCGTGCAAACCATCGTGCGGCCGATTCTCGACCTGATGCAAACGATGCCGGCTTTTGTTTATCTGATTCCCGCTGCGATGCTGTTTGGTCTTGGCCGCGTGCCGGGCATTCTCTCCACGGTGATCTTCGCGATGCCGCCGGCCGTGCGGCTCACGAGCCTCGGCATCAAGCACGTGAACCGCGAAATCGTGGAAGCCGGTCAGGCATTCGGCTGCACGCCGTGGCAACTGCTTTACAAGGTGCAGTTTCCCAATGCGCTGCCGTCGATCATGCAAGGTGTGAACCAGACGATCATGATGGCGCTGTCGATGGTGATCATCGCGTCGATGGTGGGCGCGGGCGGTCTCGGCAACGACGTGCTGGCGAGTATTCAACGCCTCGATATCGGGCTCGGTTTCGAGAGCGGTTTGTCGGTCGTGCTGCTCGCCATCATGCTAGACCGGATTACCGAGAGCTTTGGCCGCGCACCCGGCGCCGTGAGAGCGCCGCTGTTCTCCGGCATCAAGCAACTGTTTCGTCCGCGGCCGATGATTGCCGAGGCTTGAAGTATGGCGTTCCGCGCGCCGCGGTGTTGGCGCGCGGACTGCTTGCCCGGCTTGTGGCGATTGCGTGCGAAAGCCGGTTTATTTCTGTCCGTCGCGGGCACGTGAATATCGGCCCGGCGCGCCCAGCAGGAGCGCAATGTGACGTCCGCCCTCGCCTCGACCGCCGTGCAAGCGGCGATTGAATCGACGTTCGAGCATTTCGGTTTCCTGACTTTGCCGAACTTTTCAATGATCGCGTTTTCCAGCGCGGTCGAAGTCTTGCGCATGGCCAATTACGTGGGCCGTGGCGATCACTATCGATGGTCGGTCTATACGCTCGACGGCGAACCTGCGCGCGCGAGCAACGGCATTGCGGTACGTCCCGCGCAACGCCTCGATCTGAACAAGCTGCCCGACGTGCTGATCGTGTGCGGCGGCATTCGCATTCAGGAAGCCGTGGACGAGCGCGTGCGCGCCGTGCTGGCCGAGGTCGCCGCGCGCGGCATTCCGCTCGGCGGTATCTGCACGGGCGCTTATGCGCTGATTACGAGCGGTTTGCTTGACGGATATCGTTGCGCCGTGCATTGGGAAAATCTCTCGACGTTCTACGAGTCGTTTCCCGACGTGCAATTTGCCGACGAGCTCTTCGTGATCGATCGCGACCGGCTCACGTGCACCGGCGGCACCGCGCCGCTCGATCTCATGCTTGAACTGGTGGGCGCGCGTCTCGGACGGCAAGCTGCGGCAAAAGTCTCCGAACAATTCATTCTCGAACGCATTCGCGGCTCGACCGATCTGCAGCCGATTCCCGTGGATGCGCGCGTTGGATTTTCGCGTGCGGAACTCGTGGAAGTCGTGCGCCTCATGGAAGCCAATATCAAGGAGCCGCTTTCGCTTGAAGAACTCGCGCGCCTCGTGCGGCTATCGCAACGCCATTTGCAGCGCATGTTCAAGGAATATTTGAACGTGTCGCCGACACATTATTATTTGAGTTTGCGATTGAAACGCGCGCGCGAATTACTGCGTACGACCGATACGTCGATTGCACGCGTAACGTCGATTTGCGGATTCAATTCGCCGTGTCATTTCAGCAAGGCGTATCGCGTGCAATTCGGACACGCGCCTAGTCACGAGCGGCGCGCGCCGGGCTAACGATCAGCGCCTAGTGCAGCGACGCGCCGGGTTCCACGTCGCTTGTCAGCGAGGAATCGGGGCGAAAGAATGCGTCGAGATCGGGGAGTTGCGTCGGTTCCTGGCCGCTGCGTTGCTCGCGAAACATATTCGGCGGCACGCCGAATTGCTTGCGGAATTCTCGCCCGAGATGCGAGGCGTCCGAAAAGCCGCAACTCGATGCAATATCGGCCACCGTGCGGTCGGAACTCGTGAGCAGCCACGCAGCGGTGCGCAGGCGCAGCGCATTGGCGAAGGTGCGCGGGCTTTTGCCCGTTTCCGATTTGAACAGGCGTTCGAGCTGCCGCGCGGAAAGATTGAGCTTGCAGGCCAGCTCTTCGAGCGGCACGTTGCGTCCCACCTGTTGCTCCATCAGCAGGATCGCGCGTTTGACTTTCGGATGCGTGGCGGGTTCGAGTCCCGGCGGATGCGGCTGCGGCGCGTTGCCTTTCTGCATTTCACCCACCAGCAGAATACGCAGCGCTTTTTGCACGGTGGCGTGATCGAAATGGCGCAACAGAATCGCGGCGGCCACGTCGATCGACGCGCGTCCGCCCGAACAGGTAATGCGCCGCCGGTCGATCACGAAGAGACGGTCGGCCACGATCGCGTCCGCATTGACGGACGGAAAGCGCTCGATAAAGTCCCAATAGTGAAACCAGCTCACGCAGATGCGGTGCGCATCGAGCACGCCCGCGCGCATCAGCGTGAATACGCCGGTGCAGATGCCGACCACGGTGGTCGTGCCCGCGGCGGCGCGGCGGATGTATTGCAGCGTGGCCTCGCTGGCCTGCGGTCCGGAATGCAGCAGGCCGCCGACGATCACGAGGTAGTCGACCGGCTCCGCGTTGTCGAAGGTTTCCCATGGCGTGATCTGAATGCCGCAACTCGCGCGTACCGGCGCGAGCGTTTCGCCCAGCACGCGCCACGAGCAGCGCACCGGCTTGCTGAAATCGCCGTCGTCGGCGGAGAGGCGCAGCATGTCCACGAAACCGGAAAAGGCGGTCAGCGTGAAATTGGGCAACAGCACGATGCCGAAGCGGATGCGCGCCTTCTCGGCGGTCTCGGGCGAGGGAACGATCGGGAGCGGGTTAGACATGGCGGCGCGTGAAAGTGGGAGGCGCGAGGCGGTTTTCGCAAGCGTCGCCGATCGAAAGGGCGCGCGCTTGTGTTTTTCCGCCATCGACTTTCGCAAAAGCGCATATCGCGGGCGTGCTGGCGACGGCGTACCGTCGCGCTGGCGTTTTCATTCTATCGGTTTGCAGCGGCCTTTGGTCAACTGCGTGGTCAGTGTTCCCTGCACCGAAAGGAGCCCCGCGTGCCGCGTGCCCAAACTGTCGAGCTGAATGATCGCGCCTGCCATGGCGATGCCGCCGCGGCGCTCGCGCTGCTGGAGCACAGCATCGGTCGGGGCCACGGGCGCATCGGGCTGTTGCGCTATTGGCAGGCGCGCCGGCTGGGCGCCGCGCTGGAGCCGCGGCATCATGATTATGCGCGGCGCGTGGCTGAAAAAATGAGCGATCGAGCCCTCGCGGCACTCGCGGCGCAGGCGCAGCGGCGCCATCGCGACGAGTCTGCCGCGGTCGCTCAGGCAGGTGCGTCAGAGCACGACCGTGCGCCCGTCGTTGATGAACACGCGGCGCTCCAGAAACGCCTTCACGGCGCGCGCGAGCACCACGCATTCGACGTCGCGCCCCACAGCCAGTAGCCGTTCCGGATCGAAGCTGTGATCGACGCGCTGCACTTCCTGTTCGATGATCGGTCCTTCGTCGAGGTCGTCGGTGACGAAATGCGCCGTCGCGCCGATCAGTTTGACGCCGCGCACATGCGCCTGGTGATAAGGCCGCGCGCCCTTGAAACCGGGCAGAAAAGAATGATGAATATTGATCGCGCGACCCGCGAGGCGGCGGCTCGTTTCGTCGGAAAGAATCTGCATATAGCGCGCGAGCACGAGCAATTCGGAACCGGTCGAATCGAATAGATCGAGAATCGCCGCTTCCTGCTCGCGTTTCGTGTCGGGCGTGATCGGCAAATAATGAAACGGCAAATCGTGCTGATGTGCGAGCGTTTCGAAATCGCGGTGATTCGACGCGATGCCGGCAATATCCATCGGCAATTCGCCCATGCGCCAGCGAAACAGCAGATCGGCGAGGCAATGTTCGAGCCGCGAAACCATGATGAGCACTTTCGGACGCACCTGAAGATCGTGGATGGACCACGTCATCGTGTGCTCGCGCGCGGTGGGCGCGAATTCGTCGCGCAGGCTTGCGAGATTGCAGCGTGCCGTCGTGTCGCGCACGACTTCGTGAAAGACGCAGCGCAGAAAAAAGCGTTCGCTGATGTCGTCGTCGAAAACGGTGAGCTCGTCGATATAGCAGTGGTGCCGGTCCAGAAAGCTCGCGACGGCGGCCACCTGGCCAGCGGCGCTCGGACAGGACAGCGTGAGGACGTATTGATGCGGACGAACGTCGGCGGACATGCGGATTCTCCGGTTATCGTGGTGCGCCTTTCGCATCGCACGCGAAAGGCGATGTCGCGAGTAAGCCATTGTTTGGTGCATCACAGATAGAACGGTTGCGCTCTTTAGCACGTATGGAAACGCCAGGTCGTGTTTGAGTCGCACGGTGTCGCTTTTTATCGCGTTGCCGCTTTTTAGTCCGGTGACGATTAAAAGGCGAAGTGCGGTGCTTTGACCGGGAGTGAGTGATGGAAACGTTCGTTGGCTTGCGCGCGGGCGCGGCGGAGCACTGCCACGCGCTGTTTCGCGTGCGCACGTCGTTTGACGACGTCTATATGGCAGTGATTCGCTCGAATTACGGCAACGAGGAGCGCGCCGTGGTGGAAGTGGAGCGCGAACGCTTTTTCGCGTTATGGCGTCGCGATCCGCAAGGTTTGCATGCCGCGTATGCGGACGGCAGCATGCTTACCTGGCGCGTCGACGGGCGCTTCGATCTGGCGACCGACGGGTTCAGTTTCGGCGAGTACGATCCGGTGCCGCTGGCCGAAGTGCGCTGCGCCGGAGGCGAGACGCCGTGGGTGGCGTTAAGCGACGGTGTGATCCGCACGGTTTGGCTCGCAGCGCACGGCGCATCGTGCTTTCCGGTGGAGTGCCGCGTGGACGAAGCGCCGCGGCTCGCGCGCCACGCGGGGACCGGCGCGCACAAGTGGAGGCGGGTGGCGGAGCTGATTCCGGTTGCGCCCGCCTGAGTGTCCTTACGCCGCCTTCCCCTCGCGCTGCAACGCCTGCACGTTCTCCAGCTGCGCGAGATGGCGCAACAGCTTCGACACCATCATCACGACCGTCAGCGCGAGCACGACGAAGAACACCGCGAGCGGCGTGAGAATCTGCACGGAGACAAAACCTGCAAGTCCCATCATCGCCGAGGAAACCAGCAGCAGCGCGCAGCCGAGAATCGCACTCGTGAGCCCGGCGACTTCGGGGAACAGCGAGTTGCCCTTGGCCATCAGCGTGGGGTACATCGCGCCCGCGCAGAAGCCCATGAACAGCACCGGCGTGGCGAGCGTCCACACGCGCAGGCCAACGGTCAGCGCGAGCACGAGCATGACGATGGCCGACGCCGCCATCGCGAACGAACCGGCGCGCAAACGCACTTCGGGCGTCGGCATACGCGGGCCGTGCAGACGGTTCGAAAGTCCGCCGAGGAAATACATCAGACCGATGCCGAGCGCGAGATAGCCGAAAAACGTCGGCGGTTTGTGCAGCGTGCTCTGCACCATGAACGGCCCGACGATATTGAAAACCAGCAAGATGCTGTAGCACAGTCCTTGCGCAAGAAAACAGCTCTGAAACACCGGGCTCGCGAGCACCTTGCGCGCATTGGCGATGAGCGTGCGCGTTTCGAGCTTCACCGGCTGGCGCAGCGTATCGTGATAGCGCCACAGCACGCCCCACATCACCACGGCCCAAACAAGCAGAAACACGAGGCACGAACGCCAGCCGAACCACGTCTGCAAATGCGCGCCGATCACGGGCGCGATAATCGGCGCGAGTCCCCACGCAATCGACATATACGTGAACGCGTGCAGCAACGCGGTGCCGGAAAACGAATCGGTGATGATGGCTTTCGCCAGCAGATTCGTGGTCGCGATGCCGAAGCCTTGCAGGCAGCGCGCGAGCACGAAGGTTTCCAGATTCGGCGCGACGAGCGACAGCAGACAGCCAATCGTAAAGATCGCAATGCCGAACGCGAGTACGCGCTTGCGTCCGTGGGCGTCGGCAATGGGGCCGAAAATCAGCTGGCCGAGCGCGTACGCGGCCATATAACCGGAAACGCTCGACTGGATCGCTTGCGGCGAAGTCGTGAAGAAGTGCGCCATGGCGGGCAGCGCCGGTACATAAATATCGATTGCGAGTTGTCCGGCCGAGGAAAACAGGCAGATCATGAACAGCAAAAAGCCCGGCGTATTCGTCGCGCGCCGGGCAATGGCGGGCGGATTGGCGTTATCGTGGTTCATCACAGCGTCGAAGAGGCGGAATGCGGCGGCGCGGCGGGGGTGGGGCCGGATGCAGGCGCGCGGCGCGCGCGTGATCCGCGCACGCCGCGTGTTTTGACCGCGTGAATAGCCGATATTGTGCCTGTGCTTGCGCGAGTCTGCTCGACGTGGCTCGCGCGGATCGACATCGCCGCGTTGTGGCCATCGGCGACAACCTTCGGCCGCATGCGAAATGCGTGGGTTTTTACGCGTTCGCGCCCTGAAAATCAGGCAAAAAACAGTATCTGCGCGATTTTTGCGCAGACGAGCGTCGCCGCGAGCAAAAAGATAACCACGCATTACGCCCATCCCGATGCGTTTTGAAAGGCGGCAAATGCCGCTGCGGCGGCGGCGGGTTTGTGCGCGGCGGCATGCGTGCGAACGGACGTGCGAAAGCGGCATCCGGGAGACGCGATTCAAAGGTGCTGAAGAGAGATCGCTACGGCGCGCTCGATCGGCCTGCCGACGAGACGGCGGCTGCACATGGCGCGTCAACACGGTCTTACGCCGCGCATCGAATAAACTTCCGGTCGGTATGAAGCTGGGAGTTTGAAAGGGACGTGGTAGGCAGAGCACGCAATATTGCGAGAATCGTACGGCGAATTGCACAGCCAACCTGTGCATTGAGAATCAATTCGATTGAAGGGGACGCGATGCCCCATCGGCTGCTTTTTTTGCTTGCGGTTCTGCAGAAGACCCGAATACAATCCGCCGCGTCACAACGAAAGGAGTCCCTCGTGGACACAAGCTCTAGCAGTGGAAGTTCGATGCCGGTCCACGCCGGCGTCGCAGCCGCGAGTTAGCCGCGAATTCGTCGCACAGGACATGTCCTTCGCCGCTAGCTCGCTTTGTCGGGTTAGCGCGCTTCATCGTCGCGCCGATTGTCGGGCTTGTGCTCGCATTGGTGTCGCCATCAGCACGCTCCCTTTGTTGAATTGAATCGTGTCGCGCGCACACGCGTTTTGCGTTGCGCCGTCGCGTCATCATTCGCCGTTCCGGCTCGTCTGGCCGGACGGAGGTGGGCTTATGTTCGTCAAAAATTTTTCGGTATCGCACCGTGGCGTGGTCGCGCGAGATGTATTTGCCGTATTTCACGCGGCTTTAAAAAAGAAATCGCTTAATGACCTCGCAATCGTCCAGGCAATTGCGCCGGACGCACTCGCCGCGACAATCATGAAAATGCCCCGCAAACGCGCAGTGATGCAGGCAGCGACGCCCGTTCGCCTTGGCGCGCTGATCGCACTTTGCCTCGCGCAGTCCGCATTCGCGCAAAGTGCGGATGCGCCCACTGGTTTGTGGAGCCGCTCGACGCTGTTCGGCGATCTGGGCGGGCTGCGCCCTTGGCTCGATGCGCGTGGCGTGACGTTCGGGCTGCAGGAAACCAGCGAGTATCTGAACAATCTCTCGGGCGGCACGCACCGGAGCGGCGCGTACGACGGATTCACGGAATTGAGCGTCGGCGTCGATACGCAAAAAGCGTTCGGCTGGCCTGGCGGCGTCTTCAATGTTTCCGCGCTGCAGATACACGGCACGAGCCTCACGCAACGCAATCTTCAGGCGCTGCAGGCGGTGTCCGGTGTCGAAGCCGATGCCGGCACGCGTCTGTGGGAACTCTGGTATCAGCAGTCGTTCGCGAGCGGCAAGGCCGACATCAAGATCGGCCAGCAAAGCGCCGATCAGGAATTCATGGCCAGCGAGTACGCGGGCGCGTTCATGAACGCCACGTTCGGCTGGCCGGTGCTGCCGTCCGTCGATATGCCCGCGGGCGGCCCCGCGTATCCGCTTTCGTCGCTCGGCGTACGGTTGCGCGTGACGCCGTCGAATGCGTGGACCGTGCTCGCGGGCGTATTCGACGGCAATCCTTCGGGCATCGGCAGCGGAAGCGCCAACAGCAACGGCGACGCGCACGGCACGAATTTCAATCTGCACGATGGCGCGCTGTTCATCGGCGAAGTGCAATATGCGTTGAATGCGTCCGATACATCTGCGCCCGATGCCAAATCATCAGGATTGCCAGGTACCTACAAACTGGGGTTCTGGTACAACACGCAACATTTCGCCGATCAGCAATTCGATACCGGCGGTGTTTCGCTCGCCAATCCCGCGAGCACGGGCATGGCGCAATCGCATCGCGGCGATTACGGCCTGTACGCCGTGGCCGATCAGATGGTCTGGCGTCCCTCGGCGGACAGTCCGCAATCGCTTGGCGTGTTCGCACGCGTGATGGGCGCGCCGGGCGATCGCAATCTCGTCGATCTCGCAGTCAATGCGGGCGTCACGCTCAAGGCGCCGTTCACCGACCGCGACAACGACGTGGCGGGGCTCGCGGTGAGCTACGCGAAAATCGGCTCGCACGCGCGAGGTCTCGCGAACGATACGGCGGCTGTGACGCCAGGCTATCCGGCGCTCAGTTCGGAAACGGTGCTGGAAGCGACGTATCAGTTTCAGATTGCGCCGTGGTGGCAGGTGCAGGCCGACTTTCAGTACGTGTTCCGTCCGGGCGGCGGCGTGCCCGATCCGCAGAATACGTCCCGTCGTATCGGCGACGAGGCGGTGGTCGGCGTGAGGACCGTCGTTGCGTTCTGATCGATGCCAATAAAAAGGCGCGCCGTGCGTGGCGCGCCTTTTTATCGCTTTGTGTCCGGTTTTGTGTCCGGATTCGTGGCGATCAATAAGCCGCAACCCAGTGTCCAGGCACCCACGCCCAGTGATTGCCTTCCCAGCGGTAGTGGCCCTTCACCCAGTGATAACCGGGCGACGGCGCGGGCGGCACGACCTCGACGCGCGGGGCCGGCTCGGGCGGCCGCGCGGGCTCCACCACGCAGGCCGAAAGCAGCGCGGCGCTCGTGAACAAAGCGGTGAGCAGCATCGGCTTCGTTTTCATGATCGGGTTCCTCCTTGATGTGTGATTGGCTTGTTGGTCGTGCGGGGATGCGTCCGGCGCTGCGAATTGCGTCGCGCCAGGCGTCTTGTCATGTGCGGATCAGACCCATCATCGGCCGCGTCGTGCCTGCTTCGGCGAACAGCGCGGCAGCCGTGCGTTGCGGATCGAGGCCGAGGCTTTCCGCGGCGGCCCCTGCGATGAGCGCATCGAGCGAAGCAGTCGGTTTGAGATCGCGTCCCTCGTAGAGGTCGGCGTGGCGCAGGCCGGGCCAGTCGGCGATCACGCGTCCGCCCGCGACCGCGCCGCCCATCAGCATCCCCACGGATCCCTGGCCGTGGTCGGTGCCGCCGGTGCCGTTCGCGGCGGCGGTGCGGCCAAACTCCGTCGCCACCAGCACGCCGGTCTTGTCCCACGCCGGACCGAGCCCGCTGCGCAGCGCGGCGAGCATCGTGTCGAGCGCCTTCAACTGATTGCCGAGCCGCGCGTTCTGCGCGCTGTGCGTGTCCCAGCCGCCGGTCTCGATCATCGCGATGCGCGGGCCGTCCGGGCGCGCCAGAAAATCGGCGGCGAGCTTGCCGAGACTGGTCGGGTCCTGCTTCGCGCTCGCGTCGCCCGCGAGGCCGCGTGCGTTCATCGCCGAGGTCCAGAGGCCGCGCAATTGCGCGTCGCTCTCGTAAAGCGCGGAGACGCGCGTGAGCAGATCGTCCGACGCGGCGGGCAGCGCGGAGGGCGCATACGACGTTGCGTGCGCCGCGCCACGCAAAGCGAGCGGCACCGTGGGCGCGAGCGCGATGGCGCTGTCGCCGCGCGTCGGACCGATTTGCGCAACGAGGCGATTGAGCCAGCCGTCCTTCACCTGATACGGCGCGCGCCCGCCCGTTTCGAGCACGTTCTGGCCATCGAAATGCGAGCGGTCGCGATACGGCGAAGCGATCGCGTGAACGAACAGCGCCTGCCCCGATCGATACAGTTGCGCGGTCTGCGCGAGCGACGGATGCAGCGCGAACGTGCCGTCGAGTTTCGCGGCCTTGTCCGTGTCGATGGCGAGCGCGCCGCGCAGCGACGCGTAAGCGGGATCGGCATAGGGCACGACGATGTTCAGGCCGTCGGCGGCGCCGCGCTGGATCACGAACACGAAGCGGCGATCGGTGGCCGCGCTCGCGAAAACGAGTTGCGGCGCGACGAGCATCGCGCCCGCGCCGGCGGCGGCGACGCGCAGAAAGTGGCGACGGGAGAGCATGCGTTATCTCCTCAAAAAGTCGGGCGAGACGAGCAGCAGCGCGACGGCGGTCTGCGCGCTTTCGGCGTGCGCGACGGCCGTGGCCGTGGGCGCGCCGAGCGTGCCGGGCAGCACGCTCTGACCGAGCGTGCGTGGGTCGAGCGTGTCGCCGACACGCGCGGCGAAGCGTTGCGCGACTTCGACGCGGCGCACGAGCGCGTCGGGTGCGGCCCAGCTTGCGGCGATGTCGTCGTAGCCCGCGGGCGAGCCGGGCCGCCACACGGGCTGGCCCAGTTGCGTGAGCAGCGGCGCGGCGTTCAGGCCGCCCGAGCCGCCGCGATCGCGCCAGCCGAGCGCGCGCATCGACGAGACGGTCCAGTCCCACGGCGTCTTGAACTTGGCGTCGTCGGCGGACCAGGCTTGCGGCGCTTCCACCAGCGCGCGATAGACGCTCGGCAGATCGCCGCCGCTTTGTTCGAACACTTGCGCGAGGCGGTCGGTGAGCGCGGGCGGCGGATTGTCGGCCACGAAATGACGCGCGAGCTGAAACGCGATATGGCGGCTCGTCGGCGGCGCGTGCGCGAGGTCGTGCAGAATCGCGCGCGCCTGTCGTTCGTCATCCTGATCATATTGGCGACCCATCACGGTGCGCGTGCCGGGCTCGTGCAGCGCGCGCCGGAACACGAACGCGCCGGGCGCGGCGTTGCCCGGTTGCGGGCCGCGCACGCCCGCCACGCTCCAGCCCGTGAGCGCGCGCGCGAATTCGGTGACGTCGGCCTGCGTGTAGCCGGTGCGCACGCCGAGCGTGTGCAGCTCCATGATTTCGCGCGCGAGATTCTCGTTGAGACCGCGTTGATGCGAGGGATCGCGTTGATCGGCGCGCAGCGCGGCGCGGCTGTTCGGGCCGACCGAGCGGATCTGATCGAGAAAGACCTGCATGGCCGCGTGCTGTTCGACGGCGACCAGCAACGCGTCGAAAGTGCCGAGCACGTGCGGGCGGATCGCTTCCATCTCGAACGAACCGGCGAGTCCGGCGAGCGCGGGTTTGTCGACGGAAACCGCAAAGTGATTCGACCAGAAGTGGACGAGGCGCTCGACGAAGGGCGTGTCCGTCTGCAAGGCGCTGTCGAGGCGCGCGTTCACGGCGCTGCGATAGACCTCGACGCCTTCGCGCCGGATCGTGCGATTCACGGCTTGACGTTTGGCCTGAGTCGATGTGGCGGGCGCGGCGTCGCTGGCGGCGTCTTTCATCGCGCTGTTCGTCGCGCTGTTGGCCGCGCTGTTGGCCGCCATATCGCCGCTCAAACCTTGCTGACGCTCCTCGCCGAAGCGCGTCGTAAGCGCGATCGCGCCGGGCTGATCGCGCCAGGCGGCGGGCAGCGCTTCATAGCGCGCGAACTGATCGAGCAGCCAATGCGGCGGATTGTCGGGCGGCGCTTCGTCGGGGCGCGCGCCGAGGCCGAAGCGATTCATGGCGATCGCGGCGGCGCGGGCGGTCGGCAAGCTGTTCATGCGCGCTCCTCGTGACGTGGCGTATTTCCCTTAAACGCGGTGGCGTCGGGAATCCGTCGCGAGGATCGCGATTTTTTTGCGCTTGTTCTGTCACGCGATGCCGCGCGACGTCAGTTCGTCTCGCCCGCTTCGCTGGCCGCGCTCGCGGCGGCGCGCGGCGCTTTGCGCGGCGCGGGCAGTCGCCATTGACCGCTGCGCCTCAAACCTTCGACAAACTTCAGGCGCTCGTCGGGCGTGAGCGTCGCGGCATAGTCGGCGACGCCGCTTTCCACCTTCGCGCGCAAGGCGCTGTCCGCTTCGCGCGTGTGCGCGAGCGCGGTGTCGAGCGCGGCACGGTCGAGTTGCGGCGCGGCAAGCAGATCGAGCACCTCGCGGCGATCTTCGCGAGCGGCGCGTGCATCCTCGCGGCCTGCGCGGCGCGCGGCCTTGAGCGCGTCGATGAACTGTTGTTGACGCTCGGGCGTCAGGCCGTCGGTGGCGAAACGCAGCGCCGCGCGCGCCATCGGCGTCGGCGGGCTTTGCGTCTGCATCTGCGTTAGCGTATCGATCGCGCCGCGCGCGGCGAACCAGCGCCACGCGCCGCCTGCAATCGCGCCGAGCAGAAACACGTTGAGCAGCACCGATCCCACCAGCAGCGCTTTCCAGGAACGGCCGTTCATTCGTCGCTCCCGTCGTCGCCGGCATCGCCGACACTCGATCCCAGATAGCTGCTTTCGTGGGTGAATTCGTGCGCGGCGTCCCGGGCCGCGTCGCGCGATTCGAACGCGGCCCGCGGGCCGTACACGGACGCCGCCGGATGGCCGAGCAGCATCAGCGACATCGCGAGCGCGCCCGCCACGGCGCCCGCGAGTCCCGCGCCCGCGAACGCCGCGCCCGACCACCAGAAGCGCCGGCGTTTCGACGATGCATCGGCGCGAACGGGGCGCTGGGGCACCGGCGCGGGCGCGCTCGCCACGATCTGCTCGACGAGCGCGCGCGAGGGCGGCGCGACCATGTCGCGGGCGAGCCACGCGTCGAGTTCGAGCGCGGCTTCGAGCGCGGCATCGGCTTCGGCGCGATGCGTGCGCGCCCAGGCGAGCGCGTCGGCGCGTTCCGCCTGCGGCCAGCGCCGCGGGTCGGCGCCCCACGCTTCGACGAGAGTGTGGAATCGTTCGGGTGTCATGCGGAGTCCTTGCCGGCGCCATCACCGGCCAGTTGTGCGCGCAGGGTGCGCCGGGCGCGCGCCAGCAGGCTTTCGAGCGCGTCGACCGAAATGTCCATCAGGCCGGCCGCCTCGAGATTCGAAAGCTCTTGATAGTACGTGAGCACGAGCGCTTCGCGTTGCCGCACGGGCAGCGCGGCCAGCGCCGCGCGCACGCGTTCGTCGCGCGTGCGGGCTTCGATGCGCAGATCGGGCGTGGCGGCCGGATCGGCTTCGTCGGGCAGCGTCTCGGCGGGCTCCTCGCGACGGCCGCGCAGACGGTCGTAGCAGAGATTGAGCGCGACGCGGTGCAGCCAGGTGTCGAAGCGCGCTTCGCCGCTGCGCCAGTGGGGCGCCTGTTTCCAGATGCGCACGAAGGCCTCCTGGGCGATGTCTTCGGCTTCCATGCGGTCGCCGAGCATGCGGGTGGCGAGCGCGAGCAGGCGCGGCAGCTTGCTCAGGACGAGCGTGCGCACCGCGCCGGCGTCGCGTGCGCCGACGCGCGCGACGAGTTCCGCGTCGGGGTCGCGCTCGTTCAAGGCGCGACGCCGCGGCGCGGCGGATGCGGGTGGCGCGGATGGGGCCGCTGCCGGTGCAGCAACTGCCGCCGCGGCATCGGGCGCGGTGCCGCCTGCCTGCGCCGCACGAGTCTCATCGTCGTCCCCTCCCAGGGCGTGGGCCGGTGCGTGGTGCGCCGCCGTAGCGGCGTCGGCCGGTTCGCGAACGTTCAATATACGACGACCGCGGGCCGGGAGTAGGCCGGACGGGCCGGTACCACGACGCAGCCGGTCAGGATGGCCGCCGCGAGCGTGAGCAGGATGAGGATCTTCATGATCGTGCGCCGGTTCGGTCGGAGTCATTCACCTGGACGGGTTCAGGCCCAGTGGCCCGGCACCCAGCGCCAGTTCGGACCGTGCGCGATCCAGTGGCCCGGCACCCAGCGGTAGCCCGCGCGCACCGGCTGCCAGTGACCGGGACGCCAGACGTAGTCTCCGTGTGCCCAGTGCCAGTGGCCCGGATCCCAGACGAAGCCGGGACGCGGCGGCGGTACGGTTTCGACGCGCATCGGCGGCGGCCCGTGCGGCGCGATGATGACGGTCTGCGCGAATGCGGTGACCGGCACGGCAAACGAAACGCTGGCGAGCGCCAGAACGGCGGCGCTGACGAGCGTGCGAAGCGATGGGTTCGACATGGAAACTCTCCCTCTTTCGTGACGGGCGCGGTGCTGGCGTGGCCCTTGTGCGAATTGAACGGAGTGAGGCGGAGAAATCCGTCGCGGGAGAGGTGAAAATTTTTTCGATGCGGCGAGTGGGCCGTTTTTCGGTGCTTCGAGCGCGATCGTTGCGTTCGGTTTACGGTGCAAGCATTACGGTGCGAGCAACGCCGGCGCACACGCCGCTACGGCGTCGCGCACGCGCACGACGGCTGCGTCGCGCATCGCGCTGGCGCGCCAGCCCAGTTCGATCGGATAGCCCGGCAGCGCGAGCGGGCACGCCACCATGCGCAGGCCGGTGAGCGCCGCGATGGCGCGCGCGGCGTGGCGCGGAATCGTGGCCACGGCCCGGGTGCCCGCGAGCAGATGCGGCAGCGCCGCGAAATGCGTGGTCGATGCGATCACGTTGCGCTTCAGGCCGTGCGCCGCGAGCGCTTCGTCGACGATGCCCACCACGCCGCCCGACGACACGAGAATATGGCCGCGCGCGACGAAGGCATCGAGCGTCAGGCCGTTGCTCTCACGCGTGTTCCTGTCGCCGGGCGGGCACGACGCGGCGTCCAGCAGGCACGCGTAATCGCCCTGACCGAGCGCCTGATGGCTGAGCCCGCGCGCGGAAAAGCCGCCCGCCGCGATCGCCAGATCGATTTCCTGATTGGCGAGGCTGTCGCTCACGATCTGGCTGTAGGTCTGGCGAAAGATCACACGCAGGCCCGGCGCGTGCCGCGCGAGGTGCATCATGATCGGCTGGCCGAGCGCGAGTTCGAAGTCGTCGGAGAGGCCGATGGCGACGGCGCGGCCGTGAAAGTGCGTCGCGTGCGGCGAGGCGATCGCGAGCGACTGGCGGCATTTGTCGAGCGCTTCGCTGATCAGCGGCTTCAGCTCGCGGGCGCGCGCGGTCGGCGCGAGGCCGCGTCCGGTCGGCGTGAACAGGCGGTCGGCATAGAGTTCCCGCAGACGCTTGAGCGCCGCGCTGACCGCGGGCTGCGTCATGTCGAGGCGGATCGCCGCACGGCTCGCGCCGCCTTCCTCGAAGAGTGCTTCGAAGATCTTCAGCAGATTCAGGTCGACGTCGGAGATATCACTCGCAGGCATAGCTGAAATGGACTGCGCCGGTGGGCGCGCGGTGGCGATCCCGCCATGATACGGACACGCACACATACGGAGAACATCATGTCGAAATCGAAGGTGGCGGCATTGCAGATCGGCTCGTCGGCGCAGGGCAAGGCCGCAACGCTCGAGCACATCCTGTCATTCGAGGCGGCGATCCGCGACTCGGGCGCGCAGCTCGTGGTCATGCCCGAGGCGCTGCTCGGCGGCTATCCGAAGGGCGAGATCTTCGGCACGCGGCTGGGCTACCGTCTGCCCGAGGGACGCGAGGCGTTCGCGGCCTACTACGAGAACGCCATCGACGTGCCGGGCGCGGAAACGGCCGCGCTCGCCGAATTGTCAGCGCGCTGCGGGGCGTCGATCGTGATCGGCGTGATCGAACGCGCGGGCAGCACGTTGTATTGCACGGCGCTCTTTTTCGATCCGCAGGCGGGGCTGGTCGCGAAGCACCGCAAGCTCATGCCGACCGGCACCGAACGGCTGATCTGGGGGCAGGGCGACGGATCGACGCTGCCCGTGGTGAACACGGCGGCGGGCGTGGCGGGCGCGGCGATCTGCTGGGAGAATCACATGCCGCTGCTGCGCATGGCGATGTACGCGAAAGGTGTGCAGATCTGGTGCGCGCCGACCGTCGACGAGCGCGAGATCTGGCAATGCTCGATGCGACATATTGCCCACGAGGGGCGGTGTTTCGTGATCAGCGCGTGCCAGGTGCAACCGTCGCCGTCGGCGCTCGGCATCGAGGTGCCGGGCTGGGATCCGGCGCGTCCGCTGATCAATGGCGGCAGCGTGATCGTCGGGCCGCTCGGCGAAATCCTCGCGGGACCGCTGCACGGCGAGACCGGCCTCGTGGTCGCACAGATCGACACCGACGAACTGATCCGCGCGCGCTACGACTTCGACGTGGTGGGCCATTACGCCCGTCCGGACGTGTTCGCGCTGAACGTGGACGAGCGCGCGAAGCGCAGCGTGCAGTTCACGGGCGGCGAGCCTGGCGGCCTGTGAATCGCCTGCGTCGAGTTGATTCGTATCGCTAAGTAATTTGCTGATGAAACATGCGCCGCGCGGCGCGATTCGCGCGCCGCATTGTTGCCGCCCGCGTCATTGATTGATGCGCGCGGCGACATTGATCGGCGTGCGAGGGGCCGTTAGGCTCCCGGGTGGCCCGCGAGGCGCCGCCCATCACTCCACGCACGCTCCATGTCTGCACCGCAATCCACCGCGCCGCTCAGCGGCGGCAAGCTCGCGCTCGGCACCATTGCCGTGTCGCTGGCGATGTTCATGAACGTGCTCGATTCGTCGATCGCGAACGTCGCCATCCCGACCATTTCCGGCGACCTCGGCGTGTCCGTCGACGAAGGCACGTGGGTCATCACGATCTTCGCGGCCGCCAACGCCGTTTCCATTCCGCTCACCGGCTGGCTCACGCAGCGTTTCGGCCAGGTGAAACTGTTCACCACCTCGATCTTGTTGTTCGTGCTGGCCTCGTGGCTGTGCGGCATGGCGCCGAACCTGCCCACGCTGCTCGCCGCGCGCATTCTGCAGGGCGTGGTGGCCGGACCGCTCGCGCCGCTTTCGCAGGCGCTGCTGCTCGGCTCGTGGCCCAAACAGAAGTCGTCGACGGCGCTCGCGCTCTGGTCGATGACCGCGCTGATCGGGCCGATCGCCGGGCCGTCGCTCGGCGGCTGGATCACCTACGACTACAACTGGTCGTGGATCTTCTATATCAACGTGCCGGTGGGCCTGTTCGCCGCCGCCGTCACGTGGTTCATCTATCGCGACCGCGAGTCGGCCACGCGGCGCGTGCCGATCGACGGCGTGGGGCTGATCCTGCTCGTCGTGTGGGTGGCCTCGCTGCAGATCATGCTCGACAAGGGCAAGGATCTCGCGTGGTTCGATTCGCCGCTGATCGTGACGCTCGCGATCGTGGCGCTGGTGGGCTTCGCGTTCTTCGTGGTGTGGGAACTGACCGAAAAGAATCCGGTGGTCGACATCCGCCTGTTTTCGCAGCGCAATTTCGCGGGCGGCACGATCTCGATCTCGGTGGCCTACGGCATGTTCTTCGGCACGCTCGTGCTGTTGCCGCAATGGATGCAGGGCTATCTCGGCTACCGTGCCGTGGATTCGGGTCTCACCACCGCGCCGCTCGGCATCTTCGCCGTGGTGCTCACGCCGATCATCGGGCGCATTCTGCCGCGTAGCGACCCACGCTACATCGCCACGCTCGCGTTCATCGGCTTCGCCGCGGTGTTCCTCATGCGCACGCAGTTCTACACCGACGTCTCGCACTGGGACCTCGTGCTGCCCACGCTGCTGCAGGGCATTCCGATGGCGATGTTCTTCGTGCCGCTTACCTCGATCATTCTTTCGGGGCTGCCGCCCGAGAAGATTCCGGCGGCCGCCGGGCTCTCGAACTTCGCGCGCACATTCTGCGGCGCGGTGGGCACCTCGCTGATCGGCAACGCCTGGAACGACCGCACGATCCTGCATCACGTGCGGCTCACGGAGCAGGCCAGCGTGACCAATCCGGCCTTCATGCAGAGCGTGGAGTCGGCGCGCCAGTCGCTGCACGTGAGCACCGACGCGGCCTATGGGCTGTTCAACTTCTCGGTGGATGCACAGGCCGCGGTAATGGGGCTGAACGACATTTTCTATATCTCGGCGTTCATATTTATCGCCATTATTCCGCTCATCTGGATTACGCGTCCTTCAAAAAGTTCCGCAGATTCTTCAAATACTGCCGGCGCCCACTGATTACGGGAACTTTTTGCGTTTAAATGAATACGGCCCGATATTTCGGGCCGTTGTTTTTTAATCGGGGATTGAAACGCACGCGAAAGCCGGGCGTAATTGACAGCGCATTGTCGCAGCGAAATCGCGACGTTTGGCCGCATGGGCCGCCAATAAAAATGGGGCGGCCCGCAGCAACGGACCACCCCACCTGTCCGTTGCAACTGTTCCGGAGTTTCTTCAGACCCGGAAATATTACCATGGCCTCAAGCCTTGAATTAACGCACTTTTGACAATAATCAAGTTCGTGATCTTGACAGTGGCGTCGCGTGATTGCCACAGCCGTGTGACAGACAGATGACGCGGGCGATTCGATTTTTCCCTTTGCGCACAAGGTTTTAAGCGTCGATTTTCGGATATTTCCAGATTTCGCAAATATCTGTTCCAGCACTTGCGTACTGCGATTTGCGCACTTTGGCACTTAAACTTCGCTGCGAGATTGCCGGGATGGCTCCAATACCCGGATCCATTCAGGTCAGTCTGAATGTCAATTTAAGGAAAGTCATGAAGAACACTCTGATTATCGCGGGCGTCCTGAGCGCCTTCGCAGTTTCGGCTCACGCACAAAGCAGCGTCACGCTGTACGGTTCGCTGGATGCGGGTATCGTCTACGCGAACAACGCAGGCGGCCATTCGCAATGGAACCAGGGCAGCGGCGCTCTGTCCGACACGTACTTCGGCCTGAAGGGCAGCGAAGACCTCGGTGGCGGTCTGCATGCGATCTTCACGTTGGAAAACGGCTTTAACCTGAACAACGGCAAGGACACGGAAAGCAACACCATGTTCAACCGTCAGGCTTACGTTGGTCTGCAAAGCGATCGCTTCGGTACGGTGACGCTGGGCCGCCAGTACGACTCGATGGTTGACTACCTGTCGCCGCTGTCGGAAGCAGGCGCTGGCTACGGCAACAACCTGGCCGCTCACCCGTTCGACAACGACAACCTCGACCACTCGTTCTCGATCAAGAACGCAGTGAAGTACACGAGCGCGAACTACGCTGGCTTCAAGGTCGGCGGCCTGTACGGCTTCAGCAACGACGCCGGCCAGTTCTCGAACAACCGCGCATGGAGCGTCGGTGCTTCGTACAACAACGGCCCGCTGAACGCAGCCGCTGCTTACCTGCAAATGAACAACTCGCGCACGAACTCAAACACGAGCGGCGCGAACTCGGCTGGCGCAGGCAACAACACGAACCTGTCGGCTGAAACGCAACGCACGTTCGGCGCTGGCGTGAACTACTCGTACGGCCCGGCAACGGTCGGCTTCGTGTGGACCCACACGCAGTACGAAGGCCTGATCGCTGGCTCGCAAGGCGGCGACACGCTGTACACGTTCGCGAACAACACGAACCTGCACCTCGACAACTTCGAACTGAACGGCCGTTACGCGCTGACCCCGGCTCTGAGCCTGGACGCGTCGTACACGTTCACGGACGGCAAGCTGAAGAACTCGGCTGGCTCGACGGATCCGAAGTGGCACACCGTTTCGCTGCAAGCTGACTACTCGCTCTCGAAGCGTACCGATGTGTACGTCGAAGGCGTCTACCAGCACGCATCGGGTTCGCTGGGCAACCAGGCAAACGTGGCTATGATCAACACGCTGTCGCCGTCGACGACGCCGAACCAGATCGCTGCTACGGTTGGTCTGCGTCACCGCTTCTAATCGAAGCCTGATGTAAGCCTTCATCGTCGGACGAAGGGCGCGCGAACCGGATCGGCCGGTCCGGTCCCGCGCTGCTCGACTGGCGATCGAACTGGCCCGTCATGCGGATCGCGCTCACAAGGCGCGTTTCGCTGGCGGGCCAGTTTGTTTTGGTGGCGCATGTTTTTGCGCCGCCCGATCGTGCGTACGAACGCATCGTCAGTTATTGCAGCGCGCACGGAACCGCTTTACCCTGTGAGTCGCCATCTCACACCGGAGTCCGCCGATGCAAGCGTTGCCCTTACGTTTGTCGCCCGGAGACGATCTGCGCGAAACACTGGCCGCCGCGCTCGCCCAGCACGGCGTGCAGGCGGCGTTCGTGGTGCAGGGCATCGGCAGCCTGAGCGCGGTGGAACTGCGCTATGCGGGCGTCGATACACCGGCGTCGCTGCGCGGCGATTTCGAAATTCTCACGCTGGCCGGTTCGTTGTCGCGCGACGGCGCCCATCTGCATGCGAGCGTGTCCGACGCACACGGCCGCGTATCGGGCGGCCACGTCGCGCACGGCTGCATCGTGCGCACAACTGCCGAAGTGCTGCTCATGCTGTTGCCCGACTACGCGTTCACGCGCGAGCACGATGCGCAAACCGGCTTCATGGAACTCGTCGTGCGCAAGGCGTAACGTGTAGCGCGAAAAACGCGGACGTGAAAAAACGGCGGACGGTCGATGACCGTGCCGCCGTTTTCTTGTCGGCTAAGCCGCTATACCGCTGCGCGCGACCTAGAACTTCAGACGCATGCCCGCGGCCACCACGGCTTGCGTGTTGCTCGACGAAGCCGCGAGGTTATAGATCGACGCGTTGCCCAGCACGGCGATGCCGTTCGCGCCCGAGACGCGCTGATACGTGCCTTCAAGATACAGATCGGTGCGCTTCGACAGCGCGTAGTCGGCCTGCAGCATGAACTGGTTCCAGTGCGGCGACGCATTGCCTGCCGCGCGGCTCAGCGAACCGTCGGTGTAGGTGTACGAACCGCCCAGGCTGAATTGCGGCGTGAGCTGGTAGCGGCCGTTCACTTCGTAGTTGTTGAACGTGAGGTAGTCGGCGTCGAAGGTGTTGAGCGAGCCGCCCTGCGCGATTTCCGTCGGCGAAGCGATCATGGTGCGCGTGAACACCACGCCCACCTTGGCCGCGCCGATCGTGTAGCTGCCGCCTGCGCCGAGCGTGCGCGTACGCGCGCTGACAAACATCGGATCGTTGTCGGTGCTGCTGCCCGCGGAGAGTGCGCCGCCCGTGGTCGAGCCCGGGTTGTTGCCCTGGAAGTACGCGACCGCGAGGTTGATCGGGCCGCCGTTCCACGACGCGCCGAAGGTGTACGCGTTGTTCATCGAGAAGCCGCCGCCCTGATTGCTGAACGCGTAGGCGCCTTCGACCTGGAAGCCCGAGTAGATCGGGCTGCGGTACTTGACGGCGTTGTTCATGCGCACGTCGTTATTCAGGTTGTCGTTGTCGAACGGGTGATCGGCGATATTGCCGCCGAAACCCGAGCCCGTTGCCGACATCGGCGCGATCATGTCGACGAGCGCGTCATACTGGCGGCCCAGCGTGAGCGAGCCGTATTGATCGCTGGCGAGGCCGACCCAGGCTTGCCGGCCGAACAGATAGCCGCCGTTCGAACCCTTGCCGTTGACGACCGAGAAGCCGTTCTCGAGCTGGAAGATCGCCTTGAGGCCGCCACCGAGATCTTCGGAGCCGCGCAGACCCCAGCGGCTCGTGCTCAGGTTGCCCGACTGCACGGCCCAGGCCGTGCCGTGACCCGCCGACGACTTCTGGTTGCTGATGTAGTCGATCCCTGCGTCGACGGTACCGTACAGCGTGACGCTGCTTTGTGCGTGCGCCATCGACGACGCTGCCACGGTGGCGAGGGCGAGAGTATTCAACAACGCTTTTTTCATGTCGATTCCGTAGATGAAAAGAATTTCGCCGCGCGGACAGGAGAGCGTGTGATTAGTAGTCCGATGGGGATCTGTGGGCCCGTGCGGCGGGAACCGAGAATTTAAGGAAATGCAATTACAGGTCCGTGTCGAAAACGGCCTGAAAAATGAAACATGGTTTAAGTTGTTGATGCGGAAAATTTAGAATCGCGCACGGCAGGCGTGAACACCGCGCGGAACAGGGGAGGCGAGGTGCGCGGAGAAGCACACCGAAAGGTCTTGAAAGCGGATGCACAGGGCAGGCGAACCGCGCCACGTTGCAGAATGTGTGGCGCGGGAGCGACGCTAATTGATGCGCTGATTGACGCGCTAATCGACGAACGCGACGAACGGCTAATCGACGATCTTTTTAGCCACGAAGACACCGAGCACCAGAAACGCGATGCACAGCACGAGGAAAATGAAAAACAGAATCTTGGCGATCGCGGCCGCACCGGCGGCGACTCCCGTAAAACCAAACAAGGCCGCAACAACGGCCACAATAGCAAAGAACAATGCCATCTTGAGCATTCGTTTTCTCCTGACGAGCGTGGGCGAGCCGGACACCGCCTGATTGCTTCAGGCGCCCGGCCAAGGCCAGTTTGACCTTCCGGACAGAGAGCAAACGGTGTTCCCGGAGCGGTTTCGCCGGCGCTTCAACGCCCGGTGCGCTCGCGCATGGCCTGCGCCACGGCTTCGCGCACACATGCCGCGAGCAGATCGGACGCGTGCGTGTGCGCCGCGCGAGCAGGGCGCGCGATAACGAGCGGCTGCACGATGGTCGATTCGCGGATCGGGCGTTCGGCGATGAGCGTCGTCTGCGCCACGCCGGGGCTTTGCGTGATGAGCAGCGAAACGCCCAGCCCGCTCGCCACCATCGAGCGAACGAGTTCGATCGAGGTCGCGCGATAACGCACGTTGGGCGACAGCCCGCATTGCCAGAACGGCGCCATCAGGAAGTCGCGGCTTTGCGGCAGGTCGATCTGGATAAACGGCTCTTTCGCGAGATCGTGCAGCGATACGGCGCGCTTGCGCTTCGCGAGCGCGGAGTCGGCGGGCACCAGCGCATACGGCTTCAGTTCGGCGAGACACTCGCGTTCGATGTCGTCGGGCAGGCCCACGTCGTACATCAGCGCGAAGTCGATCTGCCGTTTGTGCAGCCAGGTGTCGAGCTGGGCGAGATCGCCCTCCACGAACCGGATCGACAGGCGCGGGAAACGCGCTTGTGCGATCTTGAGCACGCGCGGCAGATAGACCGGCGCAATCGTGCGGAACACGCCTACCTGTACGTGGCCGCCGTCTTCGTCGCCCGTGTCGTCGGTTTCGAATGCCGAGGCCGAGGCGAGCAGCGCACGCGCTTCCGTGAGTTTGCGCTCCCCGAACTGCGTGAGCGTCATGCCCGTGCCCGCGCCACGCGAAAATAGTGGCGCGCTGAAATGCGTTTCGAGTTCGCGGATGGCCACCGAGATCGACGGCTGCGAAACGTTCAGATGTTTGGCGGCGGCAGTCGTGCTGCCGGTTTCGGCGGCGGTGGCGAAGTAACGCAGCAGTCGCAGTGAAAGGCTCATTCGGCTAGCTCGGATCGG
The DNA here is from genome assembly GCF_014171495.1 of Paraburkholderia tropica. Classification (NCBI taxonomy): domain Bacteria; kingdom Pseudomonadati; phylum Pseudomonadota; class Betaproteobacteria; order Burkholderiales; family Burkholderiaceae; genus Paraburkholderia; species Paraburkholderia tropica. Next base: position 1,810,707 of record NZ_CP049135.1, read on the forward strand.
TGCGCGCGAGGCTATATAAAAAACGTATAGGCGTTAATTTATTCCAGTATTTTATCTTATGGCTGGCGCGGTGCAGAATCGGCTCACCGGTCGACTCGACCGGATGTTCAGGAGACTCCGCCGTGACTGATTCCGTGTTGCCGCTGCAAGGTATTCGTGTGATCGATTTTTCCCGCGTGTTGGCGGGGCCGCTGTGCTCCGCGCTGCTCGGCGATCTGGGCGCGGAGGTCATCAAGATCGAGCCGCCGGGCGGCGACGACTATCGCGCGATCGGCCCCTTCGCGGAAGGCGAAAGCGGCTTGTTCAGCGCGATGAACCGTAACAAGCAGAGCGTCGTGATCGACCTGAAGACCGACGCGGGGCGCGCGCTCGCGCAGTCGCTTTGCGCGCAGGCCGACGTGGTGGTCGAGAACTTTCGCCCCGGCGTGGCGACGCGGCTCGGCATTGGCTACGAGACGCTGGTGGCGCGCAATCCGGCGCTCGTCTATGCGAGCGTGTCGGGCTTCGGGCAGAGCGGGCCGGAGTCGCATCGACCCGCTTACGACATCATCCTGCAAGCGATGTGCGGGCTCATGGACGCGACCGGCGCGCCCGATGGCGAACCCACGGTCATCGGCGAATCGGTGTCCGATGTGGTGAGCGGCATCTTCGCGTCGTGGGGCGTGCTCGCCGCGCTGCTGGCTCGCGAGCGCACGGGCACAGGCACGCACGTCGATGTTGCCATGTTCGACGCCACGCTGAGCCTGACCGCCACGCTCGTCTCGCGCTATGCCACGACCGGTGCTTCGCAGCGGCGCGTGGGTAATCGCCATCCGTCCTCGGCGCCGTTCGGGGCATTCCGCGCGTGCGATGGCCACTTCGTCGTGGCCGTGCTGAATAACCGGCTGTTTGCGCGGCTGGCGCAGGCGATCGGCGCGCCGGAACTGCCCGGCGACCCGCGCTTCGAGAGCGACAGTTTGCGCTGCGAGCACGAAGCGGCGCTACGCGAGCGTATCGAAGCATGGTCGAGCGAATTGACCGTCGCACAGGTGAACGCGGCGTTGAGCGACGCCGGCATTCCTGTCGCGCCGATTCAAAGCGTGCGCGCGGCGCTCGAAAGCGAGCAGGCGCGCGAACGCGGCTTGTTGATCGACGCGCCTTCAGGCAACGGTAAGACCGTGCGTCTGCCGCGCCAGCCGGTGAAATTTTCCGCGTATCCGAACACGCGTTCGACGCGCGCGCCGCGCCTCGGCGAGCATACGTTGGCCGTGCTGTCGCAAAAGCTTGGACTCGACGACGAACAGATCGCCGCGTTGTGCGATGCCGGTGCAATCACCGCGCTACATCATCACGCGAACAAAGATTCGTATAACGAAATAAAAGAGGAGAATACGCATGCTTAAGCGACTGGGTGTGAGCGACGCCGATCTGGAGATCGCCGATGCAATCCGCCGTTACGCGCAAACCGAACTTGCGCCGCGCGCGGCACAGGTCGATCACGAGGAAATCGCCACGACGCGCTACGTGAGCGCGCTCGCCGAACTCGGCGTGATGGGCATGAATCTGCCGGAGCGATGGGGCGGCATTGGCGCGACGCCTGCCGCGATCATCCTCGCGCTTTCGGAAATCGCGGCCGCATGCGCAGCCACATCGTCGATGATCGGCGCGCATTATCTCGCCACCGACTCGCTGCTGATCGGCGCCGACGACGCATTGCGCGAGCGCTATTTGCCCGACGCGGCGGCGGGCGTCAAACTCGGCGCATTCGCGTTGACGGAACCCCAGGCTGGTTCGAATCCCGCGGGCATGAAAACCGTCGCGCTGCGCGAAGGCGACGGCTACCGGCTGCGCGGCACCAAGCATTTCATTTCAAACGCGGGCGCGGCGCACTTTATCGTGGTGTATGCGAAGACGTCGCCCGAGCAGGGCACGCGCGGCATCAGCGCATTCGTGGTGGATACGAACACGCCGGGCGTCACCATTTCAGGCGCGGAAAAGCTGATGGGCATACGCGGCGCACCGGCGCACGAAATCGCGCTCGATTGCTTTGTGCCTGAGGCGAATCGTCTGGGCGAAGAGGGCACGGGTTTTCGCACGGCGATGAAAGTGCTCGATAACAGCCGCCTCGACGTGGCGGCGACGAGTCTCGGCATTGCCGAAGCGGCGCTCTCCGACGCGGTGGAATGGGCGAAGCAACGCGAAGTGGGCGGCGAAGCGCTCGCGCGCAAGCAAGGCTTGCAGTGGGTATTCGCCGATATGAAGACGCGGCTCGAAGCCGCCTGGTTGCTCACCTTGCAGGCGGCCGCGCGGCGAGGCGCGGGCGAACCGTTCACGGATGCCGCGTCGATGGCGAAACTTTACGCCTCGGAAATGGTGGGATTCGTCACCGACGCCGCGTTGCAGATGCATGGAGGATACGGCTTTACGCGCGAGCTGCGGGTGGAGCGACTCGTGCGCGACGCGCGGATTCTGCGGATCTACGAAGGCTCATCGGAGATTCAACGCACGGTGATCGCGCGCGCCGTGCTCGCCTGAATGCTGCGGATGCCGGACGCACACAGGGTTTATCAAGTCTGGCACACACGGTTTTTGTTCATATAAATTCATCGAGCCGGTTTTTTAAGCCGTTTTATTCGCACTCTCATACCCCAGCAGTTCTGCCCACAAGGAGCGAAGCATGGTTCGCACCGCAACACGTACTGCAAAACCTTCGTTGGTCGAGCGGCGCTCGATCGACTATATTCCCGACGCCGAACGCCACGGCAGCCTGCGCAGTCAGTTCACGCTGTGGTTCGGCGCGAATCTGCAGATCACCGCCGTGGTGGTCGGCGCGCTCGCGGTGGTATTGGGCGGCGACGTTTTCTGGTCGGTTATCGGTTTGCTCATCGGGCAATTGCTGGGCGGTGTCGTGATGGCGCTGCACGGCGCGCAGGGTCCGCAACTCGGTTTGCCGCAAATGATTTCGAGTCGCGTGCAATTCGGCGTGTACGGCGCGATTATTCCGCTCGTGCTCGTTTGCGTGATGTATGTGGGATTTTCGGCGGGCGGCACCGTGCTGGCCGGGCAGGCGATTGCTGAATTGCTCAACGTGGGCAATACCTCGGCCATCCTGATCTTCGCGGCTATCGTGATCCTGCTGGCGGGTCTCGGTTATCGCACCATACATGCGATGGGGCGTGTGGCGAGCGTGGTCGGCACGCTGGCGTTTCTGTATCTGTTCGCGAGTTTGTTGCACGGTCACGCGTGGGCGACGCTGGCGGCCAACCGGCATTTCACGCCCGCTTCGTTTCTGCTGGCGGTGTCGCTTTCGGCGTCGTGGCAAATCGCTTACGGTCCTTACGTGGCCGATTACTCGCGCTATCTACCGAAGTCGACGTCGCCGCTGAAAACCTTTTTCGCCGTGTTCAGCGGCACGGTGGTCGGCGCGCAGGTGGCGATGACCTTCGGCGTGTTCGCCGCCGCGCTGGCGGGTGACCGCTTCGCGGGCCACGAGGTGGCCTTCGTGGTCGGGCTCGGCGCAACGGGTGCGATCGCGGGCGTTCTCTATCTGACGATCGCGCTGGGCAAGCTCACGATCACCACGCTCAATGCCTACGGCAGCGTGATGTCGGTGGCGGCGATCATTACCGGCATCGGCCAGCGCCGCGAGATTTCGGGCTGCACGCGGATTGCATTCGTGATTCTCACGGTGAGCGTGTCAAGCGCGATCGCGCTCGCGGGGCAGCACGCGTTTTTGAAAGCGTTCTCGTCGTTTCTGTTGTTTCTGCTGATCTTCTTCACGCCGTGGAGCGCGATCAATCTCGTCGATTACTACTGCGTGACGCGCGAACGCTACGACGTCCCGGCGCTGTTCGACGCGAATGGCCGCTATGGACGCTGGAACGGCGTGGGCATCGCGGTGTACGTGCTGGGCGTGCTGGTGCAGTTGCCGTTTGTCGCCACGGGCTTTTATACGGGGCCGTGGGTCGATCGGCTGGGCGGCGTGGATATTTCGTGGATCGTCGGCATCGTGGTGCCGGGCGCGCTGTATTACTGCGCGACGCGGTTTGCCCGCTCGAACGTGCCCGAGCAGATGATCCTGCCGGAAGCGGCGGGCAGTATCGAAGCCCGATAAAAAACGGCCCAGACGCGCAGGAGGGGCGCACGCCGGGCCAAACAGCGGCGCCGTACAGGCACGGCGCCGTCCGAGGGTTGATGCTTTAAACGAGCGTCGTGCTCAGAGGTAGCAGGTGCCGTCCACGTAGGCCTTGCGCCAGCGCACGATGCTCACGCGCTCGAACAGATCCACTTTCCAGAACGGATCTTGGGCGATGAACTGTTCGGCCGCGTCGCGCGTTTCAACGTCGACAATATAAATGCCGCCGCCCGCGCTGCTGCCGTCGTCGTTGAGCTTGGCGCCACAGGCGAGCAGCAGCGCCTTGTTGGCTTCGAGAAACGCGAGATGCACCTCGCGCTCGCTGGCGCGTACATGCGCGTGACCGGGCTTGTCGAAGGTTTCGATCAGAAAGGGCATGGCAATCGCACTCCGCTTAATTGGGCGCAATGGCCGAAGGATGCTGCGCGAGCGGCGTGACGCTGATCTTCATGAACGGGAACAGCGGCAGCGCGGAAAGCATCGTGTGCAGTTCGTCGTTCGATTCCACGTCGAATACGCTGTAATTCGCATACTCGCCCACCACGCGCCACAGATGGCGCCATTTGCCTTCCTGCTGGAGCTTCTGCGAAAAGGCCTTTTCCTCGGCCTTCAGCGCGTCGGCGAAAGCCTTGTCGGTGTCGGCCGGGATCTGGACTTGCATATGAACGAGAAACAGCATCGTGAACTCCTGTTGATTCGAATGAGGCGAGCGAAGAAAAATGCCGGTTCGAGCGTTAGCCCCAGATGAGAATCGCCGCCGAATACACGATGCCGATCCAGATCATCATGATGACCGTGTAGCCCATGATGTCTTTGAGCTTGAGTTTCGACAGCGCGAGCGCCGGCAGAATCCAGAACGGCTGCACCAGATCGTTCCACGCGTTGCCGAGCATCACCGCCGTGGACGTATGGCCGACCGACGCGCCGAGGGTCTTGGCCGCCTCGATCATGAACGGGCCTTGAATGACCCAGTGGCCGCCGCCCGAGGGCGCGAAGAAGTTAATCACGAACGAACTGATCAAGCCCCAGAACGGCAGCGTGGCCGGCGTGGCGACTTTCACGAACGCTTCGGAAAACGTGTTGACGAGCCCCGACGACGCCATGATCGCCATAATGCCCGCATAAAACGGATATTGCAGAATGATGCCGCTGATCGTGCGAATGCCTTCGTTCAGTTTCTCCACATAGCGGATCGGCGTGCCGAGCAGCAGGATGCCGAGGAACAGAATGAAGAAGTTGATGAGATTCAGGTCGATGCTGCCGCCCTGCACGAAATGCAGCGCCACATAACCCATGCCGATCAGACCGATCACGTAGCTCAGCACGCGGCTGTTGTTCAGGCGGTTGGCGAGCGTTTTGCCGTCGTCCACGTCGATGGCGGGTGTGTCCGCCTTCGACTGCGCTTCGCGCGCGCGGTCGATTTCCTTCACGGGCTGGCCGGCCTTCGGATGCAGCCACGCATTGAGCAGTGGCAGCGTGATGATGGTCACGAGGCTCGTGATCAGCATCGTCGGCGAAAAGATTGTTTCGGACAACGGAATGACGCCCATTTGTGCTTCGAGCGGATGGCCCTTCGTCGAGATCAGCACGGGAATGCTGGCCGACAGCCCGAGGCCGTAGAGCGTGAAGCCGCTATAGGCGGAGGCGATGATGAGCGGATAATGCACGCCGTTCACGCGCATCGCGAGCTTGCGCGCGACGATGCCGCCCACCACGAGACCGAAGCCCCAGTTCAGATAACTGCCGATGCCGCCCACCAGCGTCGCGACGATGATCGCCATACGCGGCGAATTCACGTGCGAGACGAGGCGATCGAGAAAGCGGTCCGTGAGCGGCGCGGTTGCGAGCACGTAACCCATTGCGAGAATCACGGCCATTTGCGTGGTGAACGCGAGCAGCGCCCAGAAGCCCTTGCCCCAGCTCGTGGTGAGCGCTGTGACGGCCTGGCCCTGGACGATCACGGCGAGCGCCATCGTGAGCAACGTCAGGCCGATGGCGAAGACAAAAGGATCGGGCAGATACCGGCGCATCAGCTCGGTGAAGAAGGCGGTGACTCTTTGCATGGCTGTGTCTCTTTCAATTCGTAGTAGTTCTTGGGTCTCTCTCGCGGTCCATGCCGCGAGCGTGTGGTTCAATCGTCGCGGCTGTTGGGCGTGTCGGCGTCCTTGTTCGAAGCGGTTTTGCGCTGACGCGCGAGTTGCATCAGTTGACGGTCGCGCCAGGCCACGCGCGCGTCCCATTGATCGAGCGGGAGCGCAGCGCGGCGCGCGGCTTCCACCTGAGCGACCAGCTCGGGCGTCCACGGATCGTGCTGGCCGCGCTCGGCGCCCATGCGTTCGTACGACGGCCCCATCTTTTGCGCGTGCGAAGCAATGCCGCCGCGCGTATTCAAATCGACCGTTTCGAACGGACCGATCACCGACCAGCGCGGCGCGAGTCCTTCGCGCATCACGGTGTCGATGTCGTCCACGGAAGCCACGCCGTCGCGCACGAGGCAATACGCTTCGCGCAGCACCGCGCCTTGCAGGCGGTTGAAGATGAAGCCGGCGACTTCCTGCTTCACGCGCACGGGCATGAGGCCCGCTTCGCCATAGAGCGCGATCGCGCGCGTGGTGGCCGCCGCCGACGTGAAGGGCGCGGGCACGATCTCGACCACCGGCACGAGATAAGGCGGATTGCCCGGATGCGCGACGAGACAGCGCGCGTGGCCCGGCAGGCTTTCGTCGACGAATTTCGACGCCGCGAGAAACGACGAAGCGCTCGCGAGGATCGCCTGCGCGGGCGCGGCGCGATCGAGTTGTGCGAACAGGTCGCGCTTGAGTTCCGCGCGCTCGGGCGCGCATTCCTGCACGAGATCGGCGTCGGCGGCCGCGGCTTCGAGCGTATCGACGATCTCCACGTGCGCGGCGATTTGCGCGGCGCTTTCGTCGATCAGCGCGAAACGCGTGAGGTCGTCGAGACGCAGCGCGATTTCGGCGGGCGCGGCGGCGCGGCGTTGCGCGTCGGGATCGAACAGACGCACGCGCCAGCCCGCCCGCGCGAAGACGATGGCGAAGGCCACGCCGATGCTGCCCGCGCCGACGATGCCCGCGCGGCGCGAATCTTGCGGGGAAGCGATGGCGTTCGACGAAGTCGGTGACATCGTCAGACTCCCGCGACGCCGACGGTCATCCCGCCGCACACGTAGAGCACCTGGCCGGTCACGAAACCGCTGCGCGCGTCGAGCAGATACGAAACGGCGTGCGCGACGTCGTCGGGCGTGCCCACGCGCTTGACGGGCACGGCGTCGATGATCGCCTGCGTGCGCGGCGCGCCGGGCGGATTGGCGCGGTCGAAGAGTTCGGTGCGGATCGGGCCGGGACCGATGGCGTTCGCGGTCACGCCGAACGCGCCCAGTTCGAGCGCCCACACACGCGTCATGCCGATCAGCGCGGCCTTGGTCGCCGAGTACGCGGTGCGCAATTCCTTGCCGAGCGCCGCGCGCGACGACATGTTGACGATGCGCCCGAAGCCCGCCGCCTTCATGCCCGGCAGCAGCGCCTGCATGCACTGCTGCGCGCAGCGCACGTTGAGCGCCCACGCGCGTTCGAGTTCGTCGAGCGTCTGATGTTCGGCGTCGGCGGGCAGCACCACGCCCACGTTGTTGACGAGGCGCGTGATGGGGCCGCCTTGCAGCGCGCGTTCGAGCGCGGCGGCCGTCGCCTGCGTATCCGAAAGATCGGCGATGATGCCGTCGCCGATGCGATCGATCACGACCGCTTCGTAGCCGTCGGCTTCGCAGCGCGCGGCGCATGCCGCACCGATGCCGGCAGCGCCGCCGGTGATCAGAACTCGTTCTTTAGCCATGTCGGTCAATCGAAAATAGCAGGAATGCTAACTAAAAGGAATCGAATTGAAATTCGAATCACACCGTGGCGACCGGCGTGACGGGCGAACCCATCGCGCCCGGCAGACGCAGCGGCGGCGCGGTGAGCATGAAGCGCGTGCGCCCATGCTCGCGCAGCCACAACGCGAGATCGCGCAAGTACCAAAGCTCGCCGAGCGGCAAGCCGAGCTTGAACAGGCAGTGATGATGCAGCGGCATCAGCGGATGCTCGCCCGGCGTGGCCGGTGCGCGCGCGGGATAACGCTCGACCGCGTAGTTGTCGGCGGCCAGCGCGGCGATGCCCGAGTCGGTGATCCATTGCAGCAGTTTTTCGTCGCGGCCATCGAGCGCGCTGCAATGGCTCGCAAGCACGGCCTCGTCGGGCTGACGATTCATTTCGAGCACCATTTCGGCGAAGCCCGTGCGCAGCACCAGCATGTCGCCGCGTTCGACTTCGACCTTGTCCGCTTCGATCACGCGCATCAGATCGTCATAGCCGACCGTGCGGAATTCGCGCCCGAAATGCGCGGCGAAATCGATCAGAACGCCGCGGCCCTGCATGCCTTTGACCGCGAGATTCTCGATGCCGAGCACATCCGCGTGGCTGTGTTCGCCGCCGCAGGCGTGCGGCGCGAAGTTGTTTTCCGCGCGATAGTCCATTGGCCCGACGATGTGCTCGTTCGCGCGATAGCCGTTGTAATAGACGCTTTCGGCCACGCCGTCGCCATTGGCGTCGAAGCGCGCGCCCACGTGGGCGAGTGCGTCCCATTGCGTCGAATATTGCAGCGAGAGCAGCACCTGGTCGTCGCTGACGACATCGGTCGCGCCCGCTTCGTTGCGCGCGAACGGGAAATTCACGTAGGGCAGGCCGTCGCGCATCGTGGGGCGCAGCACCGGCGGATGGCGGCGCACGTTGAGCTTGCTCTCGCCCGGAAAGTCGAGCGGCAGCGAGAGCGTGAAGCTCAGGCCCGCACGCACCTCGCGCGCGCCCTTGAGCACCTGTTCCGTGCCGATGAGGTTGGGGCGTCCCAATTGATCGTCGGGACCGAAGTCGCCCCAGTTCGAGCCGTCCGGCCGATTCTTCCAACGCATGCTGTCTTCCTCCATTCCCCGCCTTCGCGCGCGGCGCACGCGGCGCACGATATGGCGCGGCGGCGCGCTCAGATCGCGAGCAGCGACGGCGGGATTTGTGCGTACACCTCGAGCAGCGCCTGCACGGCATGCTGCTCGTTCTTCAAGAGCCGCGCCTTGGGCGCGCCGATGACGAGCGCGAACGCTTCGCCATGAATCAGGAAACCGCGCGCGAGGCCGGCCACGTCTTCCACGCTTTCGCCCGTCGAGCGATGCCAGCCGTCGATCACGCCCTGGTCGACTTCGCGCTCGAACACCGCGCGGTCGATCTCGCGGCCGTCGGTCGTGAGCAGCGGCGGCGAGCAACTGTCGAGCAGCTTGCGGCGCGCGGCGGGCGCGAGCGCGCCGAGCAGCGCCTTGCCTGCGGCGCTCGCGATCGACATGAAGCCGCCGGGTTCGTCGCTGTAGCGGATCTTCTGGCGCGACTCCATCACGTCGAGATAGACGACGCGATTGCCCGCGAGCGTGGCGAGCGCGGCGGTTTCGCCGGTCGCGTCGCGCAGCGCCGAGAGCAGCGGCTGGAACATCAGCGTCAACGGGTCCTCGCTGCAGATGTCGCGCGCGACGTGCAGCAGGCGTTGCGTGGGGTAATAGCCCGCCTTCACGCCCGGCGCGTAGAGGTAGCCCTTGGCCACCATCGTCTGCAACAGGGCATGACAGCTCGAAAGCGGGATCTCGGTTCGACGCGCAATTTCGCTGTAGATCATCGGTTGCCGGACTTCGGCAAAGAGGTTGATCACGTCGAAGACGCGGACTGCAGTTTTCACATCCATGAGAGCATTATCGACATATCGATAGTGGTCTGACAATACGCTTACGGGTAAACACCTAAGACGACCGGAGCGCCAGCCGGAAGCCGATGCGTGTGGCGACCGCAGGGCAGCGCGTGCCGATCCGGTCGCTCGCGGCGAACGCGTTGGAGTCGGCGTTCAACAGCAGGAACACGCGGCTGCGTGGCGCATGCCGTAGCGCCCTTCGGGCGGGGTCTCCTGGCTGTCCTGATCCGAGGAGCGAGCCAGTCGCGGCATCGTCACCGTCACGCGTTGCGTGGCCTCGCCGCATTCCGGACACGGCGGCGCACTGTCTCGCGTGGCCACGCTGCGCGTGCATTCAAAGACACCGCAACGCTCGCATCGATAGTCGTACAGGGGCATGTCACCTTCCTCGTTCAAATTTCAGGGCGTGGAGCGTGAGCGCTCGTCCTGCGCTCTATGCCTGATCGTATACTTACCGTATACTGAGCGCATAACATTGTCATTCGATATCGTGTCCAATCCGTCCACCTCCAGTTCAGAGAAGTTAGGCGAGCTCGCCTATCAGACGCTGCGCCGCATGATTCTCGACAAGGCCCTGCGCAGCGGCGGCGCCGTCGTCGAAGGGCGGCTCGCGGAAGATCTCAAGATCTCGCGCACGCCCATGCGCGAGGCGCTTCTGCGTCTCGAAGGCGAAGGCCTGCTCGTGCGCGCAGGCGCGCGTTCCTATTCCGTGCGCTTCGTGAGCGTGCAGGAATACTTTCAGGCGATGAAAGTGCGCGAGATGCTCGAAGTCGAAGCCGTGGGTCTCGCGGTCGGCAAGATCGACAAGAAGCAGCTTCAGGCGCTCATCAAGAAAACGCGCGCCCTGAGCAGCGGCCAGCAGGAGCAGGCGCACTGGCAGGTCGACGACCAGATTCACACGCTCATGGCGCGCGCGGGCGGCAACGAAGTGCTGGCGCGCACCATCGACATCGTGCGCACGAACAGCCGCCTGTTCGAACTTGCTACGCCGTTCAACCGGATCGAAGAAGATCGCGCCGAACACGTCGCGATTCTCGAAGCCTGCCTCGCGGAGGATGCCGATCTCGCACGCAGCGCCATGCGCACGCATCTTCAGAATCTGCGCCGTTTCGTGCTCGAACGGCTTGCCGAAGGATCGGTCGGCTGAATCCGGTCGCCACGCCGCGCAGTCGCGTCACAAGAAGCGGCGCCTGCGCGCCGCTTCTTTCCCGATGGCTCAAACGCCCAGCAGATTCGTCAACGCCAGCGCCACCGTGCGCGTGGCCAGCCGCACATCCTCGACCTTGACGCGCTCATCCGCGCGATGGCCGTTCGCTTCCAGCAGCGTGCGCGGACCGGCGCCGTAGATCACCGTCGGCACGCCGGCTTCGCAATACAGCCGCGCATCGGTGTAGAGCGGCACGCCTTCCTCGGGGATGCGCGCGCCCAGCGTGACTTCCGCCGCCGCCTGCAACGCCGACGTGAGACGCTGCGCGCCGTCGATCGGACGCAGCGGCGACGTCACCAGCACTTCGCGAATCTCGACCGAGATGCCGGGCAGCGCCGCGGCCGTCTCGATCACGGCACGCAACTGCGCCAGCACGTCTTGCGCGGATTCTTCGGGCACCACGCGGCGGTCGAGCCGGAAGGTCACCTTGTCGGGCACGACGTTCGTGTTGATGCCGCCTTCGATCAGCCCGACCACGAGCGTCGGGTGCTCGATGCCGGTCGTGGCCGAGCGGATCTGGCGCAGGTCTTCGCGATGTGCGTACAGCGCGTTGAGCACGCGCACGGCGGCTTCGAGCGCGTCGTGCCCGGTGTCCGGACGGGCCGCATGCGCCGACTTGCCGCGCACGGTCACTTCGAGATGGATCGCGCCGTTGTGCGCCGTCGTGATCGCATAGGAAAACCCGGCGCAAATCGCGTAATCGGGCTTCACGATGCCTTCCTTGAGCAACCAGCCAGGACCGATCAGGCCGCCGCTTTCCTCGTCGTAGGTGAGATGCAGTTCGACCGTGCCGGCGAGCGGCGCGCGCGCGTCGATCAGCGCCTTGAGCGCGAACGCATAGGTTGCGAAGTCGGACTTCGAGACGGCCGCGCCGCGCCCGTACATCCAGCCGTCGCGAATCTCCGCGCCATAAGGATCGGCGCTCCAGCCTTCGCCGGGCGGCACCACGTCGCCGTGCGCGTTGAGCGCGATCACCGGGCCCGCGCCGAAGCGATGCCGCACGACGAGATTCGTCGCGCTGATCATGCCCGCGCGCTCGACGACCGGCGTCGGCACGCGATGGCGTTCGACGTCGAAGCCGAGTGCCTCGAGCGCCTGCGCGGTGAGTTCGGCGTGCTCGGCGCAGTAGCCGGGCGGATTGTCGGAAGGGCGGCGCACGAGGTCGGCGAGAAATGCGATCTCGTTGTCGAAGTTGTGATCGACGGCCTGGAACAATGCAGTTGTGAAGTGTGCGTCTGTCATTCGATTTGCCTTGAAAACAGGGGCGTTTGATGCAAACGCCCGAACATGCCGTTAATGGCGCAGGATCTTGCCGACGAACTCGCGCGTGCGCGTTTCTTGCGGCGCGTCGAAGATCTGCTGCGGCGTACCGGTTTCGACCACATGGCCGCCCGCCATGAACACGACCTTCGACGAAACTTCGCGCACGAAGCTCATTTCGTGCGAGACGATAAACATCGTGATGCCGTCCGAGGCCAGTTCGCGAATCGTGTCGAGCACTTCGTTCACGAGTTCGGGATCGAGCGCCGCGGTGACTTCGTCGAGAAACAAGACCTTGGGTTTGAGCGCGAGCGCGCGCGCAATGGCGACGCGCTGCTGCTGTCCGCCGGACAATTCGTCGGGATACGCTTTCAGCCGATGGCCGAGTCCCACGCGTTCGAGCAGCCGCTTCGCGTCGCGCTCGACTTCGGCGCGCGGCCAGCCCTTGATACGCGTGGGCGTGATGGTCACGTTGTCCATCACGCTCATGTTCTGGAACAGGTTGTACTGCTGGAACACGATGGCTATATCTGAACGCAGCGCGCGCACGGCAGCCTTGCTGGCGTAATCGACTTCTTTGCCGTTCAGGCGCACCGCACCCGCTTCGGGCGGCAGCAGGCCCATCAGCACGCGCAGCAGCGTGCTTTTCCCGGAACCGGACGGGCCGATCAGACTGACGATCTCGCCTTTGTCGACACGCAGGTTGATGCGCTCCAGCACCGTTTGCGTGCCATAGGACGCTTTGAGATCAACGATTTCGAGTTGCGGCAAAATTCTTCTCCAGGCGCTTACCAAGACGCGAGAGTGGATAGGACATGGCGAAATAGAGCACCAGCACCGTGCCGTACACCCACGTCGCGGAAAATCCCTTGTTGCTGAGCACTTTGCCCGCCGACGTCAGTTCCATGACGCCGATCTGCGAGGCAAGCGCGGTGTCCTTGATGAACATGACGAAGAACGCGAAGGTCGGCGGAAGGATCACGCGCCACGCTTGCGGCATGACGACGTGGCACAGCGTCTGCATGAAACTGAAGTTCAGGGTTTGCGCGGCTTCCCATTGATTGCGGTGGACCGCGTCGAGACCGCTGCGCACGATTTCCCCGAGATACGCGCTTGCGATCAGGCACACGCTGCCAAGCGCCACCGTGAATGTCGAAAAATTCGCACCGAGCGATTGCGTCGCGAAGAACACCAGCATCAGCGTGACGAGAAATGGCACGCGCCGGAACAGCATGCACCAGACGAATGCCAGCACGCGCAACGGGGCGGCCGCGCGCGAACGCGTCGCGCGCACGACGGCAATCGCGAAGCCGCCCGCGAATCCCGCGAGGCAACCGATGGCGGAGAGCGCGAGCGTGGTGCCGAATCCCTCCAGTAGCAGCAGGAGGTTGTAATGCGAAAACAGCTGCGCGATTTCCTGAATGGTCGAATCTGCCATCACCACACCTTCACTCTGGCGCGGCACACGTATCGGCCGAAGATGGCGAGCGCGAGCGTGGCCAGCAGCGTGATGACGATATAAATCCCTGCCGTCACGGTGAATGCCTCAACGGAAAGATAGGTTTCCGAACTGATGTTGTACGTGCGCCCGGTGAGTTCTTCCACGCCGAACACCGACGCCATCGAGGTGCCGAGCGTCATCATGATGAACTGGTTCGACAAGGGGGAAACATGACTTTGACCACATGAGGAAAGATCACGTGCTGAACGATTTGCAGCGAGGAAAAGCCCAGCACTTCGGCCGCCTCGATTTCCGTGCGATGCACGGAGGCAAACCCGGCACGCTGGATTTCGCAAAGATAGGCGCCCGCGTTGAACGTGGCGCCGATCAGCACCGCCGCGTACGGCGAGAGCGTGATGCCCGCTTGTGGCAGCGCGAAAAAGAGAAAGAATATCTGCACGAGTTGCGGCGTATTCGTCGCGAACGTCACGTACAGGCGCACGATGCGGCTCAGCCACGCCGGCCCGAAACGCTGAATCGACGCGCACGCGAGACCGATCAGCATGCCGAACGCGAAGGCCAGCACGGCGATCTGCAGACTGAGCCACGCGCCGCCGAGCAGATACGGCCATTGCTCGAGAACGGGCCCGAATTGAAGCGTCATGTCGTGGGCGCTCCCTGGAAGCGGAAATAAACAATCAAGGTGAAATGCTCGCAGGCTGCCTTGCAGCGCCCGCGAGCGTGTTGCTTACTGCGCGGCGGCGACGGTGGGCGGCGCGGCGGTCGGGTCGTACAGCATCGGGCTGCCGAACCAGGTTTTCCAGCTCGACGCGATGTAACCCGACTTCTGCATGGCCGCGATCTCCTTGTTCAGGCGTTCGGTCAGCGCCGTATTGCCTTTCTTCACGCCCACGCAGTCGTAATCGACTTCGATCGGCGTATCGACCACGCGCCACTTAACCGGATATTGCTTCGTATAACTGAGCATGAAATCAAGCACGTCGATCAGCGCGTCGGAACGGCCTTGCGCGATCGAACGCACGGCATCCGGGTAGTTGTCGAGCAGCAGCAGTTGCGCCTTCGGCAGCTTGTCCTGAATGAGCTTCACCGGCGTCGTGCCGCGCACCTGCACGAGCCGCACCGACGGGTCGTTGAGTTGCGTCCAGTCCTTGTACGGCTTGCCCGCCGTCGTCAGCACGCCGAGCACTTCGGTGTTCACCGGGTCGGTGAAATCGATCACCTTCATGCGGTCGGCGTTGCGCGTCATGCCGCCCATCACCGCGTCGATCTTGTCGGTCATCAGAAACGGCACGCGGTCGTTCGAGCCGACCGGCACGATTTCCAGCTTCACGCCAAGGCCGTCGGCGATCTTGCGCGCCACGCTGACGTCGAAGCCGTCGATGTTGTTCTTGGCGTCATAGGTGCCGAGCGGCGGCAGGTTCGGATTGATCCCGAAGACGATTTTTTTCGAGGCGAGAATTTCGTCGAGCGTGCGCGCGTGAGCGCCGGTAGAACCGAACAACGCGGCTGCCGCGACCGTCGCGGCGAGCATGCGTCCCAACATCGAAGGTTTCATCTGCTGACTCCGTGAGAAGCGTGAGGGTGGATCGAGGTGACGAACCGTCTGCGCGTGCGCCTTATTTTTGGCGATTTGTCGTATACGGTTCGTATACGATAGGATCAAAACATCGCCTAAATTCCTTGTCAAGCGAGGTGAAAAAGATGGCTTCGGACGATGGGATGCATGTGCACGGTCTGCGCGCCGCGCCGTGCGTCGAGCTGATTTACGACGGCCGGCCCGTGTCCGCGCGCGACGGCGAGAGCGTCGCGGCGGCGCTGTTCGCGGCGGGTATCCGGCGCCTGCGCACGAGTCCCCGGGCGCACGGCGCGCGCGGCATGTTTTGTCTGATGGGTTCGTGTCAGGAGTGTCTCGTGATGGTGGACGGCCGGCGCGCGTTGGCGTGTCAAACACCCGTGCGTGCGCAGATGCGCGTGGAAACCGTGGATCTGGACAAGGGCCCGGCGCGTCATGAATGAGTTCGACCTGATCGTGATCGGCGCCGGGCCGGCCGGCGTGCAAGCGGCGCTCGCCGCATCGTCGAGCGGCCTTGCTGTCGCTTTGTTCGATGAAAACGCACAGGCGGGCGGCCAGGTGTATCGCGCGCCGCATGGGGGCATCCCGGCGCATGGCGAGGCCGACCGCCAGGCCGGCGACGCGCTGCGGCACGCGTTGGCCGCGAGCCCCGTGTGTGTCTTCGCGGCGCATTCGGTCTGGGCCGTGACGGGCGACTATCGCGTCGATGCGGTCGGGCCGGACGGGCCGTTGCATTGCACCGCGCGGGCGCTGATCGTCGCAACGGGCACGACCGAGCGCGTCGTGCCGTTCGACGGCTGGACGACGCCGGGCGTCATCGGCCTCGCGGCGGCGACCATTCTCTTGAAGGCGCAGGGCGTGCTGCCAGGGCGCACGACGCTGGTGGCGGGCTGCGGTCCGTTGCTCGCGGCGGTTGCGGGCAAGACGATCGCGGGCGGCGGCGAAGTCGTGGCCATCGCCGATCTCGCGAGCAGCGCGGACTGGCTGCGCACGCTGCCCGCGCTCGTCACGCGTCCCGACTTGCTCGCGCAAGGTATTGCGTGGTGGCGCGCGATTCGCCGCGCGGGCACGCCGCGTTATGCGCGTCACACGCTCGAGCGCGTCGAACCCGTGGGCGAGCGCCTGCGCGCGACGCTCGCGCCTTGCGATGCGAGCGGGCGTCCGGTCGCCGGCGCGCGGCGCACCGTCGACGTGGACTGTGTCGCGGTGGGGCACGGCCTCGTGCCGTCGACGGAGATCACGCGGCTGCTGCGCGCGCGCCATCGATACGAACGCGCGGCGGGCGGCTGGATCGCCGATATCGACCGCGATGGCCGCACCTCGCGCGAACGCCTCTACGTCTGCGGCGACGGCGCGGGCATCGCGGGCGCGGCGGCCGCCGCCGCGCACGGCACGCTGGCCGGACTCGCGTGCGCGCGCGATCTCGGCGCGAACCCGTCCGGCGTCTCCGATGCCGCGCTGGCGTCGGCGCGCGCCGCGCACGAACGCGACGCGCGTTTTGGTCGTGCGATGGCGCGTCTGATGGCGCTGCGCGAGGGACATGTGCAAGGCATCGGCCCCGACACGACCGTATGCCGATGCGAGGACGTCACGCGCGCGGACATCGAAGCCGCCTGCGAAGCCGGCGCGCAGGACGCCAATCAACTGAAGGCATGGACGCGCTGCGGCATGGGGCCGTGTCAGGGTCGCAGTTGCGGCGACGTCGCCGCTGAATTGCTGACGCATTGCGTGCCTGGAAAAACGCGCGAAGACGTGGGCGCATGGTCGGCACGCACGCCGTTGCGTCCGGTCTCCGTCGCCGCGCTCACGGGCACCTACACCTACGACGACATTCCCATTCCGAAGGCGGCGCCGCTGTGAATACCGCAATCAATTCGAACGCAGCGACCGACGCGCAAGCAGCGCGCGACTTCGACGCCGTCGTGGTCGGCGGCGGCGTGATGGGCTGCACCACCGCGTTGTTTCTCGCGCGCGGCGGCATGCGCGTGGCGCTCGTCGAACGCGATGCGCTGTGCCGCGCGGCGTCCGGCGTGAACGCGGGCACGCTCACGCTGCATATGACGCGCGCCGCACTCGTGCCTTACGCCATGCGCGCATGGCCCATGTGGATGAACGCCGAAAGCTGGCTCGGCGCGGGCGTGGCCGCGACCGCGGCGCCAGGCCTCTCGCTGGCCTTCACGCCCGCCGAGCAGGAACTGTTGCGCGCGCGGGCCGCCGCGCGGCGCGAATACGGCGCGCAGATCGGCTTGCTCGATCCTGCCGCCGCGCTCGCTGTCGAGCCGGGCCTCAATCCCGCCATGCTCGAAGCCGCGCACTGCGAAATGGACGGTTTCGCGAGCGCGTATCTGACCGGCCGCGCCTATCGCGCGGCGTTGCGCGCGGCGAATGTCGAGATCGTCGAATACGCGGCGGTCAGCCGCATCGAGCGCGAGCGGGGCGCGTATCGCGTGCACGCCGAGCGCCGCGATGGCACGCCTGAGCGTCTCGACGGCGCGCGTCTCGTCCTCGCCGGCGGCGTGTGGCTCGAACCGATGCTCGCGATGCTGGACGTGCACGTGCCGGTGAAAACGCTCGTCAACCAGTTGATCGTCACCGAACGCCTGCCGCCCGTGATGCGGACCGTGTTGAGCATCGCCAACGGCCTGCTGTCGATGAAGCAGTTCGACAACGGCACGGTGCTGATCGGCGGCGGCTGGCAAGGCGTGGGCGACCGCGTGAACGGCCCCGTCGAAACCATTCCGCAGAATCTGCAAGGCAATCTTCGCCTCGCGCAGCACGTGATCCCCGCGCTCGCCGACGCACGCGTGGCGCGCATCTGGCTCGGCCTCGAATCGGAAACCGCCGACGCCATGCCGATGCTCGGGCCGATTCCGGGCCACGACGCCGCCTGGGTGATCGGCTGCGTGCATTCCGGCTACACGAGCGGTCCGTTCATGGGGAAGCTGCTCGCGCAGGCGATGCTCGGCAGCGAGCCCGATTTACCGCTTTTCGATCCCGCGCGGCTCGTCGTCGCGCCGGGTGCCCAGTCCACGCATTCCAGCGCTCACCGAGAACCGAAGCCATGATTCCCGCACGAGAATTTCCCTTTCATGGCGTCTACGCCGCTACGCTGTGCCCGCTCGACGCCGAGGGCCGCCACCTCGACGAAGCGGCGCTGCGCCGTCATCTCGCGCAGGTCGCGTCGGTCGATGGAATTGTCGGACTCCTGATCAATGGCCATGCCGGAGAAAACTTCGCGCTTTCGCGCGAGGAAAAGCGTCGTGTGGTGGAGATCGCACGCGAGGTGTGCGGCGCGCAGTCGATCATCGTCGCCGGTATCAATTCGGAGGACAGTTATCAGGCGCAGGCGCATGCCGACGACGCAAAAGCGGCGGGCGCCGACGCGCTGCTGCTGTTTCCGCCGTATTCGTGGACGCTCTCCACCGATCTCGCGACGGTCGTCACGCACCATCGCATCACGAACGCGAACGCCCAGTTGCCGCTGATGCTCTATCAGGCCGGGGTGGGTACGGGGGCGATGGCGTACACGCCGGAGATGCTGGCGGCGCTGGTCGCGTTGCCGAACGTCGTCGCGATCAAGGAGGGCAGTTGGGAGACCGCGCGTTATGAGGCGAATCGGCGGCTGGTGCAGGCGCTCGCGCCGCACGTCGCGGTGATGGCGTCGGGCGACGAGCATCTGATGACCTGTTTCGCCGTGGGCACCGAGGGCTCGCTCGTGAGTCTCGCGGCCGTGGTGCCGGAGTTGATCGTCGAACTTTATCGCGCGATGCAGAGCAACGATCTCGTGACCGCTCGCAAGGTGCACGAGCGCGTGTATCCGCTCGCGAAAGCGATTTACGGCACCGCGCCGGGCTTTCTCGCGAATGCGCGCCTGAAGGCGTGTCTGCATCTGCTCGGCCACCTGCCGGGGGCGGCGATGCGGCCGCCCGTTGCGCCGCTCGACGCGCAGGAGATGCACGCGCTCGAAGCCGCGCTCGCGCACGCGCTGCACAAGGATTCAGCCCATTCAGCCGATCTCACCGATTCCGCAGTTTCCCACCGGAGCCATTCATGACCCAAGCGAAGCGAACCCTTATCCGCGGCGGCCGCATCGTCACCGCTGTCGACGATTATCACGGCGATATCCTGATCGAAGGCGAACGCATCGTGTGTATCGGCGCGCGGCTCGAAGCCGGGCCGGACACGCGCGTGATCGATGCGACGGGCCGGCTCGTGCTGCCTGGCGGCGTGGACGCGCACACGCATATGGAAAACACCTTCGGCCCCTCGGTCACCTGCGATACGTTCGACACGGGCACGCGCTCGGCGGCGTTCGGCGGCACGACCACCATTATCGATTTCGCGTTGCAGGAAACCGGTACGAGCCCGCTCGACGCGATCGCGCGCGCCCAGGCCAAGGCCGGGTCGGTCTCGCATATCGACTACGGTTTTCATGTGATCGTGACGCAAGTCGACGAATCGGTGCTCGGCGACATGCGCTATGCGATCCGTCACGAAGGCGTGTCGAGCTTCAAGATGTTCATGGCGTATCCGGGTACGGTCATGTCCGATGATGCCGCGATCTTTCGCGCGATGCGCATGGTCGGCCAGCACGGCGGCATGATCGCGCTGCACGCGGAAAACGGCACGGTCATCGACCTGCTGATTCGCGAGGCGCTCGAACAAGGCCACACGTCGCCGCGTTATCACGCGCTCACGCGCCCCGCGCTGATGGAAGGCGAGGCCACGCATCGCGGCATCAAGCTCGCGGAACTTGCGGAGGCTCCGGTGTATTTCGTGCATCTGTCCGCGAAGGAAGCGCTCAAGCACGTGATCGAGGCGCGCGATCTGGGGATTCCCGTGTTCGCGGAAACCTGCCCGCATTATCTTTTCTTCGACGATTCCGCCTACGCCGACGACAGCTTCGATGTTGCGCGTTACGTGATGAGCCCGCCGCTGCGCTCGATGGAGTCGCAGAACGCACTGTGGACCGCGCTCAAGACCGATGACCTGCAACTCATTTCGACCGACC
Source organism: Paraburkholderia tropica (assembly GCF_014171495.1). Taxonomy (NCBI): domain Bacteria; kingdom Pseudomonadati; phylum Pseudomonadota; class Betaproteobacteria; order Burkholderiales; family Burkholderiaceae; genus Paraburkholderia; species Paraburkholderia tropica. The sequence goes on from NZ_CP049135.1 coordinate 1,831,106, forward strand.
ATTGTCCATATTGCTTGAAGGAGGGCCATCTCGGGCGCGTGAATCAGAAGCCGCTCGGCGAGAACGACTTTTCGCGCATTCCCAATGGCGTGCCGGGCGTGGAGACGCGCATGACCGTGGTCTACGACGGCGGCGTGGGCACGGGCCGCATTTCGCTGAACCGCTTCGTGGAATTGACGTCGACTGCGCCGGCGAAGTTGTTCGGACTGTTTCCGCGCAAAGGGACGATTGCGGTGGGCAGCGACGCCGATATCGTGCTGTTCGACCCCGACGCCACGCAGACGATCAGCGCTGAAACGCAGCATGGCGCGTGTGATTTCACGCTATTCGAAGGGCGCAACGTGACGGGGCAGGTCAAGACCGTGCTGCTGCGTGGCGAATGCCTGATTGAAGATGGCGAGTGGGTGGGCCCGAGCGGCCAAGGCCAGTTTGTCGCGCGCGGAGAACTGGGCGTGCATTGGTAGGGCGTCGGGAGCCTGGCGTGCGTTTGCATCGTCGATAGCCGGTCTCGCGCCGTTCAACGCGCGGCCAATGCGGAGATCGGTTCGCGCACGATTCAAGCAAAAGAGGACACGCATTGCGGACGTCGCGTCATTTGGCGCGGCTCGCATTAAGGTCTGTGCGCTTCGGGAGCCGATATCCGGCGGAAACCGCGCCCCTGTGCCAATCCCCGCCTGTTGCCTTTCATTTCCATTGGATCGGACGCTTGAGCGCGCGAGCGGCGCGATGTGCCGTATTATGTCGCTGGGAAACGCTCTCAGCCTTTGCCGCTCACCGCCATGACAGAAACCGTGCAGCTACCGACCGGAAATTCCAGCGCGCCATTCGACGTGGAATGGGATGCGGGCGATCTGGGTTGCGGCGAACTGCTGCTCAAGCTCCGTGTGAGACTGAGGACCATGCCGGGCAAAATCATCAGACTGATCGCACGGGATCGCGGCGCGATCGAGGATATCCCTTCATACTGCCGGATTACCGGGCATCAACTGCTGCGTGCAGAACCAGAGAAAGGAATTTTTTTCATCAAAGCGAAGGGTTAATACTGGCTGTCATCGAAAAGCATTAGCCTTCGTTTATCCACAGTGCAAGAAAACCGGGAGAGTAACGTGTCTGGAAAATTCGTGGTCAGTCTGACTCGAGCCAAAGACGACACCGACAGGGCGACGGTTGCCTTTGTCGTGGCGAACGCGGCCGTTGCCAGCGAGAAAGACGTTGTCGTTTTTCTGAATATCGAAGGCACGCGTCTCTCGCAGTCCGGTTATGCGGACGATATTCACGAGTCCGGCTTTGCGCCGCTCAAGGAATTGATCACGAGCTTCGTCGAAGCCGGCGGCAAGATTTACGTCTGTTCGCCGTGCTTCAAGAAACGCTCGCTCGATGAAGACAAGCTGATTCCTGGCGCGAAGATCGTGGGTGGCGCCATGCTTGTCGAATTCATGAGTGAAGGTTGCCCCAGTCTCAGCTACTGAGGGCGCCCATGACATCTCTCCACACGCTCGCCGGCGTCGCCGGCGCCGGATCGTCACGCCTGTTCGCTTCACGGTCCGAAGCGCATTCAGAAGCGAAACGCCCCCGCTCACGCCGAACCTGGTGGCAGGTCTGCACATCGCTGGCGCTCCTTGCGTCGATTGCGCCACTCGCTGCGCGTGCGGCGGATTCCGCACCCGCCCAGCAGGCTTCGTTTCGCACGGAGAACCAGCTGGTCGTCAAGGTGCCGGCCGGTGCGAAGCAGGTCCGCATCTGGTTTCCCGTTCCTCAGCAGACGCCATGGAACGAGGTGAAGTCATTTAGCGTCGACTCGGCTTACCCCGTTGAGTATCACCGGGATTCGTGGGGCAATCGGGTTGGCTATATCGACGTCGAGCAGCCGAATGCGGCGACGATCGACATCACGGAGCATTTCGACCAGACGCTCACCGAGCGCAAGACGCGTCTCGATCCGTCGAAGACGCGTCCACTCACCGATGCGGAACGCACGGCGCTACAGCGTTATTTGTTGCCGACGAGTTATGTCATCGTCAACGACCAGATCAAGGGCCTCGCGAAACAGATTGTCGGCGACGAGCAGAATCCGATACTCGCTGCTCGCAAGCTCTACGACTGGACGCTCGATCACGTGACCTACTGGGTGGAGTATCCGGACCGTATGAAGCCCTCGGATTTCGGCAGCACGGACTTTTGCCTGCAGACGAAGAGCGGAAATTGCACGGACTTCCACTCGCTGTTTTCGTCGCTCGCGATGGCGGACGGCATTCCGACGCGGATGGTGTATGGCTCGCTGCTCAAGCCGACGCTCGACGGCGTGAAAGTCGATGCGAGCTATCACTGCTGGATCGAGTTTTACGCGCCGAATTACGGCTGGATTCCGCTCGACGTGTCGCTCGCGAATGTCTATGGCAAGGAATTTCCGCTCACGGACCAGAACCGAACGCTGGTCGAGCGGACCACGGCGACCGGCTATCACGGACTCGACAAAGGCAAGATCGACTACTACTTCGGCAATCTCGACGATCGCCGCTTTTCGTGGTCGACCGGTCGCGACCTGATGATGCAGCCGCCGCAACAGGACGGCCCGGTCAATTCGCTGGCGACGCTTTACGTCGAAGTGGACGGCAAGCGTTACACCGGTTGGACGCGCAAACTGACTTACACGCAGACGTCCGGCAAGAGCGAGTGACGCTGGCCGGTGCGCATGCGCACCGCGCGAGTACCTGTCGATAACGGTGGGACACGCTCGCCTGCGCCGAAGTCGGTGCAGGCGAGCGACTTCGAAGGATAGCGGGGCATCGGCATGATGGAATCGTCTTCACAACACGCGTATGAACCGGCCGTCAGCTTCGACGGCGGCGATCTCGATTGCGGAAACGGCCTGCTGCTGCTGATTCGCAAACATATCGACCCGCTCGAACGCGGCCAGTTGCTGGAGATCCAGTCGACGGAAACCTCGGTCGAATCGGACCTGCCCGCATGGTGCCGTATGACGGGCAACGAGCTTGTGTCGTGGACGAAAGACGGCAAGCGCCGCAGCTTTCTGGTGAGCAAGGGCGCGTTCGCGAGCGGTGCGATGCGAGCAGGGCCGATCGACGAGGCGCTTGAGCGCGAAGCGCGTCAGCGTGCGTCGATCCAGATCATGCCCGTCGCGATTCCGGCTTCCTTGCCCGCGCCGTCGCCTGCGCCGTCGATCCGTCCTTTGTCGGTCATGGGGATCGGGAGCTGGCCGCGACCGAGATGGATGCTTCAGGCGCTGCACGATCATATCGAGGGCCGGCTCGACGACGCGGCTTTTCAGGCCAGCGCAGACGACGCCGTGCAACTCGCGATCGCGGCGCAGTTGCGTGCGGGCGTCGATGTGGTCACCGACGGCGAGCAGCGGCGCGATAGCTACGCGAGCTTTGTCGGCGGCCTGCTCGACAACTGCCAGTTGATTCCGCTGACCGATCTGTTGCCCTATGTGGATGATCCGCAGGCGTTCGAGCAGGAATTGAGAGCGCTCGATGTACCGGCGGCCGACGTGCGGCATCCGGCCGTGTTCGGGCCGCTCGGGCGCAGCCAGCCACTCGCGGTGCACGAGATGAACTACATGCGCAGCTTGACCGCGCTGCCGGTGAAAGTCGCGCTGCCCGGTCCCTATCTGCTGACGCGGACGATGTGGATGGAGTGCGTTTCCGACCGCGCCTATTCGAGCCGCGAAGCGCTCGCCGCCGATGTCGTGCGGATACTGCGGGAAGAACTGGCGGCGCTGCTCGCGCAGGGTGCCGCGCTGGTGCAGTTCGACGAGCCGGTATTGTCGGAGGTGGTGTTTTCCGGAACGACGAGTCAGCGCAGTTTCATGTGCGGTGCGCTATCGGAAAAGAGCGATCCGCAATCCGAGCTGGCGTTTGCGCGAAGCCTGCTGAATGCCGTGGTCGATGGCTTCCCGATCGATCGCGTTGCCGTCCACATGTGCCGGGGGAACTGGACGGCCGACGAAAGCAAGGCCATGACGGGGGATTATCGTCCGCTTGTCGATACGCTGGCGGCGTTGAATGTCGGCACGCTTTTCCTCGAACTCTGCACGCCGCGCGCCGGAGAGATGGCGCTTCTCAAAGGCTTGCCCGACTGGCAGCGTATCGGCGTGGGACTCTGCAATCAGAAGCACGCGCACGTCGAACCGCTCGACGAGGTGTTGCGCAGGGCGGAGCGGGCGATCGGCCTGTTCGGCAAAGAGCGCGTGCTATTCAATCCGGACTGCGGTTTTGCGACATTCGCCGACGCGCCCGTGAGCGGCGCCCAGATTGCAGAAGCCAAACTGCGGACGCTGGCAGAGGCTGCCGCAATTCTGCGGGAACGGCATGGTGTTTGATGTCGTGAATTTGCCGCTTTCTGATATGTGGCGTGCGCGCTAAATCGACGCCACTAGCTCCTCGCTAAACGCTTGCGTTGAATCGGCGGGTCGTTTTCATCGATGCTGTCTTTCAATCGCTGGATAAGCTCGAGTATCTCCGGCCTTCGCTCCTGCTTGCTTGTGACGATGTAATTGGCGAGCGGATTCGCGACAGTACGCCTGTCCAATCGAACGAGTTGGCTTCCGTGCAGCCGGGTTGCCGCAATGGGCAGGCGGGCCAAGGCGATCCCCAAACCTGCCTCCGCTGCAGAAAGGACGAGTGTGTAATCCTCGAATCGCCGGTCGTGTTGCCGACGCTTGAGCGAGACGTTATGGCCGTCGAACCACGCACGCCATCCCGTCAAATCCGAATCGTGAAGCAGTGGGTGAGCCAGTAATCCATTGGGATCGTTTGCCTTTATTTTCGCGGCGATATCAGGATGTGCTACCGGAGTGAGCGTTTCTGGCAACAGCAATTCAGCATGGAGCCCAGGCCAGTTTCCGCGACCATAGCGAATGGCCAGATCGGCCTCGCCGCCCGCAATATCAACGTGACGTGACCCGACGTCGAGCTGTATTTTGAGTGGATTCGCGCCAGCTTCGAGTTTAGCGAGTCGATCGAAGAGCCAAAGCTGGGCGAACGAGGATACAACGCTCACTCGCACCAGTCTTGCAACGGCGCGTGTACGCCATTGGTCGGCCGCGACATCGATGATATCGAAAGCCTGGAGCACCTGTCCGACAAAGCGTTGCCCATCTGGTGTGAGCTCGATCCCGCGCCCGTGGCGCTCGAAAAGCCGCACGCCGAGCCAATTTTCGACAGCGGCTACGCGCCGGCTGATGGCCCCATGCGTGACGCCGCTGGCGGTCGCCGCCGCACTGAAAGATCCCGCCTGAGCAACCAGGCAGACAGTCTCGAGATTGGCAAGCGGCGGACGAGCTTTGGGGATGTGTTTCAAATTCACACCTCGTTGTCGAACTGTGCGCTAGCTTATCAGAGCCGTCAGCCCACACAATATGGCCTTCGATCCTTTTCCAGTGTGTGGAGGCTCCATGAATGTCTCGTCGGCTCTCATCGCCATACTCACGGCACTTCTGCTCGGCGCGATAAGTCCGGGACCGAGCTTTATTCTCGTTGTCAGAAGTTCGCTGGGATTGTCGCGGCGTGACGGGCTTGCCACCGCCATCGGGATGGGCGTTGGGGGAGTCTGCTTCAGCGGCATCGCGCTGGCGGGCCTCTATACGCTGTTGAACAGCGTGGAATGGCTATATGGCGGACTCAAGATGGCCGGAGGCGCGTACCTGATTTACCTCGCCCTGAAAATCTGGCGAGGTTCATCGGAGTCAATTGTGATTGACCGTATTCGCACCGAGGCGGCGCAAAGTCTGGGGCGATCATTCTGGACGGGATTGACCACACAGCTGACCAATCCAAAGACCGCCATTGTCTACGGAAGTATTTTCGCGGCCTTATTGCCGCAGCATCCGCCGTTGTGGTGCTACGTTGCGCTGCCGCCGCTCGTCTTTGCCGTAGAGGCCGGATGGTACGCCACGGTGGCCGTGTGTTTTTCCGGCCACGTTCTTCGAGACCGCTACCTGAAATCCAGGGTTTGGATCGACCGTTGCGCATCGGCTGCAATCGCTGCGCTTGGACTGCGGTTGATGTTCAGTGTCTATAAACGCGCCTGACTATTGGACTATTGGACTATTGGACTATTGGCGAATTTTTGAATAGACCCGCGTATTGCGCAGCGTCCCGTCGGGCTCGATTCGCGAATGACGTAATATGCCTTCGAGCGCCATGCCGATTCGTTCACACAATCGCCATGCATTCGGGTTCAGGTCGTCGGTGAAAACTTCCACGCGATGGGCCGAGAGCGCGGTGAAGGCCAGATCGACGATGGCGCTAACGGCTTCGCTCACCAAGCCTTGTTTGGTCCAGGCGGTTCGGCCCCACCAGCCGGCCTCAAACGTGCCGGCTTTCCAGCGCGGGTTATGAAGCCCGCCACACCCGACCAATTCACCGGAATCACGCAGCAAAAAGAGAAAAGGAAAATCGCGACGCGCGATGAAGTTCGACGCCCCAGTCCGGCAGAAGATTTCCGAGGCTTCAACGGAAGGCTCCTCCATTGCCCAGGGCAACGACGCTGGAAATGCGCGTAACGCTTCCAGTGATTCAACCGTCGCTTCGAAGACTTGCTGACCATCACCCGGCCGAGGCGCGCGAATGATTAGTCGCTCGGTGTAAATCGTATCGGGTAGATCAATCAGGACAGGCTGCATGGAGACGGCTCCAGGTAGAAACAGAAGCGATGGCTGTTCGGTGCTCGATGGCTGTTCGGTGCTGATTGTCGGCGATCGAAACGGCGATGTCGACCGGTTGAATCGGCCGCACCGTTTAATCATTCATCGTGAGCGTGATCTGGACGATGGACCGCCTCCAGCCGCTGACGATTGAACGAAACGCGTGAACGCTTTCAGTCACCAATCCAGCGCCTGCGCAGCGCGCATGTCACGACATTTTCTGCACCCATTGACTGCGCCAGGCCGGGGCGTCGAAAGGCTCGGAAAAATACTGGGTTTCGTGGACGACCTTGCCGTTTCGGAACGCCATGATGCTGACTGTCAAAGCGTCGCGGTCGTTGTACGTAATCGTGTATTCGGTAATCCACAGGTCGCCGTTGCCTTGCATACGTCTCACATCGAAGCCCGATGGCCGGGCGGGATGCGCGCCGCGTAGCGCCTGCAGATTCGCGCGCCCGAGAATGCGTTCGCCGGATTGCGGGTAGTCGCAGATTGCATCCTCGGCGTAGATCTGATGTTCCGTTTCCAGGTCGCCGGCCGCCGACGCTTGCCAGTGCGCGGTCAGGGCGTCGAGTATCGCTTGATCGTTCATGGTCTGTCTCCGAAGTGTCTGGACGTTTTGATGCAAGGGTATTTCGTTGGAAATTATGGAGAACCGGCCTCTCGTTGGAGGCGCTGTGTTGATACGTTGATGAGAATTATTCGCCACATTAAGCGGCGACGCCGACGAAATGAAAGCATGATGAAAGATTCGGTGAAAACATTCGTGCTTTCATTGTGAGTACATTTCGCTCGCCCGCAATGCAGGCGACGCCCGAAAACAAACAGGGCACGGTTCACACCGCGCCCTGTCCGCATCCAGCGAGCGAATTCAACACGCGATTCAGCGCCGCGCCCGCTCCACTTCGAGATAACGCTCGTGCAGCGCCTGCCCGAACACGGTATCGACCTCGCGCGGCACGCCCACGCGCGTGAACAGCGCGATCGGCGGCAGCGTCCAGTCGAAGGTGTAGGGCACGATCGCCACGCCCGCGATATGCACGAGTTCCTCGGCGATATCCGCGGGGACGATCGACACGGCGTCGTCGTTGGCCACGATCATTTCGCCGATCAGGCGCGACGTATAGCTTTCGACGATCGGCACCGGCGGCGAGACGCCCGCGTGCAGGAACAGGTCGTCGATCTGCTCGCGGATGGGCGTATTGGGCGCGCCCAGAATCCAGTCGAGCTCCGCGAGCTTCTGCCAGTTCGCCTTGCTGCGGCCGAGCCGCGCGGCCAGGCGGCGGCTCGCGATCAGACGCGGCGTCTGCTGATGCAGCACCTCGAAGCGCAATTGCGCGACGTCGACGGTCGCCGACGCGCGGCCAATCACGATATCGAGCGTGTGATCGCGCAGTTGCGGCAGCAGCGCATCGCTGGTGCCTTCGTGGATCGTCATGGTCACGCGCTGCGGCAGGCGCGACTGCGCGAGCCGGATCGCCGAGGCGAGCGTGCGCCCCGAAATGAACGGAATCACGCCCACGTGCAGGCGCGCGGCGTGGCCCGAATGCACGGCCTCGATGTCGCGCGCGAGGTGGTCGAGATCGTGCAGCATGGCCTGGGCGCGCGCCAGCACGACGTTGCCGAGCGGCGTGGGCGTCATGCCGCGCGGCGAGCGGTCGAACAGCGGCGCGCCGAACATGCTCTCCATTTCGGCCAGCGCATTGGTGACGGCGGGCTGGCTCGTGGCCATGTGCTCGGCCACGCGGGTCAGCGACCCGTGCTGGCGGATCTGCAGCAGCAGCACGAGGTGACGCATTTTCAGGCGCGTATTGAGGCGCCGGGTAACTTCTTCGATGCTGAAAGACACGTTCCGCTTGTCCACGGGGCTACCGGAGGGGTATCCGGGGAGGTATCAGGAAAAAATAATGGCCCCATACTAAATCAAAATGGGGAGCTGATGCCGGCTCACTAGAATCGCCTCATTCGAACATGACCGCCGCGCCGCCCGCGCGCCCGGCACACTATCAGAGTGAGGAACATGAACAAGACCGATCGTCAGGCCGCCCTCGAATATCACGAATTCCCGACGCCGGGCAAGATTTCCGTGACGGCCAGCAAGCCGCTCGTCACGCAGCGCGACCTCGCACTGGCCTATACGCCGGGCGTCGCCGTGGCCTGCGAAGAGATTGTCACCGATCCGCAGAACTCGTTCCGCTACACCGCGCGCGGCAACCTCGTTGGCGTGATCACGAACGGCACGGCCGTGCTCGGTCTGGGCAATATCGGCGCGCTGGCCTCGAAGCCGGTCATGGAAGGCAAGGCGGTGCTGTTCAAGAAGTTCGCCGGCATCGACGTGTTCGACATCGAAGTCACGGAAAGCGACCCGGACAAGCTCGTCGACATTATCGCGAGCCTCGAAGCCACCTTCGGCGGCATCAATCTGGAAGACATCAAGGCGCCGGACTGCTTCACGGTCGAGCGCAAGCTGCGCGAGCGCATGAAGATTCCGGTCTTCCACGATGATCAGCACGGCACGGCCATTACCGTTTCGGCGGCGTTCCTCAACGGTCTGAAGGTGGTCGGCAAGGATATTTCGACGGTCAAGGTCGTGACCTCGGGCGCGGGCGCGGCGGCGCTGGCCTGTCTGGACCTGATGGTCGATCTGGGCCTGCCGCTCAAGAACATCTGGGTGACGGACATCGACGGCGTGGTCTATCAAGGCCGCACGACGCTGATGGACCCGGACAAGGAGCGCTTCGCGCAGGACACCTCCGCGCGTTCGCTGAGCGAAGTGATCGACGGCGCGGACGTGTTCCTCGGCCTCTCGGCGGGCGGCGTGCTCAAGGCCGAAATGGTCAAGAAGATGGCCGACAAGCCGCTGATTCTCGCGCTGGCCAACCCCACGCCGGAAATCTTCCCCGAGATCGCGCTCGAAGCGCGTCCGGACGCGGTGCTGGCCACGGGCCGTTCGGACTTCCCGAATCAGGTCAACAACGTACTGTGCTTCCCGTACATCTTCCGCGGCGCGCTCGACGTGGGCGCGACCACCATCACGCGCAAGATGGAAATCGCGGCGGTGCACGCGATCGCCCAGCTCGCCGAAGAAGAACTGAACGACTCGGTCGCGGCCGCCTACGGCGCGTATGACCTGCGCTTCGGTCCGAAGTACCTGATTCCGAAGCCGTTCGATTCGCGCCTGATCGTGCGTATCGCGCCGGCCGTGGCGAAGGCCGCGATGGAAGACGGCGTGGCCACGCGTCCGATCGACGACTTCGCCGCCTATACGAACGAGCTGCAACAGTTCGTGTACCACTCGGGCGCCTTCATGAAGCCGATCTTCGCGGCGGCCAAGCAGTTCGTCCGTGACGGCGCGAAGTCGCGCATCGTGTTCGCGGAAGGCGAGGAAGAGCGCGTGCTGCGCGCGGTGCAGGTGATCGTCGACGAGAAACTCGCGCGTCCGATCCTGATCGGCCGCCCCGAAGTGCTGCTGGCGCGCATCGAGAAGTTCGGCCTGCGCCTGAAGCTCGGCGAAGACGTCGAAGTCACGAATCCGGAATACGACGAGCGCTTCCATCAATACTGGACCACGTATTGGGAACTGCGTTGCCGCGACGGCATTTCGAAGGAAATGGCGCGCGTGGAAATGCGCCGCCGTCTCACGCTGATCGGCGCGATGATGGTGCGCCTCGGCGACGCCGACGGCATGGTGTGCGGCACGGTGGGCGCGTATCACGACCACCTGCGTTTCGTCGACGAAGCGATCGGCATGCATCGCAACGCGAAGACGTATGCGGCGATGAATATCCTGCTGCTCGACAAGCGCACGGTCGCGATCGTCGATACGCACATCAACGACAACCCGAACGCGGAACAGATCGCCGAATTCACGCTGGCCGCCGCGCGCCAGATGGAATGGCTCAATCTGCAACCGAAGGTCGCGCTGCTGTCGCGCTCGAATTTCGGCTCGGGCAGCTCGGCGTCGGGCACGAAGATGCGCGAAGTGCTCAAGCTCGTCACGGCGCAGAATCCGGATCTGGAAATCGACGGCGAAATGCACGGCGATTGCGCACTGGACGAAGCGCTGCGCGAGCGTATCCTGCCGCATTCGAAGCTCAAGGGCGCGGCCAATCTGCTGGTGTGCCCGAACGTGGATTCGGGGAATATTGCCTATAACCTGCTGAAAACGGGTGCGGGCAGCAACGTGGCCGTGGGTCCGTTCCTGCTCGGCGTGAATGCGCCGGTGAATATTCTCACGTCCAGCTCGACGGTGCGACGCATCATCAACATGACGGCGTTGACGGTGCTGCAAGCGAATCGCGACTGATCTTTTAGATTGGCGGTTTCTAAAGACGGCGTGCCTGGTGAATAACCGGGCGCGCCGTTTTTTATTGGACTTCGTTCGCCTTTTTTTGCGGCGATGCAGCAACGCGCAGTATCCGGTCAATTCGTGCTGATTATTCAACTCGCATCGGCGCGATACGCTTTTGTTATTGCCCCATGCTTCATCCGGATTGTTCCGCTATCGCGGACTGCCTATATTGCTTGAGCAATGCTCAAATCCAATATCAGGAGACACCGCATGAAGCTGGTCCGCTGGGGCAGTAAGGGCAGTGAAAAGCCGGGCGCGCTCGATCGCGATGGGCGTGTGCGCGATCTCTCCAGCGTGCTGCCCGATCTCGCGGGCGCCGCGCTCTCGTCCGCTTCCCTCGCCGGACTCGGTTCACTCGATCTGCACAGCCTGCCGCTCGCGCCCGCCGATGCGCGCCTCGGTCCCTGCGTGGGCCAAGTCGGCAAGATTATTTGCGTCGGCCTCAATTATTCCGATCACGCCGCCGAATCCAATATGCCGGTGCCGAGCGAGCCCGTGCTGTTCTTCAAGGCGACGAGTTCGATTGTCGGCCCGAACGACGACGTCGTGATTCCGCCCGGCGCGCAAAAAGTCGATTGGGAAGTCGAGCTTGGCGTGGTGATCGGCGAAGAAGCGCGCTACGTCTCGCGCGAGCGGGCGCTCGATCATGTGGCCGGTTATTGCGTGGTAAACGACGTCTCGGAGCGCGCGTGGCAGATCGAACGCGGCGGTCAATGGGACAAGGGCAAAAGCGCGGATACCTTCGCGCCACTCGGCCCGTGGCTCGTGACGCGCGATGACATTCCCGATCCGCAGGCGCTCGACATGTGGCTCGACGTCGACGGCAAGCGTTATCAGCAAGGCAATACGCGCACGATGATTTTCGACGTGGCCACCGTCGTGTCCTATATCAGCCACTTCATGAGCCTGCAGCCCGGCGATGTGATTTCCACCGGTACGCCGCCCGGCGTCGGCATGGGCCAGAAACCCGCGCCGGTTTATCTGCGCGCGGGCCAGGTTATGCGCCTCGGCGTGGCGGGACTCGGCGAGCAGCAGCAGCGCACCGTGGCAAGCACGGCGCAGGCATCGGCATTCACACGATAAAGGGCGGGCGTCATGAATCAACTCGATCTGAAGAACCGCGTCATGGTGATCACCGGCGGCGCGCGCGGCATCGGTTATGCGGTGGCGCAGCGCGCCTTGCGCTCGGGCGCGGCCGTCGCGCTCTGGGATATCGATGCCGAACGGCTCGAACGTTCGCGCAAGGAATTGTCGGAATTGGGCAGCGTCTCCGCGGTGAAAGTCGAACTCACGGACGAGCATTCCGTGGAAGCCGCCGCGCAGCAAACCGTGAAAGATCACGGCGGGATTCACGCGCTCGTGAATAGCGCGGGCATTACGGGCGGCAATGGCCTGATGTGGGAATTGCCGGTCGAGGTCTGGCGGCGCGTGATCGACGTGAATCTGATCGGCAGCTATCTGACCTGCCGCGCCGTGGTGCCGCGCATGCTCGAACAGGGTTATGGGCGCATCGTCAATATTGCTTCGGTGGCGGGCAAGGAAGGCAATCCGAATGCCTCGCACTACAGCGCATCGAAAGCGGGCTTGATCGGTTTGACGAAATCGCTCGGCAAGGAACTCGCCACGAAGAATATTCTCGTGAATGCGGTTACGCCCGCGGCGGCGAAAACCGAAATCTTCGATTCGATGAAACAGGAGCATATCGACTATATGCTCGCGAAAATTCCAATGAACCGTTTCCTGATGCCCGATGAAGCCGCCGCGATGATCGTCTGGCTGTGCTCCGAAGATTGCGCGTTCAGCACCGGGTCGGTATTCGATTTGTCGGGCGGCCGCGCGACGTATTGAAGCGCTGAGCTCGCCAGCCGATGCGCCCAGTTTTTTCGGGCGCATCACCCCACCGCCGGATCAGGAGAGTTCGATGTCGAGCGAAGCATCGCAGGCGTCATTGCACGCGCAGTCCGCGATCGGCAAGGCCATGCGCAGGCTGTTGCCGTTCCTGCTCTTGATGTATGTGCTCGCCTTTCTCGATCGCGCGAACATCGGTTTCGCGCAGAAGGCGTTGCAGCACGACACCGGTTTGTCGGATGCGGCATTCGCATTCGGCGCAGGCGTGTTTTTCGCGGGCTATGCGCTGTTCGAGGTGCCGAGCAATCTGCTGTTGCATCGCATGGGCGCGCGCATCTGGATGTGCCGCATCATGGTCACGTGGGGCCTGGTTTCGGCCGCGATGGCATGGGTGCAATCGCCTGCGTCGTTCTACGCGTTGCGCTTTTTGCTGGGCGTCGCCGAAGCGGGCTTCTTTCCCGGCATCATTTATTACCTCACGCAGTGGTTTCCGCAGTCGTCGCGCGCGCGTGCAATCGGCCTGTTTTATTTCGGCGCACCGCTGGCGTTTATCTTCGGCGGACCTTTGTCGGGATTCCTGATTGATCTGCATGGCGTCGGCGGGCTGGCGGGCTGGAAGTGGCTGTTTCTCGTCGAAGGCGCGCTGGCTTCGGTCGTTGGCGTGTGGGCGTTCTGGTATCTGACCGATCGTCCCGACGACGCGCACTGGCTCGACATCGACGAACGGCGCGCGCTGGTGGCGGCGTTGCGCGTCGATGCGGGCGAGGCGATGGCGCACGGTCCGCGCGATGCGCTCGCGGCACTCGTCGACAGGCGCGTGCTCGCTTATGCCGCGATTTACGCGCTGATCCAGATGAGCGTCTACGGCGTGGTGTTTTTCCTGCCGCAGCAAGTGGCTTCGCTGGCGGGCGCGAAGGTCGGCCTGAAAGTCGGGCTGCTCGCGGCGGTGCCCTGGCTGTGCGCCGTGGCGCTCACGTGGATCGTGCCGCGCCGCGCCGATCGTTTCGGCAGCCATCGTGCGTGGACTGTGCGTCTGCTCGTACTGTCCGGGCTCGGCATTGCCGTGTCGGGCGCGGCGGGCGGCGTGGGGTCTACGGCCGGCGCCGTCGTGGCGATGGCGGCGCTCTGTTGCGCGGCAAGCGGCTTTATCGCCGCGCAGCCGCTGTTCTGGACGTTTCCCGCACGCGAACTCGCGGGCACGGCGTCGGCGAGCGGCATCGCGCTCATCAACTCGCTGGGCGGCCTGGGCGGCTTCATCGCGCCGCTGATGCGCGCCGCCGCGGACAAGCATTTCAGCTCGCACGCGGCGGGCCTCGTATTGCTGGGATTCGCGAGCCTCGCCGCGGCGGTGCTCGTACTTATCGTCGTACCTCGCGCGGGCGCACGCACCGCGGCTGCCTTCGAGCGGGCCGCCGGGCGCGCGCGCTGAACGCACGGACATCCACTTTCAGGAGCAACGTCACATGGCCATGCCAACCATCAAGCAGGTGCGCGCGTTCACCGTCCGCGGCGGCGGCGCCGATTATCACGATCAAGCCGACGGTCACTGGATCGACGATCACATTTCCACGCCGATGGCGCGTTATCCCGAGTATCGGCAGAGCCGCCGCTCGTTCGGCATCGACGTGCTCGGCACGCTCGTGGTCGAAGTGGAAGCGAGCGACGGCACCGTGGGTTTCGCGGTGACGACGGGCGGCGAGATTGGCGCGTTCATCGTCGAGAAACATCTCGCGCGCTTTCTCGAGGGCCAGCGCGTGACCGACATCGAAAAGATGTGGGATCAGATGTATTACGCGACGCTTTATTACGGCCGCAAGGGCGTCGTGCTCAATACGATTTCGGGCGTCGATCTCGCGCTGTGGGACTTGCTCGGCAAATTGCGTCAGGAACCGGTTTATCAATTGCTTGGCGGCCCGGTGCGTGACGAACTCGTGTTCTATGCGACCGGCGCGCGCCCCGATCTCGCGAAGGAAATGGGTTTTATCGGCGGCAAACTGCCTTTGCAACACGGACCGGCGGAAGGTGAGGAAGGCCTCAGAAAGAATATCGAAACGCTTGCGACGATGCGCGAGCGCGTCGGCGACGATTTTTGGCTCATGTACGATTGCTGGATGAGTCTCGACGTGCGTTACGCCACGCGTCTTGCGCAGGCCGCGCAGGAATACAAACTCAAGTGGCTCGAAGAATGCCTGCCGCCCGACGATTACTGGGGCTACGCCGAACTGCGCAAGAACGTGCCGCGCGGCATGCTGGTGACGACGGGTGAGCACGAAGCCACGCGCTGGGGCTTCCGCATGCTGCTCGAAATGGGCTGTTGCGACATCATTCAACCGGACGTGAACTGGTGCGGCGGCATGACGGAACTCATCAAGATCTCCGCGCTCGCGGACGCGCATAACGTGATGGTCGTGCCGCACGGTTCTTCGGTGTACAGCTATCACTTCGTGGTGACGCGCCACAACTCGCCCTTCGCCGAATTCCTGATGATGGCGCCGAAGGCCGACGAAGTGGTGCCGATGTTCACGCCGCTATTGCTCGACGAACCGGTGCCCGAACGCGGCCGCCTGAAAGTGCCGGACACGCCGGGCTTCGGCGTGCGTTTGAATCCCGATTGCAAGCTGACGCGCCCTTACTCGCACTGAACGCATTCAGGCGTCATTCAGGCGTCGTTCAAGCGCGCCTCGCTCCACATAACGAAAGGAGAATGCATCGTGCTGCTCAAGGACAAGGTGGTGATCGTCACCGGCGGTTCGCGCGGCATCGGGCGGGCCATTGCGCTCGCCAGCGCGCGCGAGGGTGCCGACGTCGCGATCAATTACTGGGGCGACAACGACGCCACATATGGCCGGCGTTCGGCGATTTCGGAAGTGCTGGACGAGATCGAGCGCCTGGGACGCCGCGCGATTGCGGTGGAAGGCAACGTGGCCGCGCCGCAAACGGGCGTCGATCTCGTGCGGCAGACGGTCGAGCAATTCGGCAAGGTCGACGTGCTCGCGAGCAATGCGGGCGTGTGCCCGTTCCATTCGTTTCTCGACTTGCCGCCCGCGGTGCTCGAACGCACCATCGGCGTGAATCTGAACGGCGCGTTCTACGTCACGCAGGCCGTGGCGCGCCAAATGAAGGAGCAGGGCACGGGCGGCGCGATTGTCGCGACAAGTTCGATCAGCGCGCTCGTGGGCGGCGGCATGCAGACGCATTACACGCCCACGAAAGCGGGCGTGCATTCGTTGATGCAATCGTGCGCGATCGCGCTCGGGCCGTATGGCATCCGCTGCAATTCGGTCATGCCCGGCACGATCGCCACCGACCTCAACGCGGAAGATCTCGCCGACGAATCGAAGCGCGCGTACTTTGAAAAACGTATTCCGCTCGGCCGTCTCGGCGCGCCCGACGACGTGGCCGAATGCGTGGTGTTTCTGGCTTCGGATCGCGCGCGCTATGTCACGGGCGCGTCGCTATTGGTGGACGGCGGGCTGTTCGTCAATCTTCAGTAATCCGGATGAATCACGAATTGCCCGCGACGGTTGCAGGTTTCGTTGATTTCGCCGATTTTGCGGCCGGCGTATCGTGAACGGGATCATCGACCTTGAACGGCTGCGAGAAACGGCGCAGCAGCCCGACGAAATGCTCGGCCGGTTCCGCGAGCGCTTCGTTCTTGCGCGTGAGCACGCCGAAACCGGGCAGGCTCTTGCCGATTTCGAGCGGCAGCACCACGAGCAGTTTGCCCCGCACGTGATCGCGCACGACGGACTCGGGCAGCATGGCCACGGCGTCGAAACTTTCGAGCAATTGCAGCGTGGCGAAGATCGAGGCCGATTCGGTGAGATTCATCGGCGTGGCGAGACCGGCGCGCGCGAGTTCGCCTTCGAACAATTCGCGCGCGGGACTCGTGATGGGTTGGGCGACCCACGGCCAGTCCATCAGTTCGGCAAGCGTGATGTGCTCGTGGCGCGCGAGCGGATGGCGCGCGCGCACGACCAGCACGAGCGTTTCGCGCGCCAGCGGCTCGAAGCTGAAATCGTTGTGCTGCAACGGCGTGGTGAGGCGGCCGAGCGCGAGATCGACGTCGCGCCGATGCAGCAGTTGTACGACCTGGTCGCTCGTTTCGCCGAGGATGCGCACGTGCAGCAGCGGGCGCTCGGTCTTGAGCATGGCAACGGCATGCGCGAGCAGATCGGGCGCAGCGCCCATGATGGCGCCCACGGTCAGCTGGCCGTGACCGCCGCGCCGCTTGACGTCGAGATCTTCGGCGAAACGCGTGAGGTCGGAGAGCGCGCGGCGCGCGTAGGCGAGCGTGACGACACCGAGCGCCGTGGGCTGCATGCCGCGTGCATTGCGTTCGAAAAGGCGAAAGCCAAAGGCTTCTTCGATGTCGCTGAGCATGCGGCTCGCGCTGGGCTGCGCCACGTTGATGACGTCGGCGGCCTGATGCACGTTGCGTGCGTCGTCGAGCGCGACGAGCAAGGCCAGATGTTTGAACTTGAGTCGGTTGACGAGCGAGACGACGGCAGTGTGATGGTTCATGGGTCCTGCGATCCGGTTTAAGTATCGCCCGATCCCAACATCGGATTGGTTGGCTATCGATGGGCGAATTATAGTCGTTCGAATCGCTGCGAAACATGGAATAAAGACGGGCCAGGGCAAACGCCAGGGCGCGCGCATAAACAGCGGAACAGCGGATCGGCGCAAGCACGCTGGACGGAGACACGATCATGGAAACAATGGCGTTTCGCATGCAGCTCAATCCCGGCAAACGGGACGAATACGAGCGGCGTCACCGCGAAATCTGGCCGGAACTCGCACAGGCGTTGCGCGACGCGGGCGTGAGCGATTACTGGATCTTTCTCGACGAAAACACGCATGCACTGTTTGCCGTGCTCAAGCGGCCCGCGGATCACGGCATGGACCGTTTGCCCGAAACGGCCATCATGCGCAAATGGTGGGATTACATGGCCGACATCATGCAGACGGGCGAGGGCAACGTGCCCGTGGCGCATCCGCTCGTGCCGGTGTTTCATCTGCCTTGAAACGGCGCGTAGCGGCTTCGCGCCTTAGCGCCGCTTACCCGTCGTGCCCATTTTCACGCTGCCGTCATGATTCGCCTTGAGGAGCATGCCATGCAGGTCGTCGATCCGCACGTCCACTTCTGGGACCTCGACACGCATCACTATCCGTGGCTCGCGAAGCCGGCCACGTCGTTCGTGTGCGATGCGCGCGAACTCAAGCATAACTATCTGCCCGCCGATCTCGTGCGCGAGGCCGGCGATATCGACGTGCTCAAAGTGGTCCACGTCGAGGCGAATCACGACCCCGCCGATCCGGTTGAGGAAACGCGCTGGCTCGAATCGCTCGCGGATGCCGACGGCAATCCCGCACGCGGTTTGCCCAACGCCATCGTGGCCGCCTGCGATCTGAGCGCCGCCAATGCGGCGGCGATTCTCGCGCAGCATGCGGTATTCAAACGCGTGCGCGGCATTCGCCAGATTCTCAACGTGCACGCGAATCCGCTTTATGACTACGTGGGTCGCCACTATATGCGCGAGGCCGCGTGGCGTGAGCATTTCGCGTTACTGGAGCAGCACGGCTTCTCGTTCGATCTGCAACTGTATCCGGCGCAGATGGAGGAAGCCGCCGCGCTCGCACGCGCGTATCCGGGCATCGCGCTCATCGTCAATCATGGCGGCATGTTCGTCGATCGCAGCAGCGTAGCGGGCTGGCGCGCGTGGCGCGACGGATTGCGCCTGCTCGCGGCGTGCCCGAACGTATCGGTGAAGATCAGCGGGCTCGCGATGTTCGATCACACGTGGAGCGTGGAAAGCCTGCGCCCTTACGTGCTCGAAGCCATCGACGCGTTCGGCGCGCAGCGCGCAATGTTCGCGTCGAATTTCCCGGTCGATCGTCTGTTCGGCAGTTACGCCGATTTGTGGCACGCCTACGCCGCGATCGTGAACGACGCCAGCGAAAGCGAAAAAGCCGCGCTGTTTCGCGGCAACGCCGAACGCATTTATCGCATCTAGCGACGCCGCGCTCGCGCACGCAAACCGGCGCGAGCGGCGAATCAGGAGACATGCGTGGAATCGAAAACCATGGCCGCCATGGCCGCAGACGTACCACGTCTCGAACTGCGCCGCGCGAGCAAATCCTTCGGGCGCGTGCGCGCGCTCGTCGACGGCTCGCTCGTGCTCAAGGCGGGCGAAGTGCATGCGCTGCTCGGCGAAAACGGCGCCGGA
The DNA here is from genome assembly GCF_014171495.1 of Paraburkholderia tropica. Classification (NCBI taxonomy): domain Bacteria; kingdom Pseudomonadati; phylum Pseudomonadota; class Betaproteobacteria; order Burkholderiales; family Burkholderiaceae; genus Paraburkholderia; species Paraburkholderia tropica. Next base: position 1,850,202 of record NZ_CP049135.1, read on the forward strand.
AAGTCGACGCTGGTGAAAATACTCGCGGGCGTGCATCGTCCCGATGGTGGCGAGTTATACGTCGACGGCGAAGTGCGCGAATTCACCTCGCCCGCGCAGGCGCGCGATGCGGGTATCGCGGTGATTTATCAGGAACCCACCTTGTTTTTCGATCTGTCGATCGCGGAAAACATTTACATGAGCCGTCAGCCCGTCGACAAGGTGGGGCGCATCGATTACGACACCATGCATCGCGAGGTCGCGGCGCTGCTCGCATCGCTCGGCGTGGATCTCAAGGCCGAACGCCTCGTGCGCGGTCTGTCGATCGCCGATCAACAGGTGATCGAAATTGCGAAGGCGCTGTCGCTCAACGCGAACGTGCTGATCATGGACGAACCCACGGCGGCGCTTTCGCTGCCCGAAGTCGAGCGGCTCTTCACGATCGCGCGCAAGCTGCGCGAGCGCGGCGTGGCGATTCTGTTCATTACGCACCGGCTCGAAGAAGTGTTCGTGCTCACGCAGCACGTGACCATCATGCGTGACGGCGCGAAAGTGTTCGACGCGCCCACGTCCACGCTGAATACGCAGGACATCGTCGCGAAGATGGTGGGCCGCGATCTCGCGACCTTCTATCCGAAAGCCGAGGTGAAGCCCGGCGACGTGATGCTGCGCGTGCGCGGCCTCACGCGGCGCGGCGTTTTCAAGGACATCGCCTTCGATGTGCGTGCGGGCGAGATCGTCGCGCTCGCGGGACTCGTGGGCGCGGGCCGCAGCGAAGTGGCGCGCGCGATCTTCGGCATCGATCCGAGCGATGCGGGACAGGTGCAGATCGCAGGCAAGCCGCTGAAAATGGGCATGCCGGCGGCAGCGGTGAAGGCGGGCCTCGCGCTCGTGCCCGAGGACCGGCGCCAGCAGGGGCTCGCGCTCGAACTCAGCATCGCGCGCAATGCGTCGCTCACGGTGCTCGGTCGTCTGGTGCGATTCGGCCTGATTTCAGCGGGCCGCGAAGTGCAGCTCGCGGGACAGTGGGGCACGCGGCTGCGCCTCAAGGCCAGCGATCTGAATGCGCCGGTGGGCACCTTGTCGGGCGGCAACCAGCAAAAAGTGGTGCTCGGCAAATGGCTCGCGACAGGGCCGAAAGTATTGATCATCGACGAACCTACGCGCGGTATCGACGTGGGCGCGAAAGCCGAAGTCTATGGCGCGCTCGCCGAACTCGTGCGCGAAGGAATGGCAGTGCTGATGATTTCGAGCGAGTTGCCGGAAGTGCTCGGCATGGCCGATCGCGTGCTGGTGATGCACGAAGGCCGCATCACGGCCGATATCGCGCGCGCCGACGCCAACGAGGAGCGCATCATGAGCGCGGCGCTTGGCCAGACCAACATTCATCTGGGGCATGCAGCATGATGGGTCATTCCACTTCTCCCCATCCCTTGCACGGCGGCGAGCCGCGCGCGCGGCGCAATAGTGCGTCGGCGCTGGTGCAAGCGCTCGCGAAAAGCCGCGAGACCACGCTGTTCGTGGTGCTGCTGCTGATTATCGGCGGCACCTCGCTCGCGAAACCGCAATTCCTCAATTTGCAGAATCTGCGCGACGTATTGCTCAACGTCTCCATCGTGAGCTTGCTCACGGCGGGCATGACCATCGTGATCCTGATGCGCCACATCGATCTTTCGGTGGGCTCGACGGTGGGTGTGAGCGCGTATGCGGTCGGCAGTCTGTACGTGGCGTTTCCGCATATGCCCGTAATCGTCGCGCTGCTCGCGGGGCTGGCGATCGGCGTGGTGGCGGGTTCGATCAACGCGCTGCTCGTGGCGGTGGGACGCGTGCCGTCGCTGGTCGCCACGCTCTCGACGCTGTACATCTTTCGCGGTGCGGATTATGCGTGGGTGCATGGCGGACAGATCAACGCGACGAGTCTGCCCGATGCGTTCTCGCGTCTCGCGACGGGCTCGCTGCTCGGCGTGCCGGTGCTCGCGCTGATTGCCGTCGTGCTGCTGATTGCGCTTTCGGTGTATCTCAAGCAATTCCGTCCCGGCCGCGAATACTATGCGATCGGCTCGAATCCGGAAGCCGCGCGACTCGCAGGTATCAACGTCGAACGCCGCGTGGCGATGGGCTTCATGATCAGCGGCGCGATTGCGGGACTCGCGGGCGCGCTGTGGCTCGCGCGATTCGGCACCGTGGATGCGAGCACGGCGAAGGGCATCGAATTGCAGGTCGTGGCCGCCGCCGTGGTGGGCAGCGTGGCGATCACGGGCGGCGTGGGCACGATACTGGGCGCGACGCTCGGCGCGCTGGTGCTCGGCGTCATCAGCATCGCGCTCGTCGTGCTGCACGTCTCGCCGTTCTGGGAGCAGGCCATTCAGGGCGCGCTGATCGTTGCGGCGATTACCACCGACACGCTGCTTGCCCGCTCCGTCGCCAAACGCATGATGAGGAAACGCGATCATGGCTAAACCTGCTTCCAAACCCGATTCGGCCTTGCTCACGCGTCGCGCGGGTCTGCCGCTCAGTTGGGAAACGCTGCTCGTGGCGATACTCGCGATCTCGCTGATCGCGGGGCGCGTGCTCTCGAATGTGTTTCTCACGGGCGCGAATCTGAGCAACGTGCTTGCCGATCTCACCGAAGTCGCGCTGATGGCCTTGCCGATGACGCTCATTATCGTGGCGGCCGAAATCGATCTTTCGGTGGCGTCGGTGCTCGGCGCGTCGAGTGCGTTGCTTGGTGTGCTCTGGCACATGGGCGTGCCGATGCCGCTCGCGATGGTGCTCGTGATCGTGGCGGGCGGTCTCGCGGGCCTCTTCAACGGGCTCGTAATCGTGAAGCTGAATCTGCCTTCGCTGGCCGTGACGATCGGCACGCTCGCGCTGTTTCGCGGCCTGGCGTATGTGCTGCTCGGCGACCAGGCAATTGCCGATTTTCCGCCGGCCTATACGTTGTTCGGCATGAGCAATCTGGGCAGCACGTTTATTCCGCTGCCGTTTTTGATCGTTGCAGTCTGCGCGGTGATTTTCACCTTGCTGCTGCAAGCCACTGCGTTCGGACGCAGCCTCTACGCGATCGGTGCGAACAGCACGGCCGCCTCGTTTTCGGGCATCGACGTGGCGAAAGTGAAGATTCGCCTTTTCGTGCTGTCCGGTGTGATGAGCGCGCTCGCGGGCATTGTCTATACGCTGCGTTTTACGAGTGCGCGCGGCGACAACGGTGAAGGCTTCGAGTTGTCGGTCATCGCGGCGGTGCTGTTTGGCGGCGTGAGTATTTTCGGCGGACGCGGCTCGATGTACGGCGTGCTGCTTTCGCTGCTGATTGTTGGCGTGCTGAAGAATGCGCTGACGCTCGCCGATGTGTCCAGCGAAACGCTCACTATTGTGACGGGCGCGTTGCTGCTCGCCTCGGTGCTGATTCCGAATCTGGCGGCGCGCTGGCGCACGCTGCGAGACCGTCGCGCGCTCGCGCGTCAGACTGCCTGAAACGTGAATTACAAGCACGCATGCGTAGTTTAAGAGGTTGTTGATTCAAGCAAAACCCGCTGGGAAAACACGAAGCAAAAGCGAAGCAACAAGCGCCCGAATCGCTTCGGGCATCCATCGAGGAGACACGTTCATGATGAAGCCAGTACGTCACATGTGCACGGCCCTGCTGTGCGCGACGCTGTTGGGCGCGGGATTGACCGCGCACGCCGCCGGCATCAAGGAAGGCTTGAAGATCGCCTTCGTGCCGAAGCAGATCAACAATCCGTATGAAGTGATCGCCGATAACGGCGGCATGGATGCCATCAAGGAGTTCAAGGGCGACGGCAAGGTTGTCGGCCCGTCCGATGCGGGCGCATCGTCGCAGGTCTCGTACATCAATACGCTGACCACGCAGCGTCAGGACGCCATCGTCATTGCCGCCAACGACGCCAACGCGCTCGTGCCGTATCTGAAGCGCGCGATGGCGCAAGGCATCAAGGTCGTGACCTTCGACTCCGACACGGCGCCCGAAGGCCGGCAGATCTTCGTGAATCAGGCTAACGCGGAAAGCATTGGACGCGGCCAGATTCAACTCGTCGCGAAGTTGATGAACAACGAAGGCGAATTCGCCATTCTTTCGGCCACGCCGAATGCCACGAATCAGAATACGTGGATCAAGTGGATGCAGGAAGAATTGAAGAAGCCCGAATACGCGAAGATGAAACTCGTGAAAATTGCTTACGGCAACGACGACGACCAGAAGTCCTTCGTCGAAACGCAAGGTCTGCTGCAGGCGTATCCGAATCTGAAGGCGATTGTCGCGCCGACTTCGGTGGGCATCGCGGCGGCGGCGCGTTATATCTCGTCGTCGTCGAGCAAGGGCAAGGTGGCAGTCACGGGTCTCGGCACGCCTAACCAGATGCGCGCGTTCGTGAAGAACGGCACCGTGAAGGCGTTCCAGCTCTGGGACCCGGGCGCACTCGGTTATCTCGCGGCTTATGCGGCGGCGAATCTCGCCTCGGGCACGATCACCGGCAAGGAAGGCGATACGTTCGAGGCGGGCAAACTCGGCAAGCGCACGGTCGGCAAGAGCGGCGAAGTGATTCTCGGACCGCCCACCACGTTCGACGCATCGAACATCGACAATTTCAATTTCTGAAAGAGCGATTAGAGGAACACGTCGCGCGATTCAGTGCGATACAAACCGACCCGGCGATGCCGGGTCTTTTTTTCACGCCTTTTCCCCTGATTTCATGCTGCAATCGCGGCCCTTTTTATGATTGTTATCGACTGAGGAAAAGTGTTTTGTCTGACTAAAGAGAATGGCGCAAATAGTCGTCTTTTGCGCGGGCGGGTCCCTTCAGTTTTGCAAACGCCATGCCGATAGCATGGCGTGGCGTTGGCTGTCTGGCGATTCACGTCCGGCGCGCCGCACAAGGCAACTGCAAGGAATAGACGATGAAGCTCACCCTGAAGATTCCGCTCGCGTTTGCAGCGGCGCTGCTCTTGATGTTCGCGGGCGCGTTCTATGGAATCTACTCGCTGAATCAGTCGCTGACCGTTTACGGCACGACGGTGCAAAACAGCGTGGCGAACGAGCGCGCCGTGACGAACACGCTGCTCGCGTTCAAGGTGCAGGTTCAGGAATGGAAGGACACGCTGCTGCGCGGTAAGGACCCGGCGATGCTCGACAGGCATTGGTCTGCGTTTCAAACGCGCGAGCACGAAGTGGATACGCTCGCCGCACAACTCAAGGCGAGTCTGCCCGCCGGCGAAAGCCGCGATCTGATCGATCAATTCGCCAGCGCGCACGCAACGATGGGCGAGGGCTATCGCAACGGTTTCGCGGCATTCAAGGCGGCGGGTTTCGATCCCGCGGCCGGCGATCATGCCGTGGCCGGCGTGGACCGCGCGCCCGCTGCGCTGCTCGATCAGGCCGCCCGCAAGATCGCCGCGGACAGCGCGCAGATTTCCGCCGATGCCGAGCAGCAGGCGCACCGCGCGACGGCGATCAGCGCGGTGCTGATGGTAGCCGCGCTGATCGTGTCGATGACGGGTAGCTGGTTATTCAGCCGCACCGTAACGAAGCCGCTCGCACGCGCGCTCGATTGTGCGAGCGCGGTCGCCGACGGCAATCTCGCGTTCGAGGTGCGGGCAAGCGGACACGATGAAACGGCGCTGCTGCTGGGCGCGCTCAAGGGTATGCAGCGCAGCCTCGTGAACGTGGTGAGCCAGGTGCGTGGACACGCGGAAGGCGTGGCGTCGGCGAGCGGGCAGATTGCGGCGGGCAATCAGGGTTTGTCGTCGCGCACGGAAGAACAGGCGGCCTCGCTCGAGGAAACGGCCGCGAGCATGGAGCAGATCACGGCCACGGTGCGCCAGAACGCGGCGAATGCGAAACAGGCGGCGCTGCTGGCCAGCGACGCGGCGGGCACGGCAGTGCGCGGCAAGGATCTGATGGCCGAAGTGGTCGAGACCATGCGCGGTATTTCGACGAGTTCGGGCGAGATCGTCGATATCATCGCGGTTATCGACGGGATCGCTTTTCAGACCAATATTCTCGCGTTGAATGCCGCGGTCGAAGCCGCGCGTGCGGGCGAGGAAGGGCGCGGATTCGCCGTGGTCGCCTCGGAAGTGCGCACGCTCGCGCAGCGCAGCGGCGCGGCGGCGAAGGAGATCAAGAAGTTGATCGAAGCGTCGGCGCAGCGCATCGAAGCCGGATCGTCACTCGTGAACGACGCGGGCAGCGTGATCGAGGACATGGTGGGCGCCGTGCAACGCGTGACGACGATCATCGACGAAATCGCGACGGCTTCGCAGGAGCAAAGCACCGGCATCGAGCAGGTGAATGTGGCGGTCACGCAGATGGACGAAGTCACGCAACAGAATGCGGCGCTCGTGGAAGAGGCGTCGGCGGCCGCGCATGCACTGGCCGAGCAGGCGGTGGAATTGCGCGAGGCGGTGGGCGTGTTCAGACTCGCCTGATACCGCACACGTTCGGTTCGAATAAAAAACGGCACGGCGATTCGATTCGCCGTGCCGTTTTGTATGTGTGGCGAGTGTTCCGCGCATTCACGCTATTACGCAATAAGCGAATGCGATAGCGGCGGACTCACTGCATGCTTACCGCGCGCTCAATGCGGAGCGCGCGGCATCAGTCCCAATGACGATGCTTGTTGCCGTGGTGACGCTTGCCGTGATAGCCGCGCGAGTAATCGTCTGCGTACGAATTCGAGCGCGAGATATTGCCGCCGAGCGCCGAACCTGCGCCGCCGCCGAGCGCCGCGCCAACGAGGCCGCCGGTGCGGCCGCCCATGGCGTTGCCCGCCGCCGTGCCCGCGCCGCCGCCGAGTGCGCCGCCAATGATGGCGCCGGTGCGTTCGCGACGGTTCGACGTCACTGCGCCGCCCGCGCCGCCGCCCACTGCGCCGCCGATCACGGCGCCCGTGCTGCCGCCCACCGCGCCGCCCAGCGCTGCGCCGGCCACGCCGCCGAGCGCGCCGCCCAGCGCATTGTTCATGTCGCCGGCCATTGCCGGAATCGAAGCCGTGGCAGCCAGCGCTGCAATCGCCATCATCGGGAAGAATTTCTTCATGAGTGAGCTCATTGGTTTTAATACGGCGCTGAGTATAACTTCCAACCTGAAAGGCCTCTGTAACGCATGCAAGGTTCGGGGGTAAGAGGTGTAACAAAATGATCGCAAACCCCCGTGCTTTCGCGATTGCGTCTTACGCAAACTGAAATAAATGAAGGCTGTTTATTGGGGCGCTATAGACCGGTAAATTTGTCCGTTTGATGGATTTTTGCGCGCTGCAACAGGTTTGCACGCGCTTTACGTGATAATTGCCGCTGTTTGCTTCTCGCCCCAGATTGATTATGTCGACGCCTGAACGGAGCGCATCCGGTTACGCCTGGTGGGGCGTGCTGGTTCTGGCGCTATCCGCGTTTATTTTCAACACGACTGAATTCGTCCCGGTGGCGCTGCTCAGCGCGATCGGCGACAGCCTTCAAATGAAGGCGACCGACGTTGGCCTCATGCTGACGATTTATGCGTGGACCGTGGCCGTGGCTTCGCTGCCGTTGATGTTGCTGACGCGCCATATCGAACGCCGCAAGTTGCTGACCGGAGTATTCGGTTTATTTATTGCCAGTCACATCCTGACCGGCGTTGCATGGAATTTTCCCGTGCTGGTCGCCGGGAGAATCGGCATTGCGTGCGCGCATGCGATTTTCTGGTCGATTTCGGTTTCGCTGGTCGTTCGGCTCGCGCCGCCCGGTCAGAAAAGTCGCGCGCTCGGCATGCTCGGCATGGGCACATCGATCGCCATGGTGGCGGGCATTCCGCTTGGCCGCGTGATTGGCGAAACGCTCGGCTGGCGCGAGACGTTTCTGGCGATTGCGGCCGCCGCCGCCGCGACGCTGCTCATGCTGCGGTTCGCGTTGCCAAAACTCGAAAGCCAGCAGGCCGGTTCGTTTAAAAGCCTGCCGGTGCTGTTCAAAAAACCGATGCTGGTATCGCTCTATCTGATCACGGTGCTCGTGGTGTGCGCGCACTTTACGTCGTACACGTATATCGAGCCGTTCATTCATCATGTGGGGCGCGAGAGCAACGACCGTATTACCTATTTGCTGATTCTGTTTGGCGCTGCCGGCATTCCGGCCGCGATCGGTTTCAATCGCGTGTTTCCGCAGCGTCCCGAACAATTCCTGCGAGCGTCTGTATTCGCAATTTGCGTCTGTCTGCTCGTGCTGTTTCCGTGCGCGCTCAATATCGTGACGCTGTCCGTGCATACGGCCGTGTGGGGTGGCGCCGTCGTGTGTTTCGGGCTGGCCATGCAGGCGTGGGTGCTGCGCCTCGCGCCCGATGCCGCCGATCTCGCGGTGTCGATCTACTCCGGCCTCTATAACGTGGGCATCGGCGCGGGTGCGCTGCTGGGCAACCATATTGCCAACGACTTCGGTATTGCGTGGCTCGGCACTTTTGGCGGCGTGGCGGGCGGCCTGGGTGCGGTGGTGTGTGCGTTGGCGTTGCGCCTGTATGGAAGTCATCATCCGCCGATCGATAAGGACGCGCACGCGATGCATTAAAAGGGCGTAATGCACCCATTTCTGCGGCGGTGAATAACGACTCGACGACGCTCCCAGGACGCCCCAAGCGTGTGCTAACCTGTATATATATACAGTATCTGGCGCAGGATTCCACACGCAATCATGGGACGAAATCATCGTCATTTCCCTCCGCTCACGGCAGCCGAGCTGGCCGATATTTACGACCGGCATCCGCTGCCCGTGGTGCTGCGGCTGCTCTGGGAGATTCATCGATTGCGCTCGACCGTCAGCCGCGCGAATCAGGTCCGCATGATGATCGGCACGCGCGTGGGCACGGCCAATACGCCCGCGGGTATCTGGGAGCGCTTCGAGCAGGAACTCGACGCCGAGCCCTGTTTGAACGACCCGCTCACGCCGCGTCAGAAGGGGCTGCTGCACGAAGGCGAATCACAAGGGCGCTTACGGCGTCGGCGGCGCAACGGCGATTGAGCGGGCGTGCAGGGCGCCGTGAAAAGTGCTGCGAATGTTGCCGTAGGGTTCGCCGAAATTTGGTTGTAAGTGCCGGTTGCTAGAGTCGTCGCTGAAGTCGTGCCCTTCGTGGCTATCTGAACAAGAGCGACCCCTCATGAATAAAGCCCGCGCGTTCCGGCCCCTGCGTGTGTTCTGGCTGTTTCTTGTCGTGTTCTTCAGTGCGCCTGCCTGGGCGTTCCAGACGAAAATCGTCTCGATCCCAAGCGCCGCCATGCATCGGGCGTTCGACGCCACGGTGGTCCTCCCCGCCGATTACGGTCGCGGCAACGGCACCACGCGTTATCCGGTCGTTTATGTGCTGCACGGTTCCGGCGGCAATTACGCGGACTGGACCTCGAATACACAGATCGGCAAACTCGCGGACCGCTATCACGTCATTCTCGTGATGCCCGACGGCGGTCACGAAAGCTGGTATATCGACAGTCCCTTCGATCAGGCCAGCCGCTACGAAACCTATATCGGCACCGAAGTCGTGTCGTGGATCGACACGCATTTCCGCACGATCGCCACGCGTCAAACGCGCGCGATCACGGGCCTGAGCATGGGCGGCTTTGGTGCGCTGCGTATCGCGCTCGACCGGCAGGACACCTTCGGCGCGGCGGGCAGCATTAGCGGCGCGGTCGATCCGCGTAATAGCGAAGATGAACCCGGCATCGACCGCGTGTTCGGCAACCCCGCGCACCATGCGGACTTCTGGACTCGCAATGCCATCGTCGAAGACGCAAGCAATTTCGAACACGCGCACATCGCGCTCACGATCGATTGCGGTGTCAGCGACTTCTTCGTGCAATCGAATCGCACGCTGCACGAAAAACTCATTGCGTTGGGCGTGCCACACGATTACGCGGAGCGGCCCGGGGGCCACACCTGGACCTACTGGTCGAATTCGATTCGTTATCAGGTGTTGTTCTTCGCCACCGCGTTTCATCAGAACGGCTGGCATGGGCCCGCGCATCTGGCGTGAATCGCTGAATCTGATTCGTTCGCACACTCATCCTTCCTGCTGTTAATGTGTCCTCGAACGGGCCCCGTCATGCGGGCCCGTTTTTATTTCCGCATTCAACATTCATTTTCTCCGCGAGCTTCCGGGTTGATTCGCGCGGCACATCGTTTGCGCTAGCAAAGGTGTCCGCGCGTCGCGTTGCGCAATGTCTCTGATCGGCAGGCAGCGCGTCGCATATCGGCAAACAACATCGGCAAACAACGCGTTCAAGGAGAACGATGATGAGCAAACCGACGATCAAGGCAGCAGCATGGATTCTTGCGATGGCGATTTCCGGCGCAGCCTGCGCCGCCGGCGGTTCAGGCGGGGCTGGTGTGGGTGCGGGCGGCGGCACGGCGGCGGGCGCGGCGGGCATGGCGCCGAATACCGCCACGGGCAGCACCGGCGCGAACGGCGACACCAGCGGCTACGGCTCGCCTGGCAGCACGGGCGTGGGCGGCGGCATGGGCACCGGCACGGGCTCGACGCCGAACAAGGCACCCGCGACAGCGCCGGGCAGCAAAAACGGCAACAGCGGGAACATGCAGTCGATGCCGCAAAGCACCTCGCCGAACACGACCCAGTGATCCGCGTAATGCCTCACTCAACCTCAGGCATCCGGCTTGCGCTAGTCCATCCATGATGGCGTGAGCCGATGCCCCGGCGACACCGTCGAAGGAGTGCGTGATGACGAGCGAATTGAAGCATTGCAAGGTGGCGATACTCGCCGTGGATGGATTCGAGGAAGTGGAACTCACCGAGCCGCAAAGGGCGCTGACCGAAGCGGGCGCGCGGGTCGAGGTCATATCGAGCGAGCCTGGCGAAATTCAGGGCTTTCGTCACGTCGATAAAGGTACGCGCGTGAAAGTCGATCGCACGTTCGCCCAGGCGAAGCCCGACGACTACGACGCCGTGGTGCTGCCCGGTGGCGTTATCAACGGCGACGCGATTCGTCTGATTCCCGAAGCGCAGGCGTTCGTGAAATCGGCCAATGCTGCGCACAAGCCCATCGCGGCGATCTGCCATGGCGGCTGGCTACCGGTGTCCGCGGGCATCGTGAAGGGGCACACCATGACGAGCTGGCCTTCTCTGCAAGATGATATTCGCAACGCGGGCGGCACGTGGGTCGATCAGCGCGTGGTGCGCGACGGCAATCTCGTCACCAGCCGCAAGCCGGACGATCTGCCGGCCTTCAATGCCGAATTGATCGCGTGCCTCACCGCGTCGCTCAAGAGCGAGGGCGCGCGCGGGCAAGCGGGCCGTGAAGCCGGCAAGTCGCATCGCTGATTATCGATAAGGATGCCGTTATGAATATCCACTACCGCAACGATGCGCCGCAATTCGACGGTGCGAACCTGCTGATGCATTTCGTCGCCGAAGTGGACGGCGAACTGCTCGATTGCGCGATCACCGCCGAAGCACTCGAAGATCACTTCGGCGCGGAGTCGGCGCTCGAAGGGCCGCTGCAGGACGCCTACGCGCGCGGCCGTGCGCGAATTCGCACGGTATGCAGCGAGGCGATCGAACAGACCGGCGGCAGTGTGGTGCTGCATAGCGGACGCTTCCGCATGTCGGATTGATCGAGCAAGGAGAACGGCCATGTCTCTGATCGTTGCAAGCCGCTTTACGACGTTCAACGACGCCGAAGCGGCTATCGGACGGTTGCACAATAGCGGTTTCGTCGACGACGACGTCTCGCTGTTCTACGTGAATCCAGGCGGTGAACACGCTCGCTTTCCCGTGGGCGGCGACCGCTTTGCCGATCCCCAGTCACGCTGGGCCTCGCTTGGCGCAGGAGCGGGAGCAGGCGTAGGCGCGCTTGCAGGCGTGGTCATCGCCATCGTGCTTTCGCTCCTCTTTTTACGTTCGCTGCTCGTGCTGGCCGTCGCGGCCGGCGTGGGGGCCTATGTGGGCACGCTCGCGGGCGCGCTGCTGGAAACGCGAGGCGGCGGACGCGGTAAGCGTCCCGACATCAGCCATGACCCGGACGGCACGCCACGCGGACGCGAATCGGGCGTGCTCGTGGCCGTGCATGTGAGTGCGGAGACGCAGCGCGAAGCCGCCGACGTATTGGACGCGGCAGGCGGCGTGGAAGTCGAGCGCGCGCACGGCCGCTGGCAACAAGGCAAATGGGCCGACTTCGATCCGACTCGAACGGTCGAGCCCATGCATTCTGCGCCGCGATGATTGCGCGGCGGTGACTTTCTAAATCGCTTTATCGAAGACCGGAGGACGTCATGCTTCAATACGCAGTCATTTTCTTCATCATCGCAATCATTGCCGCTGTGTTCGGGTTCGGCGGCATTGCAGCGGGCGCGGCATCCATTGCGAAGATTCTGTTCTTCATCTTCATCGTTGTGTTTCTCGTTACGCTGGTGCTGGGTGTCGTGCGGCGCGGGTGAAGCTTTTTCGCCACTTCGTTCTAGAAAAAAGCCCGCAGAATCTGCGGGCTTTTTTCTTCGCGTCACACCTTGCGTAGCGTGGCGATCGCGAGTTCGCGAAACCAGCGATTGCCGTCGTCGTTGTCGAAGGTTTCGTGCCAGTGCACGGTGACTTCGACCTGAGGCATTTCCAGCGGCAGCGGAAAAATCGCGAACTGATCGAGTTCGTTGAAAAAACGCGCGACGCGTTGCGGCAGCGTCACCATCCAGTTCGTGCGCAGAAGAATCTGCGGTACGACGGAAAAATGCGGCACGCGCAGCGCAATCTTGCGATTGAGGCCTGCCGTACGCATCGAATCGTTGATCGTGCGGTGGCTGCTTTCGCTCGACACGACCATGATGTGCTGCATGTCGAGAAAGCGCTCGCGCGACATACGCCGCGCGGGCAGGCCGGCGCGGCGGCGCGTCATGCAGACATAGGGCTCGTCGAAGAGTAGCGCGTGACGCGTATGCGGCTTGAGCGCCGGGAGATTGCCGATGGCGAGATCGAGCTGGCCGAGGCGCAGTTGCTCGGTGACGTCGGCGACCGGCGACTGGCGCGCTTCGAGCGTCACGTTCGGCGCGACTCGCTGGAGCATTTCGCACAACGGCGGCAGAAAAAATTGCTCGCCCGCATCGGTCATCGACAAATGGAATTCGCGCGAACTGGTGCCCGGATCGAACGGTTCGGCATGCCGCAACGCTTCGCGTATCGAGGCAATCGCGCGCCCGAGCGGCAGCGCGAGTTGCTGCGCCGTGGGCGTGGGCAACATGCCATCAGGAGAGCGAACGAATAACGGATCGTCGAATAGCGCACGCAGGCGGCCCAGCGCATAACTGATGGCGGGTTGCGAAAGACCGAGACGTTCGCCAGCGCGCGTGAGACTGCGTTCCTCGAGGATCGCCTGAAACACGCGCACGAGGTTCAGATCGGCATCGTTGAAATCCGCCATATTTATGCACTTGATAATATTGATGAATTTGACAGATATCTTAGCCCAAACCTAGACTCGTCTCATCCATTTCAAGGGGACGGTCTTATGGGTTGCATGGACCAGGGTGCCGCGCTGTCGAGCGAGGCCCGGCAGTCGGCACAGCGTCTCGCGTTGCCGGCCTTGCTGCAAGCACGCGCCGCACGCGATGGCGACGCGCCGCTGTTCTCGGATCGACGCACGCGCTGGAGCGCCGCGCAGGCGCTCGAGATTGCGGCCAGGCGCGCGGGATCGCTGGCGGCGCAAGGGATTCGTCGCGGCGACCGTGTCGCGCTGCTGTGCAGCAATCGCAGCGAATTCATGGAGATCGTGCTGGGATGCGGCTGGCTCGGCGCGGTGGTGGTGCCGATCAACACAGCTTCGCGCGGCATGCAGTTGGAGCACATTCTCGCCAATTCGGGCGCGCGCTTGCTGGTCGCCGAAACGCAGTTAGTGAGCGCCGTGTACGCGCTCGACGCCGCGCGCATTGCGCTTGAATCGATCTGGCTGATCGACAGTCACGAAGACGGCGAAGCAGACGAAATAGCGCGACGCACCGCATCGCCGGTTCAACGACAAACGCTGCCGCCGCTCGCGGAGCCGATTGCCGCGGCCGATCTCGGGGACGGCGATCCGCTGGCGATTCTCTACACCTCGGGCACTTCGGGGCTCTCCAAGGGCGTAATTTGCCCGCACGCGCAGTTCTTCTGGTGGGCGCGTTACACGGCGGCCAATCTCGGCGTCGTGCGTGGCGACGTGCTTTACACCTGCCTGCCGCTATTTCATACAAATGCGCTCAACGCGTTTTTTCAGGCGTTGACTTACGACGCCGAACTGGTCGCCGATCGTCGTTTTTCAGCGAGCGGGTTCTTCAACGCACTCATCGAAACAAACGCGACCGTGACCTATGTGCTCGGCGCAATGGTGCCGATATTGCTGGGTCGCGCGGCGACGGCGCAGGAACGCGCGCATCGTGTGCGGATCGCGCTCGCGCCCGGCGTACCCGGGCATTTTCAGCAGGCATTCACCGACCGTTGCGGCATTGCTTTGCTCGACGGCTATGGATCGACGGAAACCAATTTTGTTCTGGGTGGCGGCATCGACGAGCAGCGCCCCGGTTTGATGGGCAAACTCGCGGCGGGTTTCGACGCTCGCGTGGTGGATGAAAACGACCATCCGCTGCCCGACGGCGTCGCGGGCGAATTAATCGTTCGCGCCGATACGCCTTTCGCTTTCGCGAGCGGGTATTTCGGCATGCCCGACAAGACTGTGGAAGCGTGGCGCAATCTCTGGTTTCATACTGGCGACCGCGTGGTGCGCGAAGCCGACGGCTACTATCGTTTCGTCGATCGCCTCAAGGATGCCATTCGCAGACGCGGTGAAAATATTTCTTCATATGAAGTGGAGCAGGTATTGCTGAGCCATCCCGCAGTGGAAACAGCGGCGGTGTTCGCGGTGCAATCCGAATTCGCCGAAGACGAGGTCATGGCGTCGCTCGTGCTGCGCGAAGGCGCGCTGCTCGAAGCGCTCGAACTGATTCGCTTTTGCGAGCCACGTCTGCCGTATTTCGCCGTGCCGCGTTTTCTCGATTTCGTCGGCGACCTGCCGCGCACGGAGAACGGCAAGATCCAGAAATACAAACTGCGCGAACGCGGTATCACCGCGACCGCATGGGATCTGGAAAAGACGGGCTATAAATTGAAGCGCACATAACGGGCGCTAAACAGCGCATTAAACAAGCGGCGAACGTTCGCCCGTCTCGCATCGAACGAGAACGGAATCATCCCGGCGCGCGGGACATGTGCGCCCCATAAATGCAGCACCCCATCGGATGTGCCGTCACTCGGCACTGGAGGCAGCATGGCAAGCACCTCGACCTGCCGCGCGGACGCGCCCGGCGCTTCACAAACAAACGCACACGAACACGGCGTCATTCACGCCGACGCCGTCGCGCGCGATCCACGCGCGCTGCGTCGCATCGTCATGGCTTCTGTCGCGGGCAACGCGCTTGAATGGTACGACTTTTTTCTTTACAGCACGGCGGCCGCGCTGGTATTCGGCGAATTGTTCTTTCCCAAGGGCACCGATCCGCTGATCGGCACGCTCGCGGCTTTCGCAGGCTTTGCCGTGGGTTTCGCGGCGCGGCCATTCGGTGGCGTGTTGTTCGGCCATATCGGCGACCGCTATGGACGCAAGGGCGCGCTCGTCTGGACGCTTTCGCTGATGGGCGGCGCGACGTTCCTGATCGGCCTGCTGCCCACTTACGGCCAGGTCGGCATGTGGGCGCCCGCGCTGCTCGTGGTGCTGCGCGTGGTGCAGGGCGTGGCGTCGGGCGGCGAGTGGGGCGGCGGCGTGCTCATGATCAGCGAATCGGCGCCGCCGGAAAAGCGCGGCTTTTACGCGTCGTGGAGCCAGATTGGCGTGGGTGGTGGCTTCGTGTTGTCGGCGGCCGTGTTCTTCGCCGTGCAGATGTTGCCGCACGACAGCTTCATGAGCTGGGGCTGGCGCGTGCCGTTTCTGCTGTCCATCGTGATCTTCGGCGTGGGCGTCTATATTCGCTCGACGCTGCCGGAAAGCGCGGAGTTCGCGAAGTCCGAAGCCGCTGGCAAGACCTCGCATATGCCCGTGCTCGATGCGATCCGCAAGCATCCGCGCGCGATTCTGGTGGCGATGGGCCTGCGCGTTGCGGAAAACGGCGGCTCGTATATCTTTCTCGCGTTCTCGCTCGTCTATGGAAAATTCATCGGCATTCCGGGCCCGGTGATGCTGGCGGGCGTGATGGTCTCGATGACGGTCGAACTCGTCACGATGCTGCTCTGGGGACGGCTTTCGGATCGCATCGGCCGCAAGCCGGTTTATCTGATCGGCGCGGTGGGACTTATGGTGGTCGCGTTCCCGTTCTTCTGGCTGCTCGACACCCAGGTGCCCGCGCTCGTCTGGCTCGCGTTGCTGCTCGGCAATGCGGTTTGTCATGGCGCGATGATCGGCACGCAACCGAGCCTGATGGGCGAACTCTTCAGCACGGAGGTGCGTTACTCCGGTATGGCGCTCGGGCATGAAATTGCCTCGGTGTTCGCGGGCGGTCTTTCGCCGCTCGTCGCGACTGCGCTGCTCGCGAAGTATCACGCCGCCTGGCCCGTTGCGCTGATGTTGATGGCGATGGGCGCGATTACCGTCATCGCACTGATCTGCACGCGCGAAACCGTGCGCCGTGACGCGCGATGATACTAGTCGATAAGGATATCGAATCAATGCGATCGAGTGCTTATGATGGCGCGCTGTTGTGTGCGGGCGTGGAAGTGCCTTATTGCCGTCAGGCGCCGGAAGGCACGACCGGCGATCTGCTGGCGCGAGCGTTCGACGCCGCGCTCGCGCAATCGGGATTCACGGCGCGCGAGGTGGACGGCCTCGGCGTGGCGTCGTTCACGCTCGCGCCCGATCACGCGATCGACATGGCGTGGCGTCTCGGCCTGAGTCCGCGCTGGTGCATGGACGACTGTCATGGCGGGGCGAGCGCGATCAATCTGCTTCAGCATGCAATACGCGCGATCCAGAGCGGCGATGCGAATGTCATCGTGCTGTTGTCGGGCGATCGTTTCGAGCCTGCCGATTTCAAGCGCCTCGTCGAACACTACAACCTGACCACGCGCACATGGCTGCGTCCGCTCGAAAGCGGCGGCCCGAATGCGCTGTTCGCGATGCTCACGCAGCGCCACGCGCAACGACACGGCTTGTCGCGCGCCGATTACGGTGCACTTTGCGTGGCGCAGCGTGAATGGGCCGCGCGCAATCCACAGGCTGTGTATCGCACGCCGCTTTCACTGGACGACTATCTGCACGCGCCTGTCGTGGCCGAACCGTTGGGCCGCTACGACTGTGTCCCGGTCGTGTGCGGCGCGAATGCGGTCGTGGTCGCGCGCGCCGATCTCGCGAAGCCGGGTCGTCATGTGGCCGTGCGCGCGTTGCAGTGCTGCTATAACGCGGATCATCAGGCCGGAGACGGTTTGCAGACTTCGCTCGCGACGCTCGCGCCGGAGCTTTGGCGCGCGGCGAATGCCACGCCGAATGATATGGATCTCGCCTGTGTCTACGACGATTATCCCGTGATGACGCTGGTGCAACTCGCCGATCTTGGCTTCGCACACGATGGCGATCTGCGCGCGCTGATCGCACGCATTGCCACGCATGCGTTCCCCGTCAACACCTCGGGCGGCCAGTTGTCGGCGGGGCAAGCGGGTGCGGCGGGCGGCATGCATGGGCTTGTGGAAGCCATCACGCAATTGCGGGGCGCGGCGGGCGAACGCCAGGTCGCGCGTGCGCGGCTGGCGCTGGTGAGCGGCTATGGCATGGTCGAATACCGCTACGGCATGTGCGCGAACGCGGTCGTGCTCGAAGCCGTGCAAGGAGAAGCGCCATGACGCTCGACGTATTTCGCTGCACGGCGTGCGGCACGACACTCTTTCCCGCGCGCTATCGGTGCCCCGCATGCGGCGGCGCGCAGTGGGCGACGCTGGCAGCGACGCGCGGCAAGGTCGTCGCGGCCACGACGGTGACGCATCGTGTCGGCGTCGCCGGAGCGGGTGAGGTTTATCTCGCGAGCGTCGAGACCGACGCCGGCCCGATGGTCATCGCCCGCCTCGACTCGGCCGCGCGCGAGGGCGACACCGTTTTGCTCGACATCGACGACGAACACCGTATCGTGGCGCGTACGCGCTCTGCATCGAACCCGCAAGTCCGCTAACCAGTTCAAAGGGGAAGTCGTGAGGAAGCCGTTCGCTTATACCATGTATTTCGGAATGCTTACGTTATCGGGAATCTCCGGAATCGCGCACGCGCAGAGCAGCGTGACGATCTACGGCATCATCGACGACGGTCTGACCTGGAGCAGCAATCAAGGTGGTCACAGTGCGGTTCAACTGCACAGCAGCATCTCGCAGGGCAATCGCTGGGGTCTGCGTGGCAACGAGGATCTGGGCGGTGGCACGAGCGCGATATTTCGGCTGGAAAACGGCTTCAACGTCAATACCGGTGCGATGAGCCAAGGCGGCCGCCTGTTCGGTCGACTCGCCTACGTGGGCCTCGCGAACGAGCACTACGGCACGCTCACGCTGGGCCGCCAGGGCGAGGCGATCGGCGACTATATCGGCACGCTGTCGGCCAACGGCAGTTTGCCGGGCGGCATCCTGTTTCCGCATCCGGGCGATCTCGACAACAACGGCATCGATTTTCACCTGAACAACGCGGTGCGCTACGTCACGCCGACGGTGGCCGGTTTCAGCGGCATGGCCACGTACAGCTTCGGCGGCGTGGCGGGCAATATGGCGCAGAACAGTGCGAAGTCGTTCGCGCTGCAATACATCAACGGCAGTCTGCAACTGGTGGGCGCGTTCACGTCGATCGATCATCCCGCGCAAGCCGTGCCGGAAGGCGTGTGGACCGCATCGAATACCGTGAGCGGCAATTACGGGCTCGCGGCGGGCAGCTACAAGGTGTTTGGACTTGGCGCGGCATATACGATCGGCTCGTTCAAACTCAGCGCGGACTGGACGCATACACAGTTCGGCGATCTCGATCCCACGCTCGGTGCGAAGATCGGCGGCCACGTGACTTTCAATATCGGCGAAATCGTCGCGAGCTATATGCTCACGCCGACTTTGCAGTTGGGCGCGGCTTATAGCTATACGGAAGGCAATGTGTCCGCCACGGGGCAGGCGCCGCATTATCACGAAGCCGATGCCAGCGTGGATTATTACCTTTCGAAGAGTACCGATGTCTACGCGAGCGCAACCTATATGCGTGCGGGCGGGGGGGCAGTGGCGGATCTTGCGCCAGTATTGTCGGCGTCGAGTTCAATCAATCAGGTGGCGTTGCGGCTGGGGATTCGCAAGCGGTTTTAAATGAAACCGCGCGTGGCACGACCGAAGCGAGCGTGCCACGCAATTTAATCAGGATGTCGAATCAATTTCACGCGATGGTGTCGACCACGCCGCCATCCACGCGCAGCGCCGCGCCCGTGGTGGCGGAAGCCTGCGTCGAGCACGCGTAGACGACCATGTTCGCTACTTCCTCCACGCTCGCGGCGCGGCGGATGATCGACGAAGCGCGATGCTGCTGCACGAACGCCGCCGCCACTTCTTCCACGGGTTTGCCGGTCTTCGCCACTTCGTCCTTCAGCATCGCTTCCACGCCTTCCGAAAGCGTCGGTCCGGGCAGCACCGAATTCACCGTCACGCCGGTGCCGGCGAGACGTTTGGCGAGCCCACGCGCAACGGCGAGTTGCGCGGTCTTGGTCATGCCGTAGTGAACCATGTCGGCGGGAATATTGAGTCCAGATTCCGACGAAATAAACACGATGCGCCCCCAGCCCTGCTTGGCCATCGCGCCCGCATACGCGCGCGAAAGACGCACGCCCGACATGACGTTGGTTTCGAAAAAGCGCAGCCACTCGCTATCGGGAATCTCGAAGAAGTCCTGCTGCTGAAATACGCCGAGATTGTTCACGAGGATGTCGACTTTCGGATGCGCGTTCACGAGCGCCTCGCAGCCCTGAGCATTCGAGAGGTCGCCGACGAAACCCTGCACCTGCGCGCCCGGCACCGCGGCGCGTACGGCGGCTTCGGCTTCGCTCACGTTGCCGGCGTGGCGGCTGCTCACGATCACGCTCGCGCCGCTCTCCGCGAGTCCTTTGGCGGTGGCGAGGCCGATGCCGGCCGCCGAGCCGGTTACGAGCGCGAGCTTTCCAGACAGGTCGATCTTCATCGTGGCTCCTTGCAATCGATGGGGGATGAACGGAACGGGCAGTGTACTGCGCGGATTTTTCGGCTGCGCTGAGGGCTTGCATTTTATTTCGATCGATATAGAATTCGTCGTTACTGTATCGATTGATATAAAACGGATTCATCCGAAAGGAAAGCAAACATGTCAGCCCAGCCCTCCACGCTCGGTGTCCGCGCGCCCGAGCGGCTCGACGCCGCGGCCCTGTTCGCAACGCTTGCGGGCCTGTGTGGCAGTTTCGTCGCCATCGGTCTCGCGCGTTTCGCGTACACGCCGCTGATTCCGCCATTGATCCAGGCGCACTGGTTCACGGCTTCGCAGGCCGTCACGCTCGGCGCGGCCAACTTCGCCGGGTATTTGCTGGGCGCGTTGCTCGGGCGGCCCATCGCGCACGCGCTCACGAACCGGCACGCGCTGCGCGTGCTCATGGCGACCGCCACGATCGCGTTTTTCGCGTGCGCGTTCCCGCTGTCCGTGGCGTGGTTTTTTGCGTGGCGACTCGCGTCCGGCGTGGCGGGCGGCGCGATCATGGTGCTGGTGGCCACGTCGATTCTTCCGCACGTGCCGCCCGCGCGCCGCGGCTTCGTGAGCGGGATGATCTTTCTCGGGCTCGGTTTGGGTATCGCCGCCTCGGGCACGCTCATTCCTTCGTTGCTGCACTATGGTTTGCGCGCGGCGTGGTTCGGGCTGGGTGTGCTCGCGTTGCTGCTCACGGCGATCAGCTGGTTCGGCTGGCCGCGCACCGACGCGCCGGTTGCTGCCGCGTCCGCGCCGGCGCATCGTGCCGCGTTGCCGGCGCAAGCAGCGTTGCGCGTGCTGTACGCGCAGTACGCGGCCAATGCGCTCGGCCTCGTGCCGGCCATGGTGCTGCTCGTCGATTATGTGGCGCGCGGGCTCGGGCGCGGTGCGTCGACGGGCGCGCATATCTGGGTGCTGTATGGCATGGCGGCCATCGCGGGGCCGATTGTTTGCGGACAACTCGCCGATCGCATCGGCTTCAAACTCGCGTGGCGTTTCGCGTTGGCGATTCAGACGTTTGCTGTCGCGTTGCTCGCCATGTCGAATCACACAGCGGCGATTTTTGTAGCCACGCTGATCCTCGGTGCGCTGACGCCGGGCGTGGTGCCGCTCGCGCTCGGCCGCATTCACGAACTGGTGCCGCACGATCATCTCGAGCAACGAGCCGCATGGAGCCGCGCCACGACGGCGTTCGCACTCTTTCAGGCGCTGGGCGGCTACGGTTATTCCTTCGTTTTTTCGCACACGCACGAAAACTACGCACTGATATTCGCGTGCGGTGCGGCGGCGCTTGCACTTGCTTTTATGGCGGATCTGGCGACCCATCGTTTATCCAGACGATGATGCGCGAATAACTGCGCCGTCGATTCCATGCGCCCGCATGCTTTGAAGCATGCGGGCGTTTTTACGTGTGATTGATCGGAGGAATGTGCGTGGACTTGTTTTCGCTCAGCCCGGACAACAGTGTGTTTCGTTAACGTGCATTGTCGGGTTAAACTGCGACTCATAGAATCCGAGTTACACGTTGCGACGGTGCAACGATCCACAGGAGCAGCAGCATGTCCAAGCGTATTTTGATTATCGGGGCCGGTTTCGCCGGCATGTGGAGCGCACTGAGCGCGGCGCGTTTGATCGACGAAGCGGGTCGCACGGATGTCGAAGTCGCGCTGATCGCGCCGGAGCCGCATCTGCACGTGCGTCCGCGTCTGTATGAAGAAGGGCCGGAAAACATGAAGGCGCCGCTCACGGACATCTTCCGCGAAGCGGGCGTGAAGTTCGTGCAGGGCAGTGTGGCGCGCATCGATCTCGCGGCTCATGCCGTGCATGGCGCCGACGCGAATCAGCGCGCCTTCACGATGTCCTATGACCGGCTCGTGCTCGCCACGGGCAGCAAGCTGTTCCGCCCGGCCATCGCGGGCCTTGCGGAGCACGCGTTCAGCGTCGATCAGATCGACGAGGCGGCGGTGCTCGAAGCGCATATCCGCAACCTGGCGCAGCAGCCCGACACGCCCGCGCGCAACACGGTCGTAGTAGCGGGCGGCGGCTTTACCGGTATCGAAACGGCCGCGGAAATGCCGGCGCGTTTGCGCGCCGCGTTAGGCGAGCAGGCCAACGTGCGCGTGGTGGTCGTGGAGCGCAACGAGGCGATCGGTCCGGATCTCGGCCCGGGTCCGCGTCCGGTGATCGAGCAGGCGCTGAGCGAACTCGGTGTGCAGTGGAAACTGGGGCAAGGCGTGAGCGCGGTCGACGCACAGGGCGTGACCCTGGCCGATGGCGAGCGCATCGCGTCGAATACGGTGATCTGGACGGCGGGCGTCCGCGCGAGCGCATTGACCGAGCAGATTCCCGCGCGTCGCGACGCGGCGGGCCGCCTGTATGTGGATCGCCATCTCGCGGTCGAGGGCGTGCCGGGCGTGTATGCAACGGGAGACGTCGCGAGCGCGGCCACCGACGACGAAGGCAACCGCACGCTCATGTCGTGTCAGCACGCGATGAATCTCGGCCGCTCGGCGGGGCATAATGCCGCCGCCGATCTGCTCGGTCTCGACGCGCTGCCGTACAGCCAGCCGAAATACGTGACCTGTCTCGATCTCGGCCCGTGGGGCGCGGTCTATACGGAAGGCTGGGAGCGCGAAGTGAAGATGAGCGGCCAGGAAGCGAAGGCGCTCAAGCATCGCATCAACACGGAATGGATCTATCCGCCGCGTGCGGAGCGTGAAGAGGTGTTTGCGTCCGCCGATCCGCGCCGGATCGTGGTGGCCTGAGCCTGCTGCGCTGAGCATACGAAATGAAAAAGGCCCTTGAGAAAGGGCCTTTTTCATGATTTCCGCCAACGCGAAAATTAACGCGCGAGTTGAGGTATGTATTTAAGCCCGATCGCTGCGGCGATTGGCGGCGCGGTCGGTGAACCACTCGACGACGTGATGCGCGTGGCTCGCGGGCGCCTTGGAATGCGCGCGGGAAGCGAGATCGGCTAGCGTGTGCTTTTCGAGTTCCGCGCGCATGCTGCGCTCGGCGGCCTGCATGACGGCGTGGATCGAGCAGGTTCCGCGCGTGGCCCAGGCGGGCGCCTCGCCCTCGAACAGCGCGCATTGGGAGCGTATTTCGCGGCAGTCGAACAGACGTTTGTCGCCGTCGATGGCGTCGACCACGTCTTGCACCGTGATGTGTTCCGGCGCACGCGCCAGCGCGAAGCCGCCGCGCACACCTTCCGTGGCCGAGACGATGCCCGCCTTCGACAGACGCGTGAACAGTTTGGCCGCGTAATCGACCGAGACGCCCTGCATCTCGGCGAGATCGCGCACGCTCGCCTCGCGCACGCCCGAAGGGTTGGCGAGATAGAGCAGGCAATGCAAACCGTATTCGACACCGGTGCTGATAAAAGACATGACGATACCGCGACTGACTGAATCGGAGTTACAAGATTAACACAGGCGAGCGGCGCGCGTCAGGCAGTCTTGCCAGGCAATAAACCCAGCAGCGTGAGCGCGGGCGCGACGGCATTCACGAGCCAGTCGCGCTCCGGTCGAATTCGCGCGATCACGCGCAGGCCCAGCAAGACGGCCAGCAGATGTTGTGCGGCCTCTTGCGCGCCGACTGTCTGCGCGATTTCGCCGCTGGCCTGACCGGCTTGCACGCAGCGCAGGAAGAAATCGCGGATCTGCACAATTTCGGCGGCGAGCGCGTCGCGCAGTTCTTCGTCGTCGGGCGTGGCTTCGAGGACGGAATTGACCATCAGGCAGCCGCGTTTGCCCGGATCGTCGAGCGAGCGCTGCACGGTTTCCGCGAAAAAACCGGCAATGGCGGTGCCCGGCGTGCCCGCGGCTTCGTGGCGCGCGATGCGCTCGCGCAGCGACTGCTGCAAATAGTGATCGAGCACGCGTAAAAACAGGGCGCGCTTGTCGCCGAACGCGTTATAGAGGCTCGGCTGCGTGAGTCCGGTGGCCTTGACGAGATCGCGCGTGGAAGTGGCTTCGTAGCCGCGCGACCAGAAGGCGTCGCACGCGGCGTTCAGCACGTCGGTTTCGTCGAATTCGCGAGGGCGGCCCATCGATGGCTCCGTGGCGGGGAAGCCATCATTTTAGATCAATCGATATGAAACGGGGGCTCAGCTTGGCGTGCCCATTTCCGGATCGCTGATGCTGTCCCGACCGGTTTCCACGCGGCCCGCGAAACGGCGCACGGTGGCCTCCGCGCCATTCGCGGCGCTCAGCGTGAAGTCGTACCAGCCGCCCGACGCGTCGAGCGGCCAGTTCTGCGCGACGCGCGCGCCGGGCGCGACGGTGAAAACCCACGGTCCGTCGTGCCGATAGGCGTTCGAGATCACGTTGCAGGTGGCGGGCTCGCGGCCTGCGTTGACGATCGTGATGCCGATGCCCGTTCCGCTGCCGTTCGTCGCCACGTCATAGCTCACCTGAATTTCCACGCTCGCATCGTGTTGCGTGCGATCGACGTTGCCCGCGAAGCTGCGATGAAAGCCGTTGGGGCCGAGCACCCAGAGATCGTAGGCGCCCGCGTCGGTGGAAACGGGCGTCCAGGTATCGGCGAGATGCTTGCCCGCTTCGACGGTATAGCGTCGCGGCGCGCGGTCGAGATGACGCTTGTCGTAGACGTGAAAGACCGCGCCCGCGCTGCCTTCGTTGCTGAAGACGAGATGCACTTCGCGATGTTTCGCATCGACGCTCGCATGCGTATGCAGCCGATACGGCAGCGCGCGCGACGGCCGCACGACGCGCGCCTGATGCGGCATCGTCTGTTCGCTTTCGGCGGGCGCGCGCACGGTTTTGAGCGCGCTTTGCTGGGCGTTGAGCGCATCGGCGGCGGCGCGCGTGGGCGCGGGAAACGTCGTGGCGGGTTGCTCGTTGGGCGTACGGAAATTGAAGGCGGAGGTCAGGTCGCCGCAAACGGCGCGCCGCCATGCGCTGATGTTCGGCTCCTGCACGCCGAAGCGCTGCTCGATGAAACGCAGCACCGACGTGTGATCGAACACCTGCGAATTGACGTAGCCGCCCGTGCTCCACGGCGAGATCACGAACATCGGCACGCGCGGGCCGGGGCCGTAGGGCTGGCCGTCGGGCGGCAGCGGCTGTTTGTCGCCGGGCGGATTCGGCACGGTGAAATAGTCGTGCTCGGTGCTGACCGTCGACTTGCCCGCATAGCCGCCGCCTTCGAGCGGCGAGGGCACGGCGGGCGGCGGCATGTGATCGAAGAAACAGTCGTTCTCGTCGTAGTTCACGAACAGCACGGTCTTGCTCCAGACCTCGGGATTCGCGGTGAGCGCGTCGAGGATCTGCTGGATGTACCACGCGCCCTGGCCCGGCGTGGAGATCGCCGGATGCTCGCAATAGGCTTGCGGCGAGACGATCCAGCTGACTTGCGGCAGCCGGTTCGCCTTGACGTCGTCCTTGAGCGCCTGCAGGAAGCCGCCGTCGGGCATCGTGTTGCCGATGCCTTTGTAGAGCGGCGATTGCGCTTCGATCTCCGGCGTCCACGGCCGGTTCGGCGAGCCTTCGATCGACTCGTGCACCTTGCGGTACGCCGCGAATCCCGCGAGCGGATTGTCGTTGTAGTTGTCGGGCGTGTTTTCGTAGACCTTCCAGCTCACGCCGGCCTGTTGCAGACGCTCGGGGTAGGTGGTCCAGGACAGGCCCTTCGCGGATTTATCGAGCCAGTCCCAGTCATTGTTGTTGACCACCGCATAAGGCGCGCCGCCGGGGCCGTTCGTGCCGGTCCACAGGAAGAGTCGATTCGAATTGGTGCCGCCGTGCAGCGAGCAATGGTAGGCGTCGCAGATCGTGAAGGCATTCGCGAGCGCGAAATGAAACGGCAGGTCGGCGGCCTGCAGATAGCCCATCGACACGTTGCCCTTCGCGCGCGGCCAGTGCGTCATGCGGCCCGCGTCCCACGCGGCGTGCGCGTCGAGCCATTCGTGCGCGCCGCCCGCGAGCAGCGCGTTGCCCTTGTTCCTGTCGAGGTAGAACGGCAGCAGCGTGCGTTCGCCGTCGCTCTGCTGCCAGACGCTCGCGTCCTGCGGCTGCGGAATCGTGATGCGGTCGCCAAAGCCGCGTACGCCAGGCAGCGTGCCGAGGTAGTGATCGAACGAGCGGTTTTCCTGCATGAAGATCACGACGTGCTCGACGTCGCGAATCGTGCCGGTAGCGTTGTGCGCGGGGATGGCGAGCGCGCGCCGGATCGCGGGCGGAAACAGGCTCAGTGCGGCGCCGGTCGCGGCGCTGCGCAGAAAGTGACGGCGGTCCTTCGAGGTCATGGTGCGGCGTGTGGTGATCGTGATGGGCGTGTGCGGGACGTGTCGCGCCTGGTTTAGCCGCCGACATCGCAAGTTTAAGCCAGCGGACGGCCGACGCGGCATGCAAGCTGCTGCTAATCGGGCAGACGCGCCATCGACACGAAGGACATGAAGGACACGAAGCGCGCCATGACTGGAGGTGTGCCATGAACGATCGTTGCAAGCGTACTGAGGAACGGGCGCGCGAGGCATCGCAGCCCGCGACTCCTGAATCGCAGGAGGAGGCGCAGAGCGTGAAGCATCCGCGTCACGAAGGAGGCGAGCCGGTGGGCAGCCGCCATCCGCATGAGCCGCGTTCCGTGGGCGTGCAGGGGCATCGCGACCTCGAACGCGGTCTGGAGGATACGGACCGGAGGGGCGGCGATGCGTATCAGTCGCGCACGCAAAACGACGCGCAGGCGAACCGCAATGCGAAACCCAGGCGCGGCTGAATGCGCGTAAAAGAACCGGACGGGAGTGAAAGCGAAGACGACGCGTGCGGCAATGCGCGGCACGCGTCGTCTTCACAATCGTCAGCGTTATGTAATCAGCCGGACTTGCCGCCGCCGTCGAGCCCCGCGCCCTTGCGCCAGACTTCCTTGCCTTGCTCGGAAAGTTCGCCGCTACTGTGCGTGGCATCCGGTTGGGTGCCGTGAACGGCCATATCGCCGCCGGGCGGCTCCTGGGAAGGCTGCTTGTGCTGCTTGCGTTGCGCGACCCGGTCGTCCTGCGAGCGTCCTGCGTAGTCGGTCATGATGGCCTCCTGAGTGGCGTCGTCATGCTTCGTCATGGCGCAATGCGCGTGCCCCGCATCTCATCTTAAATCGATCAGGATGGCGAAATAACGAGGGTCAAGGCGATGGCTCAAGGCGAGGCCACGCGGCGCAGGATATCGAGCAACTGGGATACCGCGAAGGGCTTGCGCAGGAAGCCGACCACATCGGCGTCGGCGGGCGGCGTGACGAGCGCGGAGACGAGCACGAGTGGCACGGCCGCGAGCTTGTGGTTGCGGCGCATCGCGCGCATCAACTCGAGCCCGTCCATGCGGGGCATCATGCAGTCGGAAATCACCACGTCGGGTGGGTCGGCGAGCGCGCTCTTGAGCGCGTCCGAGCCGTCGGCCGCGGTTCTGACCCGATAGCCTTCCTGCCCGACCAGCTCCTTGAGCGCATCCAGTGCGTTGCTGTCGTCGTCGACGAGTAATACGGTTGCCATACGTCGTTTACCTGTGCTGCGCGCTGCGACCGCGTCGGCGGTTCTCACATCGCGCACGCCCTTGTTGTTGCCGTGGCTGCGCCCCTGCTCCGGGCGGCCCGTTGCCGGAGACTGTCCGGCACGCCCGGCGGGGCCAGCAAGATTCGTTCCCGGTTGGCTCGAAGGTGTCGTGGTCTGTCCGCGCATAGGCTTTCTCCGCGCTCAACCGGCGCTCAGCGCGCGCGGACGGGCCTGCCGGTCATGCGAGGCGACGATCGATGCCGACACCTCCGAAAAGCTGCCGAAGGCTTCGTCCGGCAACGCGCGCAATGCGTCGATTACGTCAGCGCGCGCGCCCGAGTGTTCGGCGCAGTCGAGCAGCGTGCCGGGATGGGCGGGAAAGGTCACGGCGTCGAGCGCGCGCTCGACGCGCAAGATCAGCGCCTCGCGAGCGACGTCCGGAATCGATGCGGGCATGGCAGTCTCCCTCAAGTTCATTTGCGCTTATTCCAGCAGACGGCGTTCCCGTCGATCCGTGCAGGCGCATCGAATTGCGGCGGGTCATGCCGAATAAAAGCTTGTCCGCGTTGAATATTGACGGCGGCGACTAAAAACCATGCAAGCTTTATGCAATTCGTGCCCTAAACTGACGTGTCCCTTTATCGATCAACACGCCAGTAGCGGCCGCGCGCAGTCCATGCTCAATCCGGTCAATATTCTTCTCGTCACGGTGCTTTCGAGCATTATGAGTCTCGCGATTCTCGGTTCGCTGCGGCCCGCGGGCATTCCGGGCGTGAGCCGCTGGATCGGCGCGTATGTGATGGCGAGCATCGCGATCGTGCTCGCGGGCATGCAGCGCATGGGCATGCCGTTCCTCACGGTGCTCGTATCGAACACGCTGCTCGCGATTGCCGTCACGCGTGCGCTCGAAGGCTGCCGCGAGTTTTTCGGCCTTGCGCCGCGCGTGCCGCTCGCGTGGGCGGGATGTGCGGCCGTGGCGGCGGGCATCGCGTGGTGGTACTGGGTGGAACCGGATCTCGGCGCGCGCATTGCGCTCATATCGATGTTTCATGCGTCGATTTATGGCGCGATCGGCTGGCTCGCGCTGCACGGCCGGCCGTCGGGACGGCCGCGCTACAGCTATCGCTTTGTTACGTGGTCGGCATGGCTGGGCGCGCTGGCGCATGGCATGCGCGGCATCATCTACGGCTGCGGATTCGTGCATCAGACCACGCTGCTCGATTCCACGCCGTTCAACGTCGCGTATCTGGCGCTCGGCATTCTGGTGTTGCCCGCGTTGTCGATCGGCATGGTGCTGCTCGCGCACGACCGCATGGCGGAGCGGCTTGAACGGCTCGCCAATCGCGACGAACTGACCGGCGCGCTCACGCGCCGCGCCTTCGTGACGCAAGCCGACGCCTTGCTCGGCGCCGCGCGCGCGGCCCGCGTGCCGCTCGCGCTCGCGATCATCGACATCGATCACTTCAAGGCCGTCAACGATCTGTATGGTCACGCAGCGGGCGACCGCGTGCTGGCGCATTTCGGGCGCGTGATGGCGGCGGGTGTGCGCGAAACCGATTTATTCGGACGGCTCGGCGGCGAGGAATTCGCGCTGCTGTTTCCGGCGACGGTGCGCGAACACGCCGCCGCGCGCGTCGACGCGCTGCGCGTGGCCGCGCTTTCGGTCCGCCGCACGGCGGATCATGCCGCGCCGGTTCACAACATGCCCGGTGTCGACGCCGTGCAACCGGTGCACGACGGTTTGACGTTCAGCGCGGGCGTGGACGCGCTTGATGACGGCGACACCTTGACTTCGCTGATGGCGCGCGCCGACGCGGCGCTCTACGAAGCGAAAATGCGCGGACGCAACCAGGTCGTGAGCGCACGCGCCGCCGTGCCGCGCGACGCCATTTCCGCCGCCGACGACACGAAAATTTCATAACGGCATCGGCAAGATTATTTTTTGCCGTATCGCCCATGCCTGCGTCCCGAATGACGAATTATTTCGTCACTGCGTTTTTCTTTTTCTTTCCCCCATTCGATTGTTGCAGTTTTTTATCTGCCGACAGCAGGTAATTCATGCCGCCCGCATGAAATTTTTGCTGTCGAGATGATGTTTCGACGATGGCAAAACCATTTCGGAATGCAAAGCGCATCGAAGCCCGTGAAATGCATCACACCGCTGTTTTTAAAGGATAATTATCGAAGGTGCGATAAACGTTCCTCGCAACGTTTGTTCCAGCTTGCGGTGCGCCATCGTGCGCGCGCCGTGCGGAACGGCACCCCATTCATCGGGCGAGCGTCTTTTCAATGAACCCGTGGCGGTCGCGCGTAGCGTCCGTCGCGCGGGTGTCGGGACGCTCGTTCAAGGCGTAAAGCGCCCGTATCCGCCTTTCAATTCGCAGCCGTTTGCGCGCGTCCGGGGGGATGCGTGGCGCGTCGACGGGAGGTCGCGCCACGGGGAGATCAGCGCACCATCGCAGCGCGCCGCGTGCACGTTTGCCCGTGCCTGCCCGCGGCTGCTCGTGTCCGTTTTGCGTGCATGAGGCGCAGCCGCCACGCGCTGTCCGTGCGCACACGTTTGCGCCCGCCGCGCGCCCTCGTCGCCACGCGCGCGCCAGCCTTCTTATTCGCCATTCATTACCAGCCTGTTGCCTGGATGTCTCGCCATGCCGTTGTGCGCGTGGTGTCCAGGCTCGGGTGTATCACCGGCCAGCTATCGCAGTCGATCTCGACCGAGAAGTCGTTCGCGGGGGCGGCCATCCACCACCAAGGAGCCTGAGATGAAAGCAGTGAATAACACGAATAACAACTGGCGTGACGCACACAACAACGACGCGGGCCTGCCCGCGTTTCTCGCGGCGCGCGTCGACCGCTATTACGAGGCGCGCGTGCAGCAGACGTGGGCGGGCGGCCACATCATGATGGGCCGCGAGCCGGACGCGCAGGCGCTGCATCTGTCGAGCAACGACTATCTGTCGATCGCGCGCCATCCGGAGATTCTCGACGCGATGTGCACAAGCATCCGTTCGGAC
Organism: Paraburkholderia tropica; assembly: GCF_014171495.1. NCBI lineage: Bacteria > Pseudomonadati > Pseudomonadota > Betaproteobacteria > Burkholderiales > Burkholderiaceae > Paraburkholderia > Paraburkholderia tropica. Next base: position 1,880,897 of record NZ_CP049135.1, read on the forward strand.
GGTAACGGTCTGCTGATGTCGGGCATTTTTCTGCACGGCGACGCGTGCCCGCAATTGCTGCTCGAAGACCGTTTCGCGCGCTATATGGGTACGGAAGCGAGCGTGCTGTGTCAGTCCGGCTTCGCGGCGAATACGGGGCTGATCCAGTCGATCGCCAATGCGCAGACGCCGGTGTACGTCGACATGATGGCGCATATGTCGCTGTGGGAAGGCATTCGCAGCGCGGGCGCGAAGCCGATCAGCTTCATGCATAACGACGCCGAGCATCTGGAGCAGCGCATTCGCCGTTACGGGCCGGGGATTGTGATGGTCGATTCCGTGTACAGCACGAACGGCAGTGTCTGTCCGTTGCAGGCTTTCGCCGACGTATGCGCCACGCACGATTGCGTGTTCGTGGTCGACGAGTCGCATTCGCTCGGCACGCACGGGCCGCATGGCGCGGGCCTCGTGGCGGAACTGGGTCTCGGCGATCGCGTGCATTTTCGCACCGCGAGTCTGGCGAAAGCGTTTGCGGGGCGCGCCGGCATCATCAGTTGCTCGCGGCGCTTTCAGGAGTATTTCAAGTTCGAGGCGCTGCCGGCCATTTTCAGCTCGACGCTGCTGCCGCACGAAACCGCCGGTCTTGCCGCCACGCTCGACGTCATCGAGCGCGACGACTGGCGCCGCACGCGTCTCGCGTCGAATGCGGCTTACGTGCGGTCGAGTCTGGCCGGCTTCGGCTACAACCTCAACGGCAGCGAAACGCAGATCGTCGCGCTCGAAGCGGGGCCGGAAACGCAGACCATCGTGCTGCGCGATGCGCTGGAGGCGCGCGGTATTTTCGGCTCGGTGTTTTGCGCGCCCGCCACGGCGCAGAATCGCTCGCTCATTCGCCTGTCGATCAACGCGGCCATGAGCGATGCGGATCTCGAACGGCTCGTGGAGGCGTGCAAGGCGATACGCGACGAAGTGCAGATGTGGAACTGGCCGTCGACGCGGCGTCTGCTGGAGCGTGGCGAAGGCCGTTCGCGCACGCGTCAGGCTCCCGCGCTGATCGAGTTGCCGGAAGCGGCGTGATGCAGCCGCAGGCGCGTTAGGGATCTACCGCGTTAAAACCGGCGTGGGGCGTTCAGTGCGTGCCCCACGCCGCCTGGATTTCGCGGTCGAGGCGCTGTAGATAGCCGTCGTACGGCGCGATGCCGTCGAGCGTGAGCCCGGGCGGCTGCTTGACGATGGAATAGACGTAGCGGCGCTCGCCTTCGAATACCGATGCGGGATGCATGTAGAGCCGCCAGTCCGCGCATTGCGCCGGATAGTAGCCTTCGGTGCGCCAGAAGTAGGGCACGCTGCCGTGGCTGTCGAGTTCGGCGAGGAAATTGGCGGGCGCGCTTTGTTCGACGGCGATCTCGCGCACGCCGCGCAGCGATTCCTCGGTATGGATGATGAGCAGATAGGCCGTGCCTTCCGCGTCGAACATCAGGAGGCCGTGCGGCTGCCATGAAAGATAATGCTCGACAATGCCGAGCGAATGAAAAATGCCTTGTACATGCGTGGCGAGCGCGCCGTCCTTGAGAAACGCATATTCCGACACCGCGAGCGCATCGAGCACGCTGCCGCTGGTTTTATCGAAATGCGCGAGCTGCATGTCGTGAATCGCCTGATTCAGAGTTTCTACTGCATCGGCTTCATGCTTGCGAATAAAGCGATCAATCAGCCCTTCGTTGAAACTTTTCACCGCCACGTGTTCGTCGGCCTTGCCCGTGAGCATGATTTTCTTGATCGCGGGATTCGTGAGGCGGCGGCAGAATTCAATACCGTTGAGTTCAGGCATATCGTAATCCACCACCACGACCGAAATGGATTCGAAACGCGCCGGCCGGTTCACGAGGCTGCGAATGGCGTCCACGCGCATGGCGATTACCTGATGCGCATCGTTTTCCTCGGTGCGGTCGAGATAGGGGCTGAAGATGGGCGAGACGGGATGATCCTGCGCCGCGCGCGCGTTGAGATACTTCAGGCCCTCGCCGGGCGAGCTGAACATCCGGAACGCCAGCTCCGGGTCGAGTTGCAGGCTCAGATTCGAAAGGAATGCCGCACTGTCGTCGACGAAGGCGACCGTGGTTGGCCAGGAAAATGGCTGAATGGCTTTCGTCATGGCGTTGGGAATGTCAAAACGAACTCGGTATATTGGCCTTTGACTGAAGAGCAGGTAATCGCTCCCCCCATCGCTTGCATGACATCGCGGCAAAATGCCAGGCCGATTCCCGCGCCGAGCGATACGTCATCGGTGATGGTGCTTGAAGTATAAAAGCGGGTAAAGATGTGCGGCAAGGTTTCGGATGAAATACCCGTTCCGGTATCGCTGAAAATCAAGCGGTTGGCACGTTTTCCTGATTCAAGACGAATAGAAATATGCGCGCCTTCGATACTGCCCATATGGCGGAAGGCGTTCTTGATCAGATTGAACAGCACGTGCACGGTGAGCATTTCCGATCCGGTGAATTCGAAATCGGGCCGCAGATTGCAATGCACGCGCGCGCGGTCGCCTTCGCGAAACGGATAGCGCGCCAATGCCGTTTCCACGCAATGCGCGATCGAACACGGACTTGCGTTTTGCATCGGTCCGCCGGTAAAGCGCGCGGTGGCCAGCAGCATGTCGATGATGGCGTTCGAATGCAGCGCTTCCTGCTCGATGCGGCCGACCACGCCTTGCATCGAATGTAGATGCGCGACGCGTATTTTGGGCACCGGCAGACTGTTGCGCTGGGCCAGCAGATAGGTGTCGAGCAGTGCGGGCAAATAGCGCATGAGGCCGGCCGCGCCCACGCGAATGGCGACGAGCGGCGTGCGCAACTCGTGCGCGACGCTGCCTGCCGTGGCCAGCATGGCGCGCTCCTGTTCGATCTGGATGCGGTCCTGATCGTAATTGGCAATCGCGCCGATCGCCACGGCGAACGAGAAAATCGCCAGATGGGTGAGGTAAATGCCGCTCAGCGAGAAGCTGTCGCTCGTGAGCGTATAGGCGAGCAGCGCCAGCCCGATGCCGACGAGAAACTGCAGCACGAGCATCAGCCAGTCGAGCAGCAGCACCATGACGAAGGCGGCGATCAACGCGCTTTCCACCCACACTTCATTACCGTTGTTCTTGAACAGCATGAAAGTGAAGAAGAACGGCAATCCGTAGAGGGTGCAGAAATACCAGTACCACGGCAGGTATTTCTTTATCGCGGCGGGCCAGCGATCCGGAAACAGAAATGGCGCGAACAGTGCGGAACCAATCAGACGCAGCGTAAGATTTTCATACGGCTGCGGAAACAGGACTTTCCAGACATAGTAATAAAGCGGGAAGCCGAGGGTGGCGACCACGGCGAACGGCCGCATGCGCCGCTTCACGTATTGCATGTTGCGCAGCGCGGGCGCGAAGGCGTGTGCCATGAACGCCCTCAGCGCAGCCCATTCGCGCCGCGCGCGCAGCGAGATTCTCGATACGTTCATCAGGATGGAGTCGCTCATCGTTGGGTACCGGACCGCCGGCTGCGCGGCTGTGCGTGTGCACACGTTGCGGCGTGTTGCAGCGCCGCGCGCCGTGCCGCGCGTCCCCGTGGCGGTCAGGCGGCGCTCGCGGCCAGAGCAAACGATACCATCATTGCGATGCGCCGTTCGAGCTGTGCGGGGTCCGAACAGTTGCCGTTGAACGGATGGCTTTGCGCGGTGTAAGCATTCGATGCCGGGCGCATCGTTTTGCAGCGCCGTGGTGCATGAATAGCGGGCCGCAGCCGTGCGATGAGATTGAGCGCGTTGTTCAGCTGATATTCAGCGTGTTATTCAGCGCCCATGTGGATACGCACGAAGCGCTCGATGGCGTCGTCGAGCGTGGCGCGGGCGTCGCGATGAGGAGAATGGCCGCCCGAGTCGAGCGTTAGCACCTCGGCGTGCGCTACGGCCTCGCCGATCGCTTCGATTTGTGCGAGCGTGCCGTACTGATCGTCGCGCGCCTGTACGGCGAGCAATGGCACGGTGATGGATGCGATGGTCTCGACGATATTCCACGTGCGAAATGCCGGATCGAGCCAGATGTCATTCCAGCCATAGAACGCCGAATCCACATCGTCGTGATAGCGCGCGAGCTTCGCACGCAGAGTCGATTGTGAATCGGTCGCTTCGTAGGCACGTTTCGTTTCGGCGATGCTCGTGACCGAAATCGTTTCCACGAATACATGCGGAGCGATCACGACCGCGCCTGCGAGCGCACGCGGATAAAGCGCCGCGTAGAGCAGCGCGATCGAGGCCCCGTCGCTGTGCCCGATGAGCCACATTCGCGCGCGTTCGGCTTCGCTCACGCCAAGCGTGTCGAGCAGTGCGGGCAACACGTCCCGCGCCTGCTCCGACATGAAATCGACGGGCCATTTTTCTGCGGGCGCGCGCGGCGTGGAGCGGCCATAACCGGGTCGCGAATACAGCAGCCCGCGCAGACCGAGACGTTCGCAGAGTTCGTGTGGCCAGTCTTTCCACATCGCGATCGAGCCGAGTCCTTCGTGCAGAAACACGGCGAGCGGCGCATGCGGATCGCGCACGCCGACCCGGCGATATTCGATGGTCAGCGTGCCGCGTCGGGCGGCAAGGTTGGCGCTGGCGGGCAAGACGGCGAATTCGCTGCTGTTCATGAGTTCAAGGCGGAGCGTGAAATTGTTCGCGCAGACGGAAGCGCTGGATTTTACCGGTCGCGGTCTTCGGCAAATCGTCGACGAAGAGAATATCGCGCGGCGTTTTATGGGGCGCCAGACGTGTTTTCACGAAGGCCTTGAGCGTCGCGGTCATGGCTTCGGTTTCGGCGCATTCCGCGCGCCGCCCGCGTTTGAGTACGACGAAGGCGCAGGTTTTCACGAGCCCGTTCTGTTCGACGCCGATCACCGCCGCTTCGAGCACCGCTTCGTGCTGCACGAGTACCATTTCCACTTCGATCGGCGAAACGTATTGACCGCTGACCTTGAGCATGTCGTCGCTGCGGCCCGCGTAGACGTAGCAGCCGCCCGGCAGGCGCCGGTATTTGTCGCCGCTGCGGACCCAGTCGCCGAGAAAGGTCGCGCGGGTTTTCTCGCGATTGTTCCAGTACATCAGCGCGGCGCTCGGGCCGCGAATATAAAGGTCGCCGATTTCGCCATCGGCGACGAGCTGGCCGGTTTCGTCGCGCAACTCGATGTCGTAGCCGGGTACAGGGCGGCCCGTGGTGCCGTATTCGACTTCGCCGGGACGATTCGACAGAAAGATATGCAGCATTTCCGTGGAGCCCAGTCCGTCGAGAATATCGCTGCCGAAATGCTGGTGAAAAAGCTCGCCGATTTCGCGTGGCAACGCTTCGCCGGCCGACGTGCAGATACGCAGCGCGACCTCCGCGCGTGCGGGCAAACCGGGCGAGGCCATCATGCTGGCGTAGAGCGTGGGCACGCCGTAAAAGACCGTGGGGCGATGCTGCACGAGACGTGCGAAGACCGCGTCGGCGGTCGGGCGCTCGGCCATCAACACGGTGGTCGCGCCGACCGAAAGCGGAAATGAAAGGCCATTGCCGAGTCCATACGCGAAAAAGAGTTTGGCTGCTGAAAATACAATATCGGTTTCGCGGATGCCGAGTATCGGCTTTGCGTAGGTTTCAACGGTCCAGTAAAGATTCGCGTGCGTATGGACGGTGCCTTTCGGTTTGCCGGTCGAGCCCGACGAATAGAGCCAGAAAGCGATATCGTCGGCGTGGGTGGGTGCGATGTGAGTGAGCGGTGGCGAGGCGTCGATGAGCGCGTTCAGTGCATGATCGACGTGCTGATCCGTGAGCGGATGCGAAACGATCAGCGTGCAATCCGTGCAGCCCGCCTGTTCGAGTGCGGTCGTCACGGCGGGCAGCACCGCACCCGATGCGATCACGACACGCGCGCGGCTATGCGTGAGCATATAGGCGTAGTCGGCGGCAGTGAGCAGCGTGTTGACGATCACGGGCACCACGCCCGCAAGCAGTGCGCCGAGAAAGGCCACGGGCAATTCCACGGTGTCGAGCATCACGAGCAGGATGCGTTGCTCGGCATGCGCGCCCAGCGTGCGCAACGCGCCAGCGAAGCGGCGCGCGCGTGTTTCGAGTTCACCGTAAGCGAGCGTGGCGTCGTCGTCGATATAAGCGGTTTTATTGGCGCGCGAGGCATTCAATGCGAAGAGATGCGCGGCGAAATTGAATTGCGTGGGCGGGGGAACGATCGATGCGGTTGCCCGTGCCGGTGACGCGGCGCTTTCGAATGACGCTGCCTGAGTGTCCACGATGCTGTCTCCGCTCTGTCCGGCTCGATTGCGCGTCGCCGCTGGCCGGTGGTGCTATCGGTCGTTATATTGGTGTGGATTGCTAACTATTGCTTTGGCTTCCGTGCGGATTTTTCGTGTGTCGGCCGTTTCGATGCTGCCGCTCGCATCGTTCCGCACGTTGCTCGGTCGGTCAACTCGATGTGCATAATTTTGCATGAAATCGCGCTGACGCTCGCCCGGGACGATCTGTCCGAGCCACCAGACTATCGCCGCGGAGCCATTTGGCGGAAAATTAGCCGGTAGCAAAGTCTGTGTCAAGCACTATAGTACATAAAATCGCGCTGAGAGGTTCTGAAGATGAAGCAAACATACGTTGCCGAACCGCAGGCGGACGAGGCCGCCGAGGTTGCCGAGGCGCAGGAGGGCGCGCGCGGCGAACGGGCGGAACGCGATCCGTTTCTCACGGCGATGGGCGAGCGCGTGCGCATGCTGCGCGCGCGCCGTGGCATGACGCGCAAGGCGCTGGCGGCGGAGACCGGCTTGTCCGAGCGTCACCTCGCGAATCTGGAGTCGGGCGTGGGCAACGCCTCCGTGCTGGTGCTGCGCCAGATCGCGCTCACGCTCAATTGCTCGCTCGCCGAAGTGACCGGCGACGTCACCACGTCGTCGGCGGAATGGCTTTTGATTCGCGAACTGCTGCAAGGACGCGACCCGGCCGCGCTGCATCGCGCGCGCGTCGCGCTCGCGGAGATGTTTGCGCAGGCGCCCGCCGACCCGCATCGCAATGAACGTATCGCGCTGATCGGCCTGCGCGGCGCGGGCAAATCCACGCTCGGCCGCATGCTCGCGCAGGAGCGCAAGGTGCCGTTCGTCGAACTCACGCGCGTGATCGAGCAGATGGCGGGCTGCCCGCCGTCGGAAATCCATTCGCTCTATGGCGCGAGTGCGTACCGACGTTACGAGCAGCGCGCGCTCGAGGCGGTGATCGCGGAGCATCCGCGCGCGGTGATCGCTTCGCCCGGCGGCCTCGTTTCCGAGCCCGCGACTTTCAACGCGTTGCTCGCGCATTGCTTCACGGTCTGGCTGCAGGCCGCGCCCGAGGAACACATGCGTCGCGTGGTGGCGCAAGGCGACCTGCGTCCGATGTCGGGCCACGCGGGTAACAACGAGGCGATGGACGATCTCAAGCGTATTCTCGCGGGCCGCGCCGAGTTGTATGGACGCGCGGACATGAGCTTCGACACCAGCGAACGCACGCTGGCCGATGCCTATCTGCAACTGCGCGACCGGTTGGCGGCGCGGTTGGGTGCGGAGTTGCCGGTGCGCGTCGATTGAAGGATTGAGTGGCGCTGTCGCGCGGCGCGCACGAGCTGCGTATTCATCCTGCATTGTAGTTCATGGTTTACCCATCGTGGCGTCTTAATATGCAGTAAAGTGCTTTACTTGGGTGGGGTGTTGCACTATCGTTCATTGAAACGATGAGGCAAATACCCCAGGAGACGCCCATGGCTGCCGCCGAAACCGTCCTCGCCCCGCAAGACGCCGCGCTCCCTGCGCGAGTCGATTACCGGACCGATCCCTCGCAGTATCGACACTGGACGCTCACATTCGACGGCGCGATTGCCACGCTCGGCCTTGATATTGCCGAAGGCGGCGGCATTCGCGACGGCTACAAGCTCAAACTCAATTCCTATGATCTGGGCGTCGATATCGAATTGCACGACGCGCTCCAGCGCATCCGTTTCGAGCATCCCGAAGTGCGTACGGTGGTGCTCACAAGCCTGAAAGAGCGCGTGTTCTGCTCGGGCGCGAATATCTTCATGCTCGGCCTTTCATCGCATGCGTGGAAGGTCAACTTCTGCAAGTTCACGAACGAAACGCGCAACGGCATGGAAGATGCGTCGCGCCATTCGGGCCTTAAATTCATTGCGGCGGTGAATGGCGCGTGTGCGGGCGGTGGTTATGAACTCGCGCTCGCCTGCGACGAGATCCTGCTCGTGGATGATCGCTCGTCGACGGTCGCGCTGCCTGAGGTGCCGCTGCTGGGCGTGCTGCCCGGCACGGGCGGCCTCACGCGTCTCACCGACAAGCGCAAGGTGCGCCATGATCGCGCGGATATCTTCTGCACGGTGGTGGAAGGCATTCGCGGCGAGCGTGCGAAAGCGTGGCGTCTCGTCGACGATGTCGTGAAGCCGAACCAGTTTCGCCAGGCCGTGCAGGCGCGCGCGCTCGAACTGGCCGCAACGAGTGATCGTCCCGTGGATGCCGAGGGCGTCGCGCTGACGCGTGTGGCGCGCGTCGAGCACGAGAACGGCTTGAGTTATGCCTGTCTCGACGTGACGATCGATCGCGCGAAACGCACGGCCACTTTTACGACGAAAGCGCCGGTCGAACCGCTGCCCGAAGGCATCGATGCGATCGTGGCGGCGGGTGCGGCCTGGTGGCCGCTTCAATTCGCGCGCGAGCTGGACGACGCAATCCTGTCGATGCGTAGCAACGAACTCGACGTCGGCACGTGGCTGCTCAAGACCGAAGGCGATGCGCGCGCCGTGCTGGCCGCCGACGCCGCGCTGCTGGCCCATCGCGATCATTGGTTCGTGCGCGAAACCATCGGCATGTTGCGCAGAACGCTGGCGCGCCTCGACGTGTCGTCGCGTTCGCTGTTCGCGCTGATCGAACCGGGATCGTGTTTCGCGGGCACCTTCGCGGAATTCGCTTTTGCCGCCGACCGGACCTATATGGCGGCGCTGCCGTCGAACGAAGACGAAGAGCCAGTTATTACGGTATCCGAAACAAATTTCGGACTCTATCCGATGATTACGCATGAGTCGCGGCTCGCGCGGCGTTTCTACGGCGAAGCGGAATCGCTCGATGCGGTGCGCGAAAAGATCGGCCAACCGGTCAATCCCGCGGACGCCGAGCGGCTCGGGATTGTGACCGCCGCGCCGGACGATATCGACTGGGCCGACGAAATTCGTATCGCACTGGAAGAACGCGCGGCGATGTCGCCCGATGCGCTCACGGGACTCGAAGCCAATCTGCGCTTCAACGGACCGGAGACGATGGAAACACGCATCTTTGGCCGCCTCTCCGCATGGCAGAACTGGATCTTCAATCGCCCGAATGCGGTGGGCGAAAAGGGCGCGCTCAAGGTGTACGGCAAGGGCAGCAAGGCGCAGTTCGATGCGTCGCGCGTTTGATTCGTGTTTGACATGCGCGTGATTCGTCTTCTATTCACGCCCGATTCGAAACAGATCGCCGCAAGGAACCGATATGTCCACCATTAACTACAGCGAAAAGATTCCGAACAATGTCAATCTCGCCGACGACCGCACGCTTCGGCGCGCGCTCGAACAATGGCAGCCGAATTTTCTTTCGTGGTGGGGCGACATGGGGCCGGACGGGTCACACGGTTTCGACGTGTATCTGCGCACGGCCGTGAGTGTGGATGCGGGCGGCTGGGCGCATTTCGATCATGTGAAAATGCCCGATTATCGTTGGGGTATTTTTCTCACGCCGGGCGAAGCGGATCGCAAGATTCATTTCGGCGCGCACAAGGGCGAGCCCGCGTGGCAGGAGGTGCCGGGCGAGCATCGCGCGAACCTGCGCCGCATTATCGTCACGCAGGGCGATACGGAGCCGGCTTCGGTCGAGCAGCAGCGTCATCTGGGCCTGACTGCGCCGTCGATGTACGACCTGCGGAACCTGTTTCAGGTGAACGTGGAGGAAGGACGGCATCTGTGGGCGATGGTGTATCTGCTGCATCGCTACTTTGGTCGCGATGGTCGTGAGGAAGCCGAAGCATTGCTGGAGCGCCGTTCGGGCGACGACGACAATCCGCGCATTCTGGGCGCATTCAATGAGCGAACGCCCGACTGGCTGGCGTTTTTCATGTTCACGTATTTCACTGACCGCGACGGTAAATTCCAGCTTTCCGCACTCGCGGAATCGGGATTCGATCCGCTCGCGCGCACCACGAAATTCATGCTGACCGAAGAAGCGCATCACATGTTCGTCGGCGAATCGGGCGTGTCGCGCGTGGTGCAGCGCACGGCGCAGGCAATCAACGAACTGGGCACCGACGACGCGGCGCGTCTGCGAGCGGCGGGTGTGATCGACCTCGATACGATCCAGCGGTATCTGAACTTCCATTATTCGGTGACGATCGACCTGTTCGGCGCCGATCATTCGTCGAATGCCGCGACGTTCTACAGCTCCGGTCTCAAGGGCCGCTACGAGGAAACGAAGCGCGACGACGATCACCGTCTCGAAGGCCAGCATTATCGTCTGCTCGAGGTTCAGGAGGGAAAGCTCGTCGAGCGCGAGGTGCCGATGCTCAACGCCATGAATGAAGTGCTGCGCGACGATTACATCAAGGACTCGGTGGCGGGCGTGAATCGCTGGAACAAGGTGCTGGAAAAGGCGGGTATCGGCTTTCGCCTGAGCGTGCCGCACAAGGCGTTCAATCGGCAGATCGGCACATTCGCTGGCTTGCGCGTGGCGCCCGACGGCCGCGTGATCGACGAGGCGCAATGGGCGGCGAACGAGGCGAACTGGCTGCCCACGGCGGAGGATCGCGCGTATGTGGCTTCGTTGATGGGCCGCGTGGTGGAGCCCGGCAAATTCGCTAACTGGATCGCGCCGCCTGCAATGGGCATCAATCGACAGCCCGTCGATTTCGAGTACGTGCGCTTCAACTGAAAGATGGCGTCGCAGGCAGGGAGACAATCATGAACGGACCGGTTCCCGTGGACATCGTCAGGCAGCATCTGATCGATCCCGAGATCTGCATTCGCTGCAATACCTGCGAAGAAACCTGTCCGATCGATGCGATTACGCACGACGGTACGAATTACGTGGTGAAGGCCGAGGTCTGTAACGGCTGCATGGCGTGCGTGCCGCCGTGCCCGACGGGCGCAATCGATAATTGGCGCAACGTGTTCAAGGCGAACGCGTATACCGTCGACGAGCAATATTCGTGGGACGAATTGCCTGCGCAGAATCCCACGGTCAGCGCGCCCGCGTCGGCGTCGCCGGACCATGCGGCACGAGACCTTGTGGATGAAGCATCCGCGGCGCTGCCTGCCAGTTCGGATTTCGTGCGCGGTTCGACCGTGCCGCCGTGGTCGGCGGCGCGTCCTTATGTAAATCTCTACACGCACAAGGCGCCGACGACCGCGACCGTGGTCGGCAACTATCGTCTTACCGACGACTCCACGCCGGGCGATATTCATCACATCGTGCTCGATTTCGGCGCGCTGCCGTTTCCGGTGCTCGAAGGCCAGTCGATCGGCATTCTGCCGCCCGGTTCGAACGCCGATGGCCGCGCGCATCACGCGCGCCAGTATTCGATCGCAAGTCCGCGCGACGGCGAGCGGCCCGGCTACAACAACGTCTCGCTCACCGTGAAGCGCGTGACGCACGATCACGCTGGAAATGCCGCGCGCGGCGTGTGCTCGAATTATCTCTGCGATTTGAAAAAGGGCGAGGTGGTGAGCGTCATCGGGCCATTCGGCAATACCTTCCTGATGCCGAATCATCCTAACTCGCATTTGCTGATGATTTGTACCGGCACCGGTTCTGCGCCGATGCGCGCGATGACGGAGTATCGCCGCCGCGGCCGGCTCAAGGGCGCGACCGGAAAACTGATGCTGTTCTTCGGCGCGCGCACCCAGGCGGAATTGCCTTACTTCGGCCCGCTGATGAATTTGCCGAAGGATTTCATCGATACGAATCTGGCTTTTTCGCGCACGCCTGGCCAACCGAGACGCTATGTGCAGGACGCCATGCGCGAACGGGCGACCGACGTCGCGCCGCTGCTCGCGGACGGCAATACGCATGTTTATGTCTGCGGACTCAAGGGCATGGAAGACGGCGTGTTGCAGGCGCTCGCCGAGATCGCGGAGGCGCATGGCATCGGTTGGGAGCGTTTGTGGGAGCGGCTCAAGCGGGAAGGGCGGCTGCACCTCGAAACGTATTGACGGATTGGAGGGCGGTTGCCGCCTGGAATGGAGCATCGGTTCAGGTCGAAAACGATTTGTGCACGATCGTTCGCAACGCGGTAGGATGTCGGGACGGCGGCGTGCGCATCGCATTGCGCAATGAATGCAATACGTCAGGCGCGCGCCGTCCACTTTTTTGGGCACATCTGTGCATACGCACGCATAAGCTCGCGCAACCCGACGGAGACCGGACTGCCATGAACCTCGTTGCTGAATTGCCCGCCGACCTGAGCGGCCTCGAACAACTCCAGCGCATGCTCGCGAGCGGGCGCAGCGCGCCCATCGGTGAAACGCTCGGCTTCAGGCTTGTCGAAGTCGACGAAGGCCGCGTGGTGTTCGAAGGCGTGCCGGGACTGCACGCGTACAACCCCATCGGCACGGTGCACGGCGGCTACGCGGCCACGCTGCTCGATTCCGCTTGCGGTTGCGCGGCGCATTCGCGCCTCGCGCCGAATCAGGGCTATACCACGCTCGAACTCAAGGTGGCGTACCACCGCCCCATGACCGCAAACACAGGCCCGGTGCGCGCGGAAGGGCGCGTGCTGAGCATCGGCCGCCGCGCGGCCTTCGCGGAGGCGTCGATTACCGATGCGGCCGGCAAGCTCTACGCATCGGCGACCTCGACGCTGCTTGTTTTCGAACGTGAAACGCCGAAGGACTGATGTCACGCGGATAAAGACGGGCACGGCATTCGCTCATTGCGGATTTCAAGGGAACCAACACGGCCTCGCGGCTGCCACATGATCAGCGAGGGCCGTGCAGGCGCACGGTTTCCCAACCGCGAGGAGACAGCATGGACGCCGTGCATTCCTTCCTGCGTTCGCGCAGACGCTTTGTCGCCGGGCTGGGCGCCGCGGTTTATAGCGCGGCTTTCCCCGCTTTGCTGTCCGCCAATGCGGCGCACGCAGCAAGCGCTGCGAATCCGGCGGATGCAAAACAGCCCGCGCCCGCTGGTGCGAAACTCGAAACAGTCGCGACCTTCGGTGACGATTTTCGTCTCGTCGGTATTGGTGTGTCGAAAGCGGGGCGCGTCTTTGCGACTGCGCCGTCCTCGGTGCATCGCTCGCGTTTCAGTGTTGTCGAAGTCGATCTGCGCAGCGGCAGTCTGCTGCCGTTTCCCGACACGCGCTGGAACACGTACCAGCCGAATCGCCCGGGTGAGCGTCAGTGGATTTCCGCGCAGGCGCTCTGGGTGGATGAGCGCGATCGCCTGTGGGTGCTCGATTCGTCGCTGCCCTCGGTCGATCAGCGCCTGCAACCGCCCAAACTCGTGCAGTTCGATATCGGCAAGGCCACGCCTGTGCGCACGTATACGTTCGAGTCGGCCATCACGCCCGCCGATTCGATCAACGACGTGCGCATCGATCTGCAGCATGGCTACGCGTTCATCAGCAACGCGGGCAATCGCGGCGGCGTGGTGGTTGCGCGATTGAGCGATGGACGCGCGCGCCTCGTGCTCGCGGGCGACCGGTCCAGCGTGTCCGATCCGCAGCAGCATCTGATGTTCGGCGACCGCGTGGCGCGCAAGCTCGACGGCCAGGTGCTCGTGCTGCAAACCGACGGCATCGCGCTGTCGCCGCAGCGCGACTGGCTCTATTACCGCCCGCTCACCGATCATCACTATTGGCGCGCGCCGATTGAAGCGCTCATCGACGAATCGCTCTCGCCGCAAGCGCTCGCGAAGCGCGTGCAGTATCTCGGCGATTACGCGCTCACCGGTGGTCTGCTAATGGGCGCGGACGGCACGCTCTACGGCGGCGACCTCGAAAAGCGCACGGTGGTGGCGCTCACGCTCGTCGCGCGCAACGGCAAGCCGGCCTTTACTCAACGCACGCTCGTCGATGAACCCGGCAAGGTGTCATGGGCCGATGGATTCGCACTTCAGAACGATTATCTGTATTTCGCGGATTCACATCTGCACGAATTGAACTTTTCGAATGGCTATCCGCGCAAAGGGCGCTTCGCGATTTTTCGCGTGAAGCTGCCGCCGCAGCCGCCTGGCTTGTTCGCAGGCTGATGCGGCCGCGCAGAGGACGTGAGCGGGACACTCAAAGCGCGCCGTGCGCCTTGTCCTCGATAAGTTTGACGAGCGTGTGAAGCAGGCGGTTCGCGGGCGTGGCCACGCCGAGCGCCGTGCCGCGCCGCACGATCAGACCGTTCAGATGATCGATCTCGCTGCGCTTGCCGCGCGCAAGATCCTGCGCGGTGGAGGAGAACTGGCCCGGCATGGTTTCGGCGATGCGGCGCACCGCGGCTTCCACATCGGGCGGCAGCGTCACGCCATCGGCATGCGCCACGGCCTTGCATTCTTCGACGACGTCGTGCATCGCGTCGCGCACGCCCGTGCCTTCCACGAGGCGTCCATACGGCAATTGCGTGATCGCCGAGAGCGCGTTGTACGCGCAATTCAGAATCAGCTTCGCCCAGAGCGCGCCGCGTACGTTCGCCGAGATTTCGGTGGGGACGTCGGCGGCGATCAACGTTTGCGCGATGGCTTCGCTGCTGCGCGAAGGCTCGATCACGAGTTCGCCGCGGCCATGATGGCGCACATGGCCGGGGCCGGCCATTTCGGTCGCCACATACACGACGGCGGCGGCGACGTCCTGCGCGATCACCGTGCGCAAACGCTCGGCGTTATCGACGCCGTTCTGCAGCGTGAGCACCAGCGTGTCCGCGCCGAGATGCGGTTTGATCGACTCGCCCGCGCTTTCCGTATCGGGCGACTTCACGCAGAACAGTACGAGTTGCGCGCCCGCCACCGCATCGGCGCGCGTGCTGGCGCGCAGATGCGGCGCGCCGATGCGCTCGTCGAAGGTCTGTGTTTCCAGATGCAAACCTTCGCGCGCGATCACTTCGACGTGCTGCTCGCGGCCGATCAGCACGACGTCGTGTCCCGCGCGCGCAAGCATGCCGCCGTAATAGCAGCCGACCGCGCCCGCACCCATGATGGCGACTTTCATCTTCCTGGCTCCTTCATTCAAATGCTTCGGTATGCTGATGATTTCAGCACGGTCGTCCGCGCAGCGCGGCTTAACGCAGTTCGAAGCCGAGCGCCTGGAGGGCGTCGCGCAGACGGTCGCGGCCATGCAACGACTCGCGGCTACGCCAGCGCGCGAGCGAACGCGAGGTCCAGCCGGCAGCGCTGAGGCCTTGTGCGGTCTGGAACGCGCCCATCACTTCATCGTATTGCGCGATGCCTTCGGTTTGCGTCGGCGCGTCGTATTGCTCGCGATGCAGCACCACGCTTTGCGGCAGACGCGGCTTGACCTGCGCCGGGCGCGACTCATCCGCGTAGCCCACGCAGAGGCCGAACACGGGCATCACGCGCGGCGGTAAACCGAGTTCGGCGGCGACCTGTTCGGGCTGATTGCGGATCGCACCGATATACACCGAGCTCAGGCCGAGCGATTCGAGCGCGACCACGGCGTTCTGCGCGGCGAGGGCGGCATCGATCACGCCGACCAGCAGCGTTTCCATATAGTGCAGACCTTCGGCGCTCGCGGACGTGCGTTGCGCGGCGGCTTCCAGACGGTTGAGGTCGGCGAGCCAGACGAGAAAGAGCGGCGCTTCGCGGACTTGCGACTGGTCGGCGGCGAGCTTCGACAGACGCGCCTTGCGTTCCGGGTCCTCGACAGCGACGACGCTCCACGTT
Source organism: Paraburkholderia tropica (assembly GCF_014171495.1). Lineage (NCBI taxonomy): Bacteria > Pseudomonadati > Pseudomonadota > Betaproteobacteria > Burkholderiales > Burkholderiaceae > Paraburkholderia > Paraburkholderia tropica. The sequence continues at coordinate 1,896,809 of NZ_CP049135.1, forward strand.
TGCAGATTCGATGACGTGGAGGCCGACTGCGCTGCGGCGATCAGCGTTTCCAGCGTGCCTTCGGGCAGCGGCTTTTTGGCGTAATTGCGCACTGAACGATGCGCGAGCAGCGTGTCGAGTGTGGTGTTCCAGGCGGGCAGCGGTGCGTTCCAGGGCGTGCCGTAACGCGCGTCGAGTGCTTCGGTGGCGTTCTGGGCGGCGGTCTCGGGCGTGCTGAGGGTGGACATCGGGTTGACTCCGGCGAATACGTTGAATGCAGACGGGTTAAGCGGGGCGCGTGGGCGCGAGCGCCGTATGGTACATGGCCTCGCGATTTGGCGCTGGGGGGCGAGTGGGTGGCATGCGCGCTGCGCTCTGCACAGTCGGCGCGTTGCCGTTATCATCATTGCGCGCACGCGCCGCGGCATTCGACCTTCCGCCCGGCCGCGCACGCCTTCCGATTGCCTTTCGCGCGCTGAGCTGGCGCGCGTTCACGTGCAGTGTCAACGTCTGCGAGGCCCTGTTATGTCGGCGAATTCTTCGAATGCTTTCCCGAACGCAACACCCGTCTGGTTCATCACCGGCTGCTCGATCGGCTTCGGCCGCGAGTTCGCGCGCGCCGTGCTCGCGCGCGGCTGGCGCTGCATCGCGACCGCACGCAACAAGGCCGCGCTCGACGATCTCGCGCCCGAGGCGGGCGAGCGTTTGCTGTGTGTCTCGCTGGACGTGACCGATCCGGCGCAGATTGCTGCGGCCGTTGCGCAGGCGCGAGAACGTTTTGGCGCGATCGACGTGCTCGTGAATAACGCGGGTTATGGTTATCAAAGCTCGATTGAAGAAGGTGAAGAGACTCAGATTCGCGCGCAATTCGATGCAAATGTGTTCGGTCTGTTTGCGCTGACGCGCGCGGTGCTGCCGGTCATGCGCGAGCAGAAACGCGGGCACGTGATCAACATTACGTCGGTGGCGGGGCTCGCGGGCTTTCCGGGGTCGGGCTATTACGCGGCCAGCAAGCACGCCGTAGAGGGCTTCTCCGACGCCTTGCTCGCGGAGGCGGGGCCGCTCGGCATCAAGGTGACCTGCGTGGAGCCGGGACCGTTCCGCACCGAATGGGCGGGGCGCTCGCTCGTGCAGACGCCGAATCGAATTGCCGATTACGCGGAAACCGCGGGCGCGCGCATGCAGCGCACGGCCGAAGGCAGCGGCCATCAGCCGGGCGATCCGGCGCGCGCCGCGCAGGCGATTATCCGCATCGCGGAAGTGGAGTCGCCGCCGCGTCACTTCGTGCTCGGCGCGTTCGGCGTGGATGCGGTGGCGGCGCGTTTGCGCGCCGCGCTCGCCGATATCGAAACGTGGCGCGAGGCGGGACTGGCGACGGATTTTCCGGCGGGGGAATGAAGGTGGGATGTTTGCGCCATAAGGGTGCTGCAAAAATTGGTGAGGCATGCTTCGAGTCATCCTTCGCTGCATTCCCATTCGCTCATCCCGTCGCCATCACCAACGTCCCTGTCGCGACCAGTGCGCCGCGCCATAACCAGTCGAAGTTAATCCAGCCGCGCTTTAGTATCCCCAGCCCGACGTATTCATAAGCGACGAGTGCGATGACCGCCGTCGTCGCGAGCGTGACGAGCGTATGCAGCGCGGTGAAGCCAAACGACACGGCCAGCGGATTGACGCCGCCCGCGCCGCACAACGACAGCATAGCGGGCATGAGCATGAGACCCGCGCCGTGCAGCGTCGCCATCAACGCGGACCACGCTGCGAGACCGAGAAATCCGGCGGTCATGCCTACGCGCGCGCGATGCCGATGCCCGTACACATGCTGCCAGATCGCCCAGCCGATCAGCAGCGCGCCCAGCACCCAATGCAGGCCGCCTTGCGCGAGACGCGGCACCCACGCGCCGAGCAACGCAATCGAACTCGTGAACAGCAGCACGGAAGCCGCATGCCCGAGCGCGATCGGCGGGAGCGCCATCAACAGCGCGCCGCGATTGCGCCGTTGCAGGCCCAGCGCCGTCGCGAACAGCCAGCCCATCGCCGGATTCGCGCCGTGAAAGACGCCGCTGCCCACCACGGCGCTCCACGCCGCCCAGTGCGCGTCAAAGCCGCCGAAGATGCCGTTCATCGCACGGCACGCTCACGGGTAGCAATACGAGTCCGACGAACAATCGCCGCCTTCCAGCCGGATCTGATGCGGTCGATGCGTCTTGGGCCATTGCACGAAAAAGCGCTCGTCGAAGGCGAGGCCGCCGTCCGGACCGGCGTCGAGCTTCACCATCCATCCGTCGATTCCCTCGGGATAAAACTGGCCGTCAATCGCGCCATACAGCGAATTGGTGAAATAGACGCGCCGCCCGTCGCGGCTCACTTCGACCATCTGCGGGCCGCCGTTGAGCGCACGTCCGCCCGCGAGCGGATGCGTCGCGCGCGAAACTATGCCGCCGATCCGCACGCTGCCAGTCAGTTTGGGATGTTCGGGGTCCGAAACATCGTATTGCCGCAGATCGCCGGTTCCCCAGCACGCCACGTAGAGGAAGCGGTCGTCGAGCGACAGTGCGATATCGGTCACGAGCGGCGGCACGGCGGCGAAGCCCTTGAGCATCGGCGGCAGCAGTTCCGGATCGGCGGGTTCGGCGGGAATCTCGATGATTTTGCGCGCCGCCCATTGATCGCCGTCGAGATACCATTGCCAGATCGAGGCCGAAAGATCTTTCAGGCTGATCACGGAATTCACGAAGCCATACGGGCGCGTGGGATCGTGCGCGGGCCGCAGTTCGAAGACGAGTTGATTCTCCGCGCCGAAGTCGAGCGTCTGCTTGTGCCGCCGCGTGTGCAGGTCCCAGAAGTGCAGGCGGTGACCGTACTGGCCGCCCAGCAGCACTTCGGGCACGAGGCCGTTTTCGAACGTCGCGGGCAGGCCCCATTCGCTCGTCACGACCGTGTCGAAGCCCAGATGCCACCAGCCGTCGTACGCCAGTTCCTGCGGGCCGCGTTCGATTTCCCACTGGCCGAGAATGTCGAAGCTCTCGTGATCCATCAGGAAGATGCCGCCGGGCGCTTCGCCGTCGGCATTGGCGAGCGCGGTGACATAAATGCCATCCGGCCCGCAATGCACCGTATGAGGGCGCGTGTAGCCCGCACGTTGCGCGACGCTCTCCGGTTCGTGAACGCGCACGATATGCGGCCGACGCGGATCGGGTTTCGTATCGACAATATGAATACGCGACGATCGCAATCCCGGCACGACGAGATAACGGCGCTCCGTATGCGCGTGCGGCGCGTTCGGGCACAGGCACGAACTGCACGCATTCCAGCCGAAGTGATGTAGCTCGTCGCCGGTATGGGGCATCGCGAGACGATGGACGATGCGGCCGAATTCCGCCGAAGCAGGATCGAGATCGACCACGTCGAGCGAGTCCGGCACCGCGCCAGTAGGGTCGAAACTCGCGACCCACGCGAGCTTTTCGGGGGCCGCGTCGGCGGCAAGACGGGCCGAAGGGTAAAACGTCGGGTCCGGTTTCCACGTTGCCATCGCTGTCTCCTCCTTGCACTTCGACGAGTCGGAGTGGCTATGATGCACCAGAGCCGACTCGCGTGGGTGAGCGATGATTGCCCGCCGCGCCTTATTCCATAAGGGAAAAAGCTTATGTCTTAACAAACGAAGCGCATTCCCATCATGTGAGCAGGGATAAAAATCGGCGCGCGATTATACGAGTCACGAAAACAGTGAATTCGTTTGGCTGACATTTATCTTGGAGCCCGGACTTTCTAGACTTGTCAATAACGGTTCGCAGCGAGCGCTGCACCGACAAGTCAAGTTACCGGAGGTTATGTCATGAAGTCGCTTCTCAAGGCTGTTGCGCTGGCCGCCGTGCTGGCGGTGCCCGCTGTGTCGTTTGCCCAATCGCAGCCGGAAAACGGCCCCGTCACGCGCGCACAGGTGCGCAATGAGCTGAAACAGCTGGAATCGGTGGGTTGGAGACCGAACGTCGTGTCTCCTTACTATCCTGAAGATTACCGCGCCGCGCAGGCCCGCCTCGCCGCACGTAGCGGCTACGGTCCTTCGACCGATGGCACCTCGCAAAGCGGTTCGGCCAGCTCGTATTCGCCGCCGGTCATCATGAAGTGAGCGTGATACAACGTAATGGAATGCGAAAACGCGGTGCGTCCCGATGGGGCGCACCGCGTTTTCGTGTTCTGAATAATTCAATACGATCGCGGTGAAAGCGCTTTCACTACGGCGTATTCGCTGGACGCGTTAAATGTTTTGAATTGAGTCGCGATCCCGGTCGTCGATCCATGCGTGCGTCTCGTCGAGAATTTCGTTCGAGAGCGCGGCATCGTCGATCAGGCGCGCAAGAATCACGGCGCCCACCATCGCCGACCAGCTGCCGATGGCCGCGCGCCGCGCGTGTGCCGCCGTGGAAGCGTCTCCACTCGCCGCCTTCGCGGCACTCAATCGCTCGATCTGCTTCTTGAGGCCCGCCGCCATCACGGCGCGCGCTTCGGGCGTTTGACGCACCGTTTCCGCGCCCAGCGCCGCGGTCGGACAACCGCCGGCGAGATTGTCGCGATGCGCGCGCGACAGATAGCGCGCCGCGTAACGCGCCACATCCGTTTCGCCGACCTCGCCCTGCGCAAACACGTGCGAGAGCGTTTGCGCGATCAGATCGTCCTTCGACTTGAAATAGCCGTAAAAGCCGCCGTGCGTGAGGCCGGCGGCGCTCATGACCTCGGCGACCGTAACGGCGTCGTAGCCGCGCTCGCGGAACAAGCGGCTGGCCGCTTCCAGAATTTTCTGGCGATTGATCGCCACCTGCTCACGACTGACTCGCATCGCGTTCTCCACGGACTCCGATTTTCTGCTTGACATTATACATGATGCTCATCATGATTCTATTCAAATACATGACGGCCATCATGTATAAGCCGATCGATACACAAAGGAGTGTCACCATGTCAGCAAAACCCGTTGTTCTGATCACCGGCGCGTCAGCAGGAATTGGCGCGGTCTATGCCGATCGTTTCGCGCAGCGCGGTCACGATCTCGTGCTCGTCGCGCGCGATCAGCCGCGGCTCGAAGCGCTGGCTGCACGGCTGCGCGAGCGAGATGGCGTGAATGTCGAGATTCTGCGCGCCGACCTGACGCAGCAAGCAGACCTCGAACAAGTGGAAGCGCGCCTCGCGAACGATGCGGGCATCGGCGTGCTGGTGAACAACGCGGGCACCGCGGCGGCGGGCACGTTCGTCGAGCAAGGCGCCGAGGTCGTGAGCAAGCTGATCGCGCTGAACGCCACGGCGGTCGCGCGGCTCGCCGCCGCCGTCGCGCCTCGTTTCGCGCGCGAAGGGCAGGGCGCGATCGTCAATGTGGCGTCGGTGCTGGGTCTCGTGCCCGAATATCATGCGACGCTCTACGGCGCGACCAAGGCGTTCGTGCTGTTCCTCTCGCAAGGGTTGCACGTCGAACTCGGGCCGAAGGGCGTCTACGTGCAGGCGGTGCTGCCGGGCGCGACGCGCACGGACATCTGGTCGCACGCGGGCAAGGACGTGAACGAACTGAATGGCGTGATGGAAGTCGACGATCTCGTCGATGCGGCGCTCGCGGGCTACGACCTGCGCGAGACGGTCACCATTCCGCCGTTGCCCGACGATCAGCAGTGGAAGACGTTCGAGGCCGCGCGTCAGGCGATGGCGGCGAACTTCGGTCAATCGAAGCCGGCGGCGCGCTATCGCGCGACGGCCGCCGAAGCGAAGTAAGCAAACGTGAAGTGTCGAAGCCGGGCGCGCGAGTCTGCTTGCGCGCCCGGGCTACGTTGAAGTTATTGCGCGGGCGCGGCGGCCTGCGTGCCCGAAGCCGCATCGGCGGGCGCGGGCTTTTCCTGATCGGGCTGCCAGCCGCCGCCGAGCGCGAGGAACAGCTTGACCTGATCGAGCGCGACCTGGCCTTCGGCTGCGGCCACTTGCGAGTGCGCCGCCGTGAGCGTGCGCGTGGCGTCGAGATCGGAGAGGAACGATTCGCGGCCCGCCGAATAGAGGCGATGCGTTTCGTCGGCGGACTGCTGCGCCGAGCCATACGCGGTGCGCAGCGAATCGGCGCGTTGCGTATCGGCGGCGTAGGTGGCGAGGCTCGACTGCGTTTCGCGCAGCGCGTTCAGCACGACGCCGTCGAAATGCGCAAGCGCGCCGGCCGTTGCCGCTTGCGCGCCGCGCACGCGGGCGCGCTGGCCGTTCGCCGGGAACGTCCAGTTAATCAGGGGTCCGAATGACCAGCTATTGGTGATCGGCGAGAACAGATCGCTCGCGATACCGACCGAGCCGACGCTTGCGCCGATGCTGATATCCGGATACATCTCCGCCATCGCCACGCCGATTTTCGCCGTCGCGGACGCAAGCTGGCGTTCGGCTTCGCGCACGTCCGGGCGGCGGCGCAGCAGCGCCGCGCCGTCGCCGACCGGAATCGGCTGCGAGAGCTTCGGCAGGCGGTTGCAACTGAGTACGGCCGGCGGCAGCGCCGACGGCGGCTGCGCGAGCAGCATCGCGAGCTGATATTGCGCGATGCGCTGGCGTCCCTGGAAGCGCGGAATGTCGGCGGCGAGCGTCTGGACTTGCGTCACGCCGCGCGTCACGTCGGGCTGGTTGCCGCGGCCCGCGTCGCGCAGACGTTTGGTGAGCGCCACGCGCTGCTGTTGCAGCTTCAGCGATTCCTGCGCAATGGCGAGTTCCTCGCCCGCCGAGCACGATTCGACATAGGCCTGCACGACGTCGGCGACCACGGTGATGCGCGCGAGATCGGCGGCGGCCAGCACGGCTTCGTCTTCGGCCTGCGCCGATTCCACGCCACGGCGCAGCTTGCCGAACAGATCGAGTTCATACGAGACGTTCACGCCGAGCGAGCCGAGGTTTTCCACCGGCAGCTTGCTGAACAGCAGGTATTGTTCCGCCGATTCCTGGGCGCGCTGGAAGCCCACGGTCGCCCCGCCCGAGAAGCCGCCTTGCGCGTTGGCCACGTCGAGCGCCGCGCGCGAACGCGCGAGATTCGCGGCGGCCACGCGCAGGCTCGCGTTCGATTGCAGCGCATCCTGCACGAGCTGATCGAGCGTGGGATCGTCGTAAAGACGCCACCAGTCGTTGGGCACGTCGCCCTGCGAGACCGGCGCTTTATCCGCGCCCGCGATCGGCCCTTGCGCGAGCGGCGCGTTGACGAGCGCTTCGTTCGGCAACTTGTAGTTCGGGCCCAGATTCATGCACGCGCCGAGCGCGAGCGTGAGCGGCGCAAGTGCAAACGAGCGCCAGAGGCGGCGGCGCGTCATTGCGAGGCTCCGCTCGCGGCCGTTGCTGCGCTTGCGCCGCTTGCACTGCTGGCGCCATTGGCGTTGTCCTTCGCACGCTGCTTGTCGCTGGCGTCCGCGCGCACGGCGACGGTCGCGGTGCGGCCCGCGATCATGCGGAAGTCGTCGGGCACTTCGTCGAGCGCGACGCGCACCGGAATGCGCTGCGCAAGACGCACCCAGCTGAACGCCGGGTTCACGTTCGGCAACAGGTTCGGGCTCGCCTGACGATCGCGGTCCTCGATGGCCGCGACGATGCTCTGCACGTGACCGCGCAGCGGACGCGTTTCGCCCATCACCGTGATCTCGACCGGCTGGCCGATATGAATGCCGTGCAGACGCGTTTCCTCGAAATAGCCGTCGACGCGGAACGAATGCATGTCCACCACGGACAGCACCGCGCGGCCCGCCGACACGTACTCGCCCACGCGCGGCGCGCGGTCGTTCAGATAACCGTCAACCGGACTCACGATGGTCGTGCGTTCGAGATTGAGCTTCGCGGTGTCCACCTGCACCTGGGCGTCGGCCGCGGCGGCTTCGCCCTGTTCGACGCGCGTGCGGCTCTCTTCGAGCGTTTCGCTCGCCACCAGGTTGCCGAGTGTGATGTTGCGCGCGAATTCGCGTTTGGCCTGCGCGAGCGTGGCCTTGCGCTGTTCGAGCGCGGCCTGCGCGAGACGCAGCGCGAGCGTATAGCGCGCCTGGTCGATCACGAACAGCACCTGGCCTTTCTTGACCTGCTGGTTGTCGACCACATCGACATTCGTAATGAGGCCGCCGACATCGGGCGCGACCTGGATCACGTCGGCGCGCACGTGGCCGTCACGCGTCCACGGCGAGAACATGTAGTAGTTGACGATGCGCCACAGCACGAGCGCGGCGACGACGACGACGATGAGCGTCAGCAGGATTTGGCCTGCGGAGAACCAGGTTTTTTTCACGTTCACGTTAGTTCACGAAGCGATGCGACACGATGATGACGGCAGCCAGGACGAACACATAAATGCCGAGATCGAAAATGGAGCGATGCCAGACGAGCCGGTAAAAACCGACCCGCGTGAGCACCCTGCCGATCACGACATTGATGAGGTACGCGATCAGCATCAGCACGAGCACGGCCGGCACGAACACGCCGAAGATATCGATTTCGCCGATCATGGTGCGGGTTTTACAAAGACAGAAAATGGTTGTGCGCTCACGCTTTGCCTCCCGAGGTATCGCCGCTCGGACGCTGGGCGACCAGCGTCGGGTACAGCGAGAGACGCAGCCCGACCAGCGCGTGCAGCGTGTCGCGCAGCCAGCGCTGCGAGACGCGCATGCGCAGCGGCGCGGCGTTTTCGGTCTGCGCGTTGCCGAGACCTTGCGCGATGCCGCGCGTGGCCACGCGGTGCAGCGCGTCGTCGATGGTGGCGAGCAGCGCGGGCGGCGCATCCTGGCGCGCGCTTGCCTGCGCGCAGCGCGCGTAATGATCGCTGACGCCGGCGAGCACGCGGTCGATGGCGGCGGGCACGTCGCCGTCGAGCTTGCGGCGCGAGCGGCGCAGATCGAGCGCGTTGAGCGCGATGCGCAGATCGCGGAAGCTCTCGATCGACGGATGGCGGTGCTCGTCGGAAGCCGCGAGACGCGGCAGCAACTGCATCAGGCGATCGAGCATGCGCGAGGCCAGATTGCGCTGATCGCCGAGCGGCGCGACCGAGGCCGAGAGCGCTACGTCGGACCAGCTCGAACGCAGCAGTCGGCGCGCGGCGAGTTCGGCGCCGAACGGGCGCGTCACGCGCGTCCACACATAAGCGAACAGCAGGCCCGCGACGCCCGCGATATTACTGTTCAGGAACACGAGGAAGTCGGCCTCGTAGGCGCTCTGGATGCTGATGAAGGTGGCGGTGTTCACGGCCACGAGCATCGTCACCATATTGAACTGCGGACGCGGTATCAAGGTGCCGATCAGGATGAACGGTCCCGCGAACAGCAGCACGAGCATCGGGAAATCGTGCACCTTGGGCAGCACCACGAACAGATAGAGGCCCGCGAACACCACGCTCGCGGCGGTCGCGGCGAAAAAGCGGAACACCATCGGCGCGGGCTCGTCGAGCGCGGCGAAGAAGCAGCAGGCCACGGCCGCGAGCGTCACCGCGCCCGCGCCGTCGTGCCAGCCCGAACTGACCCAGAGCCAGCAGGCCACGAGAATCGCGCTCACCGGCACGGCGCACGAAATCAGCATCATGCCGCGATCGTAGAAGCGCTCGGTGCCGCCCAGGCGCCAATGGCGATAGCGCGGCCGCCACGAACCCGCTTCGTGTGCGATCAGCGCACGCAGCGAGCGGCAGTCCTGCCACACGTCGATCACCTGGCCCAGCCGCCAGAGCGCGTTCGAGAGCAACGCGCCTTCCCAGCTCGTGAGCGCGTCGTGGCCGGGCTGCAGCGCGACGATGCGCGCGCGCAGGCTGTCGGCGACGGGGTCGCCGGAGTCGTCGTGCATCTCGGCGGCGCGCGTGGGCAGCGGCGCGTCGAACCATTGGGCGGCGTCGGCAAGCAGCTTGTCGAGGCCTTCGGGCCACGTGTGCAGGTCGCGGCGCAAGGCCAGCAGCGGGTCGGCGAGCGCCGAAATCATCGGCAGAAACAGTTGCATGCGGCCGCGCAGATTCTCCGCGCGCGCGAGCACTTCGGGATGCGTATGGTCGTAGCTCAACTGGCTGAGCAGGAATTCGAGCTGATTGACCGTGGCCGCGAGACGCTGGCGGCAAGCCGAAAGCGCCTTGCCGGTGATGTGGCCCGAGAGCGTTTCGCGGCCGTAGAAGGCGGCGTCGCGAAACCAGGCGTCGGCGCGCTCGATCAGCGTGGGCGCGAGGCGGCTCGGCAGGATGTTGCTCCCCACGACGCTCGCGCAGATGATGCCCAGCGTGATTTCCTCGGTCCGCGCGATGGCCACGTCGAACACGGTGCCCGGATCGGTCACGGTGGGCAGCGCGATCAGCGGCATCGTGTAACCCGCGAGCATGAACACATAGCTGCGCGCCGTGCGGTCCATGATCGCGAGATAGAGCAGCGTGCCGGTCCAGGTCGCCACGATCACGCTGAACAGCAGCGGCGTTTCGACGAAAGGCGGCACGAGCGCGATCGCGGCGGCCGCGCCGAGCGCAGTGCCGAGCGCGCGATAGAGCGCCTTCGAGCGCGTCGCGCCGACAAACGGATTCGAGACGATATAGACGCTCGCCATCGCCCAGTACGGACGCGGCAACTGGAAGATCAGCGCGATATAGAGCGCGAGCATCGACGCGGCGAACGTCTTGACCGAGAACAGCCAGTCGCGGAGGGTCGGGTAGGTCATGAGGCCGCTTTCAGCTTTCGGTCCGGGGCGCGCCCTCGGCCGGGTCCGGGGCGTTGAACGCGGTGAGCACGCGCAGCGTGGCTTCGAGATCCGCCCGGCTCACGCCTTTGAGCACGCGCGCGCGCAGATCGCGCAGATCGGCTTCGATGCGCGCGGTGACGGCGCGGCCTTCGTCGGTCAGTGAAATCGTTTTCGCGCGGCGGTCGTCCGGGTCTTCGTCGCGGCGGGCGAGGCCGGCGGCGCAGAGCTGATCGAGCAGACGCACGAGCGACGGGCCTTCGATGCCCACGTGTTCGGCGAGCGTGACCTGGCGCACGCCTTCGCCCAGGCGGCCGGCGATCAGCAGCGGCGAGGCGCAGGCTTCGGAGACGTTATAGGCCGTGAGCGCGCCATGCGTCGTGCGGCGCCATTTGCGGGCGGCGAGGACGAGCGAACTGCTGACGGCCAGTCGTAAGGTGTGAAGATTCGACATCGGCGGGATGATAGCCCAAAGCGATTTGGTAGCAAACTATCTTTTTCCGGCTGACGACGCCATCCTCGGATAGTAATCGAGCCGGCGTTCGCGTGGCGGCCGCGCGCCCTGCGTGTGACGCCCGCACCACGCCGGGCGGCTGCCGGAGCCCGGCGGGTGCAGATTGTCACACACGCTTACTTGCTTTGCAGCGAAGCGCCAGGCGCGGACACGTCGACACGCCAATACAGATAGCGACGAGCGATGACGCGCGGCGCGGTCTCAGCGCGCGGACCAGCCTTGCAGCACGGCCGGCAGCGCGGCCATATCGGTGATCACGTCGGCGACGCCTTCGGCCCGCAGCGCCTCGGCGCTGCTGTGGCCCGGTTCGGCGGGGCTGTAGCCGAACACCGTCGCGCCCGCCGCGAGGCCCGCGCGCGCGCCGGTCACGGTGTCTTCGATCACGGCGCAGCGGCGCGGGTCCACGCCGAGCCCGGCCGCCGCCGCCAGATAGACGTCGGGATGCGGCTTGCTGCGCGGCGTTTCGTGGCCGCTATAAATATGTCCGTCGAAACACGCGAGCAGGCCGACCTTGCGCAGTTGCAGTTCGACCTTGCGGCGATCGGCGCCCGACGCCACGGCGATTCGTCCGCCAAAGGCCGTATGCACGGCGCGCACGGCGTGGGGCGCGCCCGGAATCTCCACGAGGTCGCGCGCGAGCGCCTCGTTGCGGCGCGCGCGAAAACCCGTCAGCCAGTCTTCGGTGATGCGATAGCCGGTGTGCGCCTCGATGCGATCGGCCTCGTCCTTCACCATCTTGCCGACGAAGATGCGCATGGCATCGTCGACGCTGAGCGTCCAGCCCAGTTCGCCGAGCATTTCGACCAGCACGACATGCGTGATGCGTTCGGAATCGACCAGCACGCCGTCGCAATCGAACAGCACGGCGTCGAAGGGGAGAGCGGAAAGTACGGACATCGTCGAATGAGCGTGGGAGCAGTGAAAGCAGATTGAAATCATGAGCGGGCGCGAGCCGCGCGGCAAGAGCGCGATGATACCGGCACGCGGCGCGCACTGGAGTCGAAGGCACGAAACACGGGACAATGGCGGTTTCGCTTTTCCGTTCACGCCAGCATGCACAACGACTCCGCCGCCGACAAGACCGACGCCGCCCCCGAACTGCCGGGCCGCGCCAGCTACACGCAGTTCGCCGACCGCTACGCGCAAATGGCGCCCGAAAAACCGCACAATGCGCTCTACGAACGCCCGGCCACCGAAGCGCTGCTCGGCGACGTGGCGGGCCTCGCGGTGCTCGACGCGGGTTGCGGCCCCGGTATCGTCAGCGCCGAACTCGCGGGCAAGGGCGCGCGCGTGCAGGCTTTCGACGTCACGCCGGCGATGGTCGAACTCGCCCGCGTGCGTTGCGCGGACATGGCGGTCGAGGTCGCGCAAGGCGATCTCGGCCAGCCGCTCCACTGGCTCGCAGACGCGCAGTTCGACCGCATCGTCTGCTCGCTCGCGCTCGACTATGTCGAGCATCTCGCGGACACCTTCGCGGAGTTTCATCGCGTGGCGCGGCCCGGCGCGCAACTGGTGTTCTCGATGGCGCACCCGATGCGCGACTGGATCGACACGCGCACGCGCGGCGGCCGCACGTACTTCGAGACCACGCGCTTCGGCCTGCACTGGGGCGGCTTCGGCGAACCGAAGCCGTATGTGGAGGCGTATCGCCGCCCGCTCGCCGATATCGTCAACGCGTTGATCGACACGGGCTGGAGCATCGATCGCGTCAGCGAGCCGAAGCCTTTGCCCGAGATGAAGGCCGTCGCGCCCGCGCTCTACGCGGAGTTGATGATCGCGCCCGCGTTTATCTGCGTGCGGGCGCGTCGCGTGTGATCTGACGCGCCACGAAGCGCGGCGAGCGTCTGTGTGTGCGCCTGGCGATCAGCGCCGCGCGCTCGCCGCCGACAGCGACTCTTCGAGCGCGGCCACACCCGCGGGCAGATCGACGTTCGCGCCCAGATCGCGCATCGTGCGGCCGAGCGCATGCACGGTGCGGAACAGATGGTGCTCGCGGCATTGCTCGCCCATCTGTCCGATACGAATGATTGGAAGTCCGAACGATCCAGCGATTTCCACCTGATACTGCTGCGAGATGTGATTGCACACGTCGCGCGGCGTGAGTCCGTTGGGCAACTCGATGCCGACCACGGAATTCAGGCGGCAAAGCTCGGGCGTGTACAGCGCGAGGCCGAGCGCCGCTACGCCGCTTTGCAGCGCGAGCGAGCAGCGCTGATGGCGCGCGAAGCGCTTTTCCAGCGTTTCCGTGCAGACGAGCCGCAGCGCTTCGTGCAGCGCGAGCACGCCCGACACCGGCGCGGTGTAGTGATAGCCCGCCTTGTGCCAGAAGTTTTCGGCGAGCACGGCGTCGAGACACCAGTGCGTGTTCGGCGCGGTGCGCGTGCGCACGCGTTCCCAGGCGGCGTCGGAGAACGCGATCAGCGAGACGCCCGGAATCGACGAGAGACCTTTCTGGCCGCCCGTAATCACCGTGTCGATGCCCCAGGCGTCCATTTCCAGCGGCATGGTGCTCAGCGTGCAGACGGCGTCCACCACCACGAGCGCGCCCGCTGCCTTGGCGATCTGCACGATGTCCTTGAGCTGGCGGTTCCAGACCGTGTTCGAGGTTTCGCCGTGCACGATGGTGACGATGGCCGGGCGCGTGCGTTCGATGGCCTGCGCGACGGCTTCGAGCGACGCGATCTCGCGGTCGGGCACGTCGAGCGTGGTGACGTCGGCGCCGATGCGGCGTGCCATCTCCGCCATGCGGCCGCTGAAGAAGCCGTTGACGATGGAGAGCACGCGCGTGCCGGGCCAGGCGAGGTTGCAGATCGCCATTTCCATGGCCGCCGAGCCGGGGCCGGCCACGCCGAGCACCCAGTTCGAACGCGTCTGGAACACGTAGCGCGCCATGGTTTTCACCTGGTCGATGACGCGCGCCATGGTGTCGCCGAGGTGATTGATGACGACCGAGTTGGCCTTCGCGACGGCGTCCGGAATCGGCACCGGGCCCGCGCCCATCATGAGCAGCGGCTCGTCGGGCAGGATCTCGGTGAGCGGATCGACGCCGGGGCACGGGACCGGCAACGCGGCGGCGGCCGCCGCTGCCGCCCGTTGCAGGGTGAGGGAGTCGGTGGGTCGCGTGTTGTCGGTCATGATGATTCCTTTTCGGACAGTGGAGAAATGCGCGCGCTCGGGCGGCAAGGGAAACGTACAGTGTTCTCCGGCTCGCCGCGCAATACCATGTACAGTTGTGCGCTTTTCGCCTGAACAGTCGGGATGCGGCGCTGCGACGCGCGGCGCGGGGTTCTATAATCGGCTGCGCGGCGCGGCTTTGCAACGATGCTTCGAACGACGTTTCAAACGACGTTTCAAACGCGGCGCCCGCATTCATCGACAACACCGAGGGGACAGCACGCATGACGCAATTCGCCGTCGACAATCCGTTTCTCGAAACGCTCGGCGTGAGCGTCGCGGCCTGGCGCGAAGGCTACGCCGAACTGCTGATGCCGATCGACGCATCGAAGCTCAATCGCCAGGGCGTGCTGCAAGGCGGCGCGATCGCCACGCTGCTCGACGCCGCCGCGGGCTATGCGGGCCTGTTCGCCGAACTGGACGCGCCCAAACGGCACGGCTTCACGCTCTCGCTCACCACCAATTATCTCGACAAGGGTCTGGGCCAGTTCGTCCGCGCCAAGGGTTTTCTCGAACGCGGCGGCCGTTCGATTTTCTTCGCGCGCGCGGAAGCCTGGGTGGACGACACGCTGCTGATCGCGAGTGCGCAAGGCACGTTCAAGTACGCGAAATCGGCTTGATTGCCGGGATTGCTGGTTGATTCGGGATCCGAATTAATCGGTCAGGCGTAAAAAAAGCCCGCTTCCGGAGGGATGCGGGCTATTTATCTTGCTGATGGCGTTGAGTCGCGTCGGAAAATCAGCCCAGCAGCAGAGCGTCGTCGTCGAGTTGCTCGTGGCGATTCTGCTCGAACATGCGCAGCAGGTCGGGCACGTCGAGGCCGCGGCGCTGCTCGCCGGACACGTCGAGCACCACCTGGCCCTGATGCAGCATCACGGTGCGCTGACCGTAATCGAGCGCCTGGCGCATGCTGTGCGTGACCATCATCGTCGTGAGTTTCGCTTCTTCGACGATGCGCGCCGTGAGTTCGAGCACGAACGCGGCGGTCTTCGGATCGAGCGCGGCCGTGTGCTCGTCGAGCAGCAGAATGCGCGACGGTTGCAGCGACGCCATCAGCAGACTCACGGCTTGGCGCTGGCCGCCCGAGAGCAGCCCGATGCGGTCGGTCAGACGATTTTCCAGGCCCAGATTCAGCAGCCGCAGCTTGTCGCGAAACAGCTCGCGATCCTGTTTTTTCAGTGCCGAACCGAAGCCGCGCCGCTTGCCGCGCGCCATCGCGAGCGCCATGTTCTCCTCGATCGTGAGCGCCTCGCAGGTGCCCGCCATCGGGTCCTGAAACACGCGTGCGACCAGATGCGCGCGGTCCCAGGCCTGCTTCTTCGTGACGTCCTGGCCGTCGATCGTGATCGTGCCTTCGTCGACCATCTGGTCGCCGCTGATCGCGTTGAGGAAGGTCGATTTGCCCGCGCCGTTCGAGCCGATCACGGCCACGAACTGGCCGGTCGGAATCTCGAGCGTGAGCCCGCGCAGCGCGCGCGTCTCGATTGGCGTGCCGGGATTGAAAGTGAGTCGAAGGTCTTGTGCGCTGAGCATGGCTTAGCCTCTCCCGTTCTTGCGGCCAAACAGCTTCTTGCGCGTCGCGGGCAGCACGAGCGCGATCGTCACGAGCACGGCGGTCACGAGATTCAGATCCTGCGCCTTGAGGCCGATGAAGTCGCTATTGAGCGCGAGCGCAATGAAGAAGCGATAGAGAATCGCGCCGAGCACGGCGGCGAGCGTCGTGAGCACGAGACGGCGCGCAGGCAGAATGCTTTCACCGATGATCACCGCCGCGAGGCCGATGACGATGGTGCCGATGCCCATCGAAATATCCGAGCCGCCCTGGGTCTGCGCGAACAGCGAACCGGCGAGTGCGACGAGCGCGTTCGACAGCGCCATGCCCGCGAGCGTGGCGCGGCCGGTGGCGATGCCCTGCGCGCGCGCCATGCGCGGATTCGCGCCGGTCGCGCGCAACGCGAGACCGTATTCGGACGAGAAGAACCAGTCCACGCCGAACTTCGCCACGCACACGACGACGAGCAGCGCGAGCGGGCGCAGCACGTAGTCGGGCAGCCACGCGGGCTGGATCATCGTGAAGACGGTGGCTTCGGAAATGAGCGGCACGTTGGGCGCGCCCATCACGCGCAGATTGATCGAGTAAAGCGCGATCATCATCAGGATGCTGGCGAGCAGATCCATGATTTTCAGGCGTACGTTGAGCCAGCCCGTGACGAAACCGGCGGCGGCGCCCGCGAGCATCGCGCAGACGGTGGCGAGAAACGGATCGTGGCCGCTGGCGATCAGCGTGGCCGCGACGGCGCCGCCGAGCGGAAAGCTGCCGTCGACGGTCAGGTCGGGGAAGTTGAGGATGCGAAACGAGATCAGCACCCCGAGGGCGACGAGACTGAAGATCAGGCCGATCTCCAGCGCGCCCAGCAGCGAATAGAGGGACATGGGGAATCCTGTTGCGGTCTCCGGCGCGTCGATTGTGGCGACGTCGCCGGATCGGTCGCCGCAGCGGCGTGCGGCCCGGGTGAGGCCGCACGCCGGCGCGTGCGAGGGTGCCCTGGCGGGCCTTGCGGAATCGACGGCGGGCGGCCGTTTCCGATGGGAAACGCGGCGCGCGCTACCTGCTCGGCTGTCGATCCTTCATGCGCGCGCGGGCCTTACTTCACGACCGAAGTCGCGTCCTTGAGCAGATCGGCCGACAGCGTCACGCCTTGCTTCTGCGCGGCGGCCGGATTCACGAACAGTTGCAGCTTGTTGCTGGTTTCCGAAGCGATCGAACCGGGCTTTTCGCCCTTCAGGATGCGCACGACGACCTTGCCGGTCTGATGGCCGAGGTCGCTGTAGTCGATGCCGAGCGCCGCGATCGCGCCGCGCTTCACGCTGTCCGTGTCGGACGCGACGAGCGGGATCTTCGCGTCGTTGGCGACTTTCACGAGCGCTTCGTAGGCCGAGACGACGTTGTTGTCGGTGTTCGTATAGATCACGTCGACCTTGCCGATCAGGCTCTTGGCGGCCGAGCCGATGTCCACGGTGCGCGGCGCGGCGGCTTCCTTGAGCGTCATGCCTTGCTGCGCGAGCAGCGCCTTCAGTTCCTTCACGACCACGACCGAGTTTGCTTCGCCGGGGTTGTAGACCATGCCCACCGTCTTCGCGTTCGGCACGACGCGCTTGATCAGCGCGACCTGCTTGTCGAGCGGCAGCTTGTCGGACACGCCGGTCACGTTGGTGCCGCTCGCCGTCCACGTCTTGACGAGCTGCGCGGCGACCGGATCGGTCACGCCCGAATACACCACGGGCACCGACTTCGTTGCGGCCACCACGGCCTGCGCCGACGGCGTCGCGATGGCGACGATCGCGCTCGGGTTATCGCCGACGAACTTGCGCGCGATCTGCGCGGCGGTGCCGGTGTTGCCCTGCGCGCTCTGGTATTCCCACTTGAGGTTCTTGCCGGCGTCGTAGCCGGCGGCCTTCAGCTCGTCGCGCACGCCGTCGCGGATCGCGTCGAGCGCCGGATGTTCGACGATCGAGAGCACTTCGACGGTGGCGGTCTCGGCTGCGTGCGCGGCGCCGCAGGCGAGCGAGAGCGCGGCGGCGCTGGCGATCAGGGTAAGGGTGGCGGCGCGGGCGGCCAGTTTGACGGTCTTCATTCTCTTTGATCTCCCCCGAATGTTCGGTTCTGGACGGGTGTGGGCCGCTGTGTGCGGCTTCGCCGCAGCGCGGCGCGCGGCGCCCGTGGTGCCCCGGAAGTTGGCCCGCAAAGGTGCCCCGGTCATGCCCGCACGCCGTGCGCCGCGTTGGTGCATAAGACCGGCGGCGAGGCAGCGAGCATACACCGGAGTTCGCGCGTCTGGAACGACGCTGCGGCGCAGTGGTGCGGTAATGCGACGGTATGTCCGCTGATTTTCATCAACGTCGTTGGCCCATTTTTTAGAAAAATACGTAGGCGCCCGAAAATTTTCCTGGTTTCCAAATGGAAATATCCGCAGCGTGTGTGCGCGGCGATTTTCTCGGAGTCTCCATCCGACTCCGCGAGTCGATTGAAATGTTTGTGTAAGTTTTGTGAATCGAATCAACGACTTGGCGCGTTCTGCATTTAGGGTTTTCCTGTATGCGCATGTGCGAATTGTATTGATATTGCTTGATGTGAATGACGTAAGTTTCCGATCGGATAAATAGTTTCGATTCGGAAATCACGGCGGTTTCCGAAAGGAAAAAACCGCGCCATTTATTTCGGATCGGAAAATGAAATCCGTCGTGCCGCGCCAGTCGGGCCTCAGCGCGTGAACGGCCGATTTCGCGTCGCGGTCACCGGTCATTTTCCAAATGTTTTCAAGCGGTTCCTAATGATTTTCGTCAATTGACTCAAGTCAATACCCCTGTAGGTATCGGAAAAAACCCTTGCTTGCGAGTGGGAGGGTTTATTGATAGCATCCGCGGGTCGCTGATTGAGCCCGGACCACCTTCCCGGCGCGAAATGCAGTGAACGGGGCAGGCGGATCGCTTGCGCAACAGAGACACGTATCCACGTGATCTCTCCGAACTCAACCGCAACAAAGCGGGTGATATATGCCGGGCCCCGTTGCGTCTTTCTTTTCTGGCCCGTCGTTGTCGTTCTCCAATGCTCGCCATTGGGGTGCTGTTCGTTTGCGCAGGTCAATCCGTCTGACCGGTTGACCCGAAAACAATCGAGGAGCTCCTGATGACGTTGTCCCGCCTCACCGCAGTTTCCCTGGCTGCCGCGCTGCTCGCCTTTGGTGCATCCGCGCAAGCCGATACCGTGAAGATCGCCATTGCCGGTCCGTTCAGCGGCCCGGTCGCCCAGTACGGCGACATGGTCAAGGCGGGTGCCCTGACCGCGATCGAACAGATCAATGCCGCTGGCGGCGTGAACGGCAACAAGCTCGAAGCCGTCCTGATGGACGACGCGTGCGAGCCGAAGCAAGCCGTCGCCGTCGCGAACAAGATCGTCTCGCAGCACATCCAGTACGTGGTCGGCCACGTCTGCTCGGGCTCGACGATCCCCGCTTCCGACATCTACGAGAACGAAGGCGTCGTGATGGTCACGCCGTCGGCGACCGCGCCGCAGCTGACCGAAGGCAAGAAGCGCCAGTTCATCTTCCGCACCATCGGCCGCGACGACCAGCAAGGTCCGGCAGCCGCTGCGTACATCATCGACAAGGTCAAGCCGAAGAAGGTCGCGATCCTGCACGACAAGCAGTCGTACGGTCAGGGCATCGCGACGTCGGTGAAGGCCGCGCTCGACAAGGCCCACATTCCGGTCGTCGTGTTCGAAGGCATCAATGCCGGTGATTCGGACTACTCGGCAGTCGTCACGAAGCTCAAGTCGCAGGGCGTGGATTTCGTCTACTTCGGCGGCTACCACCCGGAAATGGGCCTGCTCATGCGCCAGTCGCGTGAACAGGGCGTGAAAGCGACGTTCATGGGTCCGGAAGGCGTGGGCAACAAGGACGTGACGGCGATCGCTGGCCCGGCTTCGGAAGGCATGCTCGTGACGCTGCCGGCCGACTTCGCCGCCGACCCGGCCAACGCGAAGCTCGTGAAGGCCTTCGCCGACGCCAAGCGCGACGCGAACGGCCCGTTCCAGATGCCGGCCTACGCAGCGGTCGAAGTGATCGCCGACGGCATCAAGGGCGCGAAGAGCACGGACCCGACCAAGGTCGCGGCCTACCTGCACGCCAACGCGTTCAACACGCCGATCGGCAAGGTGGAATACGACAAGCAGGGCGACCTGAAGTCGTTCCGTTTCGTCGTCTACACGTGGCACAAGGACGCCACGAAGACCGCCGCGAACTGATTCTCGCCGCGCATCGCAACGCCCCGTTCGCCGTCGCGGCGGGCGGGGCGTTTTCCAACGATGCGCAACAGCGGACGGATCGTCACGGTTTCAAGAGTTTCTCCAAGGTCTCTCATCGGCTTCATGGCCGCGGGGCTTACGCATGAATGATTTTCTTCCTCAGTTCACCCAGCAGCTCGTCAACGGGCTCACGCTGGGTGCGATCTATGCGCTGATCGCCATCGGCTACACGATGGTCTACGGCATCATCGGCATGATCAACTTCGCTCACGGCGAGATCTACATGATCGGCGCCTATGTGGGCCTCGTCACGCTCACGGCCATCGGCACCTCGGCGGGTTATCCGCTGCCGCTCGTGCTGGGCGCGGCGCTCATCGTCTCGGTGCTGGTCACCGGGCTCTACGGTTTCGCGGTCGAGCGCGTGGCGTATCGGCCGTTGCGCGGCGGGCCGCGTCTCGTGCCGCTGATCTCCGCGATCGGCATGTCGATCTTCCTGCAGAACTACGTGCAGATCGGGCAGGGCGCGCGCGACGTGTCGGTGCCGGAACTCATTTCCGGCGCGCTCGATTTCAACATGGGCGGCAACTTCGAAGTGACGATCCCGTACGCGCGCATGCTGATCGTCGGCGTGACGCTCGTGCTGATGATCGCGCTCACGCTGTTCATCTCGCGTTCGCGCATGGGTCGCGCGTGCCGCGCCTGCGCGGAAGACATGAAGATGGCCAACCTGCTCGGCATCGACACGAACCGCGTGATCTCGTTCACGTTCGTGCTCGGCGCGATGCTCGCGGCGGTGGGCGGCGTGCTGATCGGTCTGACGATCGGCAAGCTCAATCCGTATATCGGGTTCATCGCGGGCATCAAGGCGTTCACGGCGGCGGTGCTCGGCGGTATCGGCAGCATTCCGGGCGCGATGCTCGGCGGCGTGCTGCTCGGTCTCGCGGAAACCTTCGCGGCGGGCTACATGCCGTCGGAGTACAAGGACGTGGTGGCTTTCGGCCTGCTCGTGCTCGTGCTGCTGTTCCGTCCCACCGGTTTGCTCGGCAAGCCGGACGTCGAAAAAGTGTGAGGTCGATATGAGCCAATCTGTTCCGGTTCGCGCGGCCGACACTCGCGCGCACGGCCAGTCGTCGGCGCAGACGGTGAAGGGCGCGTTCGCCGCCGCCGTCGCGACCATCATCCTGACCGCGCCGATTCTCGGCCTGCAACTGACGCTCGACGGCTATCAGGTCGTGCTGCAGCAACACTGGCGTCCGGTGTGGATCGCCGCCGCCGTGGTGTTCGTGTTCCAGCTCGTCAAGCCGCTGTTCCAGCGCGCGACGAGCGGCCTGAAGCTGCCCTCGGCGCCCGCGCTCGGCGCGCGTCAGCAGCGCGTGGCGATCTGGGTGCTGCTCGCGTTCGGCGCGCTGTTCCCGTTCATGGGCTCGCGCGGCTCGATCGACGTCGCGACGCTCGCGCTCATCTACGTGATCCTCGGCCTCGGCCTGAATATCGTGGTGGGTTTCGCGGGCCTGCTCGACCTCGGTTACGTGGGCTTTTACGCGGTGGGCGGCTATACGTACGCGCTGCTCAACCAGTACTTCGGCTTCACGTTCTGGGAATGCCTGCCGCTCGCGGCGCTGGCCTCGGCCACGTTCGGTTTCGTGCTGGGCTTTCCGGTGCTGCGTCTGCGCGGCGACTATCTCGCGATCGTCACGCTCGGTTTCGGCGAAATCATCCGCCTGCTGCTCAATAACCTCACGAGCATCACGGGCGGCCCGGACGGCATCTCGGGGATTCCGAAGCCCACCGTGTTCGGTTTCGAACTCGCGCGCCACGCGAGCGTCGATGGCGCGAAGACCTTCAACGATCTGATCGGTATCGAGTACAGCGGCGAGCACATGGTGATCTTCCTGTACCTGCTCGCGCTGGTGCTGGTTGCGTTCACGCTGTTCGTCACGAGCCGCCTGCTGCGCATGCCGATGGGCCGCGCCTGGGAAGCGCTGCGCGAAGATGAAATCGCGTGCCGCTCGCTCGGTCTGAATCCCACGCGCATCAAGCTCTCGGCGTTCACGCTGGGTGCGTCGTTCGCGGGTCTCGCGGGCGCGTTCTTCGCGGCGCGCCAGGGCCTCGTCACGCCCGAGTCGTTCACCTTCATCGAGTCGGCGCTGATTCTCGCCGTGGTCGTGCTGGGCGGCATGGGCTCGCAGCTCGGCGTGGTGCTCGCGGCGATCCTGCTGACGGCGCTGCCGGAAGTGGCGCGCGGCTTCGCCGAATATCGCATGCTGATTTTCGGTCTGGTGATGGTGCTGATGATGATGTGGCGTCCGCAGGGTCTGTTGCCTGCCAGCCGTCCGCATGTGGAGTTGCCGCAATGAGCGCACAAAACCTGTTGAAAGTAGCGGGCTTGCAGATGCGCTTCGGCGGTCTGCTGGCCGTCGACGGCATCGACTTCGATGTGCGTCCGAACGAAGTGTTCGCCATCATCGGGCCGAATGGCGCGGGCAAGACCACGGTGTTCAACTGCGTGGGCGGCTTCTACAAGCCCACCGCGGGCGACATCGTGCTCGACGGCCACGCGATCACGGGCCAGCCGAGCCACATGGTGGCGCGCCGCGGCCTCGTGCGCACGTTCCAGAACATTCGCCTCTTCAAGCAGTTGACGGTGCTCGAAAACCTGATGGTCGCGCAGCACCTGAAGGTCAACCGCAACATGCTGAGCGGCCTGTTCGCCACGCCCGGCTATCGTCGCGCCGAACGCGCCGCGCTCGAACGCGCCGCGTACTGGCTCGATCGCGTGGGCCTGAAAAACGTGGCCAATCGCGAAGCGGGCACGCTCTCGTACGGTCATCAGCGACGCCTCGAAATCGCGCGCTGCATGATTACCGATCCGCGTCTGCTGATGCTCGACGAACCGGCTGCCGGTCTCAATCCGCAGGAAAAGATCGAGCTGCAGCAGATGGTCGACGGCTTGCGCAATGAGTTCGGAATCTCCGTACTCCTGATCGAACACGACATGAGCCTCGTGATGGGCGTGTCGGATCGCATTCTGGTGATGGAGCACGGCAAACCGATCATGATCGGCAAACCCGATGAAGTGCGCAACGACCCGCGCGTGATCAAGGCGTATCTCGGAGAGGACTGATGCTGAAGCTGGAACAGGTCCATACCCACTATGGCGCGGTGGAAGCGCTGGCGGGCGTGTCGATCGAAGTGAACAAGGGCGAGATCGTCACGCTGATCGGCAGCAACGGCGCCGGCAAGACCACGCTGATGATGACCGTGTGCGGCACGCCGCGCGCCTCGTCGGGCCGCGTGACGTTCGAAGGCGAGGACATCACGCGTCTGCCCACGCATGAAATCATGCGCAAGGGCATGGCGATTTCGCCGGAAGGCCGTCGCGTGTTTCCGAGCCTCACGGTGCTCGAAAACCTGCAGATGGGCGGTTTTTTCGCCTCGCAGCACGAGATCGAAGCGGGCATCGAGCACGTCTTCAAGCTGTTTCCGCGCCTGAATCAGCGTGCGAAGCAGCGTGCGGGCACGATGTCGGGCGGCGAGCAGCAGATGCTCGCGATCGGCCGCGCGCTGATGAGCAAGCCGCGTCTGCTGCTGCTCGACGAACCCACGCTCGGCCTCGCGCCGCTCGTGATCGCGCAGATCTTCGACATCATCCGCGCGATTCGCGAGGAAGGCGTGACGGTGTTCCTCGTCGAGCAGAACGCGAACAAGGCGCTGCATGTGGCCGATCGCGGCTACGTGCTCGAAACGGGCCGCGTCGTGCTGGCGGACAGCGCCGACAACCTGCTCGCCAACGACGATATCAAGCGCGCCTATCTGGGCGGTTGATCACTCGGATTCGAGTCGATTTCGCCGTATCACGGCCCGCGCAATGTGCTGCTTTCGAGCGGCGATTGCGCGGGCCGGTTTCATTTTTACGCCGCTTTTTTTAGGGTCGATCGCGCTATTCAATCGCCGCGCGTCAGCGCGATCTGTTCGAGCAGACGCATGAGATCGCCCTGACGGCGCGTGGCCGTTTTCGCAAAGACGTGATGCAGATGCGTGCGCACGGTCGACGGCATGATCTGCAAGGTCGCGGCGATGTCACGCGGCTCATGACCTTTGCCGACTTCGCCTGCCACGCGCGCCTCGGCGGGCGTGAGTCCGAACAGGGCGATCAGACGCTGCTCCACGCCGCGCCGCGCGGCCTGCGGATCGGTTATCACCAGCATGGCCGTGCCGCGCCGCGAGACGGCCGTGGCGCCCTCGATGACGCGATGCGTACCCAGCGGCGCGACCAGCACCTGCAGCGGCGCGTCGTGCGCCGCGCGTTCAATCAGCATCGCGCCGCCCGCGCGTGTGCCCGACTCGCTGGACGACGCGCGCGCGATCATCGCGCGCAAGCGCTGCGTGGCATCGAGCGTCGGCGCGCATAGCCCCTGGCGTTCTTCGCGCAGGCCGCGCGCCTGCGCGAGCAGCGCGCTCGCCGCACGGTTGGCGAATACCACGTGCGCGTCGCGGTCGGCGATCAGCACGCATTGCGCGAGGCTGTCGAGCGCATCGAAGGCGTCGAGCGCCGCGAGCGGATCGGCTGGCGGGTGTGACGTGCTCTGCAGGCTCTGCGTCACGCGACGTTGCACGCGGATGGCGTTGCGCAGATGCGGCAGCAGCGCGCGCAGTACGTCGAGTTCATCGTCGGCGTAGAAACGCGGCGTATGACGCAGCGCGCCGAGCACGGCCGTCACGCCGTCCTCGCGCATCACGCTGGCGAACGCGACCGTGTGAATGCGCTGCGGGCGTACCCAGTCCTGCACGAATTCGCTGCTGGCATGCGCGGTTTGCGGACGGATCATCGTGTCCGTCACGAGCGTGCCCGCCGGCCAGCGGCGCACCTGCGGCACGAGCGGATCGAGCGCGCCGTAATGCTGCGCGTAACGGCGGGCAAAGCCGCTTTCGATACCGTTCCAGTCGGCGAGCGGCAGCGCCTCGTCCGGTGCGAGCACGCTCAGGTTCACGTACGTCGCGCCGATACGCCGGGCGAGGCGCGCAAGCAGGGCCGGCCAGCGGCGCGCGTCGAGCCCCGCGTCGTAGATCGCGTCGATCAGGCTGCCGAGCGAATCGGCTGCGTCGTCTGCCGGCATGGCGTGCTCCGGGCGCGCGGCGAGGCCGCTGCGCCCAACGCAATCCAGAGCGTGATAAGGATGTGGCGGCGCGGAAAAAAATGCCTCAACGCAACGCGCCAGCTTCGTTAGCAAACGGCGTACATAATGAATGCGCCGCAGCATGCTAAACGCATCGTCTATTGATAGACGATTGATCTTGCGAATAGCTTTCGAAATGATGCGTTTCTCTTTCTTGTATCGACATGCATTTCGAATACTGGACAACGGCCGCGCGCTCACGATAATTGAGCCTCCGGCGCGCGCAAGCGCGTCAGAAAAACATGCAGCCAGTCACACCGGAGAGTCGTTGGATGTCTGAAGAGTATGAAGTGCATGGACCGCACGATCACGCGGTCGAGCATGCGGCCGCCGGTCATGGGCACGGCGGCCACGAAAGCCACGGCGAAGGCGGCCGCGATCCGTTCCCGAGCCGCATGGCGGTCATGACCGCAATTCTCGCCTCGATCGGCGCGATTCTCGCGTATCAGAGCGGCAACAGCGAAAACCTCGCGCTCTATTACAAGAACGAAGCGGCGATTCACAAAACCGAAGCGGCGAATCAATGGGCGTATTACCAGGCGAAGGGCGAAAAGCAGAATCTCGCTGAACTCGGCGCGTCGCTGTCCGCGCTCGCGCCGAATGCGGGCGATGCGCAGCGTCGTTTCGCCGCTGACGCGGATCGTTATCGTCAGCAAAAGGAACCGATTCGCGCGAAAGCCGAAGCGCTGGAAAAGCAGGTCGAAGAAGACGATGTGCGCAGCGAAAAACTCCTGCACGGCCATCATCGCTGGGCGCAGGCCACCACGCTGATTCAGATTTCCATCGCGTTGACGGCGATTACGCTGCTCACGCGCAGCAAATGGCTGCTGCGCGGCTCGCTCGGCGTGGGCGCGGTGGGCGTGGTGCTCGGCGCGCTGGCGTTCTTTTCAGGCTGATTGAATTGAGCTCAATGCCAAAACGCGCGCGAGCCGCGCGGTTTGGCCCGGCCGTTTCGCGTGCATTCCTTTCACGCAAGAAAGATTGTTATTCAACCGCCGCACACGATGGCAGTGAGCAGTAGCGGCACGACCGAATGCACGGTGGCGTCGCTATCGGCTTCGCGTAGTCGCGTGCGTACCGATTCCGCCGGCGCCGACACTACGACGCCATAGAGCGGCGCAGGGATTTCCTTTCCGGCGCCGCGGCGGAATAAATCATCGTCCTGCGCATAACCGATCACGACATAAACCGGAAAGCCGAACGCGCTCAAACGGCTGCCGTGCACGGGTCGGAACGCATTCACCGAATTGGCTTCCACGCGGCTGGGCTGCGCTTCGATCGACTTTTCTTCAATCAGCGATGCAATAAATGCGTGGGGATTCGACTTGCAGTCGAAATGCTCGTCCTGCGGCTGCGCTTTGACGGAAAGCGGAACCAGCAGTGCGGCCAGCCCCGCGCATAAGGCGCAGACGAAGGCGAACCACGACAGCAAAGGGGCGAGGCGGGCGAGGCGCGGATTCATGGCATGAGCTCAGGACGCTTGAAAACCGTACAACTCATTCGACACCCAAACCGGGCCGGTGTTCAAGCGTTTCAAACCGTCGCGGCATACTAATTGCGCACTTCTGCGCCGCGCCGCACATTCTTGCAAAGAAGGTCCTGCGGCGCAGGCGGCCGCGTCGTGCGTGCACATGAGCGCGGCCGTCCGGCGTACGAGCGTCGATCAGAGCATCGACTTGGCCTGACTCAGGATCATGTCGCAAACCTGCTTCGTGGCGGCGTCCTTGAGGCCGCCGCCGGACAGGTCGAGCTTCTGACCGCTGCTTGTCGTGAGAATGCCGTTGCTGCCCTGCTGATAGCCGCTATCGCTGGTGGATGCGCCGCCGGGCAGTTTGCTGAGCAGCGAGTCTTTGACGTTGCTCGCGGCGTCGGCATTCAGGTAATTGTTCTTGATGCAGTATTGCAGCACACCCGTGACGTTGCCGAGACTGCCCGAGGTGACCGACGATCCCGAGAGGGAACTGCCGAGGCCGCCGAGGTTGCCGAGCGCGCCCGAAGTCGAACCGCTGTTGCCGCCCTGGTTGAGCAGATTGCCGAGCTGCGCCTGGGCGGCGCCCCACGGCGCGAGCAGCGCGGCGACGGCCACGCCGGCGGGTATCAGCAGTCGATGCAGTCGATGCAGTCGATGCAGTCGAAGCGGCCGGTGCGAGCCGGCGTTGCGCGGTGCTGATGTTTGCATACCCAGTTCTCCATGATGTTCGTGGCCTTCGTACTATAGACGGATTCGTTTCGCGGCTTTTCGAGCGTGGCCGCATGATTCCGGCGCGTCGAATTGCTTCCGGATTGCGTCCGGACGCATGTCACCGCGTTCGCATCAGGGTGATGAGTGCCGTGTTTCAATCTGTGCGGCATGATGTGCGCAGGTGCAACCCATCAAGCGCGGCGGTTTCATCGCCATGTCATTTGTTGCGGGCACAACATCGAAAAGAGAAAAGCGGGTGATGATGCAATTCGATTCGATTTAATTCGAATTCATTGAATTCGATTCAATTCGAATTAATGCATTGGCACACGAAGCGAGTCGTGAAAGAATCCGGTCGACGGGGCTGCCACGCGATGCGCGGATGAGGCGCTAAATTGCGTGCGATGGCAGAAAAACAGGGCGTTTTTAGCGAGCGGTAAGGCTGCAATTTGCCGCACAAAGCGATACTTTGTTTCTAACCGTAACACTTATTACGGGCCTCCTCATCGGCTGGTTTCAGGTGGTATGCTTCCTGCACAAATTCTCCCTTGCACGAGTGAGACCACGTTCTTTGCGTCAATACCGTGAACACGCGCACTGCCTTCGTGCAGTCGGTGACGCAAACGGACATGACATATAAACATATGGTGCAACCGAGCACGTCAACGCGAACAGCAAAGATTCGCGAGCGACGTCTCAGTCACTGCAGCCCCGGTCCGGCTGCGTGGAGAAAAGCATGAATTTCGATGAACTGAGCGACGACGAGTGGATGTTGGTGTCCTCGCTCGTATCCGATGAACCGCCTATTCGGCTCAACCGGCGCGGCCGCCCCCGCGCCGAGCCGCGTGTGGTCGCCAACGCCGTATTGTGGATTCTCACGACAGGTGAGTCCTGGTCGCGGCTGCCCGCGCGTTATCCGTCCGGACCGACATGCCGCCGCCGTTTCGAGGAATGGCACGTGACCGGCACGCTGGGCGAACTGGTCGCACTGCTTGCGCAGCGCGGGCGTAACTTCGTCTATGTGCCCGAGCCCGTGCCGGCCCAGCCGGTCGTGCAGGAGGCCCAGGCCGTTCAGGCCGTGGCCGTTGCGGTCGAGGAAGCTGTCGAGGACGACGGCCTGCCGGCCGTCTACTGGAAGAGCCCCGAGGCCTGGCAGGCGCCGGCTTCGATCGCCGAGACGCCGCTGGCCAATCCGATCGAGAGCATGACGCGCCAGCTCGCGCGTCTGGACGAAGCGATCACGAGTGCGCAGACGCACGCCACAACACGCAGCCAGCAGGCGCGTGCGGCGCAGCCTGCGCCAACGCGTCCGCGCGTGCCTGGCGCGGGCCTCGTGCCGCCCCAGGCAGACTCGAGCGCCACGGCCACGCGCGTGAGCATGCCGCTCGCGCAGAGCGCCGTTCGGACAGCTAACCAGGCCGCCATGCCCGTCGAAGCCCGCTTCGAAGAGGGTCTCGACGTCGACGCCGGTCCGCTCTGGACCAACGCCATCGTCGAAGCCACGCAGATCGTGGAATGGGACGGCTACGCCATGCACCTGAGCGTGGAAACGTCGCGCAACAATATGTACCGCGCGGCCGTGGAAATCCTCAAGGATGGCAAGCGTCTCGAACGTTCGGGGTTGATCGGGCCGCCGTTCGAAGACGCCGATAGCGCGCGCAATTTCGCATTCGACTGGGCCCGTCAATGGGTCGAGCGCGAAGGCGAAATCGAACCGGAGGCGGCCACGTCCGCGGCTGAACCGGGCAGCAGCGTCGCATCGGAAGCGGCTAGCGAAGCGGGCGCGCAAACCACGGCGCTGAGCACGACGCGAAGCACGAATGGCGTGATCACGCGCAGCGCGGCCGGCAGTGTGCGGCTGGCGCCCATGCAGCGTTTCACCGCGAGCACGCCCTTGCGTGCGAGCGTCGATCCCTGCGATTCCAGCGCCGAGCGCCGCGTGCACGTCTCGCGTTACCGCAC
This sequence comes from Paraburkholderia tropica, assembly GCF_014171495.1. Classification (NCBI taxonomy): domain Bacteria; kingdom Pseudomonadati; phylum Pseudomonadota; class Betaproteobacteria; order Burkholderiales; family Burkholderiaceae; genus Paraburkholderia; species Paraburkholderia tropica. The sequence goes on from NZ_CP049135.1 coordinate 1,926,271, forward strand.
GCATCTGGGCTAGTACCGTGTCAGACAGGCGCCGGCGCGCGTTCGACCGCGCGCCAGCCGCCACCGCGGAGCGATCCGCGCGTTCGCCTGGCTTCATTGCTGTAATCGCCGCTGCAATCGACGCTGCTATCAACTCAGTCATCGACGCCGCAATTGAATGCGTCGCGCGTGTCGTAGCACACTGCGTTGCGTACATGTCTCGCATCACCGTCTTTGGCAAAACGCCGTAGCAGCACGACCGTTCGTGATTCCGTTCGTTGGGCTGCTACAGCGTTTCGTCGTGTCTCCGCCATGGCAGGGCGTTCGGTTGTTGCCGACGCCCCGTCCTCGTTGCTGCCGCTGTTGCTTCTGTCACTTCTGTTGCTGCTGTCGCTATCCTGACCGCATGCCGCATGGCCGGTGCTTCAGCAGCACCGGCCATGCATGAGCATCACTGGCGTCCGTACACGTCTTCGAGACGCACGATGTCGTCTTCGCCGAGGTAGGAGCCCGACTGCACCTCGATGATTTCGAGCGGCATCTTGCCCGGATTCTCAAGTCGATGCGATACGCCGAGCGGAATGTACGCCGATTCGTTCTCCGAAACGATGAAGCGTTCCTCGCCGCGCGTGACGAGCGCCGTGCCGCGCACGACGACCCAATGTTCGGCGCGATGATGGTGCATCTGCAGTGACAGACGCGCGCCCGGCTCGACGACGATGCGCTTCACCTGGAAGCGTTCGCCGCTGTCGACGCTGTCGTAATGACCCCACGGACGATGCACGAGGCGGTGCGCCACGGCTTCGCTGCGGCGTTGCGTCTTCAGGCGCTGGACGATCTTCTTCACGTCCTGCGCGCGCGAACGGTCGGCCACGAGCACAGCGTCGGCGGTTTCGATCACCACCAGATTCTCGGTGCCCAGACACGCGATCAGGCGGCCGTCCGAATGCGCGAACGTGTCGTTGGCGCCTTCGAACATCACTTCGCCTTGCGCCACGTTGCCCGCGTCGTCCTTGTCGGAGACTTGCCAGACGGTGTCCCACGAACCGAGATCGGTCCAGCCCGCCGTGAGCGGCACGACCACGCCGCTCGCCACGCTCGGATCGCCCGAGAGCGGCTCCATCACCGCGTAGTCGATCGAATTCGCCGGCGAACGCTCGAAGGCTTCGCGGTCCACGCGGAAGAAGTCGCCATCGGACTTGCCGTGCTCGACGGCCGCCGTGCACGCTTCGTGAATCGCGGGGTGGAAGTGGCGAATGGCCTTGAGCCACGTGCTCGCGCGCACGATGAAGATGCCGCTGTTCCACCAATAGCGTTGCGACGAGACGTACTGCTGCGCCAGTTCGAAATAGGGCTTTTCGACGAAGCCGTTCAGGCGTCGCGCGCCTTGCTCTTCGCCGTTCGCGACCGGCTCGCCCACGTGAATGTAGCCGTAGCCCGTTTCGGGGCGCGTGGGCACGATGCCCATCGTCACGATCTGGCCGCTGGCCGCGTGGCGCACGCCGTCGGCGACCGCGGCCTGGAACGCATCGAGGTCGGCTAGCGCATGGTCGGCGGGCATCACGACGAGAATGCCGTCCTGCTGCTCGGCCACCACGGACAGCGCCGCGATGGTGAGCGCCGGCGCGGTGTCGCGCGCGAGCGGTTCGAGAATCAGCTTCGCTTCCTTGCCGGCCGCGCGCACCTGCTCGGCGGTCGTGAAGCGATGCTCCTCGTTGCACACGATCATCAACTTGTCGGCGAGCGTGACGCGCTCAGCGAGCGCATCGAGGCGGCTCGCGGTATTCGCGAGCAGCGACTGTTCGCCGACGAGGTTGATCATCTGCTTCGGGTACTGCTCGCGCGACAGCGGCCACAACCGCGAACCCGAGCCGCCCGCAAGCACCACGGGGCAGACTTGCAGCGCACTGCGTACCGCATTCTGCGGTTGATCCGCTCGCACCGTTGCCGTTGCGGAACCCGTATCCGTCATCTCGATCTCCTGAAAGGGGTTTCGGTTCTGCGATTTGTAGCATGCTTAAAATCAACAGAAATCACGCCGTAAAGAAGAAAATGAAAAATATTCGGATTAAATTAAAAGTCGGCTATTCGTCATAAATCGCTGCGCACAAAAATTCGAATAAAAAGAGGCGATATGCGCGTTGCACAGAAAAATAAATCGACGCAAAAGACGCGCGGAGCGGCAAATTTTGCCGCGAATTCGACCCCTCAACGGCCCGTCCGGCGTGGCTATCCGGCAATCGTTGCCGAAAAAATGCGCCAAAAACCCTATCGTTAGCAACGAAACATTTGGAGATACTTTTGTACCTTGCGCGCGGAATTTTTATCGCGCTTTATTAGGGTTTATTCGGATCCGTTTCATCAACGCCGGGGTAATCTGGCGTGAAATTCCCTGATTCCCGTCGTGCAGCCCGCAGTGCGCTATGGCGCAGAACGCGTGGCTGTCGTTTATTTTTTTCAACCCGAGGTGCCGGACATGCTGAGCGTTCTAGCGAGAATCATCGACGTTGCCGCCATCGCCGCAGGCGCGCTGCTGGCGGCTGCCTTGCACCACGGAAGGCTTGCGCCGCTGTCTGACCCGGAGAGCGTGGCGCTGGCGTTCAACTGCGTGCTGGCGATCTGGATGTTCCCCGCCTTCGGCATCTACCAGTCGTGGCGCGGCAAGTCGCTCTACGTGCTGTTCGCGCGTGTGTGCGCCGCGTGGGTCGCGGTGGAGTGCACGGGCATTCTGCTGAGCTTCAGCGTCCACCGTGCCGATTCGCTCTCGCGCATCTGGCTCGCATACTGGGTGGTCGCGTCGGTGGCGTTCCTGATCGTCTCGAAGGCGCTCGTGCATATGGTGCTGCGCGGTCTGCGCCGCGAAGGCTACAACCACAAGGCGGTGGCCGTGGTGGGCAGCCCGCGGTATGCGCGCTTTCTCGTCGAGCAGATGAAGAGCCGTCCCGAGGCGGGCTTTCATCCGGCGCTGGTGTTCGATGAGGACAGCGACGCGGACGGCGAAGCGTTCCTCGACGGCGTGCCGGTCGCGCGCGACCTGCAGTCGGTGATCGAGTTCGTACGCGAACACGACGTGCGCGAAATGTGGCTCGCGCTGCCCATCACCAAGGAGCGCACGATTCACCGCATCACGATGGCGCTGCGCAACGACTTCGTGAACATCCGCTTCATTCCGGACGTGCGCAGTCTCTCGTTCTTCAGCCAGCCCGTGGTCGATCTGCTCGGCGTGCCGGCGATCAATCTCGCGGCCTCGCCGGTCACGGATCTGCGCGTGATGCCCAAGCGCGTGTTCGACTTCCTGTTCGCGGGCTGCGTGCTGATCGCGCTCGCGCCGCTGTTCGCGGTGGTCGGCCTCGCGGTGAAGCTGACTTCGCGCGGTCCGGTGTTCTTCAAGCAGCGCCGCAAGGGGCTCGACGGCAACGAGTTCGAGATCTACAAGTTCCGCTCGATGAAGGTGCATGCGGAAGTCGCGGGCCAGGTCACGCAGGCGCGCCGCGGCGATCCGCGCGTGACGCGCGTGGGCGCCTTCCTGCGTCGCACGAGCCTCGACGAACTGCCGCAATTCATCAACGTGCTCAAGGGCGAGATGTCGGTGGTCGGTCCGCGTCCGCACGCACTCGCGCACGACGACATCTACAAGGACCTCGTGCGCGGCTACATGGCGCGCTATCGCATCAAGCCGGGCATCACGGGCTGGGCGCAGGTCAACGGCTATCGCGGCGAAACCGACCGCGTGGAAAAAATGCGCGACCGCGTGCGCTTCGACCTGCATTACATGCAGCACTGGAGCTTCGCGCTCGATCTGCGCATCGTCGCCATGACCATGTGGAAAGGCTTCGCAGGACAGAACGCATATTGACGCGCGGCGGGCGCGCGGCGTGCTCATGACGCCGCGGCTCTCGCGAACACCAACAGGCAATTACATTTGAGGTGGGCATGAATCTGACGATCATTGGCAGCGGTTATGTGGGTCTCGTGACGGGCGCGTGTCTCGCCGACATCGGCAACGACGTGTTCTGTCTCGACGTGGACCAGCGCAAGATCGACCTGCTCAATCAGGGCGTCGTGCCGATTCACGAGCCGGGCCTTCAGGAAATCATCGAGCGCAATCGTCGCGCGCGCCGTCTGACGTTTTCGACCGATGTCGAAGCGGCTGTCGCGCACGGCGACGTGCAGTTCATCGCCGTGGGCACGCCGCCCGACGAAGACGGCTCTGCGGATCTGCAATACGTGCTGCAGGCGGCGCGCAACATCGGCCGTTCGATGACGGGCTTCAAGGTGATCGTCGACAAGTCGACGGTGCCGGTCGGCACCGCGGCGCTGGTGCGCGACGCGATCGCGTCCGAGCTGCGCAAGCGCGGCGAAAACCACATGTTCTCGGTGGTCTCGAACCCCGAGTTCCTGAAGGAAGGCGCGGCCGTGGAAGACTTCGCGCGCCCCGACCGCATCGTGCTGGGCTGCGACGAAGACGTGCCCGGCGAACGCGCGCGCGAACTCATGAAGCGCCTGTACGCGCCGTTCAACCGCAATCACGAACGCACGCTCTACATGGACGTGCATTCGGCGGAGTTCACGAAGTACGCGGCCAACGCCATGCTCGCCACGCGCATCTCGTTCATGAACGAACTGGCGAATCTCGCCGATCGCGTGGGCGCGGACATCGAAGCGGTGCGTCGCGGCATCGGTTCCGATCCGCGTATCGGTTACGACTTCCTGTACGCGGGCTGCGGTTACGGCGGCTCGTGCTTCCCGAAGGACGTCAAGGCGCTGATGCGCACCGCTGAAGATTTCGGCGAGCCGCTGCAGATCCTGCGCGCGGTCGAGAACGTCAACGAAGGGCAGAAACAGGTGCTCGCGCAGAAGATCGTCACGCGCTTCGGCTCCGATCTCACGGGCCGCACGTTCGGTCTCTGGGGCCTCGCTTTCAAGCCGAACACCGACGACATGCGCGAAGCGCCGAGCCGCACGCTGATCGCCGAATTGCTCGCGCGCGGCGCGCGCGTGGTCGCGTACGACCCGGTCGCGATCAAGGAAGCGCAGCGCGTGATCGAACTCGACTTCGCGAAGACGCCCGAGCAGCTCGAACGCCTGAGCTATGCGCAGGATGCGATGGAAGCCGCCAACGGCGCGGACGCGCTGGTGGTCGCGACCGAATGGAAGGTCTTCAAGGCGCCCGATTTCGAAACGCTGAAGTCGCAGCTGAAAACGCCGATCGTGTTCGACGGCCGCAATCTGTACGACCCGCCCGCGCTGCAGGAACTCGGTTTCGAGTATCACGCGGTGGGTCGCGCGAGCGCCACGCAGGCGAGCCGCGCGCGTGCCGAAGCCGTCACGCAGACGCGTGTCACGGCCTGATCGCCGGCACACGCTGCAAGCCGCAACAAGGAGCCATACGGCCATGTTCAACGACGTATTGATCGTCTGTCACGCGAACGTCTGCCGCTCACCGGCGGCGGAGCAGCTGTTTCGCGCGGGCCTTCGCGAGCACGCGAAAGCGCATGCAGGCGCGTTTCACTCGGCGGGCCTGCGGGCGCTCGACGGCGAGGACATGGATCCGGTGATGCAGCGACTGCTCGCGGAGCGCGGCGTGGATGTGGGCGAACACCGCTCGCGCCGCCTCACGAGCCAGCTCGTGCGCGCCGCCGATCTCGTGCTCGTCACGGAGCGCCGCCAGGTGGCGGCCGTGGAGCGCATCGAGCCGACCGCGCGCGGGAAGGTGTTCGCGCTGGGCAATTGGGAGAACTCGGACGTTTCCGATCCGCACGGCCTCGACGAAGCCGCGTATCGCGAGAGTCTCGAATTGATGGATCGTCTGGTTAAGGGGTGGCTAAGCCGAATATGCCAATGAAGAAACTCAATCTGATGACCGTGCTGGCGTTGAGCGCCTTCGTTTCCGCGTGCGCGACCGCACCGGGCAATTATCTCGACACGTCGAGCCTGAAAGAGCAGCCGAACAATCAGCCGCAACAGCAGTACGACGTGCATCTGATCACCTCGCAGCTCGTCCTGCAGCAGGCCCAGGCCGCCGCGGGCGTGCAGGTCGATCTGCCGCCCGCGAAGTACGCCAATGCCGCCGATTACACGTATCACATCGCGCCGCAGGACATTCTCGGCGTGACGGTCTACGACCACCCGGAAATCTCGACGCCGCAAGGCTCGACGTTCTCGCAGGGCGGCAACACCACGCAGACCGTGGGGCAGACACTCACGCAGCCGTACACCAACGCGCTGTCCGGCGAGTCCGATCCGTACGGTCAGACCGTGGCGAAGGACGGCACGATCTACTTCCCGTTCGTCGGCCGCGTGATGGCGGCGGGCAAGACGCCGGGGCAGCTGCGCGATCGCCTCGCGTCGGGCCTCGGTCCGTATATCAAGAATCCGCAGGTGGACGTGCGCGTGCTCGCCTACCGCAGCCAGAAAATCCAGGTGACCGGCGACGTGAAGACGCCGGGCCCGCTCGCCATGAGCGACGTGCCGCTGTCGCTCGTCGACGCGATCACGCGCTCGGGCGGCACCACCGACAACGCCGACATCAACCGCGTGCGCCTCACGCGCAACGGCAAGCTCTATGTGCTCGACGCGAACCGCATGCTCGATTCGGGCGACGCGACGCAGAACGTGATGCTCCAGGACGGCGACATCATCAACGTGCCGGACCGTTCGGATAGCCGCATATTCGTGATGGGCGAAGTGAAGACGCCGATCCAGACCGGCATGATTCGCGGCAAGCTGACGATCGCCGACGCGCTCACGTCCGCCGGCGGCATTCTCGACACCGACGCGAATCCGCGCCAGATCTTCGTGATGCGCGGCATGAAGGACAACCCGACGCAGCCCGAGATCTATCGTCTCGACATGACGAAGCCGGACGCGATCATGCTGTCGTCGCAATTCCAGCTCAAGCCGATGGATGTCGTGTACGTCGGTACGGCGGCCTCGACGACCTTCAACCGCTTGCTGCAGCAGGTCCTGCCAACGGTCCAGACGGTCTTCTACCTGAAGCAGATCACGCGCTAAGGGCGTGAGGTCTTTCCTCCCACGCAACACGATTTAAAACGGGATCGAAAACGTGAGCATTCAAGCCAACAGTCAGGCGGCCCCGGCGGCCCGCACAGAGGAAGAGGACGTCGTCCTCGGCCAGTTGCTGCGCGTCATCATCGACGACATCGGCTGGCTCATCGCGATCGCGGCCGTGGTGGTCGGCTGCGCCGTGTTCTACTGCTACGTGGCCAAACCGGTCTACACCGCGGACACGCAAGTGCGCGTGGAGCAGGCCGATTACACGTCGCAGGCGCTCACGCAAACGCAGTCGGGCGCCAACATCACCAACGGCCAGCAGGGCTCGCTGCCGACGGACGCTGAAATCCAGATGATCCAGAGCCGCAGCGTGCTCGAGCCGGTGGTGCAGCAGTTCAAGCTGAACTACTCGGTCTCGCCGGTCACGCTGCCGGTGATCGGCAGTCTCGCCGCGCGTCTCGCGACGCCGGGCAACCCCGCGCGTCCGTGGTTCGGTCTGACGAGCTACGCATGGGGCGGCGAAGTGGCGACTGTCGATTCGATCGACGTCGCGCCCGAACTCGAAGGCAAGAAGCTCACGTTGACGGCGCTCGACGACAACCGCTTCGTGATTTCCGGTCCCGACGGCGGCCGTCTCGTCGAAGGCACGGTCGGCCAGCAGGTGCAGGGCGGCGGCGTGACGATGCTCGTGAGCGCGCTGAAGGCGCGTCCCGGCACGCGCTTCACGGTCGTGCGCATGAACGATCTGGACGCCGTCACGGCGTTCCAGAACGCCATCAAGGTGCAGGAGCAGGGCAAGCAGACGGGCGTGATCGACATCTCGCTCGAAGACAACGATCCGGAGCACGCCGCCGCCGTGGCGAACGCGGTTGCGCAGTCGTATCTGCGCGAGCACGTGGCCACCAAGCAGGCCGACGCGAGCAAGATGCTCGACTTCCTGCGCAGCGAGCAGCCGCGCCTGAAGTCCGATCTGGAAAACGCCGAAGCCGCGCTGACCGCGTATCAAAGCAAGTCGGGTTCGATCAACGCCAGCGACGAAGCGAAGATCTATCTCGATGGCAGCGTGCAGTACGAGCAGCAGATTTCCGCGCTGCAATTGCAGATCGCTTCGCTGCAACAGCGTTTCGGCGACCAGCATCCGGTGCTGATCGCGGCGCGCCAGCAGCTCGCGCAACTGCAGGGCGAGCGCGCCAAGTACGACACCAAGTTCCGCGATCTGCCCGCGACCGAAGTGAAGGCCGTGCAGCTCCAGCGCGACGCCAAGGTGGCGGAAGACATCTACGTGCTGCTGCTGAACCGCATTCAGGAACTCTCGGTGCAGCGCGTGGGCACGGGCGGCAACGTGCATATCGTCGATCCGGCGATGCGTCCGGGCAAGCCGTCGAAGCCCAAGAAGCTGCTGATCGTTTCGGCGGCCGCGATGCTCGGCCTGATTCTCGGCACCGGCTTCGTGCTGATGCGCCGGAACATGTTCAAGGGCATCGTCGATCCGGACGTGATCGAACGCACGTTCCAGCTTCCCGTCTACGGTCTCGTGCCGCTCTCGGCCGAACAGACGGCGCTCGAAAAGCGCGCGCCGGTGCGCGGCGGCACGCGTCTGCGCGAAGTGCTCGCGAGCGCCGCGCCGAAGGATCTCACGGTCGAAAGCCTGCGTTCGCTGCGCACCTCGCTGCAGTTCAGCGTGATGGACGCGCGCAATCGCGTGGTCGTGCTCACGGGTTCGGTGCCGGGCGTCGGCAAGAGCTTCATGACCGCCAACCTTGCTGTGCTGCTCGCGCATTCGGGCAAGCGCGTGCTGATGATCGACGGTGACATGCGCCGCGGCGCGCTTGAGCGCTATCTCGGCGGCCCGCAGGACAACGGTTTCTCCGAACTGCTCTCGGGTCAGATCTCGCTCGACGAAGCGATTCGCGCGACCGAAGTGGACAACCTGCACTTCATCTCGTGCGGCCGCCGTCCGCCGAATCCGTCCGAGCTGCTGATGTCGCCGCGTCTGGGCCAGTATCTCGACGGCCTCGCGAAGCGCTACGACATTCTGCTCGTCGATACGCCGCCGGTGCTGGCCGTGACCGATGCCGCGATCATCAGCGGTCACGCGGGATCGACCTTCCTCGTGCTGCGTTCGGGCATGCATACCGAAGGCGAAATCGCCGATACGCTCAAGCGTCTGCGCACCGCGGGCGTGCATGTGACGGGCGGCGTCTTCAACGGCGTGCCGGCGCGCGCGCGCGGCAGCTACGGCTATGGCTACAGCGCCGTGCAGGAATATCTGAGCGCCTGATGAAAGGGGAACACGCGATGAAAGTGACCGTGCTCGTACCGACGTACAGGCGTCCTGAAGATCTCTCGCGCTGCCTCTCGGCGTTGTTGCGCCAGGAACGCGCGCCCGATCAGATCGTGGTGGTGGCGCGCGCCGACGATGCCGCGACGCACGCGTGCCTCGCCGAACATGTGACGCCGCGCGTGCTCAACGTCGACGTGGCGAGCGTCGAGGAACCGGGTCAGGTGGCCGCGCTCAATCGCGGTCTCGAAGCGGCCACGGGCGACGTGATCGCGATCACCGACGACGACGCCGCGCCGCACGCCGACTGGGTCGCGCGCATCGCCGCGCATTTCGAGGCCGATGCGCAGCTCGGCGCGCTCGGCGGCCGCGACTGGGTTCACGAAGAAGGCCGCGTGCTTGACGGCGAGCGCCCGCTGGTGGGCCGCGTGCAGCGCTCGGGCCGCATCGTCGGCAATCATCATCTGGGCGTGGGCGAGGCGCGCGAAGTCGATCTGCTCAAGGGCGCGAACATGAGCTACCGGCGCGCGGCGATCGGCGGACTGCGTTTCGACCGCCGTCTGCGCGGCACGGGCGCGCAGACGCACAACGACATGGCGTTCAGCATGGGCGTGAAGCGCGCGGGCTGGAAGCTCGTCTACGACCCGCGCGTGGCTGTCGACCATTATCCGGCGCCGCGTCCGGGCGAGGATCCGCGCAATGCGCAGACGCTCGCGTCGATCCGCAACGCCGCGTTCAATTTCCATCTGATTTTGCGCAGCCATCTGCCGCCGCTGCATCGCGAGACGGCGTGGTGGTGGTGGACGCTGGTCGGCACGCGTGTTTATCCGGGGCTGCTGCATACGGGCCTGAGCGCGTTGCGCGCGGGCTCGCCCGGCGTCGCGTTCGCGCGCTGGCGCGCCGTGCGCGGCGGCGCGCGCGAGGCGCGTCGCGCGCCGGTCTGAACGACACGACACGCACCGAACGCTAAACGCGCAGACGGAACGCGCTACGCGGCGCGCGGCAGACATGCATCGGCATCGAAGCGCCGATTCGCCCGCGCGCCTGCAATCGAATTTACGGAGGACCTCGAATGAGCGGTACCCAAGTCCACGTGCACCTGTTTTACGGCGCCGATCCGCGCCGTTACCGAAAGGGCGAGAATATCGGTTGCCTGTACGGCTACCATCACGCGGAATCCGCGGAATTCGCTCTCAATTACGCCGAAGACGCGCGCGAAGGCACGCCGGTGCGTTTCGCGCGCCGCGCGCTGAAAGCGGCGCTCGGCTTCGATCTGATTCACGCGTGGCGCAATCGCCGCGCGATTCTCGACGCGGACGTGATCTGGACGCATACCGAGCAGGAGCATCTGGCCGTGGCCGCCGTGCTGCTGATGCATGCGAAGAAGGGCGGCGCGCGTCCGCTGCTGCTCGCGCAAAGCGTCTGGCTGCTCGACCGCTGGCCCGGTTACGGCGCGCTGCGTCGCGCCGCGTACCAGCGTCTGCTCAAGCGTGCCGATCTGCTGACCACGCTCGCGAGCGAGAACGCCGCGCTGTGCGGCGACTTCTTCGGCCGCGACGCGCGCCATGTGCTGTACGGCCTCAATACGCAGGACTTTCCGCTGCGTCCGCCGTCGCACTGGAAGCCGAATACGCCCGTGCGTATCGCGGGCATCGGCAACGATCGCGACCGCGACTGGACCACGCTCGCCGCCGCGCTCGGCAACGACGCGCGCTACCATGTGCGTATCGCCACGCGTCGCCGCATTCCCGCCGAAGTGCGCGCGCCGAACGTCGAAGTCGTGCGCGTCTCGGGCCTTCAGCAGCAGCACGCGCTCTATGAGTGGGCCGATATCATCGTCGTGCCGCTGCGTCCGAACACGCACGCCTCGGGCATCACGGTGATGCTCGAAGCCGCCGCAGTCGGCAAGCCAATGATCGTGACAAAAGTGGGCGCACTCGAAGATTATTTCGACGATAAGGCCGCGTACTACGTCGAGCCCTTCAACACGCAGCAGTTGCGCGACGCCGTGAACGCGCTCGTGGACGATCCGGCCCGCACGCTGGCGCAGGCGCGCGAGGCCTGCGAGCAATTGCAGACGCGCGACCTGACGACCGAGAACTTCGCCGTCAACATGCGCAACTCACGCGCGACATGCTGCGCGAGCGCGATCCGCGCGTTGCGCCGGCGAGCCGCGCGGATGGGGTGAGCAGTGCTCATGCGGCCGGCCAGATGCCGCGCGGGATGTAAGC